>NZ_NUPZ01000006.1 GCF_002584985.1 Bacillus sp. AFS029637 | reverse complement strand
GATAAATGGTTCGCCTCAAGCAAGATTTGTTCATGTTGCGGCGTAAAATACGACCATTCAGTTCAACCAGAAGGACAGTGGAGTTTAAAAATACGTGAGTGGTGTTGTGCTTCATGCAATAGTTATCACGATAGGGATGTAAATGCGTCGATAAATTTATCAAGATGGGTAAAGTTAAATGCTTGATAATAGGAGGTAACGATACTGCCTCGTGTTCTCGCAACCCCTCGTCCCTTTGGGGTTGCGAGAACACGGTGAAGCACTAACTTGTATAAATTTGATTGAATTGTATAGATTTAGTTAAGTTTATCGTATCGGTCCTTTACTATGAAGTCATTAGAAGAGATTTTACAATACAATGAAAAATTCGTTGAAGAGAAAAAATACGAAGAGTATGAAACAGGGAAATTCCCAAACAAAAAAATGGTAATTATTTCTTGTATGGACACTCGTCTTGTTGAATTATTACCGAAAGCGATGAATATGCGTAACGGTGATGTGAAAATTATTAAAGTAGCAGGCGCTGTTATTTCACATCCGTTTGGAAGTATTATGCGTAGTATTTTAGTTGCTGTGTACGAACTTGGTGCTGATGAAGTTTGTGTAGTTGGTCACCACGATTGTGGTATGGCAAAAATTCAAGCAAGCAGTACGATTGAGAAGATGAAAGAACGCGGTATAACAGAAGAGAAATTAGATACACTTCGTTACTCAGGAATCGATTTAGAAAAATTCCTGCGCGGCTTCTCTAGTGTAGAAGAAAGTGTAGAACATAGCGTATCAGTACTTCGTAACCACCCATTACTTCCAGAAGAAGTACCTGTTCACGGTCTTGTTATAGATCCTGACACAGGAAAATTAGATTTAGTTGTGAATGGTTACGACAATTAAGAATTTACTTTGTCATCCTTTTTATCTGGGACAGGATCAAATCCTCCCGGGTGGAAAGGGTGACATTTTAATATACGCTTACAAGTAAGCCAAAAACCTTTGAGGGCACCGTGTTTTTGAAACGCCTCTAATCCGTAATGAGAACAAGTCGGATAAAAGCGGCACGTTGGTGGTGTCATCGGAGAAATGAACTTTTGATAAAAGCGTATAATGCCAATAAAAATCTGTTTCATAACGGTCTCCTTTTCAGCATAGTCTTAAAGTATTATAGCACGACTGTACATATTACTTTACTAATGTCGATTTCCGTTATATCATATTGGATATAACGGAATTAAATTAAAAGCGGGAGAGATGTTGTATGCCATCAGTAGAAAGCTTTGAATTAGATCATACGATTGTAAAGGCACCTTATGTAAGACATTGCGGAGTTCACAATGTAGGTAGTGACGGTATTGTAAATAAATTCGATATTCGTTTTTGCCAACCGAATAAACAAGCAATGAAGCCAGATGTTATTCATACGTTAGAACATTTATTAGCATTTAATTTACGTAAATATATTGATCGTTATCCGCACTTCGATATTATCGATATTTCACCGATGGGCTGCCAAACAGGATACTATCTTGTAGTAAGCGGAACACCGACAGTTCGAGAAATCATTGATTTATTAGAACTAACATTAAAAGATGCGGTTCAAATTACAGAAATTCCAGCTGCAAATGAAACACAATGCGGCCAAGCGAAGCTTCACGACTTAGAAGGAGCAAAACGCTTAATGAAATTCTGGTTAAGCCAAGATAAAGATGAACTTGAGAAAGTATTTGGATAAGTAGAAAAACTGCCTGTGAAAGGGCAGTTTTTTTTGTAGCACGATGATAAATGAAATTATATCGACGATTTTTCAAATATATCGAACACAACTTGAAATATATCAACGTTTCGACACGGAATATCGACTTACCGACAAATGTTGACAATAATATGAATCGAATAATGTGAAGAAGCTAAATAGAGCGAGAGAAAGAGCAATAGTGGCGATTATAATTCGAATGTTTTTTATATGTAATCCACCTTTAAAAGAACAGTATAAATGGAATAACAAAAACAATCGTAAAAAGACTTAAACCGATGCTAATAGCTCCAATTTGTTTTTGCTGCTTTTGAATCGTCTCAACTCCTACTAAAATGCCATATAAGCTAAAGAGGAACAAAATGATAGGTGAAAAGATTTGAAAGTTCATTGTAAATAAGCTGTATAAACATAGAATTAAAGTAATAAAAACGATGATGAGTTGTATTTGTCTTATGTGCATTTTAGCCCCCCTTAATATAGAAAGAGTTAGTTACCTGGAGATAATAATTATAATAGCAACGATTAAAGTGAATACGCCAGAAAAGAGGGAGAGTGTACTGTTTACTTTCTTTTGTTTCTGTTTTTCTTCTGCGCTTATGAGAAAGGCCATAATTGATAAGGCAATCAGCATATAGGACATTGTCACAAGAGGTTTTGTAAATGTTCCATAGAGAGCGAGAGAGAGAGAGATAACGATAAGAGCCGATATAATGCGTAATGTTTTTAGCATACAAATCTCCCCTTTTTTCAAAATTATCCTCTATTTTATTCCGTACTTGTAAATGCTAAATTGCTCAAGGTTTCATTCTATACGTAGCGAAAGTAGTTTGATATGAGAACGAAGACTATAAGAATAGAAATAGAAAAAAAAGGAATGCTCATTGATTTTCGTCCGGATTTCAGTTCGTTAATCCCTAGAAGAATAAAGGAACAGCTGAGAGCAAATTGTATGTATGGGGTAAATATGAAATTATCAGTAATAAGAGAATAAGTGCAAAGCGAGATTGTGAGAAGCGTGAGAAGTCCTAAAACAATCCGTAAGCCAATTAACATTTTACAACATCCTTTAAATAGATTATTTACCGGAATCGTTCTGACAAACTAAGAAATAAAGCACCAGTTCCAGCCATGAAAGCAAATGTACCGCTAGATTTTTGGTCTTTTTTTATTTCTTCTATACCTATAGTAAATGCCATTAACCCTAAGAAAATGAACAGGTAAGGCATAATGTCTCTGTTGCCGCTGATAAAACTATAAATGGCTATTGATAAAGCAATAAGTGAAAAAGTGATTCGAACTCCTTTTAACATAAAGGAACCTCCTTCTATTTTATGTAGCTAATGAGGAGAACAATCCAAATGAAAGCACCAGCAGCAATGCAAATAACTCCTGTTCCTGTATCCTTCTTTTTTATTTGTTCCATTGCAATGAGGAACATTAAAACTCCTAATAGAAATTGTGAAAGTGGTAGAAAGTTATTTTGACCTGTATATAGACCGATTGCTGACATAATAATCACAGTGAGCGCAAGTACGACGCGAAGTACACGAAGCATATTATGAATTCTCCTTATTCTTTTTTGCATAAGGATTATCTTCTGGTTTATCAACGGAATGTTTGTAGGCATAGCCTTTATTAATCGTCATGACGGAGAGTACTAGTATGACTAGGACGATGATAATCCCGATAATTAATATTTTGAACATAAAATCCCTCCTTTTCTTTATTTTACATAATTTTGTAATTGCTGAAAACAATAGAAATTAAAAGGATGAAAGAAGGGCGTTACATGGAACAGAAAAAAACATATTATATATCAATAGGAAACGGTCAAATTTCACAAGTGAAGACGGCGGATACGTATAATTTTGAGATTTCCGCGAGTGATGAGGAGATTACGGAGTTGAGAGAGTACTTCGATCAAGCATATGTAGAGGATTTAGGTTCATTTGTACGCTCCCACGTTCCATTTGTTGAGTATCATCACGATTCAAATAATGACCGATATGATGAACAACTACAAAAAGCATATAAAATGATTTACGATTTAGGAAATCATGAGACGAAAGAATTAGTCGCGCAAATGGGAATAATCAATGGATTATAATTGGATAATATTATGCAGAAAAGCGAGAATATGCTACAATTTGTGGTAGGAAAAACTTGTAACCATCAATAGGGGAGTAATGGCATGTACAAATTTAAAGATTATTACCACAACACTGTACAATTATCGTTTGAACGTTATCCATTTTCTCCTGAGCCAAGGCATGTTTGGGTTGTATGCCGGTACGGGGATCAATGGTTATTAACGCATCACTTACGTCGCGGTCTTGAATTTCCAGGTGGTAAGGTGGAACTTGGGGAAACACCGGAAGAAGCGGCGGTTCGAGAAGTTCATGAAGAAACTGGCGGCATCGTTTCTGATTTAACTTACTTAGGACAATATAAAGTATCTGGAAAAGACAAAATAATCATTAAAAACATTTATTTTGCAACAATTAGTGCGGTAGAAGCACATACGCATTACGAAGAAACGAAGGGATCTGTTTTATTAACAGACATTCCTGACAACATTAAAACGGATAGAAAATTTAGCTTTATTATGCGCGACGATGTACTAGCGCGTACGATGAAACATATAGAAGAAATCGGCTGTTTTACGAAGTAAAGTAGCCGGTTTCTTTTTTTGTGTGTAAGAATTGATGTAAATATATATTTACATCAATTTGGATATATTATACAATTTTGTAAAGATATATTTACATTTTAGGAGGGGGAAGATGGAGAATAGAAAAGAAACGACTGTTGCTGTTTCTATGGTGAAATTAAATGTCTATGCATTTCTTATAATATTTGTTTTGGCATTTGGAATTAGTTTTTTGCATGCGCTTCTTTCAGGCGGTGTTCAATTTGAAATTACGTTACCAACTATGTTTCTTTTTATTATCGCAATGCTTGCTCTCATTTGTATTCATGAAGCGATACATTTAATAGGGTTTCGCTATATCGGCGGTGTTCCGTGGAGTGAACTAAAATGGGGTGTCAATTGGAAATTAGGTGTTGCATATGCGCATTCTAAAAAAGAAATTACAGTAAAGCAAATGAAGAAAGTATTAATGTTACCGTTTTTACCGACTGGAATTTTGCCAATTGTGTTGGGATTAGCTATGAATCTGGAGCCACTCTCATTTTTAGGAATTTTATTAACAGCGGGTTGTATCGGTGATATTGCCCTATATCAAAAAGTTTCAAAGTTTCCAGATGATGCGCTAGTTAAAGATCATCCGAGTAAACCACAGTTTACAGTATATGAATAATAAAGGAAGAGGAGGCGTTCGAGAAACGAAGCCTCCTTTTACTATTGGTTTGTTTTGATCTCTGCCCCTAAAAACGAGAGAACCTCCAGTAAATCATCCACCATACGTGAATGCTCAAAGTCACTCCAAAACGAATCTTTCTTCCAAACGCCATGAATTCCTATCTGTTCAGAACCAAGTACATCATTTTCTGGATGATCTCCAACATAAAGACATTCTTCTGCTTTTACGTTGAGTTGTTGCAAAGCTCGTTTGAAAATGTCAGGGTGTGGTTTTTTCATTCCTTCAGCTTCTGAAATGAGAATGGTGTTTGTATACGTATGTAGGTTCAGAGCACTGAGATTACTCATTTGAAATTTAGTAAAGCCGTTTGTAATAATGCCGATTTTAATGCGTTGTTTTGTTAATTGTTGAAGTAATTCATGCATGTTTGGGAAAGGAATACAATGATATTGAAAATTTGTAATGTAGTCGTGCAGCAGTTGCTTTGGTGTTAAAGTGGTAATGTTATATTCGCCAATGAGAGTAGCATATACTTTATCCTTCCAGGTGTAGCCATTGTTGTCGAGTTCGAGAAAACGAGAACAATACTCGGATTGTTCAATGTTCATAAAATGAAGAGAAAAGCGATTGTATTGGTCATGAATAAATCGCTCTAAAGATTGTCGTCGATCTAATAGTGTCCCATCTAAATCAAATAGCACAGCATGAATCATATGTAACCTCCTCAAAGCTTTTACAAATAATTATCGCATATTCGTCAGAAAATGATTATCATATTTTTGTAGGCTGTAATGACGGAGGTTTAAATGAAAAAATTGTATGGAAAGTTAACATGTTTTATAATTTCAATTGGTTTAGTCGCCGGATGTGATATGGCGGAGCAAACTTTGAAAAGAGAGAAGAAAGATGTGTGCGAAACGACAGAAGAATGTACAGAAATAGGCGATAAAATGCTCCAAAAAGTATATAAAAAGATAGATGGACTTTCAGAACTTGAAGTACCAGAAGTGTCAGAAGAGGATGTAACGGAGCAACATACTACAAATAACGATATGAAAAAAGCAGAGCAGAAAAAAGACGATGATGAAAATTATTTCTTTTTAGCTTCTTATTATATTGATGGTGATGAAATTGTAGATCCTTATTTTGAAAAAATAGAACGGAAACGTTTAAATAAAGTATTCGCTGAAGATAAAGAAGCGAAAGAAGAGGTACTACAACAACGCCAAGATAGAGGGTACCATGAATCGTTATGGGACATGTATAGCACTCTTATTCCAGCTAAATATCGCAGTGATATAAAAGAGTTCGATATGATGACAGACGGTTACGACGGAATTGTGGCCCATGTTATGCCAAGTATGGAATATCCGAAAGAATGGGTTCTTAGTTTAGATACGCTTGATTCTGCAGTAAATATCGATGAAGTGATGAAAACATTAATTCATGAGACGGCTCACGTGTTAACATTAGGGCATAAACAAATACCAGTTAATGAAAAGTACTTAAAGGCTTTTGAAGAAGATAAAGATATTTCATCATACCAAAATACATGTAAATCGCTTTTCTTACAAGAAGGATGTGCGAAAGAGAGTTCTTATATTAATCAATTTCATAATTCTTTCTGGAAACAAATTGAGCAAGAGTGGACAGAGAAGAAAGTGGAAGAAAGTGAAGAAGCTCAAATGCAATTTTTCAAGGAGAGACAAGATGAGTTTGTGTCCGAATACGGAACAACAAATGTAGCAGAAGATATCGCAGATACATTTACAGCGTTTATTTTACAGGATTCAAAAGAAGTGAAAGAAGGAACAGCGTTAAAGTATAAGAAAATTGCCTTCTTCTATCAATTCCCTGAGCTTGTCAAAATGAGAGCAGAAGTATTATCGGGATTATACGATGTTTCAAAAACGATAGAACAATAAAGTAGATACTAATGCAAGTTATATGCTCGATATATGTATGAGTGATGAAACGAAAACGCGAAGACGTCCAAATCTTTGCGTTTTTTCTTTTGTTAATAAAATTGAAAATTCTGTCTTTTTATTGAGAAGGAAGAAGGAACTGGCACTAAAAAATAGAATTAGTATAAAAACGTCACAATTTAGACACAATTATAATGCGCGTGTTGTAGGGGCTATAAGTTTACTCTCGAGGAGGTAATGAAACGTATGAAAACGATTCTTGCTGTTGCTGGTCTCAGTCTCATTTGGGTAATGTCTCACAGTTTTCCGATTTTTGAAGGGGAGCAAATTCGTAGTGCATTAAATAAAAAGTTCAATGATTATCATGTGATAGATCGACAAGATAATGTCGTTACAGTACGTGTGAAAGATTGTTTCCATACAGTTACGGTTGCAAATGGAAATGTTACAAATGAAACAAAGATGTGTGATAAATGATAAAAGAAAGAGGAAAGAAGCTGACTCTAGTGTATCGCTTTAAGTCAGCTTTTTTTGCGTTTTCCAATTAGAAGTTTTTCAAATGCCTCGACAAATACATACATCAGTGTTGCGAGGACACATGTGAGTAGTACACTCAGTAAGACGAGTGTGAAGTTAAAGACCTGGAATCCGTAGCTAATTAAATAGCCAAGTCCTTGTTTGGACACGAGAAGCTCACCGAAAATAACACCGACCCATGACAATCCAACGTTTACTTTTAGCGTTGAAATAATGGCAGGGAACGATGAGGGGAGTATAACTTGCTTATAACATTGCCATTTATTTGCGCCAAATGTGTCCATCACTTTTATATAGTTAGAATCGACTTCTTGAAATGCACTGTAAATAACGAGGATGGTAATAATGATGGAAATGATTACGCCCATTGCAATAGACGATGAAATATTTGGACCGAAAATAACAATGATAATAGGGCCAAGTGCTACTTTGGGCATTGCGTTTAAGACGACGAGATAGGGATCAAGTACGCGGGCTAGAAGTGGTATCCACCAAAGGAAAGTTGCGATGATAGCCCCGAGTACTGTTCCGAGAATGAAACCTATTCCCGTTTCAAGTAATGTCGTCCATATGTGAATCCAAAGAGAACCGTCACTCCATTTATTAAGGAAGAGATCCCAAATACTTGAAGGAGAGCTAAATAGTAAAGGATCAATCCATTCTTTTTTACTAGCTATTTCCCATAGTGCAAAGAAAAGAATGAGCAGTAAAAGCTGCAAAGAGCGTGCTAACCATGCGCGCCTGCGTTCTTTTTTCCGAAACTGTTCATGCAGTTGTTTTATATTATCCAAGGCGTTCCAGCTCCTTCCATATATCTTGAAAAAGGGCTGGGAAGTCGTAGTGGTGGCGTGCTTCTAACGGTGATAAGGAACGAATACTTTCCGGGACGATAAATGTTTTTGCAATTTTTCCAGGGTTCGCTTGAAGTAAATAAATGCGGTCACTCATCGCGATTGCTTCTTCAATATCATGTGTTACAAGGAGTGACGTTTTTTTATAGTTACGTAGTAATGTGAAGACGAGATCCTCTAGTTTCAACTTCGTTTGATAATCGAGAGCGGAAAATGGTTCATCTAACAATAAAATCTTCGGATCAGTTGCTAACGTACGAACGAGGGCGGCGCGTTGACGCATACCACCGGATAATTCACGAGGATATTGCGCTTCTACATCATGCAGACCGACTTGTTTCAAAAGCTGTAAAGTATGTTCTTTCGTCTGTTCATCATAAATTTTGCGAATATGGAGCCCAAGCATAATGTTTTCTTCAATTGTTTTCCAAGGAAACAAGTAGTCTTGCTGAAGCATATATCCCATAGATGGGGTTTTCGTTGTAATCGGTTCACCATCTAAAAAGACGATACCTTCAATTGGATTAAGTAGCCCTGCGATAATCGAGAGAAGCGTCGTTTTCCCGCAACCACTTGGACCGAGTATAGAAATAAATTCCCCTTCTTCCACTTGTAAGCTCATATCTTCGAGAATCAGTTTGGCATTCTCTTTTGCGAAAAAGCAATGAGAAACGTTACGTATTTGTAAAAAACTCATACACTTCGCCTCTATTTCTTAATAACGCTTTCGGCAATTTTCGTATTGACGAGCGCTTCATGTGGGACTTCTTTTTGTAATTCGCCAGCATCTTTCATAATCGTTTGGAGCTGTTTCCATTCTTCAGCATCTAATAGCGGATTTGTCGCATAAGAATGTTGCTTTTTATAACGCTCAATTACTTTCACTGAAATGTCTTTTGAAGTGTCTTTAAAGAGTGGAGAAACGGCATCAGCAATTTCTTCTGGACTATGTGTATCAACCCATTGCTGTGCTTTATAGAGTGCACGTGTGAACTTTTCAGCAGCAGCTTTATCTTTCTTTAAGAAACTTTCTTTTGCCATGAACGTTGTATAAGGGACAGTACCAGATTCATTTCCGAACGAAGCGACGATATAACCTTTTCCTTCTTTTTCGAGTATACTTGCAGTTGGTTCAAAGAGCTGCACGAACTCCCCTGTACCAGATGAGAAGGCATTTGCAATATTAGCAAACTCGATATTTTGAATTAAGTTCGTATCTTTATGAGGATCGATGCCATTTTTCTTTAAAACATATTCTCCAACCATTTGCGGCATGCCGCCTTTACGCTGTCCTAAAAACGTAACACCTTTTACGTCATTCCAATTAAAAGAATCTAATTTTTTTCGGGAAACTAAAAATGTTCCATCTGTTTGTGTGAGCTGTGCGAAGTTAATGACAGGATCTTTTGCTCCTTGTTGATGAACGTAAATAGATGTTTCAGAACCGACAAGAGCAACATCAATACCGCCAGATAATAGGGCAGTCATCGTTTTATCTCCACCAGCTGTTGTTTGTAGGTCAATATTTAATCCTTCATCTTTAAAAAATCCTTTTTCAATCCCGACATATAACGGGGCATAGAAGAGAGAATGGGTAACTTCGCCAACGCGAATGTTTTGAGTTTGTTCTTTCTTATTGTCTTTTGTGCTACTACAAGCAGCGAATGTAAAAACAGCTAACAACATGATGCAAAACATAGCTATTAATTTTTTCACTATATGACACCTCCTAGAAGTCAATCTACAAGCATGATATGTAGGTAAGTGCCCATATGTGAGTGTAGATAGCAGGAATTTTTTGGGTGATAAAGAAGTACACATATAAGGGGTGATAAAATGGAGTACGAATACGATGATAGCGTACATTTACATCTTGATTATTTTGGAACAGAATGTGATATGGAATCGATCGCTTATAAGAGGAAGCATGAAGACGTATGGGATGTGTATTTTAATTTTGGGGTATATGGTATTCAGAACAACGAGGTAGAGACAGGTAGGTTTATGGACGAATATGCCGGTTATTACGTTTTTTCTGTACATGCTCGTGATTTAAGCTGGGAATTTGGAAGTGCACAGTTTGAGGAGTGGGTTTTGAAGAACCATATCGTTGAAAAAGCGCTGCAAAAATAGGTAGGAATTTCGCGAGTGATTTTCTCACTCTATTGTTCATGTTTATAGTTGGATTTTTCATGATGCAATTTCTTAGTTACCAATTTGCAAAGAAAAATATTCATAAATACAAGGAAGTAAAGTGGGTTCATATGTGGTTAGATATGACGATGAAAAAAGGGCCGAGATTATATTTTTTTGATTTTGTATGTATAGTACTCGTATGTATTATATGGAAAGTATCGGTATATTCTTTCATAAAATGAATGCACAAATGTCTGTTAGAATGAAAAAGAACCTGTCAGTGGACGGGTTCTTTTCTTATAGCAATATTTGTATGAAGTATAGTTCATTTATGTTAGTAGAATTTAGAGAAGAAAAAGTGTTATTTCTAAGGGGAAATTAAGGGTACATGTGTAGCATACAAACACAAGGTGAGACGAACTGCATACAAATATGGTATTTTGTATAGGACAATATGTTTGCTGATGCGAGGCGAAGGGGTAAAGGAAAGAGGGAATAAATTGCATTTTAATGTTTTAACACAACGACGAAGAAGAGATGAATTTCATTTTAGTTTTTCGGCTCAGCAACCGAAAAAGAACTTATTAATTTCAATCATTCTTAGTGGAATGTGGGCAATTTGTTTAGAAACGTTGTTTTTTGTCATGCTAAGTTCTTTCGAATTCGAGAGAATGAAAGGATTTTTGGATGGGAAAATACAACTCAGTATACTCATTATTGTTTTGTGGGGAGTACTGTTATACGCCATTCATTTACATAAAGGCATTAGCCATAGGCTTAGGCCAGCTATTCGAGTTTACATCGTATTATTTTTAATTGCACATACAATGAACTGGATGTATATCATGATACAGGAAGATATGAACCTTCTTTTAGTAAATACGTGGGTTTATTTACAACATGGACAGTATATGTTAAGTCTATTGTTTATTTATATGGTATATATTTTTGTGTATAGTTTGCTTGGAAGAATTTTCTTAAGTACAACGATAACTAGTGTAGTCTTACTTATTTTTGTGCTTGTGAACTATTTTAAGATTATGTTTAGAGGAGATCCGTTTTATCCGTCTGATTTCACACAGATTGCTCATATGGATTCCGTTATACCGATGGTTATGGAATCTTTCAGTTTTTGGAATATGTTTCTCGTAATAGTTGGTATTGGGTTGATTATATTTATAGTTATGTATATACGGAAGTATATTCCAATTATAAAATCTCATATTATTATAAGGATTATTTTAGTATGCGGATCTGCGTTTATGGTGTATGCATATAGTAATTATCCTAATACCTTTATGAATAATTGGTTTCAAAAAGGTGGGGTAGACATTCGTGCGTGGAATCAAACTACAAATTATCAGGTGAATGGTTTTGTTATAGGTTTTTTAAGTAACTTAGATACGACAGTCATCGAAGAACCACAGGGATATTCAAAGGAAAATATGCAGCGTATTGCAACGGATATAGAGAAAACATATGGCGGTAATACAGGAGAACAAAAAAAGGTAGAGAAGCCGAATATTATATTTATTATGAGTGAAGCTTTTTGGGATCCGACAAAATTAACGAATCTTTCATTTAGCGAAGATCCAGTGCCGAATTTACATCATTATATAGAGAATTTTCCAGGGGGACAAACGATATCCCCTACATTTGGAGGAAATACAGCGAATACAGAATTTGAAGCATTAACAGGTTACTCGATGAGTCTCTTAATGCCTGGTTCTATACCATATCAACAAGCCATTCCGAGTCAGAAAGAAATTCCATCTATTGCAAGCGAATTGAAAAAACAAGGGTACTACGCAAGTGCCATTCATGCTTTCAATCGATCGTTTTATAAAAGAGACGATGTATATAAAACATTGGGATTTGATCATTTTAATGCAGAAGACACGATGAAAAACACAGAAGTAGTTGGAGACAATATTGGTGATTTATCTATGAGTAAAGAAATAATAGATGAATTAAATAAGAGAAAACAACCGACGTTTATTCATGCGGTGACGATGCAAAATCATTTTCCATATAAGGAAAATATGTTTGGTGAAAATAAAATAGAGATTAGTGGATTAACAGAAGAGGAATCGAAGGCGGAATTAGAAGCATATACGGAAGGCGTAAGATTGTCGGATGAAGCGCTGCAATATTTAATAGAGCAGCTAGATAATCTAGAAAGACCTACTTTAGTAGTTTTCTTTGGAGACCATTTGCCTTTGTTAGGGACTAATAAGTCTATTTATAAAGAAGCAGGATATATAGAGAATGAAGAAACTGTAAGTGAAAGATTAGCTATGGCAGAAACACCATTGCTAATGTATGCAAATTTTGATTTGCCAAATGACAATTTAGGTTTAGTAAGTCCAATTTATTTTTCTAATCTTGTTTTTGATTATGCAGGATTAAATAAATCACCGTACTATCAATTTTTATCAGAAATGCACAAAGAAATACCGGTGCTTAGAGATGAATTAAAGGTTAATAAAGATGGAGAAGAGATACATTTAACAAAGAAACAAGAAGACATGTTAGAGCAGTATAAAATGATCCAATATGATTTGCTCGCTGGGAAGCAGTATAGTAAAGAAACGCTCTTTAAATAGAGGAAACAAAAAGAACTTGTACCATAGTACAAGTTCTTTTTTATAGGATTTAACGGGGTAAACAGACAAGCTGGGTTTAGGGAGTATTACCTGTGCCTTTAGTATATATGAAAATGTAATCGTATTATTTATTGATTTGTGAGAAATGTGTGAATTATCACCTCTTTTGAAATTATTGATTAAAGAGCTATAGTAAACCTATCTAATTTCCAGTTAAAAGTTTGATTTTTTGAAAGTACTTTCCATATATAGTTTTAATTATCAGAAAAATCAATTAAAATAAGGAGTACATTAAAAAAGTCTAAAAAGAGGTGGAATATTGAAAAGTTTTTGGGGTGGGAAAATAGTAGAATTTCTTATTAGTATCGCAGTTATTCTTACTGTAAGTTATTTACCATTCTCTTTGTTTTTAGGGAATAGTCTTGATTTTATTACATATTTAGAGAGATTAGCTTCGCCAAAGGATATTGCACATATTGATACAAACACTATGCAGTCAATTCCTTTTTTTGAACGAATTATTGAACCTTATACGTATTCTATGACCATTCTTTTAATTGCTACTTGTTTAACAATTATGTTTTCAATTAGCCTTTCATTCGTATACTTATTAGTTTCCTCTAAAGTTAAAAAGGGGATTGAGAGTTGTTTAATTTTAGTAGAATCAGTTCCAGATTTATTATTATTTTTTAGTTTGCAATTATTCGTTGTATGGTTGTATAAACAGACAGGATATCGCCTCGTTACTATTTATGCGTTTAATGATGAACGTGCCTATTTCTTACCTATTCTTTGTATGACTATCGTCCCAACTCTGCATTTTTTCCGTATTATCGTTTTATTTTTAATGGAAGAGAAGAATAAGCCTTATGTGGAATTTGCTCGTGCGAAAGGGTTTAGTAATCAATATATACTGTATGTGCATTTATTACGTAATATTATGTACCACCTGTTAAATCACTTACAGCCACTTTTTTTATTCATGATTTCAAGCCTTTTAATGGTAGAGGGAGCTTTTAATATTACGGGATATATGTCTTTCTTAGTAAGGGCAGGCACTTTAAACCCTTTAACGATGGCATGGTGGATTCTTTTATTATTTGTTCCATTCTATATTCTATTTGCCATTATACATTACCGAGTAAATCGTATTACAGGAGGGGCTTCTCATGATATATAGAAACTTTCGCTCCAAACGTTTTTTGTTTGGTGTCCTGTACTTTGTAGGGATTGTTGTAATTAGTTATCTTATTACGTGGTTTGGTAAGGATTTATATACGGGTAAGACAATCTGGATGAGAGATGAGAGTGGGAATGTTGTTGGGGCCGCTCCGTTTAGTCCACTTACAATACCACCGCTCGGTACAGATCGTAACGGTTTTAATTTGTTTTTTCAATTATTAGTAGGGGCGAAGTTTACTATTTTATTCGTATTTGGCATATGTGTTGTACAAGTGTTTCTCGGTACGATATTAGGTGTAGCATTAGCTCATACACCATCTATCGTACAAAATTTATTTCAAAAAATATGTAAAGTGTATTTCTTTATCCCGACAGTGCTATGGGCGATTTTGTGGATGTTTCCAATCATGTTGCACAGTGAATTAACTGGATTTAATATAGATATCATTATAAAGCAGTTTACTGTTCTTTGTTTTGCGCTACTGCCAGCTGTTATTCTTTATGTGAATCAAGAAATCAATTTATTTATGAAAAATGAGTTTGTTACTACTTCGAAAATATTAGGTGCTTCAAGGTTCCGGATTATTAGAAAGCATATATGGTTGTATTTAAAAGAAATTCTTGTCGTTCTTTTTTTACAACAGTTTGTTCAATTATTTACGTTATTAATTCATCTAGCGTTTTTTGGGATTTTAATAGGGGGACGAGGTATAGATTATGATACGAGGAAACCATACTCACTTACGAATGAATGGGCTGGGTTAATTGGTCTATACAAAAATGAATTTTTAGCGGCACCATGGATTGTCATTGCGCCACTACTATTCTTTACTGTTTCTATATTCGTTTTACATCTAATGATTAAAGGAATAAAGAAAGAGCAAGGTAGAGGCTTATATTCTATAGATAAAAAGACAAAGAATGAGCCATATGAACAAGGAAAGGAAAAGAAAGAAATAGATAAAGCTTTGTTCATTCCGGTATCGTCTAAATCGATAGAAAAAGGTAGTTAAGAAAAAAGAATTTGCTGTAAGGGCAAATTCTTTTTTTACTGCAGCGGGACTATGAATTTAAAAATTTTATAAGTTCCGTATTTAATTCATCTGCTTGATCGATTGGGGAGCCGTGGCCACTATTTGTCAGAGCATGTAGTTGTGCATTTTTAATCCGCTTTTGCGTAAGCTCAGCACTTTTATACGGGATAAGTTGATCGTGAACGCCGTGAAATATTTTTGTCGGAACTTTAATTTTGCTTAAATCTTTCGTTACGTCTTCGTTTGCAGCTGCTTGCAAAATTTTGATGAGAGCATAGGAAGCGGACTGCATACCGAGATAAGAAAACCATTCTAACGTAGCAGCCCCTAAGTTTCTATTAAAAAATGATAAAGATACGTCACTTAAAAACTTTGGTAAATTTGCATACATTTGATTAATGAGCGCATCTGCTTGTTCTTTTGATACACCGTAAGGGGATTCTTGATTTTTAACGAATGAAGGAGAGACCGCATCAATTAAAGCGAGCTTAGAAATGCGGCGACCATTATAGCGGGACATGTAGCGAATAGAAAGAGCACCACCGACTGAAAAACCGACTAACGTAGCGTTTTCTACTTGGAGTGCTTCTAGAACAATCGCGATATCATCGGCTAAGCGATCATATGTGTAACCAGTCCACGGTTTATCAGATTGACCATTTCCACGTATATCCATGGCGATGCAGCGAAAGCCATGCTGTGGTAAAACATTGAGTTGATATTGATACATTTGATGATTTAAAGGCCAGCCATGGACGAAAAAAACAGTTTTACTACCAGGACCGGGATTAACGTCTTGCACAAAAATATGCACATCTTTCTCGACCGTAACAAACATGTAGTATCCCCCTTATGTGTATTAAAATGCTCTATCCCAAAAGCGTTGTTTTGTCATCGCTTTAATAAATTCATTCGCAAGTTGTGTAGGGGCTGATTCTGTTAAGACACCAGGCTTTCCTTCAATACGTAAAGATTGAATAATAGTAGAACCATTTTGAAAAGCACCAATTGGTTTAAAGTGGTTATATGATTCTACGACAAATGAACTTGCTTTATTAAGAAAATGATCATCCATCTTGCCACCAATAAGAAGGAGACCGTCGTAAAGAAGTGGAGATCCGGTTAGGAAAGTATCATTTACTTCCCACTGTACATTTTGTGTTCCTTGCACTGTGCCTAGTTTTTCAGAAATAATGACTGGTTGAAGGCCAACTTGCTTCAATTGATTTATTATATATTGTGCATTTTGGCCATCATATCCGTTTGCAACGATGATACCTACTCGTAATGTATTCGGACTAAATGTCGTATTTGCCATGCTAAGTGCTGGAGAGACCGTTGTAACGTTGGACTCTTGAACATTTGGGACTTTTGCTCCGACTGCTTCGGCTACTAATGTGGCTAATTCTGTACTAATATGACCGATCATATTTACGACTTGTTGGCGGACAGATTTACTTTTAACTTTTCCTAATTCAAAGGAGAAGGCTTGCATAATATGAACTTTTTCGACGTGACTCATACTATTCCAAAATAAACGAGCTTGAGAGAAATGGTCTTTGAAACTAGCGGCTGTTTCTCTCGTTTTATGCCCAGATACAGTAGAAGGATATGTAACGAAACCGCCTTTTGTCCCAGGCACAGTGTAAGGAGAATTATTTGCTAAGGAGTTATTATGGTAAGCAACTTTTCCTTTATCGATTATATATTTAGAAGCGCCATCTCTTTGGTTATTATGAAAAGGACATACCGGACGATTAATCGGTAACTCTTGATAATTTGTACCAACGCGTGCTAATTGTGTATCAGTGTAAGAAAAGAGTCTACCTTGTAAGAGAGGATCATTGGTAAAATCAATACCGCGGACGATACTTCCGGGATGTAGTGCAACTTGTTCTGTTTCGGCGAATACATTATCGACGTTACGATTTAACGTCATTTTTCCGATGATTTTAACTGGAAAATCTTCTTCGGGCCAAATTTTCGTTGCATCTAATATGTCGAAATCATATTTAAATTCATCCTCTTCTTCTAAAATTTGAATGCCAAGTTCATATTCAGGATAGTTTCCAGCATTAATATTTTCCCACAAATCACGGCGATGATAATCTGGATCAGCACCGCCTAATTTTTGAGCTTCATCCCAAATTAATGAATGGAAACCGAGCCTCGGTTTCCAGTGAAATTTTACAAAACGGGACTTTCCATTTTTATTCACTAAGCGGAATGTATGAACACCGAACCCTTGCATCATTCGGAAACTTCGTGGAATCGTACGGTCGGACATAATCCACATCATCATCGCAGCTGATTCTTGATTATTGGCGATAAAATCCCAAAACGTATCGTGAGCTGTTTGTCCTTGTGGAATCTCATTATGTGGCTCGGGTTTAAGAGCGTGGATAAGATCGGGAAATTTAATGCCATCTTGAATGAAAAATATCGGGATGTTATTACCAACTAAATCAAAATTGCCTTCTTCTGTATAAAATTTAACAGCGAACCCTCTTACATCGCGATTCGTTTCATTTGCACCTTTTGATCCGGCTACTTCAGAGAAACGAACGAAAAGCGGCGTTTTTTTTGAAGGGTCTTGTAGAAAGTTTGCCATTGTTAGTTCTTCTAAAGATTCATATAGCTCGAAAACACCATGTGCGCCGTATCCTCGTGCATGAACGACTCTCTCAGGAATTCGTTCACGATCAAAATGAGAAAGCTTTTCTCGCATAAGGAAATCTTCTAGAAGGGTAGGGCCACGATCGCCGACGGTTAAAGAGTTTTCATCATTTGAAATTTTAACACCTGTATTTGTTGTCATTTCCTTTCCTTCATTATTACGTGTAAAGGATTCGAGCTGTTCGGTCTTCTTATTTTCTTTGCCGTCCATATAAAACACCTCCCATAATATACGTATTATTGTTTAAAGTTTTTATGCGTACATATAGCCTGAAGATATTGCTATTTTGGGATGATTTTCCTCAAATGTTCGATTTATCTTTGTTTGTCTATGAAAATCATTTATTATAATAAATGGTATTCTTCGAGATATTATTTTGAAGGGGTGTTGAAGTGAGAGAAAGTTTTCTATCATATAAAGAAGAAGAAAGGAATGCAAAAATCTTTTTATGGGTGCTATCTGTCATTGTTGTTGTATACCAAGTTCTTTATGCAATCCTATTAGAAAATAAAGCCCCAATGGAAAATTGGCATCGAGAAATGTGGCAAGCTATATGCGGAGTAGCAATACTGTGCGTGAATATATACTTAATAAAAAAAGAGAAAGCAAATCTTATTAAATACGCTGGGATCCTCGTATACATAGGGATAGAAATCGCTAATATACTTTTGTATATGATTTATAATAAGGTGGCATTTGATGGGACGAATGTAATAGAAATTATTCTCATTTTCTTTGTACCTATATTTTTAAATAAAAAATATTTTGTGTGCTTACTGGCGGCTATTATAGGGAAATATTTGATTTATTTATTTGTATTAGAGGAAGTAAAAGCGTTTATGTTTATTATTATGTACACACTTGTATTAATAGCAGCATACATCATTTTAAATCGATTTTTGCAATATCTTTCAGCTGTACAGGAAAGCATTAAGATTGCTGGTGAATCACAAAAACTAGCAGTGATCGGAAAAATGGCTGCGACAGTTGGACATGAAATTAAAAACCCACTCGCTTCATTAAAAGGATTTACACAATTACAGCGAGAGAAGCATGAGGAAGATCCAATTTATAAACGAATGATTCTTGAAATAGAAAATATGAATAATATGATTAGTGAATTGATGGAAGTTGCTACATACAAACCTTCTGTTTATAAGCAACATGATGTAGGAGAGATTGTATTACAAGCAGCAACAACTTTTCGCGAAAAAATGTGTGAGTCAAATGTTCAACTTATTTCTAATGTAGAAGAAAAAAAGATAGAAGTTGAATGTGATGAACGAAAAATAAAAGGCGTAGTTATGTATATTATAAAAAATGCTCTGGAGGCAATGGAGCAAGGCGGAATATTAGATTTACGAATAGAAAATAAAAATCAAGATTATGTAATGATCAGTATAATCGATAATGGCTATGGAATTAAGGAAGAATATATAACTCGTGTTACAGAGGCTTTCTATACAACAAAACACGATAAAATCGGCCTGGGGCTGACGGTGGCCAAGCGAATTGTTACCGAGCACTTTGGTGAATTACGTATTTCAAGTGAAAGAAATATTGGAACGAGAATAGACATTTTTCTCCCAAAAAAGTATGGAAATAATGAAATACAGGTAGAGGAAAAGCTAGGAGTTACCATATGAATAAAGACTATATATTTGAAAATGAAGAGATAAAGGCGCTCAAATCATTTTTAAGCTTATTTTTTATTATATTTTTTGTGTATGATCTTGCCTATGAATTTATCGTACCCTTAATAGGAGCAGAACAAGAAGGGGTAGGAGAATTTGAAGATGGTTTAGGTTTATGGCTTTATGTTTTGATGGTAATCTTATTTTGCACCGGAATATATTTTATGAAATGGAAGAATCCATTTGTGGTAAAGTATATGATTCTAATTGGATATAATCTGTTAGATTTTATCCATAATATTATGATTTACTATGGTAGCGATGCTGAGTTTGATGGTGGAAATATAGTAGAAGGATTTTTTATTTTCTTTGCACCAATCTTTATGAGTAAAAGATATTTCTGGTTAGTTGCAGGGGTACTTGTTGGGAAGTACGTTCTTATAGGGATCATTATTCAATCTCCTCTCGTGTTAATCCCAATGGCATTATGTAGCGTACTTGCTATTATATGTTGGATTATATTTTTGAGACTACAGTCTTACGTTCGTACGCTTGAGATGATGGATAAAGAAATAAAACAAACAGAAAAATTAGCAACTGTTGGGAAAATGGCGACAGTTATTGGTTATAAAATTAGAAGACCTCTAGCAAATTTGAAAAAACTTGTGAATAAGCAAGCGAACAAATATCCAGAAGATAAGATTTATAGTGATATTATGAAACAAGAGGTAGATCGAATTCATACAATTGCTACAGAACTTAGTGGGCTTGAGAAATCTAACTCGATAGAATCAGAAACTCATAATATACAAGAAATTATCTCTTACGTTATTCAAGTGATGGGCAAACCCGCTTTAGAACAAGGGGTACACATACAAGGTATTTACAGTAAAGACATACCGTCAATCACATGCGATGAAAAACGATTAAAACAAGTATTTTTTAATTTAATTAAAAATGCGATTGAATCCATGTCAATTGGCGGAACGATTACGATTAAAGTTACCGTAGAAGATGGGATCATTGTTCAAGTGAAAGATGAAGGTTGCGGTATTCCCAAAGATAAACTTCCGAAGTTAAATGAAGCTTTTTATACAACGAAAGAAACGGGAACAGGCCTAGGATTAGTGGTCACAGAAAAAATTATTAAAGACCACAACGGTAAGATGAGTTTTGAAAGTGAAGTTGGGGTTGGAACGACGGTTAACATTATGTTGCCGATATAATGGTGAAATTTTAAAAGGGAAATTACTTGTTTGAGAGTGATTTCCCTTTTTATCTCCCTATTTGAGGTCAATAAAATTTTGATTAGTATAGACAGAACATCTTTGATTAAAGATTTACTTTATATAAGAGTTTATAACCACCATTTCTCCTGCGGAACGAAAATAACATCCATATCAAAATGCTCTTTAAACCAATCATATATCAATGTCTTTTTCACTAAATATTCAGAGGCAGAGTGTGACACACCGATGAGTGACATATTCGTTTCTTTTACGTAATCCATAATGAGCGAGTATTTATGTTTACCGTAATCATTGTCGATATGGCAATGGATTTCTCCTGTGATATATGCTTCCGCACCTTTTTCTTCTGCTTCTTTCATTAAAGAGACGACATCGCCACATCCAGCGATAATTGCAATTTTTTGGATGGAATCATGTTGTTTACCTTCGAAGTCTGTGTAAGGAATATGAAAGAGATTTTTTAGACGCTTTTGGAGTGCTTCTGTTGATGTTTCATCTATTTCGCAAATAAGGCCAACTGGTTCGTGTTCTGGTCCTCCATATGCAAAGCCGTCAACTACATGAGCATTTAATGCTTTCGCAATTGAAATGCTCGTTCCATACGTTTGATGAAAATCCATTGGACCGTGACATGTATATATAGAAAGGTGTTTTTCTTTTATCGCCTGCAAATATTTTTCTGGAATGGGAACAAAACCACGACCTGATTTTCCAAGCGGATCACCGCACTCCATTACAATTGGATGGTGCATAAAGAGTAAATCACCGGGCGCAGATTGTGAAATGAATGCTTCAAGAACGTCATCGGTAGGGAAGACAGCCAAAAATACTTTATTTACATTTTCAGCTCCTCGTATCATAAGACCGTTAAATAGCTCTACAAAATTTTCTTCAAAAAATTGTTGCCATGGAAATTTGATAGGATCATATACAGCCGGGATAAATCGACTAAAGGCAGTGTCTTTTCCGTATTTTTCGATTTGGAATAAATGATTGAGTGATTGTTCTATCATTTTTAATGATGGCATTGTGATGCCTCCTTTACCATTGTTATTGTATCATTAGTCTTAATTTTCTGTATATAAAATTCAAGAAAAATAGTGGTACAATATATGAATGATACGAGAGAGGATGAACATTAACATATGTACGTTACTGTAACAGAAGCAGCATATAAAAAGATTATGGACACGATTCCGAACGAAGCGAAATATATAAAGTTATTTTACGATAATGAAGGTTGCGGTTGTGTTATGAGCGGAATTATCGATTTAGTAGCTGTAGCAGAAAAAGATGAGCGTGATGTAGATATTGAATCAAGCCTACTTAGCTTTATCGCAGATCGTACAAAGCTTGTATTTATGGATGATAAGTTAACGGTCGATTGGCATGAAGGTGGAGGAACTTTTCAGTTGAAAAGCCCGAGCCAGTTTTATAATCCAAATATGAAGTTACATGTTCGAGTGTAGGAAAGGAAAGGTGGTTCCAAAATGTGTTTTGGAACCACCTTTTTTTGTTGATAAGTCGATATAATTTCATGTGCCAAAGCAAGGGCCTCCATACAATTACGAGGATTTTTTTCACATAATGAAATGTACATATGATTGAATTTTCTGTATAATTTTATTTGCGGAGGGGATACGCATGAGAAGATGGGGAATTGAGTTGTTAATTTTAAGTGTCGTTATTATTTGGGGTATTAACTATACGATTGCAAAATACGGACTTTTAGAATTTACCGCAATTGAGTTTACCGCACTTCGAATGATGGCTGCGGCACCACTACTGTTATTACTTACATTCTTTATTGAAAAGTCGCTTTACATGGAGCGAAAAGATATACCAAGATTAATCATTGTTAGCGTTGTAGGGATTGTACTGTATCAAACGCTATTTATGGAAACTGTCCAATATACATCCGCTACAAATGCCTCTTTACTCATTTCTATTTCACCAATTTTCACAACTGTATTTGCGATTTTCTTGAAACAAGAAAAGTTTTCTTCTCGAAAGTTCATCGGTTCTATCATTGCCTTTACTGGTGCTGCATTAGTTTTAGTAGCGGGGCATTCACTTGCTAGTTCTTTTTACGGAAATGGAATTGGACTTATTACATCGATCTGTTGGGGACTTTATCCTGTTTTAGCAGGGCCATTAATTAAAAAGTATTCCGCACTACGTGTTACAGCATGGTCGGCATTAGTTGGAGCGATTCCGCTTTTATTGTTAAGTGGTCCACATATATTTGTTATGCCATTTCACATTACACACGGAATGACACTATTTGCCTTACTATATTCTATTTTCTTTGTAACAGTATTCGGCTTAGTGATGTGGTATGTTGGTATCCAAAAAATTGGAGCATCACATACGATGGTATATATGTATATTACACCGCTTGTAGCGGTTTTATTTGCAGCTGTATGGGCAAAGGAATATGTATCGTTACAACAAATAATCGGCGGGATGATTATTTTTTTCGGTTTATGGTTTGTGAAATCAGAGAAAGTAAAAGTGCATTCTACTGCGGGGGAGCCTATATCAAAATAGGAAAACAGATCACCTGTGATCTGCTTTCCTATTTTTTTATTTTTGGTAAGAAGATGAGAAATAAGATCGCAGTAATAAGTGGAATTAAGTTTAAAAACGGAATACGGAAGAGTGTAATAAGAATAATACCTGGAAGAAGAACACCGAGGACAGCATAGAAAATACTATGATTTTTCGTGTACCAATACAATGAAAGTCCAATAAGTGCAGGGACAATGAGATGGATGAGAGCCATTAAAAAATAAATCATTAGACGCCCCCTTTATTTGTGTACTCATTACATCATATCCGTATGTTCATAGATTGATATCACTTTTTTCATAAATGGACGAAAAATGTTTGGAAAAACGTCACAAATTATGAGAATATGACGTTTGAAATCTTGTATAATATTATTTTCTAAAAACATTCAAACAACATAAACATTGTGTTTATGTTGTTTTTAATTTGAGTGAAATGGATTTCAGTAGTATGAACTGGAAAGGAATCTGTTGTTGGATAGATAAAAACTAATGAAGAGGAGTACAGCATGATTAGTATGTCATTAAGGTCGTTTAAAATTCAATCGTATTATTTATTAGGTATTTTGTTGCTAGGATGGATGTTAACACCATTTTCAGCGCATTTTTTAGGTGCTGGAATTGGACTTGTTGTAAGTATGTATTGTGTTTGGCTTTTAGGAAGACGGATTGAGAAGCTTGGAGATAGCATTGTAAAGAAGACGAAAGCACCGACGCTCGGTATGTTTAATCGTTTTGCCGCTGCCATTTTGGGTGCTATTATTATGTACGAAATTGAGCATCATATGGTTATGTGGGCATTTGCAGTAGGGATTATGGGCGGTTATTTCTTAATCGTTATTAATTTAGGCTACTATAGCATGAAAGATGAGAAAGAATTAACGAAAAGATGAAGAAAAAGCTAAAAAGCTAAAAAGCTTTTTTAGATGGAATAGAGGATCCAGCGAGGGATAGAAGCGGTCAGAGCCTATTTTAGCCCCATGCGGAGTAAAACCAGAAGGATGTAGTGAGTAGAAATATAATTTATATGTTTGAAGCCATGTTTTGCATGTGTGAAAATCTGAGTATATGAACTGAAAGTTGGTTTAAGTTGGAATAGAGGATCCAGCGAGGGATAGAAGCGGTCAGAGCCTATTTTAGCCCTATGCGGAGTAAAACCAGAAGGATGTAGTGAGTAGAAATATAATTTATATGTTCGAAGCTATGTTTTGCATGTGTGAAAATCTAAGTGTATAAATTGAAAGTTGGTTTAAGTTGGAATAGAGGATCTAGCGGTGGATGAAAGCAGTCAGAGCCTTTTATGAAACATATAAAGAAAGAAGCTTACGTTTTCACGTAAGCTTCTTTTTTATGTAAGTGTGTGTAACCGTTAAGCCGCATTGGGTTTTGTCGGTGAGTACGCGAAACTTTACGGTTACACAGCACTTATTCATATGAGTAAAGGGTTATTTCAACAGAAAATTTGTAATTAAGCGATTGGACCGCCTAAGTTAATAATGTCTTCAGAAACGCTTTCGAACTTTTTGAAGTTCTCTTTGAATTCATTTGCAAGTTCAAGTGCTTTTACTTTGTAAGCATCTTTATCAGCCCATGTTTGTTCAGGCATTAACACTTCGTCAGGTACACCTGGTACGTGAAGTGGAACTTCAAGACCGAAGATGTCGTGTTTTGCTGTTTCAGCTTTTGCAAGTTCACCGCTTAGTGCTGCTTGAATCATTGCACGAGTGTAACCTAAGTTCATACGCTTACCAACGCCGTATTCGCCACCAGTCCAGCCAGTGTTTACTAAGAATACTTTCGCATCGTGTTTCTCGATTTTTTCACCAAGCATTTCAGCATAGCGAGATGCATCAAGTGGTAAGAATGGTGAACCGAAGCAAGTTGAGAATGTAGCTTGCGGAGATGTAACGCCGCGCTCTGTTCCCGCTAATTTACTAGTGTAACCACTTAAGAAATGGTACATAGCTTGTTCTTTTGATAACTTACTGATTGGAGGCAATACGCCAGATGCATCAGCAGTTAAGAAAATAATTGTATTCGGATGTCCAGCAACACTTGGCAGTACGATATTGTCAATCGCATGCATAGGGTATGCAGCACGTGTATTTTCTGTTAAAGTAGTATCGTTATAGTCAGCGACACGTGTTTGGTCATTAATGACAACGTTTTCTAAAACTGAACCGAATTTGATTGCATCGAAGATTTGTGGTTCTTTCTCATGAGAAAGGTTTACACATTTCGCATAGCAACCGCCTTCAATATTGAATACGCCGTTATCAGACCAGCCATGCTCATCATCACCGATTAATTTACGGTTTGGATCAGCAGATAATGTTGTTTTACCTGTTCCAGATAAACCGAAGAATAGTGCTACGTCGCCTTCTTCGCCTACGTTTGCAGAGCAATGCATAGAAAGAATATCTTGTTCAGGTAGTAAGAAGTTCATAATAGAGAAGATTGATTTTTTCATTTCTCCAGCGTACTCTGTGCCACCGATCAGTACGATACGTTTTTCGAATGAAACCATAATGAACGCTTCAGAATTTGTGCCGTCAATTGCTGGATCTGCTTTGAAGTTCGGTGCAGAAACGATTGTAAATTCTGACTCGTGAGTTGTTAATTCTTCTTCAGTTGGACGAATAAATAATTGGTGTACGAACAAATTATGCCATGCGTATTCGTTAACAACTTGAATTGGTAGGCGATAGTTACGGTCAGCGCCAGCAAATCCTTTGAAGACGAATAACTCTTCTTTTTCTTTTAAGTATTCTAATACTTTTGTATATAATTTATTAAAATGTTCTTCAGAAATCGGTTGGTTTACTGCTCCCCAAGCAATTTTGTCAGCAACCGATGCTTCTTTCACAATAAATTTATCTTTAGGAGAACGTCCTGTGTATTTTCCTGTTGAAGCAGAAACTGCACCAGTAGAAGTTAATTTCCCTTCATTTCGCATTAATACTTTTTCCACTAATTGCGGAACACTTAATTGAATCTGTGCATTGCTTCCGTTCAATAATTCATGTAAACCAATTTGGACATTCACAGTACTCATATTTATATACCATCCTTTTCATTTTCATTTTCATCTAATGAAATATTTCTCGTAATCCCCACCAAGAGTATAACACAATTATATAAATAATGTATACTATTTATTTATTTTTGTTTGTGTGAATGTATGATTTCCTTATTAATATTTCATTCTATACGTATTGAGAAAAACTTTCGGGAAAATGTGAATATTAATTGACAAATGAATATCATTTCTTTAGTATAGGTTGGGACGGATACTCTCTTATCCCGAGCTGGCGGAGGGACAGGCCCGATGAAGCCCAGCAACCTCATCTGTATTGGTAAATACAGGTGAATAGGTGCTAAAACCTGTGCGAGGCTACAGGTCTCGAACGATAAGAGCGAAGGGCAAAAAGCAGTATGCAAGTAGCAAATTAAACCTTTCCTCTATGTAAAGTGGGAAAGGTTTTTCTGTATGCTTGTGTGGGAGAATAAATGTATGTCGCAGTTTGTGGCAAATTAAGGATGAGTTCCGTACAATATATACAATTACTGTAGGGAGGTTTACCACATGACAAAAAAACGTCATCTGTTCACATCTGAGTCTGTAACTGAAGGACATCCAGATAAAATTTGTGACCAAATTTCTGATTCAATTTTAGATGCGATCTTATCAAAAGACGCAAATGCACGTGTGGCTTGTGAAACAACTGTAACAACTGGTTTAGTATTGGTAGCGGGGGAAATTACGACTTCTACTTATGTAGACATTCCGAAAATCGTTCGTGAAACAATTCAAGGCATTGGTTACACACGCGCAAAATACGGATTCGATGCAGAAACTTGTGCAGTTTTAACATCTATCGATGAGCAATCTGCTGACATCGCTATGGGTGTTGACCAAGCGCTAGAAGCACGCGAAGGTCTAATGACTGACGCTGAGATTGAGGCAATTGGTGCAGGAGACCAAGGTTTAATGTTTGGTTTCGCATGTAATGAAACACAAGAATTAATGCCACTTCCAATCTCGCTTGCTCACAAATTAGCTCGCCGTTTAACTGAAGTACGTAAAGATGACACATTATCATACTTACGTCCGGATGGAAAAACGCAAGTTACAGTTGAGTATGATGAAAATGGTAAACCTGTACGTGTGGATACAATTGTAATTTCTACACAGCATCACCCAGATGTTACATGGGAAGAAATCGATCGTGACTTAAAAGAGCACGTAATTAAAGCTGTAGTTCCAGCAGAATTAATGGATGGAGAAACGAAATTCTTCATTAATCCAACTGGCCGCTTCGTAATTGGTGGACCACAAGGTGATGCTGGTTTAACAGGACGTAAAATCATCGTTGATACTTACGGTGGATACGCTCGCCACGGTGGCGGTGCATTCTCTGGTAAAGATGCAACGAAAGTTGACCGTTCAGCAGCATATGCAGCTCGTTATGTTGCGAAAAACATCGTAGCAGCTGGTCTTGCTGAAAAAGCAGAAGTACAACTTGCATACGCAATTGGCGTAGCACAACCGGTATCAATTTCAGTTGATACATTTGGCACTGGTAAAGTATCTGAAGATGTACTAGTAGAACTAGTTCGTAACAACTTCGATCTTCGCCCAGCTGGTATTATTAAAATGCTAGACTTACGTCGCCCAATTTACAAACAAACAGCAGCTTACGGCCACTTCGGACGTACTGATGTAGATCTTTCATGGGAACGTACAGACAAAGCTGCAGCTTTAAAAGAGCAAGCTGGTCTATAATATATGAAAAAAAGCTTTGCGCGGTGAGCGCAAAGCTTTTTTTATTTTGTTTTACTTATTATTTGGATACATGAATTACAATATGTTTTTCCTTCTAGCTCAATATACTTTTTCATATTTGTCAGTCCGCTTGTCGGAAATGGCATATAAATCCATGCTTTTTCATGCGTTTGTATTTCTTTTTCGCATGATTTACAAAGGATCGGTTTCTTCTGGAACATATGTAATCAACCTTTCATTTGACGTGCTTTACCCGCGCAAAATGCACTGCTTAGTAAAAATAACGTTGCAAATATAATGCTCACTAATGTAGCGTATGGAATTGCTCCTTTTAGAGAAAAGCCAACAGTAATGGAAGCGACGAATAAGAGGATGAATGTTGTTGTTAATTTTTTATAAAGTTCCATAATAGCTAGACCTCCGTATTTAGAAATAGAACGCTTAAAAATAAAATCCACTATATAGGCAAGGGCAAGTGGAATGGCTGTACTAGTCAAATAGTAACGAATACCACCATCAGGCATCAGTACATACAATTTTAAAAAAATAATATCAAACCCGTAAGCGATGCATTGAAAAAGGGATAATATAATTAGGAATGGTATAATAGGTACATATCGTTTTATGTTATAAAACACGAAAAACTCCTTTATATGGATAAATATACTTATATTGTATCATGTTGAATTATTTGCTTCATACATAATTTTACAAGAAAGTGAAAGGGAAGATGAAAAATGAGTGTCAATGAACATAAAAAACAAGCGCCAAAAGAAGTGCGCTGCAAGATCGTGACGATTTCCGATACACGTACGGAAGAGACAGATAAGAGCGGCCAGCTATTACATGAACTGTTAAAAGAGGCGGGGCATATCGTTACTGTTTATGAAATTGTAAAAGATGATAAAGAGAGTATTCAGCAAGCTGTGTTAGCTGGTTATCATAGGGAAGACGTTGATGTTGTATTAACGAATGGCGGAACTGGTATTACGAAACGTGATGTAACGATTGAAGCAGTATCAGTGCTATTAGATAAAGAAATTGTCGGATTTGGTGAGTTGTTCCGCATGATTAGTTATTTAGAAGATATCGGAAGCAGCGCAATGTTAAGTAGAGCAATCGGCGGTACAATTGGGCGCAAAGTTGTCTTTTCAATGCCAGGGTCTAGCGGAGCAGTTCGTCTTGCGATGAATAAGTTAATTTTACCGGAATTAGGTCATATTACATTTGAGTTGCATCGCCAATGAGTAAGTTTGCTGGAATTGTATTAGCGGGTGGTATGTCGAGCAGATTCGGTGAACCGAAAGCGTTGGCGAGCTGGCAAGGGAGTACTTTTATTGAGCATATTTTAAAAATGATGATAACTGCGATGCAAGAAGTTGTAGTCATTAGTCACTCCGATATAAAAGAGCGAGTAGAGCAATTCGTACAAGTTCCTGTTATAGAAGATATTCCGCATTATAAAGGAAACGGCCCACTTGCTGGAATTGTATCAGGAATGGAATATATCGAAGCAGATTGGTACGTGATTATGCCTTGCGATGCGCCAAATGTTTCAAAAGAGTGGTTTCTTATTTTATTAAAGCAAACGAGTGATGAGTATGATGCGGTTGTACCTATTATTAATGGAAGAAAACAGCCTTTACTTGCAGCGTATCATAACCGTGTGAAAGAGAAGATTTACACTTTACTTCAAGAAGAGAAAAGAAGTATGGGGCAGCTTTTATCACAATGTAATGTGAAATATGTTGCTGGAGAAGATGTACAAGCGAATGCAGATTGGTTTATGAATGTGAATACGAAAGAAGAGTATGTACAGGCTCAAAAAAACCTTTCAAATGAATGAAAGGTTTTTTGATATACAGAAATTGGGGAACAATTACTGTATAAAGGTATGTGAGTAAGTTGATTTTAAGGGGAATTTCTTAAAATCATCGTACAGTAAAAATTACTGTATAACCATATATTAATTTTTATGGTTTTTTATTACAAGTCTGTTTAGTTATGTATCTTTTCGTTATAATGAATATAGAAATAAAATGATATTTCACCTTATGTATCATTTAGTGAACGAAGTTTTATAATTGTGTAAGAAACTCCCTCTGTCTAGTTGAAGGGAGTTTTTTGTTATGAAATTGTTTCATATACATCTTTAGTTCTATACGATAGACATAGAATATATTTACAAATATAACATTTGATGGGTAGCTGAATGGAGAGTCCTGTTTTATACTAATATTGTGTCACCCCTTCTAAGGGACAGTGCACAACCGGTGATTGGCTAATGGGAACATTCTCATTTTGCCAGTGCCGGTTTTTTATTAGATAATGATGGTAATAAATTTTTTGAGGGAGGGATCGTTTTGAAAAAGATAGATTTTACTTCTATGAGAGAGAAAGTAGCTAGTTTTTATATTTATTCTATCTCTTTTCTTGGTTTAATTGCTGTTGTCATTTCCTTATTTTTAAGTGAAATGCCTTCCCATTTTATACTACTTTTGTTGTTAATTATGTTTATGGGAATTACTGAGTATTTTCCTATCCGCATTTGGAGAGGGGGGATCACACTCAGTCTTACGCTTATTTATACAATGAATTGGCAGTTTGGAATGCATATAACTGTTGTTTCGTGTGTGGGTGTGATGTTATGTATCCAATTGTTTCGCCGATTACCTATGCAAAGGACGGTATTTAATTGTGCGCAACTTGCTCTTAGTATCGTATTGGCAGAATGGTTTTCCAGTGGATGTTTCTCATTGTTTATTTCTGGAATGAATCTTTCGGTTTTGTATGAAAAATTCATAATTTTGTTTTTATTCAGCGCATTTCTGTGCCTTTTTAACAGTTTATTTTACGATCTTTTAATCATACTGCTTCCTCAGCCCTATCCGCTAGAAGAGTGGCGTAATAAGAATATGTTAGTACTCTTGAGTTTGAGTTTTTGTTTGTTTTATTCTTCACTTATACATATGTTAGATTACCGATATCGCGGAGTGATGGATGAAATTATGGTTCTGTTCTTCTTTTTCCCGCTTGTGGCAATCTGTATCATTAGCTCTTTCGTTAGACAAATACGGGTGGAAAAAGAAAGATTATATAAGCTTTTTTCCATTACGACGGAATTAAGTCGTGGACTATCTGCCGGCAACTTACAGCAGATGAAACAATCACTGAAAGGATTTCTAGGAATACAGGCATATGTTTTATGGGCGAAAGATGAAGAGAACTGGACACTTTTATTAAAGGATGGAAAAGTACATCGTGATATTTCTAATTATTCTGACCTACATAAGGAGTTTGAAGAGATATCAGAAACTGTTGTTGTTACTGATTGGAAAACAGGTATGGCTCCGGGAGATGAAGTGTTTGAAAATACGATGCGCTCTCTTGTGTATTTACCTCTTAAGGTAAATCATGAATTAGTTGGAATGTTTGTGGCAGGGAAAAGCAGAAGTGCGAGTTTTATTACTGAAGATGTACAAACTTTAGCTACGTTTGCCAATCAATTAGGCAGCTTGCTTAAAACACGGACACTCATTTCTGAACAGGAAAAAAGAACGATTTTAGAAGAAAGAAATCGAATTGCTCGTGAAATCCACGATGGAATCGCACAAGCATTGGCCGGAGTGATATTTCAGATGGAGTCAGCTCAGAAAAAATATGCAGATCGACCAAAAGACATGCAGCAAGTGGTAGATACAAGCATAAAAAAATTACGGAAGAGTTTAAGTGAAGTTCGTTATTCTATTTATGCTTTAAAGCCATATCCAACACAAAGATTAGGACTAAAACAAGCAATTATAAATAAAGTTCAATCCTTAAAACAAGAATATGGTCTAGCCATTACATATCATGAAAGAGGCCGTTCTCGAAAACTTAGTTTTACGAAAGAAAGAGTTATCTTCGATACTTTGCAGGAAAGCTTGCAGAACATTATAAAGCATGCAAGGGCAGATAAAGTTGACATTCTATTAAGCTATCAACGGGAACATGTACTTTTAAAGGTAAAGGATAACGGAATTGGTTTTTCTCTTTTTGAATCGATGATTAAAGCAAAGCATGAGCCGCACTATGGTATATTACATATGAATGAACAGGCTGAACAGCTAGGGGCTGTCCTTCAAATAGATAGTTCAGCAGGAAAAGGGACAGAAATCACATTGTTAATTCCAGATTCAGAAATGGGGGAGGATTACCATGATTCGAATATTAGTAGTGGATGATCATACTGTTTTGCGTGATGGAATTCGAAGTATATTGGAACTCGAATCTGATATGCGAGTAGTTGGAGAAGCTGTTTCCGGGGATGAAGTAGTAAAAAAAGTGGAAGAGTGTAGGCCCGATTGTATCTTAATGGATATTAATTTACCGGGGAAAAATGGTATCGAGGCTACATCACTCGTGAAAGATCAGTATCCGAGCTGCCGTGTTCTCGTATTGACTATGTATGAACATGATGAATATTTGATGGCTGCTCTTCGGGCAGGTGCAGACGGTTATTTACTGAAGGATTCATCATCCGAGCAGGTAGTGGCGGCAATCCGAATGGTATTACAAGGAGATTCTGTGATTCATCCGCGTATGACTAAAAAGTTGATTACATATCATCAGCAAACGAAATCAGAATCAAATGAAAATGAACTAACAGAGCGTGAAAAAGAAATACTGTTTGAATTGGTTAAAGGTCTTAGTAATAAGGAAATTGCTGAAGCTCTATATATCAGTGATAAGACAGTTAAAATCCATATTAATAAGATTTTCAGAAAACTGAATGTAAAAAGCCGTTCACAAGCAGTCATATATGCTGTGCGAAATCAGCTTGTTCCATTTTCTTAAATAAAAATCATTTAAAAGAACTACCCTGCACTTTATTATTTTACTCAAAATAATAAAGTACGGGGTAGTTCTTTTGTACTATACGGTATAGAACTAATAACTAAAAAAATATTACTTTTTGATAATTTTCAGAAAAGTTTTAATTTTATAAGATAAGAAAGTAGATTTGTAGCCTAATAGCTTCGGAAATTTATGTTATGCAATAACTACAGATATAAATAAATTTAGATGGGGGAACTTGTATGAAGAGAGGGAAATTTGGGAGGGTTCTTACAGGAACGTTAGTTGCTGGTATGCTATTGTCACAAGGTGTTCCGTATAATGTATTGGCAGAAAGCGCGGTTGAACTGAAGCCAGTTGATAATGCGGAACAGGTACTAATGAATCTGTCTTCAGAACAAAGAAAGGCGTTGGAACAGTTAGATGTAAGTCCTAATTTTACGATTTCACCTGATATTGACTCTAATAGTTCTGAATTAGTTAACGTTATCGTGGAGTTCAATCAGGCTCCAGCAAAAATTGAAGTGATGAAACAAGCGGCGAAAGGGAAGAAAATAGCTGCTACTACTGCGCAGGCAAAAGTGGATGAAGAACATAAAGTGTTTAAGCAACATATCGAATCTTTAAAATCGAAGAAGGATGCTAGCACGTACGATATGAAAAAAGTGGAAATCACACGTGAATATAAAAATGCGATTAACGGCGTAGCGATGACGTTACCGGGTGTGGCAGTGCAAGAGTTGATCGAATCTGGAGTCGTAAAACGCGTCTTTAAAGATTACGAGGTAAAAGTGGAACCTCCGGTAGAAACGAAAGAAACGGTTGATCCGAAAATGGCGGACAGCATTCCACAAATTGGCGTGGACAAGCTTCATGCAGAAAATATTATGGGTAAAGGAATTAAAGTTGGCGTTCTTGATACAGGTGTGGACTACAATCATCCTGACTTAAAAGATGCTTATAAAGGTGGGTATGATTTTGTAGATAACGATGCAGATCCGATGGAAACGACGTACGAGGATTGGATAAAAGCTGGTAAGCCACAATATCCAGGCTTAGTGTACTATACAAACCATGGTACACATGTAGCGGGGACAATTGCAGCTCAAAAGAAAAACAATGCAGATTACGCTGTAAAAGGTGTAGCACCTGAAGTTGACCTATATTCTTACAGAGTATTAGGCCCTTGGGGCGGAGGGAATTCTGCGGGAATCCTTGCTGGAATCGATAAAGCAATTGCAGATGGTATGGATGTCATCAACATGTCGCTAGGTGCGCAGACGAACGATCCGTTATATGCCACTTCTGTTGCAGTAAATAACGCCATGCTTTCAGGTGTGGTGACAGTTGTTGCTGCAGGTAACGCCGGGCCAAACGAAAAAACACTAGGTTCCCCGGGAACGGCAGCTCTTGGTATTTCAGTAGGGGCAAGTGATGCTGCCATGTCTATTCCTACATTCAGCGGGAGTGTATCTAACGAAAAGTTTGAAAATATGCAGCTATTAGGTAAAGATTTTCCTGATAAGTTAGAAGATTTAGAGGGACAATCGTTACCAATTGTATTTGCGGGACTTGGTAAACCAGCTGATTTTACGGGGAAAGATCTTAACGGAAAAATTGCGTTAATTCAGCGCGGAGAAATTACGTTTGATGAAAAAATTAAAAATGCAAAAAATGCTGGAGCAAAAGCGGTTATCGTATATAACAATGTAGACGGACAAATATCTGCCTACTTAGGTGAAGGAGTAGGTCTTATTCCATCTTTCCGTCTGTCAAAAGCGGATGGAGAACGGTTAAAAGGACTAGGTGAAGTATCTTTCAAATTCGAAACGCTGAGCAATACAAAAACGGAAGGTGATCACTTAGCTGATTTCAGCTCACGTGGACCAGTAAACGGAAATTATGACATTAAGCCGGATGTAGTCGCTCCGGGTGTGTCGGTTTTCTCTACTGCACCGGAATACATCAATGATCCGCAGGACGGCATAAATTACGGCAATGCATATGTACGCTTGTCTGGTACTTCTATGGCGTCTCCTCACGTAGCGGGTACAGCTGCATTGATTTTGCAGGAGCATCCAGAATACACACCTTTCGATGTAAAAGCGGCTCTTATGAATACATCGGATGATTTGAATGGCCAGAACTCCGTATACGAAGTAGGTGCGGGGCGCATTGATGCGTATCAAGCTGTTCATACGGATACATCTATCAAAGTATTGGACAAAACAAAAAATATTGAGAACGGAAATGTTGTTGAAATTGACGAACAAACAGGTTCTATTATGTTTGGCAGACATTTTAAGCAAGATGATAAACCAATTGAAGCAAGCAAAAAAGTAAATGTCCAAAACAACGGTAAAGAAGAAAAATCCTTTAAAGTAGAAGTGGAGTATCACGGTGAACGTACAGGCATTCAAGATGCAGTGAAGAATGGAATACAAGTTGAGGTGCCTGCATCTCTTACAGTGGCAAGCGGACAATCGCAGGAGCTGCAGCCAAAAATTACGATTCCTTCTAGTGCAGCGAAAGGCAGATATGAAGGATATATTCATGTAACGAATGCGAACAATCAGGCTGAAACATATCAAATTCCATTCGCTGTCATGGTGACGGAAAAGGGATTTGAATATATAAAAACGAGTACACCATCCGTAACGAATAATACACCTTTCTGGGATCTTTTAAACACTACGGTCCACGGGATAATGAAGTTGAATAGTCCTATGCAAACAATCGATGTGCTTGTTAAGGACAGTAAGACAGGGAAAGCTGTAGGTTTTGTAGGAACAGCGAACACTAGTAAGTTGCAAACGGACAAAGAAACCTTTCTTGTAGGAGCATTCAATGGCATTGTCTATCCATTTACAAATGATCCTTCCAAGCCGATTAGTGATATTCCTGTGAAGCTTCCAGCAGGCGATTATATACTGGAAACGATTGGGCACGATGAGGAAGGAAAATCATATGTTGCACATAATCCGCTTATTTTGGACAATACAGCACCGGAAGTGAACATGGATAAAAAACCGGGTGTGATTGAAGTGAATGACTCCATGTTTACGGAAGAAGATGGAAAGAAAGCAGTATGGGTGCATGGAACGGCTAAGGATGCGACAGTGGATCTATTGAAGTCCAAAGGCTTGAACGTTGATCAATCATCCAACACCATGGAGTACTATGCAAACTCTGGAATGGTAGGTGGAAGCTTCCCAATCCAAGCAAATGGAGATGTGAAATTCGGTATTGAGGCAAATGATATTGCAAAAAAACCTCTAAATTTGACTTTGAATACGTTTGATATTGCAACGACATTTAATAAGCAAAGCTATGTCTTCGTAAAAGAAGGTACGGAATATACGACTTCTAGTTATGATAAGAAAGACGTAAGAGTCGGCGATACAGTTACGATGACACTTAGTCTCAATAATGTGAAGCAATTTGTATCTGGGGAATTCCAGGTCGAATTCATGAACGATTTATATAAGTTTGAGAATGTGAAATTGAACAATGCGGTAAATGAGTACGCGAAAGAAAATGGCTTGGAAGTATCGCTGCAAGAACCTGTGGTGAAAGAAGGAACTAACACCAATACGGTGAAAGTCGGCGCATCTATGAAAGGGAATGCATTTAACGGTATGGACGGTGATATGCCTTTCCTTGATGTAACGCTCAAATTAGTAAGTGATGCATATTACAATAATGCTACCAAATTTAATGTACCACAGGCGTCTTATATGAAAGCGGGACAAACAGCTGCTACTGCCATTTCTTATTTAAATACGGAGAGCTTTAACATCATTCCAACGCATTCGAGAGTGCTGGGTCCTATCAAGCCAGAAGCATTCTTGACAGCAAGCGGTTCTTTGAAATCAGGAGATTATACAAAAATAGGTGCCGAAGTATATGTGCTGTCCCCAAAAGGTAAAAAATATAAGGGAACAATTGATAGTAAAGGGGCATATACGATTAATGGTATCCCAGCTTCTACTGAAGCACACACAGTTGTTGTCGATGTTCCGGGACATCTGAAAGCGATGAATAAATTTATTCCTGGATATTCTGTAAACGGTGAGGTGCGCGGGCAATATTTCAGATTAGGCACTAAAGGTCTTGCAGGAGATGTGAATGGTGACAGATTGATTGATATTCGAGATATGCAAAGTGTAGTTGATGTATACGGTAAAAAGGATGCATCCATCTTGCCGCAAGATCTCAATCAAGACGGTGTCGTAGATGAGACAGATGTCCGCTTCATTGAGAAAAACTTCTTGCAAAAAGAAGTCGATGTTCCAGAAGTGGTTAAGCCGAAAGAAACAATCGGTAAAAAAAGTCTGGCAGACTTCCTGCGTCAGATTGGTTTAGAACCGAAATCAAAGTAATAGAGTGAAACTTCTATTAGTGGGGGATTTTCTTCATCCCTCACTAATGATTTCTCACTTAATCTAATGATAGATTTTATCTACTATATTTTTATACAAAGTAAGATCAATAGCTTTAAAGGTTACTTCTTTTGTTTGATTTTCAGAATGGCATCTTAGTTTACTAGTTTCACGGATTGTTTGTAAAACAATTATATGAAGAAAAGAGGATGAGCTATGAAGAGAAGAAAAAAAGGGAAGCTTCTTATAGGAACGTTAGCTGTAGGTATGCTATTGTCACAAGGTATTCCGTATAACGTATTGGCAGAAAGTCCGGCTGAACTGAAGCCAGTTGATAATGTGGAGAAAGTCCTGAAGGGCTTATCGGCAGAACAAAGAAAGGCTTTAGAGCAATTGGATGCAAATCCTAACTTTACGATTTCACCTGATATTGATACGAATAGTTCTAAATTAGTTAACGTTATCGTGGAATTCAATCAAGCTCCGGCGAAAATTGAAGTGATGAAACAAGCGGCGAAAGGGAAGAAAATCGCTGCTACTACTGCGCAAGCAAAAGTGGATGAAGAGCATAAAGTGTTCAAACAACATGTCGAATCTTTAAAATCGAAGAAAGATGTTGGCACTTACGATACGAAAAAAATGGAAATCACACGCGAATATAAAAATGCAATCAACGGTGTAGCGATGACTTTACCTGGTGTGGCTGTGCAGGAGTTGGTCCAATCTGGAGTAGTAAACCGTGTTTTTAAAGACTATGAGGTAAAGGTGGAACCTCCGGTAGAAACGAAAGGAACAATTGATCCGAAAATGGCAGACAGTATTCCGCAAATTGGTGTGGACAAGCTCCATGCAGAAAACATTACAGGTAAAGGGATTAAAGTCGGCGTTCTTGATACAGGTGTTGACTATAATCATCCAGATTTAAAAGGTGCTTATAAAGGCGGATATGATTTTGTAGATAACGATGCAGATCCGATGGAAACGACGTACGAGGATTGGATAAAAGCTGGTAAGCCACAATATCCAGGCTTAGTGTACTATACAAACCATGGTACACATGTAGCAGGAACGATTGCAGCTCAAAAGAAAAACAATGCAGATTACGCTGTAAAAGGTGTGGCACCTGATGTAGATTTATATGCTTACAGAGTACTAGGACCATGGGGCGGAGGAAATACAGCGGGAATCCTTGCTGGGATGGATAAAGCAATTGCGGATGGTATGGATGTCATCAACATGTCACTAGGTGCGCAGAAAAATGATCCGCTATATGCTACTTCTGTCGCAGTAAATAACGCCATGCTTTCAGGTGTGGTGACAGTTGTTGCCGCAGGTAACGCTGGACCAAACGAAAAAACACTCGGTTCTCCTGGAACGGCGGCTCTTGGTATTTCAGTAGGGGCAAGTGATGCTGCCATGTCTATTCCTACATTCAGCGGGAGTGCATCTAATGAAAAATTTGAAAATATGCAGCTATTAGGTAAAGATTTTCCTGATAAGTTAGAAGATCTTGGGGGACAATCCTTCCCGATTGTATTTGCAGGACTTGGTAAAGAAGCTGATTTTACAGGTAAAGATTTAAACGGAAAAATTGCGCTGATTCAGCGCGGGGAAATTACGTTTGATGAAAAAATTAAAAATGCTAAAAAAGCTGGAGCAAAAGCGGTTATCGTGTATAACAATGCTGACGGACAAATATCTGCCTACTTAGGTGAAGGAGTAGGTCTTATTCCATCCTTCCGCCTGTCAAAAGCAGATGGTGAACGGTTAAAGGCACTAGGTGAAGTATCTTTCAAATTCGAAACATTGAGCAATACAAAAACGGAAGGTGATCACTTAGCTGATTTCAGCTCACGCGGACCGGTAAACGGAAATTATGACATTAAGCCAGATGTAGTCGCTCCGGGTGTGTCTGTTTTCTCTACTGCACCGGAATACATTAACGATCCGCAGGACGGCATAAATTACGGCAATGCATATGTACGCTTGTCTGGTACTTCTATGGCTACTCCTCACGTAGCGGGTACAGTAGCATTGATACTGCAGCAGCATCCAGAATACACTCCTTTCGATGTAAAAGCGGCTCTTATGAATACATCTGATGATTTGAATGGCAAGAATTCCGTATATGAAGTGGGTGCTGGGCGCATCGATGCGTATCAAGCCGTCCATACGGACACATCCATTAAAGTATTAGACAAAACACAAAATGTCGAGAACGGCAAGGTTGTCGATATTGACGAACAAACAGGTTCCATCGTGTTTGGCAGACATGTTAAGCAAGATGATAAACCAATTGAAGCAAGCAAAAAGGTAGTTGTCCAGAACAATAGTAAAGACGAAAAATCCTTTAAAGTAGAAGTGGAGTATCACGGTGAGCGTACAGGCATTCAAGATGCAGTAAAGAACGGTATACAAGTTGAGGTGCCGGCGTCTCTTACAGTGGCAAGCGGACAGTCACAGGAACTACAGCCGAAAATTACGATTCCTGCTAGCGCAGCGAAAGGCAGATATGAAGGATATATTCATGTAACGAATGCGAACAATCCGGCTGAAACATATCAAATCCCGTTCGCTGTCATGGTGACGGAAAAGGGATTTGAATATTTAAAAACGACTTCACCAGCCGTAACAAATAATACACCTTTCTGGCTATATTTAGCCCCTCCTGTGGTTCACGGAATAATGAAGATGAATAGCTCAATGCAAACAATCGATGTGCTTGTTAAGGATAGTAAAACAGGGAAAGCTGTAGGTTTTGTAGGAACAGCGAATACTAGTAAATTACTGACAGACGTAGAAACTTATCTTATGGGAGCATTCGGCGGTACTGTCTATCCATTTACAAATGATCCTTCCAAGCCGATTAGCGATCTTCCTGTGAAGCTTCCAGCAGGCGATTATATACTGGAAACGATTGGGTATGATGAGGAAGGGAAATCATATGTTGTAGACAATCCGCTTATTGTGGACAATACAGCACCAGAAGTGAACATGGATAAAAAACCGGGTGTAATTGAGGTTAATGATTCCATGTTTACAGTAGAGGATGGACAAAAAGCGGTATGGCTGCATGGAACAGCTAAAGATTCCACAGTAGATGTATTGAAATCGAAAGGTTTAAACTATGATCAGTCTTCCAACAGCATGGCTTACGCTGTAAACCCTATGTTCATAGATGATGGGTATTTTCCGATTCAACCGAATGGAGATGTAAAATTCGGAATTGAAGAAAGTGATATTGCAACAAAACCGTTACAATTGAAGTTGACTACGTTTGATATTGCAACGGCAGTTGATACACAAAAATATGTTTTTGCGAAAGAAGGTACGGAATATACGACTTCTAGTTACGATAAGAAGGATGTAAAAGTTGACGATACAGTTACGATGACACTGAGCCTCAATAATGTAAAGCAGCTTGTATCTGGAGAATTCCAAGTCGAATTCAGCAAAGATTTGTTCAAGTTTGAGAATGTGAAACTGAACAATGCGGCAAACGAGTACGCGAAGGAAAAAGGCTTGGAAGTATCGCTGCAAGAACCTGTGGTGACAGAAGGAACTTACAATAATAAGGTGAAAGTTGGCGCATCTATGGAAGGGAATGCATTTAGTGGTATGGATGGAGATCTGCCTTTCCTTGATGTCACGTTCAAAGTAGTAAATGAATATTACGATATTGTTGTGAGTGATTACCAGTTGAATGTAAAACAGGCGTCTTATATGAAAGCGGGACAAACAGTAGCTACGACCATTCCTTATTTCGGTACGGAAAGCTTTAACGTCATTCCAACGCATTCGAGAGCGTATGGTTATATCGGACCGGAAGCATTTTTGAAAAATGACGGTAGTTTGTCAAAAGGTGATTATACAAAAATCGGTGCCCAAGTATATGCGATGTCTCCAAGCGGCAAAAAATATAAAGGAACGATTGATAGTAAAGGGGTATATACGATTAATGGTATCCCAGCTTCTACTGAAGTACACACAGTTGTTTTCGATGTTCCGGGACATCTGAAAGCGATGAAGAAATTCATTCCTGGATATCCTGTAAACGGTGAGGTGCGCGGGCAATATGTTGGAGTACGTGCTAAAAATCTTGCAGGGGACGTGAATGGTGATAGATTGATTGACATTCGCGATATGCAAAGTGTAGTTGAAGCATACGGCAAGAAAGATGCATCTATCTTGCCACAAGATCTCAACCAAGACGGTGTCGTAGACGAGACAGATGTCCGCTTCATTGAGAAAAACTTCTTGCAAAAAGAAGTCGGTGTCCCAGAAGTAGTTAAACCGAAAGAAACAATTGGTAAAAAAGGACTGGCAGATTTCTTACGTCAGATCGGTTTGGCGCCAAAATCAAAGTAATGCAGTGAAACTTCCATTAGTGGGGCCTTTCTTCATTCCCCACTAATGATTCCTCACTTAATCTAATGATAGATTTTATCCGCTATATCTTTACAAAAAGTGAGATCAATAGCTTTAAAGATTACTTCTTTTGTTTGATTTTCAGAATGGCATCTTAGTTACTAGCTTCACAGATTGTTTGTAAAACAATTATATGAGGAAAAGAGGATGAGCTATGAAGAGAAGAAAAAAAGGGAAGCTTCTTATAGGAACGTTAGCTGTAGGCATGCTATTGTCACAAGGTATTCCATATAACGTATTGGCAGAAAGTCCGGTTGAACTGAATCCAGTTGATAATGTGGAGAAAATCTTGACGAACCTGTCGGCAGATCAAAGAAAGGCTTTAGAGCAATTAGATGTAAACCCTAACTTTACAATTTCTCCTGATATTGATGCTAGTAGTCCTGAACTAGTCAAAGTTATCGTGGAATTTAATCAAGCTCCAGCGAAAATTGAAGTGATGAAACAAGCGGCGAAAGGAAAGAAAATCGCTGCTACTACTGCGCAAGCAAAAGTGGATGAAGAACATAAAGTGTTTAAGCAACATGTCGAATCTTTAAAATCGAAGAAGGACGCTGGCACTTATGATACGCAAAAAGTGGAAATCACACGCGAATATAAGAATGCAATCAACGGTGTAGCGATGACTCTACCTGGTGTTGCAGTGCAAGAGCTGATCCAATCTGGAGTCGTAAAACGTGTTTATAAAGATTACGAGGTAAAAGTGGAACCGCCGGTAGAAACGAAGGAAACAATCAATCCGAAAATGGCAGACAGCATCCCGCAAATTGGTGTGGACAAGCTTCATGCAGAAAATATTATGGGTAAAGGGGTTAAAGTCGGCGTTCTTGATACAGGTGTTGACTACAATCATCCTGACTTAAAAGGTGCCTATAAAGGCGGATATGATTTTGTTGATAACGATGCAGATCCGATGGAAACAACATACGAGGATTGGATAAAAGCTGGTAAGCCAGAATATCCTGGCTATACGTATTACACAAATCATGGTACACATGTAGCGGGGACGATTGCAGCTCAAAAGAAAAATAACGCGGATTATGCTGTGAAAGGTGTAGCACCTGAAGTAGATTTATATGCTTACAGAGTACTAGGCCCTTGGGGAGCAGGATCTACAGAAGGAATTCTTGCTGGAATCGATAAAGCGATTGCAGATGGTATGGACGTTATCAACATGTCGCTAGGTGCGCAGACGAACAATCCGCTATACGCTACTTCTGTCGCAGTAAATAACGCCATGCTTTCAGGTGTGGTAACAGTTGTTGCTGCAGGTAACGCCGGGCCAAACGAAAAAACACTTGGTTCCCCTGGAACGGCGGCTCTTGGTATTTCAGTAGGAGCAAGTGATGCTGCCATGTCTATTCCTACATTCAGCGGGAGTGCTGCGAATGAAAAGTTTGAAGGTATGCAGCTATTAGGTAAAGATTTTCCTGATAAGTTAGAAGATTTCGAAGGACAATCCTTACCGGTTGTATTTGCAGGACTTGGTAAAGAAGCAGATTTTACTGGAAAAGACCTCAATGGAAAAATTGCGTTGATTCAGCGCGGGGAAATAACGTTTGATGAAAAAATCAAAAACGCCAAAAAAGCCGGAGCGAAGGCTGCTATCGTGTATAACAATGTAGACGGACAAATATCTGCCTACTTAGGTGAGGGGGTAGGTCTTCTTCCATCTTTCCGCCTGTCAAAAGCGGATGGCGAACGGTTAAAAGGACTAGGTGAAGTATCTTTCAAATTCGAAACGCTGAGCAATACAAAAACGGAAGGCGATCACTTAGCTGATTTTAGTTCACGTGGACCGGTAGAAGGAAACTACGATATTAAGCCAGATGTAGTCGCTCCGGGTGTGTCGGTCTTCTCTACTGCACCGGAATATATTAATGATCCACAGGACGGCGTAAATTACAGCAATGCATATGTACGCTTGTCTGGTACTTCTATGGCTACTCCTCACGTAGCGGGTACAGTAGCATTGATCCTGCAGGAGCATCCGGAATATACACCATTTGATGTAAAAGCGGCTCTTATGAATACATCTGATGATTTGAATGGGGACTATTCCGTATACGAGGCGGGTGCTGGGCGCATTGATGCGTATGAAGCCGTTCATACGGACACATCCATTAAAGTATTAGACAAAACACAAAATGTCGAGAATGGAAATGTTGTCGAAATTGATGAACAAACAGGTTCTATCGTGTTTGGCAGATATGTTAGGCAAGGGGATAAACCGATTGAAGCGAGCAAAAAAGTAAATGTCCAAAACAACGGCAAAGAAGAAAAATCATTTAAAGTAGAAGTAGAGTATCACGGCGAACGTACAGGTATTCAAGATGCGGTGAAGAACGGTGTACAAGTTGAGGTGCCGGCATCTCTTACAGTAGCAAGTGGAAAATCACAGGAGCTACAGCCGAAAATCACGGTTCCTTCTAGCGCCGCGGCAGGCAGATACGAAGGATATATTCATGTAACGAATGCGAACAATCCGGCCGAAACGTATCAAATTCCGTTCGCCGTCATGGTGACGGAAAAGGGATTTGCCTATATGGAAACGGAACGACCATCAGTAACAAATAATACGCCTTTCTGGCAATACATGAGGCCATTCATCTTTGGACTCATGAAGTTGAATAGCCCAATGGAAACAATCGATATCGTTGTCAAAGACAGCAAATCGGGGAAAGCTGTAGGATTGACTGGAACGATAGACGCCAGCAATATGATGACAGATATAGATTATGCTGGAATAGTATTCAATAGCTATGTCTATCCATTTACAAATGATCCTTCCAAGCCAATCGGAGATGTCCCTGTAAAACTTCCAGAAGGAGACTATACAATTGAAATGATCGGGCATGATGAGGAAGGAAAATCATATGTGGTAGGCAAACCGATGATCGTGGATAATACAGCACCAGAAGTAAACATGGATAAAAAACCAGGTATAATCGAGATTAACGACTCCATGTTTACAGTAGAGGATGGACAAAAAGCGGTATGGCTCCATGGAACAGCTAAAGATTCCACAATAGATGTATTACAATCGAAAGGCTTAAACTATGATCAATCTTCCAATACAATGGCTTACTATTTAGAGTCTGGATTTATAGGTGGATTCTTCCCGATACAAGCAAACGGAGATGTGAAATTCGGTATTGAGGAAAGCGACATTGCAACAAAACCTTTAAGTTTGAAGTTGACTACGTTTGATATCGCAACGGCAGTTGGTAGACAAAACTATATCTTCATGAAAGAAGGTACAGAGTATACGACTTCTAGTTACGATAAGAAAGATGTAAAAGTCGGCGATCCTGTAACAATGACACTGAGCTTGAATAATGTAAAGCAGCTTGTATCTGGGGAATTCCAGGTAGAGTTCACCAAAGATTTGTTCAAGTTTGAAAATGTGAAGCTGAACAATGCGGCAAACGAGTATGCAAAGGAAAAGGGCTTGGAAGTATCACTGCAAGAGCCTGTAGTGACGGAAGGAGATTACTTTAGCACGGTGAATGTTGGCGCATCTATGAAAGGAAATGCATTCAGCGGTATGGACGGAGATATGCCTTTCCTTGATGTCACGTTCAAAGTAGAACATGATGAATGGTATTTCGGCGATATCTTTATGGATGTAAAGAAAGCGTCTTATATGAAAGCGGGACAAACAGCAGCTACTGCTATTCCTTTTTACAACACGGAAAATGTTAATATCATTACGAAGCATTCAAGTGTGTCAGGCTATATTGGACCGGAAGCCTTTTTGACAGAAGGCGGTTATTTGAAAAAGGGAGACTATACAAAAATTGGTGCCCAAGTATATGCGCTGTCTCCAAGCGGTAAAAAATATAAGGGAACCATTGATAAAAAAGGAGAATACCGTATAGTGGGTCTCCCGGCTTCTGATGAAGTATTCACAGTTGTTGCCGAGGTTCCGGGACATTTTAAAGCAATGAGGAATTTTATTCCTGGATATTTTGTAAACGGTGAACAGCGTGGGCAAAACTTTAACTTTGCTTCCCTAAAAGGTCGTGCAGGGGACGTGAATGGTGATAGATTGATTGACATTCGCGATATGCAAAGTGTAGTTGAAGCATACGGCAAGAAGGATGCATCTATCTTGCCACAAGACATCAACCAAGACGGTGTCGTAGATGAGACAGATGTCCGCTTCATTGAGAAAAACTTCTTGCAAAAAGAAGTCGGCGTCCCAGAAGTAGTTAAACCAAAAGAAACAATCGGTAAAAAAGGCCTGGCAGATTTCTTACGTCAGATCGGTCTAGAACCGAAGAAATAAAATAGGGTGACCTAGGAGTGGTTGTTGATAAAAGAGGGGGGAATTTCATCTTCTGCAAATATCGATAGTCGCTCTTAAATAAAACACTAAGTTCTTTATTAAGAACTTAGTGGCTATCTAAAAGGCATCAAATAAGGAAATAATTCGTTTTTACTTCATATGGGCTTATCAGCTTTTGAGTGGTTTAAATATTATAAAAATAGGGGGATTATTAAAATGAGTCTTAAGAAAAAAATTGGTATGGGTGTTGTATCTGCAGCTCTTGGTTTATCTTTAATCGGAGGCGGAACGTTTGCGTACTTTAGTGATAAAGAAGTATCAGAAAACACGTTTGCGGCTGGTACGTTAGATTTGAGCATTGATCCACAAGTTATCATCGATGTTGACAAAATCAAACCAGGTGATCAAATAGAACGTGATTTCCACTTAATCAACAGCGGTACTTTGAAAATTAAGGACGTTCATCTTCTTACTGATTACACTGTAATAGATGCAAAAGGTGATAATGGAAATGCTGATTTCGGTGATCATGTCAAAGTAGAGTTTTTATGGAACATAGACAAAAATACAGTTCCTGTATGGGAAACTACTTTGTCTGAATTGAAAAAGGCCACTGCTGATGGCAGCTTTCCTGATCTTGTAGAAAAAGGTGTCGTAAACTGGGAAGGAAACGGACTTGCTCCGGGCAAGGATGACAGTTTCTATGTGAAATTCATATTTGAAGATAATGGAGAAGATCAAAACGTATTCCAAGGAGATACATTGAAATTGAACTGGACGTTTAATGCGAACCAAACAAAAGGTAAAGAAAAATAAGTTCAAATTTTATTTATTATATTTATGTACCAAATGAACCGCTAAATAAAAACGCAATGTAAAAAGAGGTCACACTTCGAAAGGTGGCCTCTTTTTATATTGTGAATTGATGATACATAAGCTGAGTTTAAGCTAGCATTTCCGTTTTTCGACTTTGAATCGCATCATCATAATGCATGAGTAAATCATTGAAAATTTCATCCCAGCTTTGTGTAGCGGCATAGGATTGAGCATCTTGGCTCATTTGTTTACGTGTTTCTTCATTATTTAACAAGTTATAAATAGATGATAAAAATGAGTCTTCATTTTTAGGTTCACATAGAACTCCCGTTTTTCCATCTTTAATAATATTTTTAACCCCGCCACTATTTGCACCAATGACAGGTGTGCCACATGCAAGGGATTCAAGTACAACATTTCCAAAGGTCTCAGTAGATGATGGAAATACCATTAGATCAGAAGAAGCATAGGATTCAGCTAAATCCTCACCTTGTAAATAGCCAGTAAAGGTTACATTTGTTTGCGGAACAGCTTCACGTAAATTTGGTGCTAGAGGACCATCTCCAGCGATGAGCCAATGAATATCGTCACGTTCTTTGTTTGTCGTTTGAATAAGTGTTTGAAGAGTGTCGATATCTTTTTCAGGAGCAATTCTTCCAACGTAGGAAAGAACGTACTTCGCTGTAATATTATATTTTTTTCGGAATAGGTCTGTATTGTAAGATGGATGAAAGATTGTGCAATCTACCCCGCGTCCCCATATAGAGAGAGCCTGAAAGCCTTTATTTTTTAATTGATGTAATGTTTCAGAGGATGGAACGAAATTTTTTTGCATATGACTATGAAACCATTTTAAATAGTTCCAAAGCATATTGGAGAGAAATTCGATTTTGTAATAGCGTAAATAGGCGTCAAAATCAGTATGATAAGAACCGACAACCGGGATGTTCAACTTTTTTGCGTAATATAACCCACAAAGTCCCATGTTGAAAGGTGTGGCAATGTGAATCATATCAGGTTTAAAGGCAAGAAGTTCCCGCTTAATGCGCGGAGTAGGAAAAGAAAAGCGACATTCTGGATATAATATTGTTAACGGGATACTTCTCATTTTGTTCACATTCGCTACGAAATTATCTTCAGCCGTATGCTGAGGGGCGAAAACAGAGTAGGCGATATTTTCTTTCTGAAAATATCGTGTTAACCGCTCTAACGTTTTCGCAACCCCGTTCACTTGTGGTGTAAAAGTATCGGTAAATATGGCGACTCTCATCATATCGCTCCTTTATGTGAAAAGTGGGATGAATTGATAATAAGAGACAATGCCAGAGCAAGTGCCGAGGCACATACCGACGAATACATCTGACGGATAATGAAGTCCTAAATAAATACGAGAAATACCGATGCATAGTGCTAGCGGTAATAGAAAAACAAGTAAGCTTGGATTATAGCAAATAAAAGGAATGAAGACCGAGAAAACAGCCGTTGTATGACCAGACGGGAAAGAGTGATCTTTCAATGGATGGACTGGATATTTCGCATCTTGAATTGTTAAATAAGGACGTTTTCGTGGATACCATCTTTTTAATATTTGCACAGGGACATGGCTAATTGCTAACGAAATAGCAGTTGCAATTGCAGCTTGGTGCAAAGTTCCTTTTGTGAAAATTAAAAAGAAAAGTGTAAGCGAAATGGAGAAAGTAGCACCACCGATGTGAGTAATATTGCTGAAAAAGATATTTAACGTTTTTTGATCAAAGTATCGGTTAATTCCTTTGAAAATGTAACATTCTATTTTATACAGTCCACTGGCCTTCATGAAAATTCTCCTCCCTCGTTTACATATATATGGAGATATTAGCTTTTATTTTAATAAGATTTTGTTGAGGGAGTAATAATGTTTTGTAAAGAAAAAGTTAGATTTTATAAAAAAAGCTGCCAGTATTATGGCAGCGATAAAATCATTTTTGCAGTGATTTATAATATTGACCTTTTTCAACATATTGTGTGCGAATACGCTCCATGTCTTTACGGTCTTCTTCTGTTAATTCACGAACGACTTTCGCTGGACGACCGAAAGCTAATGTGTTTGGCGGGATTTTCTTTCCTTGTGAAACGAGGCTCCCAGCACCGATAAAGGCTCCTTCGCCAATTTCAGCACCATCTAATATAATAGAGCCCATTCCAATTAAAGCATCTTTTTTAATATGACAGCTATGTAAAATAACTTGATGCCCAACTGTAACGTTATCTTCTAAAATAAGAGGATACTGTGGGCTTTGATGAAGTGTACATTGGTCTTGTACATTTACCCGGTCTCCGATGATTGTTGGTGATACATCACCTCGGATGACTGTATTAAACCAAATACTTGCTTCCTCACCAATTGTCACATCACCTGTAATGGTTACGTAGTCAGCGATAAAAGCACTACTCGAAATTTTCGGATTTTTTTCTTTGTAAGGATATATCATGTAAAGCCTTCCTTTCCTAGAGACTAGTTTAAGTGTATCAAATTATGAAAAAGAGTGAAATGGAGGAGGTCCGTATGTGGAATTATGAAGCAGAGGAAGCGAAAGCTGTATTCGTTATTGTGCACGGCGCTATGGAGTATCACGGACGTTACGAAGCAGTCGCGGAAATGTGGAATCATATCGGCTATCATGTCGTGATGGGGGACCTTCCGTCACATGGAACGACCTCAAGAAATAGAGGACATATTGCTTCATTTGATGAATATATAGAGGAAGTTAAAGTATGGGTGAAAGAAGCAAGAAAGTATCGATTACCCATTTTTCTATTCGGTCATAGTATGGGTGGCCTTATCGTTATTCGTATGATGCAAGAAACGAAGAGAGAGGATATAGATGGTATTGTTTTAAGTTCGCCATGTTTAGGTGTATTAGCTTCACCTGCTACTCCGCTTCGAGCTGCGTCAAAAATATTAAACATCGTTGCTCCAAAATTGCAATTTGCAACGAATCTTACGGTGGAAATGTCAACACGCAATCATGAAGTGAGAGATGCGATGGAGAATGATTCGTTGTTCTTGCGCAAAGTGTCAGTACGTTGGTATAGTGAATTAATTAAGTCTATTGAAATTGCTCATAAAAAAATAGGCGATTTTCCAGATGTTCCACTCTTGCTAATGCAAGCATGTGAGGATAAACTTGTAGATAAAACACGTGTCCGCACCTGGTTTGATAATGTTAAAATAAGTGATAAGGCATATAAAGAATGGCCGAATTGTTATCATGAGTTATTAAATGAATATGAGCGTGATGAAATTTTGAATTATATTCAGGCATTTACTGAAATACGTATCCATAACATAATAGAAACAAATAAGTAAATTATTTGTACATTGAATAGAGGAGATGAAGGAAGAAGTGAACGTACCGAGTAATCCCATAACGCTCATGGCGAAAGTATACCGTGATGTGTTTCCGGTTGTACACCATGAGCTAGCGATGTGGAAAGAGCGTGCCTACCATATTCCGAATGATGAGCTTCATAGTCAGGCAATCGCAAGTATTGAGCATAAAACGTTTCATTGCGAGGGCGGTGGCATTTTAGCCTTGTTAGCGAATGAGCACCGAGAGGAATGTATTCGTTTTATCGTAGCGTATCAAACGATTAGCGACTATTTAGATAATTTATGTGATCGCAGTACATCACTTGACCCAAATGATTTTGCCGCGCTGCATGAATCGATGTTAATGGCATTATCACCTGAAGTAGAAGGTGGCGGTAATTATTATCGTTACCGTGATGATCAAGATGATGGTGGTTATTTAGATGAACTTGTTGAAACGTGCCAAGATGTTTTAAAGAAAACGAAGCATTATGACAAAATCGCTCCTGTTCTTCATGAACTTGCTTGTTATTACTGTGATTTGCAAATTCATAAACACGTGAAGTTAGAAGAAAGGGAACCACGCTTACAAACATGGTTTGAAGCACATAAAGAAAACTTACCTGAGATGAGTTGGTTTGAATTTTCAGCATGTGCCGGTTCTACGCTTGGAATCTTCTGTCTTGTAGCATATGCATTCCATGATGAATTACATGATGAAGATATTGCGAAAATTAGACAAGGATATTTCCCTTACGTACAAGGACTTCACATTTTACTTGATTATTTCATCGATCAAGAAGAAGACCGCGCCGGCGGGGATTTGAATTTCTGTAGTTATTATGAAAACGAGCAAGCTATATTAGATCGCATGAAACATTTTGTAGAAGAAGCAGAGAAGAGCATTGGTGATTTGCCTCATGCGAAGTTTCATCGTCTCATAAGCCGAGGATTACTTGGCATTTATTTATCAGATCAAAAAGTATCAGCACAAAAGAATATGCACAAAATGGCACGGCGAATCGTAAAATACGGAGGTCTCACTTCACGATTCTTCTACTGGAACGGGAAGATGTACCGAAAGAAAATGGCGCAGTGATGAAGAAAACCACTCTTATAGAGTGGTTTTTGTTATAATATGGTAAAGGTAGTGGCGGAAATGAAGCGATTGTTTCAAAAGCTATATGACCATATTGAAGTAACATTACTCGTGCTACTTTCCATTTCATTTGTAACTGGAATGTATATGATGATGAATAAAGCCGGCGGTCCTACAACGATGGATTATGTAGCTCAAGTTATCATTGCATTGATTATTACCGTAGATATTGTCTTTTTAATAAGTGGTAGAAAAAAAGAAAATAGTAAATAAAAAGCATTTGTACACGGTAGTACAAATGCTTTTTTATTAAGATCGTATTTTTGAAAATACATATATAAGAAGTTCAATCGCGAAAATAACTAAAATAGACAGTCCAAATAAAGGCATGACAGCGCCTAGTATAACCATCATGATAAAGAAAACGAGTACGCTTTTCTTATCTCTTTGCTTTGGAGGTGCTGCTAATTTTCCTTTCGGCTTTCTTGCTAACCACATTTTTATTCCGTAATAAATGAGAAGTAATAAAGATAATGTCGTTAGTAAGCATACTATTTTATTTGGCCATCCGAATAAATGCCCTTCATGAAGCGGGATACCGTAAGTGAACCATTGTGCAAATAATCCATAATCACGATAGTCCGTTTTGGAAATGAGTTCTCCGCTATACTGATCAAAGTAAGCTGTTATTTCTTCATTCGGTGCGACATGCATACCTGTAATACCAGAACCGCTCGATTTTGAAACAGTGAATACACCTTTCGGATCAGTTGGTAGAGAGATAACATAAGGCTTCTTTATTTCAATTCCTTTTTGTAATTCATCGACAGAAAGTGCTTTTGGCTCATTTGAATTCGATTCAGGAGGAGCTTCCTTTCTTGTTGCCCACGGTAATTCTTTTACCTTTGATTCAGGTGGTGCCATATACAATTTTGGATATCCGATTGATTCATTTGACGATGCGATTTTATAAATTTGGTTTCCCATAAATCCTGACCATGGCAATCCAGATGCGACTAGCAGAACGAGAGGAATTGTAAATATAATACCGATAATAGAATGACGTCGTTTTGCTTTTTCTCGCTTATTGGATGATGGTGTGTTTTTGAATTGGCGTATACTCATATACAACCCAGTCACAATTAAAAAGATTGTCCAGCACGCTGCAAGTTCTACAATATAGTTGACGACAGTACCACCAACTAAAAGGGAACTATGTAATTCCCGCATTATATTAGCAAATGTTTCACTTGCGTTTTGATCTCCGACAATTTGATTATTGCTATCTAAATACACATATTTTTGTTGTCCAGTATATTCATTTGCAATGGTAAGTCGTGTATTATAATCCCCATTAAATTCACTAATTTTCGCCACACTGTAATGTGGATATTTTTTCTCTGTTAATAAAAGCGAATCAGCCATCGAAATAGATTCTGTTTGGGCGCTCTTCCCAAAATATAAATCTTTATAGATGAAATCTTCAACCTCTTCCCGAAATAAATACCCAATTCCGCTCAGTGACAACGTAATAAGAAGCGGCGTAATAAAGAGCCCAGCATAAAAATGCCAACGCCAAAAAATGTAATGAAGCGAACGATTTTGTTTCATACTTTCAGTTCCCCTAACCTTCCCTATATGAATAGATTACTCATTTAATATAGCGAGATTAAGTGTGGATATTTTGAAAGAATTGTGAAGAAAGTTAAAAATTTTATGCTTATGAAGACCTCTTTGTATTTGATACATACATTCTAACAACCGCTTCAGCAAGACATTGAGCAGAATCAACAAAATCCTCACTCGCTACCACATTCAAATCGGTACATGCGATAATAGCAGTATCTACTTCATCTCTCAATTGTAAAACGAGCGTACTCCATAATTTGCGGGCTTCTTCAATCTCTCCAGATTTAATCCAAGTAATAATTTGATTAATCATTTCTTGCCATTTTTCATGATGAATGTATTCTATATTACGCTTTGCAATGCCATCTTGGTAAATCCCTGCTTGAACAGTTGCTTCTGTTGCGAGAAGAGCGACTCTTTTTATATTTTCAGGAATTGTTTGTAACGTTTCATCGACTATATTCAAAATAGGAATGGAAAGAGAATGCTGTAATTCTTCAAAATAAAGATGTGCCGTATTACACGGCATAGCGATAAAGTTAACGCCAGTACTTTCAAGTTTTTGTGCTCCTTCAATAATCGCTTTTTTCATCGCTTCGTGATCAATAGGGTGATCCATATAAAACGGTGTTGGGCAAGAATAAATCATCATATGAGGAAAGTCCATATCATGCTTTGCTCCGTATATTGTTTGGCATTTTGCTACAACTGTATCAACGAATGGTCCAGTTGATTTTGGCCCCATTCCTGCTAGTATTCCGATCATTGTTTCATCTCCTTTAATATTGTATACATCCATTATATAGGAGAATAACAAACAGACGTGCAATGATTGCACGTCTGTTTGTTATGCTTTGTCGATAAGTCAATATGTTGTGTTGAATCGTCGATATATTATCGCTTCTCAATCGCCACGATAAATGGTGGGTTATTTTGCTGGTTAATGAAGCCGTATCGTAGTACATGAGCTTGTTTTTGGTCTAGCTCTTCTGCAAATTTGAGAACAGCGTCGCGTTCTACTTGGCCTTCTGGGTGTCCGTGGTAAATAACAAGGACGATGATACCTTCAGGTGCCATTACTTCTAATAATTGTTCAATCGCTGAGATTGTTGAGTTCGGTTTTGTAACGATATGTTTGTCTCCGCCAGGAAGGTAACCTAAGTTGAAAATGGCGCCTGTTACTTTTCCTTTTGCATCTTCTGGTAGTACAGATAAAAGCGTGTCGTGACTATCGTGAACTAAAACAGTACGTTCGAAAAGTTCTTTTTCTTTTAGGCGGACAGTAGAGCTTTCAATCGCCTCTTTTTGAATATCAAATCCAAATACTTTTCCGTTATCTCCAACGATTTCAGCTAGGAAGCAAGTGTCATGACCATTTCCAAGTGTTGCATCTACAGCGTAATCGCCTTCTTTTACTGCCGTTTGCAACAGTGAGCGAGCAAACGGTAATACACGTTCTAATTTCATTTTTGTTTCTCCTCATTTGCATATTTTCCTTGCCAGCTTCCGCGGCGTACAAATTCTGCATCGATGGAATTTAATACTTCCCATTTATTTAAGCTCCACATTGGACCGATCATTAAATCAGGTGGACCGTCACCTGTGATGCGGTGCACAATTACGTCTTCTGGAATAATTTCAAGTTGGTCAACAACGAGACTTACGTAATCCTCAAGAGAAAGGAACTCGAGTTGTCCTTTTTCATATTGCTTCACCATTGGCGTTCCTTTTAATAAATGAAGTAAATGAATTTTAATTCCTTGTACGTCAAGCTTCGCTACTTCACGAGCTGTTTCCATCATCATGTCGTAATCTTCAAGTGGAAGACCGTTAATAATATGAGAGCAAACTCGAATACCGTGCTTACGTAATTTATTTACACCTTCCACATAAGACGGATAATCGTGAGCGCGGTTAATCAGGTTTGCAGTTCGTTCATGAACAGTTTGTAATCCGAGTTCAACCCAAAGGTACGTGCGTTTATTTAAGTCCGCTAAATATTCAATGACATCGTCCGGTAAGCAATCTGGACGAGTTGCGATAGAAAGACCGACAACGTCTTTTTCTGCTAGAAGCGGTTCGAATTTTTCTTTTAGCACTTCAAGTGGTGCGTGTGTATTTGTGTAAGCTTGGAAATAAGCGATACATTTCCCGTCTTTCCACTTTGAGCGCATTTTTTCTTTCATTTCATGATATTGCGTTATAACATCATCGCGGCGATTGCCAGCGAAGTCACCAGATCCAGCGGCACTGCAAAATGTACAACCGCCATAAGCAACTGTACCGTCACGGTTCGGACAATCGAAGCCAGCATCTAATGAAACTTTAAAGATTTTTTCACCAAATTCATTTCGTAAATGGTAATTCCATGTGTGATAACGTTTATTGTCGTTTGTATATGGAAAAGGGTTTTGAACCTTCATTATTTTCCCTCCTAAGCCGAGTCAAAATGAAACAAAATACATTATAACATACTCATAAGGTTCAGATGGAAGGGACACACTAAAGGGGAATTGAAGCAAGGAGGGACAATTATGGCAGAGCGTCAATCACTTGAATCGTATATTACACAAGCGGAACAAGCGGTGGAATATGCGAAAGAACAATTAAATCTTGGCATGAGACAAGAGCATTACAATACGATGGAGTATTCAGATGCGCAGTTACAATTAGAACAAGCATATAACGATTTACAAACAATGCAACAACATGCAAATGATGAGCAACGTGAGCAGTTAAATAGAGCACGTATGGCAATTCGCCAATTGCAACATCAAATGATTATTACACCGCACTAATAAGGAGTGAATGTAATGGCGAAACGTTCAGATCAAAATAACCCAGAGCAAAAAACGCAAAACGGACATAACGCTGAGTTTTCGAATGAGCTTGATCCAGTTGTTCAAGTGAAACAGCGTAACAGTAAAAAGGGACAACCTCAAAGATCGAAGCAATCAGAGTAGACCAGGTCGCAATATGACCTGGTTTTATTTTGTTATATTACAATAATGTAAGATTCCTGTAAGGTTTGTCGATAGTTGTGAGCCGCTTTCTCCGATAGAGTAGGGAAGGATTAAATTTTAGACAAGGAGTTGCTTTATGGGGAACACTATTACAAACAAACGAATTGATGAGTTAGATTACATTCGTGGCTTCGCATTACTGGGGATTATTTTAGTAAATATTCTTGCACTACTTAACATTAAAATTCCAGATCCTAATACAGTGGATGCTAGCTATCAAAGGTTTTTATACTTATTTGTAGAAGGTCGTTTCTTCTCAATCTTCTCATTCTTATTTGGAGTAGGATTTTATATCTTTATCTCTAGAGCGATTGCAAAGGGTAAAAATGGGTATGTTTTATTTTTACGCCGCATAGTGGCATTATTTATTTTTGGCTATATCCATCAAATGTTTCAACCTGGAGAGGCATTAGCGTTATATGCAATTTGCGGATTGATCGTTTTACCGTTTTATAAAGCGAAAAAAGAAGTGAACCTAGTACTAGGGCTTATTTTGACAATTACTTTCAGTGTAATGGGAGCTAAAGAATTTTTACCGCTAGGTCTAATTTTATTAGGGCTTGCTGCAGGACAGTATAAAGTGTTTGAAAATCTTTCAGCGAAAATAAAGCAAGTCGCTATTTTTACAGGTATTATGTTTGTTTTAAGTGTCATAGCTGTATGGTATCAATATGGGCACGTTCCTGCTAATCCATTTGTGAACATGATACTTATGAATGAGGATGGGACAATGGATGCCGCAAGTCAGTTTTTAAAAATTGGCGTTACAGTTGGACCAATCATTTCAGCTTTCTATGTTGGAGCATTAATTTTATTACTTCAATTAAAACCAGTTCAAACAGTATTAGCGCCACTGAAATATTACGGTCGTATGGCGTTAACAAATTATATCGGACAAACTGTAATGATATTAATCGCAGGAAGTGTATTTAATTTTGCAGGGAATTTAACTTACATGCAGACGTTATACGTATGTATTGCAATTTATGTAATCCAAATTATTTTTAGCGTAATTTGGATGAAAATCTTTAAAATGGGTCCACTAGAATGGATTTGGCGTGTTATTACGTATTGGACGGTAACACCTTTAAAGAAATAAAGAGAGAAGTGGGCTGTTCCTTTTGTGGAGCAGCCTATTTTTATTGTCATTCTTTGTCGGCAAATCGATATTCCTTGTCGAATCGCCGATATATTTGGAGTTGTGGTCGATATAATTTGAAAATCGCCGATATATTTGGAGTTGTGGTCGATATATTTGAAAAATCGCCGATAAAAATTTCATTTACCAATGAACATTACACACTCATCCTTTTGACATTACAAAACTGTAAGGTAAATGTAATGTTAACAAATAGCAGTTCATCTCCAAAAGGCGCAAAATAGGTAATGGAAAAACAAGCGTAGGAGGATATATATGACGAAACCAGTTGTAGACGTAAAAAACGTTCAAAAAGTGTACGGTAAAAAAGGTGAGAATCAATCACATGCGTTAAAAGGTGTATCATTCTCAATTCAAGAGGGTGAGTTTGTTGGAATTATGGGACCATCTGGTTCTGGTAAAACGACACTATTAAATGTAATTTCAACGCTTGATAAAGCGACAGGCGGCGTTGTTGAGATTGCGGGTACGGATATTACAAAAATGAAGCAAGGTGAGCTTTCAGATTTCCGCTCACAAAAGTTAGGATTCATCTTCCAAGACTTTAACTTATTAGAGAACTTATCTATTTACGAAAACATTGCACTTCCACTATCTCTTCAAGGTGTTTCGTCACGAAATATTGGACCGAAAGTAGAAAAAGTAGCAGATATGTTAGGCATTTCGGCAATTCTTCAAAAATATCCATCTGAAGTATCTGGTGGACAGAAACAGCGTTCAGCAGCAGCGCGTGCGTTAGTGCATGAGCCAGCAATTATTTTAGGAGACGAGCCAACAGGAGCTCTTGATTCTAAAAATGCAACGAGTTTACTTGATGCGATGACAAACTTAAACAAAGATCAAGGTGTGTCTATTATGATGGTCACGCATGATCCGTACAGTGCAAGTTACTGTCAGCGTATTTTATTCATTCAAGATGGTGAGCTATATAAAGAAATTCACCGCGGTGGTACACGTGAAGAATTTTATAAAGAAATTTTAGACGTACTTGCAGATTTAGGTACACAAAAAGCGTAAGAAAGGAGGTCTAGGATATGTTATTCAAACTTTCCATGTCAGGACTAAAAAGTAAGCTGAAAGATTATATCGTCTTACTTGTCGGTCTTGTCATGTCTATCTCAATTTTTTATATGTTTCAAACGTTAGCGCTGAATAAAGCGTTTATCGAATCTAACTCAGTTATTCAATCAATTGGATTTGTATTCCAAGCAGGTTCATTTTTATTAGCTATCATAACGTTCTTCTATATTTTATATGCGAACTCTTTCTTATTATCTCTTCGTCAAAAAGAGTTTGGTATGTATATGATGTTAGGAGCAAAAAAGCATAAAGTTACATTACTTATGTTTATTGAGACAATTGTATTAGGTGCTGCATCTCTTGTGATTGGACTTGCAGTTGGTGTAGGACTTGCAGAAGGTATCGGACAGTTATTAATGAAGCAACTTGAATTTGCTGGAGAAGGCTATAAAGCATTTTATCTTCCGTCTATGACTGTTACTTGCATCTTCTTCTTTGCACTATTTGTACTATCAGCAATTATGAATAGTATTAAATTATCTCGCATTTCTGTACTGCAACTTGTACATGCAGATGCACAAACAGAGCGTGTTACAGTAAAAGGAAAAATGACAGGTGTAGTTGCTTTCCTTGCTGTTATTTTATTAGGAATTGGCTATGCATCAATGGTTTACATGGAAAAACTAAGAGAAATGGGAATCCTTATTGCATTAATTACAACAACAGCTGGTACTTATATGCTATTTGGATCACTTCTTCCAGTCTTTATTAAAAAGTTAAAAAGTAATAAAAAACGAAGCGAAAAAGGGCTTAATGCCTTTACATTTGCACAATTAAACTTCCGTATTAATAGCCTAACAAAGGTGCTTGCGACAGTAGCGATGTTAGTTGCTCTTGGAGCGGGTGCAATTTCAGGTGGTATGGCATTTAAAAATAACGTTATAAAAATGGCTGACGGTTTAGTAACATATGATTCAGTAGTTCATAATCTTACAGCTGAAGAAAAGAAAATTTTAGATGGTATTACATTTAAAGAAAAAAATGAATATCGTTACAAAGTCGATGATAAATACGTTTACTATGTAAAAGAGGATTTAGAGAAAAATCGTCCTTTAATAAAAGATATGTCAAATATGAAGTCGATGAAGGATTTAGTGAATACAAAGAAAGTTTCAGCGGATCTGCCAGTAGGTGCAGTTTCTCGAGAAATGAATGAAAAAGATGCGAACGCTAAAGCACTTCCAGAAGAATGGGATGAGGCTTTCCGAACAATCCAGCCATTCTACGTATATGAAGATCATGCAATTAAAATTGTAGATCAAAAACTATATGATACTGTAAATGGTAAAGAAGGAATCGTATTTACTGGAAAAACAGATGATTTTGAAGCGCACACAAAAGAATGGAAAAAACTTGACGAGTTGCAGCTAGTTAAATATAAAAATGTAAAAGCTGAAAGATTAGATAGTAAATATCAAACTTACGACATGTTATACGGCGTTGCGAGCGGAACAGTGTTTATGGGCTTCTTCCTTGGAATTGCTTTCTTAGCGATGATGGCAAGCTGTCTTATGTTTAAAATTCTTTCTGGTGCATCAAAAGATATTACACGTTATCAAATGCTTCGTAAAATTGGTGTACGCCGTGAATTATTAACAAAATCTATTTATAAAGAGTTATTCTTAGTATTCTTATTCCCGGGGATTGTGGGTATTGCTCACGTATTAGTTGGTATGAATATTTTCGGGTTTATTTTAATCGATCCGTACTTCCGTATTTGGTTACCGATTGTTATTTTCGTAATCATTTACTCGATTTATTACTTCATTACAGTTCAATTGTATAAGGGAATTGTTCTTCCGAAAGAAGATTAATTTAAAAGCCGAGCGAAACTGCTCGGTTTTTATTATTTTTACCCATATTTGTATAGAAGTAAGTTTCCGCATTGAAAATGATTATAATCAATAGGCATACCGCGTGAAAATAATGGAGAATACATGGAAATTCAGTAACGTGATAAGGTAAAATGGACAACATGATGAGAAAATTACCGTTCATAAGATGAGGAGAATACGTGCATGGAAGTTGTAGAGGCGTTAAAAGATATAAGCCAAATTGAGGCTATGAAAAAATATTTGAAAGAGCATTCGCAGCGAGATTATCTTTTATTCGTTATTGGGATTAATACGGGATTAAAAATTACAGAACTGCTGAGCATGAAATTTGAAGATGTATTACATGAAGATGGAACTGTTAAAGAGTTTTATTCTCTTCCTGTGAAAGATGAAAAGTTTAAACAAGATATTTACTTAAATGCAAAAGTAAAAGAAGCGCTTATAGAGTATGTACAATCTTTTGATATGAAAAGAGAAAACTACGTATTTCAATCTAATAAAACGACAAATGCAATTACGCGCCAACAAGCGTATCGTGTGATTCACAGTGCTGCGGAAGCTGTTGGAATCCCTGGAAAAATTGGAACGAACTCAATGAGAAAAACATTTGGATTTCACGCGTACAAAAGAGGTGTAGCGATTGCGTTATTGCAAAAACATTTTCATCACGCGACACCTTCAGAGACGTTGAAGTATTTGGGGATCTCAAAAGATGAAGAGTTTAAAACAGAGATTGATGTAGATTTATAAAAGCCGTAACTAAAAACTTTAGGAGGCGGAAAATATGAATATTAGAGAAAGTGAACTTCCGGGCATTGGTTGTAAGTTTGAAGTAATTACAAAAGGTAATGAAAAAATGGTTATCGTTATTCATGATGATGGAAGAAGAGAAATGTATCATTTTGACGCGGATCATGATGAGAGTATTTCAAGCATTTCTCTTCGCGATTCTGAAGCGAGACAAATTTATTCCGTTTCTCATTATACTCGGTATGCTAGTAGGGCCCCATGCCCCAGATTTAGGGCTTATCGATTTAAGATTTATTGAAAGCGGAGAAGTTATTTCCTTCCTTGGCCGTATCACGCGGAGAATTCTCTATTTATTTATATATTGTTACTGATGTCGTTTTTTGTCGGTAAGTCGATATATTTTAATAATCGCTGATATATTTTGAGTTGCGGTCGATATATTTCAAAAATCGCTGATATATTTCAAGCGGCAATCAATGTAATTTCATTTACCAACATCTATTATCTGAATTTCATCAACTATTAATCAGTTGCCTTCCCATTTAAAAACGACTACAATTTTACTGTTATAGATGAACGAAAAAAATAGAATAGGAGGGGAGACTATGCCAAGGAAAGTATGGCTATTAGTAGCTGGGATGATTATTAATGTCACGGGTGCTTCTTTTTTATGGCCTTTTAATACAATTTATTTGCATGATCACCTAGGAAAATCTTTATCTGTGGCCGGAATGGTATTAATGATCAACTCGCTTACTGGTGTAATCGGAAACTTGCTCGGCGGTGTTTTATTTGATAAATGGGGCGGTTATAAATCAACTTTAGTAGGGATTGTTATTACACTCGTATCAATTTTAGGTCTCGTGTTCTTCCATGGTTGGCCTTTATACGTTGTGTGGCTAGCGTTAATCGGATTCGGTTCTGGAATGGTCTTCCCATCGATGTATGCGATGGTTGGTACGGTTTGGCCAGAGGGCGGAAGACGAGCATTTAATGCGATGTATGTTGGACAAAACGTTGGTATTGCGATCGGAACAGCGTGTGGTGGATTAGTTGCATCGTATCGTTTTGATTATATTTTCTTAGCGAACTTTATTTTATACTTTGTTTTCTTCTTGATTGCTTTTATTGGATTCCGTGGTATGGAAGACAAAAAAGAGCCAGGAGCGCAAAAAGAAGCTGAAACGGAAAAAGGCTGGTCACTTACACCAGGATTCAAAGCACTTCTTATTGTGTGTGTAGCATATGCTTTATGCTGGGTTACATATGTACAGTGGCAAGGGGCGATTGCGACACATATGCAGGAGTTAAATATTAGCCTTCGTCACTATAGTTTATTATGGACGATAAATGGAGCGATGATTGTTTGTGCGCAGCCATTAGTTAGTATGCTCATTCGCTGGATGAAGCGTTCTTTAAAACAACAAATTATGATTGGAATCATTATTTTTGCGGCGTCATTCGTTGTGTTAAGTCAAGCGCAGCAATTTACGATGTTCCTCGTTGCAATGGTAACATTAACGATTGGTGAATTATTTGTTTGGCCAGCAGTTCCGACCATTGCCAATATACTTGCGCCAAAAGATAAGTTAGGTTTTTATCAAGGGGTCGTAAATAGCGCGGCGACTGTAGGGAAAATGTTCGGCCCGGTCGTTGGTGGAGCAATTGTTGATTTATACAATATGGAAGTATTGTTTATAGCAATCATGGTAATGCTTGTAGTAGCGCTTATTGCAACGAGCATTTATGATAAACGAGTTAAAGTAGAAGAAACAGTTGAAGAAAAAATTGCAGTTTAGTTTGACGGAACATGTAACATGTTTTAGAATATATTTAAATAAAACAACCTTTGGAACAAGGGAGATAGCTCGGCTGTCCTAAGACGAATTCGTTAGTTATTAAGAGTAACGATTAACCGAGAAGCCCTGCTTCAAGTAAGCTCTTAAGAGATACGAGGCGGAGGGTAGTTCCCATTAACTCATATTTGTAATAACAGTGAGAAGGAGTAGTAGTAATAGAAGCTGGTTTAGAGAGTTGACGGTCGGTGCAAGTCAATCCACGTTTCGTTATGAACTCGCCTTTGAGTTGCAGTTGTGAAACTAGTAGTAGCAATTGCCGTTAATCCACGTTACGGATCTAAGCGAATGTATTTTTTACATTAATTTAGGGTGGTACCGCGGGAATCTATAACCTCTCGTCCCTTTCCAGGGATGAGAGGTTTTTTGTATTTTGGGCGGTGAAAATAAATAGAATTTCAAGGAGGGTATCTCATGAGCTTTAATCATCAAGAAATTGAGAAAAAGTGGCAAGGGTATTGGGAAGAGAATAAAACATTCCGTACGCCAGATGAGACAGAAAAACCAAAATTTTATGCACTAGATATGTTCCCATATCCATCAGGTGCAGGTTTACACGTAGGACATCCAGAAGGTTATACAGCGACAGATATTTTATCTCGTATGAAGCGTATGCAAGGATATAACGTTCTTCATCCAATGGGATGGGATGCATTCGGTCTTCCAGCAGAGCAATACGCACTGGATACTGGGAACAGCCCAGCAGAATTTACAGAGCACAATATTAATACATTCCGTAATCAAATTAAATCATTAGGTTTCTCTTACGATTGGGACCGTGAAGTAAATACAACAGATCCAAACTACTACAAGTGGACACAATGGATCTTCCTAAAACTATTTGAAAAAGGCTTAGCTTACGTTGATGAAGTACCTGTAAACTGGTGCCCAGCACTTGGTACAGTACTTGCAAACGAAGAAATCATTGACGGTAAAAGTGAGCGCGGTGGACATCCAGTTGAGCGTCGTCCGATGAGACAGTGGATGTTAAAAATTACAGCTTACGGAGATCGTCTATTAGAAGATCTAGATGAGCTTGATTGGCCAGAAAGCTTAAAAGATATGCAACGTAACTGGATCGGTCGTTCTGAAGGTGCAGAAGTACACTTCAACATCGACGGTACAGATGAGAAGTTCACAGTTTTCACAACGCGCCCTGATACACTATTTGGTGCAAGCTACTGTGTACTTGCTCCAGAGCATGCGCTTGTTGCAGACATTACAACAGCAGAACAAAAAGAAGCTGTAGAAGCTTACATTAACGCTGTAAAAATGAAGAGTGACCTAGAGCGTACAGAACTTGCAAAAGAGAAAACTGGTGTATTTACTGGTGCTTACGCAGTTAACCCGGTAAACGGTGAGAAATTACCAATTTGGATCGCTGACTATGTTCTTGCAACTTACGGAACGGGTGCTGTAATGGCGGTTCCAGCTCACGATGAGCGTGACTATGAATTCGCATCAACATTCAATCTTCCAATGAAGGAAGTTGTAAAAGGCGGAGACATTACGAAAGAAGCATACACAGGTGATGGTGCTCACGTAAACTCAGCATTCCTTGATGGATTAAATAAAGAAGAAGCAATCGTAAAAATGATTGAATGGCTTGAAGTAACGAGCGCAGGAAATCAAAAAGTAACGTACCGTCTACGTGATTGGCTATTTAGCCGTCAACGTTACTGGGGTGAGCCAATTCCAGTAATCCATTGGGAAGATGGCACAATGACAGCTGTGAAAGAAGAAGAATTACCACTAGTTCTTCCGAAAACAGAAAACATCCGTCCTTCAGGTACAGGTGAATCACCACTAGCTAACATTGACGAGTGGGTAAATGTTGTAGATCCTGAAACTGGTAAAAAAGGTCGTCGTGAAACGAACACAATGCCACAATGGGCTGGTAGCTGTTGGTACTACCTACGTTACATCGATCCAAATAACAGCGAAGCACTTGTAGATCCTGAAAAAGTAAAACAATGGCTTCCAGTTGATATTTATATCGGTGGTGCAGAACACGCTGTACTTCACTTACTATACGCTCGTTTCTGGCATAAAGTATTATATGATATCGGTGTAGTTCCAACGAAAGAGCCGTTCCAACAATTATTCAACCAAGGTATGATTCTAGGTGAAAACAACGAGAAAATGAGTAAATCAAAAGGTAACGTTGTAAACCCTGATGATATCGTAGCAAGCCACGGTGCAGATACACTTCGTCTATACGAAATGTTCATGGGACCGTTAGATGCTTCAATCGCTTGGTCTGAAAATGGTCTTGACGGAGCTCGTCGTTTCCTAGACCGCGTATGGCGCCTATTCGTTCAAGATAACGGTGAATTAAGTGAGAAAATTACTGATGCACCAAATAAAGAGCTTGAAAAAGCGTACCACCAAACAGTGAAGAAAGTAACAGAAGACTATGCAGAGCTTCGCTTCAACACAGCGATTTCTCAAATGATGGTATTCATCAACGATGCATACAAAGCTGAAACACTTCCGAAAGAATATGTAGAAGGTTTCGTGAAAATGATTGCACCAGTAGCGCCTCACATCGGGGAAGAACTATGGAGCAAACTTGGATACAATGAAACAATCACATATGCAAGCTGGCCAACATTTGATGAGTCTAAACTTGTAGAAGATGAAGTTGAAATCGTTGTTCAAGTTATGGGTAAAGTTCGCGCAAAACTAACAATGAGTAAAGACGCATCAAAAGAAGAAATGGAACAACTTGCACTTGAAGCAATTCAAGACCAAATTGAAGGGAAAACAGTTCGTAAAGTAATTGTAGTTCCTGGAAAACTTGTTAACGTTGTTGCAAACTAATGAATGAAAAGCTCAGAGCCTTTACGCTCTGAGCTTTTTTATTATGAATGAAGAAAAAGATGTGAAATTCCCACAAAGACAAACACCTATTCTTCTATAAGAAATATGATAAAAAAGGTAGGCTAAATTGAGAAGAAGAGGTGAAAGGAATGAAAGGGATGGACAATAATGCACCACATGGCTTCTTCGGAGGTGGATCGGATAGTTATGGACAAATGATGTTCATGGGAGGAGATGGACATCACGGGTATGGTGGAATGCCAAGTTGGATGGGAGGAACAGCTGGAGGATTTCCGTCGTCGGTAGCTGGAGTACAAACAGGATTTCCGTCGTCAGTAGCGGGAGTACAAACAGGATTCCCAACATCAGTAGCTGGAGCACAAACAGGAATTCCAACATTAGTAGGAGGCGCACAAGGGGGCGTTCCTGTAGGTATGCCGACTATGTTTCCACCTTTCGTTGGAGGCGTACAGACAGGATTTCCTGTACCTGGAATCGGTGTTGTAGCTGGTGGTGTCGGCGGTTTCCCTCAAGGTGTTCACGGTCATCATCATCACGGTCACCATCATCACGGTCATCATCATCACGGTCACCATCACCAAGGTCATCATCATCACGGTCATCATCACCAAGGTCATCACCACCAACAACAAGTACATCATCACGGCCATCACCAGCTTCATCCGCAGGCGGTTTTGTATCAAACACACCAAGGTCAACACCATCATCAAGGTCAACACCATCACCAAGGCCAGCAACACCACCAAGGCCAGCAACACCACCAAGGTCAGCAACACCATCAAGGCCAGCAACACCACCAAGGCCAGCAACACCATCAAGGTCAACAACAATATCAGCAACAACAGCAGCCATGGGCTAGTGGAATGGGTGCCGGAACAGCAGCTGGGGCGGCGGCTGCAACAGCAGGAGCAGCGGGGCATGCTGGACATGTGGGACATTAATGAATTACATGAAAAATTCTCTTGTGCGCAAGGGGATTTTTTATTTTGAGGGAAAATATATTTATATTTTGGAATGTGATATGGAGTAGTAAAATATGAAGTTCATGATTTGTGAATAAGAGTATAAAAAAACTGCTAAGAATATTCCTAGCAGTTCCTCTTGTATTATTTACTAGCGTTTGCCAATACTTCTTGACGTTGGCGTTCGATTTCAGCACGAAGTTGTGGTTCTGGTGCTTGCCATCCTTCAGGTTTTAGAATTTTGCCGTCGCCTTCACGGAAGCGAGGTTTCCCATCAGGGAATAGTTTTGCCATGTTAGCGTTGTTTACAATTTCAAATCCTTTATCTGGACGTACGCCCATTTCTGCAAACGTTCCGAATGCAAAGTAAATAAGGTCAATAAGTGCATCATATTGGTCTTCAACAGTTGTTGCTTCTAGAAATTCTTCTAGTTCTTCTTGCATAAAGCTAGCACGAATTTTTGCGCGCTCATCTGTTAATTTTGTTGGGGTATTTGTCACAGGATGCCCGAATACTTCATGCATTTTCGCAACAAGTTCGTACCCTTTATCTAAACCTTTTTCGTTTGTCATGTTGTTTCATCCTTTCTCGTTTTGTGCCGAATTTCATTGTAACATAAGGTGATTATGAAATGAAAAGAACATCTTATAGAAATAAGATGTTCGCTAGTTATTCTTCTTTTTTTATTAACATGGATAGAATAAGATCGATGCCAAACATACCAACGAGTAGCATTGGTATAACGACGAGTAAATAACGTGTGAAGGAAACATTTTTTAAGTATGTATGAGCAAATAAAAAGACGCTGAGAAATAAAATACCATTTAAAATAGGCTTTATTAATTTTTTTGACATAAGCTCCCCCGTAAATATCTTCTCTCTCTATTTGGTAATAAAAAACTCCTCTCTCCGTTGTATCATGCTGGAGAGAGGAGTTCAATCATTTCTCATTCAATTACACCAGAATTTGTAATATTCATAGTGTATTTTAAGTTTATTGGTACATCTTTGTACATCCGTCGCCACTCTTCTAATTTGAATGGACGATAATGCTGTTTATATTTTGCTCCTAGCCCAAGAGGGTCGACACCTAAAGATTTAAACTGTTTAATTAGTTTGTTACCTTGTGTATCCAATTGTTTTTGGATGGATTTTTCAATATTGCTTGTGTTTTTTTCGTTTTCTAAGTTAATTTGTTTCGATAATTCTTGAATACGGGCATCAAGGTGAACGTGAATGAAAAAAGAAGGTTTCCCGTTTTTAATTTTTATATCGTAAGTTGGAACGGAGCGAATATTATTAACCACTACGTAACCAGAATCAGCTTTAAATTCATGCGAATCTAATTTATGTTTCTCTAACAGTCCTTTAAATAGGAACATATCTTTTTCAGCGATTTTACCGACATATTTATCCTTTTTAAAAAGACCAATTCCGATGATTTTTATTTTATCGGCATGTTTTTTTAGAATCGGAATGTAGTAATCTTGGCCTTCTTGATAATAACGGAATGCTCCTAAATGCAGGTTATCCTTTGGTAAAGGGCCGGTTTCCATGTTATGTTCTAGCAATTTTTTTATATAGATTGCAACGTTGGATGCTGTTGTATATTTCCCTTTTAAAAGTTCAGTACCACTTCCCTCTAATAAAGAAACATATAAAGCGTTTCCTATATTTACATCTCGAATTAATGTGTCAAATGAAGTAGACATTCCTTTTTTAGCAAGTTTTGTAGTAAATAGAGCAACCCGCATTTGTCCGCTAGCAAATGGTTGAGAAGACTCTAAAGATGTATTTGCTTTTACTTGTTTTACCGCATTTGCTGTTCCTTCAAAAATTTGAACCTTATTTCCTTTTTGCTGAATAGGGCAAACAAACGTCACTTTTACTTTATTATCTTTTGCTACATCAAAAACAGTTCCTTGAATAAGCTGTACATCATCGACAATATTTTTTTGTAAACATCCAGTTAAACTGAAGAGTGTTATACAAGAAATAAGTATTAATTTGCTTTTGATTTTTTCCATTTTCTTTTCACCCACACAATAATAAATAGGATAGGGATGTATACATAGATAAGCCCAAAACTAACTTCCGCTGAATAGCTAATAAAGTTATTAATAGCATGTCTGTTTGATAACAATTGTGAAACAATGAGGGTGATAAGCAATAAGGCAAGTAGTACACCTCTTTGTTTTACACGAAATATTTCATGGATTCCCCTTGTTGCTGCCCATAACGGAAGGATAAAACTCGTAATAATAACGAGTGCATAAGCTGAAATCGCAATATATTCTAGCCTTTCTATGAATGGTAATTGAATTACTTGAGTCATGGAAAGTTGTGACCATATCGTTTTTAACAATTGCTTCTCACTAAAAAACACAAAGGCTAAAAGGGTACTAAATAAAAATAAGAGGTTTGAAAATAGTGCCCCGTATTGAGCAAATTTATGAGATTGTTTAGGGTTTTTTACAAATGGATATACCATGAGATAGACCTCAAACCCTGTCATACTATAAACTGCAAGATGGGCAGCTTGTAAAATATCTGAAAAAGAATGTGTGAACACAGGTAGTAGATTATCCCAATGTGAGTATTTCAAAACGAAAAGGCTAAGAAATAAATATCCTAATGTACCGCCAACTGAAATGACGCAAATACCAGTAATGACACGAAATCCAGAAGAAATAATGTAGTAGCTAACTAAGCATAAAAAGAGAGTTAACATCCAAGTTGAAGCGGTAGGAAACATCCATACTTGAATAATTTCAACGTATGTTCGAATGACTGAAATACTGACGGCGAAAAAATAAGCCATAAAGATGAGGCTAATGCCGTTTCCTAGCCATTTTCCAAATGTTTGTCGATGTAAATCAACTAAGTTTCCGTTTGTTTCTTTTAATAAAAAGTACATCATCCATATAAGAATATGGACACAAACTCCTATAATTAGAACTCCCATCCAGCCGTCATATCCAGCGGCTTTTGCAATAATGCGAGCGAATCCGAGAACTCCGGCACCAAACTGTGCACTGTGAATTAAGAAGAAAACAAAGATAGGAGATATTTGATATTTTTCTTGAACTTTACTCATCAATGCACCTCATTTCTTAATCGTCAAAATCGGATCTATGTTTTGTTGAAATCCCTTTTGCAGATTTTTTTACATGTTGTGGCCTTGCTTGTATATCTCTTGTATCAATCATTGTTAATGGAAAACGAATCCAAGAGTCTTTAACAGATTGTTGTCTTGTCGGATAAAACAACGCGTACGGTTTACGTAAAGAAGTAAGTCTAAATAAATGGGTAAATAAAAAGATGAATCCAAGAGAAATCCCGAGAAGTCCTCCTATTTCTGCAAATATGAGAAATGGGAAACGGAGTAACCGAACCGCGTTACCCATTTTATAAATAGGTGTAATAAAGGATGCAAGTGCTGATAAGGCAACGATAATTAATAAAATATTACTCGTTAAACCAGCTTGTACAGATGCTTGTCCGATTACGATACCGCCTACAATACCAAGTGTTTGACCAACTTTCATCGGTAATCTCGCACCAGCTTCTCTTAATAAATCAATGGCAAGTTCTAAGAATAGCGCTTCAATTAAAGGTGGAAACGGTACTTGTGCCCTTGATAAAATTAACGTTTCTAATAAATCACTAGGAATTAATTCATAGTGATAGTTTAAAGTGGCAACATATAATGGTGTCGCGCAAATTGAGAATAAAACAGCGATTAGACGTAAAATTCTTGAAAATGTAGCGTATAACCAAGAGACGTTATAGTCTTCTGGTGAAATGAAAAAATCGAAATATGATACAGGTGTTAGTAAAACACTTGGAGAACCATCAACAAAAATAGCAATTTTCCCATCAATAAGTGCTTTTGTAACTCTATCAGTGCGTTCTGTATTGATATAGAGAGGGAAAATCGACTTTTCCCCCATTAATTCTTGTATATAAGCACTATCATTAATTTGATCATACTCAAGAGCGCGTAATGATTCCTCGAGAAAATCTACATTCTCTTTTTCAGCGAGGTTGTCTAAATACATCATGACAACTTTTGTTTTTGAAAATTCGCCGATAATCATCTCTTTTGTTTGTAAATCTAAAACGGGAAGGCGTTTTCGAACTAAATTAATATTTGTATCAACATCCTCTACGAATCCCTCTTGAGGACCGATAACAGTTGATTCATTTAATGGAGGAGTTGGTGCACGATAATTATCAATCGCAATATTCGCGAGCATACACTTTTGATCTTGCTGATTTAATTGAATAATTGCATGACCTTTTAAAACCATGTCCTCAATCTTTTGTAAATCGTTTGTAATTGTAATGCCGCTCATTGGAATATGTTCTTTCAGCTCTTCTAGTGAAGCATTAGGTCGTTCCAAAAGGATAGGCATTAAATACTTTTGCAATTTCTCACCATCAAGTGAAGGACGATAATAAGAAATCCAATAAGGCATCGTTTCATCGTCAGATGTATGGTAATTAACAAAATCGCTAGACCTTTTTAGTTTCTCTATTAAATCTTGGAGCGAATGAATATGGTCTGTTTCTGGTTTTGTAAAATCATAAATACTATTACTTTCAGAGCTTTGTTGTTTATTTTG
>NZ_NUPZ01000099.1 GCF_002584985.1 Bacillus sp. AFS029637 | reverse complement strand
GGCGTTACTGGGACTACGGGAGCCACAGGAGATACTGGACCTACGGGCGTTACCGGACCTACTGGTGTTACTGGAGCCACAGGAGATACTGGACCTGCTGGCATTATTGGGACTACGGGAGCCACAGGACCTACTGGCATTACTGGGACTACGGGAGCCACAGGACCTACTGGCATTACTGGGACTACGGGCGTTACCGGACCTACTGGGGCTACTGGGACTACGGGCGTT
>NZ_NUPZ01000098.1 GCF_002584985.1 Bacillus sp. AFS029637 | reverse complement strand
CATTGAATCTATCGAACGTACGTGCTATGTTAGGTTCAATGAGGTAAGAATAATAATGAAATTTTTACGAGTTAGTCAAGTATCGGAATTAACAGGTTTGCATCCGAGTAGTCTCAGGAGAATGCTGGTGGAACACGCTACGATTCAGAAGAACAAATTTTTCATTAAAGGAGTTAAATTCTGATGATATTGGCGAAGAAAGTTAGATTGATTCCAACGCCTGAACAAGAAAAAGTGCTTAGAAACCATGCTGGCGCTGCAAGATTCGCTTATAA
>NZ_NUPZ01000097.1 GCF_002584985.1 Bacillus sp. AFS029637 | reverse complement strand
TCCGTCCCGAGCCACCATTTATTTCAATAAAATACGCCGGCTTAGCTCAATTGGTAGAGCAACTGACTTGTAATCAGTAGGTTGGGGGTTCAAGTCCTCTAGCCGGCACCATGTAAGTTTCGGAGGGGTAGCGAAGTGGCTAAACGCGGCGGACTGTAAATCCGCTCCTTCGGGTTCGGCAGTTCGAATCTGCCCCCCTCCACCATTTACATAGGGGCATAGTTTAAAGGTAGAACTGAGGTCTCCAAAACCTCCAGTGTGGGTTCGATTCCTACTGCCCCTGCCAAATATATACACACAACATGGCGGTTGTGGCGAAGTGGTTAACGCACCGGATTGTGGCTCCGGCATTCGTGGGTTCGATTCCCATCAGTCGCCCCATTTTTATTTTAAAAATTACAAATAATCTAATGGATACTTACATATAATTAAGTAAGAATTCGATGGGCTATAGCCAAG
>NZ_NUPZ01000096.1 GCF_002584985.1 Bacillus sp. AFS029637 | reverse complement strand
TCTGATTCTGATTCTGATTCTGATTCTGACAGTGACTCTGATTCTGACTCTGATTCCGACTCTGACTCTGATTCCGATTCTGACAGTGACTCTGATAGCGACAGCGACTCTGATTCTGATAGCGACTCTGATTCTGATTCTGATTCTGACAGTGACTCTGATTCCGACAGCGACTCTGATTCTGACTCTGACTCAGATAGTGATTCCGATAGTGACTCTGATTCTGACAGCGACTCTGATTCTGATTCTGACTCTGATTCCGATAGCGACTCTGATTCTGATTCTGATTCTGA
>NZ_NUPZ01000095.1 GCF_002584985.1 Bacillus sp. AFS029637 | reverse complement strand
TACTTGCAATCGATTGATTGGCATGTCTCGTAGAGTAAACTGCTACGATAATCCAGTCGTTGAAAACTTCTTCATATCATGAAAGAGAATTGTGGAAGCACTTCATCATTTGAAACTTTTGTTTTTGTATTTTGGGATATATAATTCACCGTACCAAATATTGTAATTCCGAAATAAAAAGCACTTGTTGCTTTTAATCGGCAATCAAGTGCTTTAAGTTCATCTGTTTATTAAGTAGGATTATTTTAGGGGATTTTCAATTAACTTTACAATATCTTTAAAACTTACGAATTCATTAGTTTCACGTTTATTCCATTTATTTACATTCTTAGCCCACTAATAGCTATCTCGCCTAGTTATTGTTCTTATATTCAAAAGAATTACCTCTCTTCTTTGCACAAATATAAGTATTGGCCAAACTCAGGGAATGTATCCCAATTTCTAGATACATCATCTTTTGTCTCTCGCTCTTCTACTTCTCCAGTTTTAGAATCTTTTTGCTCCATAGCAATATGACCATTTTCTTGATACCCCAAAATCATACTTTTTAACTGTGTATCTCCGTCATATTCCCAATACATTATTGTCCTTAGGAATAGTCTATTATCTTCTTTAACAATAAAATCGTAGTGTAAATATTTACGAAGAAAATCATCCAAAAAACTTACCGATACCCATTTCTCAGTGACATTTACTAAATACTTTGGCTGCTCTCCATCACTAAGAACAGCAGTATAAGAATGACGATTTTCATGAAGTGTCTTGGCTGCATTCTTATCAATAATATTCCAAGGCTTCTTTTTTATGTTAGACCACTTATCACAATAATAAATTTCCATTAATTATACACCTTCCCATTAATATCACGAATAATAATCCCTTTCTCATTCGCCTCTTCAATAATTTTTTGTGGAACTGGCTTTGTTTGTACAGGGATTTCCAAAATTAGCTCTCCATCTAGTTGACCACCTTTTAAAGCATTAGGATTAAATTTACCTGAAGAAATTTCTGAACCGGAAGAATACTTTTTAGTAAACTCACTTAAATAACTTAATGCCGTCTTTTCTTTTACTTCAGCCAATTGGGTAAATTTCCTCGAGACAATTTCTTCACCCGGAATATAAGAATCCACAACATATTTCTTCCCATTGTTTTTTCACAAAATCGGGTATTGATTTCTTTTTAGATAGTGTTTTATCCGTGCCCTTACTACCATCTTTAGATTTCGCAAACTTATAATAAGCTTCTATTAATATACGTTTCAATACAGGGTCTGGTGGTGATTTAAGCATACTTAAAGATTCTCCTCTGATTCCTTCAAATTCAACATTCGAATTAACTAGTGAAGGTGTCTGATTATACCTTGCTTCATAAGAACTAGCAAAATCAGTTTGTCTAAAAGCAGGTGGAACTTCAGTCTCTCTATTTTCCGTACCCTATGTTGTAATCTTAAAATAAAAAGCACTTGTTGCCTTTAGTTGACAATCAAGTGCTTTAAGTTCATATGTTTTTAAGTAGCATAAATTTGTAAGTTTTGTAGTAACAGTATGACACCTTTTGTACATCATGACAAATACTATGTTAAAACTTACGAGTTTGTTAGTTTCATATACACTCCATGTGTTTATATTTATCACCCGGTAAAATGTCATCTCGCCTAAGCTCGTACTTTGTTTTCTATTCTAGAATTGCACACAGTACTCCATGACGGTACAACCATCATGAGTCTTTACTTTTTTACAGCCTGTTTTTTGAGTTCACTTGTCTTATATGCGTTCATATTTTTAATTTTTGTACTACAAACCTTTTTGCTCTTGTACATAGCTATAAATCTAGTATCATAGGTTGTAATATTTTAAAAATCATTATAAGCAAACTAATTTGTTTACTTTTATAAACTATAATTTAAACATGAGTATTACTTAGAGCAAAAAAGCTTTAAAGTTATTCATAAATATTAGTTATTTAAAAATCCATGTTTTTCAAATGCTCTTATTAAAAAATATTACTCTGCATGTCTCAAATGTTTTGGATTATCCTTTTTGGGTGGCACCCACTCTACTTCTCTTAACCACTTTTCCACAGCTCTCTAGTTTCTTTATGTGACTCTTCGGTAATAGTTGAATTTACACCAAAATAAGTCTTATTGCCTACAGTAACACTTGCAATTGTATAACCTAAATCTATTGAGTATGGCTTTAATCCTACCTTCTCTCTAAATCTTTTTACTCCTTCACATCCTGCAATAGAACTTTATCTAAAGACATAAAAAATCCCCTCCATAATAAACAGTACAGTAACCTTCTTTCAGCTGTCTACTATAAGGGGGTAATACCCGAATACAGAAATCATCTTCTTGATGTTGCATAATTTTTTCAAGATGACCTCTACAAAGGATACATATTATTCTTTATTTAAACTTTTTTATGAAGACCACCAAACGAAAGCCGGTAGGAATCTGCGTCTATTATCTTGACGTATTATCATAATTATCAGCATTAGGATCATAGTCCAATATTACGTTATTAAGTTTATGATTGACATTATTTATTCTGGTCAACAGATCCTCAACCTCTTCTGATAACAATTCATTCTCTAATTCATTCCTATCAATGCTTCCTAATTCTTTTTTTATGATATCAACCACACCCACAAAAACTTTTGGATGTGTCACTACTATCTCTCCAATGGCTAAGTGAACTAATAAATTTTCTGTTTCACCCTCATTGCAGACGGTTTCGAACTCATAAAATGTTCTTGCAGTAGCATATTTATATCCTCTATTTTCATTTAACATATTATCATACATTTCTTTAACAGCCTCAATTAATTCATTATACTCCCAATCTTCCATTTATATTCCTCCTATAAGACTATGGTTTTAATCTGTTTCCGTTATTATGGATAACCTCTAGTTCTATATTTTTATATTTTTTAGAAAATTCCGCTATTACCCTACTACAACTATCGCAAGTATCTAATTCTGTAAATAACTTTATTTTACCTTTTGCCTCAGTATTATTTCCAAGTCTGTTAGCTATATCATTTAGAATTTTATACTCAGTATCAGAATCTCTTGGGTACTCAATTCCATTCTTATCTGCTGCTTTTGAAGCTTTAAAAGTTGGGTTATTAGGCTTTAATGAAATATCCGCTATCCTTTCCTCTAACGTACCATTTAGTTCATTTATGCTACTTTGAGCAAAAAACTCTGATTTATCAATACCTTTAACATCTACTTCTGCTAAAGCAAAGTTCCCAGACTTTTTATATCCACTAGTTAATTTCCCCCTTAGCTCTTTCACTCTATCAATTATATGAGCTTCAGTTGCTATATCAATTTCCCTTGTAGGATAAACTTTACCCGTACCCTTAGCAATCCCCGCACTCCCAGACGTTGCTTTCTTCACATCTCCAACCTTTTTTAAATCATGAAGTTTATCAACTATTTTTACACCTTTCCCATATGGAGTCATCATCCCCACTGCTAGGAGTTTTTCACCATAGGTAGCTTCTGGGTCAAAGAGTGTGAAAAGATCACCAAAGAGAAAATCGAATCCAAACTTCGCCACACCGATTAAAAAAGGATCGAGTACTGGCCTTCTACCACCGACTGGCTGGCCAAAAATGTTATGCTCCATTTCATAATCATCGGTTTCAACTTGGAAATCCTCACCTATATTCCCTTTTATTGTACCATTTTTAATTCCTTCAAGGTATTTTTGTGTCGCTTGTATCTCTTCTTTTGTAAATCTATTATTGATAGATTGATTTTCGCTGCTTATTCCTT
>NZ_NUPZ01000094.1 GCF_002584985.1 Bacillus sp. AFS029637 | reverse complement strand
AAGAAGTTTAATTTTTGAAATGAAAATGCTTTCGATAGTTTTTTGTTTTTTAACAGGTTTGAGATAGATAAGTCTTCCACAACAATCCTCATTGGTTTGGTTTTCACCAATCTAGCTGTTGCTTGATGGATATGGTTATTTCGGATATTCGTAATTTTCCTAGATAACCGCAGGTGCTCAGCTTTCGCTTTTTCATATCCGGCAGATTGAATTTTTACACCTTTTTTAAATCTCCTAGACATATCTCTTTGCGCTGACTTTTTCCTTTTCAAAAGCTTTTTAACCTTGGCATCTTTGTTTATATTTCGTTCTTTCGTACCATTAGAAGCTACAAAAAGCTCTTTTAAACCAACATCCACACCAATCGACTCATCGGTTAGTTCTTGGGATTCAAAGTCTTCTTGGAACCCTACACTAATCCACCAGTGACGACCATCAAAGGTAACTCTTGGATTGGATAGTTTTTTATTTCTTGGTAGTTGTTGGCTTGTTTTCACTTCTCCAATGGACTGAATATGAACTACTTTCTTTCCTATAATCAGTCTTTCATAATTGGCATAAAATCCTTGGAT
>NZ_NUPZ01000093.1 GCF_002584985.1 Bacillus sp. AFS029637 | reverse complement strand
GAGTCATTTGTTTGTTTAAGATGGCGTCGGATTCGTTTGTCCAATTCAGGACCGTACTGATGAACCCAACGCATAATCGTTGTATGAGAAATGGATAAGCCCCGTTCCTCCATCATTTCTACTAAATCACGAAAACTGGGGTTGTACCGTAAGTACCATCTTACCGTTAACAAAATAATATCAGGCTGATAATGCTTCCATTTGAATACATTTTGCTTTTCCATACCAATCACGAACCTTCTTTAGATTAGTAGTATCAGTATGTCCAAGAGTTAGAGATTGTTTATAGTTATTTTGGAATTTTCGCACCAGAATCCTATTCAGACAAAACTTGTGAGCTAGTATTCGACAAAAGTAGGAGACTAAAATAGGTGCCGTCTCAGGTGGTATTGATAGGAGGGAATTGGGAATAAATAGAATAACTATTTATGAAAACTAAGAGGAGGAATATAAAATGTTTAAGTGGTTTAAGAAGTGGGTTAACGGGCCCGATAATCTAGATCAGGTTGCTATTGAGTTTTATATCGGTGACGATAGAGTCGTTCTCATAGGTAATGATGCAATGAACTTTGTAGCTAACTTTAATAAGAAATACCAAACTCTATATGTTGAAAATAAATTAACTGGAACGAATATACGATTTAGGGTGTTTCATGTGGGTACCTACAAGAGAACAACTTATAGAGTAGCAATTGGGAGGTAGCGTTACATCCGAATATTCCGTATGTGGAGGTATACTGGAAATGAAGGAGCATATTTTTATCGTTTTCTGACAGAA
>NZ_NUPZ01000092.1 GCF_002584985.1 Bacillus sp. AFS029637 | reverse complement strand
TAATCAGTCTTTCATAATTGACATAAAATCCTTGGATTAAATCTTTTTTGGATTTATAAGAAGTGTGATAACCATTTTTGTACTTTTTGAACGAATTTTTTCTCGCCGTATCAAAATCTTTTGAAGCCTGTTTGGGAACTTGTGCGTTGATGTTATTTAACCATTCATATCTCTTTCGCTTCTTGCTCTTTGTAAATCATTTCTGTAAAGCTAACTGTG
>NZ_NUPZ01000091.1 GCF_002584985.1 Bacillus sp. AFS029637 | reverse complement strand
ACCTGCCTTACAAGCAGGGGGTCGGCGGTTCGATCCCGTCATCCTCCACCACATATGTCGGAGGGGTAGCGAAGTGGCTAAACGCGGCGGACTGTAAATCCGCTCCTTCGGGTTCGGCAGTTCGAATCTGCCCCCCTCCACCATCTTAATTAATGGGCTATAGCCAAGCGGTAAGGCAACGGACTTTGACTCCGTCATGCGCTGGTTCGAATCCAGCTAGCCCAGCCATTAAGAGCCATTAGCTCAGTTGGTAGAGCATCTGACTTTTAATCAGAGGGTCGAAGGTTCGAGTCCTTCATGGCTCACCATTTTAATGAAATATGCGGGTGTGGCGGAATTGGCAGACGCACTAGACTTAGGATCTAGCGCCTTTGGCGTGGGGGTTCGACTCCCTTCACCCGCACTTTTAATAAAATAACTCAAACATGTCTTGCGGAAGTAGTTCAGTGGTAGAATACAACCTTGCCAAGGTTGGGGTCGCGGGTTCGAATCCCGTCTTCCGCTCCAATTTTCAATATGACATGCCGGGGTGGCGGAACAGGCAGACGCACAGGACTTAAAATCCTGCGGTGGGTGACCACCGTGCGGGTTCGACCCCCGCCCTCGGCACCATATGCGCCCGTAGCTCAATTGGATAGAGCGTTTGACTACGGATCAAGAGGTTAGGGGTTCGACTCCTCTCGGGCGCG
>NZ_NUPZ01000090.1 GCF_002584985.1 Bacillus sp. AFS029637 | reverse complement strand
CCCCCTCACATTCTGAACGAGCCGCTTCCGCTTTTAAATATATTATTGATTCAAGAACGCACGTAGCATCCAAGCGTGTTTTTCTAGTTCTGTGTAGATGCCTAGTAGTAGGTCAGATGTCATTTCGTCGTCAGAGTCTTGAGCGATTTCCATGCCTTTTTTCAGTTCGACTAGCATCATTTCATAGTCTTTCATGATTGCTTCGACCATCCCTTCTGCAGTTTCTCCGTATGCTGCTTCTTGAATAGAAGATATTTCTAGGTATTCTTTCATTGTTGCTACTGGTCTGCCGCCAATTGCTAAAATACGTTCTGCAATTTCATCGATGTGAGTAGCTGATTCTGTGTAAAGTTCTTCAAATTTCTCGTGTAATGTGAAGAATTGAGGTCCTTTTACGTACCAATGGAAGTTGTGTAGTTTTGTGAATAAAACGCTCCAGTCTGCTACTTGTTTGTTTAATACTTCGATTACTTGTTTGTTCATTATGATCAATCTCCTTTTGAGTTGTTATGTGATATCAATTACTAATTTATAATTATTATAATCTAGTAATCTGTATAAATCAAGCCTTTTGCTGGAATTTATTTGAACAAATTATGAACTGTTGTAAATAAAAAATCCCTATTACGGTGAAGTAATAGGGATTTTGTTTGAGATACGGCTCTTGTTCTGAGCAAGCCGCTTC
>NZ_NUPZ01000005.1 GCF_002584985.1 Bacillus sp. AFS029637 | reverse complement strand
TATTTATTGTTATAGCTATACATATTGTATCAATAAAAATAAGCATTAATAAGCTATAGCACTATGTTTCTACTATGGCTTATTTTCACTGGTCCAATACCTTCATGAATTCCCTTTTCTACTTGCTGCTGCAATTAAAAAATAAAATTGTAGAAACCGCCTTTGACTTAAGCATAAATAACTGGGTAAAGGATTTAAGTCTTTTTGATCAGTTGAGGATAGAAACCATAGATGCAGCTATAGATCCAAAAAATAAGCAATCACTTAATTTATAAAGAAAGTTAGGAATTAAGGAGAATGCAAAAAATATGGTAGTTAGAACGTAACCAATCAGGAAAAGAAAGTTCAAAATAAAGGATCGGCTTTATAAACTTAGGGAAAAGGAAAGGGATTTTTGAAAAAATATATTAGATTAATAACACAAAAAAACCTAAATACGGTTTGTAAATCTTTTCACCAGAATCTTTTCCGTACTCTTTATTGATTCACTGCTTTTGCTACAAGGGCAGCATATGCTTCTGCACCTGCTTTTGTTAAATGTACGCCATCAGGTTCAAAGTATGCCTGATTTCCGGCACTTGCTGCATACCAATCAACTAACACCACATTTTTGTAAGCTGATGCTGCTTCTTTTAACTTCTCATTCACCAACGATTCCCACGGACGTGGTACTCTCGTATTAATTAATATAATTTTACGTTCATCTCCAATCACTTTTATTAATGATGCTAATTGCTCCTTAGTAAAGGCTCCATTTGTACCTAATCCAATAATGACATGATTTCCTAAATTCCCCTCATTCTTTAGCTGTTCAACAACAGGGATTGCTTTGGACATTTGCCGCCCTATTTCCGCATCAATCCTAATATTAGGAAAAGTATTTTTTAAATACGGAGCAATATCAATCATAATTGAATCTCCTACAGCTGTAACTGTTAGAGGGTCTTTAGGCTGTGTGGGAATCGCTTCTTTTTGTTCTTCTTTATTTTGAGGTGGTTCATTAGCTGGTTTATCCCAAACTGCAACGGGATGTTTAGCCTGCTCTTCTTGCACTGCTTCCACCTTATCTTTTGAAGGATTCTCCTTTGCTTTACTAGCTGTTGTTAATCCAAAAGTAGCTATCGAAGAAATAAATACTGCACATATTAAAGCTAACTTACCACTTACAGTCAAGTTTCTTATTTTCAAGTTCTTAATTCGAATATTCTTCAATGCGCCTTTTCGTATTGGATTTTCAATAAACTTCCACGAAATTTGTGCAATAACTATAATTAGGAGAAATTGAAGAATTGCTCTTGTAATCGAAAACTCTCCAGCATTTCCCTTCGGAGTCGTCAATGTAATAATCGGATAATGCCAAAGATATATTCCATATGATCGCACACCCATCCAACGCAGTGGTCTAAATCTCAAAAATAGCGCGATTCTGCTAGCCGGATGCGCAAGGTTAGCGACTAACAAGGCTGTAGCAATTGATAAAAGAACCATTCCCCCACGGTAAAGAAACGGTTCATATTGATTCGTCTTCCAAAACATGATGAGAATGATACTAAGAGCAACTCCCCCAATAACATCAAGAATAAGACGTGCTTGCGGAATAATTTTATTCGCAAGTCTACTGCTTGGCCAAATTAAAGCAAGTGCCGCTCCAATTAATAAAGAAAAAGCCCGTGTATCAGTACCGTAATAAATTCTACTTGGGTCAGAGCCCGGTTCATATAGAATTGCCATTGCTAAAGCAGATGCAATTGCTCCTAGACAAATAAATAAGATCATGCGTGATTGTTTTTTTATGTAATAAAATCCTAAACTAATGACGAACGGCCAAACCACATAAAATTGTTCCTCAACAGCTAACGACCAAAAATGATTTAGCGGAGAAGGCTGACCAAAGCTATCAAAATAAGATAATTTATGATAAATATACCACCAGTTACTAACATAAAATAACGCCGCTAATGAATCTCCACGCATTTTTTCAAGTAAAGAGCTATGAAAAATCGTAATCCATGCTATGATGACGATGAGCATAATAAGCATTCCAGGAAGTAATCTCCTTGCCCTACTAAGCCAGAATTTCTTCAAATCAATTCTCTTATTTCTCTTCCACTCCATCGCTAGAATATCTGTAATTAAATAACCTGAGAGTACAAAAAATACAGTAACCCCTAAAAATCCTCCAGGCATCCAATTAAAATTAATATGATATAAGATAACACCTAGTATAGCTAGGCCCCTTAGACTGTCTAATCCAACCATATAACGACTATTTTTTTTAAAAGGTTTAGTCACCTACAATCACCTCTATTTCTTGAAAATTAGGTAAATAATAGTGGTATAAAATGCTATTAATTTCCTAAAATCGTATAAGCTAAACTATTAAAAACATCATTTGGAAAGGCTCTTTTTTTATAATTACATGCACAGTAACTAATACTTTATCACGTTATCTGTTTCTGGTGTAAAAATTATTAAATTAGTTTTTTGTTCATCCCCCGACAAAGGGAAATATACTTAGTGAATAAACAAATTATATGCTCTGTATCAAAAGTTACACCTTTCTTCATATGGTTCTTTTTTTTCAATCACCTGTTCTACATAGGGTGCTGTTTGCGGCAACTACTTTAGCTTGTTATATAATAAACAACCCTTTTCTAACATGTTGGCAATTCAAGATTGGGTAATTTAAAGCGGATGTTTTCACTTTTTTGCAGCGTTTGCACCGCCTCTTTTACTACCGCAAGCAATACATTATTATATGTAATTAAATTGATTATTTTACCAAATAGCGGTTTCGTTTGCTCTAGTTTCCCTTCCTGTGTGATTTTGATCCCCAATGTATTGATTTTCTTTTTCACAGTTTGACTCCATATGCTTAATCATCTCGCTGTTTCTTCTTTACTTGATTGCACAAATTCCGCAGATATTCTCCTCTTAGAGCTATCACACTCTCACACTTGGTGCAATCTTCTCCCGTACACTTCTCCATATGTATCATCTGCTTCTACATACATTAATTATCCTACTCTCCTTGTAGAACTCTTGTCTTTCCACTGCCTGCAGCAGCAATTGCTAATACAGGTGTATCAATTGTTCGAACAGCTTCAGTTTGTTTCTCGCTTAGATAAATGTTCTTTTCTTCTAACGCTCTAAAATAAAAAGAATCCAGTTCATTATCTGTAATCAATTCCTTATAAGGATAAATATCAGCTATCTCAGCTTGAGATATTGCATTCACTTCAAATTAGCCTTCCGGTAGAAATACACTTTGTTTTTCTGACGTCTTAAAAAGCTTTCTCTCTCTTTCATACTTTTGTACAAATAAAAACAGTCCTTCGGGTAAAAGAATGCTATGTACTATGTACATCGTTCTTTTACCCGAAGGGAATAATCCCCAACAAACGAAAGAAAGTTCAAAAAATACATCACAACTATTATATCAAACTTAAATATACGGTTCACTTTACATTTTACTCATTAGCATATCTTTTTATTGCACTTTCAAATGCTGAAATTCCCTTACTATTTACAAAGCGAATAGGAGTATTATAACGAGCTGCGGCCGGAATAATTAATTCATGATAAATGTGACTTAATAATTCAGTTAAGTAAAAGACTACATCAGCTTTTTTAACTGCATTATCTATTTTACGATGCTGATCTTCTGCTACAAATATAATTTCTGCATTGTATTTTTCAACGCACTCTCTATAGTATCTTTCTTTATTCCCACCGATTACCGCGACTTTCCTTCCTGTTAAATCATTCTTATGCACATTTCCTTCCGACTCTTCTTCTTTCTGCAATTGAATGATTTCTTGAGCCATTTGTTCAATCATCTTATTTAAATACTCTACCTCATTTTTATGTTGTTCTGATTTAATTTCTTCTTCAGTTGCTAAATCTGACATCAATTCATTTCGACCACTCCGAAGATAAAACATACATGCCGAAATTCCTTAACGTAGGAAAATCGGCTTTTTATTTTCCATAAAATATATTAGTGTGGGTTTTATGTTATTTGGTTGGCGGGACCCCTTTATAGTTATCCATGGGAATTTAGTTCATTTTTTTCGTTTTGGGGAACAATGCATTTCTTAACTAGATGGCAATGGGGTAGTACCAACATCCATCAACTTAAGGATTTTATAACACCCCAAAACAAAAAATATACATTTATTTATTTTGGGTGTTTGCTTTTCTTAGCTTGATGGCCACGGGAGAATCCTAGTAAAGAAAATTCCCATTCTAAAATTGAATATACTTGTAAATTTAGCACGAATCTAAGTTGAACTCCTTTTACTTAATTGTCCCCATCGCACCAATTTCTACATTTACCTTGACATTTACATCGCCCTTTGCTAATGCATTACTCCATTTGTTTTGGACTTTTTTCCATTCTGGATATGTATAAGTTCTTGCGTATTCCCCAAGCCCAATAGGATCAAGATTCGCATCTTGTATTTTCTTTATTACTTGCTTGAAATCTTCTTCTAATTTCGTTTCAATTGCCTTCTGTAACTTCGCTGCATCTTTTCTTACATTGAACGTAAAAAGCCGTTCTGTTATGCCTACTTTCATCTTTATATTTGTATCAAATATAAATTTATTATCATATCTTGCCTTTGTTTTCACTTTAACACTATAGACAGCAAAGCTCATCCAATCTTCTTTCTTACTATCGGACTTTAATTTAATTGGAATTGTAAATGAAAACTCACCGGTAGTTCTTTGTTGCAAAATACGTAATAGTTTATTTTCATCGGGATTTAGCGTTAATTTATACTTCCCTTTTTCATCCAATAAAGCTGTACCTGTTACAAATATTTTATTTGTTTTTTTTATCTCAGTAATATGTGCTGTTTTCCCTTTGTCCGCCATTTGTTCATGTAGTTCTTGAAGATTTGTTTTTACTGTGATATTTCTTAAAGCTGCCGTCTCAATTAGCTTTGTTAAATATAAAGGAAGCCGTGGCTTATCTTTTTGTTTATGAAAAAAAATATTCGAAACAGGTCCATCTACAGCAATCACTCTTGTGGTAACTGTATTTTTAGGATCTCGATAAAATGGATCAAGATTCTTTACCCAGTCTTTCTTTTTCAGTAACCGTTTTCCAACTAAAATAACTTGCATTTTGCTTCCCGAGGTAAGTGCGAAAACAGTAGTATCAAATTTGTCTCTAGAATTTCGAATCGTTTTAGCTTTTACACCGACAATTTCTTCTTTGTTCTTTGCTTCTTTATTAAAAATCGGGCTTGACTTGTAAACCAACAAATTATTATTACGATCTAAGTCAATGCCAAGAGCGAGGGAAAGAGAAACATCTTCAATATTGGTTTGGTCAAAGCATCCCGTCATCATAAATACTGATATCAAAATACAACATAATATTTTTCTTTTCAATGTGTCCTCCCCCGATGCAGCTTCTCATATAACCGGCCATACATCAATAAAATGATAGGCAATATATAGGTTAATACTAATCCCGTATTAGAAAATACTTGTTGCCAAGTTTCAGCTTCATTCCAACTAGGGCGAGTCCAAAATACGAAACCGATAATAAGCAATAAGAGAACAACTACATGAGAACTGTGATCTTGTTTTCCAAGTAATTGGCTCGAACAAAACACCGAACAATATAAGGCAGGAATCCAAGATGTGGAAACAACTGTTAAGTATGCAGCCAATAAAATCATGTCAAAGCGTTCTAAAAAACGAAACTCAATTACTTTAAGTAAATTTAATACTGGCTGATTAAATTGAGTAATACTATCTGGACTAAAATAAGCGAAACAAACAATAGTAGCAAATAAATAGAATAACATCGTTAAAGTGTTTGCAATAACCATTCCATGAACTGCATACTGCTTTTTTTGTAAAAATGGATATAAAAAGAAAGCAATATCAAACCCTAAATATGCAAAAATCGTGGTCGGTGCAGCCGTGAATACAGATTTCCACCCTTCTTTTAAAATCGGAAAGAATGACATCCAACTTCCGCTCTCCTTTAGAGGTATTAAAAAGAATAATGGTATCCAAATCATCATATAAAAATTAAGTTCGGAATACCGTCCTATAATACGAGGGCCTTTACGTGCAACAAGTAAGGTAGGAATCGTAAACAAAAAGATAACAAGATAATCAGGTGTTTTCGGAAGAAGCCATCCCTTAATATAAAGCATAGCGTTCACTAAAACGATGCAAGAATAAAAAGCGAAGTACATCATATAAGCAACCACTAATGCTTTCCCTACTATTTTCCCAAAAAATCGTATAAGAATTTCATAAATTGTATCATCAGGGTATTTTGCAGCTGTTTTTACTATAAAAATACCTGATATTGTAGAGGCTAGCCAACCAATGAATATAGCTATCCAACCATCTGTTCCAGCTTTTTCTGCAAGAACACGCGGAAGAGATAGAATGCCAGTGGCGACCTGCATTCCATTAATTATAAAGATATACTGCATAAGAGTGATGTCATTATAGGCATATTTTTTCATAGTTTCACCTTTTATTATGATTCTTTCCTTGTCGATTAGATTGAATCGCCCCTGTACCGTTCGATCGCTTTCTTATCGCCCATAAAGGAAAGCGCACAAAAGTATCTTTCATATCCCCAAAACGAAACGGGGCTAACGGTGTTCCATAAGGGGTTCCTAGCGATTCAAGAGAGATTAGATGCCCAAGTAATGTCATCCACCCAATTACCAAACCTACAAGTCCAAATAATGCAGCTAAGATCATCATTGGGAATCGTAAAAGTCTAACTGCGGATCCCATATCGTAGTTAGGGATTATAAAAGATGATATGGCTGTAACGGCAACGACAATAATCATAATGTTACTTACTATTCCCGCCTGAACAGCTGCTTGTCCAATAATAATACCGCCTACTATTCCAACTGTCTGACCAATCGGCGTAGGCAACCGCAAAGCCCCTTCTCTCATCGTTTCAAGTGTTATTTCCATAAGCAATGCTTCCAGAACCGGAGAAAAAGGTACCCTTGTTCTTGATTCTGCAATAGATAAATAAAGTTCTACAGGAATCACTTCATAATTAAAAGAAATAAATGCAACATAACTCGCAGGCAAAAATAAAGCAACCATAAAGGCAATAAAACGAAGTATACGAATGAATGATGCAACTAGCCATCTTGTACCGTAGTCATCCACACCTTGAAAAAAGGAGATGAAATTTGTTGGAGCAATTAATACGTTAGGCGAATGATCCATTACAGTTACAAATCTACCCTGTAGTATGTGAGAGACTGCCAAATCAGGCCTTTCAGTTAATATAAATTGCGGAAACGGTGAATACGGGTTATCTTCAATAAATTCAATTAGCTCACTATTATTAGCTACTGCATCTACCGTAATATTTTGAATCCTTCTTTCCAATTCATTTAGTACATCTTCAGAAGCTACATCTTGCAAATATAAAATAGAAATCTTAGTTTTACTTCGCACACCTATTACTAATTCTTTTATCATTAATTCACGATGCGGAATGTACCTTCGAATCATCGCAACATTTTGAGTTCCCGTTTCTATAAACCCTTGATGTGCACCTTTTAAAGCAATTTCGTTTTGAGCATCTTCAATGTTCCTTTGCGGCCATCCTTTCGTGTCCAATTGACGAACCGTCGTTTGGCCGTTAATCAATAGTACACTATCCCCTGTTAAAATAGCTGTTTCAATCTCATTCCACGTACTAATCATTTTAACTTGACCTAAAGTAATGGGAAGTTCCGTATTAGCATTAAAATCACTGTTCATTAAAGGACTTAAAACGTTATTTTGAATTAATTGTTTATCTGTTAATCCTGATAAATATACTAAAGCGGCTTCTAATCCAGATTCTGTTATTTGAAACCGCCGAATCACTAGATCAGGCGATTGACGGAATATATTCTGAAGCTCAGCTATGTTTTTCGATAAATTAGCTTCTAAGAGAGAGTCCTCAATATTTTTTTGGGGAACAGGAGTATCGTTTCGTATTGAAAATGATTTAGGGTTTTCTCTATATTTTAACCATTTCAGAAATTTAGCCATGACTTCCTCACCTTCTATGCACCTTCAGTATGTTTAGTATGCAGATATGAAGAAAAAATATCCTAATAATTAGAGAGGGAATGCCAGACTTATTACTATATAACCTATGCAGTCATAAAAATAGCGCTCTAATTAAATAGTATGCAGACAAGTTTAGTTTTGAAAGGTTCAAAGTTGATGTAAATGTTATTTGTTATTCAATAGAGAGAATATTGTATTAGGAGGGAATTTGACGTGCGTTACTTATGGGAGACTCATTGTACATATACATGTGTACAATGATTTAGATATTCATATTCTTATAAAACTTGAAAAAATGTCTTGATAAAATGGTAAAATGGTCTCCGTTTGCGACAATGCCGGAACAATTTGCTGGTATCCGTGAGATCATTAAAGAAAAGAATAAAATAACGCGTCCAATATTAACACCAGAAGAAAAAGAACTTATTGAAAACTTATTATTATGCTCATTGCTTTCCGAAGAAGAAATATTGATTACATATTACGAAGATGGCTATCTGCTTACTAACTACATGACCTCGTCACTTAAGAGTCGTTGCATTATTGTATTTCATTTAAAAAATCTATCTGCCTGGGAAAATTTCTCTAACTGGACTTCCTGATCTGTGAATCCTTTTCTCTTAGGATAGGGTACGATTACTAATGCTTGTTCATCCTTTTAATATCTTCCTTACAGTAGACGCATTTCGGAACTATCAATGCCACATTAATCCCCTCTTTTATCAATATAACGATTATATTTAAAAATCTCTTGTAGTCGATCTTGACCTTTAGTGAATTCCTTAATGGGGTACCGCCACATCGCTATCAAGCTAAG
>NZ_NUPZ01000089.1 GCF_002584985.1 Bacillus sp. AFS029637 | reverse complement strand
CGATAGTGACTCTTATTCTGACTCTGACTCTGATTCTGATTCTGGTTCCGACTCTGATTCTGATTCCGATTCTGATAGCGACAGTGATTCTGATTCCGATTCTGATAGCGACAGTGATTCTGATTCTGACAGCGACTCTGATTCCGATTCTGATTCCGACTCTGACTCTGATTCCGACTCTGATTCTGATTCCGACTCTGATTCCGATTCCGATTCCGACTCTGATTCTGATTCTGATTCCGATTCCGACTCTGATTCTGACTCTGATTCTGATAGTGACTCTGATTCTGACTCTGATTCTGATTCCGATAGTGACTCTGATTCCGATTCTGATTCCGATTCTGATAGCGATTCTGATAGCGATTCCGATTCCGATTCCGATTCTGACTCTGATTCCGATTCCGATAGCGACTCTGATTCCGACTCTGATTCTGATTCCGATTCTGACAGTGACTCTGATTCCGACTCTGACTCCGATAGCGATTCTGACTCTGATTCTGACTCTGATTCTGACAGTGACTCTGATAGCGACAGCGACTCTGATTCCGATAGCGACTCTGATTCTGATTCCGATAGTGACTCTGATTCCGATTCCGATAGTGACTCTGATTCCGATAGCGACTCTGACTCTGATTCTGATAGCGACTCTGATTCCGATTCCGACTCTGATTCTGATAGCGACAGTGATTCCGACTCTGATTCCGATAGCGACTCTGACTCTGATTCCGATTCTGACTCTGATTCCGATAGTGACTCTGACTCTGACTCTGATTCCGATTCTGATAGCGACTCTGATTCTGACTCTGATTCCGATTCTGATAGCGACTCTGATTCCGATAGCGATTCTGATTCTGACTCTGACTCTGATAGCGACAGTGACTCTGATTCCGATAGCGACTCTGATTCCGATTCCGACTCTGATTCTGATAGCGACAGTGACTCTGATTCCGATTCCGATTCTGATAGCGACTCTGATAGCGACAGCGACTCTGATTCCGACAGCGACTCTGACAGCGATTCTGATTCCGATAGTGATTCCGACTCTGATTCCGATTCTGATTCCGATTCCGATTCCGATTCTGATAGCGACAGTGATTCTGATTCTGATTCCGATTCCGATTCTGATAGCGACAGTGATTCTGATTCCGATAGTGACTCTGATTCTGACAGCGACTCTGATTCCGATTCTGACTCTGATTCCGATTCTGATTCCGATTCTGATTCCGACTCTGACTCTGACTCTGACTCTGATTCCGACTCTGATTCTGATTCCGACTCTGATTCCGATTCCGACTCTGATTCTGA
>NZ_NUPZ01000088.1 GCF_002584985.1 Bacillus sp. AFS029637 | reverse complement strand
TGTGTTTTATAAAATAAGCTATATTTGTTTTTACCATCAATAAGTTTAAAAAGCTCACAAACACGCAGCATATCTTCAAAAAACTTAGGTAGCCCGATATGTTAATGGGTTCATTTGTATTATTACCTCATTTTAGTTAAATTTAATTTCTTTTATCCTACTATTATAAAGGAATCATGCTTTCAATCTAAGCTCCAGTAGAAACAAGAGGCTAGGTGGAAGATGAAATATGAAATATCCTCGCTGATTATTAACAATTCACCTTATAGGTCCCACATGCAATTTGTTTATTTGTAAGTCTCTTGTAGTCATTTGAAATTTGTATTGTTGTTTTACTAATTAATCAAGGTAATACGCTGAATGAATATGGCTTGTAAACGGGTTCGATCAACTTGCATCTAATAGACGGGAAAGACCTTTTTTGAGTGTAACTTCATAAATAAAGTGATTAAAGTATTTACCTACTCGTTGCTGCTTGAACAGTATGCTTTTTTATTATCTTACGGATATAAACAAGTTGGAGGAAGAATGAGTTCTTCGGTAATAAATTCAATTAGTTTATAGCTTTTATGTAGCTTATTTATAATTTAGGATACGATAAAATTAGGGGAGATATCTGGACGGTGTACCGCCTGTATATACTTCCCTTCTGTAAATATAGAAACAGGAAGAAGGTTTCCAATAGTGCCTGTATAAATATAGTGCTCGTTATCTCTATCATATAAAGGTGTTATAAAATCATTATTAATAGCTAAACGATACTTTAATTGTTTATATATAGGCATGGAATAAATCTTGTTAAATCTTATAATCGGGGACATTTTATAGAGAAGTTAAATGTTTATTTGAAATATAAAGAAGAAGTGGTATATCACGAATGGCAAGAACATTCGTTCTACGTTGGTGTAATGGGAATAATTAATCAATTGAGTTGCTTATTTTTAATCTCGTATATGTGTTTAAAGAAGAAAGGTTATTATTAGGTTCGGACTTTAAGTACAGCTTGTAACATTATCTATCTTATATTGAAGCGAGTAATACTAGAGGTTAAATATTGGTTTAATAATATGTAACTTATATGAATCTATAACAATACGAAAAGTGTAAATAAGATGGGCAAATAAATACGATAGTACGCAAAAGGTTTTAAACTTATCTTTTCTAAAATTACCGCTAGTGTTGCTATTATACAAGGCGATGAAGCCCTACAGTATACATAGAGATACCATTCACACTTGAATGCTTACAGCTTTTTAATAAATTTAAGCCTGGCGCTCGGACCATTGCAGGAAGAGTGAAGAAAAAAAGCTCAGATGCAGTTTTATAATTTACTTTTATTAATAGATCTCAAGTCAGCCCTAGAATATCCGTCCGAGTAAATAAATCTATATGTTTGGAGTTTACGAGCATAATGTTAGTCGTTGTAATAATGACTGTTAATATAATAGGAGGTACATAAATCTTCATTAGCAGAGCTAATAGTACAATGGGTAAAGATAAGAAAAAGGAAAGTCTACTACATATTAAAAAGTTTAGGAGAAAACCTGAAAGTAAAGTAGTGTTAAAACCAGTGAAGTTCCTCAATCGCCCTAATAATAAAGTTAACGCGTGACACCAGGATAGTTAGTGCTTCTGTATATTTACGAGTAAACAAATAAGTAATCACTGCTCTATATAAGGAGAACCCTATAACTAGAGTAGTATATAAGGTGATTTCAGTGAATAATTGATTCAACAGAAAAGTCGGAGTCAGATGTTTTGCTTTTATATGTATAAGGAGATACTACGGTTAAGAACAGTGCGATGCCATTCAAAATAATACTAATTAAAAACATATTAGTACGATTTAGTTTTAATAGTATTGTATAGAGTAGATTGACTGTTTGTTTTGTCTCTAACTAGCTTGGTGAGCTACTTTTCCGATCTATCTTCGCGCTGCTTCATTTTTATACTTCATAAACATTCTGTTGGTGTATTCTTGTTGTTCAAAGTGAGAATGAATATGGATATTTCCTTTATCATGTATTTACGTTTTGCTTTATGTAGTGTATCAGCAGAAACTTCCTCTAGTAATCGTCTGTCATGAATAATTCCTATATAATCGACTAGTTGTTCTATCTCGGCTAATATGTGATTGGAAACGAGTATTGTTATAGCTCTTTCTTGAGCTAAAGATGTTGTTTCTTTAAGAGAATTTACGATATGTTAAAGCACACGCAGGACTTTAGTCCGTCTTTAGACGCGAGAGGAAAGCATCGTTTTGGCATAGCGCAACATGGTATGCTTTATTCATAGTCATGCAAAAGACGTAAAAACATCGGAGAACCAACAACCTATACGGTCTGTTGTGGGAGTGTCAAAGCAGTGTTGCGTTCAAGAACTAAAAAACGTTCGTACAAATTAAGTAAGGCATGACGGATGGAGTAGTAAAGTGGAGGAGAAGATGTGTCTTCGTTAATGAAACTTTTGTAGGTTCTTAGCTAGCTGAACGAATACAAAAACATTAAATTGAATATCTTTATAAAAAGGTGTTGACGATTATACTTTAGAGGTGTAATATAGAACAAGTCGCCGATGCAATAACGCAGAACGCGGCAAACAAAATGAAAAACTTAGTTGACATT
>NZ_NUPZ01000087.1 GCF_002584985.1 Bacillus sp. AFS029637 | reverse complement strand
CTTCTTGTCGCACCATAACGCAACATTATCAGTAGCAAGGACAAGGAGGAATCTTCCCCTTACAAGGAAACCTCCTCTCTTTGTTCTATCGACCTATGCATTTTTTTATACATTCCTATCCCGGCACGGTTTAAGGGGTCTTTTTTGTTGTTGGATTAATAAAAAACTGTATTAAATCTTGCATGCTCCTAGGGGTCACTATATATGAACACTACGTACCTGACTTTCTCAATGACCAACATTACTTAACGTGGTAAAATAGTATTAGGATGGGAATCCAATGTTATTAAAATTAAAGTGGTTATCAAGTCGGAGGAAGGTACCTTAGGGTGTCTTTTCTTTTTAAAATATATAAGCGCACCATCCCTTTCCTAATAGAGGCCTCCCCTAATACCTCCTTACAGGGAGAATGATAAGGCTTTTTTTATTTACACAATTACCGAGCTCTCAAATGTTTTAAATAGTTACAATACATGTATTGCTTCAATAACATATGATCATTCTTAATGAATGTCATTGAAATGTACCAATAGATGTTAGTGCAGCAAAATAAATTGTGTTATGATGTGAGCAAATATAAAGCTATCTAACGGAGGGATTCACATGCCACATGTTGTGTTTCGTGGAATTACTACTGAACAATTAAAACGCATAAGCAAACCATTAGTAGAAGAGCTCGCAGAGATTTGTGAGTGTGGTACGGATAATTTTACGTTGGAACTACCAAGTTCTACGTTTGTATTCAATGGAGAAGAAATAGAAGCGTTTCCTCTTATTGAAGTGAAATGGTTCGAGCGTGGACAGGAAATTCGTAATCGATTTGCCAAGGCCATTACTACATATGTAATGGATTTTGGACTTCCAGAAGTAGAGGTTGTATTTACGGTTTTCACAGAATCAGCGTATTATATTAACGGTAAGCATTGTGCAAGTTAGAGCTATTTGAAAGATCTTTGTAACATTTATAAGGGATAGAACCACATTGCCATCAAGCTAAGAAAAGCAAATATCCAAAAACAAAAAAATGAGCTCAATTCTCATAGACAACTAACTGTGAAGGGATAAATTTTTTATTTTTGGAGACATCAAAATATTAGCTTGATGGATATGTGGAAATACCCCATCTCTATCAAGCTAAGCTTATGCAAAGTCAATTTTAGGCGAGATTGTTTCTTTTTTCTAAAGGGCAAGTGTAGGTGATTGAAAGATTTGCATACGAAATAAACCCTAACGGGCTTCACTTTTTTGAATTAAGCGGCTTCATTATCAGACATGGTACAATTGTAAACGACACCTAATATATCAAAGACCGTTTTTTTCTCATATCGATGAGATTTTCGCCCGTTTTGCTGTAGGAGATTGAACAGGCGAAGTAACAACTTTGATAGCTCTTGGGTGT
>NZ_NUPZ01000086.1 GCF_002584985.1 Bacillus sp. AFS029637 | reverse complement strand
ACTTGGGTATACCTCCGAGATATAAACGTCTAATGGTGGACCTTGTAGGACTCGAACCTACGACCGGACGGTTATGAGCCGTCTGCTCTAACCAGCTGAGCTAAAGGTCCTTTATGGTAGCGGCGGAGGGGATCGAACCCCCGACCTCACGGGTATGAACCGTACGCTCTAGCCAGCTGAGCTACACCGCCATAAATGATATTAAAATAAGTGGAGCCTAGCGGGATCGAACCGCTGACCTCCTGCGTGCAAGGCAGGCGCTCTCCCAGCTGAGCTAAGGCCCCATGTTTTTGGGAATATCGGGAAG
>NZ_NUPZ01000085.1 GCF_002584985.1 Bacillus sp. AFS029637 | reverse complement strand
CTTTGATAGCTCTTGGGTGTTTTTTTGTATAGTTTGGAATAGAAGAAGAAAATAGTCTTTAATCATATATATGGCTTTATACTCACTAAGCTCTCGTTTTTTCTTCATGAGGAGCAATTGGCGCATTTGAAACATGATAGAAGAACAGAGTAGAATGGCAATCAATTGACCATATAAATGGCACTCCAATCGTTCTGGTTTTATCTTTTTACAATGATGGATTTGAAAGAATGACTTCCACGTTTTAAATAAAATTTCGATTTGCCAACGCAAAGAATACCAGTCATGTACCTGTCCCATCGGGACAATATCTGTAGAGGTGTTTGTCATATATACATTAATACCACTGAGTCGTTTACTACGAGGAGAATACTTCATTCCTTTCTTTTTTTCTCTTACAGCTTGATCTTGTAATCGTTTTTGTTGCTGTTGTTTTGTTAATCGATGAACAATTACACGGGCTGGCACTTTATCAATCATTCCTACATAAGCATCAGCTATTTCACATGTTTGTCCTGGTTGAAGAGAGTTCATTAACGTTTCCATATCTATCTGTATATACTCTGTACCTTTCTTAATTCTTCCATCTTGAAAATAATCAGGGTTAGGATTTTTTTGATACATACGTGTATTCGACTTGATACGAGAGATATAGTA
>NZ_NUPZ01000084.1 GCF_002584985.1 Bacillus sp. AFS029637 | reverse complement strand
AATGTCATCGGCGACTTGTTTTATATTACACCCCTATACCCTAATCGTCAACACCTTTTATTCAATTAATAATAAAAATAATTTCAAAGGTATTTTCATTATTAGTTTCACCTTTCTCTATTTCAATGAAAATAAAGAAAGGACATCCTATTACGTACAAGACATCCTTTTCATTAAACATTATATACATGCTCTTATAAACTTTAACATTCTTCATTCCCTTTAACATTTCGATCGCCTGCTATAAATAAATCAATTAATTTACGTTTATCCGCCCATATCACTCCAAATAAAACTAAGCTACCACCTATTACTATTTTCCACGTTAAAGATTCATTTAATAGAACAATTGAAGCAACAATACTTATTAACGGTAAAGCATTTAAATATAGTCCACTTACTGATGCCGAGACTGTCTCTAATGCTCTATTCCAAAACCAATACGCTAAAATTGTTGCCCCAATAACAAGATATATTACACTTAGTCCAGCCTTCCATATTTCAACCTTTGGAAAACCGTAATAAAAAGTTTCTGCCATTGCAAATGGTAATAGAATAACAGCTCCAATAATTAAAGTTAATGTTGTAAAAACCTTGTTTGATAGATACTGTTCTTGTTTTGGCTTTTTCAGCAGTACTGTATAGAAAGCAAATAAGAAAGTACTTAATAAAATAAGGATATCTCCTATTAAAGATACTTCTTGATCGACTTTACTAGATGGGATTGTAATAAGAAGTACTCCGGCAGCCCCTAGTACAATACCGATCCAATAATTAAGCTGAATTTTTTCTTTCAAAAAGAACGCTGAAAAAAGAATTGTAACTAAAGGTAAAGCAGCATCAATAATACTAACATGCAATCCACTTGTTAAAGAAATTCCATAGGATGTGAACATAAAGTAACCAGCTACACCAGTAAAAGATAGTAAACTCATTCTTTTCCATGGCACCTGTTTATGTACAACCGATCTTTTTAATTGTTTACATGAGAATAGTAAACAGATTCCACCCGCAAAGAAAAGACGAATAAACAACAAAGTAAATGGCTGAATAGATTCTAGTGCCCACTTTGTTGGTGCAATGGCTGTCCCCCATAATATAACAGCCATTAATAACATGCATATTTCTTTCATAATCCCCCACACCCATCAAAAAATATATGTTAACTATCTTAATTATAGGTTTTTTCTTATGTGAAATCCTTTGATAACGAAAAAACGTTATGTAAAAAGGTAATTCTCACCTTAAACTAACATTTAAACGTATTACTTTATAACCTTTTACGGCACTATCGCTCAAAATTTATTTTAAACAGTATCTATTTCATCTTCTTTCCTCTTTAAGATTTATTAAATTTATGGATTTTAACATTTGGAAAATAAAAATA
>NZ_NUPZ01000083.1 GCF_002584985.1 Bacillus sp. AFS029637 | reverse complement strand
GGACCTCAAGGTACTCAAGGGCCAACCGGCGCTACTGGACCTCAAGGTACTCAAGGTAACACGGGTGCTATCGGGCCTCAAGGTGTTCAAGGACCAACTGGTGCTACTGGACCTCAAGGTGTTCAAGGTAACACGGGCGCTACTGGGGCCACTGGACCTCAAGGTACTCAAGGCAACACAGGTGCTACCGGACCTCAAGGTACCCAAGGTAACACGGGCGCTACTGGGGCCACTGGACCTCAAGGTACTCAAGGCAACACAGGTGCTACCGGACCTCAAGGTGCGCAAGGCAACACTGGGGCTACCGGGCCTCAAGGTGCGCAGGGCAA
>NZ_NUPZ01000082.1 GCF_002584985.1 Bacillus sp. AFS029637 | reverse complement strand
TTGTATTTAACCATTTTCTTGCTCTTTGGAATGATACGTATAAAGAAGCGGGAAAAGGATTAACCTATCCTTCTTGCTCTGCAGAGCTTACGCAATTAAAAAAATGACAAGATACGCTTTGGTTAAAAGAAATAGATAGTATCGCTCTTCAATCCTCATTGAAAAACCTCGCAGATGCTTTTTCACGTTTTTTCAAGAAACAAAATGATATGCCACAATTCAAGTCTAAAAAGAATAAAATACAATCCTATACAACAAAATGTACGAATCATAATATCGCCATTGTAGATCATACAATAAAGTTACCGAAGCTCGGTTTTGTTAGATTTGCCAAAAGTCGTGAAGTGTCAGGACGTATCCTAAATGCCACGATTAGACGAAATCCAAGCGGTAGACACTTTGTGTCTATTCTTACAGAAACAGAAGTGCAACCAGTAGAAAAAACAGATTCTTCTGTTGGTATCGATGTGGGGTTAAAAGATTATGCCGTTCTTTCAGATGGCATAACATACAAGAATCCTAAATTCTTCCGTACATTAGAAGAAAATTTAGCGAAAGCACAGCGTATCCTTTCTAGAAGAACAAAAGGTTCTTCGAACTGGAATAAACAACGTGTGGAAGTTGCCCGAATCCATGAACATATTGCAAATGCAAGAGCTGATTACNNNTATCTTGGTCACAATTTCGAACGATGTTGGAATATAAAGCGAAATGGTATGGCAAAAAAGTTGTTATGGTATCTAAAACATTTGCTTCTAGTCAACTATGCTCCAATTGTGAATACAAAAACAAAGACGTTAAAAATCTAACCATTCGTGAGTGGGATTGCCCTTCTTGTGGCGCA
>NZ_NUPZ01000081.1 GCF_002584985.1 Bacillus sp. AFS029637 | reverse complement strand
CCTTTCTATGGAGAATTGATGAGCGCTGCTTATCAATATAAGTTTCCGTGTTTCGTTTTCGTTTAGTTTTGAGAGTTCAATAAAAGTGTTGACTCTTAAATGTTAATATGATATAAATAAATTCTGCAATTTGTATGGGCCTATAGCTCAGCTGGTTAGAGCGCACGCCTGATAAGCGTGAGGTCGATGGTTCGAGTCCATTTAGGCCCACCATACAACTTGGGGCCTTAGCTCAGCTGGGAGAGCGCCTGCCTTGCACGCAGGAGGTCAGCGGTTCGATCCCGCTAGGCTCCACCAAAAAGCTATTTTAAATAGCAAATGGTATGTTCTTTGAAAACTAG
>NZ_NUPZ01000080.1 GCF_002584985.1 Bacillus sp. AFS029637 | reverse complement strand
AGCATAGATCCAAAAGATCCATCAACTAAAGAAAATACTAAGACATCAGTATGGCTTCCTAATACAGGTGGAACATCAATGGAGATGATTTCATATATTGTAGGAATGTTGTTGGTGGCTTTAGGTGGATTCGTATTTGTTCGTCAACGAATGAGATAAAAAGACTGGTTATGTTGGTTTGAATTATAGCTTGATCAAAGTATTGCTACAAATATTGATTTATAAATAGAGGAAACCCACACATTTTGAAAAAAGTTTGATCAAAATGTGTGGGTTTTAATTTTGGATTCTTTAAGTTTCTATAAAAAAGAGTAATTATCTTATTAAGGTGATTACTCTTCGGTTTATTTCAAAATCAATTGTTTTTTTGTGTTTACTTTCATTTAATACACCATCAGCTAGAAATTTAATACTCGCTCATATAATTAAAGCAAATATTACTCCACCTATTTTAGTCTGATAGAAACTAAATATAAATAATACAACAGAATGTACAATACTTAAGATAGCACTCATATAATATTTATTCACAGACTAGCTCCTGTTATTGTAATTTTGATAGAGTTGTATTATTGCATTGTTGGTTTTTAAATTTGTTTTACTCCTGCGGATTCACTTGTTTTTGCTAACGAAAATAGGGATATATAGAAATATCCACTTGTAGAAATAGGGAAATTTCTATATTTAAGATTATTAGAAATTTTATACGTCCCTACTTCAAGCAGTTCGTAAAGCTGTTAAATGGCGAGAGTACAATATGAGATTTTCTTAACATAAACAGATAACCCTTTAGATAATTAAATCTAAAGGGGAAAATTTAATAAATTGTATAACTATACTTCATGATTCTAGGATGTATCTAAGAAGATGAATAAGCGTTTTCTTTTTTGAGAGTAGATATAGGAAGATTTATATTAACTGTTGTTCCTTTTCCTACTTCACTTTCAATAAGTATCTTTCCTTGGTGCTTCTCAATAATTTTATAACAGATCATTAATCCTAAACCGATACCATTTTCTTTGAGACTATAAAATGGTTCTCCTAGGTAAGGTATACGTTCCTGTTCAATTCCACACCCATAATCGGTAAATCGAATGTTTACCTGGTTTTGATCAGGCACATATTCGATTTGAATCAAGATTTCCCCTCCCATTGGTGTTGCTTCAATCGCATTTTTTAAGATATTTATAAAAGCTTGCTTCAATTGATTCTCTTCACAAAGTATGAATGAAGTATCAGATGTAAACTCAGTTTTAATTTGTATGCAATTCATTATTGCTTGAGGCTCAAGTAACATTACAATTTGCTTCATTAATACATTCAGGTCATTAGTTTTAATTTCTAATGCCTCAGGTTTTGCTAATGTCATAAATTCATTAGTAATACTATCTATACGTTCAACCTCTGCTAACATGATATCTATATAATGCTCAGTGTTCTTATTTTCCATTGATTTTAATAATTGCATGAATCCTTTCATTGCTGTTAAAGGATTTTTAATTTCATGAGCAATTGCAGTGGATAATTGGCCTACTACAGCAAGTTTTTCCGACTTTCGTAATAATTCTTCTGTTTTTAACCGTTCTGTGATATCTCGAGAGATACTCAAGAAAACATTTTTTCCATTCAAGTTAAAAACACGGACACCAAATTCAGTTGTTATTGTTCTTCCTGTCGGAAAAACAAATTCATCTTGCAAAGTGAAAGAAGTTTGCCCTTCTCTAATTTTTTCGATCACTCTTTTGATTATCGGAGAATCTGGTGGAACGTTACTAGGAAATGGAATCGAAAGAAGCTCTTCTCTACTATATCCAAATCTTTTACACGCAACAGGATTTACCTCAATAAATCGAGCCGGAAGTTGATCCTCATTTAGCTCTACTACATATACTGCGTCAGTTGCTTGTTCGATGAGCGCACGGTATTTCATTTCACTGTCTCTTAATTGTTGATGTAATTGAAGGCGTTCTCTTTCTGCTTGTTTTCTTTCAGAAATGTCTCTACAAATTCCTGATAAAGCAATTATATTTCCTCTTAAATCTAGAATTGGTGAAACTGTCACGTTTACATCAATTAGAGTTTTATCTTTTCGTTGTCTAACTGTTTCTAACCTAGTAATAACCGGATCTTGTATATTGGTATTACTAATATTTTTGATTAACTCTAAAGTTTCATTCATTAAAAAATCAGGTACGCAAGGTAATTTTTTTCCTACTGATTCTTTTTCTGACCAACCAAATATCTTCTCATAAGCTTTATTCGCTTGCAACATATGTCCATCTAAATCAAATATAGTGATAGCATCTACGTTATGATTAATAAACGATTCCAGTCGTTCTTTCGTTACCTTTAGTTCATTTTCCGCATTTATTCTTTTCGTTATATCAACAGAAGAACCAACCACCTCAACCACTGTTCCCTCTCTTTTAACTGGCCTAAGAGAGAAAAGTATCATAGTCTCATCATTTGGCCATGGTAGTTCGAAAGTTACTTCTTCACCATCCCATGCCTGTTGATAATACTTTAGTAATCGAGGAACTAAATGGGATGGAATAATGGAAGAATCTATAGTAGGTAAAAGCTTGCCTACAACTTGTTCAGAGTGAAACCCTTGTTGATAAAATAATTGTCCATCACACAGAGTATGAATAAAATTCCCATTTACTTTTTTAAATTTAACAATACCTCCTTGTAGTTCATGTACGGTATCCCTTAATTCTCGCTTTGATTCTAGTAAAGTTTCATTCGCTTTAGCTAGGTCTTGTGTTAAGTAATATAATTTTTGATAGGATTCCATAAGAAAAACACCAATTAAGAGTCCGCAAGATATAAATAATGTACCTTGGATGTCAAGAAGTATAAGTGAGATAGAAGGAAAAAAGAATCCAAATACCCCATGAATTATGGCTAGATAAACAGCTAGATAAAGAAAGACGCTTTTAAAGGGATGGGTATTTTTGAGATATGTTTTGAATATAGTATATATAGTAGCAATTCCTAAAGCAGCTATCAAAGCTGGTCCCCAATCACCACCAAGGTAGAAAATACGCATAAATAAAATAAACATTAACGTAATCCAACCAGCTCTACGACCAAAATAAATAAACGAAATAATAAGAGGAACGGCTCGCAAGTCATAAAACAATCCCATGTGCTTAAAATTAAAAATCATCAAAATAGCAGCTATGATACCTGCATATGTCCCCAAAAATAAATGGATAAATTTATTATCCATTTTCCTTATAAATACTTGAATAAAAATAGCTGAACTAGCTAGGAAAGAAAAAATAGATAGATTAATGAAGAATCCTGTGAACAGCATGCCATATTCCCTCCTTTTTACATGTATTCGACAAAAAGTATAAAAATCCTACAAAATGCATCATAATTAGTCCTATTATTCTAAATTATAAGGCTATTTCCGGGAGAGAGATAGGAGTAGTGATGAAAAATTAGCCCCTTTTTACCAGGGGTATCAATTGAGTGTGTTGGATAACAACATTTATATAGTTTTCAGCACAAAAAATTTCCATTCCAGAGAAAATCACATTCCAGATTTATTTGTAATCGATTTCTAATGAACCGTTAATATATTTGGTATCGAATGAGATTATGTTTGTTATTCGGGATTTTAAGTAGCTTAAATGAAATTTCGAAAAAAAGGGTATGAGCATGATTTTTTTTAAGGTCTTTTCATATATTTTATTAAGTATTGGAATTTTTAAAGGTTATTTTGGCAGGGTTAGCGAGGATTGTGAAGAAACATAGTGTAATTGTAAAAATATACGAAAACAAAAAGCATGTAAGGATGAATGGTAAGCCTACTATTGGAAAGGAAGTGGGGAAATCATGATACATCGATATGAAATTGATTTTTCTGTGATGTATGATGGCAAGGTAACAGACTTACAATCAGCAATTATTCCAGCACATTCTTTAGAGGAAGCAAACAAGAAATTACAATCGGAAGTAAAGCGGAGGTTAGGGAAATGTGTTGTTAAAATTGATCATACAAGTTTACTTGTTTCAGAGGATAGTCGATACACAATTGGATGAAATGAGGAGATGAGCCTTGCGATCAGCAAGGCTTTTCTATTGCTAGAGTTTGATGCAAAGCAAATAATTACAGAATTAGTATATCTATCCCGACAAGATTGATCAGAAAAAGGTCATGTTTTATAGAAATTCGAATAGAAAATGAGTAAATCTTCCTTACAAAAATGTCACATTCCTGTAAGGTTATTAGATAGTTTAGCTACTTTTTCCATGTCATAATAAAGACATAAGAAACGCCAATTAAAAATGATAAGTTATAGGAGAGTGTCAATCATGATTGTAACAACGACGCAGGGAATTCAAGGGAAAGAAATTAGTGAATATATTGATATTGTAAATGGTGAAGCTATTATGGGTGCAAATATTGTTCGCGATTTATTCGCTTCAGTTCGTGATGTTGTCGGTGGTCGTGCTGGTGCTTATGAAAGTAAATTAAAAGAAGCGCGTGATATTGCGATGGATGAAATGAAAGAACTTGCAAGACAAAAAGGTGCTAATGCCATCGTTGGTGTTGACGTAGACTACGAAGTTGTTCGTGATGGTATGTTAATGGTTGCTGTAAGTGGTACGGCTGTACGTATATAATAAGATAGAAAACAGGCTCTCCCCGTAAAGTGTATATGCTTTACGGGGAGTTTTTTGTTGGGGAAATTTTTGGGTATACCCACGAGGCCGCTTGTACACATGCAATCCCAAAATAATATGCCATATTTTCATTTAAGTCAGTATTTAAATATTTTGCAAAAGCGGTAAATAAATGTACACCGAGGTTCCTACTCCAACTTTACTTGTTATACAAATTCTTCCCTGATGACTTTCAATAATTTTGTAACTAATCATTAAACCGAGACCTGTTCCTTTTTCTTTCGTACTATAAAAAGGTTCAGCAAGTTTTGCAATTCTTTCTTCCGGAATACCAATCCCCTCATCTGAAATACAAATTTCCACCTCATTGTTACTTACTTTCTTAGTGGTAATGATTATGTCTCCCCCATGTGGCATTGCTTCAATCGAATTTTGTAAAACATTGATAAACACTTGTTTTAATTGTTTTTTACAACAATCAATATATACAACGTCAGGATCCGTTTGGAATGTGACATGAATATTTGTCATAATTGCCTTTGTGTTAATTAATGATACAACTTTTTTTAAAATTACATCAATGCTCTCTTGTTCAAAAGAACATACCTCAGGCTTAGCAATCGATAAAAATTCATGAATAATAGATTCAATGTGCTCAATTTCAGAAAGTATGAGTTGAAAATATTTTGATTCATGTTTTATTTGTATCTCTAATAATTGTATAAATCCTTTAATAACAGTGAGTGGGTTTCGCACTTCATGTGCAACCCCTGCAGCGAGTTGACCGACAGTAGCTAATTTATCTGATTTATTTAATAGTTCCTCTGTCTTTTTACGCTCTGTAATATCGCGAACCATAACCATTACTTTATCTGTTAATAGTGGTAAACATCGTGCTTCAAAAAAGTAAATACTATTATGCATGAGCAAGGAGTATTCTACAATTTCTATGGAATTATTCTGCTGTACCCTTGCAATTGCTTCTTGTAGCTGCAGGGCAACATCTAAAGGTAACACATCCTGAAATTTTTTATACATAAATTGTTCGACAGGTACATAAAATCTTGATGGACAGCCGGCTTTATAATCAACGATTACTCCGTCAAGTCTTGTTAAAAAACATAAGTCTGGGAGTGCTTTAAAAATTAATTCTAACTCTGAAGATTTTTCTATAAGTTTTTCTTCTACCTGTTTCCGATGCGTAATATCAATACCAACTGCCCAGTGACTGTATCCAGGAACAGGGAATTCATCTGAAAGGTTTGACCACAGGATTGTTTTTTCATCACCGTTTTTACAAGTGAGTGTCATTTCCCAATCACGAAAGTTTTTACCAAGTTCAGAAAATCCTTGAAGTAACTTGTTCCGATACGTTTCATCTGGATAAAGTAGCTCTAACGCGCAAGGATTGTTAATAATCTCAGCGGCACTATAACCTGTTACAAGTTCACACTCTCGGTTCCATATGACAATATTCCCTTCTTCATCACAAGCATCAACCATAACGGGCATGTTGTGTAAAATCGTATATAATTTTTCAGCAGGGATAGATTGATCTTTCTGCACTTGCTGTAATGTATTCATTCCTTTATTCGTTATAATCGTTGCAAGGGATTTAAAGTATATAGTGCAAGATTCAATACTATCTTTAGGCGACAAAATCACAAAATCACCAATCGTATTTTCATTGAATATAATAGGGACATGAATTTTTGTATGTAAATGTATATCAGAGGATGGTGTGCCGTAATGAAATATGATTCCTCCGTTGCAATCAAGCAGCTGATGTGAAATCTGTGTTAAAAGATAAAAGTGTTCTGCCATAGTTTGTATTTCTTTTACGTCAATAATCTCGGTCAGTTTGTACATATTCTCTCACCCCTATTAATGTAAACATGCATATGTATTTATTTTTTTAATTTTCTTAGTTTTTATATTATACAAATTAAATGTGTCGAGGTACACAGAAAAGAGGGGGTATTTTAATTTTTAAATAATTCCTGCCAATTTTTCATAAAAATGCTTTCTAAAAACTCGCCTTAAAAGCTATGTCCCTGATAGGTACTTTTTTGAATTACTACCTAAACAATCATAAACAATAAATGCAATCTTTACAGAAAAAAAACAACTTGGACGAAGACAAGTTGTTTTTTTCTAAAGGGCACAGCAAAGAAAGAGTGGAGGAAAAAATGCATACACACATGTCAATGATGTAAAGCAAACTAACAAATAAAACTAAAAATTCAGATAATTATATCGCTAAGGGTTTTTGTATACTCTTTCTTTGTAATTATAAGTCTAGCATGAAAATAAAAATAAAACAACAAAAATATACAATTTTCTATTAAATTCGACATTTCTTTCGCGAGTTACCATTTCCACATCAAGCATCAGTTACTAGAATATTTATTTTTTAAAGGTATTTAGATATTAATAAAATTTACATAATACCTATTATCGATAACTATGTAAACCTAATAATATTCTTAAAGACTGCTTTTTTTTCTGTCCCATCTTGAAAAGATTCTGGATTTACACGTATCTGGGCTGACCTCCATATCTATCGACTTAAGAGTTTTTAATAGACCATAAACCCAGATCCTCCTTTTTCTACAACTAGTTATTTATCGTTTTCTGACAGAA
>NZ_NUPZ01000004.1 GCF_002584985.1 Bacillus sp. AFS029637 | reverse complement strand
TTTGCGGACGCCAAAGAACTACATGGCTACCGCTATGCCCGGTTTCGAGGGCTGAAGTCCGTCCAAATGCAAGCTTATCTCACCGCAGCTTGTCAAAACATGAAAAAAATAGCCCTCCACCTGACCAAAAAGGGTCTAGTGGAGGGCTATTTTTCTAAATTCTATTATTTTATGTTATTTTTAGTCGCTAAAATCAAAAAAGATTACAGAGTGTTGGGAACCCTAAAGGGTTTCCCAACACTCTGAAAAGAAAGCTACTATCGGTAGCTTTCTTCTCAAAAGGTATAATATCCCTTATTTCTCTGTTACAGTTTTTAGTTCTTCTAATAATTCTTCTACGTAATGTTGTGCACTTTGTGCTGCAATACTACCGTCACCTGTTGCAGTTACAATTTGACGAAGCATTTTTTCGCGAACATCACCAGCTGCGAAAATACCAGGAACTTTCGTTTCCATACGCTCGTTCGTTTCAACGTAACCATTTTCGTTTGTAATACCTAACTCAACGAACGGTTTTGATAGTGGCAACATACCGATGTATACGAATACGCCGTCAGTTTTGACTTCTTGCTCTTCTCCACTGTTTACATCTACAAGTGTTACGCTTCCTACTTTACCATTTGCTTCGTTAATTTCTTTTATCGTGTGGTTCCAAATGAAATCTACTTTCTCGTTTTGGAAAGCACGATCTTGTAAAATTTTCTGTGCACGAAGCGTGTCACGACGGTGAACGATTGTTACTTTTGATGCGAAGCGTGTTAAGAACACACCCTCTTCAACAGCAGAGTCTCCGCCCCCGATAACAACAAGTTCTTTTTCTTTAAAGAATGCGCCATCACATACCGCACAGTATGATACACCACGGCCGCCAAGTTCTGTTTCACCCGGTACACCGATTTTTTTATACTCTGCACCACTTGCAACGATAATTGCACGTGTTTTATATTCTTTTTTACCAGCAATAATTGTTTTGTACTCTTTACCATCGATGACTGCTTTCACATCACCATATGCATATTCAGCACCAAATTTCTTCGCATGCTCGAACATTTTATTTGATAAGTCTGGTCCTAAAATAGACTCATAACCTGGGTAGTTTTCTACATCTTCTGTATTTGCCATTTGTCCGCCTGGAATACCACGCTCAAGCATTAATGTGCTTAAATTCGCACGAGATGTATATACTGCAGCTGTCATACCAGCTGGTCCTGCACCAATAATAATGACATCATAAATTTTTTCTTCTGACACACTACTCACTCCTATCCATTCCTACACAATTAAGTTACCCTCATTATACTGTTAGCATCATTTTTTTCCCAATGATTTGCTTATCTTATGTGTGCGTACGCTTCACAGCCTGCACATACTTTCGAACAGTCGCTACAGATACATTATATACATCTCCAAGCTCCGACTGTGTCATCTTATTTCCTTGTTCGCCCCGCACAATGTATTCAACCGCAGCTGACCAACCGTACACATTTGTAAAAACTGCTCCAGATGTATATAAACGTATGAACGTACAAAACCAAAATTGTAAACACTCTTCGATTAATTCATCATCTTTTTTCGTATAATTGTATAAAGCATCCGCAATTCGCACGCACTGTTCAAATTGCTGTAAATCAGCTGGAATACTCTTATGGCTATTCAGTAAAAAGAAATATTTTGCAAGTTGCGATACAATTGGAACACCATTCTTCGCCTGCGTCACATCAAAGAAGAATCCAACCTTCTCAGGCGTTGACAATTCATTCATTAAATATAAAGCTAGCATTTGCTCCTCTAGCGTCGCACTTTGCTGAAATGATTTTCGTAATTCTTCAAATAATATATTTTGCCCTTCATCTTCTAAATTCAGTGCATTCCACGGTTCTTTCCCTTTTTTATCAGGATGCAATTCTATAACATGTTGCCACATTTTTTCAGCCACTTGCTGATCCTTCACCATATAAGCAGAATATGCAAACCAATAATAAAAACTAACGTCTCCTTCGTACCCTTGACGCTTTAATACTTTGAACCATTTATATGCAGGCTCGAAATGACCAATTGTTGCAAGTGTCGTTCCAAGTTTCAAACGATGTTCAAATGAAATCGGATATACTGAAACGAGCTGTCCCGCTAACGCTTCTACTTGTTTATGCTCTCCAATTGAATATAGAAAAATAAGCGTATTACAAAGCGCATGTATATTACCAGGATTTTTCTCTAAAATCATTTCTGTTAACTTCAGCGCCTTATCTACATTACCAGATTGAAAATGTGCAATCGCTAAATTATTATGACCTGACCAAAATTCCGGATAATCTTTCGTAACAATTTCTAACGTAGCAATTGCTTCTTCTAGTTGTCCGTTACGAATATAACGATTCGCCTCTTCCTGCATAACAATTAAATCGTCTTCATCTTCAATCTCTTCCGCACCCATCGCTTCTTCTTCTATAATTTCAAGCAACTCTAATGTATCCTCAACAAATTCCTTCTCTTCGGCAACATCTAAATAGCGCTCCGCATACTTCTTCGCCTGCTGAAATAAACCCATATATGCATAATTATTTGCAATAAAATAATAGCACTGTTCAAGTTCTGGATTAGATTTTATTAGCTTTAAGAAGGTTTGATTCGACTCCTGATATTCACCAGATTCAGACAATGTTATTGCTAATTGGCATAAAATAAACGGCTCCTTCTCACTTTGTGCCGCTCTTCGAAAATATTTAATTGCATCTTGCAATTTTTGCCCTTTGTAAGCCCTCATCCCTTTTTTATAAAAAAAGTCCGCTAATTGGTTAAAAGAGATAACTTGTCCGTTCTCCTTATATATTCTTTGATTTTTCCCCATATATCCTCCAGTTTTTTGTTTTCTTCGCTCACACATTCTTCTATCTATAAGTATAAACGATTCCGTAAAAAACAAAACAGTATATTATACTCAATTATTTCCTTTTTATTCATTAAAAAAGAGGAGAAATGTTACATTTTTAGTATGAACCTTTTCTAGCCGCCATTTGCTCTTTCGTATAAATAATACGCATTGGATTTCCACCTACGAAAGCACCACTCGGTACATCTTTATGAACAAGTGTGCCCGCTGAGACAATCGCACCATCTCCAATTTTCACACCTGGCAATATCGTCGTATTTGCTCCAATCATCACTTCATTTCCAATGACGATTTCTCCAAGACGATATTCACGAATTAAATATTCATGTGCTAAAAGCGTTGTGTTATAGCCAATAATCGAATTTTCTCCCACAGCTATCTTTTCTGGAAACATAATATCCGGCATTACCATAAGCGCAAATGATGTTTTCTCTCCTACTTTCATGCGTAAAAACGTGCGATACAACCAATTCTTCACAGATAAAAATGGCGTGTAACGTGCAATTTGGATAATAATAAAATTCTTCATTACCTTCCAAAAAGAAACTGTTTTATACACATTCCATAATGAATTCTCTCCTGAAATAGGATAGCGTGTTGTCCGTCGCACTTAACTCGCTCCTCCACTAAAAAAGTAAAACTGTAAGCTAGTAGGGATACGCATCCCTACTAACTTACTTGAACCTTTATGAACGATTCATGTCGGACAAGATCGGTAGTAAATCACTCATTTTATCTAACATAAAATCTGGTTTATAAGCTTCTAAATACGCTCTACCCTTTAACGTCCATGAAACTGCAGCTGTTTTCGTACCCGCATTTTGTCCGCCAACAATATCATGATGATTATCCCCAACCATCAATGTTTCTTCTGGTTTCGCATCTAGTAATTCAAGCGCTTTTTGAAGTGGTTCTGGATGTGGTTTCACATGCTCCACATCATCAATTGTCACGACAACATCAAAAAACTCATCAAGCTTTGACAACTTTAATCCCATCTCAACCGTTTGTCTCGCTTTCGTTGTAACAATACCAATTTTGTAACCTTGCTTCTTCAAGTCTTGAACTGTTTCATATACAGTTTCATATTCTTCCACTAATTCATCGTGATGATCATGGTTAAATTGACGATAACACGTAATCATCTCTTCAACCTTACTTTCATCAATCTTGCTGAAAGTATCATGCAAAGATGGACCGATAAATGGCAATACATCTTCACGCTTATACTGATTTGGATAATATGTGTGTAACACATGTAAAAAAGAAGAGATAATAAGTTCGTTTGTATTAATTAACGTTCCATCTAAATCAAATAACACTGTATTTATTTGCATTGCCTTTCGTCCTTTCGTTTTCCTGAATATGAAAGAAGCAGCATCTTATTATAAGATGCTACTTTTCTCTAATTTTCTAAATATCTTTTATCAGCTTGCCCCATTTTTCGTCTCGCAATAATGAAAATGATAGAAATAACAATAATTCCAATCGACATTACTTGGGCAATACGAAGTGGTCCTAACATTAAGCTATCTGTACGTAAACCTTCTACGAAGAAGCGTCCTACTGAATACCAAATTAAATATGTGAAGAATAGTTCCCCACGTCTTAAATTCACTTTTCGTAATGCAAGTAATAAAATGACACCTGCAAAATTCCATAACGATTCATATAAAAACGTCGGGTGATAATACACACCCTCAATATACATTTGATTAATAATAAAATCCGGTAAATGAAGACCTTCTAAAAACTGTCTCGTTACTTCATCACCATGCGCCTCTTGGTTCATAAAGTTTCCCCATCTGCCAATTGCTTGTCCTAGTAAAATACTTGGCGCAGCAATATCCGCTAACTTCCAGAATGAAAGCCCGCGTCGTTTTGCAAAAAGGATTCCTGTAATAACAGCCCCAATTAAACCACCATGAATCGCCAAACCACCTTGACGGATTCTAAGAATTTCACTTGGGTTTTGCGCGTAATATTCCCATTCAAAAATGACATAGTACATTCTCGCAAAAAGAATAGCGATCGGTACTGCAATTAATACAAGGTCAATAAATGTATCTTTTGGAATACCTAGCCTTTCTCCCTCGCGAGTTGCTAGCCAAAGACCTAATAGCACACCTGTACCGATAATAACCCCGTACCAATATATAGGGAACGGCCCAAGTTGAATCGCTACACGGTCAAGCTGTGGTACAGAACCTAACAGCATATGTATGACCTCCCTCTCCTAAATTTACTCCTGATTTCCTAACTCAATTGCACTCATTAATCGTTCAGAGAACTGTTGTGCCGCATTGACTCCCATACGTTTTAAACGGAAGTTCATCGCTGCCACTTCAATAATAACAGCTAAATTTCGGCCAGGACGAACTGGAAGTGTAATCTTCGTAAGTTCTGTATCAATAATCTTCATCTTCTCTTCATCAAGACCTAAGCGATCATAATTTTTCTTTTGATCCCAAATTTCAAGATTAATAACAAGTGTAATACGCTTATAATTTCGCACTGCCCCTGCACCGAATAACGTCATAACGTTAATAATACCTAGACCACGAATTTCTAATAAATGCTCAATTAAATCTGGTGAGCTTCCGACTAACATGTCTTCATCTTCTTGACGAATTTCTACACTATCATCCGCAACAAGACGGTGACCACGCTTTACAAGTTCAAGAGCTGTCTCACTTTTACCAACACCACTTTGACCTGTAATTAAAACACCAACGCCGTAAATATCTACTAATACACCATGAACAGCTGTTGTTGGCGCTAACTTACCTTCTAAATAGTTCGTTAAACGACTTGATAATCTCGTTGTCGTTTGAGAAGAACGTAATAAAGGCACACATGACTCACGCGATGCTTGCAGTAACTCATCTGGTACATCTTGATTTCGAGTTACAATAATACACGGCGTCTCCTCCGTACAAAGCGCTTTCATTCTCTCTTGTTTTTGCCCTGATGTTAACGTGTCAAAGAACGTAAGCTCCGTTTTCCCAAGAAGTTGCACGCGATCAGCTGGATAATATGTGAAAAATCCTGCCATCTCAATTCCAGGTCGTGATAAATCACTTGTGTCAATCGGGCGATGAATGCCTTCTTCACCACTTATTAACTCCAATTGAAATTGTTCAATTAAATCTTTTGTCCTTACTTTCGGCATATGTATAAACCTCCATCCGCTGCGGGTTCAGTCTCATTTGATGTAAAATTCCATTCTACCGGATATTGTACCATTTTTTTCTGGAAACAAGAAATACGGTTTCTAATAAATAGAAAAAAACATTTCATACGAATGATGAAATGTTTTTCCTTTTGTCACTTTCTCTTTTTTTCATATAATGGTTCCACAATTGCCTTTTCAATGATCATATTGAAAATGGAAATACAAATTGCCGCAACAATCGCTACACCAAACCCTGTTATATTGAAAGCATCTCCTAATAATGAATCTGTCATTTTTAACGTAATCGCATTAATAACAATTAAGAAGAACCCGAAAGTTACAACAGTAATTGGTAGCGTAATTAAAATTAAAAATGGCTTTACGAATACATTTAAAATCGCTAATATAATACTCGCAATAATTGCTGTTTGTATATTTGCTATGTAAAACGCGTCTGGTGCAATCCCTTTTAAAAGTCCCGATACAGCGATTAACACAATGCTATTTACAAGAAGTGATACAATCCATCTCATTTCGTTACACATCCTTTAAACATATATATTTCATCATACGCTAATAGATAATAAACGCAAGTATCATACGAGCGCTTATATCAACTTATTCTACCCTTTATGCTTGTATACCTACTAACACACTTACCAGTTTTTCCGCGTAAAATAAAAACCGAGCGTCATTTCCACTCGGTTTTCATCAATAAATTTATTGCGATAACTCTACTTCTTTTATTCTCTCTTTCATTCTTGCTTTATCACGAACTAAGATCTCTTTTAAATACTTACCTGTATACGAGCGCTCTTCTTTCACTACTTGCTCTGGCGTTCCTGAAGCAACGATTTGTCCACCTTTGTCTCCGCCCTCTGGTCCAAGGTCAACAATGTAATCAGCCGTTTTAATAACATCTAAATTATGTTCAATTACAAGAACTGTCTCTCCGCTTTCAACAAGACGCTGCAATACCTCTAGAAGACGTGCAATATCATGTGCATGTAAACCAGTCGTTGGCTCATCTAAAATATATAGCGTACGCCCTGTAGAACGACGATGTAATTCAGAAGCTAATTTCACGCGCTGTGCTTCCCCACCAGATAACGTCGTAGCTGGTTGCCCTAATTTCATATAACCAAGTCCAACATCTACAAGCGTTTGAAGTTTACGCTTAATTTTCGGGATATTAGCGAAGAACTCTACTCCATCTTCAATTGTCATCCCTAACACTTCAGAAATGTTCTTATCTTTATACTTCACTTCTAACGTTTCACGGTTGTAACGTTTACCGTGACAAACTTCACACGGAACGTACACATCTGGTAAGAAATGCATTTCGATTTTAATAATCCCGTCACCACGGCACGCTTCACAACGGCCACCTTTTACGTTAAAGCTGAAACGTCCTTTTTGATATCCGCGCACTTTCGCTTCGTTCGTTTGTGCAAACACATCACGAATATCATCGAATACACCTGTATACGTCGCTGGGTTGGAACGTGGTGTACGACCGATTGGCGATTGATCAATATCAATAACTTTATCTAAATGCTCAAGACCTTTAATTTCTTTATGAGTCCCTGGCTTCGCTTTCGCTTTATATAGCTTTTGAGCTAACGATTTGTATAGCACTTCATTAATCATCGTACTTTTACCAGAACCAGATACACCCGTTACCGCTACAAACGTACCAAGTGGGAATGACATTTTCGCATTCTTTAAGTTATTCTCTTTTGCACCGACAATCTCTACTTTACGTCCGTCACCTTTACGTCTTTCAAGTGGAACTGGAATAAACTCTTTCCCACTTAAGTATTTCCCTGTTAATGAATTCTCATCTTGCATAACCTCAGCTGGTGTACCCGCTGATACAACTTGACCACCGTGAATACCTGCACCAGGTCCGATATCAAGTAAGTAATCTGCTGCCATCATCGTATCTTCATCATGTTCAACGACAATTAACGTATTGCCTAAATCACGCATTTCTTGCAATGTGCGAATAAGACGATCGTTATCACGTTGGTGTAAACCAATTGAAGGCTCATCAAGAATATAAAGTACGCCAGTTAGACGAGAACCAATTTGCGTTGCTAAACGAATACGCTGCGCCTCACCACCTGATAACGTACCAGCCGCACGACTTAACGTTAAATAATCTAAACCAACGTTCACTAAAAACCCAACGCGCTCTTGAATTTCTCTTAAAATTAAATGAGCAATTTTTTGTTGTTTCTCTGTTAGTTCCACATTCGAGAAGAACTCCTGTACTTCTTGAACAGAATACTTCGTTACGTCAGCAATCGTTTTATCACCAACGAAAACAGCTAAACTCTCTGGCTTTAAGCGTCCGCCTTTACACTTCGGACAAGCTTGCTCTGCCATGTATTTCTCCATTTGCTCACGAACATAATCAGAACTCGTCTCACGATAACGACGCTCTATATTCGGAATAACACCTTCAAATAAAATCTCATTTTCCTTTACTTGACCAAATTCATTTACATAGCGGAAGTAAACCTTCTCTTCACCGCTTCCATACAATACTTTATCAAATAAATCTTTCGGTATATCTTTCACAGGCATATCCATATCCACGCCGTAGTGATTACATACAGATTGTAAAAGTTGTGGGTAATATTGTGAACTTGTCGGTTCCCAAGGAGCAATCGCATGTTCATTTAATGATAAATCCCAGTTCGGAATAACAAGCTCTAAATCTACCTCTAGCTTTGAGCCAAGTCCATCACAAGAAGGACATGCACCGAACGGACTATTGAATGAGAACATGCGCGGCTCTAATTCTCCAATTGAAAAGCCACAATGCGGACAAGCATGATGTTCACTAAATAGAAGTTCCTCTTCTCCCATAACATCAATTAACACTCGGCCCCCGCCAAGCTTTAATGCACTTTCAAGTGAATCAGCAAGGCGGCTTGCAATTCCTTCTTTTACAACAATACGGTCAATTACAACTTCTATCGAATGCTTCTTATTTTTATCTAACGTAATCTCTTCAGATACGTCCAGCATTTCCCCATCAACACGTACACGAACGTAACCTTGCTTCTTAATATCTTCAAGTACTTTTACATGTGCACCTTTACGCCCAGAAACGATAGGCGCTAGTACTTGCAATTTCGTACGTTCAGGATATTCGAGAACACGGTCTACCATCTGTTCTACTGTTTGTGATGTAATTTCAATTCCATGATTCGGACAAATTGGCGTACCAATTCGCGCAAATAATAAACGTAAATAATCATAAATCTCCGTCACTGTTCCGACAGTTGAACGCGGATTACGACTCGTCGTTTTTTGATCAATCGAAATCGCTGGCGACAACCCTTCAATCGTATCTACATCCGGTTTATCCATCTGTCCTAAAAATTGGCGTGCATACGCAGATAACGATTCTACGTATCTGCGCTGCCCTTCTGCATAAATCGTATCAAATGCTAATGATGATTTCCCTGAACCAGACAATCCCGTTACAACAACAAGCTGATTTCTCGGAATGGTTACATCAATATTTTTTAAGTTATGTGCTCTAGCACCTTTTACAACAATAAAATCCTTGCTCATGCTCACGCTTTTCACCCTTCCGCCTTTAATTCTAATAGTAAATCTCTTAATTCAGCTGCACGCTCGAAGTCTAACGCTTTTGCTGCTTCTTTCATCTCTGCTTCTATCTTCGCAATTGTCTTTTCACGCTCTTTTTTCGTCATTTTCTTAGCAGGAGCTGCTTCATATGTTTCTGGCTCTTCAGCAGCTGTCGTTGCACGGATTACATCGCGCACTCCTTTTTGAATCGTTTTCGGTGTAATACCATGCTCCTCATTGTAAGCTTCTTGTATAGTACGACGACGCTGCGTTTCTTCAATCGCAATTCCCATCGATCTCGTTATGCGATCTGCGTACATAATAACGCGGCCGTTTTCATTACGTGCGGCACGACCGATTGTTTGAATTAATGAGCGTTCTGAACGCAAGAACCCTTCCTTATCAGCATCTAAAATAGCTACAAGTGAAACTTCTGGTATATCTAAACCTTCTCGTAATAAGTTAATACCGACAAGTACATCAAACTTACCAAGGCGAAGATCACGAATAATCTCAATACGTTCTAACGTTTTAATTTCAGAGTGAAGATAGTTCACTTTAATTCCTACATCTTTTAAGTAATCCGTTAAATCCTCTGACATTTTTTTCGTTAAAGTTGTAATTAATACACGCTCATTTTTTGCGATGCGATCTTGAATCTCTCCTAATAAATCGTCAATTTGCCCTTCAATTGGTCGTATATCAATCGGTGGATCTAAAAGCCCTGTTGGACGAATAATTTGTTCTATTACTTCCGGTGACTGCTCTAACTCGTACGGCCCTGGCGTTGCCGAAACATAAATAACTTGATTCGTTTTCTCTTCAAACTCATCAAACATGAGTGGTCTATTATCTAAAGCTGATGGCAGACGGAATCCATGATCCACAAGCACTTGCTTACGCGCTTGGTCCCCGTTATACATCGCTCTTACTTGCGGCACTGATACGTGCGACTCATCCATAACAATTAAGAAATCCTCCGGGAAATAGTCTAATAACGTATACGGCGTTGCACCCGCTGGACGAAGTGTTAAATGACGGGAATAGTTTTCAATACCTGAACAAAAGCCCATCTCACGCATCATTTCTAAATCATAACGCGTACGTTGCTCTATACGCTGCGCCTCTAACAACTTACCATTATCATTTAATTCCTTTAAACGCTCTTCTAATTCTTTTTCGATATTTTCAATAGCAACCTTCATTTTCTCTTCACGTGTAACGAAGTGAGATGCTGGGAAGATTGCTACATGATCACGTTCTGCTAATACTTCACCTGTTAATGCATTTACTTCACGAATACGGTCAATTTCATCACCAAAAAATTCAATTCGGATACAATGCTCATCAAGTGATGCCGGGAAGATTTCAACTACATCTCCGCGCACACGGAATGTACCACGCTTGAAATCAATATCATTACGCCCATACTGTACATCAACAAGTTCACGAAGCAATTGATTGCGGTCCTTTTCCATACCAACTCGAAGCGAAACAACTAACTCGCGGTACTCTTCTGGAGAACCTAAACCATATATACACGAAACACTCGCAACGATAATTACATCGTCCCGTTCAAATAATGCAGACGTTGCTGAGTGACGTAATTTATCGATTTCATCATTAATCTGCGCGTCTTTTTCAATAAACGTATCTGTTTGCGGCACATACGCTTCTGGCTGATAATAATCGTAATAACTAACAAAATATTCAACTGCATTATTCGGAAAAAAATCTTTCAGCTCACTATATAATTGTCCTGCCAACGTTTTATTGTGAGCCATGACAAGTGTTGGCTTCTGCACTTCTTTAATGACATTTGAAATTGTAAATGTCTTACCCGTTCCTGTCGCACCAAGCAACACTTGCTTTTTCTTTCCACTATTAATTCCCTCTACAAGCTTCTCTATAGCTACCGGCTGATCACCTTGCGGGGAATACGCTGAGATAATTTCAAATTGATGTTCCACGTACAATCCGACCTCCTCATAAAAATCTGTATTATTATTTTACCACGAATGCCCATAAAAAACCTAAAAAAACGAACAGATATTCGGTAAAATTTTCGACAATATACACATAGAAAAAGGAAGGAGTACATACTTCCTTCCTCTACTAACTCTATTTTTTAGGTACATATAATAAGTCATATCCATTGCGCCCATCTTCATTCGTACAATCTATTAACCGATAAGCCGTTTCTGATTCACGTTGCTCTTTAACAATCCTTTTACAACTATCTTCATATATACCTGTATGATTACCAGCAAATTGATCTTGCCTATTATCTAACATATGAAGTATATCTGTCCCACTATGCTCTAACGTTTGAAAAACCGGATCACCTTCATCTGTATAATGTACAATTCTTATTTTATCAATTTCCCCTTGTTCCACATTCAAAACGAACTTTTCGAATTTATCTAGATTAGAAATTTCCGCCCCCTTTGCAACGACATCACTCTTCTTATCAATTGCACTGTTAGATTGTGAACATGCTACTAAACTAAAGAGAAATAAACATATAAAACCTGTTCTTTTTCCTATTGCTATCCTCTCCTATACAAACTATTGGTATACTAGAAAAAGCTACTTTCCTCTATGAAAGTAGCTTTTCTTTCCCTTTCTCCTTCTTCGGAAAAATTACATATGAAAATGAAATTGCAGTATCCACTAAAAGAATAATAGCCCATACTTGGCTTACACGGCTTGCCGCTTTATTTAAAACGATTCCTGATTCTAACCAATTTCCCCACTGTTCAAATGGAATCAATCCGTACGCGAAGAAAAAGAATATATGAACAGCAACGAATAAAACAAGATGTACTAGCCAATTTTTCACTTCCTGCTTCGCATAGGCCATACCTGTTAATTCTACCTGTTCTTCCATAATAGGCGCCGGTTCATTCCGCCATTTCGCAACTAGTTTTTGCACAAATAGATCAAGCTTCTTCAAATCCTTTTTCCCGTAAAAGACTGCATACAATAAAATAATTACAGTAATAATTTGAAAGTTAGAGAACTTTCCTGTTTGATAATAGTCCACTACCCCTAAAATTAAAATAAACACTTCATTTACGAGTAGCACAATCCCCATAATAAAACTCGCCTTTTTCAAACGAAATCCGTAACGGAGTAAAAAGAAACCGATAGCCGATAACCAAAATATAATCTCTGCTCCAATTAAAAAATACCACCGATATTCTGCGAGTATACTCATTTATCCGTCCCCCTTTTCATCATAAATACGAAAAGCTTCATCCATATATATTAAAAGTTCTTCTTCGATTGGATACATACTCATCCTTTGCGAATCTTCTTTTGACTTCCTAACTTCCCATAACTTATCTAAAAACGCTTCATCACCATTTGCCATTTCCAAACACTTCTGCATTAATCTCTTCGTTGCCCCTTGTACCTCATCACTCGCTACTTCTTTACCGTCTTTCATAAAAGTACGTAATTGCTTTAATAAATCTACCCACTCTAAAACATTCGGATCTTCCTTACTCATGTTTGGTAAATTATGAAGCAATTTTTGTTCTTCCTCTGAAAATACTTCATTTTGGAACATTTCCCGTATACGAGGAGACTGTTTTGAAAGCTGAATAAGTTCAAACATAACTTTCCAATCCAAATCTCCTTCGACGTCTACTGAATAAACAACAGCTTGTAAAATACGCTCCATTCGATTGAATTTCTTTTGTTCTTCTTGTACAAACCGAAGTTGTTTTTCAAGAGAATCCTTTAAATCCAGCTCATCTTTTACTAACATATTCGCAGTTTCTTTTAATGAAAATCCCATTTCTTTTAAAAATAAAATTTGTTGCAAACGAATGACATCAGCTTCACTATATAACCGATGTCCACCCTCTGTTTTCCCACTTGGCTTTAATAAATCTATTTGATCATAATAACGTAATGTACGTACCGTAACCCCTGTTTCTCTCGTCAATTGTTGTATTGAAATCACTAGCATCACCTCTTCCCCTTCATTATAAAAGATGACGTTACGTAACTTTCAAGTGTTTTGTAAAAAAAATACAAAAAGCTGTTTATACTCTTTGTATAAACAGCTTTTACGGAAATAATCCTTTTATAGCGCGCCCACAAAATAAAATAAGTGCTCCAACAACAACGCCAGTTGCCATTTTATGATAATGGGCTGATAGTAATAAATAATACGATAACCCTGCAGTACCAATCATAATACAAATGCTTGGCACTGGATTACGAGAAAAGTTTTGCATTCCCCAAAGAAGCGCAAATATAACTGTAGCGACACATAATACCGGTAACCCCATCCCAGTTCCCCTTTTTCTATCTATTCCTTGTTGCGAAAATACTCGTCGATGCCATGCTAATTAACAAACCAAAAATAACGATATACAATAACTCATTTACATGTACTACTGACCTATCTAAATACTTATTTACACAAAGATACATAATGAACAAAAGAACGAATCCTGTAACACAAATAGTGAAATACGACTTCATCTTGTTCACAACTCTCTCATCAATCGACGGTACTCCCTCTTCTTTCAAACGCTTCTGTTCTCTATATTCCGCAATTCCATATAAAATGACTAGTGCCACATTCGATATGAAAATAGTTCCCCACGAAATACTTAAAATCATTAAACTCACATTTAAAACAAGCCCCGCTAAAAACAAACTTCCTATGAACCGTATAACCTCTTGCTTACTCATACATGATCAGCCTCTTTACTATTTCTATATCTCCATTTCGGCCAATAGTTCACAAAGAAATAAACAAACTGTCCTAGTACAAATAAAACAAACGGCATACCAGCATTTCCGTAAACAATTAAATTATACAAACTCCAGACTGTTAAACTAATCGCTAAAAACAACCCTACATATTTAAACGCTTTATCTGACTGAAATCTCTCAAACTCATCCTGCATTTTTCGTCCCTCCTATCGCTATGCTCGTTTTCCTGCCATTTTCTATCCCTTTACTCCAGCGTAAAGATTTCCTCCACCTTCATCCCAAAATATTTGGCGATTTTTAAGGATAGCTCTAGACTCGGATTGTAATGGTGATTTTCAATCGCCACGATCGTCTGCCGCGTTACTTGCATCACCTTTGCCATTTCCACTTGCGTTATATGATGTTGCTTTCTTAATTCTTTAATTTTATTTTTCACACCCATAGGATCCACCTTCAAAAGTAAAGATATCTTTACTTGAATTATAAATATTTTCCAATTACAAGTAAAGATATCTTTACAAAAAAATGTAAAAAAAGAGACATCTAATAAGATGCCTCTTTGCTACTACATAAATCCTAATCCCCATACGAGAACATAACCAAGAACCGATAGACAAACCGAGCCAATCAAACCTGCCACGAATGCTTTACTTCCTAATTTACGGAACGTTTTAAACTCTACATTTAAACCAAGCCCTGCCATCGCCATTGCGATTAGCATATAAGCGATCACTACAATGTATCCCGCAACAACTTCTGGAATCACGCCAAGCGAATGCACCGCGCTCATTGCTAAAAATCCGAAGATGAACCATGGAATCGGAAGGTCGCGCCACGATCCTTTTTCTTTGCTTCCTTCACTCTTACCAAACCATAATCCGATTAAAATCGCTACTGGCACGAGCATCGCAACGCGCGTTAATTTCACGATAACCGCAATGTCTACAGCCGTGCTACCACCTGGCGCTGCAGCCGCGATAACATGAGCGATTTCGTGCAACGTCGCACCCGAAAATACGCCGTAACCGTACGGAGAAAAGCCAAGCACTGGGTATAATAGCGTATAAATAAGTGTAAATATTGTACCTAAAATTGCAATGATCGCTGCCCCAACTGCCGTTTCCTCATCCTTCGCTTTCACTTGCGGTGCAATTGCCACGACCGCTGCCGCTCCGCAAATTGCCGTCCCGCACGCCGTTAAAATCCCAAGTTTCTTGTCCACTTTAAATACTTTCGTGAGTCCATATACAACGAAAATCGTAAATGTAATAACAACCGCTGCGATGACCAATACTTTTGGCCCCGCCTTCACAATATCAACAAGATTTAATCGCATTCCAAGTAAGATAATCCCCAAGCGAAGCAACTTCTTACTCGCGAAATTCGTTCCAGCTATCGCTTCTTGCGGAACTCCAATAGCCGCTCGCCAAACCATCCCAATTAGAATAGCAATTACTAATTGTCCCATAATATTTAAAAATGGAAGCTCTGCTAAATATTTCGCGACAATGGCGATTAATAACGTAATCCCAATTCCTTGCGAAAATCCAAAGCCCTTCTTCTTTTGTATAACAAGTGTTTGTTCCACTTTGTACCACCCCAATAATCGTATTGGAACATGCATGTTCTTTCTAATTACATTATAAGAGAGTTTCTATAATAAGTTTAATACCAATACCAAATCTCTATCATCAGAAATACTTATGATAAAATGAAAGAAAAACGAAAGGAGCTTTGCAAATGAACGTAGACATTTTAAAGATTTTTGTTACGGTCGTTGAACAGAAACACTTCTCTCGTGCAGCGGAATTATTAAATCTTTCACAGCCTGGCGTAAGTATGCACATTCGCAACTTAGAAAACGAATTTGGAACTACACTCATTCAGCGCTCCCCGAAACATGTCCAAGTTACGGAAGCTGGAAACATTCTATACATACATGCGAAGCAAATGCTCTCTCTTTACGAAGATGCGAAGCAAGAAATTAACGAATTACATAACGTTGTAACAGGAACACTTCGCATCGGCGCTAGTTTTACAATTGGCGAATACTTACTTCCAAAAATACTCGCTAATTATGCCAATGAAAATCCACGTGTCGAGGTTCATACTTTTATCTCAAATACAGAAGAAGTTTTGCAAAGTCTTCGCTCCAATCAAATTGATATCGGCTTAGTGGAAGGGCAAGTCGTATACGCTGACGTAGATGTTGAAACATTTATGCAAGATGAAATGAAGCTCGTCGTTCCGCCAAATCATCCACTGCTCCATGCCGAGGAAATAAATGAGAGCACACTCCAAGACCAAGTATGGGTATTAAGAGAAAGTGGTTCTGGTACACGTGCTTATAGTGATCGCTTTATTCATCAACACCATTTAAAAATGAAGCGATTCTTTACATTTAGTAGTATCCAAAGTGTAAAGGAAGCAGTCGCTGCCGGGCTTGGCATCGCTATACTTTCCGATTGGACTGTACGAAAAGAGCTACTAGCAAAAGAGCTATTTCACGTCGAGATTCCGAATGAAAGGCTATTCCGCCCATTCTCCATCGTGCGCGGCAAATATTTTATTCCATCTAAAGCTATTCAAGTGTTTTTAAATCATGTAAATTCTTTCGCGAAAAAACAGAGTTGACCTTCACATTAGTGTGAAGGTTTACAATACATGTAAAAGGAGTGAAACACATTGCGAATCGGGGAGTTATCAAAAGAAACTGGCGTTAGCGAAAGATCACTAAGACATTACGAAGAAAAGGGGTTACTTCCTTCGAAGCGCCTCGCAAATGGCTACCGTGATTTTGATGAAAGTGCTATTGAAAAAGTAGAACTCATTCAAATGTACTTACAAATTGGTTTAAATTTAGAAGAGACGGCAAGGATGCTGCGCTGCCTTGAAATCGAGCCGCACCTGTACGAAAATCCTTGCAGCAGTATCCTTGCACTTTATGAAGATAAACTCAATGAAGTAACAAAGCAAATCTCCTTACTTTCCAGCATTCAAACGAATTTGCAAAAACACGTTTCACTCCTAAAACAAGCAAAAGAAAAGGGATGATTACATGTTTGTTATACATGGCAGTTCTAGACAAAACGGAAATACAGAAACTCTAACACATACGATGATTCATGGGATTGAAACAGAACAAATTTACTTACGAGACTATACAGTCCATCCTATTACAGATCAACGTCATGATGCAGAAGGATTTCAACCTGTAAACGATGACTACGAGCAGTTAACCAAACGCATGCTAGAGCACGACACGATTATCTTCGCTACACCGCTATACTGGTACGGAATGAGCGGTCATATGAAAAACTTCGTTGATCGCTGGTCACAAAGCTTGCGTGATACATCTCTTCATTTCAAAGAGAAAATGAAAGAGAAAAAGATGTACGTTGTCATCGTTGGCGGAGACAATCCGAAACTGAAAGCATTGCCACTTATTGCTCAGTTCCAATATATCTTTGATTTTGTTGGTTCATCATTTGAAGGGTATATTATTGGGGATGCGAATGGATTAGATGAAATCAAAAATGATGCTGAAGCACTAGCAAAGGCACAAATTTATAATAACGAATTCAAAAATTACAAACAGAAATAAGTTTGACAATCTCATTTGTATGCGCATACAATAAAAGTAATATTATGAAAGGAAGGTACTTTGACCAATGAAGTTCTAATTCTCTTATTTATTTCATCCATCACAAATAGTGAACAAAAATGATGAAAACTAGCAGGGGATTAGTCTGTCCATTAGTCGATACTTTCTTTCGAAGCGATCATGTAAAAAATCGTTTATTTATGTACGATTTTTACATGTAAGGACGACGTTTATCCTCTCTAGTGAAACTAGGGAGGTTTTTTTATGACTATTTTATTTGCACGTAATATCGAAAAGAGCTTTGGTGATCGCACACTATTTACGTTACCATCACTAGAAATTCGAGCGCAGGATCGTATAGGAATTGTCGGAGTCAACGGAGCTGGAAAATCTACGTTACTACAAATATTAAGTAAAGAAATAGAAGCTGACGAAGGTATAGTAACTCATCATAGTTCTATCGCCATCATTCCTCAGCTTAGCGAAGAACTACCGGAAACCGCTTCTTCTCTCGCAAAAGGAAAATGGAGCATTTCAAACGTTACAGATTCAATGAGCGGCGGTGAACGCATGCGCCTAAAAATTGCCCACGCTCTCGAACAGGATGCAGGCATTTTATTTGCTGATGAACCGACTAGCCACTTAGATATGTTCGGTACAGAGCAATTAGAAAAGACACTTTTATCTTATAAAGGGGCCATTGTTTTAATATCACATGATCGTGATTTTTTAGATGCGATATGTACAAAAATCATTGAAATCGAAGACGGTACGATTCAAGAATATAAAGGGAATTATTCCAACTATCGAAAGCAAAAAGAACGTGAGCGAATACAAAAACAAGCGGAATATGAGCAATATGTACAAGAAAAAAATCGTTTAGAACAGTCCATTTTACAAAAAAAGCAACGTGCTTCTAGCATGACAAAAATCCCAACACGGTTCAGTTCATCTGAATCTAAACTTTATAAGTTAAGTGGGGCTCATGGCCAAGAACAGGTTAGCAAAGCAGCGAAAGCATTAGAGACACGTCTCGAAAAATTAGAAAAGAAAGAAAAGCCAAAGGATCTTTCTCAAGCTCAGTTTGACGTGCAATACCATACTCCTATTCATAGTAAAGTGGTGATGCAGTTCAATAAAGCCACAAAAAAAATAGGTGACCGCACACTATTTAAAAATATGAATGGAACTATTGCACCTGGTGCAAAACTTGCTATTTTAGGGGCAAACGGAAGTGGAAAAACAACTCTGTTCAACATGCTTCTCGCAAAAGAGCGCGGCATTCAGCTTTCGAAAAGTTGTAAGATTGGGTACTTTGAACAAACACTATCTATTTTAAAAACAGATCAAACAATTTTAGAAAATGTTCTAGAAGAAACAAACTATACGGAATCGTTCGTTCGAACAATACTTGCACGGCTTCTATTCCGCCGTGAAGATGTTCATAAACCTGTGCACGTTCTAAGCGGGGGTGAGCGAATGAAGGTTGCACTCGCAAAAGTATTTTTAGGAAACTATAATATGCTTCTGCTTGATGAACCGACAAACTATTTAGACTTAGCAACGCAAGAAGAATTAGAAAGCATGTTACAAGAATATCCGGGCACTATACTTTTCATTAGCCATGACCGCGCCTTTATTCGTTCTGTTGCAGACCATATTCTACAAGTGGATGAAAACGAGCCAAGAATATTCCATGGCAATTACGAGCAATACACAAAACGAACAACCGGGGATTCTGTAAACGTTACTGAACAAGAATTATTACGGTTACAAACAAAATTAACTGAAATCATCGGCCGAATTTCTATACCCAATCATCACGATGACATCACATCTCTCAACCAAGAATACGAAACATTATTAGTTCAAATCCGGAAATGTAAAGAATCGCTCTAATGTCTTCCCTATATATCGACGGGACCTTCCACATTTCCCAAGAAATATCGAGGCTTCGACATAGCATAGCATCAATAACAGCAAAAAGCCGTGCATCAGCACGGCTTTTCACTTTATATACGGACAGCAGTCCCGCTCACCGCAACCATTAGCATCCCTTCGCGAACGACTTCGTAGTCCACGTCAATACCGACAATTGCGTTCGCATTTTTTTGTCTTGCGAGAGTTTTCATCTCTTCCATCGCGATATCGCGCGCTTCTTTTAATTTACTTTCATAAGCGCCAGAACGACCGCCGACTACATCACGGACAGAAGCGAAAAGGTCACGAACGATATTCGCACCCATAATCGCTTCACCATTCACGATATCGACATACTCAATAATTTCTTTTCCTTGAATTGTAGACGTTGTTGTTATAATCATACTCTTTAGCCTCCCATATAAGATTTCCATCTACTTATATGGTGTGCTAATTCAGCAGAAATTATATTTACGAACTAAACTGTGCTTCGTATAACCTGCTATATCCTCCGCCACGCTCAATTAATTCATCATGTGAACCTTGCTCTGCAATACCGTCTTTATTTACAACGACGATACGATCTGCATTTTTAATCGTTGCAAGTCTATGTGCAATTACTAATGTTGTACGACCAACGGCTAATTCTGCAAGTGATTTTTGAATCGCAAGTTCCGTCTCTGTATCTAACGCAGAAGTTGCTTCATCTAAAATTAAAATTGGCGGGTTTTTCAAGAACATACGGGCAATCGCTAGACGTTGCTTCTGTCCACCGGAAAGTTTCACGCCGCGCTCACCGATAACTGTATCTAAACCGTCCGGCTGCGAGTAAATTAAATCTTCTAACTGCGCTCTCTTTACTGCCTGCCAAATATCAGCTTCTGACGCTTTTAAATTTCCGTAAGCAATATTTTCACGAATCGTTCCTGAGAATAAGAACACATCTTGTTGCACAATTCCGATTTGCTTACGAAGTGATGATAATGTCATCTCTTTCGTATCAATACCATCAATTTGAATGGAACCAGATGATTGCTCATAAAAACGTGGTAGTAAACTACATAACGTTGTTTTTCCAGCCCCTGATGGACCAACGAACGCAACTGTTTCACCTGCATGTATTTTCAAACTAATATCATGTAAAATCGGTTCTTTATTTTCATATCCGAACGTAATGTTGTTATATTGAATATCACCATGTACATGTTTTACTTCTATCGCATCTTTAGAATCTACAATATCAGGCTCTGTTTCAAGAAGTTCTACATATCTTTTAAAACCTGCGATTCCTTTCGGATAACTTTCAATAACCGCGTTAATTTTCTCAATTGGACGGAAGAAAATATTCGTTAATAAGACGAAGCCAATAAATCCACCGTACGTTAATTCACCTTGCAGAACAAACCATGTGCCGCATATTAATACGAAGAGCGTTACGAGACGCATAAGCATATAACTAATTGACGAATTTAGCGCCATAATTTTATACGCCATTAATTTCGTTGTACGAAAACGAGCGTTGTTTACAGCGAACTGATCTTTCTCAAACTTTTCATTTCCGAATGCTTGTACAACGCGAATACCACCGACGTTATTTTCAATACATGCATTGAAATCAGCAACGTCTGAGAATAACCGTCTAAACGTACCTGTCATTTTTTTGTTGAAGTAAAGTGCCAACCATAATAAGAATGGAATGACGAAGAATGTTAACAGCGCTAACTTCCAGTTAATCATCATCATAAATGAAAACGCCCCGACTAAAGTCATAACAGCGATGAATAAATCTTCTGGCCCGTGGTGGGCAATTTCTCCAATTTCCATTAAATCGTTCGTAAGGCGTGAAATTAAATGACCTGTTTTATTATTGTCAAAAAATCTGAATGATAGCTTTTGAATGTGATCAAATAATTTCTGCCTCATATCTGTTTCAATGTTAACACCAAGCATATGTCCCCAATATGTAACGACATATTGCAGGCCTGCGTTTAACATATACACTGCAAGTAAACCGAAACAAGCCCATAAAATAAGCGTCCAGTTTTGCCCTGGCAATAACTTATCGATAAATTGGTTTACGATAAGCGGGAAGCCAAGTTCTAGCAATCCTGCGACAACTGCGCAAGAAAAGTCGAGTATAAATAAACCTTTGTACGGTTTATAGTACGAAAAAAATTTACGTAACATATCTTCCCTCCATTTTCCAAAATTAAAAAGACTCCCTAAATGATAACCATTATCAAATGAATATTCAAGTTATCCGTCTATGAAACTATAAATAAGGTTTGCGATAGTTATCGTTTTTTGCCGGAAAGTCGATATATTCGGATAATCGCCGATATAAATTTCATGTACTAACTACCCTCCCCCAAAAACAAAAAAGGTACCACCACAAGGTGATACCTCACTTCTATTATATAGCTTCCGAATCCCACTCATGATCCTGCTGAACAAACACAACACCTAATTCGTGATGTCCCCCAGCATATAATGCTGTTTGAGCAAGGCGAAGCTCACCGTTTGTATCTATTACTTCTAATTTACAAAACGCTCCTGTCGTCTTCGTTTGAAGCGCATCATAAAATTCCTCGGCACTTCTTGGAACGACTCCATTTACTTTCGTAATAACTTCGCCAGGTAGTAAGTTTAGCTCTGCCCCAATTGTATTTGGAATTGTATCTAATACAACTAGTCCCTCACTACGTGCAGCAAAATAGGCTTGTCTTGTCTCATCTACAATTTTTTCTTGCATCGAGATTGTAAAACGACCAAGTATTGCAACTCCCATCGCGATAATTGCCAGTACGTGCCACCAGTAACTTGCGATTCCTAAAACAAGCACAAGTCCTGCTAATCCGTAGACACGTCTTCCTGTAAATAATAGAGCTTCCGTCGGTTCATAACTTCTAATCTGTCTCATAAATCCAATTAAAAATGGAACGAGGAATAGAGAATATGTATTTGAACCTATTGAAACGACAGGCCACCATGAAATGAACTGCGTTACCGCATCACCTGGTACAAGAATAAAAATAGGAATGATCCATAAACGCTTCGATTCGTGTAAACCGATCTTTAACCCACGTTTTCCCTTCCTAATTTTTGGTGTAGAATATCCCACCGCATTTTTAGAAATCAATAAGCCTTCTACAATAAGCATGACGCCTAGTAAAATAGCAAGAGATACAATCGTACCCTCTTCCCCTTCTCTAAGCTGTAAGAAGGAAACTGGTAGCTTAGAAGATAGTAGAACACATACAATCGCAATACTAAACGTATAAGCCGCCGATAAATATCGATACATAGCAGTTAATCCAAATAGCAGCGTCCAAAGTAAAATTACCCATAAACTCGCTTTCGAAACAACAAGTCCAAGTCCAATCGTAATAACAGATACGATTAATCCGTATCCAATCCCTGCAAATAGAGATGTTCGCAGTTCAAACCAAATATCATAAACTTTAAAAGAAAAATCTTTTCTCTCTCGTAATATACGTAAGTATCCAACGAAGATACTACTTATTAAAAATACATAGACAGCAGGGTGTAAGAAAAAACGTCCAACTGCCCGCATTATTTCAAAAATCCATGCTTCCACGAACTCACTCACCACCATTTATATCATTCTTTCTTTTTATCTTATCATAACTGGAGAAACGTGTGTTTAACACAAAAAAATACAGGCAATAAAATGCCTGTATTTCTTCTTATTTTGCCATTAATTTTAATGCTGATTGTAATTGCAAATCATTTTCTCCAGAACGGATTTTTTCAATGATTTTCGTTTGGATTGCTTCAGCTGTCTTTTTATCAAGCTGTCCTGTCGCTTCCATCTCATTTGCATTTTGGAATGCTTTCAGCGCTGATTCTGTCTCTTTACTAAAGTATCCATCTTCACGACCCGGTACATATCCTAAGCTTTTTAGCATTTCTTGTGCATGCTTTACTTGCACATCATTTGAATTGTATGAAAGTGTCTTTTCAATTTGAATTGGCGTCGCATGGTAGTAATCTGGTTGTTTCACTTCTACAGTTGGCTTGATTCCTTTTTTATGAATCCAATTTCCATCTGGAGTTAACCATTTAAACATCGTTAATTTAATGTTACTTCCATCTTTAAATGGAACCGCTTGTTGAACAGTTCCTTTACCAAATGTTGTTTCACCAATTAAATCGTAACCTTCTCCTTCTTGCAGTGCACCAGCTAAAATTTCTGAAGCAGAAGCACTTCCTTTATCAATTAACACTGAAATTGGATATGGTTTTCTCTCTTTTCGTTCTGTGGAGAATTTCTTTTTCTCCCCATTTCGTTGCTCTACTTGTAGCATCGGTTTTTTATTTGTCATAATTTCTCCTAGTATATCTTCTACACTATTCAAATAGCCACCAGGATTACCACGCACGTCAATAACTAAACCTTGTATGTTTTTCTTCTCTAACTCTTTTAACTGATCCTTAAATTCTTTCGCCGTATTTTCAGCAAACGAAGTAATTTGCATATAACCGATATCTTTTCCGCTTTCTTGCTTCACAGAACTAAACACCGTGAAAATCGGAATTTTTTCACGCTTAATTTTAAATACAATCGGATCAGCCACTCCTGCACGTTTAATTTCAATCGCGACAGTCGTTCCTTTTTTACCACGAATTTTTAGCACTGCTTCTTCACGTGATAAGTCTTTCACACTGTTTCCATCTACAGATAAGATTTGGTCATTCGGTTTAATTCCTATCTTTTCTGCTGGTGAACCTTTAATTGGAGATACGATAATAAGCTTACCGTCCGTCTTGTTCACCTCAGCCCCAATCCCCTCTAACTCTGGATCAAGCGATTCACTAAACTGTTTGGCTGTTTCTTTATCCATATACGTGGAATAAGGGTCCTTCAGCGTAGACAACATACCTTGTATTGCACCTTCGACTAACTTGTCATCTTTCACGTCTTCCACATAACGTGAATCAATTAGTGCATACGCCTCATTAATTTTTGCCAAATTCCCTTGCGTTGTGCTAGCGTTTCCACTCGAAATTGTTTGCGTTACTTCTGCTGGGTTAACCCCAAATACAGACATTCCTGCAAACATTCCGCCAGCACCAATTAAAAATGCAACAACCATTCCAATAATCGCAACTCTACGTTTCAATGCGGAATTCCCCTTTCCAAAACACACAGGTGGTGTAGCAAAAGGCATCACACAGCGTGTGATGCCTTTACCTATTTCTACTATATGATAAGCTTGTACGAATTATGTTTGCAACTTTTTACACTTTTAAGAAGCGACGAATTGACATTACACTTCCCCACATACCGATTAATGCACCGATTAACACTAATAAACCAGCTAATTGGAATACGAATGGGTTGTATGGTAGAAGCTCGAAAATTGTTCCGCCAAGTTTTTCATTAAACACACCTTGTAATGAATTATACATAACTAAGATTATGCCAATTGGAATAATTGATCCTAATACTCCTAGGAATAATCCTTCTAACAAGAATGGCCAACGAATAAACCAGTTTGTTGCACCTACAAGTTTCATAATTTCAATCTCAGTACTACGAGCATAAATTGTAATTTTAATTGTGTTAGAGATTAAGAACATCGCTGTGAATAGAAGACCAGCAATTAACAGAATCCCGATGTTACGACCAGTTTTTACAGTATCAAATAACTTTTCAACTTGACCTTTACCGTATTGAACGGTACTTACAAACTGCATCTTTTCAATCTTTTTCGCAATTACTGCTGTATCTGTTGGCTCTTTCGCCTTTACAACGAATACGTCTTTCAGTGGGTTATCTTGCTCAAATAACTCGAACGTTTTTCCACTATCGCCTAAACTTTTAATTAAACGTTTCAATTCTTCTTCTTTAGAAGAATATTTAATAGAATCTACTTTCGCAATCTTGCTCATATCTTCTTCTAATTTCTTTTGATCAGCTTCTTTTGCTGCTGGATCAATATGCACACGAATTTCCACATCTTGCTCTACTTTCGTCGCAAAATGATTCATATTCATAATCGCTGTTAAAAAGACACCTACAAGTAGTAATGTAACCGTTACTGCACTTACAGAAGCAAATGTCATCCATCCGTTACGGGATAGATTTTTTACACCTTCTCGCAAATGTCGACTAAGGGTTTTAGTCTTCATATCCGTATCCTCCCTCAATCTCGTCTCGAACAATTTTTCCGCCTTCAATCGCGATTACACGATGACGAATTGTATTTACGATATCTGCGTTATGCGTCGCCATAACAATCGTTGTACCACGCTCATTAATGCGTTTGAAAATCTTCATAATATCAAGAGCCGTTTCAATATCTAAGTTACCTGTTGGCTCATCGGCAATTACAACCTTTGGTCTATTTACAATTGCTCTTGCAATCGCAACACGTTGTTGCTCTCCACCTGAAAGTTCACCTGGAAGTGCATCTGCACGATCTTCTAGACCTACAAGACCTAACACTTCTGTCACACGTTCACGAATTGCTTCTGGCTCTTCTTCAATTACTTCTAGAGCAAACGCAACATTCTCATATACCGTTAATTTAGGTAGCAATTTAAAATCTTGGAAAATTACGCCTAATTGACGGCGGAAATATGGAACATCTCTTTCTGCCAATGTTTCAATTACAAGTCCATTTACGTTAATAGATCCTGTAGATGGTTTTTCTTCACGATACATCATTTTAATAAATGTAGATTTTCCGGCTCCACTCGGTCCAACTACATATACGAATTCACCTTGTTTAATGGTAACTGTGAGACCAGCAATGGCTTTCATACCATTCGGGTACTCCTTATAAACATTCGTCATTTTTATCATTATTTATCACCCAATACTTAATGATTTTTTTCGAAATACTTTTCTGTACATTTGAAAATAAAAGTTAGCCTCTTACTCCCATGTAACAACTCTTGTTGAAGGTAGTTTACTGACACTCTTTGTATAAACTACTCTATGTAATATATTTCAGCAAAATTCTACAAACCTCATTGTAACATCAAACGGTTTCCAATTCGGATACAGTTTTGTTACAGTTATGTTACATCCCCGAAAAAGGGAAACGAGCTGCTGTAATTTATTAACCCGAAATGCTTTTTGGGCAACTTATACACTCAGCTCGTTTATTAAACATTTTCTTATTTATGTTCCGCTAACCATTCAGCTACTTTTTTCGCGTCCTCACCTTGAATAAGTCCTGGTGACATTGAACCGCGGCCCTTTTTAATAATTTCTTCGATATCTGCAGCATCATACTTACCGCCTACTTTTCTTAAATCAGGTCCAGTTGCCCCCGATAAATCTGTCGCGTGACATCCAGCACAACTTCTTTGGAAAATTTGTTCCGCGCTATCTGTGCTTGCAGATTGTTTCGAAGATTTACTCTCTTCTTTATTTCCGCACGCCCCTAAAGCAAAAACGACTGATGTCCCTAACGCAATAGCCAACAATTTCTTTTTCACTTCTATCGCTCCCCATCGTTGATATTCTTTTCATTTCTAACACACTCATTTTCATTATAAACATTATCTTTATATAGAAAAACTCAGGTATATTTCATCTTCTTCAAAAATGTAGTGAGAACCCTGATAGAACAAAGATTTCCTAAGTTGTTTCAATTATGTGAACATCGTAGAAACTTCAGCAAAGTACCTTTTTCCAAAAATCAAACTAGAAAAACTCCGTATAAAGTCCTACTCTATTACCGCTCTATTTTACTATTCTCTACTTTTTACAAAACAATATACACCATTGTATTCTACATATACTCCCATCAAAAAGAGAAGTTGTCGTTTCCAACTTCTCTTCCTCGGCACTTCATCCATATAAATAAAGTAATACTCTTTATATCCTCTATGCCCCCATTATGTGCCGACAATTTTGTTGGCCTTTTTTCTTATCCCGCAGTAGCGGGCAGTAAGATCCCCACCTCAAAATTCAGCGAGAGCTGAGAAGTTAGGTGGGGAATGCTCCCCACTGATTAAAGTTTCACTTTATTAGATACGAGAACGTAAGTAAGCATCAATAAATGGATCAATTTCTCCATCCATAACAGCTTGCACGTTACCAACCTCTGTATTTGTGCGGTGATCTTTTACAAGAGAATATGGGTGGAATACGTACGAACGGATTTGGCTACCCCATCCGATTTCTTTTTGCTCCCCGCGGATTTCATCTAACTCCGCTTGTTGCTCTTCTAGTTTCTTTTGATATAATTTCGCTTTTAACATTTTCATCGCATGCTCACGGTTTTTAATTTGAGAACGCTCTGATTGACATGTTACAACCGTATTTGTCGGTGTATGTGTAATACGAACTGCTGAATCCGTCGTATTAATGTGCTGTCCACCAGCTCCACTTGCACGGTACGTATCAATTTTCAAGTCTTCTGTACGCACTTCAATTTCAACTTCATCATTAAACTCCGGTACAACTTCACAAGATACGAACGATGTATGACGGCGACCTGAAGAATCGAATGGTGAAATACGTACAAGACGATGTACGCCTTTTTCTGCTTTTAAGTAACCGTAAGCGTTATGACCTTTAATTAATAAAGTAACGCTCTTAATACCAGCTTCATCACCTGGTAAGTAGTCAACAGTCTCTACTTTAAATCCACGTTTTTCAGCCCAGCGTGTATACATACGTAATAGCATAGAGCCCCAGTCTTGTGACTCTGTTCCACCTGCACCTGGGTGTAATTCTAAAATCGCATTATTTTTATCATAAGGATCACTTAATAGTAACTGAAGCTCATACTCATTCATTTCTTGAATTAAGCCTTTTACTTCTGATTCTAATTCCTCATGTAAATCTTCATCATACTCTTCTTTTAAAAGCTCATGCGTTATTTCTAAATTTTCGAATGTCTCATCTAACTTACGGAACTTTCCAACCATATCTTTTAACGCATTTGCTTCGTTAATGACAACTTGTGCGCCTTGTTGGTCATCCCAAAATCCTGCAGCCATCATTTTTTCTTCTAATTCTGCAATTTGTTTCTCCTTAGTAGGGAGGTCAAAGAGACCCCCTAAAAGCCGCTAATCTCTTAGCCATTTTCTCTAATTCCTGTCTAATTTCTACTAATTCCATTTCCTTCACCTCTATGTAATTGCTGTTACTTTCGTATGAAAACAAGGGAAACTCTCTCCACTTATTACGGAGAGAGTCCAGTCCTTCTTAATTATACATTTTTAATGTAAAAGTTTGCAAAACAGTCTAGGCTACCGACTTTTATTACTTCCCAATACCACAACAGTTTTTATACTTTTTACCACTACCACACTTACATAAATCATTGCGGCCCACTTGGTCACCTTTTACAACTGGCTTTTTCTTCGCTTCTTCGCCATCGCTAGATGGATGAATAGCTTCACCTTGAGCAACTTCTTGACGTTCTAAGTTTTGTTCAATTTCAGCTTTCATAATGTAACGAGAAATTTCTTCTTCAATAGAAGCAATCATTGACTCGAACATTGCGAATCCTTCCATTTGATACTCACGAAGTGGATCGATTTGACCGTAAGCACGTAAATGAATACCTTCACGAAGGTGATCCATCGCATCAATGTGCTCTGTCCATTTCGTATCTACAACACGGAATACAACAACTTTTTCGAACTCACGCATTTGCTCTTCTGGCATAAGCTTTTCTTTGTCGTTATAACGCTCTAATAATTGTGCAATGATTGGTTCGCTCATTTCTTCTGGAGCAAGGCGACGTAACTCTTCCTCTTTTACATCTCCTTCTTGCAGAAGGTTTGTATTTAAGTAGTCAACAAGACCTTTAATGTTCCAATCCTCTTCAATTTCCTCTTGTGTATGAAGCGCAACTGCACGCTCTACTGTAGATTTCATCATACCTTCAATAATGCCGCGTAAGTTCTCAGACTCCATTACTTCTTGACGCTGTTTATAAATAACTTCACGTTGCTGACGAAGTACATCATCGTATTGTAGTAACTGCTTACGCGCGTCATAGTTATTTCCTTCTACACGTTTTTGCGCAGATTCTACCGCACGAGAAACCATTTTACTTTCGATTGGCTGTGAATCATCCATACCAAGACGATCCATCATAGATTTCATATTATCTGAACCGAAGCGGCGCATTAATTCATCTTCCATTGATAAGTAGAACTGCGTAACACCAGGATCCCCTTGACGACCAGCACGACCACGTAACTGATTATCAATACGACGGCTTTCATGACGCTCTGTACCGATAACTGCAAGACCAACGTTTTTAATATCGTCCCCAAGCTTAATATCCGTACCACGACCAGCCATGTTTGTCGCAATCGTTACAGCACCTTTAATACCAGCTTCTGCAATGATATCTGCTTCACGCGCATGGTTTTTTGCGTTTAAGATGTTATGACGTACACCTTTACGTGTTAACATTTTTGAAATAAGCTCTGACGTTTCAATTGCAACTGTACCAACAAGAATTGGTTGCCCTTGTTTATGACGATTTACAATATCCTCAACAACTGCATTGAATTTACCTTCCATTGATTTGAAGATTAAATCCGCACGGTCATCACGAATAATATCTTTATTTGTTGGAATTACGATAACATTCATATTGTAAATACTACGGAATTCTTCTTCTTCCGTTTTCGCTGTACCAGTCATACCAGATAACTTTTCGTACATACGGAAGTAGTTCTGGAACGTAATTGTTGCAAGCGTCATACTTTCATTTTGAATTTCTACGCCTTCTTTTGCTTCAATAGCTTGGTGTAAACCTTCGCTATAACGACGACCTTTCATAAGACGACCAGTGAATTGGTCTACAATTACAATTTCGCCTTCTTGTACAACATAATCTGTATCAAGGTGCATAACAACGTGCGCACGAAGTGCCTGATTAATATGGTGAAGAAGTGCTACATGTTTTAAATCGAATAAATTTTCAATATGGAAAGCTTTCTCCGCTTTCGTAATACCATCTTCTGTTAACATTACATTTTTCGTCTTCACATCAAATGAATACTCTTTTTCATTTTCTAACGTACGAACGAATGCATTTGCAAACATGTATAACTCTGCTGATTTTTGAGCTTGTCCAGAAATAATAAGTGGCGTACGTGCTTCATCGACTAAAATAGAATCGACTTCATCGATAATAGCAAAATGAAGTGGACGTTGAACGCGCTGCTCTTTATATAACACCATGTTGTCACGTAAGTAATCGAATCCAAGTTCATTATTTGTGCTGTACGTAATATCAGCAGCATAAGCTTCTTGTTTCTCTTCGCGTGACATACTGTTTAAGTTAATTCCTACTGTTAAGCCTAGGAACTCATGAAGTTGTCCCATTTCGCTCGCATCACGTTGCGCTAAGTATTCATTGACTGTAACAACGTGAACACCTTTTCCTGTTAAAGCATTTAAATATACAGGTAATGTCGATGTTAACGTTTTACCTTCACCCGTTTTCATCTCAGAGATATTCCCTTCATGCAGGGCAATACCACCCATTAACTGCACACCATACGGACGCATTCCAAGAACACGAGTCGCAGCTTCACGAACAACCGCAAAAGCTTCAGGTAGTAGATCATCTACTGTCTCACCTTTTGTTAGACGTTCTTTAAATTCAAGCGTCTTTCCTTTTAATTGTTCATCAGTTAAAGGCTTAATAGATGATTCTAATGCATCAATTTGCTCAACTGTCTTCTGCATACGTTTAATTTGGCGTTGATTTACATCAAATACCTTTTTTAAAATACCGATCATAGGAAATACGCTCCTCTTTTTATTAAAATAAAACTTCCGATTGTTTTTCTTTTTCTCTATTACAATCAGTCGTTATAAAAATCAAATATATGTTATGCCAATTTTTCTCCTAATTAAAAAAACTAAAATGTATATACCTAATGATAATTGTAACACTTGTCTTATAACTATGACAACAATCGGCGGAATGTCGAGTTCTAAATTAGGAAAAGTTTTTTAAAAATCTATTTGTAGCAAAAAAAGCGCAGCCTCTTTCGGCTGCGCTTTCGAATTATTATTTAGTTTCGATTAAACCGTATTTCCCATCTTTACGGCCATATACAACATTAGTTTCATTTGTATCAGCATTTGTGAAGACGAAGAAATTATGTCCTAGCATATCCATTTGTAGGATTGCTTCTTCAACGTCCATCGGTTTTAAATCGAATCGTTTTGTACGTACAAGTTCTAATTCATCCTCTTCTACCTCATCCAAAACAGCTACTGCTTGTGGAAGGATAAAGTTCGTTTTCACAGAACCTTTCTCACGTAATTTACGATTTACTTTTGTTTTATGTTTACGAATTTGTCGCTCAATTTTATCAACTACTAAATCGATAGCAGCGTACATATCGCTATTAGATTCTTCTGCACGAAGTAATAAATCAGTAAACGGAATTGTTACCTCGACACGTTGCTTGTCAGAGTATACTTTTAAATTAACTTTAATCTCTGGAAATGTATCAAAATAACGCTCTAACTTACTTAATTTTTTCTCTACATATTCCTTTAATGCTGGAGTTACTTCAATATTTTCACCACGAATGTTGAATTTCATAGATGAATTCCTCCTTTCAAGCCTATGTACTATAATTTCGACACTGGCTTAAAAACTCCTTCTAACTTTTTTAAAAAAATTAGTGGAATTGCGATTTTTTTATCGTTTTTTGTTGAAATGAAAAGATGCATCGTTTCTATCTTTATTTTATCCTATTTACATCGTGAATAACGAATATAACTGTGGACAATTCGTTACAGAAATGAAACAACTTTTTGACAACGCTACTCATAACAAAAACCCCTTGCGAAGAACAAGAGGTTCTACTATATATAACGTTGCCACAAACGCAGCTTTCTCTTCCCAAAAACAATATCCCTACAGTTTTACAACATTAGCTGCTTGTGGTCCGCGTGCTCCATCTACAATGTCAAACTCGACTTGTTGCCCTTCTTCTAACGACTTATATCCATCTTGTTGAATAGCAGAAAAATGAACAAACACATCATCACCATCTTCACGCTCAATAAACCCAAATCCCTTTTCTGCATTGAACCATTTCACTCTTCCTTGCATGTTCATTCCATTCCCTTCACTCTAAAAATCAGGGCATTTGCCCCATAATTTGACTATAACGAATGACAACATATGAAGTCAAAGAAGACTTATCGTCTTTTTATTATCTCTTTCGACAGTTACAGATTAACTTCTACAGAGCGTCAAACTAGAAACTTCTCTCGCTCCTCTATCGTATAAAAGCCTCCCAATTTGTCTAACGGTAATTCCTGTCGTATATACATCATCAACGAGTAAAATATGTTGTCCATGAAACATCTCTTCTCCCTGAAAATAAAAAGGATTACTTCCCGACACCCTTTCTTTACGCGTCTTTTTACTTTGCTTCTCTGTTTCTATTCTGCTTAACGATGTATGAGACACACTAACAGGTAAACAAGCTGCCAATAACTCTGCTTGATTAAAACCACGCTCATATTCTCGTTCCCTACTAAGTGGAACAACCATAACAACTGAAACATGTATAAAGTACTTTTGAAAAAGACTACGAAAAGGTTGATAAAACATATGAAATAACTCAGCGTCACCACGAAACTTAAACTGTGCTAGTATACGTTTCATCTCATCATCGTACACGTACAACGAGCGATTTTTAAACGGACGATATCCCTCCTCATTTATCCACCTTACACAATCCATGCAAATGTCATTTTCTTTATATCGAGTAGGCAAGTCATTTAAAGGACGACCACAATCCATGCAAATGTCTCCTATAATATAGGAAAGTTTCCGCTCACATCTATCACACATATGTTTTCTATGAAACTTTACAAAAAAAGTGTACCAACTAACTGTTTCTACAATACGCTCATCACAAAGTAGACAATGCATTAATCGATCAACCCTTGTTCTTTCGCATTTTTGTTCATACTTTGAATATGCTTTTTCGCACGTACCATCGCCTCTGTCTTACCGTAATGAAAATAAACGACCTCGCCATACGGTTCCTCAAAACTTCGACCTACCCGGCCTGCAATTTGTACGAGCGCACTTTCTGAAAATATTTCTTCTTCCGCCCCTAAAACCGCAACTTGTAAATTCTTCACAGTTACTCCTCTCTCTAAAATTGTCGTTGTAACTAATAACGGAATTTCTCCCTTTCTGAACGCTGCGACTTTCTCTTTTCTCATCGAATCTTCTGCATGTACACCTTCAACTTTATTGTGCAACGATTTCAATAACGAGCTTATTTCTTCTATATATCGTACATGGGGAACGAATAAAAAAACGGGATACTTTTTGTTTAAGTATATGTTTAACCATTGTAGTAAAACTCGGGGAATTCTTTTACGATTGAGGCTTTTCTTCCAATTTCCGCACCAGCAAAATAGGGGAACTGGCAACGGATGACGGTGGTATCGACCTGAGACAATGATACCCTTTTGTTTACCCTTTCTGAAATTGCGCTTCCACTTTTCATCTGGAGTCGCCGTTAAATAAATACTTGCGGCATTTTCTTTCATCGCTTGTTTCACTGCATAGTGCAGCATTTGGTCTGCATAATAAGGAAAAGCATCTATCTCATCTACAATCATGACATGGAACGCTCTATAGTAACGCAGTAGTTGATGAGTCGTCGCAACGACTAATGCGGCATCTTTTTCCCGTTCTGCACTACCTCCATATAAAGCAGCTACATGTATATTCGGGAACACTTCTTGTATCCTTGGTGCTAATTCAAGTACAACATCCGTCCTTGGTGTTGCGATACAAACTCTTTCTCCCTTTTGAAGCGCCTCTGCAATACCGTAAAATAACATTTCTGTTTTTCCAGCCCCGCACACAGCCCAAATAAAAAACGATTCTTTCTGCTTAACAGCATCCAGGGCACCTTTTGCCGCTAACTTCTGGCCAGTAGACAAGGTGCCTTTCCACTGTAGTGGATTCAGATCACTTTCTCCTTTCCTTTCAGCAATCCCGCGAACAAGTACAGCACATTCACTTACCCTCCCCATCGTTATACACTTCCGGCAATACGTGCAGACTTTATTGCACCTTTTGCACAGAAATGATGCAAATAGCCGCTGCTCTATATTTCCACATCGCTGACACATATATTTAGAACCCTTCTTTTTTATACCTTGTACACATGTAACCTTCCCTTTCTTTTTCAAACCATCTAAATTATCCCGCACATCTGAAGAAAGCTCCTCTAGTAATAACTGTTTCCCAGCTTGCATCAACAACCACCTCCAGCTCCACTATAAATCTTTCTCATACTCTCGTAAAAACTCAAAAAAGCCGATAACCTACTTATAAAATAGTAAGCTATCGACTTTATACACATTATTTATTCAATTATAAATCCTATAATCTACCATAACCTAAGAAATGTTTTTGGTTGTATGAGCTATTTACGCTACCGTAAGTAACACCTGTTGATTCATCAGCAGCATGAATCATTTGACCGCCACCAATGTAAATACCAACGTGAGATACGCCTGCTCTGTAAGTACCTTGTAAGAAGATAAGATCTCCCGGTTTCGCTTCAGATGGGCTAATCTTTTGTACTGAACTCCATAAACTTCTAGTATCTTGACGACCTAAACCGTAAACGTAAGAGATTAATCCACTACAGTCAAAACCGCCGTTTGAAATTGACGAACTACCCCATACGTATTTTAGACCTACTAAACCTTTAGCTTTTTCAACAACATCTTGTCTTCCGCCACCATCATTACTTGGTGCTGGAGCTGGAGTTGGTGCTGGAGCTGGTTTTTTCGCTTCTTCTTTTTTCGCTTGTCCATTATTGTTTGCTGGAGCTGCTTGTGTTTGTGCTGGTTGAGCTGGAGCCTGCGCTGGTTGAGCTGATTGAGCAGCTTGCTCTGCTTGTTTTTGAGCAGCAGCTTCTTGTGCAGCTTTTTCTTGCGCTTCTTTTTCAGCAATTTGTTGTAATTTTAACGCTTGTTGTTCAAGCTCTTTTAATTGACTTTCTGTGCTTGTCATCGTAGTTACAACTGTTTCCATTTTACCGCTTAAATCATTTACTGCAGTTTCTTTTTTTGCTTTTTCAGCGTCAAGTTCTTTCTTAGCAGTTTCAATTTGAGCTTGTGCTTCTTTTAATTCTTTTTGCTTTTCTTTTACCATTTCAACATCTTTTTTCACGTTCGCTTGATCTTCTTGTTGTGTTTTCATGATATCTTCGTCAGACTCAAGAATTTTAGAAACAGAATTTAAACGATCAACTAAATCTGCAATGTTTTTAGAGTTTACAAGAACTTCTGTTACAACGTTCGTATTTGGTTGTTCTTGAAGTGCAACTAAACGCTTTCTTAATAACTCTTCACGTTTTGCAATCTTTGTTTGTAATTCTGCAATATCTTTATTTTTCTTTTCGATTAATTGCTCAGTATCAGAAACTTTTTTCGTTGTTTCATCAAGTTTTGCAGCATTTTCTTGAACAGACTTATCTAAACCTTGAATTGTTTTGTTTAAGTCATTCATTTGTTTTTGTAATTCATCACGCTCTTGTTGTTGTTTATGTAAATTGTCATTTTGTGTATTAATTTGTGATTTCACATCTGAAATATTATCTTCTGCAAATGCACTTGGTGTTAGTCCTGAAAACATTAACCCTGCAACTAATGCGCAAGATGCCATTTTTAGCTTTTTCATTTTATTTTTTACACCGCTTTCTTTTTTCATTTTCCGTATATAACCTATAAATTTTATACCATAATTCGGGATTTTTTTTACCAATGTTACGCTTTTGTAAAACAAATGTAATATTATATGTAACTCTATCGCAAAATACGTATAATTTTGTATGTATGTGTAGAATTTTAAAAGGTTCAACCCACTTTTCATAAACAAAGAAAAAACGTAAGGAATCCCTTACGTTTTGTTACATATACAAATGAAATCGAAATGCTATTTCATCCATTTCTCAGCCCAATTTTGGACTTCATCCATAACACTTTCTAACGCTTTTCCTTTGTCAGTTAAGCCATACTCAATTCGAACCGGTACTTCTGGATAAACATTACGAACTACAATGCCTTCGCTCTCCAATTCCTTTAAACGCTCTGACAACATACGATCGCTCATATTCGGTATAATATCTGCGATTTCTCTAAAACGTTTCGATTCTTCAAGCAAAGATTTAATAATTAAGCCAGTCCATTTTTTACTAAGCAAAGTAAAAGCAGACTCAAACTTTGGACATAAACAAGAATTATGCTCCATATGTTTCACCTCTCCTCTATTATAATATAGTTTCTTGTAAAAAGTAAGTTATAAAACTTTTCTCGTTATTTTATTTTACGTACATTTTATCATTTCCAAATATTAACTTGTCAACTATACGCAAAATATCCGTAAAAAAACCCTCTTCAAAAAGAGAGCTTTTTATAACTTATTACTTCGTGTACCATCCAAGACCTAGTGCACCTTCACCTAAATGCGTACCAATTACAGCACCAAAATAACCTATGCGGATTGTGACATGAGGATATTTTGCTTCTAATTCTGCCTTCCATTCATTCGCTTCCTCTTCACGCTGCGCATGAATGATAACAGCTTCCATAGGTACACCTTTACTTGCTTGCTCATCAAAAATTTCAACAATGCGTTTTAACGCTTTTTTACGCGTACGAATCTTTTCAAAAGGAATAATGATTTTATCTCTGAAATATAAAACGGGCTTCACTTGTAACAAACTACCAATGAAAGCTTGCGCACTATTTAATCGTCCGCCACGTTGTAAATGATGTAAATCATCCACTACAAAATAAGCGTCCATCGTTTGCTTCATTTCATCAAAACGAGTAATGATCTCTTTCGGATCCTTTCCTTCACTTGCTAGTTTTGCCCCTTCACGTACATAGAATCCTTGCACTTCACAACTAATTTCAGAGTCGTACGTATATACATCAATACCCTCTACCATTTGTCCGGCTGTCGTTGCAGTTTGGTATGTACCACTAATCCCACTTGAAAGATGGATGCTAATAACCGCATCATAATCCTTAGATAGTTCTTCAAATAACTCAACAAACTTTCCGATTGCTGGCTGAGAAGTTTTCGGAAGTTCTTCTTGCTCACGTACTTTCACATAGAAATCATCTACTGAAATTTCAGCTTCTTCTTGATAAGATTCTGTTCCAAACACAACGTTTAATGGAATCATATATATATTGAGTTCTTCACGAATATGCTTCGGTATATATGCTGTACTATCAGTAACAATAGCTGTTTTCATTTTCGTACCTGCCTTATAAAAAGTTTTTATTCCCTAAGTTTACACGAAAACTAAAAATGGTGCATCCATACATAAAAATGCTAGTCAAAAATTATACTCACCATCCCGACAAATTACAACAAAAAGGTGAAATACTCATCAAAAATTTCAACAGTTTTGCAAAAAATGTTTGAATATAAAAACGCCCGCTTTTAAAATGTAAAGTACTAGTCATTTTGATAGATAGGGGCGTATACGAGTGCTATTACAATATTTTACAATCAAAGACTACGGCGAACACGAAATTGTCATTCAAAAATCAAGATTTATCTGTTACATTAGCCGAGCTACAACCGAAGAAGAAGCTCAAGAATTTATACAAAAAATCAAAAAACAAAACTGGAACGCAACACATAACTGTTCCGCGTATTTAATTGGCGAACAAGATCAAATCCAAAAAGCAAATGATGATGGCGAACCTAGCGGTACAGCTGGCGTTCCTATGTTAGAGGTGCTAAAAAAACGCGATCTAAAAGATACCGTCGTTGTCGTTACACGCTATTTTGGCGGCATTAAACTTGGTGCAGGTGGATTAATTCGTGCATACGGAAAATGTACAAGCGAAGGTATTAATTATGTCGGTGTTGTCGAGCGAAAACTAATGCGTGTTATGCAGACCGAAATTGATTACACATTACTTGGTAAGTTAGAAAATGAATTACGCAATTCAAAATATGCCATTAAAGAGATTCATTATCTAGAAAATGTCACATTTGATACGTATGTAGAAGAAGATGGAAAACAATCATTCACGGATTGGATGATTGAATTAACAAATGGGAAATGTACAATTACAGAGGGAGATATGTTGTACTTAGAACAAGATGTTCTCTAAGCATAGCTAGCTTATCCCCCTTTAAAGATTAATGTAGTGAATTACCTTCCTACAAATGAACTAAGGAGATTATATATGGAAGAACGTTATTATCATCTCCAAAATAGCAGAATAAAAAAGAAACGTAGAAGGAAGTTTTTCTACTTCCTTATTTTCGCATTTTTATTTGGCAGTGTAGGCCTTTATATATTAAATTCCTACACTTCTCTCATGGGGATGTATAGTGGTTTTACTCGTGAAAAATCGGATTTAAGAACCGAAGATGTCGAAATTACAAAGGAACCTTTTACAGTCCTCATTATGGGGATAGAGGATTATGCAACAGACGGACAAAATGGTCGTACAGACTCATTAATGTTTGCAACAGTCAATCCGAAAACGCAAAAGGTATCGCTTATGAGTATCCCTCGCGATACGCGCGTTCCCATTGCCGGGAAGGATAAAGAAGACAAAATTAACGCTGCACATGCTTACGGCGGAGAAAAAATGGCAATTAAAACTGTCGAAAACTTTCTAAAAGTTCCTGTAGACCATTACATCAAAATTGATTTCCAAGGCTTCAAAGGTATCGTTGATGCTGTTGGCGGTGTTACCGTTGATGTCCCCTTCGATTTTTGGGAACGTTCTGACGTGGATTACTACAAAAAAATCGAATTTAAGCAAGGGCAACAACAATTAAATGGTGAAGAAGCACTCGCATACGTACGTATGCGAAAACAGGATCCAAACGGCGATTATGGCCGCGCAACTAGACAAAGACAGTTACTAGCAGCTGTTGCTCAAAAACTAAATTCGGCCTCTACTGTATTTAAAATTAAAGATTTAACAGATGTCGTTGGAAAATATATAAAAACCGACATTCCTGTTTCTGATGGACTTGCTCTTTACAATAAACTCTCTGGTTTTGATCCTTCTACAATCCAAACGCTAAAGCTTGAAGGAGAAGACAAAAAAATAGGCGGTATTTATTACTTCCTTCCAGATCCAATTAGTGTAGAGACGACACGTAAGGAAATTGAAAAAGAACTAGGGGAAAAAGAAACACCTTCAACAGATTCAACTAGCTCAAATTCCGACTCAAATGCTCACTCTAACGAAAAACCAAAGAAAGACACGAGTGAGAATAAAACACCAACTGAGCCACCGCCTTCTACAAATGCTCATGCAGAGTGGATTATGAGAAATCAGCAATAACAAAAAGAGCCAAATCGCATAAGATTTGGCTCTTTTTTGTTTACTTATTGAAGTATTGTAAAATCGCTTCTACAATACGTTCTGATGCATGACCGTCACCGTAAGGGTTAGATGCTTTCGTCATCTTATCATGAGCTTCTTTATTTGATAACAACTCATCAGCAAGATTAAAGATTGTCTCTTCGTCTGTTCCTGCTAATTTCAATGTACCTGCTTCAATCCCTTCTGGGCGCTCCGTTGTATCACGAAGAACAAGAACTGGTACACCAAGTGATGGTGCTTCTTCTTGTACACCGCCAGAATCCGTTAACATTAAGTATGAACGAGCTGCAACGTTATGGAAATCAATTACGTCTAACGGCTCAATTAAATGAATGCGGTTATGTTCGCCTAAAATATCATTCGCCGTTTCACGAACAACAGGGTTCATATGAACCGGATACACAACTTGTACATCTTCATGCTTATCAACAAGACGCTTAATTGCACGGAACATATTACGCATCGGTTCACCTAAGTTTTCACGACGGTGAGCTGTCATAAGTACAAGACGATCACTTCCAAGTTTCTCTAGTACAGGATGACTATATGTTTCTTTTACAGTCGTTTTTAATGCGTCAATCGCTGTATTTCCTGTTATGAAAATGCGTGACTCATCTTTATTTTCTTTCTGTAAGTTCTTTGCTGATTTTTCTGTCGGTGAGAAATGAAGATCCGCCATTACACCTGTTAATTGGCGATTCATCTCTTCTGGATATGGAGAATACTTATCCCATGTACGAAGTCCTGCTTCCACATGACCTACTGGAATTTGATTATAGAAAGCAGCTAAGCTTGCAATAAATGTTGTCGTTGTATCACCATGTACAAGTACAATATCGGGCTTCGCTTCTTTCATTACTTTATCCAAACCTTCTAAACCACGTGTTGTAATATCAATTAAGGTTTGACGATCTTTCATAATATTTAAATCGAAATCTGGCGTAATTCCAAAGATATTTAATACTTGATCTAACATTTGACGATGTTGTGCTGTTACAGTCACAATCGATTCAATTTTTTCTGGGTGTTTTTGCAACTCTAATACAAGAGGTGCCATTTTAATTGCTTCTGGACGTGTCCCGAAAATTGTCATTACTTTTAAACGTTCAGTCATTTCATTGCCTCTTTTCTTTCACTAGTTACAACTTCTATTATGACATATAAGAATATGCATGGATACATGCCTTTTTAACGAATAACAGAAACATTTCTATTACAAATGCTTTGTCTGCCAATCGAGTAATAATCAATCGATTGCTTCTTGGCATCCTCATCAGTATAACAATTTCTCCCATCAAATAAAATAGGCTCTCTCATAAGTTGTTCGTACTTTTCTAACGGATAAGCTCGAATAGCTTCCCATTCTGTTACGATGAAAGCTGCACTCGCTCCCCTAATCGTTTCATCTATACATTCACTATATTGTATAGTCTCCCCAAATATATTTTTTACATTTCGAGTCGCCTTTGGATCATATAGAACTACATCCGCACCTATATTAAGTAATTCCCCTATTATAATAAGAGATGGTGCTTCTCTAATATCATCCGTATTCGGCTTAAATGTCGCTCCAAGAACCGCAATCCGCTTCTTATTCATATTTATTACTTCCTTCGCCTTTTCAACCAATAACAACTGTTGTTTATTATTCACTTCAATAACTGCTTTTAACAAGCGAAAATCATGCGCCACATTCCCTGCAATTTGCACAAGCGCTTTCGTATCTTTCGGAAAACACGATCCTCCATAGCCGATGCCGGCATGTAAAAAGGATGCACCAATCCTCTTATCCATTCCCATTCCTTTTGCAACATCTAATACATTTGCGCCTACCTTCTCACATATATTTGAAATTTCATTAATAAAACTAATCTTTGTAGCTAAAAAGGCATTCGATGCATATTTAATCATCTCTGCACTTTTAATATCCGTAACATACGTTTGTAAGCTTAATTCACTATACAAACTCCCCACTCTTTGCGCCACTTCCTCATTATCTGCGCCAATTACGATACGATCTCCCTGAAAAAAATCGTAAACACCTGAACCTTCCCGTAAAAATTCTGGATTCGATACGATATGTAATGCATGCCTCCCCCGTAACTTCTCCTCAATCCATCCTTTTATAGCGTCATTCGTCCCTACAGGAACCGTACTTTTCGTAACAACAATAATGTCGTTCGTCACATATGTCCCAATATCATCACAAGCACTTTGAATGTATGTTAAATCTGCTGTCCCATCTAATAAAGATGGCGTTCCAACTGCAATAAATATAATCTCTGCATCGTGAAATGCCTGAACTTTATTTGCAGTAAAAGTTAAGCGATCCTTCTCACATGCATCATGTATTAATTCATGTAAGCCAGCTTCATAAATAGGCAGATTCCCTCGTTTTATCTGTTCAATTTTTTCATCATTTATATCAAAACACGTAACTGAATGTCCCAATATTGCCAACCCTACACCTGTAATCAAGCCAACATATCCAGTCCCTATTATCGTAATTTTCATTTCCCTTTCGCACAGGAATATACAGTAGAAAATATACGAATACATAGCGTGCTCCCTGCGCTTCCCCCTCTCACATTAAAAATGAGAAAACCTTTTTACTCCTTTATTATATGAATTACTTTCTCCATTCTTTTTTAAGTTTTTGTAAAATTAAAGGAAGACTTTAATCAGTCGGATTTTTGTCCATTCCCTACTGATTATTAGCCCACACCAATCAGACTTTTGCGGGTAACACACAAATAGCGAGATAAATTCCCACATTTTAACACGGAACTTACTCATTTCTACGTGTAACACTTATAATACTGAAATAAAAGTATTCACTGCCTAAGAAAAATAGGACATGTCATATTCCAAAGCCTGATACGAATAACCTTCCCAAATGATCTAACATTGTGTATACGATTGTCATATATTCTATCCGCTTCCATTTACCGTAAAAAGAAAAAAAGATTGAATTCTAATCTTTTTGTGATACCATATGTTATGAGCCTGTAAATAAACATCATAATTTTCAGATAAATACATTTAAAAAAAATTACGTTAGACTATAAAAGGGTGGGGTATTAATGGACTCACAAGTGATTTATGCCATTTTGGCATCATTCATCACTGTACTCGTCGTTACTCCTTTAGTTATTAAATTAGCTTTTAAAATAGGAGCAACAGATAAGCCAAACGCACGTAAAGTACACCAAAAAATTATGCCTCGTCTTGGCGGGTTAGCAATATTTATCGGTGTAGCTGTAGGATTTGTGGTCGGTGGCTTATATGAACAAAGAATGTTATCGATAACGTTAGGTGCAATCATCATCGTAATCATTGGGATTTTAGATGATATGTACGAGTTATCTGCGAAAGTAAAATTCGGTGGACAACTATTAGTTGCCATTATGATTGTAAAAAGTGGATTATTAGTGCAAGTATTATATATTCCAATTCTCGGGGATACTGAACTTGGATGGCTTGCTTATCCAATTACAGTATTTTGGATTGTAGGTATTACAAATGCAATCAACTTAATTGACGGCTTAGATGGATTATCTGCTGGTATTTCATCTATCGTACTAGCAACGCTAGCATATATGGCCTTCACTAGCCCATGGGGTACTGGAACAGCAATTATTTTACCTCTAGCATTAATTGCACTTGCAAGTACACTTGGATTTTTATTCTATAACTTCCATCCAGCAAAGATTTTCATGGGAGATACAGGAGCACTATTTTTAGGATACTGTATTTCTGTTATATCGTTACTTGGATTATACAAAAGCGTAACGTTATTCAGTTTTATCGTTCCAATTATCATTTTAGGTGTACCTATATTTGATACGACATTTGCAATTATCCGTCGTATCGTAAATAAAAAGCCTATTTCCGCACCAGATAAATCGCATTTACATCACCGTTTACTTGCAATGGGCTTCTCTCATCGTAAAACGGTACTAATTATATACGCATTCGGTATTTTCTTTAGTGTGAATGCTATTATTTTCAGTAGTGCGACATTATGGTTATCCATTACTCTTCTGTTCGTTTTAATCTTCTTTACAGAAATTATTGCTGAAGTAATCGGACTTGTACACGAGCGTTACAAACCAATTATTTCCTTCTATAAAAAAGTGAAAAAACGCGAAGACTAATTGTAGTATAGCCTTTACAATTATGAAATATTCAAATAGCATCCTCTTTCTTTGAAGAGGATGCTATTTTTTATTTTTTATCCCTCACTTTGTATTTCCAAAATATAGATTGTTTGAGAGTGCCTCTATTGGAGAAAGATATACATAATAAGAAATGGATTACATTTTATTTTTTACATCTTGATTGTCAAACTGAGGGTGAATGTTATGATCAAGCGAATATTTCTATACATCATTTTATTTTTAACAATTACTATGTACGCGTCATCTCATGCAGAAGCAACTACAGTTATTCCTGCTGAACTTCATCCAAATAATGCAACTACCTCTCCTACCCAAAAAATTGCGTACTTAACATTTGATGATGGACCAAACAAATATACTACGCAAATTTTAAACATTTTAAAAGAAAAGAACGGAAAAGCAACTTTCTTTGTTATTGGAGGAAAGGTGCCGCACTACAAAAAGACAATGCAGCGCTTAGTTAAAGACGGACATTATATCGGACTTCATAGCATGTCACACGATGTAAAGCGCCTTTATACTGGGGACCCTTCTACTTTAATTACAGAAATGGAGCAAGCGCAAGACATTGTCCAGCAAATTACAAAGTTAAATACACATCTCGTTCGTGTCCCCTACGGTAGTATGCCTTACTTAAAACAGAATTACCGTGACGCACTTGTATCAGCAGAATATAAAATGTGGGATTGGACCATCGATACATATGACTGGAAAAGCTATGATAATCCTTCTGCCATACTAGAAAGAGTACGTAATCAGAGCGATGAACAAGTTGAAGTTATTTTAATGCACGATTCAAGTGTTACTGTACAAATACTTCCAAAAGTAATTGATTATTTACAGTCACAAGGATACAAGCTTCTTCCTTATAATCCATCTTCTCATCTCGCAGTGAATTTCTGGAAAGACACAAGATTGTAACAGCTTTGGTGCTTATGTACTAAGGCTGTTTTATTTTTCTCTTTCCACCCTTCCCATTTTTGTGTAAAATTTTAAATAGTGATGAAGTTTCGAGGTGAATAGAAATGAAACGAATAGATCTCATTTTTAACGCAATACAAGAAGGAAATTATACAGAAGGTGTAACCGCATCAGAACTCGCTACCCTTCTAAAACTGGATCGTGCCAATGTAAGTAGCGATTTAAACAAACTTGTAAAAGATACGCGTTTATTAAAAACAAATACGCGCCCTGTTCGTTTTTATATAGAAACGAACACTTCGTTGGAAACGCATTCAAAAGATGTCACTTCATTAGATACATTTGCAATTGAAAATACAAGCCTTAAAATCGCAATTGAAAAAGCGAAAGCTTCTATTCTCTATCCTCCAAACGGTATGCATACTTTATTGCTAGGAGAAACAGGGGTCGGAAAATCTATGTTCGCTTCTTTAATGCACGAATATGCAATTGAAGTTGAACAGCTTCCAAAAAATGCGCCCTTTATCGTCTTTAACTGTGCTGATTATGCAAACAATCCACAGTTACTACTTGGACAGTTATTTGGGATTAAAAAAGGGGCTTACACGGGGGCAAGTGATCAAAAAGGGTTAATTGAAAAAGCACATGAAGGGATTCTTTTCTTAGATGAAGTACATCGGCTTCCTCCAGAGGGACAAGAAATGCTTTTCACCTTTATTGACCGCGGGGTATACCGCCGCCTTGGAGAAACAGAAAACGAGCGGAAAGCAAAAGTATTAATCATTACAGCAACGACAGAAGAACCAAATTCATTTTTATTAAAAACATTTACAAGACGTATACCGATGACTGTCACGCTCCCACCACTTCGTGAGCGTACACACAAAGAACGTTTTGCTTTACTACAACTATTTTTTACAAATGAAGCAATTCGCCTGAGAAAAGAAATTCATGTTAGCCCAAATGCAATGCGTGCTTTCGTCTTTTACAATTGTCCCAATAACATCGGTCAATTAAAAACGGATGTCCAAATTGCCTGTGCGAAAGCCTATTCTGATTTCGTGACAAAAAAACGTGACTCTGTCTACGTTTCAAGTACAGATTTACCTTGGTATATGAAAGAAGGACTGTTTATTGAAAGAAAGAGCCGCCACCTGTACCAAATACCGAATGAAACATTTGTATTTACAAGTGATGAAGGCTGGAGTAACCATAAAACAGAAGATGAAAAACGTTCTTCTATTTACGATTATATTGATTATAAATATGAAGAACTTCAAGCACGCGGTATTGAAGAGGAAGAATTAGAACTACTAATAGAAAATGATATCCAAAGCTTTTTCGTACAATATTTTAACCAAATGTCCAAAAAGACAAGTCATGAAAATGTTTTTAAAATTGTGGATCGTAATATCGTTTCCGTATGTGAAAAAATAGCGGAACTCGCTGAAAAACATTTATCTAAGACGTTTGATGAAAAAGTATTTCTCGCTTTAAGTTTACATGTACAGACAACTCTACAACGTTTACAAAGTGGGAAACAAATTCATCATCCACAATTAAATCAAATTCGTACGAAATATAAAGAAGCTTTTTCCGTAGCTATGCAATGTATTCAGCTACTAGAGGAAGAATTACAAATAACAATGCCAATTGATGAAGCAGGCTTTTTAACAATGTTCTTCGTTGTTGATCCAATTCCTGCCTCACAAACAGAAGTAAAAGTACTAATATTAGCGCACGGTAATGGCATCGCAACAGAAATGGCAAACGTGGCAAACGAACTTCTCGGCATTGAGGACGTAACCGGTATTGATATGCCGTTACATGAATCACCGAAAGATTTCTTAGAGCGTGTCAAAGTGTATATGAAAACACTGCAAAATGTAAACGGACTTCTCTTACTTGTTGATATGGGATCGCTCGCTTACATTGGTGATATATTAGAAACTGAGTTCAAAATTCCAGTGCGTATTCTTTCTATGACAAGCACACCACACGTATTAGAAGCGGCACGGAAGGCTCAGCTCGGGTATTCATTAGATGCACTATATGAAACAGTAAAAAATTTAACACCGTTTTACTTAAACGTACAAGAAGAAAAGAAAAAGCCACTCTCTCCAATGAAGTCTGTTATTCTGACAGCTTGTTTAACTGGGGAAGGAAGTGCTTTAGCAATTCAAAAAATGTTAGAGAACTATTTACGATTTGATAAAGAATTAATCGAAATTATTCCGATTAGTATCGTCCATGAAAAAGATTTAACAAAAATGATTGAGAACATAAAAAAAGAACGTAATATCATTTGTATCGTCACGAATTTCGATGTACAAGTACCGTGCTTAACATATCATTTTCAAGACATTGTAAACTACACAGCCATTCAGCCAATTCAAGAATTGATTACGTATGAAGAAACATATGCAAAAATGGCTGATATTCTTGAACAACAAATGCAACGTAACGACGGGGCATTACTCATTAAAACAATTCGTTATGCATTAAATACAATTCAAGAATTAATTTCCTTACAGCTAACCCCAGATAGCTTAATGGGTGTAATTCTTCATATGAGCTGCATGGTTGACCGTCTTCAAAAAGGGGAAAGTCTCCTCCCTCATCCTGACAAAGAGAAACGACGACAAGATGAGTACTGGATGTATATGAAAGTGAAAAAAGCACTACAGCCGATTGAAAATACATTTGAAATACAAATACCCGACGACGAAGTATTTTATGTCATGGACTTCTTCATAAAAAATCAACCTGTAAAAAATTAAACGAGGCAGTTTTTGAAATATATCAACCGTAACGCGAATTATATCAGCGATTTACCGGCAATAATCGCTAAAATTTGTGACCTATATAAGAAGAAAAGGCTGTTCCAAATGGAAACAGCCTTTTCATTTACTTCTTTACTTTTCTAATCCGTCCTCTTATTTCTCCTCTTTTATGTGATTTCGTATGAACATTTACATATACATTTGCTTGAATGATTTCTTGAAGAAAGTGAACAAATGATTTTCCCTGTAAAGGCCCTTCGAAATCCTCCGCATTCATTACACCGGTAATACTCCCCTCATTCAAACTAATCCCCTGTTCTAGTGGGCCGTACAAATAAAAAACAATAGGACCTATTTGAGCGGAATTTCCTAAATGAATTTGACACGATGTGACCTTTTCTATATTTTTTAGTATGACTCTGTAATGCAATTTCGTTAAATCATCACTAAAAATAAACTCCGCAACCCCAAAAGCTTCTGTATTTACAGGAGGCACTTCCCTCTTACCTGTCAACCTCGCAAAAAAGTGTGTTGTCATAAGGCATTCTCCTTATATAAATTTCCCAGCACTACTTCTACTACTTTATGGTTTAGACATAATCATTTATGACTTTTTCAATTTTAATTACGAAGAAAAGATTCACACAATCTTTACATTGAAATCATTCCTTTAGATTTACATTCTCTTGTATAATGCACATAGAAAAAACATTATAGGGGGTCCCTTTGAAAAACAACAAATACACTTTTCACACATTATTAGAGATTTTTCTCGTTTCATTTAAATTAGGACTTACTTCATTTGGAGGTCCTGTCGCTCATCTCGGTTATTTTCATCATGAGTACATCCAAAAGAGAAAATGGATGGATGAACGAAGTTATGCTGATTTAGTCGCACTATGCCAATTCCTTCCTGGACCTGCTAGTAGTCAGGTCGGTATGGGGATTGGGTTAGTACGCGGCGGGTTATTAGGAGCTATTATTTCATGGATTGGATTCACTCTACCATCTGTTCTCGTTTTAGTATTCTTCGCTTCACTTCTTAATCAATTTGACCTTGGAAGTACTGGATGGATTCACGGACTAAAGCTCGTAGCAGTCGCAATTGTCGCTCATGCAATATGGGGAATGGCACAAAAATTAACGCCAGACCGCAATCGTGCAACGATTGCTATTGTAACCGCCGCAATCGCATTACTATGGCCAAGTAGCTGGACACAAGTTATTCTCATTATACTATCTGGCTTTATCGGCTGGTTTTTATATCGCAACCAACCAATTAGCCAATCTCAAAATATAAAAGTACCTATTTCAAAAACGATAGCAGTTTCTTGTCTCGTCTTATTCGTCGGCCTATTACTACTGCTACCAATGTTAAGACCATTCTCGTATTACATCGCTTTATTTGATAGTTTCTATCGCTCTGGCGCACTTGTATTCGGAGGCGGACATGTCGTTCTTCCCCTTCTTGAAGGTGAGTTTGTACAAAATGGAATGATGACGAAAGAGCAGTTCCTAGCTGGATACGGATTAACACAAGCAGTACCAGGACCACTATTTACATTCGCCTCTTATATAGGAGCAGTGCTAAACGGGACACCCGGGGCCATACTCGCAACAATCGCTATCTTTCTTCCTGCCTTTTTGCTTGTTATCGGTGTTTTACCATTTTGGGACAGTGTAAGAAGGATATCCTACATACAAGGTGCACTACTTGGAGTCAACGCCGCAGTTGTCGGCATTTTACTAGCAGCGTTTTACGATCCGATTTGGACGAGTACAATTATGAATTCTGTAGATTTTGTCTTTGCTTCTCTTCTATTTTGCTTACTAGCTTTTTGGAAAACACCACCTTGGGTCATCGTTATAATCGGGGCCTTCGGCGGATATATTTTATCCATTGTGTAAGCACAAAAAACGACGGCATTATGTAGCCGTCGTTTTTCTATTAAAACTTCACAAGCTCTATTCCATCAGGCAACTTACTCTCTGTTAAAATACGCAATTCCTTCACTCGATCCATTACGTAAGAAGAACGTTTTACAAGCTCTGGATCAATATAAGCTGGATGAACCATAATTTCTACCGATTGTTCATCTTGTACTCTTTCTTTTAACTTCACAAAGTAATCTTCCGTCACACCATCCGCATAAAAATCACTGTAAAACACATCAGAAAATGGGCGCACTGCTCTCTCTTCCTCACAACGACGAATCGGAACGTTATATTTAGCCGCTAATCTTTCAAGAACATCGTGTAAGATTGGTAAACTATGCACATGATGATGACTATCTAAATGAGTCGGTATTAATCCGTAAGATAAAAACTTCTCGATTTGAGCAGTCCATTCTCTCTCAACTTCTTCTGGATCTATATTCCCTTCCCGTACGACACTTTGTTTATGAAATGCTCCATCACTACCCACAAGTGATGGAACGTCTGTAAGAAGTGGTTCTCCTGCCGTTAATACGAGATGCACGCCTACCCCTAACGTTTTATACGCTTTCGCTAAGTGTACAGCATGCTCTGTCCCTGGCATATTCATCATCATCGTCGTTGAATTTACAAGCCCATTTATATGTCCATCAATAATGCCGTAATTCGTACCTTCCGTAAGACCGAAATCATCTGCATTTACAATTAACTTAATCATCCTACTACCTCCTATCGAAATAAAAAAAAGCGGGCTAAATAGCGCCGCTTTTTACTTCTCTACCTTTTTAAAGAACTGTGGAAGATATTCTTTATGTGCTTCCAACATTTCATCTAAAATTTGTTTTGCAACTTTATCTGATGGTACAAGTGGATTGATTGTCATCGCAAGCAGCGCCTTATGATAATCACCTGTAACCGCAGCTTCAATTGTTGTGCGCTCAAATGATTTAATTTGTTGTACTAAACCGCGAACTGGTACTGGAAGATCTCCGACCGCAATTGGTTTTGGACCCTCTTTCGTAATAATACAGTTCACTTCAACAGCAGAATCATGTGGCAAGCTTGCAATTGTTCCGTTGTTTCGTGTATTAACAGGCTGGATATCACCTTTATTATTGTAAATAGACGTAATTAAGCTACATGCTGCATCACTATAATAAGCTCCGCCACGTTTTTCTAATTGTGGTGGCTTAATATCTAAATTCGGGTCTTTATATAACTCGAATAAATCATCTTCTAATTGTTTTACTACTTCTGCACGTGTGCCTTTCTCGATTGAAGCTTCTTTCTCTTCTTCTAACATTTCACGTGTTTTGTAGTAGTAACGGTGGTATGGACATGGAATTGCACGAAGGCCTCGAATAAAGTCTGGCTCCCAGTTAAGCGCTGCGATGTTTTCCATCGTAATTTGCTTTTCTGGATCTGTTACAAGCTCTAACACGCGATCCATTACGCTTACTCCATCTAAATATACGTCTAGTCCATATACCATGTGATTTAAACCGGCGAAATCTACATGTACACGACTTGCATCTACTTCCAGTAATCTCGCAAGACCCATACGAATTCCGATTGGAACGTTACATAGACCAACTACTCTTTGAATATTTGTATAGCGAAGGACAGCTTCTGTTACCATACCTGCTGGGTTCGCAAAGTTAATTAACCATGCATTCGGACAAAGCTCCTCCATATCCTTACAAATATCTAAAATAACAGGAATCGTTCTCAGTGCTTTAAACAAACCACCAGGACCATTCGTTTCCTGACCAATTACATCATATTTTAAAGGAATCGCTTCATCTTTTGCGCGTGCTTCTAATAAACCAACGCGAAGCTGTGTTGTTACGAAATCAGCATCCTTTAATGCCTCGCGGCGATCAAGTGTTAAATGCACTTCGATTGGTAAACCTGATTTTTTCACCATACGTTTCGCTAAGTTACCAACGATTTCTAACTTTTCTTTTCCTGCCTCAATATCTACTAACCAAATTTCACGAACAGGAAGCTCATCATAACGTTTAATAAACCCTTCAATTAACTCTGGTGTATAACTAGATCCACCACCGATTGTAGCAATTTTAATTCCAGTCATGCTTTATTCCCCTTTCGCTTCTAACTTTTTATAAAGGTCAATAAATTCTGCTGCTAATTCTTTCACTGTAATCGCATTCATTAAATGATCTTGTGCGTGAATTAAAAGAACACTAATCTCTGTCTTTTCTCCTCTTGCTTCTGATTGTATGAGCTCTGTTTGGAAATGATGCGCTTCATTAATCGCTTCTTTCGCCTTTACCATCGCTTCATCAGCCTCTGCCATTTTCCCCTGTTTGGCAAATTGAAGTGCCTCCATTGCAAAGCTTCGTGCATTACCACTATTTAAAATCAATTGGAATGGAATTTGTTCTGCTGTAGTCATCATAATTACCGCCCTCTCTATTATGGTTCAACCGATTGAAATACCCCTTCAGTTTGAACATTTCTATTACATTAATATTTTATGAATGATAGTTTGGTGTTCTTATAGATGTATTCCATCTTTCTGAACATGATATAAAGGTAATTGTTCTCACAGATCATGTTATCTGTGAGAACAATCCCTATGTTACATAGGTACAGAGTTGTTATTTCCTTGCGCTGCTGCTTTTTCCGTACGAACAACAGAACGGTCGCATAATACAACGAATGGATAATAGATTACCATCGCAATTACAAAGTTGAATAACTGTAGAATTGCACCAGAAATATGTCCACCTGTTACAAGATAGCCACTAATAATTGGTGGTGTTGCCCATGGAATCATCACAACTGTTTTTGGTACCCAACCAATAGATATAGCTGTATAAGAAGTAATTACTAATACAATTGGTGTTAGGATAAACGGTAAGAATAAAATTGGATTTAAAATAATTGGTGTACCAAATATTACTGGTTCGTTAATATTGAATGCACCTGGTCCAATTGATAAACGAGATACACCGCGTAATTGTGCGCTCTTCGCTACAAGTAATACCACTACTAAGAACGCTAATGTTGCACCAGAACCACCAAGATATACGAAAGTATCGAAGAATGGTTTTGTAACAATGTTTGGAACATCAAATGCAGATGTTCCACCTTGGAATAACTTCATGTTTTTCTCTAATGCCGGTAAGTATAATGGCTCAATAATACCACCAACGATATTTGGACCATGTAAACCGAAGAACCAAAGAAGATGAACGAGAAGTACAATGACAATTGCACTTGGTAATGTCCCTGCTAAACTTTGCAGTGGTGATTGAATCGTATTAAAGATAAATTCATGAACACTTGTACCAGCTAATTTCACTGCTAATTGAATACCTGCAACTACTGTTAAGATAACAAATGCTGGAACTATAGCTGCGAAAGATCTTAAAACTGCTGGTGGTACTCCATCAGGCATTTTAAAAGTAATGTTTCTTTGTACAAAGAAACGGAATACTTCAGTAACAAGGAGTGCCACAATAATTGCTACGAATAACCCTTGTGCACCTGTCCAAGCTAAGTTCAATCCGCCTTCTTTCGGTGTTGTTGGCGTAAGAATAATTAACGCACCAAATGAAATAATACCTGCTGACAAACCATCAACGCCGTAAGATTTTGCTAAGTTATAACTTGTTGTAAATGCTATGATTAATGCTAGAATTGCGAAAGAACCAGTCCACATTCCACCGCCAACTTGTTTCCACGTTTCACCAAACAAACCTTTCATGAAATCTTGGAAAGCTTCAGATGGAAAACCATTAATTAATGATGCAAGTGCACCAACTAAAATAAGTGGCATAACTGCAATAAATCCATCACGGATCGCCGCTAAGTGACGTTGCGATCCAATTTTACCAGCGACAGGAACAATATATTTTTCCATGAATGCAATAAACTTTTGCATTTCGCTTCCCCCCCTAATTATTTTTTAAGTGTTAGTGCGTGATCTAAAACTGCTTCTCCATTCATCATGCCGTAGTGCATTGGGTTAATAACATCGATTCCAATGTTCTTCTCATCAGCAAGCGTTTTCATAGAAGAAAGCATGTAACGAACTTGTGGTCCTAGTAATAATACATCTGCTTGATCGATATTATTTTTTACTGCATCCCCAGATACAGCCCAAATCTTTCCTTCTAAACCACGAGCTTTTGCAGCCGCTTCCATTTTTGTAACTAGTAAACTTGTAGACATCCCTGCTGAGCAACATAATAAAATATTCATTTGAAAATCCCCCTTGTATAGTATAAAAAATTTATGTTATTTATTTTTCTTTACGCTATTTATTAATGCAATTAGCGTGCCAACTTTTTAAAACCAGTAAAATCAGCACTTTTTCGAGTATTTCCTTTGTGTGTTAACGCTTTCAATTAGTGTGTCACTCAAAAAACACACAGTGTGTTATAAAACAACACGCTTTTAACACATAACTGTATGAAGATAGATTAGTGTTTAGTTGTCTAGTTATGTTTAACATAAAAAAACACTAAAAAAATTTTTTAGCGTGAAAACAGAATAACGAAAAATATAATATTTCGACTCAAATCAAAAACAAATACCTACTCAAGATACTCGTCTAACTATCGTCCAGTCACAATCTATTAAATTACATAGAATAGAATAAAATAATACAATTCGAAAGGGGATTCCTATGCCAAAGCATAGAAAACTGAACAAAATAAAAGTTTATAGAATAACGAGCTTTAAAAAAGACAAGTCTTCTGAATTAGACTCTGACAAATTTGAGCTAGACAAGCAAGATACACAAAACAAACAGGACAAACAAGACAAACAAACACAATCGGAACCTATAATAGAAACAAATTCACACAACTTAGATATATGGGATGAAATTTCTTTAAAACAAATACAAGCTAGCGAGCATACGAGTTTATTTGAAGAAAAAAGCAATTATCAAAATATTAATTTGCTACAAGTAAGCGATATCCGTCTATATTTGGACAACCAACTACAATTTAGTTCCGTTGATGAACAAATTTATCATGAAGCGCTTGTTCACCCGATAATGTCCAAAGTCATTGATCCAAAACGTGTTCTCATATTAGGTGGCGGCGATGGCCTTGCCTTACGAGAAGTTTTGAAATATGAAACTGTGATGCATGTAGACCTTGTTGATTTAGACGAGGCGATGATTAATCTAGCTCGTAATGTACCAGAAATAGTCTCTTTAAACAAAAATGCATTTTTTGATGAGCGCGTAAATGTGCACGTATGTGATGCGAAAGAGTTTCTAAATTCTCCTTCCTCCTTATACGATGTAATTATTATTGATTTTCCTGATCCATCAACAGAATTATTAAGTACTTTATATACAAGCGAACTTTTTGCTCGTATAGCTACGTTCTTAACAGAAGATGGTGCTTTCGTCTGCCAATCTAATTCACCTGCTGATGCACCTCTTGTATATTGGAGTATCGGTAATACAATTGAAAATGCCGGATTAATTGTAAAAAGCTATCATATAATTGTTCCTTCTTTCGGAACGGACTGGGGATTTCATATTGCTGCTAACTCCTCACATGCACTCAATCAAATTGAACAATTATACGTAGTACCAACTCCTCGAACATTACCTTCTCTTCTTGCTCCTTTATTTCAATTTAAAGAAGAACATTTAGATCACCGTAACGATGCCGTTTTAAATTTAGAATCGAACCTTACCCTACATCATTGCTATCAACAAGAAATGCAATTTTGATGATATTTTAACTAAGGGGGGGACCAGCATATGGACTATTCTACGTTTGGCAGACATATAATAGTAGATTTATGGGGAGTAGATTTTCCCCTATTAAATGATATTCATTTTTTAGAGCATCATTTAGTTTCCGCTGCTGATTACTCTGGTGCAACTGTTTTAAGCGTAAACAAAAAAAAATTCCAGCCGTATGGCGTTACAGTATTAGTATTGCTATCCGAAAGTCACCTTTCTATTCACACGTATCCAGAGAAAAATTTTGCAGCAATTGATTGCTATACGTGCGGTACAACCGTTGAACCGCAAATAGCGATTGATTATATCGTAAATATATTAAAACCAAAAGAAATTCATATAAAAAAATTAATTCGTGGTATAGGAGACATCGTTACTACCGATTAACGATTACTCTTACTCATCCATGAAAAGGAGGATTGTAAATACCATCAGTGGAACGAAAGCTCCACTGATGGTACGCACACATACATAATTTTTTCATTTTAATTGATGATTTAATTTTTCTATTTTTCGTTTCCAATATAGTGTCATTACAAGCCATATAATGAAATAAATCATAATAAAGCTCCCTATACAAACAAGAATCGCACCGAAACGATTCGGAACCCACCCGATCCAAATGGCTGTAGGCAAAAATGTCCCTAGTAAAATGATAAAGTGAATACTTGTCTGTTTTACTATACTCCATTCTTCTTTTTCAAAAATAAATGAAGCAAAAGAAAAGATAAGCCCTACTATATTGGCTGTAACTAAATACGTAATTAATGTTTTCATTTCTACTGTTTCTACCCCTTTTACATAACCGATCCATAAAAACAATAGACTATATATCATCGCCATCCCTAATCCAAAAGCCGCTTTATTTATAACTCTATCAACCATCTCTTAACCTCCTCCTATATTTAAAGCCTCTTTAATAAGCGGTACATATTTCCTCGAAACATATTCTTTCGTTCCATTAGAAAAGTGAGCACACATGCTACCACTAAAAGACATTTCAAAGCTTTTTACATGCTCTAAATTCGCAAGTATCGACTTAGAAAACCTAGCAAAACGATTTCTAGCTAACTGTTCCTCTAATTCATATAAGCGAGCTTTCACCTCAAGACTCCCTTTCTTCGTTTGTGCCATAACTTTTCTTCCCTCTGTATAAAACCAATAAATATCATGTAAGTGCAACAAATAATATTGCTGATCTAACACACCAACAATTTGATTCGCATTTCCGCCTTCTATTATTTTTAAAAGTTGCTGAATTTCGTCCGTTACTTCTTTTGTTTTTATGATTATTTCTACATCTACTTGTGATGGGTCTAACTCGATGCGAACTTTCATCTATTCCCCACCCCCTTTATACTTTTATTTTTACATAAAATTGAAAATAATAAATGGAATCTTACGTAAGTGGTCTTCGTTTCGTCATAACAGTATCTTTTCAAAACATAAAAAAACCTTGCATACGCAAGGTTCATTCAGCTGCTGCCATCTTCCTATATAATTCTACAAATTCACTCGCTAATTCCTTTACCGTAATTGCATTCATTAAATGATCTTGTGCGTGCACCATCAGAAGGGTAACTTCTGTTTTTTCACCACCAGCTTCCTTCTGTATGAGTTCCGTTTGTACACGGTGTGCCTCTTGCAATTCATGTAAAGCTTCTTGCAACTTTGCCTCTGCTCCCTCGAAGTCTCCACGTTTTGCGCAATCAATTGCTTCCATTGAACAACTTCTTGCATTTCCTCCATGCAAAATTAAATGAAAAGTTTTCGTCTCTATCGTATCCATTTTAGTTCTTTACTCCCCCTGTTCTTCCGCCAATTTTTGTTTATCCCATATTTTTAAGAATGGTAAATAAATAAAGAATGCCAGTGCAAAGTTAATAAGCTGCAAAATAACACCAGAAATTTTACCCCCAGATGCTAAAGCATCCACTTTATAATACTCACCAAGTTTGTAAGCGATTCCAAAAACAGCTACTAAAGACATTATATTAAAAGTAGCACTGACTGGGTACCCTAAAGCTTTCTGCCACCACTAGGTTACAAATATATTTGTCTAGATTTCTAACTGTATGCCGAGCTCAAAAACAAAAATTTCTCGGTTTTCACGCTATTCCATCTATCGGTATTTTCCTAGTAAAGAAGACTCTAACTCGCTATAATGATTCAGTATGACTTTTTTTATAATCGATAGGAGGGTATATTTATGAAGGCATATCGCTTTCCACTTATTTTATTATCTTCTATCCTAATTGGTGGTTTCATTGGTTATTTCATGGGTGCTGATGCAGTTGTTTTAAAGCCGCTTGGTGACATTTTCTTAAACTTAATGTTTACGATTGTTGTACCTTTAGTGTTCTTTAGCATCGCGTCATCTATTGCTAATATGGATGGATTAAAACGTTTCGGTAAAATTATGTCTAGTATGGCTGGGACTTTCTTATTTACAAGTATTTTAGCTGCTATTTTTATGATTATCATCGTGAAAGTATTCCCGCCAGCACAAGGTGTTGTATTAGAACTAACACAACCTGATAAAGCTGAAAAAGCTGTTAGCGTTGCGGATCAAATCGTTGGTATTCTAACAGTATCTGACTTCTCGAAGTTACTATCTCGTGAAAATATGTTAGCTCTTATTTTCTTCTCTATCTTAATGGGGATTGCAACTTCAGCAGTTGGTGAAAAAGGAAAACCATTCGCTACATTCCTACAAGCTGGTGCAGAGATTTCAATGAAAGTCGTATCTTTCATTATGTACTACGCTCCAATCGGACTTGCTGCTTACTTCGCAGCATTAGTTGGTGAATTCGGACCACAACTTCTTGGAACTTACTTCCGAGCAGCAATGGTATATTATCCAGCTTCACTTATTTACTTCTTTGTATTCTTCACGTTCTATGCATACCTTGCAGGTCGCAAGCAAGGTGTTCAAATATTTTGGAAGAACATGGTCTCTCCTACAGTTACATCACTTGCAACTTGTAGTAGCGCCGCAAGTATTCCAGCGAACTTAGAAGCAACGAAGAAAATGGGTATTTCTTCAGACATTCGTGAAACAGTTGTCCTACTTGGGTCTACACTTCATAAAGACGGATCTGTTTTAGGCGGCGTATTAAAGATCGCTTTCTTATTCGGTATTTTCAACATGGAATTTGAAGGACCAAAAACATTAGCGATCGCACTTGTCGTTTCTCTATTAGTAGGAACGGTAATGGGCGCTATTCCAGGCGGTGGTATGATTGGTGAAATGTTAATCGTTTCTCTATACGGATTCCCGCCAGAAGCACTGCCAATTATCGCAGCAATTAGTACAATCATCGACCCTCCTGCAACGATGTTAAACGTAACAGCGGATAACGCTTGTGCCGTAATGACAGCTCGTCTTGTAGAAGGTAAGAACTGGATCAAAAATAAATTTGCTTAATAAATAGAAAGAGGATGCTCATTTTGGAGCATCCTCTTTTTGTCGTTATTTGTTGATAAGTCGATATCCCTTGTCGAAACGTCGATATATTGAAAAAATCGTTGATATATTTGAAGTTGTGATAGATATATCCGAAAAATCGTTGATATAATTTCATTCATCTCCTCCCGCCACAAATTTGTTAAAATCTTCACAAATATTCCACACCTCTCATCCATTCTCCGTACTATAATCATGTATGGAAAAGGAGATGGAGACCATGACACAAAGCGCACCAGAATTTAAAGTTTTGCAAAGCATTGCATTTCTTGCTGTCGTTTTGCAAAGTTCCTTATTATATACAATGAATCAAGGAAATGTCTTACTTGAACAATCCCTCATTATGGGTATGTTATTTAATCTCGCAAAATTTTCAGCACCTGCATTCATATTTATCGTTGGATTTCATTTAATTCGTCACTATACAAAGCAACTCGTATACAAAGAATATATTTATGAAAAAGCCACACACTTACTCATTCCTTATTTCTTTTGGTCTATTCTGTACTTATTAACAACAAACGACATGATTACATTACAAGGCGGAATAAAAAGTTTATTACTCGGAACGGCCGCACCTCATCTTTGGTACGTTATTATGATGTTCCAAATTCACTTATTGTTCCCTTTACTTTGCACACTATTTTATTGGTTTCAAAAACGAACAACAAATAAAAAAGACATATATAAATATATGACCATCTTTGCATGTCTATATTTCCTTTTAATGTGGTTCTCTTCCCACTACATTTTTAATGGAGAAAAATTAACGAGTTCGACCATTTTACATTATACAGATCGATCCTTTCTATTCTACTCATTCTATTTCGTTATGGGAGGCATTGCCGCTGTAGCACTAAAAACTTGGCGTCTATTCGTCATGAAACATATACCGCTTATCACAATATTATTTTTTATCTTATTTTTGTTTATCAATTATGAACTATTTAGCTTTTACGGAGCAAACTCTATTCATTTAACCGTTTCTACTTATTTAAAACCGTCCATGTTTTTATATATAGTCTGTGAAATTATGATACTGTACGTGTTATCTATTACAATTGTACAGCGCCGGGGTTTCTTATATAAAACGTTACGATTCATTGGAAACTACACGTATGGCGCTTATTTAGCACATTTTTTCTTCTTGCAACTATGTACAAAACTTCTTTCTTTATTCACACTGCAAGAAAATACTATATTATATAGCCTATTACTATTTGCATTAACAGCTGTTATATCTATTTCAACAATGGTCATTTGTAGCACACTACCATTTCATATATGGATTACAGGACCTTCTCCTACGACAAATATAAAATGGGCGAAGATTGCACTCCGAAAAAATCATGAAAAACTATTCAAACCATATATTTGATATAATTATACGCATATAAGAAAAGAAAGCAGGAGACATCTATGATTAATCAAGTTGGACAAATTATGCTATATGTAAATAACCAAGATGAAACCGTACAATTTTGGACAGAAAAAGTAGGGTTCCAAATCATCGCAGAAGAAAATAACGGAAAAGGATTTCGCTGGATTGAAATTGCACCAGCAAAAGAAGCCGGCACAAGCATCGTCCTTCACGATAAAGCGTTAATTGCGAAGATGCAGCCTGAATTAAATCTTAATACCCCTTCACTTATGTTCTTCTCTAACAACTTAGATCAGCTGTATAAAGATCTTTCTGAGAAAAACGTAACAGTTGGACAAGTTGTAGATTTACCTACTGGTAGAGCGTTCAACTTTGCAGATAATGAAAATAATTACTTTGCCGTAATGGAACGCAAATAAAAAATGGTTATCCTTTCACATATATATTTTGAAAGGATAACCATTTTATTTTTTACTCTTCTCTAATTCTATTTCAGCTAAAAGCGGCAAAACATTATCAAAAATATGTGTATTATTATTTTCACCTGTCACGTATCCACCGTAATATCTACTAAACACATTATCATTTCGGAATGTAGTCATTTGCTCATATAATTCCTTCGCAAAATTTGTATCACCTGTGTGTAGTACGTATAAAATTGTTAGCCCGTAAGCAGCTGGCGATTCATAATTCACCGTTTGTTTTCCCGTTTCTAAATTGTATCGACCGTATAACTTCCCGTCCTCCTGGAACTTCTTCTTTATAAATTCCAAATATGCATCTGATGAAAGACCACCTAAACTACGATGGTAAGCAACGTATGATTGGTCAATCAGATTCACTTCTTTATCGTATGTAAATGTACCACCTTCTTTATACTCTTTTGGGAATGCCCATCCATTTCTCGGATAATCAGCTAAAAACTGAATTACTTCTTGATACTGCTGAGCAGAAATTTTCTCGTACTTTTTCATATAAAAAAATGCGTGCGGGTTTATGTAAGATGTTGTTACAAAATTATTTTGTTTACCTGTATTTGCATCATAATAATCAACGTAATAATTACCTTTTTTATTATAACGAAGTACAGCATCACTCAATTGATCTGCAAGGTTTTTATAACGCTCTTCCTTGTACATTTCATAAGCACGATATAATTGTTCTATAATACGAAGATCATCTATAAGAGCATTTGTAGCTGACTGCATTTCTCCCTTTTCAGAGATTTTCCATACAACGATGCGATCCTTATGTAAAAAGTTATTTTGAATGACCTTTACTTGTTCATCAAATAACGCTTGATCGTCTTTATCAAGAGTATATTGTAGCCATAGTCCTGCCGATTCTGATAAAGCTTCACGGCCTTTTGCTTCCCCTATGCCAGCCTTTGTATCTGCTAAACGATATGTAGCAAGCGTCCCATTTTCATTCACCATATGTCTTAAAATAAAGTATTCTGTACGGTTTCCTTGTAAGGCTGACCAAAATACAATTCCACCTAAAGCGACTAAGAGCATAACTCCAATCCCTATATATATACGTTTCCGCAATCTTTTCACCTCCCTAATAAGGCTAACCTTAATTTTAACAGAACATACGTCAATTAAAAAAAGACAATCTATTAGATTGTCTCCCTCACCTTATCCCTCGTAAGCCTCTTTAGAAGGTCTATATAGCGATTCCACAAGCCGATCATATTCACGACGCGTAATTTCTTTATTGTACAACTTTAATAATAAATCTCTATGCTCTTTTGAAAATGCCATCTTTTTAATGACTTCAGGATACATAAAACACCATCTCCATTTCACATAAACTTCTTCATCCCGGAAACAGAACTCACGTTCGCATAAAAGATTATAAAAGATTCCTAAACAAAAAACAAACAAAATATTATCAAATATTCATTTCTTTTTCTTTGGAATATTCGAACACTTTATTACCATATTCACTTTTTAAATACACATATATTTTTGGCAGTTTATTGAATAAATCTTCCAATTCAATCAGAAAATAATGGTAAAAAAAGAAGAGGAGTTTACATATGGATACCGTAACATTAGCAAGAGCATTTTTTGGTTCTTCATTAGCATTCCACATTATCTTTGCAACACTTGGAGTCGGGCTTTCATTAATGATTTTCGTAAGCGAAATACTCTATCACTGGAAGAAAGATTCCGACTATGCCATTATGGCAAAAAGATGGACAAAGGCATTTGCAATCCTTCTTGGTGTAGCAATTCCAACTGGAACCATTGTCGGTGTACAAATCTCACTTCTGTGGCCCGGTTTTGCCAAAATTGTTGGACAAGTTATTTCTGTTCCCTTTCAAATTGAGATTTTCGCCTTCTTTCTAGAGGCTTTATTCATGTCTATTTACGTATATGCAGCTGATAGACTACCTCCATTTATGAGATTAGTATCACTCTTTTTCGTAATGCTTGGTGCCACGGCATCCGCCGTGCTTATTACATCAGCAAATACATGGATGAATACACCTGCAGGCTTTTCAATGGGGCCAGATGGGTCAGTTTTTAACGTGGATCCGTGGAAAGCTTTCTTTAATCCAAGCTTTGGCACAAGTGCATTCCACGTTGTTATTACGGCCTATGCAGCTGGGGCAGCTGTCATTGCCTCTATCGCTGGATTTAAATTATTAAGGAGAAATATAAGCGAACGTGAAATTGCTTACCATAAAAAAGGATTACTATTAGGACTTGTCGTTACATTCATCACAGGTGCTACGATGTGGATTTCAGGACACGAATCGGCGATCGCCTTACATAAGCACTCACCTGAAAAACTTGCATCTGCTGAAGCTTTGTTTGAAACGACATCGCACGCTCCTTTATCAATTGGTGGGGTTGTTGATCCGAATACACTTGAACTAAACTATGCACTCGAAATTCCAAACCTGCTCAGCTTATTAGTAGGGCTCGATCCTAGTACTGTCGTAAAAGGACTAAATGAATTCCCACAAGAAACGTGGCCACCATTTTATACACATACACTTTTCAACTTAATGGTCGGAGCTGCCTCCTTTACCTTTGCAGTTGCAGCAATCGCTCTCTTATATTGGTACTTTGTTTATCGAAAAAAAGGGACAGCGTTACCGAAGTGGCTTCTTTGGAGCACTGCCGCATGCGGGCCAGTTATGATGCTCGGCATTGAGTTCGGATGGATTTTCAGTTGTAGCGGTCGCCAGCCATGGACCATTTATGGGATGCAACGGACGATGGATGCTTCTACACGTGCTGATTTCGTCGGTCCTTTATTTGTTCTATTCATTATTTTATATATCGGACTCGCTATTTTAACCGTCTTTGTACTACGGACATTCTTTAAGAAACACCCGTTAAAGAATGATTTACATAACCAAGGAGGCGATTCTCGTGCATGAGGAAAGTATTGCAATCATCATCTTATGGGCTCTTATTTTTGTTTATAGTATATTAGGGTCCATTGATTTTGGGGCTGGTTTTTGGGGCATGGTATACGCGAAACATCCAACGCTTGCTGCGAAACTTGCGAATCGATACTTATCACCCACTTGGGAAGTAACCAATACCTTTCTCGTCTTTGTTGTTGTCGCTTTTCTCGGTTTCTTTCCGAAAGCAGCCTTTACCCTAGCAACCGTTATGTTCGTACCAGTTATGCTCATTCTAATACTCGTTGCCATTCGCAGTACATTTATGGTATTTGCTTATTCACTGCCAAAATACCAACATCTTCTTCGTATTATTTCAGGTATTACAGGGCTTTTAATTCCAGCTCTATTAATTACCGTTCTACCTGTTACAGAAGGTGCTTATATTACAATGTCGGAAGGAAAAGAAGTACTCCTTTATGGAAAACTTCTTTCTAGTCCTGTTATTTATTGCTATATGCTCTTCGGACTAACTTCGGAACTATTTCTATCCTCTCTCTTTCTTGCTGATTTTGCGAGAGAACAAGGTTCAGAAGATGCATATAAAATTTATAGAAGAAATGCCATCATACTCGGTCCTGCAACGCTCGTTACGGCTATTATCGCCCTCGTTGTAATGGACCCAGAAACACACTGGCTTATGGAAGGGCTAATAAAGCAATTCCAATGGTTTACCGTTTCTATCGTTTTATTCGTTATCGGGTACTCTTCACTTTGGTGGACAAACAAAAAGTACGACACACTTGGATTTCCGCGCATCGCCGTTTTAGCTGTCGTTGCTCAATATGGATTTGCAAGCTATGCTTACGGCATCGCCCATTTACCGTATATCATTTACCCGGACGTAACTGTATTTACAAGCTTTACGACACCTGAAACATTCTATGCACTGCTTATTTTATACGCAATTGGGATTGCAATTTTACTCCCAGGATTCATTTTCTTCTGGAATTTATTCTTGAAGGATCGAACTTTTTTAAAGGAAAAATAATATAGTGGGGGAGTCTGTTCCAAGAGGTATTTTGGGATAGACTCCCCTTGTCATGTTTTATCGGTAAATCGCTGGTATATTTTGAGTTACGCCGATATAAAATCCACTTACTATCCGACTGTCCACCAAATTTATAGACTCCTCTCACAATAGTTATTTCACTACTCGTGATACTTGTCCTATAGCATAAAAAACACATATTCACTTCATTCCATTATACGTCTAGTTCCTCTTATTTTTCACTGAATATACTACCAATATAAACCTTGAGACAAGCTACATTCGTTCAAGGAAAAATAGAAAGGTAGGCAAAATATGAGTACTGAAATATGGATTACTATTATTGTATTCTTCTTAACGATGATTGTTATCTTTTGGCGACCTCGTGGTTTAAATGAGGCGTGGCCAGCAGCAATTGGCGCTGGTATTATCCTGATTACTGGCCTTGTATCAAAACCAGACGTCATGGACATTATAAGTAAAATCGGAGGTGCCTCCATAACAATATTAGCGACCATCGTTATGGCGGTTATATTAGAAAGCTTCGGCTTCTTCCATTGGTCCGCAGCAAAACTAGCGAATTTAGCAAAAGGATCCGGTCACCGTTTATACTGGTATATTCAATTACTATGTTTCCTTATGACCCTTTTATTTAATAATGACGGCAGTATTTTAATTACAACTCCAATTTTAATTCTTCTTCTAAGAAATCTTCAATTAAAGCCTCATCAACAAATTCCTTATTTATTAAGTGGCGCTTTAATCGCTACTGCATCCAGTGCACCAATCGGTGTAAGTAATATCGTAAACTTAATTGCATTAAACATCGTCCATATGACTCTTTATATGCATACAGCTATGATGTTTGTACCAGCAACATTAGGACTACTGTTTATGTCATGGCTTATGTATACAGTTTTAAAGAAAAAACTTCCGAAAAGATTACCTGTTTCTTCATATGATATTGAAGAAATTTTCTTCACAAAGAACTTCCATCCACTTAAAGGAAAAAATTCTGTTGATACAAAACAAAAACGTACAAGATTTATGTTAAAAGTATTAGGTTTCGTCTTCCTTATGCGCTGTCTTCTATTCGTTGCATCCTTCTTATCGATCCCAATCGAAATTGTTGCTGTACTCGGTTCACTCGTTCTTCTCATTTGGAGATGGTACTACTTACGAACAAACCCAGTCGATATTTTGAAAAAGACACCGTGGCACATTTTAATTTTCGCTTTCTCTATGTATGTAATTATTTACGGGCTTCACAATGCAGGATTAACAGCAGCACTTGTAAATTGGCTCGAGCCAGTTGTAAATCAACATCTACTCTATGCAAGCTTTGCGATGGGTGGACTTGTATCTATCCTCTCCAACCTCTTCAATAATCACCCTGCCCTTATGATTGGTACCATTACATTAACAGAAATGGGATTAGATCCAGTCACATTAAAAACTATCTATCTCGCAAATATCATTGGTAGTGACATCGGTTCACTATTATTACCAATCGGTACGCTAGCTTCTCTCATTTGGATGTATATACTAAGACAAAACAAAATTAAAGTGAAATGGAAAGACTATTTAAGCGTATCTCTCATCGTTATCCCACTCACAACCGTCGTCACATTATTCCTCTTATACTACTGGGTACACTTATTCTTCACCTTATAAAAATAGAAGCCCCCTTTGCTACCGTCTTAGCAAAGGGGGCTTCTTCTATATAATTAAGTTAGGTACTACAGTGTGATCAATCAAGTAAAGAGGTGTAACGTGTTATTGATATAAATGACTACCAGTATCTTTAAATTCTTTCGCTTTCTCTTTCATCCCTTTTTCAATGGCTTCTGTCGTTTCTAAATCATTTTCTTTCGCATATTCACGAATATCATGTGAAATTCTCATACTACAAAACTTCGGTCCACACATCGAACAGAAATGAGCTGTTTTCGCTCCTTCTGCCGGCAACGTTTCATCGTGATATTCCATCGCGCGTTCAGGATCTAAAGATAGATTAAATTGATCACGCCAACGGAATTCGAAGCGTGCTTTTGAAAGTGCATCATCACGCTGATGAGCCGTTTTGTGCCCTTTCGCAAGATCAGCCGCATGTGCTGCAATTTTGTACGTAATAACCCCTGTGCGAACATCATCTTTATTTGGCAATCCTAAATGTTCTTTCGGCGTTACATAACAAAGCATCGCCGTTCCGAACCAGCCAATCATTGCAGCTCCAATTGCCGATGTAATATGGTCATAACCTGGTGCAATATCTGTCGTTAACGGTCCAAGTGTATAGAATGGCGCGCCCTGACAAATATCAAGTTCTTTCTCCATATTCTCTTTAATTAAATGCATTGGTACATGCCCAGGTCCTTCAATCATAACTTGCACATCATGCTTCCAAGCAATTTTCGTTAATTCACCAAGTGTTTCAAGCTCAGAAAATTGTGCTTCGTCATTTGCATCTGCAATCGACCCTGGACGTAATCCATCTCCTAGAGAGAACGAAACATCATACTGCTTCATAATTTCACAAATCTCTTCAAAATGAGTATAGAGGAAGTTTTCTTTATGATGGAATAAACACCACTGCGCCATAATTGAACCACCACGCGAAACAATACCTGTCGTACGCTTTGCCGTAATTGGAATGTAACGAAGTAATACACCTGCGTGAATCGTAAAGTAATCAACGCCTTGCTCCGCTTGCTCAATTAACGTATCACGATACACTTCCCACGTTAAATCTTCTGCAATTCCGTTTACCTTTTCAAGCGCTTGATAAATCGGCACTGTTCCAACTGGTACCGGTGCGTTACGAATAATCCACTCACGCGTCGTATGAATGTTTTTACCTGTAGATAAATCCATAATCGTATCTGCACCCCAGCGAGTCGCCCACGTCATCTTCTCTACTTCTTCTGCAATAGAAGAAGATACAGCAGAGTTTCCGATATTTGCATTGACCTTCACGTGGAAGTTACGCCCGATAATCATCGGTTCTGCTTCCGGATGGTTAATATTCGCTGGTAAAATAGCGCGCCCTTCTGCGATTTCCTTACGAACAAACTCAGGCTCTACTCCTTCACGAATCGCAACGTATTCCATCTCAGACGTAATAATACCGTTACGCGCATAATGCATTTGCGTTACATTGGCACCTTGCTTCGCTCTAAGCGGCTGGCGATTCATTTGCGGGAAAACAGGTGTATGTTTCGAAGCCACTTTCACACCGTCATCCTCTGGTTTCACCTCACGCCCTTCGTATGCCTCTACATCCCCGCGCTCCACGATCCAAGAATGGCGCGGCGCCTGCAACCCCTTTTCCAGCTCCACTTTATACTCGGGATCCGTATAAGGACCGCTCGTATCATACACACGGATTGGTGGATTTTGGACGCCGTTCGTTTCGCTTTGTTCAATCTCACGCATCGGCACTTTCATACCTGCGCGCGGTCCATCCACATATACTTTCTTACTCCCTGGTAAACTCGATTTCAATTCAATTTGCTCAGCCGAAACAGATTGTTTCATAACTTTTGTTGCCCCCTGTTCGTGACAAGGACGAGATATGGCCAGCGCATGCCAAAATAAAAAGAGCCAGGTCCATAAAAAAATAAGGACCTGGCTCATAAAAGACATCATTATGTAAAGCCGTTAACTTCCCTACGCTGGTACGAGCCAGATCAGGTCCAAAGGGTTAAGAAGTTCACACGCTTCTCTCTCAGCCTACGCATACGTTAGGCACCCCTAGTTTATCACTGATTTAATTTTCAATACTTTCCCATCATACACGATAATCCGAAAAATGCAAACTTTATTTCTTTTGTCACTTATGGAATCATCCACGTTAAATAATATGCTTGAACATACGTCATAATACCAACAATAATGACGAAGAACAAACTATGTTTCACCGTGAAGCGGAACAAGTCTGATTCTTTTCCAGCAAGTCCAACTGCCGCACAAGCAATTGCAATCGATTGCGGAGAAATCATTTTCCCTGTTACACCGCCCGTTGTATTTGCTGCAACGAGAAGTACTTCAGATACACCGACTTGCTGCGCTGTAATTGCTTGTAAATTCGAGAACAGTGCATTCGCTGACGTATCGGAACCTGTTAAGAATACGCCAATCCACCCTAAGAATGGGGAGAAGAACGGGAATAATCCGCCAGTTCCAGCTAGTGCTAATGCTAGTGTAGAAGATAGACCAGAATAGTTTGCGATAAAGGCAAACCCTAATACGAATCCGATTGATAGAATTGGCATCTTAAGTTCGTTTAACGTTTCTTTAAATGTCGCTACTGCATCTTTTGCACTCATTTTCAAAATAAAGATAGAAATGATACAAGCAATTAAGATTGCTGTTCCTGTTGCTGATACTACGTCAAACTTCAAAATTGCCTCGTAAGGCGTCGGTTTATTTACAATTGGCTCCGCCTTCATTACTAAATTGTGTAAACCTGGTACCTCAAACTTAAATACAAGACTCTCTAATGCGCCCCCCGGAGCGAATAACGATTTAAAGAAACTTTGGCTCCAAATGACTACCATCACAGTTAAAATAATGAACGGAGACCATGCTTTTACTACTTTTCCTACTGTTAGTTTCGGCATATCTGCCGTCGTTGTTGCTGCTGCTACTTCACCATCCGCTTGCTTCGATTGATAAATCTCTTTCGGCTGCCAAACTTTTAAGAATAGCGATAAACTTACTAAACTTACAAGCGCTGATGTAATATCCGGAAGTTCTGGTCCTAAGAATGTCGCTGTAATGAATTGTGTAATTGCAAATGAACTACCCGCTACAAATAACGCAGGCCAAGTTTGTTTTACACCTTTAAATCCATCCATTAAAAATACGATAAAGAACGGAACAAATAATGATAAGAACGGTAACTGATGTCCAGCCATTTGTCCGATTTTATGCGGATCAATACCTGTTACTTGTCCAGCAACTGTAATTGGAATTCCCATTGCCCCGAACGCTACCGGTGCCGTATTTGCAATTAAACAAAGACCAGCTGCATATAAAGGATTTAATCCAAGACCTGCAAGAAGCGCCGCCGTAATCGCTACTGGGGCCCCAAACCCTGCTGCTCCTTCCAAAAATGCTCCAAATGAAAATCCGATTAAAATAACGAGTAAACGGTGATCATTTGTAATAGATAATACAGATGCACGAATCACATCGAATTGACCCGTTTTCACAGAAATTTTATATAAAAATACCGACATAATGATGATCCAAGCAATTGGCCATAATCCGTATAAGAAACCGTATCCGGTCGCTGCCATCGCCATCGTGAACGGCATCTTATAAGCGAATAACGCTACTAAAATCGTAAGTACAACTGTAATAAATCCTGCCACATACCCCTTCATGCGGAAAACTGCTAAAGCTAAGAAAAAAAAGATAATCGGAATAAGTGCGACCGCCGCCGAAATCCAAATGTTGCCGAACGGATCATAAACTTGTGTCCATGTGTTCATTGTTCTCTCCGATACGATAAACTTAACTAAATCTATACAATTCAATCAAATTTATACAAGTTAGTGCTTCATCGTGTTCTCGCAGCCCCAAAGGGACGAGGGGTATAACACTCCACACGAGGCAGTATCGTTACCTCCTATTATCAAGCATTTATTTTACCCATCTTGATAAATTTATCGCAGCATTTACATCCCTATCGTGATAACTATTGCATGAAGCACAACGCCATTCACGAATCTTTACACTCCACTGTCCTTCTGGTTGAACTGAATGGTCGTATTTAACGCCGCAACATGAGCAAATCTTGCTTGAAGCGAACCATTTATCAGCTTTTACATACGCAATGCCGTACTTCTCGCACTTGTATGACAAACATTGAAAGAAGAAGTTTAATTTTTGAAATGAAAATGCTTTCGATAGTTTTTTGTTTTTTAACAGGTTTGAAATAGATAAGTCTTCCACAACAATCCTCATTGGTTTGGTTTTCACCAATTTAGCTGTTGCTTGATGGATATGGTTATTTTGGATATTCGTAATTTTCCTAGATAACCGCAGGTGCTCCGCTTTCGCTTTTTCATATCCGGCAGATTGAATTTTCACACCTTTTTTAAATCTCTTAGACATATCTCTTTGCGCTGACTTTTTCCTTTTCAAAAGCTTTTTAACCTTGGCGTCTTTGTTTATATTTCGTTCTTTCGTACCATTAGAAGCTACAAACAGCTCTTTTAAACCAACATCCACACCGATTGACTCATTGGTTAGTTCTTGTGATTCAAAGTCTTCTTGGAACCCCACACTAATCCACCAGTGACGACCATCAAATGTAACTCTTGGATTGGATGGTTTTTTATTTCTTGGTAGTTGTTGGCTTGTTTTCACTTCTCCAATAGACTGAATATGAACGACTTTTTTTCCTATAATCAGTCTTTCATAATTGGCATAAAATCCTTGGATCAAATCTTTTTTGGATTTATAAGAAGTGTGAGAACCATTTTTGTACTTTTTGAACGAATTTTTTCTAGCCGTATCAAAATCTTTTGAAGCCTGTTTAGGAACTTGTGCATTAATGTCTTTTAACCACTCATATCTCTTTCGCTTCTTGATCTTTGTAAATCGTTTCTGTAAAGCTAACTGTGAAACAGATTTTCCAAATAGCTTATAGTATCTATCACTCATTCTTTTACAATAGTTATAAGCGAATCTTGCAGCGCCAGCATGATTTCTAAGCACCTTTTCTTGTTCAGGCGTTGGAATTAGTCTAACTTTCTTCGCCAATATCATCAGAATGTAACTCCTTTAATGAAAGATTTGTTCTTCTGAATCGTAGCGTGTTCCACCAGCGTTCTCCTGAGACTACTTGGATGCAAACCTGTTAATTCTGATACTTGACTAACTCGTAAAAACTTCATTATTATTCTTACCTCATTGAATCTAACATAGCACGTACGTTCGATAGATTCAATGAATTTTGATAGATTTAATTAAAT
>NZ_NUPZ01000079.1 GCF_002584985.1 Bacillus sp. AFS029637 | reverse complement strand
TTAGCTTGATAGCGATGGGGTACCGCCAGCAGTTTGGAAAAAAACCACGCTAAGCAAAAAATACAATAAGCTGCCCATATGGACAGCTCATTTACATAATTATCGATATAAGAAGTAATCTGTTAATTAATTAATTAATTGTCCATCTTGACTATAAATTTCAATTGTATATGAATCATTTTCGACCCATTTTTTTACTTTTGTAGTATTAAGTAAATCATCAACCTCTTTTTCTATTTTCTTTCCAAATTCTTTAGCTCCTGGATCAGATATATTTATAGTAGTATTTATAGGAATATTAATAGGCTGGTTCAATACATTAGCCTGTTGGATTGTAAAATTTTTGTATCCTCTTTTCATAAATACTTCATGAAAAATATCACCGTAAATTCTGTCCCATCTATGCTCTTTTTTTTTACAATGTCCATATTTTTTTGACTAACATTAATTGTATAAGGTCTAATATCTTGGTTTTTTAACTGAGCATTAATCTCTTTTTTTACCTTACTTGCATTTTCAGTATCAGCTATTTCTAGGTCTACTGTTCTTGTTTTGTCATCTAGGGAAGCACTAAGAAATCCTTTTTTATTTACAACATTCATAACAATGTTCATAACTTTAGAATCCTCACTTTTTGATTCTTCTACCTCACTTTGTTGACAAGCAGCACATAATAAAAGGACTAATAAAAGAGGTGAAAATAATCTCCTTGAAACACTTTTAGATGTGGTTGGATAATTACTTGATCTCTTCTCACTTTGATTTGAGAAAGCAAATAAAACGTCCTTCTTCAAAAAGCAACCCTCCTTTTGTTCTTCTATCACAATAAAATTCATCAGTTATTGGGACAATACCTGCATGTATACTACATTCACGTCAAGTTAAGTCGGGTAAGCGAG
>NZ_NUPZ01000078.1 GCF_002584985.1 Bacillus sp. AFS029637 | reverse complement strand
CTTAAACAAACAAATGACTCCTGGAGAGTCGATGAAACATATATCAAAGTAAAAGGTCAATGGATGTACCTGTATCGTGCTGTTGATTCAAAAGGAAATACAATTGATTTTTACCTAAGTAAAACAAGAGACCAGAAGGCTGCAAAGCACTTTTTCAAGAAGGCCTTGCAGTCTTTTCATGTTTCAAAACCTCGTGTTATAACAGTCGATAAAAATCCAGCTTATCCTATAGCAATTGAACAGTT
>NZ_NUPZ01000077.1 GCF_002584985.1 Bacillus sp. AFS029637 | reverse complement strand
GATTTTTCAAATATATCTCTACTTATATCAGCGATTTTTTCATTATATCGGCGATTCGACACAACTTATCGACCTACCGACATTTTTCGGCAACCTGTTCATCCTCTATGCCCGTCACCACAATAAAAAGAAGCTACCCCCACGGCAACTTCTTTTCCACATACCCCATCCAGTATTCACTGAAATATATCAACGATTTTTCA
>NZ_NUPZ01000076.1 GCF_002584985.1 Bacillus sp. AFS029637 | reverse complement strand
TCAACTTTTACTTCACTTACTGTGTACTTGATCTCATTTCCTTGTCCATCGTACTTTGGTAGATCTTTGAAGTCGAAATTCCAGTTGCCTTTTTCATCAGCCTTCACTTCTTTTGCTTGGAACTCGGTTCCATTTTGAAGTAATTGTACTGTGATGCCTTCTGGACGTGTACCAAACTTATTGTTGTAGTCTTCCCAGACTTTTTTACCACTTCGTTCTGTTGTTTCTGTATTTTTGTAAGTGTTCGTGATTGTTGTTCCTTCTACTTT
>NZ_NUPZ01000075.1 GCF_002584985.1 Bacillus sp. AFS029637 | reverse complement strand
AAATATGAAGGAAAAGTAGACGGAAATGGGAACTTTACAGTAGATATCCCAAAACAAAAACCAGGAACAGAAGTGACAGTAAAATTAACAGACACTGCGGGTAATACAAGTAAACCATCCAAAGTAACAGTAAAGGATGGGACAGTACCAGAAGCTCCAGTTGTAAAAGGAATAACGGATAAAGATACAAAGGTAATAGGAACAGGAGAAGTGGGCTCCAAAGTAACAGTAACAATGGGTGATCAGAAATATGAAGG
>NZ_NUPZ01000074.1 GCF_002584985.1 Bacillus sp. AFS029637 | reverse complement strand
AAAAGAAAAATAGTTTTTTGATTGAAAAAAGCATCTAAAGAATACAATGTATTTTTTAATCATAATTAAATCGATAGTTTATTTTTTAAAGGTTTTGAAACAGTTGAAGAGTTAGAGTTAAGAAATAAACTAGCAAAATTTTAATGGAAAGGTAGATTAATTATATGTTTTCAGGATTTCAATGGTTTCCTAAAAAATGGGGAAAAAGAAAAGTTTCAGAACAGTTTCATCAATCAAAGTTTGCTGATGAAGGTAAAGGTATTTTGATTACTATTTATGCTATAGATTTGTATTTTATATCTATTCCTTTAAAGGTAAAAAAATATAATTAGTTTTAATCATAAATATATTCTTTATTTGAAGGTTGGGGTAGAACACATGAAACCTTTTAAAGAGTCTGTATTGAATATTAAGTATATAATCGCGGTTCTCCTATAGTCAGTAAAGAATACGGAAAAGAAAAGGGAGAAGCAACATCATGAATATAGAATTACATTTAGATAAAGGAAGGATAGAAAAATAACAAAGGTGAGTAAAAATGAAGATTTGGGAATTAAAGAGTTCATTTGATGACTATGAATCCTTTCAACTATTGAATTTAGAAGAAGATTCTAAAAAGTATTTTGAAGGAAAAATTGACTCAGCAGTAAAAGCATCTGATTCATGGGGAGAAATACGTATTAAATGTGTAGAAGAAGGAAATCAAAGTGATTTTCCTCATTTTTGGGGAGAAGTTGGTACACCAATAGTTAGTGGGAAAGCTAAAAAATTCTTAGAGTCTATGCTTGGTGATAATGTAGAATTTCTTCCCCTAATTCATGATGTGACGGGAGAAGTGTATTCTATAATTAACGTTCTAAATGCAATAGATGCCATTGACTATGAGAAAGCTATACTAAAGAAACTACGTTCTGGCTTAGTAATAGATTTCAAAAAATACGCATTCTTACCTAATATGGTTAAGAACCAAACAATATTTAAAGTTTACTTAAATGAAATATTACATATTCCTTCTGTTTTTGTATCAGATGAATTTAGAAATACAGTGTTAGAAAGTGATTTAAAAGGTTTTGAATTTATAGAGGTATGGGATTCAGAAGCAAACATGTAAAAGAAAGTTCTAAAATAACTGATAGAAGTTGAAGCAATGGTTTACATTAACTAGATACTTACAAGGTGGAGATAGTATTGATATAGATTGGCCTATACCAAAATATAATATTTATCCTAAAGGGGAATAAATACTCTTAGAAAGGGATTTTTATATGTGGAAAAATATGATTTTTGAAATTGGAGATATATTGAAAAGTGTTAATTATAAGCTGAATACACCCGCAACGGATACTGAAGTTCAAAGATTAAGAGAACATGTAAAAGAGAAATTTAATGTTGATTTACCAAGGGAATACGAAGAGTTTCTTAAAACTGTAAATGGTTTAGACTTTGATGGACTGGTACTTTACGGAGTTGATTCTTCTTTACTAGAAGCAAAAAAAGATGAACATATTTGCGGCTTTATAGACACGAATGAGATTTGGTATGAAAATGAATTTCAAAAAGAGTATCTTTTCTTTGGCGATTCAAATATTGCGTGGTTTTGTAAAAGCTTAGCAGACGGTACTTATTTAGAACTTGATAAACCATCAGGTACGGTAATGAACACATATAATGATTTTAATACAATGCTTGAGGAAGCGTTAAAAATAACCCTTCTTTAAATAGGAGGTAGTAAAAATTATGTTTAATTTTTTGAAAGAATATGTTGTAGCAGACAGAAGTGTTCGTTCTAAACAAAAACCTATTTTCTATCCTATATATCAAGATGAGATAGATGAGGCAGAAAGCTTATTACAAATAGAACTTCCAAAAGAACTGAAACGCTTTTATCAAGAAATAGGTTGTGGGTTTTTAAAGTCTGACAAAAGAACGTTTTTTAACAGATTTATGGACCCGATTTCAGTTGCAGATTTCCGTTTAAGGCAAGATATTTATGAATATAATCCAAACCTAGATGATGTAGATGATGATGAATCATTAGTGTTTTTTGAAGTAACAGAACTTAACTTTTTAACGATTAAATTTAAAGAGGAAAATGAATTAGGTCAATGTCCTATTTACTCTGAGGATGAGAAAATAGCGGATTCTTTAGAAGAATTTTTAATTAAAATGGATGAAAATCCTGGCTATTATATTTAATCTTTTTAAGACTTGCTTTAAGGTGTAGCATTTGAAAAATATCTAATCATGAGTAAAAAA
>NZ_NUPZ01000073.1 GCF_002584985.1 Bacillus sp. AFS029637 | reverse complement strand
GACTCGTCTTTTTTGTGTTTACATTCATATTCATCTCAAATGCCGTTTAAAGTTTTAAGTATTCCCTATTTTTCTAAGTATTTTGGTTACATATATAGTTCTTATTTAATTTCTTTCGAAAGTAATTCGACGATGTGTGAAATTCGTGTAGTTCTTTTTTGAAGTGCTTTAATGTAACGAGATTTACATTTGGAAAAGGAGCTAATACGAAAAAAGATAGGTGTAATTACTATAGTAGTTGTATTCCTTCTAGCGATTGTGTATATGTTAGTCGGGAATTATTTCTATAAGTATGTATTGAGTACGAAACAAGAAAAGGAATTTTTAAAGGGGAACCCTCACATAGTGGGAACGGTGAGGGTATCAGGAGATGTATTGGCTACAAATGAAGAAAAGAATGCGAACTTTGTATCGAAATATAAACGTAATACAGTGATTATAAATTCATTTGATAAGTTGACATTAACATATTGTGCATAATTCGTGTATCAACTAAAAGGTTTATTTCACTTACATAGGTTTCCTTTTATGAATGTGGCGAATACAGTTACTAAAGTGAAGGGTGAATATGGTTTAGAAGAGGTTTTAGCTGTTAAGTAAGTTGCAAAAAGTAAAACGCTTATGCTATTTATTCACAGGGATGCTAATACATTTATTCCTTTTGAAATGCTAGGTGAAGTGTATAATGCTTTAAAAATAGAAAAAGAGAAATGAATTGTTCTAGGTTCGGCACATGGAGAAGCGGAGAAAGTAGATTTAAATAAAGTGAAACTTTAATCAGGGGGTGTTGTTCACCCATCATTGATTATTAGCCTTCACAAATAGTGGAGTAAATATTGGGATACGGTATGGAAATTCGTAGAGAAGTATATTCTAGCATAATTAAAATTGTTTTCGTGTTATATACGATAATTGGAGGGGGAATAGTTGATCCTTTTGATTATCGTTTTTTGTTATTTAGGTATGTTGCTATAAATATACTTTTGGATGTGCTATATGAAAAAAGGTAGAGCAAAAACTTTTGAATTTCTTAATCTCGGTGCTACAATGATTGGAAACTAAGTTTTAAAGAGGTGTTAATATGAAAATCGAAGTTTGGTCAGATTTTGTATGTCCATTTTGTTATATCGGGAAGCGTAGATTAGAAATGGCCTTAGAACAATTCCCACATAGGGATGATGTTGAAGTTGAGTTTAAAAGTTTTGAATTAGATCCGAATACTCCCGTTTACTCTGGAACGAGTATTAACGAAGTACTTGCATCAAAGTATGGGATTAGTATTGAAGAAGCTAAGCGTAATAATGTACAACTAGGAAATCATGCAGCTAGTATGGGCTTAAGTTTTAATTTTGAAGAGATGAAGCCGACAAATACCTTTGATGCGCATCGCCTTGCGAAGTTCGCTAAGGATCAAGGGAAGGAAAAAGAGATTACAGAAAATCTTCTTTTTGCATATTTTACTGAATCACAAAACTTAAGTGATGTGGAAGTACTTGCTACTATTGCTGAAAAATCGGGATTAGATAAGCAAGAAGCTTTAAATGTTATCAATAATAAAAGTGCTTATGCGAATGATGTTCGAGTGGATGAAGCAATTGCTCAGCAATATCAAATTTCGGGAGTGCCTTATTTTATTGTTAATCAGAAATATGCTATTTCAGGTGCGCAACCACTTGAAACCTTTGTTGGTGCACTTCAGCAAGTGTGGGAAGAAGAGAATCCTGCGCCTAAATTACAAGAGCTTTCACCAGACGAAGGAAGCGATATGTCTTGTACTGATGGAAGCTGTTCGGTTCCATCAAAAGAACAATAGGTTTTTTAATGGGATAGCAACCCATAGAGTGTTTTATGGGTTGCTTATGTATTCTTATAGAAGAGATATGTAAATAGATAACTTGATAACGTAAATGTGTTTTTATAAAAAATGAAGTTTTTTATAAAAACATATTGACGATTTTAAGTTAGAGGTGTAATATAGAACAAGTCGCCGATGACATT
>NZ_NUPZ01000072.1 GCF_002584985.1 Bacillus sp. AFS029637 | reverse complement strand
AAGAAAATGGTTAAATACAAAGCGACTGCAACCAATCGTTTTAGCAATTAATATTTCTTGATTCTTATTTGGGTAGATACGAAATTTATATGCTTTATTTACTAACATAGGTTGCACCTCACCTTTTCATAGTATATCTACAGTATACAAAAAACGTAGGCTTACGCCTACTGACATTCATCTCCCACCTAAAATTGGTGTTTCACGCCTTCACATTTTTGAGGAAGGAGTCTTCTGTCAGAAAACGATAAA
>NZ_NUPZ01000071.1 GCF_002584985.1 Bacillus sp. AFS029637 | reverse complement strand
TTGTATTTAACCATTTTCTTTCTCTTTGGAATGATACGTATAAAGAGGCTGGAAAAGGATTAACCTATCCTTCTTGCTCTGCAGAGCTTACGCAATTAAAAAAACGACAAGATATGCTTTGGTTAAAAGAAGTAGATAGTACCGCTCTTCAATCCTCATTAAAAAACTTCGCAGATGCTTTTTCACGTTTTTTCAAGAAACAAAATGATATGCCACAATTCAAGTCTAAAAAGAATAAAATTCAATCCTATACAACAAAATGTACGAATTATAATATCGCCATTGTAGATCATACAATAAAGTTACCGAAGCTCGGTTTTGTTAGATTTGCCAAAAGTCGTAAAGTGTCAGGACGTATCCTAAATGCCACGATTAGACGAAATCCAAGCGGTAGACACTTTGTGTCTATTCTTACAGAAACAGAAGTGCAACCAGTAGAAAAAACAGGTTCTTCTGTTGGTATCGATGTGGGGTTAAAAGATTATGCCATTCTTTCAGATGGCATAACATACAAGAATCCTAAATTCTTCCGTACATTAGAAGAAAAGTTAGCGAAAGCACAGCGTATCCTTTCTAGAAGAACAAAAGGTTCTTCGAACTGGAATAAACAACGTGTGAAAGTTGCCCGAATCCATGAACATATTTCAAATGCAAGAGCTGATTACTTACATAAACTTTCTACTGAAATCATCAAAAACCACGATGTTATCGGTATGGAAGACTTACAAGTCCGTAATATGCTCAAAAATAGAAAGCTTGCAAAAGCGATTGGTGAAGTATCTTGGTCACAATTTCGATCGATGTTGGAATATAAAGCGAAATGGTATGGCAGACAAGTTGTTATGGTATCTAAAACATTTGCT
>NZ_NUPZ01000070.1 GCF_002584985.1 Bacillus sp. AFS029637 | reverse complement strand
GTTACTTGAATTATATCGGGGATTTTTTACATATATCTAACGTTACTTAAATTATATCGGCGATTCGACAAGGGATATCGACTTACCGACAAAACATGGCAATTTACGCAAAAAGAAAGAGGCTGCCAGTTATGACAGCCTCCTCATTTTTAGAAGAATAAATGTAAGAAATCTTCTGTTGTAATATTACCGAAGTAACGTGCGATATCTACGCCTTCTAATGCTGCGGCGAATGCGTCTTTATCGAACTGCACGCCTGTTAAACGTTCTTCAATGTCATGAACATCTAGTGAACCGAAGAAGTCACCGTAAATTTTGCATTCTGTTACTGTTCCTTTTTTCACTTCTAGGCGAACGTCAACTTGTCCAACTGGGAAGCGGTGTGAATGTTGCAAGTTGAACTTCGGTGATTTTCCGTAGTTCCAGTCCCAATTTTGGTAGCGTTCTTCAGAAAGTTTGTGGATTTCTTTCCAATCCTCTTCTGTTAATTCGTACGTTGGGATTTCTGTTTCCCCTTCGAAAATTGTTTCTAGAAGAAGTTGTCTAAACTCTTCTGTCGTCATTTTTTCGTTTAGGAATTCTGTAATGTTCGCAACGCGGCTGCGGATTGATTTAATTCCTTTTGATTGGATCTTATCCATTTTTACTTTCAGTGCTGATACGACGTGATCGATTTCAGAGTCAAATAGTAACGTACCGTGACTGAACATACGACCTTTCGTTGAGAACTGTGCGTTACCTGAAATTTTTCTACCTTCAGCTAAAATGTCGTTACGACCACTTAGCTCTGCATTTACGCCTAGTTTACCAAGCGCTTTCGTTACAGGCTCTGTGAATTTTTTGAAGTTGCTGAAACTATCTCCATCATCTTTCGTAATAAAGCTGAAGTTTAAGTTCCCTAAATCGTGATACACTGCGCCTCCGCCTGATAGACGACGAACGACATGAATACCTTTTTCTTTTACGTAATCCGCATTAATTTCTTCTACTGTGTTTTGGTTTTTACCAATGATAATGGAAGGTTCGTTAATGTAGAACAGTAAATATGTTTCGTTAATATCTAAATTCTTCACACAATATTCTTCAATTGCTAAGTTTATTCTAGGATCTGTAATCCGATACGATAAACTTAACTAAATCTATACAATTCAATCAAATTTACACAAGTTAGTGCTTCATCGTGTTCTCGCAACCCCGAAGGGACGAGGGGTATAACACTCCACACGAGGCAGTATCGTTACCTCCTATTATCAAGCATTTATTTTACCCATCTTGATAAATTTATCGCAGCATTTATATCCCTATCGTGATGGCTATTGCATGAAGCACAGTCCCATTCACGAATCTTTAAACTCCACTGTCCTTCTGGTTGAACTGAATGGTCGTATTTAACTCCGCAACATGAACAAATCTTACTTGAGGCGAACCATTTATC
>NZ_NUPZ01000003.1 GCF_002584985.1 Bacillus sp. AFS029637 | reverse complement strand
CAGAGTGTTTGGAAACCCTTTAGGGTTCCTAACACTCTGGAATCTTTTTTGATTTTAGCGAATGAAAACAACATAAAATAATAGAATTTAGAAAAATAGCCCTCCACCAGCCCCTTTTTGGTCAGATGGAGGGCTATTTTTTTCATGTTTTGACAAGCTGCGGTGAGATAAGCCTGCATTTGGACAAACTTCAGCCCTCGAAACCGAGCATATCGATAGCCATGGAGTTCTTTGGCGTCCGCAAA
>NZ_NUPZ01000069.1 GCF_002584985.1 Bacillus sp. AFS029637 | reverse complement strand
GGTTATGAAATTATAGTAGTAGACAACCTTTCAAATAGCTCGGTAGAATCAATCAACCGAGTGAGAGAGATAACAGGAAAACAATTTAAATTTTATAAAGAGGATCTTGTAAATTATGAGGCACTGAGTCAAATTTTCGAGGAAAATACAATTGAAGCTGTCATTCACTTTGCAGGTTTGAAGGCTGTAGGAGAATCGGTAGCAAAGCCATTAACATATTATCAGAACAACATTATTAGCACATTAGTATTATGTGAAGTGATGCAAAAACGTAATGTGAAGAAGATGATTTTTAGTTCATCGGCAACGGTATATGGTGTTCCAGAAACATCACCAATTACGGAAGAATTTCCATTAAGTGCAACAAATCCATATGGTCAAACAAAATTAATGATTGAACAAATGATGCGTGATGTAGCATTTGCAGATAAGGAATGGAGCATTGCATTACTTCGCTATTTCAATCCATTTGGTGCCCATGAAAGTGGACGAATTGGAGAAGATCCAAATGGGATTCCAAATAACTTAATGCCATATGTAACACAAGTAGCGGTAGGGAAGTTAAAAGAACTAAGTGTATTTGGAAACGACTATCCAACGAAAGATGGAACAGGCATCCGTGATTACATACATGTTGTAGACTTAGCGAATGGCCATGTAAAAGCACTTGAGAAAGTACTACATACAACAGGAGTAGATGCTTATAATCTAGGCACAGGTACAGGTTATAGTGTGCTAGAGATGGTTGAGGCATTTGAAAGAGTTTCGCATAAGAACATTCCTTATAAAATCACAGATCGTCGTCCTGGTGATGTAGCGGTATGTTTTGCAGACGCATCAAAAGCAAAA
>NZ_NUPZ01000068.1 GCF_002584985.1 Bacillus sp. AFS029637 | reverse complement strand
GATTTATTTAACCAATTATAACGAAAGTTAATTAAATATATCAGTAAGCCCTGCTAGTCAAGTGATTGGCTAGTAGTGAGGGTTAACTGCGGGCAATCCCTAAAGCTGATTGAACTACAACGTGGCTAGAAATGGCGAGCGTGAATGTTGCGAAAGCAGAAAAAATCAATCAGATCGTGCAAGGTTAAACCCTAAACACTAGAACAATGGGTCTTCCGCCTCGAATCATCTAAGTCAAAAGTGATAAGATGAACGTTCAACGACTATCTCGTATAACTGACGAGAGTACATCACAAGCCTATGGTGATGGAAAAATCCTCTATCTCTAAAGAGATAAACATATAGTCTGCGCTCATGTGAAAACATGAGAAGTTCATAAGAGAACTGGCTAAGGAATTGCGCCCTTAGTTGAACGAGATACATTTAATTAAATCTATCAAA
>NZ_NUPZ01000067.1 GCF_002584985.1 Bacillus sp. AFS029637 | reverse complement strand
TTAAGGTTTATTATTACATAAATGTAAACATTTACCTTTAAGGTATAAGTATAGTACACACCCTTATAGAATTCAACATGAAATTTTTACATCAATATAGGGTGGTCATACAATATTTTTTATTAAGTATTTCAATTTCTACAACAAATATTATTTGGCGGAAATTAAAAGTATTAAGCTTTCTTCATTCCTCTTTTACCTTTTCCATGCTTACCATCACCAGGTTTACCAGATTTAGCAAGTGTAAGGTTCATGAATGTACCATATTCCTTTACTTTTCCAACTGTAAGTTTCATTATTTTCACCTCCTTTAAAAATTATAAGACTACTCCACTTGCGTTGAGGTTTATTATTACATAAATGTAAACTTTTACCTTTACGGTATGAGTATAGTACATACCCTCGAAAAACTCAATATAAAATATCTATACAATTTTATTTATTAACTAGGTTAATAAATAATTTTTTTTCTAAAGTTAGACTGACAGAATTTCAGTCAGCTAGTTTTTTAATATTAAATATCTTGATTTATTTGTTGCTTAATACCGTTCACTACCAATTTCAAAGCGTTGTAAACAAGCGTCACAAAGTTAAAATGTACTTTTGCTCGCTTTCCAGATCGATATCGAACATTTTTCAACTAAGAGCATTCTTTTGGGTATGTGTTCACTCATTCGATAGCACTTCTTAATTTTTCTATGCTTCTAATCTGCTCTAGGACACTATATTTCCGAATTTATGGTGTTATGATAGCTGCCACCAACGAAAAAATTAGTCCTGCAACTCTCCAATATAAAGTTAATTTTCCATTTAATTCCTTGATTCAGCATTTCAAAATGCCTTTTTATAATACTTTAATTATATTCTAAACATTCAAGTAACTTTAATGTCAAGTCCTTCCATTTCTGAATTGCAAGATTATTGAGCTAGAATCTAAGATTTATATTTATTAGAAGACACCCTAATGTAATATTTGAACAGTACCTCGAATCGTGATAACTTGAAAAAAGTCCATGATTCGGGGTACTGTTCATTTGACGGTTTCCTCGTATTTTTAAAAGCGGTGCCTGAATAACAATATAAGAGTGAAGCTGTTTTCTAAAAACTATTCGGAGTTTTTAGTTAATTTTCTATATAAAAAGTTTCGAATAGTTTTTGAAATCAAAACAAGGATGCTCATTATTTTCAGAGGGGTAGTGGAATGTTAACAAATATGAAGTATTGTATCTGATTTAATACAGACTTTGTCATATACAATTAAAACAATATTTTTTCATCTAGGGGTCATGCTCATCAACTTAAGAAATTGGTTGTCCCCAAAAACGAAAAAATGAGCTAAATTCTCATAAACAACTGTAAAATACTAAAATTTTTATTTTGAAGAAACTTTAACATACTAGTTTGATGGTAATCTGGAAGACCCAAAAAACTCTTTTTACGAAATGAAATTTATTCATCAGTCTGATTCGTTTTGTATTTATGGTAAAATTATGAATAAGTACTAGTAGGTAAGTTAGTAAGGGTGGTGAACACTAATGGGTGTTTTTACAGCTGTTTTAGTAACAGGGTCAATTTTGTTCCTTGCATGGAAAGTAGGAAAAAGGACAGAACCAATGTAAATTCATTAGAATCTTGTTTTAAAATAACAAGATTCTTTTTTATTGTTTTTAGAGTCGAAAAACTTGCTTATCAGCTTAAGAGATTTTAATACCCTCAAGTACTAAAAAACGTTATTCTTTCTAAACAAACTAGATTGGAAAGGATGATGGGCATGGCCTCACCATATCAAAAAAAGAAAATTGTACGTTTAGACAGATTTGTCCAGAAAACCCTATCTTATTGAACAGGGTTATTGACTCCTAGCGTACAATTTTTCACTTTTGGTGATGTGACACCTATAATGTAAATATACTTTTTTCAAAGGAGGGATCTAATGTATATATCAAACAGAATTGGCTTATTTAGCTGGATTACAACTTGCCTATACTTTCTAATTGAACCTTTCTTTATTTTCACTTCTACAGTACCTTATAACTATTTGCATCATGCAATGAGTGATCTAGGTGTAACAACCTGTGGAAAATTCACCTATGAAATAGCTCCTTATGAAATATGCTCTCCTAATCATTTTTGGATGAATTTACTCTTTATTATTAATGGATTAACATTTTGTATTGGAGTACTATACATTTCACAACATCTAGAAAAAACAAAAATTAATAAAATAGCAACATTTTTTATACTTATAATAGGAGTCTCCACTATAGTTTCAGGATTAATTCCTGCAGATGTAAACCTAATTGGGCATTCTATTCTAGTTTGGATAGGTATGCTTACTGTATACCCAGGATTATTTATTTTTGCTAGGAATCTTAAAAAAGCTAAAAAATGGACATATTTCTGTTTACTAAGCTTAATATTAATAATAATCCTTATCTCACTTGTTTTTCTTTTCCCTTTACCTTCAGGTCTACTACAAAGACTTTTTTATTTAGTTCTTTTCGTTTGGGGAACTGTATCAACCTACAAATTAATTAAATAAAGAATTTCTGTACAAAACATGAAATTTTGTCTAAACGTACAATTTTCTTTTTTTGATATGGTGACCCCTAATAGCAAAGTAAAGTAAGATTGCGATACTTCGATTTTATTTTTTATTTGTTTATTTTACTCTTTTCAAGAGAAGTTAATATATGAGGTATCGCCAGCATTTTGGAAAAAAACAAGCTAAGCAAAAAATAATATAAGCTGCCTATATGGACAGCTCATTTACATAATTATCGAAAGCGGAAGTAAATTATTTGTCCAAAAGGTTAACCGCTCGCTTGGAATTAGCATTGTTTACTTTTCGAATATATAATTCATATTAAAGAACACTTCCACCAAATTATATTTAGACTTAGTTTTTTGGTGATTGCAGCTTATCAATTTTCCAGTGTGTTGTTCCTAGAGAGTCTAAAGAGCTTTCAATATAAAACATATATTCATCTGCGGTACCTGGTACTTCAAAAGCTATTTTCAATTCTACCGTTTCATTTGGTTTAACTTGTATATCAGAAGGGTTTTGGTCAAGCAGCTTTCCTTCATACGTCTTACCATTTTTTTCATCTTTTAAGGTATATTTTAATTCTGATAGTCCAATCATTTGACCTCGTACATTTTTTACAGAGACATTAACAACGATAGAATCGTTGTTATCATTTAAATATGCACTTTGAACGGTGGTCAAGTAATAGCCTCCCTTAGCACTCTCACCAACTAATAAAATACCTTGTTCCAAGCGGCTTATATTTTCTTTTTCTTCAAAATTTATTAATTCTTCATTTTCATTTTTCGCGGTGGGTTCTTCTATTGAATTATTTTCAACTGCATTATCTTTTTTATCTTGTGTGCAAGCACCCATAACACTGACAAATACTAGACTTAAAGTAAGTAATATGGATAATTTTCTCATAAATTTTATCAGTCTCCTTAAATTTCTCAATTTTGTGCAACTGTAAATAGATTTACCCCTAAACCGATCATTACGAATGATAGATTTTTATTCCTGTTTTTTGGTAATGCAACCATAAGAAATAAAAATAATGCAGTACCAATTATAAGAAACGGTAATCCAAAATAAAATCCAAAATATAAAATAAATTCCATAATACCCCTCAGAAATTCAAATTATATCATCAATAAGGGCAATTTTGGATAAATAGAATATAAATGCTGAGTTAAGTCGGGTAAGCGAG
>NZ_NUPZ01000066.1 GCF_002584985.1 Bacillus sp. AFS029637 | reverse complement strand
CACTTGACCAACGGGCCAAATATTATAAATCCTATGGCGGAGAGCAAGGGATTCGAACCCTTGATACGCTTGTGACGTATACACGATTTCCAATCGTGCTCCTTCGGCCAACTCGGACAGCTCTCCAATGGCTCCGCAGGTAGGAATCGAACCTACGACCGATCGGTTAACAGCCGATAGCTCTACCACTGAGCTACTGCGGAATAATATTGCCTGGCAACGTCCTAC
>NZ_NUPZ01000065.1 GCF_002584985.1 Bacillus sp. AFS029637 | reverse complement strand
AGAGTAGGACGTTGCCAGGCTAATATTATTCCGCAGTAGCTCAGTGGTAGAGCTATCGGCTGTTAACCGATCGGTCGTAGGTTCGAGTCCTACCTGCGGAGCCATTATGCTTCCATAGCTCAGCTGGTAGAGCACTTCCATGGTAAGGAAGAGGTCACCGGTTCAAGCCCGGTTGGAAGCTTGGGAATAGGTTTAAAACTTTTTTGGCCCGTTGGTCAAGTG
>NZ_NUPZ01000064.1 GCF_002584985.1 Bacillus sp. AFS029637 | reverse complement strand
ATCATTTTAAATAAAACGATGGGGTGGATTGACGGACGTCCATTGTTTTCACAGTAATAAGGGCGTAACTTCTCCTCAATAAAATTAAAACTAATTGTCGCTTCAATCGCACGAAGGAAATGATCTTGTGGAACTAACTCTTCTACAGAAACAGATACACGTTCATCACGATGATTTTTTAAAGCACCCATCATAAGAAATCTCTCCTTTTCCTCTTTTTTATCAGTGTTGACACACAAAAAGAGGTTCAGACACAAAAACAGGCTATGGAGAAGACTTTCTCCACAGCCTG
>NZ_NUPZ01000063.1 GCF_002584985.1 Bacillus sp. AFS029637 | reverse complement strand
TGTAAAACAACCACTAAGAATTATTAAACACAAAACAAATAAAATTGTATTTTTAAAAATTTTTACCATCATTACCCCTTCTATTCCCAATAAAATTTTCACCATTAAACTTATAAAAATAACTATAATAAAAAATTATATCCATTAAGATATATATATTTTATTATAGTTATAAATTCCGAATTATTATTTCAAATCTTCACGCAACTTAATTTCATCCTCATTTATGTAACCAGTAAAAATAACTTCTGATATGTATTCATGGTTTAAAAACATATTATATTCAGTTAAAACATTTCCAATAGGATAATAACAAGCCACATAATCCCAAGTTTCCTTAGTTTTTGAATTTTCCTATTTTCTACCATATATCATCAAAGGTTGCTCTCATGTTTTAAATTACTCCAGTCTTATATTAATCCCGTTTTTTTGTAAATTTATCATAAAATTTCTCTTGCGCCCACCGTCCGAATTTTAAAAAACATATTAAACCTACACCCAAAAGAATGAGAACGATAGTTCCTAACAATTTTTCCCACAAATTGTTGGATGGAGTAATCATTAATCCTATAATAGATACAGATATTACGACATAAACTAAAATATATAATGGTTTATACGATGGAGTTTTCATATCATTTTTTCTCCTCAGGTTTTTCAAATTTTAAACTACTTCCCACAGTAAAACCCTCTAAAGCAGGAACTGTTATACCAGTTTCTTTTCCAACGCTACCTTTCAAACCTATTGCGCCTAATCCCAAATCACCTTTAATTTCCAGGTCTACACCTCCAAAAATTGGAAACTAATCTGAAAAATGTAGCATACTTACTTCTACTTCATACTTAAGTGTAGAAGCTTCCGATCCTGCTTTTAAGGAGTAATCGTCAATACCCGCTATAACTTCTCCTGAGAAATTTTTTTGAGTAACTGTAACCTCTCTATCTTTTAATTGTATGATACCTAAAGGTGTCATTAAAGGAATTGTGGATTTAAATTTATATGAGTTATCTCAAATACCTGCTGCCCCTTTTACGCCAATAACTTTACTAACAAATACATCTTCTTTTAAACTCTTCCAATCATAGGGTATATTCACATCCAATTTCCCAGCTATAGCCTTTGTTGAAAGCTCATCACCATTAGAGAAGCTGCTCTTTTTTTCCATTTAAAAGCCTATACGTATTTTCCCTCCATCTTCTATATGCTTCCGTAAATAATAATACTTATGGAGTTCTATAATCATATAAAACAAAGCAAACGAAAACACTGTGCATGCACACATAAATACAATCGCACCCATCTGTTGCGTTGCAATGCTAAGAATTATATTAGCAATTAACTGCCCCGATCCCGCTGCAACAGCTGCTACTTTTACACCACCAGTTCCTTTCGATGATTTTGATTTTTTTCTTGGTTCCTGAAGTTTTTCAATATGATTTTTATAAAAAAGATACAAAGCAAAACCATACAAACCAAATGAAAGAATAAAATAGATGGGAGTTTGCAATTGTAACACTTCATAAGCATATTTTTGAGTTATAACCAATAATCCGACTGAACATATGGTGCCAAATACCCCACGAAATAGAGTGTATTGTAATTGTCGTTTCCGAGGATTGATAGCAATCCATATCGCCCACAAATTTAAAAAAATAACTGGAGGAGTTACTATATATACATAGAGTAATCGAAAAGGATTCGCAAAAGCAGGCAAAAGAACAAACACATCTGCCCCCAAAAGGACAAGGACAATTACTTGGACCCTTATTTCATTTACAGGATAAAGTGCCATATAATGTGCAAAAGCTTTCTTATTAAAATCTGTATTTTTTTTCATATTAATTAAACCACCCCACTACTGTTCCAATCGGTAAAAGTTTCATAGCTATTTATTCTCTTTTCTAAATTTATCCATAATATTATGAGCAACTATATTCCATAGTAAAGAAAGTACGGTAACAAAAAGTACAGCTAAAGAAAAATAAATCCTATCCTTCCATGTATCATGTACAATCACGCCCAATATAATCATTATTAACGCACCAACACATATAACTATTTTTGAAAATTTTTGCATTCTATTATCTCGCTTCCTTCTCAAACTAAAATGCCCCCCACCCCGCCATAACCGTTAGGTGAGGTTGTGGAAAACCCTGATTCTTCACCTGCGCGGAATCTATAACCATACCCGCCTATTATAATTTCACCTTTCATACATAATGAGCAAAATATATATTGGTTAATTTCACCAAACGTATTATAGTGTATTATTCTGAACTTTTAAACGTTTTATCTTTCTATTGAATATTAGAATATGAATATTCAATTCTAATCATTAAATATTCTACTTTTACTTGCTTTACAAGATTTTATGCAAAAAAGACCACCAAAAGGTAGTCTCAAAACTTAATCCTATTCCCCCATCCTTCCTTTATCTAAATGTAATTCTATATTCATGATGTTGCTTCTCCCTTTTCCATAGTCTTTACTGACTATAAGAGAACCGCGATTATATACTTAAAATTTAATGCAGACTCTTTAAAAGGTTTCATGTGTTCTACCTCCATATTCTATATGCTTCCTTAAATAATAATACCTATGGAGTTCCATAATGAAATGAAACAAAATAAACGAAAGCATGGAGTATACACACATTAATACAATTGCTACCATCTTTTGTGTTGCAAAACCAAGGCTGATATTAGCAACGAGTTGACCCAATCCTATAAAAGCCACTACTCCGAAACCAGAGTTTTTTTTCGATGACTTTGATTTTTTGATTGGTTCCTGAAGTTTTTTTATATTATTTTTATAATAATAATTCAAAGCAAAAATATACAAACCAACCGAAAAAACAAAATAAATTGGAGTTTGTAATCCTAACATTCCATATGCAAACTTTTGGGTTATAACTAATAATCCTACTGAACATACGATGCCAAATACCCCACGAAATAAAGTATATTGTAATTGCCGCTTCCTAGGATTTATAACAATCCATATTGCCCATACATTTAAAAAAGCAACTGGTGGAACTATTATGTACATATATATCGGTTGAACAGGATTCGCAAAAGCAGGCAAAAGCACAAATATATCTGCTATCCCAATCACAAGAGTAATTATAGTCGATCTTATATCATTTACAGCATAAAGAGCCATATAATATTCAAAAACTTTTTTATTAAAATCTGTATTTTTTTTCATGTTAATTAAACCACCCCGCTACTGTTGACCAAGCTTTTTCGCACCCGTTTTCACCATATCTTTAATACTATCATCTTCATCTTCACCATCACCATCTAAATCAACATCCCATTTTACACATTCTAGTTTAACAACTGATCCAATAGGTAATAATTTCATTTATTTGCTCTCCTTTTTCCTTTTGTATCTGAATATAAATTCTAAAATGATTATAGAAGCAAATCCAATAGATAATTGAATAACTGTAAAAAGGATTTTTCTTTTGAAGGAACTTCAGGCAAATTCCATATTACTACAAGGGGAATAAGTACCCCAACAATGGTAATAATCCTTAATGATTTATTCATATTTTGAATTCCCCTATCACATAAGTAATATCATTTCTTATTAAATTTACTGTGCACCAGTTCAAAGAATTTATTTGTGCCAAGTGAAATTGCGCCAATAATAAGAACACCAATAATAAAATAAATCTTTTTAAATAAGTTGTAAGGAGATAAAATAGCAACTACAAGAAGTATTATAATTGCAAAGAATGTGACTAATTTTCCAACTTTAAATGCTTGCATATCAGCTTTCCTCCTTCTTTGGTTTTTCAAATTTAATAAACCCTCCAAGACCAAACTCTTCCCCAAAGTAGCCCCAGTTTCAGCTCCAAGCTTTGCTTTAAAACCGAATGTACCTAACCCTACTTCCTCTTTTACTATTACACCACCAAAAAACTATTTTTCTTTTTTCCATGATATTTGAAATTCTCCATCATGTTCTTCCGTTTTAATTTCAACCTTATATGTATCATCCTTAGGTACTTTAATATTATTTTCGCCTTTTCCACTATTAAGCTCTAATATTGTATTATCATTTGAATCCAAAACATAAGCAATTATAGTTCCTTGTTTAGTTTTATCGTCAAAAGAAAATATCCGATTCTCACCTTTTTTAACTTTCATATCTTGAGTCGCAGAGCCAGTAAATCTTTTATACTTCCCAGACACACCATCTGAAGCACCATGAACTTTACCACCAACGATAGTTCCTTCTCTTGTAAAACAACCACTAAGAACTACTAAACATAAAACAAATAAAATTGTATTTTTAAAAATTCCCAACATCATTCTCCCTTCTATTCACAATAAAAAATTCACCACTAAACTTATAAAACAACTATAATAAGGGGTAGCATCAACATAGACTTATATGCTCTATAAAACCTGCTATAATAGGTTTTTACACCCTTAGCGTACAATTTTTCACTTTCGGTAATGTGCCCCCTATTTGAAAGGTAATTGAAATATTAAGACCAACTGATAGAGGTGTTTATGTGGAATTATTTGAGTATTATAAAAAGAAAGGGAAGTTTAAATTTTTTATTGGAATTGGTTTTTTTATTTTGGCACTATGTGCTGTATATGAAAAGTGGGGACATATTAATTGGGGACAGGTTATTTTTATTATTATAGTTTCGTTTGTTTTTTTAGGAATTGGTTTTTTGCAATTAAGAAAAGGGAGGTTATTAGAAAAAAATATTGTTAAAAATAGTATAACACTTTGGGATACTAATACTTTTGTATTATTAGAATTACCAGAAGGTAATAAACATTTTGGATTATATACTCCTGATGGAGCTTATGTAGCAGGAACAAAGCTAATTTCAACTGATATGATGACAGTATCTTCTTTAAAAAATAATCACGTTGTTGGATTGGAAGCACGTGATGGAGAAATTCTTGCATACTTTCATAGTGAAGTTGAAAATTATGATTGGGCTATTTATGATTCGAATTATAATTGTGTAGGTATGTTTAAAGAAAATATGATACAAGGATTTGGAATGGTACGTGGTTCTTTGATGAATGAAAAAGAGATAAAAATTTCTGAGATAGAAGTGGAATTTGATTTTTTTGAAACATCTTTTCGTACAATAGATGATCGTATATTAATAAACTGTAAAAAAGGATATATGCCTTTAGAATGGAGTGAAAAATTCGGATTAAATGTACCTATTATTAAATTAGGTAATAATATTTCTAATGCTGAAAAGATATTTGGTTTAGGTATTCTTATTTATATTTTAGAAACTATTAAAGTAAGAAAAAGTAGAATTTTTAATGATTAGAATTAAATTATTATAAAATTTATTAAATGTTTTATTAAGAATCGAATCACCAAAAGTGAAAGTAGCTCCAAAATCAATTTTTATTGTATATTTTGGAGCTACTTTACGTTTACTTCTTAAAGTTAATAAGCATGTATTACCAAAACCAACTAGAAATAGAATTGGCAAACGGGTAAAGCCCAATTGCTATTTTTTATAGCTTTGTATGTATTTGAATTCCTTTTGCTTTCTCTTCTTCACCCTTCACACGTACAATTAAATCATATGATCCGGGTTTTGGCGCTTCAAAAGAAAGCAAACCTTCTTTTTGAGAAGTGACTTCTTCTTCATAAATGACCTTATCGTCCTTTGTGACTTGCAATAAAATCGTACCTTCTTCAACTGCTGCCTCATAAGGAATTTCCACATTTCCTTTTTCAGCTTTAAGCGTTTGTACATCGTAATACCCCTGCAAAGAACCAATTGTTAAAGTCGTTTCGCCATTTTTTTGAACCTTTGTGACTTTTGTTGCTGTATTACATGCGCTTAACAATACAACAAGAGTGAAAATGAGAAATGAACGAAGCAATTTCATAGAGAGTCCCCTTCCTTTAAATATATGTATTAACATTCATCCATTAACTATTTCAAAAACACTAACAGTTTAAAAGGATCACCGTTTTTCTTCAACTTCTTTTTTAAATAATTTTTGAAACTCTAATTCTGTTTCAAAAACCAAGATGTAAAACACTAGAAATATCTTCATGATTCAAAAGAAATTATACTCCAAAGGAATATTACCATGAGGAAAATAACAACAGAACCTATTGGAAGTAATTCTAACTCTAAATTTTGTCCCATCTTAGTTTCCACTTCTTAAAATAGCCTTTTTTATAATGAAATAAGTGATAGAAAATAACAAACAAGTACCAATTGTACCAAAAACTGCAACTGAAATGTTACCTGCTAATGTTTCAGTTGGATCCAATGCATTAGGTAAAATCGTACCAAAAATTGCAATACAAGCTAATATAATCATAAGATATTTGAAATTTTTCACTTTTTTATTCATACTAATTATCTCCTTTATCCCTTAGCACTAACTTCTAAACCAAATCCCCATAAACCTACACTAGAACCAAATGGTGCATCGAATTTCAATCAGCTTTTTCCAGCTTCAAAAGATCCCCTAAGTGTCCCAAGCAATGCTGATTCCCTAATTTGTAACTTTTTGTTAATAAATGGAGGAAGGGTTTTCAAAACTATTTAATTAAAAACTGAAAAAAACTATTTTTCTTTTT
>NZ_NUPZ01000062.1 GCF_002584985.1 Bacillus sp. AFS029637 | reverse complement strand
TTTTTTACTCATGATTAGATTGTATATTCCGTTCTTAATATATTTAAAGGATGATTGGGTATTAAGATTAATTAATGGAATGAAAGATTTGGATTAAATGCACCTATTATTAAATTCGGGAATAATATCTCGAACGCTGAAAAATATTTGATTTAGAGTTTATTTTCAGTATTTCAGAAATAATCAAAGCGAGAAAAAGTAGAATGTTTCATGATTAGAATTGATTATATGCTAATATTCAATAGAAGATTAGAATTTTGAAAATTCATAATAAAATCTTATAATGCATTCGGTAAAATCAACCAATTTATATTTTACTCATTATGTATTAAAGGGGAAATGAAAAAACTTGGTCAACAGTAGCGGGGTGGTTTAATTAATATGAAAAAAAGTATAGATTTTAATAAAAAAGCTTTTGCACATTATATGGCACTTTATCCTGTAAATGAAATAAGAGTCCAAGTAATTGTCCTTGTCCTTTTGGGGGCAGACGTGTTTGTGCTTTTGCCTGCGTTTGCGAATCCTTTTCGATTACTCTATGTATATATAGTAACTCCCCCAGTTATTTTTTTAAATTTGTGGGCGATATGGATTGCTATTAATCCTCGGAAACGACAGTTACAATACACTCTATTTCGAGGAGTATATGGCGCCGTATGTTCAGTCGGATTATTGGTTATAACTCAAAAATATGCTTATGAAGTGTTACAATTACAAACTCCCATCTATTTTATTCTTTCATTTGGTTTGTATGGTTTTGCTTTGTATCATTTTTATAAAAATCATATTGAAAAACTTCAGGAACCAAGAAAAAAATCAAAATCATCGAAAGGAACTGGTGGTGTAAAAGTAGCAGCTATTGCAGCTGGATCGGGGCAGTTAATTGCTAATATAATTCTTAGCATTGCAACACAACAGATGGGGGCAATTGTATTTATGTGTGCATGCACAGTGATTTCGTTTGTTTTGTTTTATATGATTATAGAACTCCATAAGTATTATTATTTACGGAAGCATATAGAAGATGGAGGGAAAATACGTATAGGCTTTTAAAGAGAATTTGAAAATCCATACCAGGCTATACCTTAGAGTAAAAAGATCAAGAGTGGATATAGGGATAAATAATACTGAATCGAAAACGATGAAGAGATTACTATTTTCAAATCAGTTGGTTTGGTAGTAGTATATATTATCGTTGCGAAGTATTTGTATGAGAAAGCGGTGGAGCAAGGGATTGGGAATAGGGTTGAGTTGTGAGGGACTGCCTTTTGGTGGTCTTTTTTTGTGTCGAAATTGGAGAACCATTCATGATTTATTTGTGGGATTTTGGTGATAATTATATAAGCAAATATATTTTCTTTATTATAGAAAGGATATGTTTATATGTTATCAAGAGAAGAAAGATTACTATTGGTTGCTTGGAACACAGAACTAGCTAGTCAATTAGCTTTTATTGCACATTCTTTAGGAGAAGATGAAATGTATACTAAAAAAGATGCTGTGGAAGAATTAATTAAGGTTGTAAATAGGGTAGTGTCGGATACTCCGAAAATTTATTGATAGGATGGTATCAGTGGAAATTTAGGAGCGAGGGTTTAGATGCTTCGAAGCCTTATTAATACTGCATCCTATGTGACGAACCACTTTCAGCATTCGATGTCTTAGTCCAAGCACAAGTCGCAAACATGTTACAAGACATTCAAGAAGAAACAGGAGTCACATACTTATTTATCGCACATGACCTATCTATGGTGAGGCACATATCAGACCGAATCGGAGTCATGTACCTAGGAAACATAGTAGAAATTTCCGACAGTGAAGACCTATACACAAAACCGGCACATCTATACACACAAGCACTATTCTCATCCATGCCAGAACCAGACACAACAAACGCGGGCAAAGAACGAATCACCCTGCAAGGCGAAGATCCAAGCCCACTCAACTCACCATCCGGCTGCAAATTTAGAACGCGTTGCAAATTCGCCACTGAAAAATGCGCGCAGGAAGTACAGGAAATGTTTGAGATTGCGAAGGGCATGAGGTAGCTTGTCAATTGTTTTAGAGGAGAAAGCATTGGGGGGCTGGTGCTTTTTTGTTTGTAGGGGCGTGGGGCTGGTGTGGGATTGGTTGGTATTTTTGTGGTGTTGACAGTGGGAATGGGACGATTTAATATTTTTATATAGGAAGTAAATAGAAAATATACTCGATGGAGGTTTTTTTTTGTCAAGAACAATATTGTATTATAATATATTTCTTACAAGAAATGGCGTGAAAACAACTGTACCTGCAGAAGAACTTATTGATGCTATATATCCGTTAGAGGATATCGAGAAGTTTTGGAATCAGAAAAAATTATCTTTTCTGTACTTAGGTATTATTGATTTTGAACACCCTTTGAACCGATTTAACAGATGCATTTCGATTGCGAAATATAGAGATGCTTATAAACCGTACACTGGTCGAATTGGAACAAATATTGCAAACCCAATTAATGATGATGTAATTGAATTTACAAATTGCTTTTTTATTGGACGATTTCGCCAAGTTGCTATAGAGTACAATCACGTTGGAAGTCGCCCGAATGAAATAGTAAATTATCTTTCTTCATTTTTACCGAAAGAACCGCAAAATTATTGGGATGTAATACTTGAACCAGTTGAAACATCTTTTGGTTTAACTGATATTCGAAATTCAGATAAAATCTATAGTATTGAATTTTCTATTGATTGTTCAGTTGAAACAGATTATGAAACTGAAAGCTTTTTTGGAAGTTTTATTGATAAAACGAGACAAAGTCATATGGAATTTGGTGCAAATGTAGCAACTGTTCGGTTTGGTAACGGGAGAAAAAGGATTAATATTATGGAAGCGCAGAGCCTTGTTAGGCGATTAACAGACCTGAATTTTGATGATGAAATTTTTGCCGCAATTAAAGTAGAGTACGATTCACCTATGACTGGTAGGAAAGAGAAAGTGGATTTGAAGAACCAAAACATTCTAAAGAGTATTATCCTACAAGGGGATAACGCAACCGGTTATGAATATATCTTGGATCAAATGGATATTCAATACAATCTTGAGAATAGACCGGGTGCTAATGCGTATCTGCGTTTCGAAAATGCTTTAGAATATGCAGAGCTCCCTACTGTCATCCCTCATGTCCTTCCGGTAATTGAAACAGAGGCTGGAGCATAATGCTTAGCGTTCAAACAAGGGATAAATTGTACCTTTTTTATGAAAAATACTTTAACAATTTAGTTGTTGTACTTATTTTTAGTATTTCTAATATTTTTTATTGGTTAAATCGCTTTGGAATCGGAAGTGGTGATAAAGTAACAGGGTTTTTAGTAGAGAATATATTGGTGCCGCGAGAAGGAACTTTAGGAACAATTGCTGCTGTATTTATTGGTATCTATTTTACGGTTTTTTCTATCCTTGGTACACTTAAGGCAGAGTCAACATTAACGATGCTACCCAAGAAAAAATTCTTTAAATTAGTTGTTTTTCTTAGAAATGCATTTTTATGTGCATTTTTATATTTGTTATTTTCTATTAGTTACGCATCATTATCAGAAAGTTTAACAGGTTATCCAAAGCACGTCCTATATTTGTTCTTAGTGGTATTGTTTTGCTATATGTTTCTATCGGCATTAAAAGTTGGCGTAGCGTTATTTATCGTTTTTAATAAAGACCTTCAGAGTTTACATACTTTAATTAATGAGGAGAAGCAGGAAAAAGAGAAACAAAAGGTTGTTTTTAAAAAGATGGAGAAATATCTTGACGATCAGGATGAAGTGAGGGCTCGTGTAAAGGCTATTGATATGAATGAAATTGCAAGGCGCAAAAACCCTCCCCAAAAATGATGTCAACCGTATAAAAAGTATCAATTATTACTAAATAGGATTATAACGGAACTCTATTCTCTTTCATGTACCACAAATGGTGTGGGCAACTTGGTGAGGATAGAATTCATATGTATGAAAAGGCAGTGTTTCTTCCTACTATTAAAAATGGATTGGAAATTTCCGAAGAACGATATGTTTCAGTGTATAATATACTATACAAAAATGATTTGAAGCTTGTATGCGAGTTTCTTTGATAAAGGCATATACATAATTTTTAGGTGAAAGTAAGTGATGTGCTTTCCTTTGATATAAATAAAAATATTTAAATTTTTTATTCATTATTTGCTTTATTTTTTTAATAAGATATTTTAAAAATGTCTATCGGTAAAATGATTCTGTTTAGCCAATAATTTTTTACAGAAAAGAATCGGTTAAGATAGGGCATTATATTTTTTGTAATACGTTTTACCCCGCAAGAAATTTGGCAAAATGAGTTAGTCTTTGGTATAATCTATAAGCATAAAAGAATTGTTCTTTTCGATTGAGTTGGTTGTGAAGGCTTAATTATATCAAAAGGGACGATTCTTTTTTTATGTGAAAAATCATAGGTAGAAAAATATATAAAGTACAATTGCGATGAGGTTATAGAATGCATTTCATTTGCATACTGTGATTGGTAATTTAGTGAAGAGAACTTAAGTGAACTAAAGGTTTAGTGATAAATAGATGAATAAATATTCGTAATAAGAAGGAGAAGTACAATTGAAAGTTATTGATTTATTTTGCGGTGCTGGAGGATTTTCAGAAGGATTTGAGAGGGCTGGATTTGAAATAGTTAGAGCGTATGACATTTGGGCACCTGCAATTCTGACACATAATCAAAACCATGGGAATGGTAAGCAGATTGCTTTTAAAGGGGATATTTATGAAATATCTATGTTAGAGGATGAGGAATTTGAAAAGTGGATACCAGATACAGAAGTTATAATTGGTTCACCGCCATGTATAGCTTTTTCAAACTCGAATAAATCAGGAAAAGCGGATAAGACTGAGGGAATCAAGCTAATTGAGGCTTTTCTGCGGATTGTTGCAAGAAAGATGAGCAAGCCTAATAGCAAATTAAAATATTGGGTTATGGAAAATGTAGAAAACTCTTTAGGATTTGTAGAAGATGAGTATACAGCTAAGGAATTAAGCTGGCCTGAATTAGGAGATTTCATATTAAAGGTTCCTCAAAAAAGAATATTTAATATGAAATACTTTGGTGTTCCAACAAATCGAAAGCGTTCTATATGTGGTTTGTATCCAGATTTACAAGAATTAAATGGAGAGAAGGATATAATTACTTTAGGAGAAGTTCAAAAAGCTTTAGGTAAGCCAATTCCTCTAAGCTACACTAATTCTTCTGAAATAGTTAAAGATCCTATTTATGGAATTGAAATGCTTAGTAAAGAACTAACAGATCATCATTATGTTAAAGAAGTGCCTTATTTTGAATGGATAAAAGCCAAGCGCCAAAAACGTGATAAGGGCTATATGGGAAAAATGGCATTTCCTGAGAATAAAGATAAACCTGCGAGAACAATTATGGCCACCTTGTCGGGATCTTCTAGAGAATCCATGATATTTAATTTAGAAGGTTCTGAAGAAAGATACAGGTTCCCAACTATTCGAGAAGTAGCGACATTAATGTCGTTCCCTATCGATTTTCGATTTTACGGGGATAGTGATTCTGTAAAATATAGAATGATTGGTAATGCAGTAACTCCAAAATTTTCTTACGAAATAGCAAAGGTTATTCGTGGGAATTTAAATTATCAAATGTCTAACGATAGATTTTCAGTCCGAAAAAGCTTTAATAAGGATATCCTATTTACGAATTTAAATGGGACTGTTTTTGATTTAAAGAAAGAAAAACCAAAAAAATTTGAATCGAAGTATAGTTATCATGTACCATATATTATAGAGAAATCTTACAGAGTTGGTTTAGAAAACCAATTTTCTGATGGGACTGTTCATTGGAAAACAAAAATTCATTATTCTCAGGGAAAAAATGCCAAAGTATATGAAAATATTTTCGTGAATTTATGTTTATATGAGCCAGAGGAAATATTAAAAATCACTAAATTTATAAAAGAATATATTAGAGAAGCTCATTCTTTCGACAATATCCAAATCCAATATTGTAAAACTGTCGATGATAGAGATGGTGTTGGACCGGATGAATTATTACAAGCTATTAAGGGCTTTGTAGAATCAAATAATCAATTCGATAGATTTGTGTTTATCAAGGAAATAGGTAAAGAAATTTCTATGAAAATTGTTACATCATACTATCTGTTAGAAAATATTTTAAAGGGGATTGAAGATGGTAACTAAAACAAAGGCATTAAGTGAAGATTTAAGAATAGAGAAGTTAAATGAAATTAAAAAAAGTGAACCAATTATGACCGGTGTTAAGCTATTTTATAAGGGGCAAGAAAGAAAATTTGATGTTTACCAAATACCTTTGGAATGTTTGGTTTATAACCCTTATAACGGAAGAATAGGTACGAAAGTAAAAACATTTGAAGTAACTTCTCATAAGTTAAATCCTGAAAATCAGAATGACATTTCTATTATCGAACAATTTTTGTGGGATTCAAAGCATGATAGAAACAAGAAAACTTTAAAAAGTCTTTTGAAAATCGGTCAGCAGGAATATGGAATTGTAACTAAAAATGGTTATATAATTGATGGAAATCGTAGAGCCTCTCTTTTAAATAAGATAAATAATAATAAAGAGGAATATAGTAAAGTTTATGATGTAAGACCTTGCAGTTACTTTAATGCTATTATTCTTGATGATAATGTTGGTCAAAAGGAAATTCTTCAGCTTGAAACTATGTATCAAATGGGACGTGAGGAAAAGCTGGATTATAACGCTACTGAGAAATATTTGAAATGCCAACAGTTAAAAGAAGTGGGATATTCAATTGAAGATATAGCAGATATGATGGGCGAAGGAAGTTCTAAGAATATCCAGAAGTATTTGGATATATTAGAGTTAATGGATCAGTATCTAGATTACTATGGCTATAATAATATGTATGCAATGTTGGATAAACGAGAGGGACAGTTTGTAGATTTAAATAATTATGAAAAAGCATATAGAAATCGAAGTGGAAACGCAAAAACGAACTGGAATCCTCAAGATGATGATATTTCTGAAATGCTGCAAATTAGTTTTGATTACATCCGTGCACAATATGAAGGGAAAGAATTTAGAAATATAGCTAAAAATGGGAAGTCAACGGTTCCTCAAAGTTTCTTTGCTTCCCAAAAACTTTGGCAAGAATTTAGAGATAAACATTTTGAGAATGTTGAAACAATTGAAGAAGATCCTATTGACGCGTTTTTATCAAGAGCGAATAATGACGAAGAAATAATTGATAGCTTAACTGAACGTGATGAAGAATGGACAAAGAAAGTTATTAATCCTATAAAAGAAAATTTAAAATACAGTAAAAGTAAGTTAGATAATATTCAAGAAGCTGACAAACCATTAACATTGTTAGAACGAGCTAAAAATGCATTGTTAGAAATTGATGAACATCAGGAAAGTTTATATAGTGAAGATGTACTAGCAACAATTAAAGAAATAAATAATTTAGCTTATACCCTTTCTAAAACGGTTAAGAAACAGCTAAATCAGACGGTGTAAATAACATGGAAAATTTAAAAATTAATTCTCTTAAAGAAAGTTATTTATTATCGGGTGAAGATACTAAAAAGCTTAATAAACGTATCATATTCCATTTAAAAAGAGCTTTTGATGCAATTGAGACTGAAAAAGGTCTTGAAATCCCGAAAAATAATGAGAACGTTATTTCTGAATTGAATGATTATTTATCTAAAAAACAAATTAGTTTATTTTTAGATACAGAAGCAGATCATACATTAGTTAATCTGTATAAGGAAGAAATGGACTTTAAAGAGTTTTCAAATAAAGCAAAAGATATTTGGAATAGAAATGTAAATGAAGGTGAATTTCAAAAATTCTGTGAATCGTTAGATGGGAGTTTGAAACGTACTTTATATCCATTGCAGTTGTTGGCCGCATATCACTTAGCTTTTTCTCAGAATGCTTGTAATTTTTCAGTTCCGGGAGCTGGTAAAACAAGCATAGTCTATGGAGCATATAGTTATTTAAATTCACTAGATATAACACATAAACAATTTGTAAATAAAGTACTTGTGATAGGACCACTAAGTTCCTTTGGCCCATGGGAAAATGAATTTAAAGATTGTTTTGGAAGAGCACCTGAAGTGAAAAGACTTTCAGGTGGGAACCTTTCAAGTGAATTAAGAAAAAGATATTTTTTTAGTAGAGATACTGCTGAATTAACTTTAATTTCATATCAAGGTATTATTAATCAAAAGAAAAATTTAGAATTCTTTTTAAAAAATAATGATGTAATGATTGTACTTGATGAGGCGCATAAAATAAAAAATACAGATGGAGGTAGTATAGCTGAAACTATACTAGAGTTGGCTCCGTTAGCTAAAGGTAGGGTAATTTTAACTGGAACTCCTGCTCCTAACGGATATAGGGACTTATATAATTTATTTAAATTTATTTGGCCTAATAAAGAATTAATAAATTATAGTTTAAATCAATTGGATGATATGACGGAGAATCCTCGAGACCCTAGAATACAACTGTTAATTGATGATATATCACCATATTTTGTGAGAATCAAAAAGAAAGATTTAGGTTTGCCTGATAAAGTGGAAAATCCACCTATTGTGGTGCCTATGGATAGTACTCAAAAGTTAATCTATGAGACCCTAGAACAAAAGACTATTAAGGATTTAGCTGATAATGACGTAGGTCTAGTAGATGAGTTTAAAAAAGCTAAAATAATTAGGCTAATGCAAGCAGCAAGTAACCCATACTTATTATTAAAGCCTATTCAAGAAGGAATTTCAGGTGTAGATTATTCTCCAAAAACATTTGATGAAGAATTAATTAATACCTTGATTAACTATGAGCAAACAAATTCAATTCCTCCTAAATTTGATGCTGCTTTAAAATTAATTCAGGACTTAATTAGAAGAGATGAGAAGGTAATTGTTTGGGCTATTTATATAGATACTGTTGAAAGGTTTTCGGATTATCTTCTAGAAAATGGAATAGAGTGTAAAATTTTATATGGGAAAACTAGGGTAGAATCAGAAGGTTTAGATGAAGCTGTGGAAACTAGAGAGAAAATAATTAGGGAGTTCCATAATGATGAATCTGAGTTCAAAGTCATCATTGCAAATCCTTTTGCTGTAGCAGAATCTATTTCTTTACATAAAGCTTGCCACAATGCAATTTATTTAGAACGAAACTTTGATGGGGCAAGATACGTTCAATCTAAAGATAGGATACATCGTTATGGATTAGGTATGAACACTATAACAAATTATTACTATCTAATAACCGAAAATTCGATTGATGAAGTGATAGATGACAGGCTGATTGAAAAAGAAAATTTAATGATTCGTGTAACTGAAAACTCTGATATCCCCTTATTCCAAGTATTGGATGAAGAAATTGATAAAAGTGATATTAAGGCGTTGATTGAAAACTATGTTAGCAAAAATCGTTAACTGTCGGGCATATGCTGATGTGCATAAGTGTATAATGGTGCTAAATGTTTTAAAGTCAGAATATAGATCTTTTCAAGAATTGCATACATATTTTTCAAATGACATAGTGATAAATATGAATTTGGAGGATACCTTAAGGTTATTTGAGGTGCTAGGATATCTTCTCATTATTGAAGAAAATGATATTAAGAAGTATAAAGTTATAGATACTGAGTATAGTCATAGCTTTATAATAAAAGATATTTTAAATTTATTAATTAAAAATAAGATGTGTGAATTACATAGGATTGATTTTGATTTTTATATTAAAATTAATCAAGAGTTCTATGCACTTCGAAATTTATTATTACTCTCAGAAACTATAAGGAAGTCTCAAATAAAGAAATTTTATCGGATTGATGGTAGTTATTCAGATTACTTGCAAAAATTCTCGCGGAAAATTAGCAAGGAGCAATTCTTCAAGCAATTAGAAAAGCAAAATGAGCTAGGAGAGCAAGCTGAAAAGTATGTTTTAAAAATAGAACGTAGAAGATTTAATTTTTCACGTGAAATTAGGCATGTCGCGCTTGATGATAATAATATTGGATATGACATAATGTCTTTTATAGATGATAAAAGTGATGAGTATGATAAATTCATTGAGGTTAAATGTTATTCAGATTATGTAAATAGGTTTTTTATAAGCAGAAATGAAATAGCACAATCTAAGAAATTAGGAGAGAATTATTTTTTGTATCTTGTTGAATCGAAATTTGATTCTCCTCCGGTCATTATTCAAGATCCTTATAAAATTATATTTAGTAATTCGGAAATAGCGTATGAAATTGAAAATATTAGTTATAATATTAATCAACTTATTTAAAACATAACGTTTTTTCAATAAGTTGATGTTTAAAAGGAATCTTAGTGAATTTACTAAGGTTCTTTTATTATTTTAATAGTATTATCTCATTGTGTGAGAGGGATGGATTCTATATTGAAGAGAAAGGTTAAAATAAAGATAATTCTTTATAAAAGTAAGTTGTGTTCTTCTAAAGTAGATATAAGATTTATAACTGTGAATGATAGATTCAAAAAATACATATATTCTCCCTTGCACCTCCCCGAACGTCACCCCCTAACCTAAAGAAGAAGAATCAAAAAAGGGGGAAAAACCAACCATGAAAACCACCAAAAAAGAAGCACCATCATCATGCTACTATTCTCAGCCACAATGGGAATCTTTTCACCACTACTCATGTACATCACACTGGCACGTAAAAATGAGGTGTACAAATATCATTGCCGAAAGGCGTTCAACTTTCATTTATTAATCTTTCTTCTATTTAATATTAGTTCACGTATTAGTGATGTTTTGTTTTGGATTGTGTTTGCTTTTGAGGTAGTTCAAGTGATCATTGTTGCGTGGAAAGTAATACGCGACGAACTGTATCGTTATTTGATACGGATTCCGTTATTTAAAGAAGATAAGTATGCATTGGAAGGCGAATAGATGATGAAAAAAGAAATAGAAGAAAAACCAAACGGAGGAAACCCACATGCCAACATACAACAAACTAATCCGAAACAAAATCCCACAAATAATAAAAGCTAACGGAAAAACACCAACAACAAGAATCCTAAATGAAGATGAATACATAGAGGAACTCTGTAAGAAAACACAAGAAGAACTAACTGAATATCTAGAAACAACAGCAAAAGACCACAAACTAGAAGAACTATCTGACCTCCTAGAACTAATAAACGCCCTAGCCGAACACGAAGGCACAACACTAGAAGAAATCAACAACATCCGTGAAAAGAAAGCAGAAGAACGAGGCGGTTTTTCAGATCGAGTCTTTCTAATTGAAGTAAATGATAACTAGCCTCTATCAAGTAATAAATCACTAAGAAAAAAGACAAAAATAACTACTGTAGTTTTCGTCAAAAAGATTTGAAATAATAGGCTGAAAATTTGTTCCTCCTTCCTATATATTACGAAGGACCTTTCCATTTTTGATATGCGAATATCGTCTTTATACATATTTTAAGAGAAGAACAGCAACGCTTAAATAAGCGTTGCTGTTCTTTTGATTCGTAAAGTTCAAATAACCTGTTAATACTCTTCAGATAGATAGAATAGATTACAGTAGCGATTAGGATTTTTTATCGATCTTAATTAATATTGTATGTTCTTGATGCTTTTTAATAGAAGTGGAAAATTTTTTTGGGGGAGGGGTGGATGAAGGAGGAGGTAATCCAATTTTATTAGAAATGATTTTTATTTTTCTTTGTAGATCTTTCTTTTGTACGGGAGTAAGGTGATTAACAAAGTTATGACAGCAACTATCTATTAATTTATCGAATAGACGGAGAACTTTATCAAATACATACTGATGGACTGAGGGGGTGTATTGTTGTTTTAATAATCTTGTAAAAACAATATCTTTAAGTCTTTCGTTATTTAAACTTTCATCGTCGATCATATCGTTAATACAATTTCTTTGTAAATCCTTTGAGTATTTATTAAATTCATCTAACTTGGTAAGTTTTTTTATACTTTCTACATTGTTAGCATTTATTTTACGTTTAATATAAATATCAGCTACGTATTCTTTATTTTCGGGATGTATATTTGTTAAATGGTGAATCTCGGTTAGTCCATGTATTCCAGCTCCAGATTGTTCAGCTCTAATTTTCCACTGGGTATTAACATCTTTTCCATTAATGTATTTTTTTACGGTCTTTTTTTGTATGTTACATTGCTTAGCAATATCTTCTTCTGTATAACCATCATCAAGTAAAAAACTAATCATTCGTTCTACCTCATAACCTGTTTTTTTCTTGGATTTTAATTCAACACGGAGACGTTTTAGAACCCTAGAGTCTTTTGAGGTGAGTTTTTCTACTTTGCATGTTACGACTGGAATATTTAAATGTTTTAAAGCCCAAAAACGACGATAACCTTCGACTAATATAAAACAATTCGAATTTTTTTCTTCTACAATAAGTGGTTCTATTAATCCATTTTGTTTAATGCTTGTAGCAAGATTAAAATCCTCTAAATTCTTTCGGAATTCATCTTCTAGTTTAATATGTTCTAAAGGAATGTTTTTGAATTTCAAAAGAAACCACCTACTTGCTTTAAGATTTTATTAATGGATATTCAATTGGTAATTTGTACGATTACTTAACTTATAAATTTATTGTTGCAGGTAGTAAAAAGAGAGCGAATGAGTTTAAGCTACTAATCTCCAAAATAGAATTATTCTACCCCTCCTAAGCCCCTTACAAGCCCCTACCAAGTAATAAATCACTAAGAAAAAACATAACAAAAACAAACACAACTACAAACACCGTAGTAGTAGTCAAAAAAAATTTTGAAATAACACGCCAAAAACCCGACCAACCTCCCATATATATTATGAAGAGGTTTTTATTTTGAACGGAGACGGGAGGAATTAGGATGGCGGTATACCGTAATGTGCAGGTGAATTTTTGGCAGGATGATTTTGTTTTGGATTTGACGCCGGAGGAGCGGTATTTTTATGTGTATTTGTTGACTTGTTCGAAGACGACGCAGTGCGGGATTTTTCCTTTTCCGAAGCGGTTAGCTGAGATGGAGACTGGTTATAACAGGGAGACTGTTGATAAGCTTTTGCAGCGTTTTGTTGATTATGGGAAGATTCTTTATGATGCGGAGACGAGGGAGTTATTCGTTTTAAATTGGCTTCGTTATAATCCTGTGACGAATACGAATGTGGAGAAGTGTGTGCTTCGTGAGCTTAAGGGTGTGAAGAATAAGGAGTTTGTACATATGTTTCTTCAGAAGTGTGCGGAGGAGGAGCTGAATGTTCCGATGCTTTTAGCACATTTCGGTATGCCTGGTGATTTGGCTATGGATGATGTTGATCCAGTTTGTGAGGAGACAGAAGAGGAAGAAGAGGTTGCCCAGGAAGAAATGGGAAGTAAGGTGTTCACGTTTTATGAGCAACATTTTGGTAGTTTGTCTCCGTTTGCGGTAGAGGAATTGAATGCGTGGATGGTGGAGTTATCAGAGGAGCTGGTGCTGAAGGCTCTTCAAATTTCGTATGAGAATAAAAATCGGAAGATGGCTTATGTGAAGGGGATTTTGCGGGGATGGCACGGGAAAGGATTTACGAAAGTGTCTGAGGTTGAGGCGGATGCTGCGAATTTTCGGAAGAAGGGGTCGTCTGTTAGTACGAGGGAGACGGAGAAATTTTTGGCGACGTGTGAGGAGTGGGAGAAGAATGTGCCGTCAGAGGAAGAGTTGCAGCGCTTTTTAGCGGAGCGCGGGTGGCGTCCATGAGTATTCAAAATGTGGAGGCGGAAAAGACGGTGTTAGGTTCTCTATTACTTGATGGAGAGCTTATTAAGGAGTGCCGTTTGACGGAGCAGTATTTTTCTATGCCAGTGCATAAGTCTATATTTCAGTTAATGCGAAAAATGGAAGAAGAGGGGCAACCGATTGATCTTGTGACGTTCATTTCTAGGGTAGATCCGAATTTTTTGAAGGGGATCGGGGGAATGGAGTATTTCATAGGGTTAATGGATGGTGTGCCTACAACTGCCAACTTCTCTTATTATGAGGGGCTTGTTCGAGGTGCCTGGAAAATGTATCAGGCGGGTGTTCTCGGGCACAAGATGGGAGAGCGTCTTATTGCGGAGAAGGATGAGAAAATTATTGGTGAGACGATTACGGCACTTTGTGAGTTAGAGGAAAAGGACTGTGTATGTGAGTTTGATTTGAAGGATGCGTTAGTTGGTTTGTATGAAGAGCTTCATCAAGATACGAAAGAGATTACTGGTATTGAGACGGGTTATACATCGCTAAATAAAATGACGTGCGGATTGCAGGAAGGTGATTTTGTCGTTCTTGGTGCACGTCCTTCTATGGGGAAGACTGCGTTTGCGCTAAATGTTGGCATGCATGCGGCGAAGTCTGGAGCGGCGGTTGGGTTGTTTTCGTTAGAGATGAGTAGTAAGCAATTGTTGAAAAGAATGGCGTCTTGTGTAGGGGAAGTGTCAGGAGGTAGGCTGAAAAATCCGAAGCATCGTTTTGCGATGGAAGATTGGGAAAAGGTGAGTATGGCGTTTGCGGAGATTGGTGAACTGCCGCTTGAGATTTACGACAATGCAGGGGTTACAGTGCAAGATATTTGGATGCAAACCCGTAAGTTAAAGCGAAAGCACGGTGATAAGAAGCTTTTAGTCATTGTAGATTATTTGCAGCTTATTATGGGCGATCCGAAGCATAAGGGCAATCGATTTCAAGAGATTAGTGAGATTTCTCGTAAGCTGAAGTTGTTAGCGCGTGATTTAAATGTTTGTGTAGTGGCGTTGTCGCAATTGTCTCGTTCAGTAGAGTCACGTCAAGATAAGCGCCCCCTTTTATCTGATTTAAGAGAGACGGGACAAATTGAGCAAGATGCGGATGTGATTATGCTTATGTATCGCGAAGATTATTATGATAAGGAAACGATGCAGAAAGAGATGACGGAAATTCATGTGGCGAAGCATCGGAATGGACCTGTGGGCAGTTTTAAGCTACGGTTTTTGAAGGAGTTTGGGCGGTTTGTGGAGAGGGTGAAGTAGTTGTTTTGAAAATAGTATTTGCATGTGAACCAAAGTTGTAACGCTAATTTCATAAGTTATATAATAAAGAAAATGGTAACTAATAGTTAAGGGGGATTAGCTATTGGCAGGGAATGATATTTCTTATCATAATAAAGATATTCTTATGAAGTTTTTAAGTGAATGTTATAGGGATAAAGGGCTTGAAGCATATGGATTATGCGAATCAAATTATGTATCGTTATTATAATAAGAATAAAGAGTTACCGGATATTCGAATCGTGGTTATTTATACAAGTGAGGTAATGAATCCAATAGAAGTAGCAAAATGTATCTCCGATGAGCAAGAACAAATTCAAGTTATTGCTGGAATTCTTGTAGCTACAGATAAATTTATTGATGAAGAATACGCGAAAAAAGTAAAGGAGTGGTTACGGATGACAAAAGTGGGGCGTTTATATGAACAGGAGAAGCAAGAAGAGATTGATAAAGCACTTTCGGCAGCTGGAATGCTCTTTAAGGGAATGAGTATAGAAGAAGTGGCTAAGAAATTAGATGTAACAATTGAAAAGGTGAAAGAGTGGGAGAAGCGTTTATCCCATTAACAGAGGAGCAATGTCCGTTATTGCCCTTTTTTTATGCGTTCTGACATTAATGTGGACATAAGTGCTGCAGGCCTGTACCGTGTTGGACTAATGTATGACCAAGAGGAAATACGACAAAGCTTGGAATAAGTGCAATGGATGAGGTTGTTACAAGGGAAAGGGAGTCCATTCTACTGGATTCCCTTTATTCTTTCTTTTTTTATATCAACATTAATGTTTAACAAATCTATTACTTAAAAATCTTTCGCAAAATTTTAATTTTGTTCCTATACGGTGGAAATACAAGCCCTAAATCTATCCTTGAGCTTCTCTTTAAAATGCTTTTACGATGTGAAAAAGCATCAAAACCATGTTTGCCATGATAGGCGCCGAATCCTGCATTTCCTACCCCGCCAAAAGGTAAGTGGAGATTAGCCATATGTGACATTGTATCGTTGACGCATCCTCCTCCAAAAGAAATTCGTCCTAATATCTGCTTTTCAACATTTTTATTTTCAGTAAATACATACAAAGCTAACGGTTTGGGATGGGTGTTAACCATATGAATGACTTCATCTAAATCATTGTAATCCATAATTGGTAAAATCGGTCCGAAAATTTCTTCTTGCATAGCTGCATTATCCCATGATTTTACTGCAAGAAGTGTTGGTTCAATATATAAATGGCTTCTAGATGAATTCCCACCAAATACTATATGATTTTTGTCTTGTTCTAATATAGAAATAAGTCTATCGAATTGTCTCTCATTAATAATTCGGCCGTAATCATCGCTTTTTAATACATCTGATCCATAAAAGTTTGTAATGATTTCTTTCATTTTCGAAATTAGTTTTACTTTGACAGACTTATGTACAATAACATAATCAGGGGCAATACAGGATTGGCCAGCATTTATGAATTTCCCCCAGATAATGCGCTTAGCTGCTATATCGAGGTTGGCAGTTTCATCGACAATGGCTGGTCCTTTTCCGCCAAGTTCTAATGTTACTGGTACAAGGTTTTTTGCTGCAGCTTCCATGACAATCTTTCCAACTTGAATGCTACCAGTAAAAAAGATATGGTCAAATGGTTCATGAATCAATAAAGAAGTGATTTCCCGGCCTCCTTCAATTACACGGATGTATTGTTTATCAAATGTTTCACTTATCATTTTGTTAATAACAGCTGAAACATTAGGTGCATTTTCTGAAGGCTTGAGAACTACACAATTTCCTGCCGCAATTGCTCCAATGAGAGGTTCAATTATTGATTGGAATGGATAATTAAAAGGTCCAATAATTAGCACGGTACCATATGGCTCTTTTATTATGTAGCTTTTGGATGGTGCAAAATGAATAGGTGTTTTTACTTTTTGAGGTTTCATCCACTGTTTTAGGTATTTTATTATAAAATTGATACTGTTAAATGCGAAACCAACTTCTGCAGCGTATGCTTCAAACTCGCTTTTGTGTAAATCTTGATATAATGCGCTCAGCACTTGACTTTCATATTTTCGAATGGAGTATTTTAGCTTTTCTAATTGTTTAATCCGAAATTGAAGACTTCTAGTATGATCATGATGGAAAAATTGTCTATGTTCTTGAAGAAGTTGTTGTATATCATTAACCATTAGGAAATCCCTCCAATAGCAAGCAAATATTTACATACCATGTTCATCAATGAGAGTTTTGATTAAACTTTTTCAAAATGGCTTCTTAAATAAGGGGTTGTAAAACATTTCTGATTGAGCTTTATTTTAAACGAACATCAGCAACAGGAAATAAAGTTCCTGTCGCTGAATAAAAAGCATAGTACGATATGCTGCAGTTAGAATTACACTTAGGGTAAGAGAATCATGCAAATGAATCCTCTCATTAGTTATCTACTCAACATTCTTCTTATAATTAACCCGAAGCACCCCCTTAAAATCCACCTCAGCAATTAACACACTTACTAATATAAGCGTTGCCCCTAAGTATCCTTTTCCTGTAAGTGTTTCTCCTGTGAAGACGAAAGCAAAGCCTGCGGAAAAGACAGGTTCTAATGAAAAGATAAGTCCTGTATGTGTAGGCGTCGTGTATTGCTGGGCAATTACTTGCACAATGAATGCGACTGCGGTGCAAAATATGCTTAAGATTAATATGATGAGCCATGAGTCGATTGTGCTAGGAAGTTTTGGTGTTTCTATAATGAATGAAAAAATAAGACTAAATAGGCCGACAAAACCGAGCTGCACTACTCCTAGTGCAATTGAGTTTACATGTTTCGTTACGTTTCCGGTAATGATGACGTGAATCGCATAAAATAAGGCAGACAGTATGCAAAATATATCACCGTTACCGATCTTGAATTCGCTAGTTAATGTTAATAATCCGATTCCGATTATCGTTAAAATAATTCCTACTATTACTTTCTTTTCAGGAATGTGTTTTAAAAAGATAGCTGATAATATGGGAATGAAAATGACTGTGAGACATAGTAAAAAACCTGCATTAGATACGCTTGTATACTTTGTACCAAATGTCGCGAAAATGTAAACGATAAATAAAACAGAAGCGAGTATGAATGCATATTTTACAGTTTTAAAATCAATTTTGAATAAGTGTTTGTAAAATAGTAAACCTGATAAAAGAAAGGCAATAATAAATCGTAATGCGATTAAATTATATTCTTCTATGTCATCAAGTCCAAGCTTTGTAAGTAGGATGGATGCACCCCAAAAAAATGTAACTAGTAGTAGCATTAGGTCTGCTTTTAATTGAGTTCTCATTTCAATTCCCTCGTTATGTATAATTTATAGTCCATTTATATCTTAATATTAATTCAGAATATTTTAAATAGAAATTTATCGACGGTTTTTTCTCTATAAGAAAGAGGCTATTGTATAAACCGATTGGACCGGATCATACAATAGCCTCTTTCCTATGGGCGTTTTTTGATGTTGAAGTTATTCCTTTTCAAACTGAAAAATATTTTGATTAATGAGTTGGTGGAAGTGTCTATCCATTTCTGCTGCAGGAATTTTTCTTTCGTTTTGAAACCACCATGCACTTAATGAGGTGACGACTCCTGAATAAAATTCCGTTATTAAATCATTTGGCATCGTATGATTTTTACAAAGGCGATTTAGCGCTTCTGTTTCTTGCTTTCTTGTTTCGTGGCTTAAATAATACATGCGGCTATTGAATTGTTCATCGGACATTTGTGCCTCAAATATTTTACAGATTTCTTCATGATGCAGGAATTGTTCCATCACTTGAAATGGTTTACTTATTCGATCTAGAAGCGGTATTTCAGCAACCATTTCGCCATAGCGTTTAAATCCAAATGCTAATAAGGCATCTTTATCTTCAAAATGTTTATAAAAGGTTGTTCGGTGTACCATCGCGCGATCGCATATTTGGTTAATGGTGATGGCACTATATTTTTGTTTTGGTTGCGTCTGCGTCATTAATTCAAATAAGGAATTCCATAGTAATTTATGTGTACGTCTAATACGTAAATCAAGTTGTTTTTCATTATCGTTCATCTACAATTCTCCTTTTTTGTAGATTAAATATACAAAGGATGAAAATTGATTCTCCCTTTTTAATCTACATATGTATATTATATTACATGTGTTCCAGTTTAAATAAAGCTTTTGGAGTAAAAAATAGGAGGAGAATCAATACATGAATATAACAACTAAGAGCCCTGCAAATGGCAAAGTTGATACTTCTAAAATGAAACATACCCCGATTTTAATTGCATTACTTTTAGGGGCAATGGTTGCATTATTAAACGAAACGTTACTTGGTAATGCGTTAACTGTATTAATGAAAGAATTTGACGTAACAGCGTCAACGATCCAATGGCTTTCTACAGCCTACATGTTAGTGGTTGGTGTTTTAGTACCGATTACAGCGCTACTTCAGCAATGGCTCACAACGAGACAAATGTTTTTGATTGCGATGGTAACGTTTTTAGTTGGTACATTAATTGCTGGATTCGCACCGACATTTGCCGTTTTATTAGTCGGGCGTATTGTCCAAGCAGTAGCGACTGGATTAATTTCACCGTTATTAATGAATACGATTTTAATTATTTGTCCGCCTGAAAAACGTGGTGCCACGATGGGGTTAATCGCACTCGTTATGATGTCAGCCCCAGCAATTGGTCCTACATTATCTGGAGTAATCGTTGATTCATTGAATTGGCGCTGGTTATTTTACTTTGTCGTTCCAATTGTAATCATTGCCATTGTAATTGGAATGAAGTACATTCAAAATGTTTCAGAGTTAACAAGGCCGAAAGTAGATTATCCATCTATTCTTTTATCAACATTAGGTTTCGGCGGGATTGTGTATAGCTTTAGTGCATCAGGTGACTTAGGGTGGTCTGATCCGAAAGTGTACGGCGCTTTAATTGTTGGGCTTGTATCACTATGTATTTTTATCGTGCGACAATTAAAAATCGATAATCCAATTTTAGAACTACGTGCATTTAAAGTTCCGATGTTTACATTATCAGTTGGATTAATCGTCATTGTGATGATGTCGTTATTTTCAACGATGACTTTATTACCGATGTTTCTGCAAACAGTGTTACTCGTTACAGCCTTTAAATCAGGATTAATCATGCTTCCGGGAAGTATTATTAGTGCCGTAATGGGACCAATCGCGGGCAAATTATTTGATAAATTTAGTCCGAAAGTTATTATCGTTCCCGGCATTGTGTTAGTAGGTATTGCAATGTTCTTATTTAAAGGCATTACGCCTGACACATCAATGGTACAAATTATTGTCATGCACAGCGTATTAATGGTTGGACTCATGTTTGTCATGACAGCACAAACATACGGTTTAAATCAATTAACACCAGATTTATATCCGCACGGAACAGCACTGTTTAATACACTGCAGCAAGTAGCTGGCGCAATTGGTACGGCTATCTTTATTTCGAAAATGTCTTCAGGAACAACTCAGTATATGGAAAGCTCCGCAAATCCGATGGATCCAGTAGAGAAGTTAAATGGTTTAACATCAGGATTCCAAGGTGCATTTACACTTGGATTAATCTTTATTGTGGTTGCTTTTATCGTATCGCTATTCTTGAAAGAAGAGAAAAAGGGAGTAGAAGTAGCAGGGGTTTTACAGAACGAAAATTAAGGTTTATATAAAAAGACATCTTTATGATTAAAGATGTCTTTTTACATTTCCTCCGTAACATCATACCGCAGCAACTGCCCCTGATCATAAAACCTCTCAAAAATAAGCCCCATAACATAGAAGAATACTAAACCGAAGCCAATATGAATAAGTGTAAATGTCGCTCCGAATGAAGAAAACTCATATACGATAATCGGCAATTTCGCAGTTGTCCAAACGCCTAAGAAAAATACGATGTACCGAATGCTCGCGCCTTTTTTTAGTAGTAGTGCTGCGATTGGAAAGGCGACGTAAAGGGGCCCAGCTGCAATTCCGCCTAATAATAGAGAAAATAAGATTCCGTAGATGCCGGACTTTTCCCCCATATATTTCATGAGCGTTTCTTTCCTCACCCATTGATCAAGTAATCCTACAAATACGAGGACAGGAGGGAGGAGAAACAGCATATCTAAAATACTATTTCCTGTTAATTGTAATGCGCTCCAGCCTAAAGATTGGTTTATAAAAGTTAGTACGATAAGTCCGATTAGTAAAATGAAAAAGAAACGATATCTTTTTAGTTCATTCATACCATCACCACCCAAATGATATAGGAAAATAGGAGAGACATGAGTAAGGCAGATGCATTACGTGCGTATGCAAAGCTTCGCCCGAATATCTTTTGTTCCATCGGTAATGTTGTAATTCCTACTGCCATGAGTGTAGACATAAGTGCCGCAACTTGAGGAAGGCCTGCACCGTGTTGGACTAACGTATTCCCAAGAGGAAACACGACAAAGCTTGGGATGAGTGCAACGGAGCCGAGTATTGCTGAATACATGATACCGAGAAATCCCGACTGTTCTCCAATGATAGAAGAGATGAAAGATGGCGTTAAGATTGAAAGCGATAAGCCAACGAAAAGCATGATGGAAAGCATGGCAGGGAGAAGGTTTCGAAACATTTTCCATGATTTCATTAAGGCGTCTTTCGTTTTAGTACGATCTTTCATAAAAGAAATCCCCGTAAGAAGAATGGCTAACGTGTAAAGGATCACGCCGTTAATCATGATCGGATTCCTTTAAATCTTTATATTTGCCCAGGAAAAAGGATAAGTTCTTCATTTTTTCTTCAATATCCATTTGAAAATCTGCTAATTGTTCTTTTCCAGCAGACGTAATTTTGTACATCTTTCGCGGTTTGTCTTGATGATCTGTACTTACGTAAGATTCAATTGCACCTTCGTTTTCTAATTTCTTTAGTGTGCGATATAAAATGGCACTATCGATTGGATTGACGGGAAGTTCTTCTTCGCATTTTTGCAATAATTGCCCGCCGTAGTTATCACCTTCTGCTAAAAATAACAAAAGAAATGCACCTGTATGTCTTCCGGTATGTTTCATAAATAAACCTCCTAGAATGGATTATATTACTGTTAATGACAGTATACTGTTGTTAACAGTATATGGTGCATGAAGTGCTATGTCAATTTTAAAAATTGTGATTTTCGAGAGAGAAACTCACAATAACGCTTTTTCCAATATTCGAGTGAAATCCTGTATTTTGGTATAGTCAAATAGAACTTCCCTTGGTTTATATTTTATGAAGCCACTGGAAGTTGCTCCGTTGATATCTCTATTAAGCCTAAGCTTTCAAACAGAGTTGTTTTTTCCATTCTTGCTAACTTTTCTTTCATTTTTAAATCATCACGGGCTTAATGCGGTGATTACTTCTAAACAAAATTCCATTATTCAATCGTTTGGCATCGCATGATTTTTCCAAAGTTGCTGTAATGTTTATTGCAGCACTTTATGTTTGATAAATAAAAAATCACATATCCATAAAAAGGAGAATTACATATGATATTCTGTATGTAAGATATTTGAATGAAGATAGGGGGAAGTGAGTATGGACAAGAAGCTAACGTATTGGCTAGGATCTATTATAGGGATGATAGTACTTGCAGCTGGTATGACTTATGGGATGTTACAGTTTGCAGAAGTACCAATAGGTGGTGAGGAGCATGCTTTTGCAGAGTCTAATAAAGAAGAAACACCATCGAATGAAGCAGAAATTAAAGGTTCAAATGCACAACTTCACATCACTAAAAGTTCTACTGAAGAAGAAGTTATTTCAGCTATGCATAGCATGACTCATCAAAAGGTAAAAGCGAGTGACGGACGGGGCGCAACTCCTATGTCTAAAAAGAATGCAGAGAAAGTAAGAAGTATTTTAAATGAAAATGATTTTAAGAATAAAGAAAAACTATTAGCAATCACTGAAAGATGGGTAAATAGGGATTTTAGTAAAATCGTAGAAGAACATAACTATTTCTGGGAACTTCAAGACGGCAAGATAGGGGAAGCTACAAAAATGGATTCGTTAGACGAGCAAACATTCTCTCTAAATACTTTCGGTGATGAAGTAACAGCCGCATTAATTAAATCCGGAGATCTTCAGCATGTTGGAGAATAATAAACATCTATCAATTATAGTTAGAAGCTTACCTTTTTGTATTTACCTTTTCTAAATTTCTTCAATACAATAGATGTGATTCTCAAGCAAGAGAAAGGCGCCTTATGGTGTCTGGGGTACTGACGGCAAAACGCAGATTTTATACGCTAAGAATATGCAGGATCTCATGCAGACTACAAGAACGGTTTGAGCTCCCGAATACTGTTGTGACAGGAATGTATGAAATCTTGCATACAAAGAAGGGAACGGAAAGCCAGGAAACAATTGATATGAAGGACTTTCTGAGATTTGGTTACTACTGATAATGAGACGTTATGGTGCGACAAGAA
>NZ_NUPZ01000061.1 GCF_002584985.1 Bacillus sp. AFS029637 | reverse complement strand
AGACTTTCTCCACAGCCTGATATAAGCGACTTATTATAAGTCGCTTATACTTTTTTTAATTACAAAATCAATTACAAAACTTACAAAAACTATTTTTACTATTGAAAGCGTTTTAATATTGTTATTAAGAAAACAAGGGGGTGCCATATGGGAATTCGAAAGGATATGGAAGCGATATCATTATCAGAGGAGAATGAGGTACAAAGAGAGTCTTTCGCTTCTAAAATTATGAATGTAAAAATCGGTGTTATACCTTTACCGTTATACGTAGTATTGGCTGCTATTATTTATGGGGCATCTGTATATAATAAATTGCCAGCTGATATGATTGGTGGATTTGCAGTTATTATGATTATGGGTATTTTCTTAGGTGACATTGGGATGAGAATTCCAATTTTAAAAAACATCGGTGGTCCAGCAATTCTTTCATTATTTGTTCCATCGTTACTTGTATTTTTTAACTGGATGAATCCAGCTTCAATGGAAGCTGCGACTATGTTAATGAAAAAATCGAACTTTTTATATTTATATATTTCTTGTTTAGTAGTTGGAAGTATTTTAGGAATGAACCGTAAAGTATTAGTACAAGGTTTCGTTCGCATGTTTATTCCTTTAGTGGTAGGGACGCTAGCTTCTATAGCGGTAGGCCTATTAGTAGGTTCGTTATTTGGATTTGAAATGAAGCAGACATTCTTCTTTATCATTGTACCAATTGTGAGTGGTGGTATTGGGGAAGGGATTTTACCATTATCATTAGCTTATGGTGATATTTTAAATGAGTCATCAGCAACATTTGTATCACAACTTATTCCTGCAGCTATTATCGGGAATATGTTTGCAATTGTGAGTGCAGGCTATATGAAGCGTTTAGGTGAGAAAAAACCTGAGCTTAGTGGTAACGGTGTATTAGTGAAGACAGACAATCAAGCAGAATTATTAAAAGAACAAAATACAGAGAAGCCAATTGACTTCTCATTAATGGGAGCAGGTTTATTAATTGCATGTACGTTCTTCATCTTTGGAGGATTCGCTTCTAAGTTCATCGGGATTCCTGGGGCAATCATTATGATTTTCTCAGCAGCACTTGTGAAGTACTTTAAATTAATGCCAGCAAAAATGGAGCAAGGAGCATTCCATTTATATAAATTTATTTCAAAAAATTTAACATGGCCGTTAATGGTTGGCTTGGGGTTACTATATATTCCGTTAAAAGACGTAGCGGCAGTGCTTTCTGTAGGATATGTTGTTGTGTGTGCATCAGTTGTTCTTACAATGGTAGCATCAGGATTTCTTGTAGGAAAAGTGATGAAAATGTACCCTGTTGAATCAGCAATTGTAACGGGATGTCATAGTGGTTTAGGTGGAACTGGAGATGTTGCGATTCTATCAGCTTCAAATCGTATGGAATTAATGCCCTTTGCGCAAATTTCAACGCGTTTAGGTGGAGCGGCAGTGGTCGTAACGGCAACAATTTTATTAAAAATGTTTTCATGATCAAACAAGCTAGCTATATTCATATAGCTAGCTTGTCAAATTAAGGAGAGATTATAAGTATGTTAGAAAATCAAATTAATGAAAGATCATTGTTATTGCATAAAGAGTTAGTAGGGAAAATTGAGATTACAAGTAAGGTGGAAGTGAATTCAGCGGACGATTTAAGCTTGACTTATACACCAGGTGTGGCGGAGTCTTGTAAAGCAATTGCAGCAGATGAAGAAGCAGCTTACGACTATACAGCACGTGGTAATATGGTAGCGGTTGTCTCAGATGGAACTGCAGTACTTGGCTTAGGGAATATTGGACCGAAAGCGGCTATGCCTGTTATGGAAGGTAAAAGTATTTTATTCAAGAAATTTGCGAATGTAGATGCATTCCCGTTATGTCTAGGAACGACGGATGTAGATGAAATCGTTACCCTTGTGAAAAATTTAGAGCCTACATTTTCAGGTATCAATTTAGAAGATATTGCAGCGCCACGTTGCTTTGAAATTGAAAAAAGATTAAAAGAAGAAACGAATATTCCTGTATTCCATGATGATCAACATGGAACAGCTATTGTCGTTTTAGCAGCTGTTATTAATGCACTAAAAGTCGTAAGTAAACAAATGGATAATGTGAAAATTGTTATTAACGGTGCTGGTTCGGCAGGAATTGCAATTGGAAAATTATTATTAAAAGCCGGTGCAAAACATATTACGTTAGTTAGCTTAGAAGGTATTGTTTGTGAAGGGGAAACATGGATGAATGAAGCGCAAATCGAAGTTTCAAAGAAAACAAATCGAGAATTCGTGCGCGGAACATTAAAGGAAGCGATTCATCAGGCTGATATTTTCATTGGTGTATCTGCCCCTAACGTATTAACGAAAGAACTTGTACAGACGATGAATGAGAAGCGAATTGTGTTTGCAATGGCGAATCCAATTCCAGAAATATTCCCAGAAGATGCATTAGCAGCTGGTGCAGCAGTAGTAGGAACTGGACGTTCTGATTACTCGAATCAAGTAAATAATGTATTGGCGTTCCCAGGAATATTCCGCGGTGCGTTAGATGTGCGAGCGACTGATATTACAGAAGAGATGAAATTAGCGGCAGCATATGGAATCGCTAACATCATTACGGATGAAGAGCTTCATGCGAGTTATGTAATTCCAAATCCATTAGATAAAAGAGTTGTTCCAAGTGTTGCAGAAGCAGTAGCAAAAGCAGCCATTGATTCAGGAGTGGCACAGATTACGAAAATGCCAAGTTATTAATAGTTAAAAGCAGTGCCTAAAAAGGCACTGCTTTTTCAGGCTGTGGAGAA
>NZ_NUPZ01000060.1:4686-7834 GCF_002584985.1 Bacillus sp. AFS029637 | reverse complement strand
ATGGAATAGAATCAGTAATGCATATCATTCCAGTAACTTATCCAAAGCTCTCTCCTATGCCTTTATTTCTGTAACAAAAGCAATGAGATATAGAAATATCCACTTATAGAAATAGGGATATTTCTATATTAAAAAGGAGATGATAGTAGTGTTATGTGGTATATGGAATAGAATCAGTAATGTATATTATTCCAGTAACTTATCTAAAGCTCTCTTCTATCCCTTTATTTCTGTAACAAAAGCAATGAGATATAGAAATATCCACTTATAGAAATAGGGATATTTCTAAATCTCTGTTAATAATTTAAACCTTCTTTTCTGTTCGGAAGTTAATAGATTTACTACATAATAATGTATAAGTAAATTTATTCTTTCATGAGCCTATTTTTTAATAGTGAGGTTCATTAGTGTTCCAAGCTCTTCATGAGTCATGAGATTGGCTAGAAGTTAAAAACCCCCCTATTGGTTTTTAAATTTCATACATTCACTTGTCTTTACTCGTTTTCAGGTGAAGAAACAGGAGTATCCTCGCTATTTTTGATAAAAAAAAAATCAGGGATATATAGAAATAGGGATATTTCTATACTGCGGGAGAGGAGCACAGGGATGTTATGTGATACACGTAATAGAGCTATAAAATTAACGGATAGTGCTTAAATCATTGATGTCAAAAACGATAGACTACAATGAAGATGAAACTAAAATGATATTTCTGATCTTTAAGAGATAAAAGCGTTGGAATTAGCTATTCAGGCAATTGATAATTTTTTTAATAAATTATTTATCTAACTAAATAGAGTAACGGGTACTTTAGTTCAACATGAATTAAACAATTTTAAAGAGCCTTAATCTAAAAAAATATAGCAAGGCTCTTATATTTTTATATCTAAGTTAAATAACTTTATTATCAATTTACATAAGGAAGTTGCGGTGGGGTGAGAGAAGGAAAGGTTGTGGAGGAAGTTCTGATGAGGCTATTTTTTAAAAACAAAAAAATATAGAAATATCCCTATTTCTATGTAGGGATATTTCTATATTTCTAAATCTCTGTTAATAATTTAAATTTCCTTTTTTGTTCGGGAGTTAATTGATTTTCTACATAATGATGTATAAGTAAATCTATTATTTCATGAGCATATTTTGTATTAGTAAGTTTCATTAGTGCTCCAAGCTCTTCCTTAGATTGACTAGAAATTTTAATACTACCTTGTTGGTTTTTAAATTTCTTTTTCTCTGGTGTTTGCTCCGTCTTTTGTTCCTGCTGATTTACTTGTTCGTGTTCATTTTTAGGTGAAAAAGTAGGAGTATCTTCGCCACTTTTTGTTACAACTGAATCCTCGTTTGGGATATAAGGATCTGTTGGGTCAAAATTGCTCTTTTTTCTGCCTAATAATCCAGGAGTTCTTGCCATGTTATACACCAACCTTCATACTTTCAAAAACATTGATACGAGATAATAATTCATCACTAATTTTTTCGTATAGTTCTATTACATTTAAATCATGTCTATCATTTTCAGTAATACCGTTAACATCAAACCTTTTAATACGTTCCATTTGTGGAACGATATTTTCAAATAGGTTTTCTTCGCCAAAAATTTCACGAGCATTTTCCATAATGTATTCATCCACTTTACCATTATTTTTTAATAGCACTGGAAGAATACCTACAACTTCAATATCAAGATCATATTGCTCTTTTAATTTTATTAGCTGGTTAATGTAGTTCTCTGCACCTGTAAGAGAACGTTCTTGTGTTTGTAGAGTTATAAGAACATAATCAGAAGCTACAACTGCATTTTTTGTAACTTCAATTGACATAGGTGGAACATCGATAAATATGTAATCGTATTTATGTTTGATTTTCTCAAGTAATCCTTTAAAGTAGAAATCTTCTTCCTCTTCCGAAGAACACGATTTATATAGAAATTTTGCGAAATCTTGAAAATCAACATAAGAAGGAATTAAATATAAATTTTCAGTTATTTCAACTTCTAATCCATCTAAATTCCCCTCTTGAATCCCTTTCATCAATGTTTTATTTAAAGTAATCTTTTCGTCAGGATTAAGGATAGATTTTGTTAGCATTAGAGATTTTGTTGCATTACTCTGTGGATCAAGATCAACAAGTAAAGTTCGTTTCCCTTTTTTTGCGAATTCATAAGAGTTTAATACAGCATTAGTGGTTTTACCAACGCCCCCTTTATAATTCCCAACAGTAATTGTAATAGCCATTTATACCACTCCATTTATTTTCCAGAATATTTCCCTATATCCCTATTTCTATATCTTAGTTAAAAGATTAGAAAAAATAGGGAAATATCTAATTATAGAAATAGGGATATTTCTATGTTACAAAGAAGATTATAGCAGTGATATGTGGTACATGCAATAGAATCTGTCATTTATACCACTCTATTCATTTTTTTGAAAAAGTCCTTATATCCCATATCCCATGCTCATCAAGCTAAGAAAAGCAAATATCCCAAAACGAGAGAATTGGTATTACCAGGTAAGCTGTATAAAATTTTTGTTTTGGGGGCTTTTAAAAAAGAAACCCCCATTCCTATAATTGATGTTGCATAAGTGTAACTTGATGGCAGAGGTATAGAAATAGGGATATATCTATATTGCAAGGAAGATTATAGTAGTAATAACTGATACATACAATGGGATCAGTAGTTTTCAAGAGCTCCTCCCTATATCATGATTTATATAATAAAAGTAGAGACGTAGGGAAATATAGAAATAGGGATATATCTATATTTCGAGGTGGATTATAATGATGATATGTGATACATACAATGGAATCAGTAATTTTCAAGAGCTCCCCCTATATCATGATTTATATAATAAAAGTAGAGACGCAGGGAAATATAGAAATAGGGATATATCTATATTTCGAGGTGAATTATAATAGTGATATGTGATACATACAATAGAATCAGTAATTTTTCAGAGATGTACCCTTTATACCACCCTTTCAAATAATAAAAGTAGAAGAATAGGGAAATATCTATATTCTGAGAGAGATTATAATAGTGATATGTGATACATACAATAGAATCAGTAATTTTTCAGATGCGTCCTCTATACCACCCTTTCAAATAATAAAAGTAGAAGAATAGAGAAATATCTAATTATAGAAA
>NZ_NUPZ01000060.1:0-4665 GCF_002584985.1 Bacillus sp. AFS029637 | reverse complement strand
AATAGGGATATATCTATATTCAGAGAGAGATTATAATAGTGATATGTGATACATACAATAGAATCATTAATTTTTCAGATGCGCCCTCTATACCACCCTTTCAAATAATAAAAGTAGAAGAATAGGGAAATATCTAATTATAGAAANNAATAGGGATATATCTATATTTCAAGGGGATTATAATGGTGATATGTGTTATATACAATAGAATCAGTAATTTTTTCAAAGGCTCCTCCTATGCCACCATTTCTGATAACAAAAGTAGGGAAATAGGGATATATCTATAATTTAAAGGAGGTTATAGCCGTGATATCAGGACTACTTCATTTTGACACTCCCATACCTAAAGGGGAAAGATGACTTATATCAGTGGGATTCGTGCTACCAAAACCAGGTCTATTTCTAGGTGTCAAAAAAACCAAACAAGATTGTGATACCGTACGAATTTCGTATTAACCGTAGGAACTACGGGATTAGCCTACTAGGATAACCGAAGAATACTTTGCTGTTCGTAGGAATCCCCCACTTCAAATAACCCATAAGCGTGTTAAGTGGAGGGTAGTTCAATTCAACAGAATTTAGGTCACATAAATATAAAAAGACCTTAGGATTATACCTAAAGGTCTTCTTTACTAGTTAGAAATCAAGCTCTTCGTTATCTTCTTCAGAAATCCCACCAAGTACTACCCTAGCGTTAATAATTTTACCTTCTTGCAATATGGGCTCCTCTGTTTTTAAATCTTCTTGTTTTTGTGAGGGAACAAATCCGTTAGTAAGTAAAATATCCAATTTATTTTCAACTGTATCTAAAAGATTTAATCTCTGTTCTACATTATCTAATTTTTGCAGTAGTTGCTCATAACGTTTTTCATTTTGTACCAGTTCAACAACAAATGCTGTTAATTGTCTACCATTAGCTTTTTCATTAAGGATCCTATATACATCTTCAGGCATATTATCAGCATGTAATGCCATTTTTCTATTTGTAGCCATTATCAGCACGTCCTTTTATTTTAAGCTAGCTGTCCCTTCATTTCATCAATTACTTTTAATTCTAATGCAGTTAGATTAATTGTACGTGAAGTTGGAGCAAATACTTCTTTGTCGCTATTTTGAATAATATCGTTCAAGAAGAAGTGATTGTTTTTAGCAGCCATTTCAGACATATGATTCAATAAAGCGAGACGGATGTATGGTTCTAAAACGGGTGCTTCGCCTCCGATATAAATGAATTTCAATACTGTATTCGTACTAGATGGGATGAATACATCAAGAATTTTGGCAACTAAAATTCTTGCATATTCTTTCAGTGCCTCTACAATTTCATTTGTAAAATCATATTCTTCACCAGTATTTTCATTCGATAGTACATACTTTTGTACTTTATATTTATTAACTATAAATTTCTCTAATGTTCTTAGATCCTTAAAGTATTGAATCAATTTTTCTTTTCTAAAGCGTTCTAGGTATCCCAAGAATGGCTCAATATCGATAACTTGGAAAGAATCTCTGTGCTTAGGTGTAGTAAGTCCTTTACCTAATCGCACAGCATCTGTAGAACCGCCACCAATGTCAGTTAAAACTACTTCATAGTCATCGAATCGTTCAGATTCATAGCGCTTTTCAATACTAATTACATTTGTATTCTGATCTTTTGAAACCATTTTATATTTTAAAGAATGTCTAGCAACTTCTGATTCATTTCTACATTTTGCTGATTGGACTGTAATAGTTAGTTCTTTCTCCATACCTGGTGTTAACACTTTAACTTTATGTTCACCGTTAAATCTTTCTTCCATTTTTTTATGGGCAATGCTAAATTTCTCTTCGCGTTTTAAAAGCCAAATTGGAAGCATCATACTCATGTGTTCAATTTCAATTTCATTATCTTCTTGATCAGCATTAAGGGCATGATAATATGCAATTGCTCCTAAAAAGCATACGTATGGGATAGGACTATTTATTTTATCGTGCATCTTATTTACATGTGAGTTTGCTAACTGATTATCTTCAGCCAATTGCCCAACTAAATAGTAAGACTCTTCACCTTCGATTTCAGTGGAAATTAGTAATCTATCCAGTAAATCTTCTGGTTTAGAAATACGATCAACAAGTAAATCCTCAGCTTGTTTCTTTGAAATCTTAACTACATTCGTTGCAAGTTCAATATAATAACCATCAACCATGAAATTATTAAAACTATTTCCGAAATCCGCTACTTTTCTTCCAATTTTCATTTATAATTCCCCCTTTATACATTAAGTACGACTTAAGTGCTATTTTTGATTATACTTTAGCGCATTTAATCAAAAATAAGAACATTTTAAATAATAAGTACGACTTGAATCGTACTTATTATTTAATTAACCTATATACTTAAAAAATTCAAAATAAACAAGGAAATACCTTCTTTCAAACGAATTAAACACATAACAGTTAGAAGCGACATGTCGAACATAAATGATGAAGAATAACAGTAAAACAGCAACATGACCGACATGAATGATGGTCAACAACAATGGAATGACAAAACGACCAACATGGATGATGGTCAATAACAATCCAATGACAACATGACCAACATGGATGATGGTCAACAACAATACAATGACAACATGACCAACATGGATGATGGTCAACAACAATGGAATGACAACATGACCGACATGGATGATGGTCAACAACAATCCAATGACAACATGACCAACATGGATGATGGTCAACAACAATACAATGACAACATGACCGACATGGATGATAATCAATAACAATCCAATGAGCACATGTCGGACATTGATAACAACAAATGACGATGAGGGGAGGACGATGGAATGGATAGGGAAGAACCTTATAAGAAAACATATTCCCTTGCAGATATAGCAAGGATGCTTGGGAAGCCACGGACAACCCTGCAGGCCTGGCGGGATCAATTCAAACCATACTTACCAACCGTCGCTGGGACGAAGGGGCGAACACTGAGATATGAACAGGAAGCATTAGAGCTTTTTAAATTAATTGCTAATATGAAAGATGCACAAGAACCACCAGAAATAATAGAACAGATGTTAAAACAAAATGTAGATTATATTGTAGTAGAAGATAGTGATGAAGACAACGAAATAACGAAACCAATTATTCAGACGATGTATGAGAGTATGAAAGAGGTTTCTATATATTTTCAAGAACAAAAAGATATGAATATGGAACTTTTAAAACGCATAGACAATTTAGAACAAACTAATCAAACACTAACGAATAAGATTGATGAACAGCAAAAGACTATTGATAAAAAAATAAACAATAGAGATCAGCAGTTATTAGAAGTGGTTCGAGAAATACAAGAAACCAAGAAGTTAGTTGCGTCTGCTCAACAAGAAAAATCATGGTTCGCTAAACTATTTAAAAAATAACTTAAATAATACGTAAAAAAGTAGGGAAGCTTGTNNACAAGCTTCCCTACTTTTTTTGTAAATTTGATATAACTCCCCAAATAATCACAAAAATTAAGAAACAGTCTTCTGTCGGAAAATGATAAAGAACATACTTATAATGTTTCCCCTTTAGGATAGAATACTGTATTTATTAAATCTTGTTTAAAAAATAAAATCATTATAAATATTAGAATCTATTTTAGAGATGCTAGACTAGCTGTATCAAGCGATTCAAGATTTTACCTTAGTAAATTACAAGGTTAATTAATCGTTTTCTGATAAAAGACTCCTTCCTCAACAATGTGAAGTTGTGGAACACCAATTTTAGGTGGGGGATGAATGTCAGTAGGCATAAGCCTACGTTTTTTGTATTCTGTAGATATACTATGGAAAAGTGAGGTGCAATCTATGCTAGTAAATAAAACATATAAATGTCGTATCTATCCAAATAAGAAACAAGAAATATTAATTGCTAAAACGATTGGTTGCAGTCGCTTTGTATTTAACCATTTTCTTGCTCTGCCGAGCTTACGCAATTAAAAAAACGAAAAAATACGCTTTGGTTAAAAGAAGTAGATAGTACCGCTCTTCAATCCTCATTGAAAAATCTCGCAGATGCCTTTTCACGTTTTTTCAAGAAACAAAATGATATGCTACAATTCAAATCTAAAAAGAATAAACTACAGTCCTATACAACAAAATGTACGAATCATAATATCGCCATTGTAGGTCATACAATAAAGTTACCGAAGCTCGGTTTCGTTAGATTTGCCAAAAGTCGTGAAGTGTCAGGACGTATCCTAAATGCTACCATTAGACGAAATCCAAGCGGTAGACACTTTGTGTCTATTCTTACAGAAACAGAAGTGCAACCAGTAGAAAAAACAGGTTCTTCTGTTGGTATCGATGTGGGGTTAAAAGATTATGCCATTCTTTCAGATGGCATAACATACAAGAACCCTAAATTCTTCCGTACATTAGAAGAAAAGTTAGCGAAAGCACAGCGTATCCTTTCTAGAAGAACAAAAGGTTCTTTGAACTGGAATAAACAACGTGTGAAAGTTGCACGAATCCATGAACATATTGCAAATGCAAGAGCTGATTACTTACATAAACTCTCTACTGAAATCATCAAAAACCACGATGTTATCGGTATGGAAGACTTACAAGTCCGTAATATACTCAAAAATAGAAAGCTTGCAAAAAAGTTGTTTTGGTATCTAAAACATTTGCT
>NZ_NUPZ01000002.1 GCF_002584985.1 Bacillus sp. AFS029637 | reverse complement strand
AGTTCTTTGGCGTCCGCAAAGCTTCGCTCTATAGTTGAACAGCGTACTTTATACAACTTTTTCCCTGTAGCTGTTAGCTTGTTTTTTCTAGCGATATCTTTATATTTCTCCCATATATGATGAGTGATAACTTTTTGTTTTTGTTTCTTTGAAAAGCACACCTCACGTAACGGACAAACAGCGCAGTCTTCTGGATTCGATTTATATTGACGATATCCTTCGCGATCCGTTGTTGCATACTCTAAAATACATCCCATCGGACAAGCAAATGCATTCATTTCTTCTACATATTTAAATTGGCTTTTCGGTACTTCTTTATTTCGCTTTCCAAATCGGCGATACCCCATCACCATAAATATATTTCTTTCTGATAACTTCTTACAGATATAACCTGTAAAATAACCTGCATCAAGAGCGACAGCTTCCACTTCAAATCCGAACTTATCACTTTGAGCTTGTAGACGTGCTAAATACGGCTCGGAATCTGCCATATTTCCAGCCGTTATATAGGTATCTGTAATGATATTGTACTTCGCATCAGTCGTACGATGATCTAAGAAATGAAAACCGTTCGGTTTTCCATCTCTCATTAAAAATCCACTATCTGGATCCGTAGTACTTATACGAGTTTTTTTAGTAGGGGTATCACTTTCCTTTCTAGGTTTTAATTCTTTTTTCCGTGTACCTCACGATCTTCGATTACCGCAGCTTCTAGTTCATCTATATAAAACTTTGCCTTTTCTTTTTTATATTTGTGTACAAATTTATTTTTATTAGCATTGGCCTTAATATGTGTAGAATCTGTCATCAACGCACGTCCTCCGACCATCCGGTGCTCCGTCGCTTGCCTCACAATCTCATCAAAAATTTCTTCGAAAATATTTGTATGAATAAAACGGGTACGGCGATTCCAACTGATTGTAGAATGATCTGGGATAGTATCTGATAGAGAAAACCCTAAAAACCAACGGTAGGCAATATTCGTTTTAATCTCCTTTTCTAATTGACGCTCAGAACGAATACCATAAAAATATCCAATAAACATCATTTTAAATAAAACGAT
>NZ_NUPZ01000059.1 GCF_002584985.1 Bacillus sp. AFS029637 | reverse complement strand
ACATTAACAGACGCTGCGGGTAATACAAGTAAACCATCAAAAGCAATTGTTTCAGAAACAATTGCAAACATTAATGCTAAAATTAATAAACCATTAACAACTTCACATATGTATGTAACAGGAACAGCAACTGAAGGGACCGCTAAAGTTGCGCTTTATATCAATGGTAAATTTATTCGTACTGCTGCAATTCAGCCTGATGGGAGTTACCGTGTGTTTATTGATAAATCATATCGTGTAGAAAATAATGAAGTAAAAGTGTTACCTTTAACTGAACATGGTAAGGAAGGAATAGGGGATACTACTAAAATTAAAAAAGAAAATTTAGAACGTTTACCAGCACCAACTATTAACCCTGTTCATGAAATAGATAATTATGTGATGGGAACAATTGATTCAAAAGCAAAACGAGTAGCACTATATGTAAATGGTAAATTTATTCGTTATGGGGCAGTTGATGAGGCAACTGGAACATATAAGATTTATAAAGAGCGTGCGTTAGCACCAGCAGGAGCTGAAATCAAAGTATTAGCAGTAGATGAAAATAATATCGATGGGTATAGTGCACAAACTATAGCATTATCTGACACAGTAGTAGTAAATGCACCGGATGTGAAGCCTGTTTTCTTTGGTGATAATTATGTAACAGGAAAATATGCTGAAGGTACAAAAGGGATTAAATTGTATATTAATAATAAATTTGTTCGTTATGGAGCATTAGATTCAACAAATGAGACTTTTAAAATCTATCTAGATAAGACACTTGCACCAGCAGGAACTGAATTGAAAATTGTCCCTGTATCCTTTACTGGAAAAGAAGGAACTTCTACTATTGTAGTAGTAAAAGGGCGTTAACTTTTTTATAGAGGACACTAAAAAGGAGTTAAGATATTTAACTCCTTTTTAGGTTTATTTTGGAGGTAGAAAATATGAAGCGTATTTGTACAATAATCTTAGTATGTATATTGGTACCTATTTTATTAATAGGATGTTCAGGGCGGGAAAGTAAAGATGAGATCGGAGAAGCTAAGGAAGTAAATAAATTAAAAATCAATCCGGAAAAAGTTATATATACAGATAAACGTAACTCTACGGATGATAAAAAAGTGAAGAAAGTGGTGGAAATTACATTTGATGTAAAGAACGAGGGGGGGACAGAACTAGGTATAGGTGCAGGCGATTTTAGTGTGTTTGATGCAGAAGGCAATAATTTAGAGTTGTATGGATACCCAGATAACTTTGGAGACGTAGTGAGTCCTGGTAAAGAATTAAAGGGAAAGGCTTATTATAAAGTAGAAGGAAAGGAACCTTGTAAACTAGTTTTTGAAAATCCAGATGGTAATAAGAAAATAGAATGGGGAATTGCGGAAGTGAAGTATGAAAAATAATAAAATATTGGAGTTAGTATAGTCATATGGACACAACTTAGTTAAGTCCTTACAATGGATTTCAAGGGGGAAGTATTTGTATGGCAAACAAGAAATTTAATGAAAAATTTAAAAAGATGGTTGTTGAATTATATTATTCAGGGCGATCTGTGAACGAACTAAGCAGCGAATAGGGTGTAGCAGAAGTAACGATTTGTAAATGGATTAAGAAACATTTTCCTATCACAACGATTGATGAGGAAGAAATCGTTGTGATAGGAGACCTGAAACGAATGCAGAACGAACTGCTTCGTCTGAAAGAGGAAAATGGAATTTTAAAAAAGGCTATGGCCATATTCGCGAAAAAATAAAAGATACAGAATTACATCAATTTATCGATTGTCAAAAAGAAACATACTTTATTTATATGATGTGTAAAGCTCTTGGGGTAGCGAGAAGTTCGTATTACCAGTCTCAGCACAAAACAGAGTCAAAGTGTAGTCATGAGTTTGCGTTTGGTGAAGAGAAAGAATAAAAAATATTAAGATATACGGTAGACAAATAACGATATATAATTGTTGTTTGTCTATTTTCTGTGGATTGATATATAATTTAGTTTTATTAAATTGTTTTATGCTCTGTATAATAGAATTTACATGTATTGTAAGCTAGGTTGATGATAAGGTTAAGAAGGAGGGTTCAAATAATGAAAAAGAAAGTTTTATTTTGGGTACTTGGTATTATCGGAGTGCTAATCATAGGTGGAGGAATTTACGCTTATAATGTATATTCTTCTGTATCCAAAACATTAGATGAAGTTCATAAACCTCTAAAGCGTGATCAAAACAACAATAAAGTTGGAGAAAAAATTAGTAATAGTGAGCCGGTTTCAATTTTACTACTAGGTGCTGATGAGCGTGGTGATGACAAAGGCCGTTCAGATTCTTTAATGGTCATCACATTAAATCCTAAAACTAACTCAATGAAGACTGTGAGTATACCTCGTGATACATATACAGAAATCGTTGGAAAAGGGAAAAGTGATAAAATCAATCATGCTTATGCATTCGGTGGCGTAGATATGTCTGTAGCGACAGTAGAAAAGTTCTTAAATATTCCTATCAATTACTATGTTGAAGTGAACATGGAAGGATTTAAGGATATTGTTGATGCAGTCGGTGGTGTAGATGTAAATAATGATTTAGAATTTACGCAAGATAATCAGCATTTTGCTAAAGGTAATATTCATTTAACAGGTGAACAAGCACTATCATTCACACGTATGCGTAAAGAAGATCCACGAGGCGACTTCGGACGCCAAATGCGTCAACGTCAAGTAATGCAAGCAGTTATTAAGAAAGGCGCAAGCTTCTCTTCTTTATCAAGCTATGGTGATGTGTTAACAGCAATTCAGAAGAACGTGAAAACAAACTTAACGCAAGATCAAATGTTTGATATGCAAATGAATTATAAAAATTGTCTGCAGAACAGTGAGGATATCCAAATCCCAGGTGACGGTCACAAAGCCGCTGACGGTATTTGGTACTACTATGTTCCAGATGCAGCGAAACAAGATTTAACGAATAAGTTAAGAGCACATCTTGAAGTAAATAAGTAATAATAACCCAACTCCTTTGGAAGGAGTTGGGTTTATTTTTGCTCAAATTTATATTAGTATTATATATTGTGAGATTAATAGATGAGGTGAATCGATGAATAAGAAAGCAGTACTTGTCCTTGTGACTTTTGTATTGTTTGTCGCTTCGATTGTGAGTGGTAAATTATACTGGAATAAGAAGGTTGCGAATGCGACAGGACAGACGAGTGAAGTAACGAAAACAAAGGCTTCATCGAAAGATAGCGGAGCGAAGAAAGAAGAGAAAAAGCAAGATGCGAAGTCATCTTTTAATGAAGCATATGCGAAGAATTTACCGGATGAAGTGAAAGAGAAGTTGAAGAAAGCTGCGGCAGATAAAAAGGCAGTAAATCTTGTTATTGTTGGTGATGAAGCTTCTTCATCTGAAAAAGATGGTTGGGCAGCTAAGTTTACGACTAATTTAGAAACTGCTTACGGTAAAGGTTTATGGAATGTGACAGTTAAGGAATATAAGGGTGAAAGTACAGAAGAATTAATTTCGAATAAACGCGATAAAGAGATTGCGAAAGAAAATCCAGATGTGATTTTCTTTGAGCCGCCATTTATTACGGATAATGGTAAGAGTGGGAATGGCAACTCTGTAGCAAATACGCAGAAGTTCGTTCAGGCACTTTCTACTAGTGCAAAAGGAGCTACGATTATGATTCAACCATCGAACCCATTGTATGGTGCGAAGAATTATCCGAAAGCAATTGAAGCGTTAAAGCAGTTTGCGACGCAAAATGGTTATACATATGTGGATCATTGGGGAGCATGGCCTGATGCAACAACGAAGGCTATTTTACCTTACTTACAAGAAGAGTTTGGTTTCCCAAGTGCTAAAGGACATGATATTTGGGCGCAATATGTAACGGATTATTTTATAGCTAAATAAAATCTGTGAGAAGAAAATCATTTGTTTTATCAAAGATAAATGATTTTCTTTTTTATTAATATTTAATAATACTGGAGGTATACTTATGGCAATACTTGTAACAGGTGGAGCAGGATATATTGGTAGTCATACATGTGTTGAATTATTGAATAATGGTTATGAAATTATAGTAGT
>NZ_NUPZ01000058.1 GCF_002584985.1 Bacillus sp. AFS029637 | reverse complement strand
TTATTTCGTTTGCCGCTTTCTGCGTTGTTGCATCGGCGACTTGTTCTATATTACACCTCTACACTCCAATCGTCAACATCTTTTTATAAAGAAATTCAATTTAATATTTTTGCACTCGTTCAGCTAGATAAGAACCTACAAAAATTTCATTAACGAGAGCCCATCTTCTTCCCTACTTTACTAATCCATCCGTTACACCTTCTTTAATTTGTACGGACGGTTTTTAATTCTTGGAGGTAACACTCATATAAAAGAAACAACATATTAGCCGAGATAGAACAATTAGTCGAGCATATGGAAATTTCATGCTGGACGATTACTAGAGGCAGTTTCTCTTGATACGCTGCGTAAAGCAAACTGTAAGTACATGATAAAGAGAATATTCGTATTTACTCTCACTATCGAACAACAGGGCCACATCAAAAAAATATTTATTCTTAAGGATATTGAAGTATTAAAAATGAAGATGCGTGAAGACAGATTAGAAGTGTATTTCACCAAGCTAGTTGGAGATGGCACAATTGATCAATCCACTCTACACAGCACTATTAAAACTAAAACATTCTAATATGCTTTTAATTAGCATTATTGGGGCTGGTGTCACACCTTTCTTAGTGACGGTAGCGTCTTATATACTACTCTAGTTATAGGATTCTCCTTATATAGGTAGTAGTCACTTAATTATTTACTCGTGAATATACAGAAGATACACTAAAAAAATTACTAACTACCCCGGTGTCACGCATTAGCTTTATTATAACTAAGTTTATCATTCTCTTTCTTTGGATTTAGAGCTATTGGGGAACTTCGCTGGTTTTAACACCACTTTACTTTTAAGTTCTCTCCTAAACTTTTTAAATATGCGGTAGACTTCCCTTCCTTTATCTTTAAAAATTGTACTATTCATTCTTCTAATGAAGGCTTATGTACCTCCTATTATATTAAAGGTCATTATTACAATGACTAACATTATGCTCGTGACCTCCAAACATATGGATTCATTTATATGGACCGCTATTCTAGACCTGACTGGAGATCTATTAGTAAAAGTAAATTATAAGACTGCATCTGAGTTCTCATTTCTCATTTCTCATTACTCTTCCTGTAATAGTTGGAGCGACAGGCTTAGATTTATTAAAAAGCTGGAAGTATTTAAGTTTGAATGATTTCCCTATGTATGTGGTAATAGTAGCAATGCTAACGGTAGTAATATTCCTAAAAGTTTTAGAAAAGATAGGTTTAAAACATTTTGCATATTATGCGTATATTGTTGGCCATCTTATTTACACTGTTCGTATTGCTATAGATTCATATAAGTCACATATTATTAAACCTCTAGTATTACTCACTTCAATATGGGATAGATACTGTTACAAGCTATGCTTAAAGTCTGAATCTAGTAATAGCACTTCTTCTTTATATTCTAAGCAATCATTATATAACGTTCTTCACTCGTACTTAACTTCTCTATAAAAGGCCCCAATTATAGGATTTAAGGAAGCTTATCCTATGCCTATATACAAACAATTATCGTTTGGCTATTAATAATGTTTTTATAACACCTTTATATGATGAAGATCACCCGCGCTATATTTATATAGGCACTGCCGGAAAACTTCTTCCTGTTTCTGTATTTATGAAAGAGAAGTACATATAGGCGATACACTATCCAGGTATTACCTCTACCTTTAGAACAACTCAAATTACAAATAAGCTACATAAAAACTATAGACTAATTGGATTTATTCCCGATAAACTCGCCCCCAACTTGTTTATATTAGCGTGATAATAAAGAGAAGCATACTGTTCAAGCCGCAACAAGTAGCCGATTATACTTTAATTACTTTATTTATGAAGCTACACCCAAAAAGGGTTTTTCCCGTCTATTATATGGGATTATACAGGAAAGACGAATATAAGTGGACAGAACGTGTTTACAAACCATATTCATTCAGCGTATTCAAAGGAATTACAAATAAACAAATTACATGCGGGACCTATAAAGTGAGTTTTTAATAACTATCGAGGATATTTCATTTTCTACCTAACTTCTTTTTTCTACTGAAGCTTAGATTGGAAGTATTATCCCCCTAAAATAGCAGGATAAAAGGAATTAAATTTAATTAAGGTAATAATGCAAATAAACCCATTAGTACAAACATATTAGGATACTTATTCGGGGACAGTTGGTGATTCTCCTGATTATCTCGCCAAATTGGTAATTGACGGCATAAAAACTGCAACATGTTTCGGCCATATTCTCTATGACTTGGAAAATAAACCACTACCTGTAGCAATTATTAGTACAATAGAGGTAACTGGAACACCAATAAATACAGTAAACGAGAATTTGGCTATTACTGAAAGTGAAGAGAATCTTACTTATAATTACTGGAGAAACACCCATATTCAGTTCTTCACGAAGGAACTGAGAACTTAGCCTTAGTTTTTCTGAAAATATACTGCTTGTTTGTGAGCGTTTTAAACCTATTGATGTGAAAAAATAAATACAGCTTGTCATCTATTACTTCAGAAATACGTAGATGACAAGCTTATTTTATAAAACACA
>NZ_NUPZ01000057.1 GCF_002584985.1 Bacillus sp. AFS029637 | reverse complement strand
GAGTCATTTGTTTGTTTAAGGTGACGTCGGATTCGTTTGTCCAATTCAGGACCGTACTGATGAACCCAACGCATAATCGTTGTATGAGAAATGGATAAAAACCGTTCCGCCATCATTTCCACTAAATCACGAAAACTGAGGTTGTACCGTAGGTACCATCTTACCGTTAACAAAATAATATCAGGCTGATAATGTTTCCATTTAAATACATTTTCCTTTTCCATACCAATCACGCACCTTCTTTAGATTAGTAATATCAGTATGTCCAAGATTTATTGCAATTGTCCTGAAGTTTTTGCACCAGAACCTTTTATAGAATAATTAAAGAATAAAAAAAACACATTATAACCTAAATACAACAAAAGAGCCGAATATTCCTTAAAGTAGGAAATCTAGCTCTTTTTATGTCGAATTTTAATTCACCTATATTTTCACTAATGTGTAAACAATACCTCTGATTCAATCACTTTTTGTGTTTATCATACTTGTTTACTAAATTTGATATTGTATCAACAATAAAGATTATAACAAAACTTATTAATGATAGTAAAATTAAATTTTTTACAGCTGTGACTAAATCTCTATCCTCAAAGAATTTAAATAAAACTGCTGGGAAGATAAATATAAAGAGGAACAGGAATTTTTTTCTGAATGGTGATTTACTATTAATGATAAATACCCCTCCTTTTTTTCAATTATATAGCTAGATAAATAGATTAATCATTTAATTCATTATTCATTTTTAAAGATTTTTTAGCATTTGTCTTATTTATTAAGTAGATTGCTATACCGAAAAATATACTAGTAATTATATTTAAAGTCCATGAAGAAGGACTATCTATGACATAACCTGATCCACTAAAAACAATAAAAAAGATTATACTTTGTAAAATTGTATTTTTTAAAAGCTTCTTTTTGTTTTTTTCTAAGTCTGTCTCTGAAGTAATATTAATGAAATCAATGTTACTTTTAAAAATTCTAATAGTTATATATCCACAAAAAATTAAAAATAATGTTAAGCAAACAATAATATCTGTAGAAATTTCTTTCAGATATATAGTTTTTGTAGTCAAGTATAAAAAATTTATTAACATAACTAAAATACCTGCTTCTGCTATATATTTTGTATATGCTTTTTCTTGATACTCATCATTTGATTTTTGACCTAAGAGTATTTTTTCTATAATTGTTTTCATTTTATTTCTCCTTCCCAAAATAAATCGTTTAATGTTTTGTCTAAGGCTATACAAATAGACAAACAGAGTTTTAATGATGGATTATATTCTTCTTTTTCAATTAATCCAATGGTTTGTCTACTTACATTAACTAAGTCAGCAAGTTGTTTTTGTGTTAAACCTTTTTCAATACGTGTTAATTTCATTTTTATATTCAATATAAGATTCCCCCTAATGGAATATAAATATGCCTTAATGTAATTTATATATTACATTGTTACCTGTATAAATGTCAAATGATTGTTATTGACTTTTATTTTTATTAGCTGAATTATATTAAATTTTATTTTCTGTAATATAAGTAAATCCCCCNNGGGGGATTTACTTATATTACTTAATCATTTAAATAGCATAATGCAACGCCTGTTACTCCGCCACCTAGAGCGCCCCATGGACCTCCCATAGAACCGATGATAATTCCACCAGCAGCTTCAGCAGCAGCTTTTTTCCAAGTGCAGCCTCCACCATTGATGTTTTCTAATTCTTCTTCTGATAATTTTGTAAGTGTGTTATTAATTTCTTTCATTTATATCAGTCCTTTTATTTTTTATTCTCCAAGACAAGTAATTGCTCCAGCAGCAGCTCCAATATGAGCTCCAACAAATGCGCCACCTGCTGTACCTAATCCCATTGTTGCAGCAGCACCAGCAGCACCACCTGCGAAGATACCTTTAACAACGCCTGCTCCAATTTTATTAAGGCAGCTTCCACCTGCTGAGATTTCTAGAAGCTCTTTTTCTGTAAGTTGTTCTGTCATTTCATTGATTTTCATAATGTTATTCCCCTTTAATATATAATTTTAGATTGTTTTATATGATTCAATCGTTTTATATATGAATCAAAATATAACAATCGTTATATCTAAAATATCATAAATCCCCTAAAAAAGGGTTTAATATGTAAAATTGCATATTTCATCCTTTTTTTATATTTTTATATATAATTAAATTATATATACGAATGTAAAGAGAAGAGGCTGTGATTGTGTTTAAAAAAAAGTTCACTTGTATTAAACAACAGGATTTAAAAGATTGTGGGCCAGCATGCCTTGCAATGATTTCTCGTTATTATGGTTTTACTATGTCTATATCAAAAATTAGAGAAATAGCAGGTACAGATTTAGAAGGAACTAATATAAAAGGCTTAATAGAAGCTGGAGAGAAATTAGGTTTTGGAGTAAAAGGGGTAAAAGCTACAAATTTTGAAGCATTAGAAAAAATCACCTTACCTGCTATTGCACATGTAGTGATGGGAGGAGGGTTACTTCATTATGTAGTAATTTATAAAGTTAAAAATAATAAAATTTATATTGCAGATCCTGAGAAAGGATTTGTCACATATTTATTAGAAGAGTTCGGCCAAATATGGACTGGCATTCTAGTTCTTATGACACCTACTGAGAATTTCCAAAAAGGTAAGGCATTACAAAGTACACTTTCTCGTTTTTTATTTTTACTGAAACAACAAACTAATTTATTAGTACCTTTATTTTTTGCTTCTATTTTCTTTAATTTATTTGGATTATTGGGAGCTTTTTATTTTAAATTTTTAATTGATGATATTGTGACGAATCAGTTGTTACAGACGCTTCATATTGTATCAATTGGAATTATTATATTGTATATCTTTAAGGTACTTCTTTCTTATTTTCGTACGCATTTGATCTTATATTTAAGCAGACGAATCGATATTCAATTAATGCTAGGGTATTATCGCCATGTTGTGGGATTACCGATAAATTTTTTTGAAACAAGAAAAATAGGAGAAATTATTTCTCGATTTATGGATGCAAGTAAAATAAGAGATGCTTTATCAACAATAACAGTGACATTAATGATTGATACAGTAATGGTGACATTAGGCGCTATTTTATTATATATACATAGTCCAGTTTTATTTGGTTTTACTTTATTATTAATACCTTTTTATATAGGTATTATTTTTGCCTTTCATAAGCCATATCAATCTATTAATAGAGAAGAAATGGAGAGTAATGCAAAGTTGAATTCTTATTTAGTAGAATCTTTAAATGGGATTGCAACTATAAAGTCTTATAACGCTGAAAAAGAAGTGTTTTTTCAAACTGAAAGTCGTTTTGTTAATTTATTAAAGCATGTATTTAAAAGAGGAATGCTATCTAATTTGCAAGTTTCTATTAAGATTGGACTTGAGTTAATTGGAGGGACGGTTATTCTTTGGATTGGTGCTATGCAAGTATTAAAAGGAAATATGACAATAGGTGAATTAATTACATATAATGCACTCTTAGCTTATTTTTTAAATCCAATTGAAAATTTAATCGGAATTCAACCTACTATGCAATCTGCATTAGTTGCTGGAGAAAGATTAAATGAAATTTTTGATTTAGATCAAGAAAAAAGTGAAAAAGAGGATAATAAGGTATCTCCTAAACAATTATCAGGTAAGATTGAATGCTCAAATGTTACATTTCGTTATGGAACACGCAAGAATGTTTTAAATAATATAAGTTTTTCCATTGAACCAGGTAGTCAAGCAGCTTTTGTGGGGGAAAGTGGTTCTGGAAAAACAACAATTTCAAAATTATTAATGCATTATTATGAATCGCAACAAGGGGATATATATTATGATGATTACCATGTTAAAGAGATAAATCGTACTGCACTACGAGATCGAATTGCATATGTTTCTCAAGAATCATTTTTCTTTAGTGCTTCTATTTATGAAAATTTATGTTTTGGCTTAGAACAAAAAGTTACTTTGGAAGAAGTTATACAAGTATGTAAGCAAGCTTGTGTACATGAGTTTATTAGTGAGTTGCCATTACGTTATGAAACTTTTTTAGAAGAAAATGCATCAAATTTATCTGGTGGCCAAAGACAACGCTTAGCAATTGCAAGAGCGTTATTAAAAAAACCAGACATTTTAATATTAGATGAAGCTACAAGTAATTTAGATTCTACAACTGAAAAACATATTACAGATATGTTAAAAGAATTAGGTTCACAAGGAGTAACCGTGATTATGATTGCTCATAGATTGAGTACAATTCAACATGCAAGCCAAATTTTTGTAATGGAAAAAGGAAATATTATAGAGCGTGGCTCTCATGAGGAATTATTATTCTATAAGGGTGAGTATTATCGTCTTTGGAAGAATCAAACGGTCCATGTCGAACATATAGAATCGCAATCATATGTAATGGGAGATAACCAATATGAGTAAAATCTATTCTTTTGATCAATTAACGGATAGTGTGGAATTATTGGAAAGAAAGCCTCCTCGTTTTATTGCTGGATTACTCGTTTTTCTTTTGATGAGTTTATTTACTTTTTTAATTTGGGCTTATGTCAGCAAGATAGATATTGTAAGTAAGGGAACGGCAATGATACAAGGAAAATCAGATGCAAGTGTGTCTCGTACTCAAATTGTAGGTGTGGTTGATATGGTTGCTGTTAAGTCTGGTGATGAAGTAAAAAAAGGAGATATTTTAATTCAATTAAAAAATCAAGAATTAACAGATAAACAAAATCAGGTGAATCAAATTGTAGAACATTTAGAAAAACAAAAAGGGATGCTAGAGCAGTTGAAAGAGAGTATCCGGTCTCATAAATCCTCTTTTCCTGATGATGTGGATAAAAAAATAAGAGAAGAATATCAGGCTTATGATCAAAGATATCAATCTATACAAAATGAAAATGACAATGAAATAAAAAAAATAGAGCATGGCAAATTTTCAAACGAACAAGATGAAGTTTTACAAGGGCTAATTGCAGAAAAGGAAAATATCCAAAGAGAAATAGACACAATTGAAAAACAAAAAACAAAAGAAAATATATTAGAAGATCAAAAACAAGTAATGAATGATAAAATAGGGAATTTAGAATCTCAACAAAACAGTGTAGAAAAGCGTATCCAGCAACGAAAAGAAACTTTAGAGCATGAAAGAACAAAAGTTGATGTTACTAAAGAAGGAAAGCAAGAACAAAAGAAAGATGCTTTAAATCAATATAAAGAAGAGTATATGATTTCAGTGAATCAACGTATTCAATCCCTAGAACAAGAACTATTTATTAAAAAGCAAGAGTTAGATGGACTGCGTCATCAAAATGAAACGACAATCATAAAAGCACAAAAAAACGGGATTGTACAATTTCCTTCCATCTTACAACAAGGGGATTTAATTAATCCTGGCCAAGAGATTGTTTCAATTATCCCAAAAGAAGAACAAAAAAAAGTAAGAATCTTATTACCAGCTCAAGAGATAAAAGGAATAAAAAAAGGAGATAAAGTACAATATTCGTTTAAGTTACAGAAAACGGATAAACAAATGGGACAGATAACATATGTATCAGCATATCCTACTTTTGATAAAAATACGAAAGGGTATATGTATGAACTAGAAGCCACAATTGATACAAAAGAATTACAAGAACTACATACAGGGATGGTTGGTAGAGCTTCTGTCATTACAGGAGAAGAACCGGTATGGAAATATATTTTAAGGAAATTAGATTTTATTTCCAATTGAAATAACTAAAAATAGATTCATATAAGGGGACAGAATTAAGTATGAGAAAGTATTTTGCTAGTATAATCATGTTGATTTTATTAATGGTTTATTTTCCTTTATCCGTTACATATGCACAGGAAAAAAACATCAATTTAAGCAATATTGAGCAAATGACTATTGTTTTTAATGATAATACTAATCTAGGAGAAAAAATCAGCTATATTAGAAATAGTGATTTGAATAATTGGCCAGTTGAAGAAATGAATCAGGCCCTAGATAAAATAGATAATTTAAATCTGAGTATAATGGAACGAGCAAGTTTAAAAAGAGAGGTAATACGTTCTTCAGGATTTTCTAATTTTGATTTTAAAGATACAAAATCAGATGTATTAGCATTTAAGGAATTAAAAATAGAAATTATAGAGACTGATACGCTACTTACATTATATAGGAGAAGTAAGGCTGGTGAACCAGAATCTAAATATGGTCTTGGTTATTGGTGGGGAGATAAAGAAAGAAATATTGAAGAAACTAGAAATGAATTAGCCGTATTAGAAGCTTGGGGGAATCCGCTCAATATACAATATAAAATCACGGTACCTAAAGGGACGAGAATGCTTAAAGGATTTACAGCTTCTCAAACTCAATATCTTAAAGGTACAAGTATAGTTCAAGAATATAGAGAAGGTGGAGCTATGCAATACTGGATTAATAAGATAGATAACAGCTGGTTACAATAAAAAATTATTAGGAGGATGACATGAAAAATCATCATGAATTTATAAATTTAGCTCTAGATTGTGAGCGTATTATAAAACAAAATATTCCTAGTAATCCTGACGATGCTAAAAGATATCATTTAATGTTAAACGAACTTAAAGGATTAAGAATGACCATAAAATTAAACCAATTAAATGACAAGTTATATTATTTAGCAATCACACAAATGCTTGAAAAAGATGATCCAAAAAAAGTATTACAAGCTGTTTTAAAACTTAATACATTTTATTGTAACTACTATCAAAATTTATAAAATTATTAATCCAATAAACTTGAGTCTATATTATTTAAAATAACATGACTTATAGTGGCAGGCACTCGAAAGGGTGCCTTTTTTATTAAGAAAAATAAATCTAATAAGAAAGATGATCTTAACGTACAGCATCCACCTCAAAACATGTCAGAATTGTGTCTAAACGTACAATTTTCTTTTTTGATATGGTGTGACCCATGCCCATCAATTTAAGAATGGGAACAAAATAAACCTTTGTTCAAATAAACTAAAAAATTTTTAAAATACTACTTATCCTTAAAAGTGAGCACGCTAAATACACCTAGTTGGGTATTATTTTTAAAAATTATGCAGCTTTCTTTCGTTTTGAAAATTAACTATACTCATAGACAACACTAAAAAGGCCATTGTCACTTTACCCATAAGTTGGCCACAGTTGAAAGCATAAATTGGCCAAAAAACACTTCTTTTTGTAGATGATTATCTAATTATTCAACGGAGTCGGAAGCATAAGTTGGCCGTGTGTTAATTATTAACGCATAAGCTGGCCGTTAGTTCATGCGGAATTTTATACATATGGAATAAAGGAAATAAAGATAATGATTGCTTTTAACCACTGATATAATGGGATGAATAAGAAACTGCATACGTAGGGAAAGAGGATGTTTGACAGAATGTTGTTAAGTCGGGGATTATTGATAAGGAGAACTTCTGATAATGTTACGTTATGGTG
>NZ_NUPZ01000056.1 GCF_002584985.1 Bacillus sp. AFS029637 | reverse complement strand
TGTTCCTTCTTCTGTTGTTTGCGCTGCTTTTGTATTCGTAATGTCATAACCGTGATCTTCGGATTTATATCCATCCACCGGTTGCTCTTTTACTGTATACGTATAAGCAACACCGCTCGCATCATATGATTCTAAATTTGTAAATGTATATTTCCAACCATTTTCCGCTGTTACTTCTTTTGTGTCTACTACATTTCCATTTTGTAGTAAGTCTATTTTGATTGTTGCCGGACGGTCTGTTGCATTTCCGTCTTTCCACGCCTTCGTTCCTTCTACTGTCATTTTCGCTACTTTTGTATTGGTGATGTCATAACCTTTTACTTCGGATTTATATCCCGCTACAGGTTTTTCTTTTACCGTATACGTGTAAGCAACACCGTTCGCATCATATTGTGCTAAGTCTGCAAATGTATATTTCCAACTGTTTGCTGCTGTTACGTCTTGTGTTTGAATTACGTTTCCATTTTGCAATAAGTCTACTTGGATTGAGCTTGGACGATCTGTTGCATTGTTGTCATTCCAAGTTTTCGTTCCTGAAACAGATGTTTTTGCATCTTTTGTATTCGTAATGTTGTAGCCATTTACTTCCGATTTGTATCCCGCTATCGGTTTTTCTTTTACTGTATACGTATAAGTATTACCATCATTATCATATGCTGGTAGATCTGCAAACGTATAGTTCCAGTTATTCGCTGCTGATACATCTTGTGTTTTGATTGAATTTCCATTTTGCAGTAACTCTACTTGGATAGAGCCTGGGCGATCTGTTGCATTGTTGTCATTCCAAGTTTTCGTTCCTGAAACAGATGTCGTTTTCACTTTATTCGGAATAGTAAGCTTTACGCCTTTTTCAGCACTCGCATCAATTGTAAAAGGCACTTTTACTTGAGGATCAAAATCCAAATAGTTTGGACCTGCAATCTCCTGTACATAGTAATTACCTGGGTCTAAATCTGGAACCTCCACCATACCTTGTCCATCCGTTGTATACGTACCACCAATTTGCTGACCTGACTCTGTATATAAGTTAAATGAAACATTCGGTATAAATTTTGTTTCATCTCCGGCAATGTGCTTCACAATTCTTAGCGTTCCTTTAGGAGGTAAATCGCCTTGCGCACCACCGCCCTGATCGATATTGTTAACTCTAGCACTACCCGACGTTGATACAGGATTTTCATTCGTAATCTTGTAATCAACCGTATATTGATTATCAAAATATGGTTGACTCTTTCCACTTGCAGTTATAGTAGATGTATAAGAGAAAGCAAAAGTAATACCACTTGCCTTATCCTTATTCATCACAACTTTAAACGCGTTATCACCCATAAAAGTAACCGTTCCATAACCTTGGGCTTGGAATGCTTCAGGTGTCATTGGAGCGGCAAATCCTCCAATACGGAAACTATCTTGATTAAGTGTTTGTCCCGGTCCCAAAGTATCTGTCAAAACAATATCTGTATCTACATTTTGTTTTGCACCATTTATATTTAACCACCAATTTAATGTATCGGTATCTTCCGGTTTAATATTGCCCCCTTTAGAGTGCATTGATCCAGGGCTACTTCCCCCATTATTAGTTGGACCAGTAATCGTTACTTTTTGAGACTCTAAATTTGTACCTAAATCTGTATTGATTGTTTTCTTTTCTCCCGCTGCTACATCCTGAGTCGCTTCAATTTGAAAATAAAAATGCCCCCTAACATTTAGAAGTTTCTCAGCTACATCACTAAATGTACATACCACATTAGTTGTATTGATTTGACAAGTACCAAAATTTTGCCCTTGCTCATTATTCAATGGAATCGTTCCTTTGAATCCTTTTAATTCCGGGGGCAACGCTAATGTTAATGTATCTCCCGTTTTTATTTCCAATCCAGGTTTTTCACTAAAATTAACGCGTATTCTCGTCTGCTCACCGACACCTAGTTCCGTTTTATCGAATATAAAACTATCAACTAGTCCTGTTTTATTTAATTCTTGTGCATTTACTATTATAGATGTGAAATTCTGACCTATAGTAAATATAAAAATCATTATAATCGAAAAAATCGAAGTCACTCTTTTTATCATGTCATTCTCCTATAAATTATAATTAGATGGCTTCTAATATGGATATACAATGACAATGATTTAATAGGCTGATGGTATTCGGTTTCTTTCAACTGTTATAAACTAAAAAACTTGAAAATAGATTTCTATAAACGATTTTTCTTCTCTCCAATAGGCTTCAATTCTTTAATCTAACATTTATTTTACTAAGTTTACTATTTACAAATTTAATAGTTATTGATATTATTGTAACTGGTGAAGTTCCGTTTTTTATCATCCCTATCAAATCTCGAAAACTTGTATCACATCTACCATCTTATGGATAGCATAAATTTCTGATTAATAACGTTTTCATTTTAATGCTATCAGTTTATTCATACTACTTTTCATTATTTTCAGATTCGTAGCATCAGTATGTACCAATTTGATAGCACCTTTATATTGATTCACAATTTTATTTACCAGAACCTTTTGCCCCCTCCTATAGGCATTAACCCATGCTCTCATCCATAATATAAAACTATTTGGATACCAAAAATAGTTTCTGTAACTTTTGTAACTGATTTTGTAATTAAAAAAACCAAACATAAATTAATACCTCATTTGGGATAAATTCCTTATTTTATAATCCCTTCTATATACACTGAAATACTATCCTTAATTGCCTGCGCTAAACCTCTACCAAAATTTTGATTCATTTAGTAAAAATCACAAACAATTTTGTTTATTCATATTCATGTACCTCTTATATATCATTTCTTAAGTTTATAATTTAGTAGTCCTATGCTTTTTAAAAGAATGAACAGTAACGTTCACTAATTTGTGTTAGCTTATGAATTTAGAATTTTAATCTCAATCTACATGACTTATAAACTTCATGGTTAAATCTCGCTATACCAAACCTTCAATTAAACTCTCCGCATGACGACTAGATTCATAATTAATTGTAGTTGCTTATTTCTTTATTTACATAAAACCAAATTTCACATTGCTAGATCAGCACAATGTGCCTCAATTCCCCCTTTACAAATATTTGTAATAAATGTGCACTTAAGTAATTAAGGTGTCATAAGAATAACAGAATACTTACACTCTACTTTTACCAACTAATCACATCTCAGTCACCTCGCTATCTATACCCGACATAATATATAAAATAAAACAAAGAAAGAGTAGTAAGCGTAAATATCAATCAGACGTATAATAGACTGAATTTTCTATATTTTTAGTTTAAAAGAGGATCTTTTTCAGCTACTCTTTCTTTGTATTATGAGTTTAGCACTAAATATAAAGTATAACAAGACAAAAAAATTCAAATTTCGCATAATTTCGACATTTTTTTCACAAAACAATACTGGTCGTTAATTATCATGGGTTACTATATATATCCATCAACTTAAGAATTTTATGATGCTCTCAAAATAGAATTGTACATTTTCATCTTGAGAATTCATTTTTTATTTTGGGGATATTTTCTTAGCTTGATGGTAATGGAAAGTGACCCCAATTAAACTAATTCCTCCATTTCGCAGATTTGAGCAAAAACACCCAAATAATGTCTTGTTTGAAATGTTTTACTTTAAAACATTAACTTATAACGCTTCCGCTTATCTTTTCAAAAGCATAACTTCGTTTCGAAAACTTTACAACGAAACCAGAAATATATAGTATCACATCAAAAAATATAAATCTATATTGATTTTTTTTTAATAATTTATATATAATTATAATGAATATAAATTGAAAGTCAATCTCAATTAGACATGAGGGGGAGTATAGACAGGACAAAACATTTAGTAGAAAAGCAAGCCCTTGTTTCGAAATAAATGAAGTAATGCTAAATGAGGACACATGGAATAATAGCAAATCAGGAAATGTATTATGTTCTTGCTTCCATTTCTTATAGCATTTAATAACTTTTGACTTCAATCTGGCTTTGTATAAAGTTTTTTTAACTTGAGAAATGAGCACAGTTACTCCTTTGCTCACAAATTAACTGTATAGCTTCCGATACCCCATTCTTCTATTTAAAAGTTTAAATTGCATAATAATGGAACGATGCTTCTCTAGATTCTTGATATTTATGGTGAATTTGTAACAGAACCTTTAGTTACACGCAATATTTTTTAAATACAATATTTTATCATCTTAGGAGGAAACAGTATGAAAAGTTCAAAGTTTCTTTATAAAGCTCCCCTTATATTGACAATGAGTGCCGTGTTGATGGGGTGTAACACAGCAAAACAAGAACAGCCAAACAAGGATACAACTACACAAGAAAAATCTACAGAGAAAAATACGCAATGGTCATATGAAGGGCCTACTGGTCCAGAGCACTGGGGAGAATTGAAACCAGAATACAAAATGTGTTTAAATGGGCAAGAACAATCTCCGATAGATATCAAAACGGAACAAATAAAATCAACAGGTGAGGACGCTAAGCATTTGCAAATTAATTATCAACCAATATCATTTTCTATTAAAAATAATGGACATAGTATTGAGGGGAAAGCAAATAGTTCTGATGATTATCTCACGCTTGGAGAAAGTCGTTACACATTAAAACAATTCCATTTCCATACACCAAGTGAACATCAATTTGAAGGAAAACATGCAGATATGGAACTACATCTGGTCCATCAAAATGATCAAGGTCAGTTAGCGGTAGTAGGTATTATGATAAAAGAAGGACAAAAAAACGAAGGTTTTGCAGAAATGTGGGAAAATCTCCCGAACAACAAAAATTCACAAGGTGATGTGCAGCATACCATTGATGTAAAACAGCTTCTTCCTTCAGATCATTCGTCATTCCGTTACATGGGTTCTTTGACAACACCTCCTTGTACAGAAAATGTTCAATGGATTGTGATGAAACAGACAATAGAAATGTCCAAAAAACAAATTGAAACGTTTCATAAATTATTCCCAACGAATAACCGACCAGTTCAGCCGATTAATGGAAGAGAAGTATCGTAGACATAAGGAATTGTTGGAATATAAAACAAAATGGTATAGCAAACAAGTGGTTTTGGCATCTAAAACGTTCGCTTCTAGTCAACTATGTTCCAATTGTGAATATAAAAACAAAGGCGTAAAAAATCTAACCATCCGTGAGTGGGAGTGTCCTTCTTGTGGCACACATCACGATAGAGATTGAAATACAGTGCTCAATCTTAGAAACAAAGCAATTCGCTTTTTAACCATAGGAACTACGGAGATAGCCTAATGAATTAGAAACTGTTAGGTTTCTGTACTTAGGAATCTCTCACTTCAAACAGTCCGTAAGGATGTTAAGTTGTGAGTAGTTCAAGAATAATTTCGGTATACACAATAATATTATTTTTTGTACCAGAACGGAAAAAAGCTGCTGTCCTAATGGGACAACAGCTTTTTCATTATGCTACGTCTTCTTTTTGTTCCTTTTGTAGTGTACTATTTTTGTAACCGTAACTGAAGTAAACAACAAGTCCAATTACAAGCCATATTGCAAAGCCGATCCATGTTGTTGCTGGGAGTTGTAATGCTAAGTATCCACAGAATAGAACAGCTAAAGCAGGAATCCATGGTACCAAAGGTACTTTAAAAGCACGCGGTAGTTCTGGTTGTTTTTTACGTAAAATAATTACTCCAATTGATACAACGATGAATGCGAATAATGTACCGATATTTGTTAATTCTGCTAGTTTACTTAAAGGAACAAAACCAGCAAAGAAAGAAACCATAGTGGCAGTAATCCAACTATTGATAACAGGTGTTTTTGTTTTTTTATTTACGCGAGAAAATGCTTTTGGTAGTAAGCCATCGCGGCTAATTGCGTAAAATAATCGTGTTTGTCCATATAACATAACAAGTAATACAGTTGTAATTCCAGTAATCGCTCCTAAAGAAATAAAACCAGCAACCCAATCTTGTTGAATGTATTGTAGTGCAAATGCAACAGGGTTTTTCACACCTAACTGATCGTAAGGTACAATCCCAGTTAAAACTAATGAAACAACGATATATAGAATCGTACAAATTGTTAAAGAAGCAATAATGCCGATTGGCATGTTACGCTGTGGATTTTTGACTTCTTCAGCAGCTGTTGATACAGCATCAAATCCGATGTAAGCAAAGAATACAGTTGCAGCCCCAGTTGTTACGCCAGAGAAGCCGAACGGCATAAAGGGTGTCCAGTTTTCAGGCTTTACATAGAAAGCACCAACACCGATAAATAGTAAGACAACAAAAAGTTTGATAGCTACCATGATAGCGTTAAAACGCGCTGATTTTTTTGCTCCTCTTGTTAATAACAACGTCATTAGAAAAATGATACAGATTGCTGGTAAGTCTACATATGTTCCCGCTTCAGGATTATATGCGCTTGTTAAAGCCGTAGGTAATGTAATCCCAAATCCACTTAATAGACCTTGTAAATACCCTGACCAACCAGATGCAACAGCTGAGGAAGCTAATCCATATTCTAAAATTAAATCCCAACCTAAAATCCAAGCGATTAATTCTCCAAATGTTGCATAGCTATAAGTGTACGCACTACCGGATACCGGTACAGTTGATGCAAATTCAGAATAACATAAGGCTGCAAATACACAGGCTAAACCGGATAAAATAAACGACAAAACAAGTGCGGGTCCTGCGTGTTCTGCTGCGGCAACACCGGTAAGAACGAAAATCCCAGTTCCGATGATAGCGCCGACCCCGAGCATAGTAAGATCAAATGCACCGAGTTCTTTTTTTAAAGATGCTCCTTTTTGTTCTGACTGTGCTAATAATGCTGAAATAGATTTTTTTCGAAATAGATTCATATAGATACCTCACCTCTAGTTGTTTTAATATTCCGAAAAATAATTTCATTTTGTCGTATAATGTCGAATCTTTGTAATTCGTATTTTAATTCAAATAAATATTTTTGTAAATATTTATTTTCGGAAAATTGAATCTTTTAAGTGTACCTTTATTCCTTTTCACTTAATCTCTCTGTTCCAAATGTATTCCTTTAAGAGAAAGACCTATATCTCTATATAAGTCATAGGGGGATTGTTTGCATATTGACTTTAGTTTTATGTACAATAAAGGTAAAGATATAGTCTGAAACAGGAAGAGGAAAACCATGTCCAATTCATTAGTAAATTTACGTATCGATTTTGCATTTAAGCAGTTATTTGGCACAAATGGGAATGAAGATATTTTAGTTGCCTTTTTAAATGCCATATTAAAAGATTCTTTAGAATCACCTATTGTTGCCCTACAATTAGAAGATCCACATTTGCATCGAGAATATGAAGAAGATAAATTATCAATTTTAGATATTTCGGCTACATTAAATACAGGAACAAAGGTAAATGTAGAAATACAATTGAATAACAATCACGATATGATCAAACGAAGCTTATATTATTGGGGAAGGTTATACACCTCTCAATTGCAAAAAGGAATGCCTTATAGTTCACTTCATAAAACAATTACCATAAACTTGTTAAACTTTGTGATGTTTCCAGAATATGAAGCGTTTCATACAACAGGAATCCTTTGGAATCAGCAGCAACAAAAGTTATTAAGTGACGATATCGAAGTTCATATTGTAGAGATTCCAAAGTTACTACAGCAATGGCGCGAAGAGAAAGTTAATCCGTGGGAAGATTCGTTTGTTCGTTGGTTATTATTATTACCAGCGAATGAAGATGAGTATCTCACACAAACATTGGAGGACATTGCCATGAACCAAGATCCGATTTTACAAAAAGCAATGAATAAGTGGGAACGTATGAGTCAAGATTCTTCTTTCCGTCAAGCATATGAAGCAAGAGAAAAGGCCTTAATGGATGAGGCTGCAAAGTTTGCTCATGCTCGTAATGAGGGGAAAAAAGAAGGAATTCAAGAAGGGGTTCAGCAAGGAAAAATACAGATGATTAAAGGTATGCATGAACTTGGTGTACCACTTGAAACGATTGCTAAAGCCAGTAAATTAGGAATAGATGAGGTTGAACGTATTTTAGAACAAAAATAATCAACATCAAAAAAGAACCTCTTAATTTTAAAAGAGTAATCCCAACCGTTATAAAAACAACAAATTAAATTTTTACAAAAGAAAACAACCTGTATAAAAACAGGTTGTTTTCTTTTATAGGGTAAAACAAAGAAAGAGTGGAAAAAAATTCACAAACTTCTACGGCACAAGAAGTAAAATGATCGTAGAAAACTAAAAATTCTGATTTCTTACTAGATAAGGGTTTTTGTTTTCTCTTTCTTTGTTGTTATGAGTATAGCATTAAAAACGACATAATTCAACAAAAAATCTCATAATTCTTATTTTTTCGACACTATACCGTAATTCCTTTGTGAATCTTTACATATATATATATGTGTGTGTGCATATGTGCGTATAATTATATTTAAAGTCATAACTTTTAGAATTGAGGTGACCAACATGAGAAGTTTCGGTTCATTAGTAATTTCTACTATATGCTCAGTAATTCTTTTGAGACTCCCACGGCTAAAGCCGCAAGCCCTACTCCTAACGGTGTGACGGGTGGGATTCTTGAATGACTAAACGTTCGCAGTCCATTTCTGTTTTGAACAGCCTTCAAGATGAGGGCATCTCATTACCCCTCCTAAGACAGTGCATATAGCATCTTAGGCTGATTGACTATTACCATCAATCACAGGTGCATATCGAATATTCATAGCACCGACTAAATCACGATGTTTTTCAAATCCGCACTTACACTTGTATTTTCTGTCTTGTGCCTTGTTCTTTTTAGAACAGTTTGGACATGTTTGACTTGTGTATGCAGGATTTACAAACTCAACTTTAATACCTTCTAAATTCGCTTTGTATTCAATGAATTGAGATAGACGATAAAATGACCAAGTATGCAAATTCTTTTCGTTTTTACGACTTGTTCTTGTCGTCTGTCTAATGTTCGCCAATTGTTCTAAGCGAATGACAGAAATCTTATTTTCTTTAGCAAAATTTATAATTGCACGACTTATTTTATGGTCTTGGTCTTTCATATATCGCTGTTCTTTATCATCAAAATTACGAATCGCATTCAATTTCTTCGATCCACCCAATTTCTTACGTTTCGATTTAAACATACGTCTGACATATTTGTTTTGTCTGCCATTACCAAAGAATCGAGTTTTTTCATCATCCGTCACTGCCACAGCAGGAACTTTCAATCCTAAGTCTACACCCATAATTTTTGTTCCTATTTTTTCAGCGGTAGGAATGGTGACAGAAATTTGGGCAATCCATTTGTTTGATTTTTTCGTGATGCGAAGCGTGCCTAATTTGTGTTTTAACAAATCAAAATTACGGTTGTGTTTATCAATCAATAAGGCACGAACAGACACTTTCTTTGTTTTGCCATCTATCATTAAAGGTAGACGGATATAGGTGGAATCAAACGAATAGTTTTGATTGTTCCACACACAAATGGGTTTCTTTAATACTGGTATTATTTTATATTTTGCCTTCTTTACTTTTTGAAACACACTCTTAGCGTCTTTGATAGTTTGATTTTTCACTGCACTTGGAAGGTTTACAGGAACATCTTTTGTAGTCTTTTTAGTTGTTTTCTTTTCGGCAACCATTTCAGATACAAGTGCGTTGATTGTAGAGATATATTCTTTTCCCATAGCATTTAAGATGGAAGCCTGTTCTTTTGTAGGAAGTAGCTTGATTTTTACTGTTACAGTTTGGTACATTTTTCTTCACCTAAATCCTTAAGAAATCTGGCTCTTTTAAGACTTTTGTATTCGTCTAAAGTTATATCTCTCACAATTGACCACGAACCAAGCCACATCATTTCTCTGATATAACCATTCGGAATTTTAATTTGGGAAGTATCACAAGTATTTCTCTCACACAGAACAAACAAGGCTTTATTGTAGTCATCTTTATATTCTCTGTTAAATTTATGGTCTTTCATAAATTGTTCAAATCCGCAATTACTACATTTAATTTGCACCTTTCTCAGCCCCTTGTCTTTTGTTGTTCCACATATCGTTTAATAGTCGCACTCGATACATTTCCTGCGGTAGATACAAAATAGCTACGTGTCCATAAACTCGGCAAATGTTTAAGGTGAGGAAATTCCTCTCTCAATTTTTTTGAAGTCACTCCTTTGATTTTTGCCATAATATCAGCAGGACTAAATGTTGGCAGTGTGTTTAAAAACATATGTGTATGGTCTTTGTCACACTCTAAAGCGACAATGACAATTTCTAATTCGTCGCATATTTCTTGTACCAACTCTTTAAAGCGCTCTTCTACATCTGTACGAAGGAATATTTTCCTCCTATATCGAGGACAAAACACAAAATGATAGTTAACTAAGGATACGGTTGTATTTGTTCTTCTATATTCATTCATATATCAAATGTATCAGTTTGTATAACAAACTACAACAGGAAAGTATACAAAAATGAGAAAACACTTTTGTATACTTAAAGTACCACGAACCTGACGGTTTTCAGTGGCACTATCATCCCACCCCTAAAGCGGGGTGCTATCGCACCGTAGTGGGCTTTCCCGTTCGGAAAATCTGTAATCTCGAACGCCTACTCCTTCTATGATAAATTCACAACTGGAGGTACATATTATTGGGTTAGCGGCATCATAGGCATCATATTCCTTCTATTCTTTATCGCAAACATGCGAGATATCATCAATAAGAATTATAGAAATTCAACAGACTAGGAATGTATACATATGTGGAAAAAGATTCATAATTACAAGTTTCATTTAAAAGATTTGAAATTTATGCTCTGACTGTTCCTTGTCATTGGTTTCTTATATGCTTATGAATTCTTCCCAGGACTAATGTTCCACCAGGGGTTTCGCTGGCTTAAATTAATATGTACGATAATAATGATCCTGGCATTTAGGGATACTAGAAAGAAGCTTAAAAACAACGATTATAGAACCGCATAATGTAAAAGAAATCCTTTATGGGTTCCTTTTTCTACGGAAAAATCTCGGCTGAATCCCATTATAATTTTATAAAAGTATAAAATTATAAATCACCCCAAAACTTCCACCAAGACTTCTTTTTCAACCTAGCTGCCGCTATTTCTTCCTGGGCTGATACAATAGTACGTTTTGCATCTTGAATCTCTCTGACCATCTTCATAAGATTATCATCCCTTAGCTCTAACCTCTTTTCTATCCTTTCTTCACGTTCCTTCCGATCTTTCATGTCTTCCTTTATTAATTTATTTCTTTCTTTAATATCCTCTTCGATTAATTTGTTCTTTTGCTCTATACGATCACCTAGTCTCTTTTCCATTTCTAAAAGGTTAGCTTGCTGCACCTTATTAATCTCATCTATCATAGCGCTATATTGTTGCTGGAATTGATACTGCATTTGATAAGGAACTGGATCTGCCCCCTGGGATTCCTCTTTCTTATTATGGATTCCAAACTGCTTTGCAATCATTTTCGCAGCCTTTTCTAAAGTCATACCATCTTGTTTACTCAACTCTACTAACTGTTCAATAAGTACAACATCAAACTCTGTATATTCCCTTCTCCCTCGGCTATTCTTTCTTACCTCATACCCTTCACGTTCAAGGACATCCGAATACTTTCTAAGTGTGCTGCCGCTTACCCCTAAACGACCATAGACCTCATTGCTGGTATATACAATCTCTGTTTCTGACATAGCGCTACGCCACCTCCTATAAGAAAAATTCCATATTGATGGAATTTCCCCTTTTAAAATCCATCGACGAAGCTCGCACGGTCTTTGCTATGTTTTGTCGGAATAAAGGAATTTGAAAACAAATAATTTATTTTAGATTTTCACTTAAAATCTATTATCGGAATGAGTATAATGCCAAATATGAGATAAAAAAGGGGAAATACTATGAAAAAGAAAAAGGTGTGTAATGATAATAAAGTTGTTTAATTTCTACGCTATAAACACGCATAACACCGTCCGAACAATCGAACGATGTTTAGAATAATTGTTTAATTTTATTTATCCTTCTCTAATTTTTAAAAAATCAGCAACAATAAAGTTTTTTAATAAGTTAAGCATTCTTCTGCAATAGTGGAACAATTGGATGAAATTTTATTTTTTAAAATTAATTTTAAACAGTAGTTCTCCACGATAATTCTAAGTATAAATAATATTGTAGGTAGGTTTGATAACTCCATTAGAATACTGTTTCATGTCCACTAACTTTAATTTAAGACGTGGTTTTACGCTACCAAATAGAGAAATACCTTCACCAACTATAATTGGATTAACCTTTAATACTAATTGATCAATAAGTTTATGTTTAAACAACGACCCAGCCAACTCTCCGCCTCCGCACAACCAAATCTTACCATTATATTGTTTTTTAAGGTTCTTAATAAACCCTATAGCATCTCCTTTAATAAGTTCAACTTCCTCGTTTGCCTCAAACTGTATGGAGTTTGAAAATATGTAATGTTTTATGCCCTTATATCCAGGTTCACCAGGTTTAGCACCGAATTGAAATCCAAACTCATATGTTTTCCCCCCCATCAACACGGCATCGTATTCCTGAATATCTGCTAAAAAGTCCGGGACATGATCCCCCTCAAATAAAAAGAGAGAATTATTAATATTTCCTTCTATCATACCTTGATCCGCAATAAAATTGTCCAGTGAAACCGCAACATGATAAATCAATTCAGCCATTCAGTCATTCCTCCAAGATAATGAATTGCCTAATTAATTCTATGAAACCAGCTTAATTTCCTTTATGTATTAATCAAACTGCTCAGTTAACTGAATTAATTGAATGCCATCACTGACATTTTTAAATAACTTTATTGTAAATGTAACGACTTATTTGGAGATTCAACAATTTTATTATCATTTTACAATTGGATTAGCCAAAAAACTGTATAAAATCTTGCATGCTCTTAGCGTGGGTTTTTTCCGAAATGCTGGCGGTAGCCCGTCTATAACAGTAATCCTGTCACTACCCCATGTTCTACTGTTTCAATCAAATATATCGCCTTCCCGTTAATACTCCCTAAACAAAAAGAGGTTGCCCACTTTCAGGCAACCTCTTTCTCATTTCTATTCTATAAATCTATTATTAACGATAAGAAGAAACGTCATTACCTTTCCACTCATAATAGTCTAAGATACCAGCGTAAATCGCTTCTGCAGAACGTTGTCTCCATTCTGGAGAGGATAGTTTTTCACCCTCTATCCTGTTGTCAACGAATCCTAGTTCTGTTAATACAGCGGGCATTGTGTTTTCTCGAACGACATATAAGTCGCCATCTTTTACGCCTCTGTCACTTGTTCCAAGTGCATCCACAAGACGATTTTGAATTTTTTCTGCTAGCATACGACTTTCATCTACATGTGGGTTTGTTTGGCTCGTTGCAGATTTGTAATAGTATGTTTCTGTACCTTGAGCAGTTCCGTCAAAACCATTTCCATGAATACTTACAAAGATATCCCCGTTATTCGCTTGCGCAAATTCTACTCGTTTTTTTAGAGAATCTTTTGCATCTGTTCCTGGTCTTATGTCAGTATCATGTGTTAGCAATACAGTAAATGGTGTTTTTTGTTCAAATAATTTCTGTACGCGTAAGGATGTGTCTAATACAATTTTACTTTCATCCATGTCTACGCCTTCGTGTCCTGGATCCACACCGCCATGACCTGGATCAATAATAATTGCTTTTCCTTCTAAGAAGTTTGCTTGATTTAATTGATTTTTATCAATCCATTGGAAACCAGCACCTGTACGGATACGAATCCAGCTTCCATTTTCTTCAATGACTGTTACGGTTTGCGGAGCATATTTTCCCGTCACTTTAGAAGAATGTGATGCTTCTTGATATGTAGTAAAGGTTTTATCAATATACTCTGTTTTCTCTATTAATGGCGTCCATTTATCTCCTTGATCCGTTACAATTTTAATCCAGCCATCTCGCTCCTCTTTTATGGTAACAGTTTGAGGTTCATGTTGATTTGATGTAATACCTGATGATAGTGATGGCTGATGATATGTTATGAACTTTCTATCTATATACATTGTTTTCGTTTGCTGTTGACCGCCATTTTTCAACATATCAGTTTTGGCAGTAAGCTGTGCTGCTTCTACACGTTTTATAGGGGTATCCGGTTGCCAACCATTATCTGTACCGACAGAGATATTTAATTCTACTAAAATATCAGCGAACTTTTCACCCCAATGGCCTTTTAAGTCTGCAAATTTCGTAGTTAACGTTCCGTTAACGTCTTGATCCAATTTATATGTATTCACAAGCATAGCTGCCATAGCGGCACGAGTGACTTGTCCATCCGGATTAAATATACCGTTTCCTTCTCCTGCAATGAACCCTGCTTTTTCAGCAGCTGCGATATACGGAGTTGCCCAATGATTCTGTGCATCTTTAAAAGATGGTTTCGCATTTTCATTAACTTGTAACCCTAAAACTTTTGTCATGATTGTTGCCGCTTGAGCACGTGTTAATGTACCATCTGGTGCAAATGTACCATCTGGCATTCCGCTAATTACCTGTTTATCAACTAAATAATTAACTGATTCTTTTGCCCAATCAGGTACATCTGGAAATGTATTTGTTTGAGCTAACCCACTAATTGGATATGTTAATAAATTTACTGCTAAAATACCTGCTGCTACTACTCGATGCTTCATAAAAAAAGAATTCTCCTCCCAAAATCTTCTTAAAAAGAAATTACATATGAATCTCTTAAACTTTAACTTTCAGAAATTTAAAAGACGTATTCGTTACTGCCTAGGCTAGTTTATAATACCTACCCTCTATAGTAAATATCTTTAAAAAAAGATGAATATGCGAATATAACCAGGAATAAATTCACAAACATAAGGGGACCCCATCGTCATCAAGTTAAGATTTCATAATGCCCTAGAACGAACATTTTGTGTATCTCACTCGTTTTTACTGTTTTGGGTTAACTCCGTTCATTTTAGCTTTTCTTGGGGAAAAGCCTATTAATGGAGCATCTCCCTCATAATCGGATGTATACTTATAATGGTATGTACCGAAGCCGATAATGCTTGGTCCCCACATTTTTGTTGTATAGCCTGTTATTTCAGTAAATATATCTAATAATTGATATGCGTTTTTACGTTTTTTAAGATTTTTAACACTTTCAATAAATTCAATTACACTAATATTAGTTTCTTTTGTTTTAAGTTTGACATATTAAAATCACCCCTTTTTAGATATAGATTTCATAACATATATAATTGTAATATAGAGCTCATCATGCAAGTCTCTTAACTTTAAAATGCTAACCGCTTCCTTTTTTATCTTTCGGTCCATTATGGGGAATAAAGATAATTGAATCACTTAAAATCCCAGTATTACTGAATTTTTCTTATTAATATGAAATACGGTACGTGAAATTAATTCATCTCTACAGCTAAATAAAAAATAAAAGATGACTTAACATCAACCATCTTTATATAACCCAGTACCTAAAAACGCCATCCTTTCCTTTGATTCTACAGAAAGAATAGCGCTTTTTTGTTATACGGCTATAAAAAAGTTCAAATGTTCGTATTATCGCTTTTAGTAATGGCTAATTATATCATTTCCATCCACAATCAAAATATAGGAATAATTTCTTTAGCAATACACAGCAGACTTTGATTTAAGAAAATACAAATACTCTATTCCGACATCAGTGATCTTTGTACCTGCCCGCCCTCTGCCTTTTACAACAAATCCTTCACTTTCTAAAATATCCAGGCGGCGGATTTGCTGAGGGGATAAAACAAATTCTGATTCTTTGCTTTTACTTGAAAGCAAATCTCTGCTTGCCACTTTTCCTTTTTCGTTGCATTGCTTGATTACTTCCAAGTTGAACTACTCACCACTTAA
>NZ_NUPZ01000055.1 GCF_002584985.1 Bacillus sp. AFS029637 | reverse complement strand
GAGACTTCTTTCGGATAATGTGTTAAAAAAACAGCTTTTTTCGCATAACCTCTTTCTCACTTCGCATATAGTTTTAATGATGATAAAGGAGGAATGTTCATGTCTCAATATGAAATCGAAAAATATGGACAAGAAGCTGCCCGTTACGAACAGCTTGCTCGTTACTATCAACATAGTAATCCCAAAAAATATGTAGAACTATATATGAAATATTACGATGCTCTTACAAAACTTGTACAGGCATATGAAAAAAGGGATGCACAAGAATCTACTTTACCCTCCCATATAAGAATTTTTCACGCTGCTCCAAACACGCCAGCGGTAGATATTTTAGTAAATGGACAAAAGGTCATTAAAAGCATTTCCTTTAAGCAATTTAGTCCTTATTTATCATTAGTACAAGGTAAATATCGCATAGATATTGTCCCTGTCGGGAACGAAACGCCAATCTTTTCAGCCTTAGTACCAATAATGGGAAATCATACTTATACGCTTGCTGCCATAAATAGTGACAATCATCTACAGTTACAACCTATACTTGATAATACACATTTACCATCTGGTCAAGCGAAAATCCGCTTTGCACACTTTTCTCCCGATACTCCTGTTGTAAATGTAGATTTGAAAGGTGGAGATCATTTATTTGAAAATGTACTATTTAAACAAACAACAGATTTCATACAAGTAAGCCCTGGTACAGCAGATATTGAAGTTTCACTCGCAGATAACAAAGAAGTTCTGTTAACTTTACCTAAATTCGATGTTGAACCGAATGTAATTTATACCATTTCAATAGTAGGTTATTCAACGAAAGATCCTAAATTAGAAGCTGTTATACTTACAAATTAAAACAGTCTACACCATTTATTTGGTGTAGACTGTTTATTTTTGAAATGCAATTTGAAATTCTGTCCAATCGTTATCTGAACGACACATAATAGATCCATTATGTTTTTCTACAATTTGTTTACATACAAATAACCCAATACCAGTTCCTAACTTTTTAGTAGTTACAAACGGTTCAAAAATCGTTTCAACATTTTCTGCCGGAATCATTGGTCCATTATTTTTTATTACAATTCGTATAGCTTGTTCTTCTTCAAATACATCAATGATAATTTTTCGCTCTTCTTTCATTGATTCCAGAGCATCGATTGAGTTCATTAAAATATTTAAAAATACTTGTCTCACTTCACTCCGATAACCAACAAGTGGAATTGGATATGGCAAATTCTTTTCAATTGAAACATTTGCATTGACCAAACTCGGGTATAAGAACTGTATAATATCTTGAAACAAGTCATTAAGCCAAAACCGTTCTGATTCATTCCACATTTCCTTTTTCGATACGAGTAAAAATTGCGAGATTCGAAAATTCAATTGATCTAATTCATGTGAAATGATATCTAAATACGATAAATTAGGATGATCTGTTTTTAACAATTTGACAAATCCCATTATTGAAGTAAGCGGATTACGAAATTCATGTACAAAACTAGCCGACATTTGCCCTAAAATCGTCAGCCTTTCTTTATGTGTTTCATTAATATATTGCTGTTTTTCTTCTAAATTTTTCGTAATAATTTCGGAGTATTTTAAAACGGTATAATAAATTAATTTGTCAAAACAAGTATGTACTTGAGCCATGATTGGTTTTAGTTCACGAGCGCTTACGTCTAATTCACACATCGCTTCAAAAAGTTCATTTCTTCCCACGTTTGCATTATAGACAAAATCTCCAATATTCGCATCTGCCCCCGCACGCTCAATAGCAATTTTCTCGCATAATGGTTGAAGATAATCAATACCTTTATCTTCCATGGTCAGTTCAATAATTAACTCTAATAAATCCTCTCCATTTTGAACTACCTCTTGTTTAAATGGATCTTTTTCGGAAATTATCATTTTGTTTTTCCAGTTCTCTACGAATTGGTGCCTGTTGTTTTTCAAGTGCGAACAAAATACTTCTTTAATATCCTTATCGATTGGAAAAACCCCCATTTCCTCCATTTCCATACGACGAATACCCTTTATATTTTGAATATTAACATAAAAATCGTAATTCGTTAATAGATTATTGTCACATTTTGTTAATATCTGTTGATAAAATTTTTTTTCGTTTCTTTATAAATTGTTACATTCATTCATTCTCCTTTCCTCCCCTTCATTCAAACTTTATTACATTTCATTCGTCTTTTTTTTGCATCCTGCTTCATTCTTGCGTACAATAGAAAATGAAAGGTGTGAAAAATATGGTAAATAAAAATGTGGAAGATTATCTCCAAGAAGGCATTTATGGCCAAAAGCAAAACAAACCCGAAGAACGTAATATGTATTTAACTACATTACGTGAGCGTGTAGAAATCGCTTTAACTATCGGTCAAGTAATGCAAAGTAATGTATATACAGAAGTAACGAGTAGTATGCGTCCTTCTCAATCATTACAAATATTCCTAAATGGTGGCATTGCTTACCCACATTTATCAAAATACATTAAATTAGCAAATGAAAAAAATGTTCCTTTCACAATTGTTCAAAATAAAGGAACAGAAACACCAATCGGTTTAGTACTATCACATAGCACCGCTGTAGATAAAGAACAAATTTATGTAGAAGATACTATTTTCAAACAAGAAATGAAGTAAACGGTACACTTGATTAAATTAAATCGTTCCGAGAAACGTAGAAAAACAATAAAAAAACGAGTATGGAATCGTAAACATTTCCTACTCGTTTTTTATTGCACTGTTTAAGTGCTATCCTACTTTATTTTTTAATACACACTAATTTCATTTCTGTCATTTCTTCTATTGTATATTGAATTCCTTCACGCCCCGTGTCACTTTCTTTCACACCACCAATTTTTAACTCATCAATCGTACGCATTGCTTTGAACAAATTATTCATGAATACTCCTGCTTGTAGACCGTAACGTGAATGATTTCCTTCCTCTATTGCTTTATCAAATCATTTTAATATACACAATAATAATTCATCTAGTGAAAGGTCTGACTTGTGTTATTGTATCATAGCCCTTATCTCTCCAGGAACATTATACTCAAAAAAACTCTGCCATATAGCAGAGTTTACGAACTAATTTGCTCTTGTAACGAAATTTGTTTTTCATCTTCTAAAATAACAATCGATTCTACTATTTTTGTAACTTCTAACCTTTTAATATAATGTCCATCTAATTCTTTCACACAAAATCTATAATTTTCAATTTCGATGGAATCTTCTTCAGCAATCTCTATATTCTTCGTTAAAATCCAACCACCGATTGTATCAACATCATTATCATCAATCGTTAAACCTAATAACGTATTCACTTCACTAACAAGCACTTTACCCTCTAGTATCGTTTTTGTTTCACTAACTTGTTGAATTTCTGGCTGTTCATCCGTATCAAACTCATCTTGAATATCTCCAACGATTTCTTCTAAAATATCTTCAACAGTAACAAGTCCAGATGTACCACCATATTCATCTATCAATATAGCAATATGTGTTCTTTCTTTTTGCATTTTTAAAAACAAATCATGAATAGGGATGGAATCGATAACTAAAATAATTGGCCTAATATATTGTTCTACTTTCTTTTTACTAACTGCTTTATGCTGCACAAAATCTGTAAAAATATCTTTAAAGTTTACAAAACCTATTACGTGGTCTTTGTCGCCATCAACAACTGGATATCTCGTATATTTTTCCTGAGACATTTTTTGTAAAGCTTCTTCAGCAGGCATTTCTTTACTAATAATATGCATCTCAGTTCGAGGTACCATTATTTCTTTTGCAATACGATCATCAAATTCAAAAATTTTATTCACATATTTATATTCAGACTGATTGATCTCGCCATTTTTATAACTTTCTGAAACTAACAACCGTAACTCTTCTTCTGAATGAACCTCATCATGTCCTTTCGGTGGTTTCAGCCCTAGCAACTTCGTAATAAATCGAGCTGATCCATTTAGGAGCCAAATAAATGGGAATGCGATACGATAAAAGAAAATTAACGGCTTAGCAACAAACAAACTTACTTGTTCAGCTTTTTGAATCGCAAATGTTTTTGGGGCCAATTCCCCAATTACAACGTGTAAAAAAGTAATAAACAAAAACACTAAAATTACAGCAAAAATGTCTGCAAGTTGAGTAGAAATATTCCAATTTGCAAAAAGCGTGTCAAACATTTGCTTTAGCGCAGGTTTACCAAACCACCCAATCCCTAGAGCTGTAACTGTTATTCCTAGCTGACAAGCAGATAAATATTCGTCTAAGTTTGTAATGACTGTTTTGACCGATGTTGCGCCATTATGTCCCTCTGCAATTAAATAGTCAATTCGTGAACTTCTCACTTTAACAATTGCAAATTCTGCTGCAACGAAAAATGCCGTTAAGGCAATTAAAACAATCACTATACTTATACTATATATGTCCAAATACTTTTCCTTACTTACAGTGTAAGCAAGGAAGCCACCTCCTACTTAATTTTATTCAAGTGAAGTAAGCATTCTAATACTCTAACAAAATTCTACATTAGCAACCACCTTTTTATATATTATATGCATACATAAAAAAGATATTTATCATTATGATAATCTAATTCATTTACCCTCGTCAAATCAAATTATTTTAACTCTTAAGACAAAATACTGTTATATAAACGATATATTCTTCACAATTAAATTTCGTGAAAAAACACTTTCTTTGCCGATTCCCCACTTCTTTTGTCACACCAGAAGGGAACTTACTTCATAGATCGAAATCATTCAACAGGATATATATAGGAGGGATTATTTTGGAATATAAAACACCATTTATCGCAAAAAAATTAGGTGTTAGCCCAAAGGCTGTTGTCCGGATTGCACAACAATTAAATCTTACAATAGAAAAAAATAAATATGGTCACTTTATTTTTACACAAAATGATTTAGAACAAATGTTAGAATACCATCGTTCTCAAATAGAACAGACTCAAACCTCTCAGCCTACTCAAAAAACATCATCAAGTGATGTTGAAGAATTAAAAACTCAAGTAAACACAATTGCTCAAAACTCATCATCGAATGATTTGGAGCAACTCGCTTCTCAGTTAAACACCATTACGAGAAGGCTAGATCGTATGGAAGAGCAAATGCAAGATAAAGCAAACGATGTCGTTACGTATCAACTCTTACAGCATCGCCGCGAAATGGAGGAAATGTTAGAACGAATTCAAAAACTAGAAGCTGCCCTTAAGAAAGAAGAACCAATATATATTACTCCCGATTCAAAACCGTCATATGAAAGAGAAAAGAAGCCAAAGCGTCGTAAAATGATTTTTAGTATATTTGGATTATAATTTTTAGACCCTTATTAAAATAATAAGGGTCTTTTTTTATGAAGAATTATATTCTATTTACACATCATTATCTATACTTATACATATTCACTTCTCTTTATTTTGTTAACATAATATTTTTACTGTATTCTGCAATTAATGCCTGTGCCTGAGCATTCCCTTGAATCACATCACGAAATTCTTTTAAAGAATACAAATGCGTAACTCCTTTTCGAGCATGAATTCGAACTGGTACACCTTGTAAAGTATCATGAAACTGAAATGGACTATCTATCGGTTCAATTGGGAAACCGAGTGTGAGTAAATACATATACATTCTTTTTGTTACTGCTGCAATATACCATTCCGCTTTCGTTTCTAACGCATGCATAAATAAAATAGCTGTTAACCTTTTGAAATGTCCTCTCCCGCGTGACGTTTTCGCAATACTTAACTTACCTATTTCATACACATTTTTCAAATCTTTCACTAATTCATTTTTAGAAAACGGATAGAAAAACTCAGAATTTGATTGTTCGGGTACCGTATACTTAATACATTCTACTGTACCAATATGATGATCATCTTCTATTAATAAAAATCGTGATGGATTTAAATTACGTTCTACAAACATTAAGTTTCTTTCTTCACAAAAATCTCCCCATAGTTGCTCGAACCAAAAATGTTCTTCCTTTGTTTGAACACGCTGGAACATATTTAACCGCCTTTCCCATCGTTGCTCTGTTTTTTGACAACGCTTTCACTATCTATCATATAAGAACAAACCTTCGTATGCAACTAAAAATATTTATGACTTATTATATTCTGCAAAATGAATTAAATTCCAACATAATCGTCTTTTATCCCGCATGCACAATTCTATTCAAAACATCTGTGTATCCCATTACAAATTCAAAACACATCGCGCATCTGTCCATATAGCATATAATTCTTCTTAATCTAAAAAAATCCTTTATAAAAAAGGATTTATTTTACTTATTTACACTTTTTAACCATTTATCAAAAATTTGAACCATCCCATGTTTTCCAGCTAATTTCTCTTCCCCTTGTTTCGTTTTATATGGATATAATTGCAAGAAAACACCACATCCAGATTCAATTTTTTTACTATGCATATGACTTCCTGGATATACACAAATGACTTCATAAATTGCCCTTCGATGAAATACTCGCTTTCCATTCTGTTCTTCTACGTACTTTATAGACCAGTACTTATACATTTGCTCAGTTGCTTTCGTATTTCCAACGTGCTGAAAAATATTGTACATTGGGCTATACTTCACTTCAATAATAATAGAAGATTTATATACGTATTTCTCTTCCTCCCTTACATAACAGTCTAAGCGAATATCTGGCTTTTTTGTGTCTTCACCATTATAAAAATTACTCCCCTTACTTAATGCAATAAGAGGATGTGTTTCAATTAAGTCATTAAATGCGACATGCACCTTTATATCATCTTGATGTAAAATTACTGTCGTTCCATCTTGTAATCCATCTACATAAAAATGTTCTTGTATTTGCTCACGAATGGAATGCTTCGCTTCAAAACCCATTTGCTCCAGCATTGAAATAACGATAAAAAAAGCGTAATATTCATACACTAAAAACGTTGGTTTATATACAAATAATAAAGATGGTGATTGATCTGTATGTTGTGGAAGTAAATCTAAATAATGCAGTAATTGCTGATGTGGTATAGGTAACTCATTTGCATTCATGTGACCTGTTTCAGAAACTTCTCTCCAAAATGGAGAATACATTAAAGTTTTAAAGTATTGTACACTTTCATGCACAATATGCGCTAATATTTTATACTCTTGTATTTTCACAGAGCTTTTCCTTACATCCGCTTCTTTTAGTAAATGTATATTTTTATATTTTTGCTTCTCTCTATCGGTCACAGATCCATTTCGCTCAATTGTTTGCATGATCGTTTTAACAGCTTGAAATTCTTCTGATTTTTTCTTTTTTGCTCTTTCTAAAATTTCAATTGTTTGACGTAAAAAACTTTCCGCTTCAAGTAAATACTGATAAAATTGCAACGCTTTAAATTTAAGAAATGCATTTTCCTTACTATTTTTTTGTTCTATAAACTTACGGTTATAATATTTTGCATAAGGTTTTCTTTCTGCCATTATAGTTCCTTTTCTCGTTGCCTTTCGTTCCTTTGTTTCCCATTTATATTCATGTGTAAATTTAAAATTCGATTCTATCTTCTTAAAAATTCGCTTTATCTTTTTCATTTTTTGCGGCAACTTTCTTAGTAACACTAAATAAGAAGAGTCCTCAATATCGCTTAGTGCAGAGAACGTCTTTTTATAATATCCTCTATCTAAAATTAACTCATTTAAAATGGACTTTACATAGTTTTGAATCATTTCAAATTGATCATCAAAAAAATTTTTTGGTACGACTTGAAAAGCACCATAATACGTTTTCTCTTCTATACGCACTTCAAAATGATACAAACCACATCGCCATGGATAAAAGAACTCTGTTTTCCCGTGTTCATATATTAATACCTTTTGTTTTTTTTCATTTATTTCGTACTGTGACTCTTTTATATTTTTCTGTCCCTCATATACTTTATTCCATATAAACGTTATATTCATTGGATTCTCATAATAGTAATGCAATCTAATCGGTTTTAATTCTTGTATTTTATAAATACATTGAACTAATGCTGTAGTAGATGTACAAAGACGGTTTAATAAAATATGATCCCCTTTTCCTTCTGTTCCAATAATTAATTTCAATACAAAAGGAAGTGTTTCTTTCGTATCAACAATTTCTGTTTTATACTGCTCTTCATTTCGCATATCCATACAACTCCAGTTCTCTACGTTTTTCTCTTATATATGCTAAAGAGTGTTCAAATGTAGAGACTCTGTTTGCAAGTGGAGATTGCAAAAGAGGTACTAAAGTCGCTCCTCTTTTTACTTCTTCAGAAAGTAATGAACCAACCGTCATTTCGGTCCCTCTTAATTTCGTCAGTACACGTTGCTTTATTTGTAAATCAAAACCCTCTTCCCTGCTGATCATATAAGAATGATTATTTTGGAACGGTATATTTTGCAAGTAAGTAGCAATTGCATTTGCACACCGAAAAGAAATTCCCTTTGACGTATCATGTGATGACAATACAGCATGCAACTTATCTAATAGCTCTAACTCTTCCTCAGAAAACACCTCAATCATCGCTTTATTTCTAATCCAATTTATCCGAAATTCTCCCGCTGTTACTTTCAGAGGGGGTTGTAATACAACTTTCTCTTGTGCTATGCCCATCTCACAAAACGGAATTTTTTGTAAAGTAATTAAATTTGTTCGATCTAATAATCGATCGGAGAGCTCTTTCGTTGTTTCATCAAAATTTACAGTACCTACAAATATAATATTTTCTCCGATTTCAATTGTTGATGGAATTTCGTTTTCTACCCCCTGCGCACCCTCATACAAATTCAACATACGATTTTTCTGTTCAAGTTGAAGAACAGATAAAAATGGTGTAAACCAATGCTCAATATGTGACATGTTCATTTCATCAAAAACGATGATATACAATTGATTTTGATTTTCTTTCGCCTTCATTAACGCTCTAACTAACTTTGTTTCACTTTCTATAAAAGTACCATTTGGATGAAGATATCCAAGCAAATCATGTGGTTCTTGGTACGAAGGAGAAATCGGAATCCAAACCAACTCTTCCCCATAGTGTAATCCAAGTGCTTCTGCATAAGCTTGCACAAAACGTGATTTTCCAACGCCTGGTATGCCACCAAGGATCGTTAACATATTTGTTTTTACACTGATATGGAAGTTATAAATATCCGTTTCATCCAAGTATAGTCCTTTATTGCGCACCATATTTTGTACATACTGTAAAAAGGATAATTCACGCTCATCCCATTCCCATTCATCTTTTTGTACTTTTATATCCTCTATTTCAACCAGCTTACCTTCTTCAATAATTCGTTTTTTTAATTGCCCATACACTTGATCACTTACAAAATACAATTGGTCTTCTACCGCTATTTCTACATGCTTCATCCAATCATTAAATTCTATATATTTACATTCCCGATTTTGTTCAAAATACGCAATGGAACTAATTGATGACTTTAATGATATATTTCCATATAACCTTCCATTGTGCCACAATAATTCAGGAGGCTCAAAGTCTTTCGGGAATTTTGGCATAAGAAATGATAAATAACCTTTACTAAGTTTTCGTTCTAAAGACTCTCCTTTTTTGTAATCGGAAACTTTAGGCGCTGGAATCATTTTATAGCCAGTTGCTATTTCTCTCGGTTCCTCTGTACATATTAACTCCACGTATACATTTCCTCTTTCATAGTAGAGACGAAACATGACCAATTGCTTTTCTAACTTTCTCTTCTTTAATTCCAAAAAGATTTTTTCATTTTTTTTATTGCTACATAAACCTTCAAATACATAATGTTCATTTTTAAATTGTTCTTGTAAAGTAAATGGTACCGGTGATAAACATTGTACAAAGAAATTTTCTCCATTCTTCTCTCTCTCCGCTTTTGCAAATATTCCGATAAACCTCATATAGTACATTCGTTTTATAAAACTTGGCTGAAGAGCTTTATGTAATTTCACCTTAGTCACCTTCTTTTTTTCATACTATTCTTAGTGTATGAAAGAAAAGAAAAACTAGAAATAAAAAACCTGACGTTATCCGCCAGGTTCATAATTAAAACGTATTTTAATGAGAAGGAAATGCTTTTTTTTCCTGTAAAATAGCATTGTGAGCAATTTTCATCTTAGCAAGTACGTATCGTAATCGATCTTCTGCATTTTCATCTTTATTTTGCTGTAATCCCGCTAAATTCTCTACAGAACTCGCTAAATTTTCAATCACTCCTCGTAGTTCAGGATGATGATTAAAAAAAGATTCTTGTACTAATACTTTCCTTAACTCGCTGGCTAAATCAATTATTCGAGACAACTGTTCTTTTTCTTCCATTTTCATCCCTCCTGAATATCTTATGTATTAAATATTCTCCAAACAAAGAAAAAAGCCCTTTAAATGAAAAGGACTTTTACATTTTTATATTTCCAGTTAACAACATATAAAGTGATGTGAAAGCTGCAACAACAATTGCCCACATTACATATCTCTCTATACCTGTAAAACAACGATTCCCTTTTTCTTTTCTTGCAAACACGTAAACAACAATCCCGATTCCATATACAATTGAAACGAGCAATAAATTCTTTAAACCAGCTGCATAAATAAGCCATACAGAGTAAATTGAGGCAATTAAAGCTAATGCGCCATTTTTTACTTTTGCATCTTTTAATTCATTTGTAATGACTAATTTGAATTGGAATAATGCTGATAATAAATATGGTAATAAAATTGATGTTGATGCAATGAAATACATAATTTGATATGTTGATTCTGAAAACAGAACGATTATAAATATAATTTGGGCAACACCATTTGAGATCCATAAAGCCATGTGAGGTGTTTGCTTTTTATTTGTTTTCGTAAAGACTTTCGGAAACACACCATCTTTTCCTGCTACATGAGAAATTTCAGAAACAAGTAAAAACCAACCAATTAGCGTACCGACTAGTGAAGCAACTAAACCGATGTTAATCGCAACTGCCCCCCACGGTCCAACAACATGCTCTAATACATGTCCCATTGACGGCGTTTCTAAAACGGAAAGTTCTCCTCTTGTCATCGCTCCCATTGATAAAACTGAAATTAAAATATATATAGACATTACTAAAATTAATCCAAGTACTGTCGCTTTTCCAACGTCTCGGCTATTTTTCGCTCTTCCCGATAACACAACTGCTCCTTCAACCCCAATGAACACCCAAAGAGTTACAAGCATTGTATTTTTCACTTGACCAAGTACAGAGGAAACTGAAATTGTTCCTTCTCCCCAAAAGTCATGTGTAAATGTATCCCAGCGAAACGCCGTTACCATTACAACAATAAATAATACAATCGGAACAAGTTTTCCTATTGTTGCGATCACATTCATAATGGAAGCTTCACGAATTCCAAATAAAATTAGAAAATGAAGTGTCCATAATAAAAGTGAGGCACCCACAATTGACGCAACATTATTTCCTCCTTTAAAAATCGGGAAGAAATAACCTAATGTACTAAACAGCAACATAATGGTTGCGACATTTCCTAATATTCCTGCTAGCCAATATCCCCAAGCACTATTAAATCCAATATATTCCCCGAAACCAGCTCGTGCATAACTATAAATTCCACCCTCAAGCTCCGGTTTTTGTCTTGCTAATGTTTGATATACGAGCGCAAGCGGGATCATTCCCATCGCTGTAATACACCAACCAATTATTGTTGCACCACTATTTGCTCCTACTGCTAAATCATGTGGTAAGCTAAAAACACCGCCACCAACCATTGTTCCAACTACTAATGCGATTAACGGAAAGAATCCTAACTTCTTTTCTATTTGTACCACCCCATCTGTCATTCTAGGTGCTATGTTCATTCAACTATTAAAGTCACCTTTTTCTCTAATAGACGTCTCTCTTATATTTTTTCAGGAAAACATTACTTATTCTAAAAGAAAATGAAGAAAAATGGAATACTTTTTTGAAAAAATGTATAAGTATGCACGAAAAAACCGTTCATTTTGTAATAAACGGTCATTTCAAACAGATAAAATTGTATATTTATTGTAAAATTAACGAAGTAACTTTTCTTTTTGTAAAAATTGTTTTGCAACTTCTTCGCTACTTTTACCATTCACATTTACTTCATAATTCATTTTTCGCATTTCTTCATCTGTAATTTTTCCAGATAATTTATTTAATACTTTTTCGAGTTCAGGATATTTCTGTAGTGTCTCTTTTCTTAGTAATGGTGCCCCTTGATAAGGCGGGAATAGCCCTTTATCATCTTTTAGCACTTTCAGCCCATATTGTTCCAATTCACTATCTGTTGAATATGCATCGATTACGTTCACATCACCTGATTGAATTGCACTATAACGCAGCTTCGGTTCCATCGTTTTAACATTTGAAAACTTATAGTTATATAATTTTTGCATTCCCTTATAACCATCTTCACGATCCGCAAATTCTAATGTAAATCCTACTTTAGCATTTTGTGCAATATTTCCTAAATCAGAAATTGTATTTATATTATTTTGATCTGCTATTTTTTTCGGCATAGCTAGTGCGTATGTATTGTTATACTCCATTGGCTTTAACATAACCATATTATATTTCTTTTCCATTCCAATACGAGCTTGTTCATATACTTCATCACGATTTGTACTTTTCGGTTCTTCTTTCACAAAAGTAGATAAAGCTGTTCCTGAAAACTCTGGGTATATATCTACTTCACCTGATTTTAACGCTTCAAATACAAATGCTGTTTTTCCAAGGCCAGGCTTTAATTCTACTTGTAAATCTGTATCCTGCTCAATAAGTTGCTTGTACATTTGAATTAAAATTTCTGGTTCAGATCCAAGTTTTCCGGCAATAACTATGTCGTTCTTTTGTGTATTCCAAAGAAATGGCGAAGCAATCATTACGCCAACAATACATATCGTCAATATAACGCGCTTATATGAGCGTTTTGGACTCTCAAGCATACGTAGCACTATATCAAAGAATAAAGCGAGTAATGCGGCTGGTACGGCCCCTAAAATGATAAGCGCATGATCATTCCGATCGATACCAAGTAATATGAGCTTACCGAGCCCACCAGCACCTATTAAAGCTGCTAATGTAGCGGTTCCAACAATTAATACCATCGCCGTACGAATACCCGCCATAATAATCGGTAATGCAAGTGGAAGCTCTACCTTCCACAATCTTCTCCAACTATTCATCCCCATAGCTCTTGCTGCTTCAATTAAAGATTCGTCTAATTCCTTTATTCCTGTATATGTATTTCGTAAAATAGGTAATAGTGCATACACAACTAATGCGATAATGGCTGGAAGTTTTCCGATTCCTACTAACGGAATTAATAGTCCGAGTAATGCAAGTGATGGCACAGTTTGCATTACTGCAGAAGTTCCTATTATAAATTCAGCCATTCGTTCTTTTCTTGTTAACAAAATGCCAAGTGGCACCGCAATAATTACTGCAAAAAATAGTGAAATAAGTGATATTTGCAAATGCTCACTTAATGCACTTATCAATTCTATTTTTCGTTCTTGGAACGTTTGAATCAAATCAGTCACTGTTTAACCTCTTTCCTTCATTTGTTCAACAATATAATTGACAATATGACGACTTGTTAACATACCAACATATTGACCATTTTCTTCAACTGGCACTGATTCTTCAGCTTGTAAGCGAATTAGTGCTTCTTGTAAAGGTGAATGTAAAGATAAAGCAATCCCTTCAACTCGTGTACGATTGTCTAGCGGCAATACACCTTCTATACTCATTCCCTCATACCAAGGTCGGCCACGATTTCCAATGAACTCCTCAACAAACTCATTTTTCGGATTATGTATAATACCTTCAGGAGTATCTAATTGGACAACTTTTCCTTCTTTCATAATACAAATACGATCCCCAAGTGATAATGCCTCTTGCATATCATGCGTTACGAACACAATTGTTTTTTGAATCTTTTTTTGTAACTGTACAATATCCTTCTGAAGTTGTTCCCTACTTAATGGGTCTAATGCGCTAAACGGTTCATCCATAAGAACAATTTTCGGGTTTGCGGCTAATGCCCGTACGACACCGACACGTTGTTTTTGCCCTCCTGATAATTCATCAGGCATACGATCGCGATATATATCTGGATCTAGCCCGACCATCTGTAACAACTCGTCGACACGAGCTTTTATTTCCTCCTTGCTCCACTTTCTCATTTCAGGAACAACTGCAATATTTTCAGCAATTGTCATATGGGGAAACAAAGCGATTTGCTGCAACACATATCCTATATCCCAACGTAATTCGTTTATATTATATTGTTGAATATCTTTTCCATCGATTAATATTGAACCTTCTGTCGTTTCAATTAAACGATTAATCATCTTCATTGTCGTTGTTTTCCCGCAACCACTCGGTCCAATGAGAACAAAGAATTCTCCCTTTTGAATTTCTAAATGCAATGAATCCACTGCTTTTGCGCCATCATACGATTTTGACACATGATTAAACTGAATCACAAACACAACTCCTTTATTGTTGTTTCCTTTATTTTGATGGAATATGGAATTCTTTTCAAATGATACGCTTTAAAATTAAAAAAGAGCTCCCATTTGAGCCCTAACGATCGAACAGTATTGTTTTCATAATAGCAGCATATTCACGTACATACATTTTTCTCTTAGAACGCATTGGTGTTTCAGCAGCTAATGCCTCCATCTTCATTCCTAAGCGTTTTGCAATTATTTTCGTTCGATATAAATGATACGTATTACTAACAATTACTGCATGCTCTACATCATATAAATCCATACTAAACTTTACATTTTCATACGTATTTGTCGAACGGTCTTCCATTAATATACGACTCTCATCTATACCGTGTACCATTAAGTAGTTTCTCATACTGTGAGCTTCCGGTATATCTTCATCTTCTCCTTGACCACCTGAAACAATTACTTTTACCTTAGGATGCGAATGTAAATATTCCAACGCTACATCTAACCGATTTTGAAGAGATAAAGACGGTTTATCCCCGAATAACTTTGCACCTAATATAAGAACGTATGGAGAGTGATGACTCAACTTTTCACGAGCAACTTTCTTCATTCGAAACGTCATATAAAGGATGTATAGTGGAGGTAATAATAAGATTATAAGTAATATCCATTTGTTCATATATACGTTTGCACTCCCTTTCTTTTTATTATATAGAAAAAGAAAGGAAGGCAGAAGTGTTTTTTAAACGATCGATTTATTTGAAACACTCGCTTCGAATTTACGTTTTGAGATTACATAATTTATAGCAATTCCTAACGAAAGGATCAATATGAAACTTAGCAAATAAAACGGTACCATTACACCTACTTTAGAAACACCAGCTGTAAACAACATTAACAATACAATTCGAATTCCTGTGCCAATTAATCGAAATAAGCTATCCACTCTTCCCATTACTTCATTTGGAATTTCCTCCATCATCAATACATTTCTTGCTACTCTTGTCCCAGCATTTCCAATCGCATGAAAAATTGCTAGTCCATATAATAACATTATGGAAGGTTCAATCACCATTGCGGTAATTGAAATTATATAAATACCCATCGTCATGACGATCGAAACTTCTGTTTTGACATATTTCATTATGAGTGGAATACTTATCCCTGCGATAACAGCTCCAACACCATACATCATACTTTGTTTCGCGTATACAGAGGCATTAGCTTTTAATATATCTGAAATATAAACCGGGATTAAATAATTTGCCATCATGACACCTATAAACGGCATGTAAGTCGCAAATAAAAACCAAAAGAGCTTAGGACGTTTTTTCATAAAGTGAATCCCTTCGAACAATTGCTTCTTAAATGTTACTTTCCTTTTTACTGCTTTTTTCTTTACATACGGTATACATAAGAAAAGAAAGAATGCTCCTATAAAAGTTAACATATCTACTAATAAGATCCATTTTAAAGAAATGATCTCGATAAGAAAGCTAGCAGCCGCTCCTGCAATAACTTGTGTTAACTGTCCTTGTATTTCCATCGTTCCACTTAAACTTTTATAATGTTCTGCTTGAAATATTTCTTGGTTAAAGGCAAATATCGTAGGATAAAATAATAGATAGTAGAATGACCCCGCTATATAAATGAGAATATAATGAATAGATTGATAAGATTGCCCTGCAAATCCCCATATAACCATTATCCCAATTACGGCTATTCCAATCCCTTCGTTACATAACAATAAAGATTTTCTTGAAAAACGATCAATACTTTGCCCGATAAACGGTGTTAATAAAAACATAATAAGAGTTGAAATGATTGAAACATAACCGAATGTTGTATCTCCTCCACTTTCTTTAATTAACAACCACGGAATCGTTATCATAACAATCCCAGAACCAATAGCGGATAAACTATTGGCTCCTAGAATGTAATACAAGCGAGGATCTTTATAAATAGATGACATATTACTCAACTCCTAGTTGTTTTTTCACCTCTTTATATACGCTCATATACGCTTTTAATTCTTTAACTAAATCGTGAATTAATGGTTTTGCATCTTCTCCAAGTTCACCGTCTTGCACATGAAGTCCATCAAGCACAACTTGTTTTGGAATTGCATTTGCGTAAACACCTCTAGCAACCGTACGCATACTATTTAATGCGTTAATTCCTCCTTTACCGCCTCCTGCAACTGCTAACAAAGCGACAGGTTTATGAATAAATTCACTGCTACTTAAGTAATCTAACGAATTTTTCAGCGCTCCACTCATCGCATTATGATATTCTGGTGTACATAATACTACACCGTCCGCTGCTTTCACTAACGCTTTTAATTTTTTTACTGCTTCTAAATCACGTTGCGATTCTTCACCGTTATATAAAGGCAATTCCTCTACTGCTAAATCATATAACTCCCCTTCAAATTGATCTGCAATATATTTTGCCACTACACGAGTTCTACCGAATTTTCTTGGTGTACCGTTAATAACGACTAGTTTCATACTTATTTCTCCCCTTTGTTTTTAAGTTATATTTATATATTATCAGAAATTTCTATACAAAACACAACATAAAGAGGGAACTAGCTTGAGAAAATAGTATGATAGACGTAAAAAAAACTCATACTTTCGTATGAGTTCTTCACAATTTATTTTTCCTCTTTTATTGCTCAGTATACTTATGCTTTCTTTACAGCTTTTTTATTAGCAAAAACAAATATAAGCCCTTTCTTTCCACTTGTATACAATCATAATTTCTCTCATTAACATGAAAGGTTATGGGATATGAAACAAAAATGAAAGAACTATATTCACTACTACAAACAAATTAAGGAAAAATGAAAAGGCATGAATCCAGTTAAATACCGGACTCATGCCTCGAAATTACCGTTCTATTATTTAAAAAGATTCGCACGACAATGATTTAAACGAAGTGAATTATTTACAACCACAACCGTGTTGTTTAAAATCGATAACCATACGTCCTTGAATTCTACCTTCTTCCATTTCTTTGAATACGTCTTGTACTTCATCTAGTGGACAAGTTTGGACAACCGGCACTACTTTTTCTTCTGCACCAAACATAAATGCTTCCTCTAAATCCTTACGTGTACCGACTAAAGAACCAACTACTTCAATTCCATCTAGTACAAGTCGTGGAATATTTAAGTCCATAGTTTCTACTGGTAAACCTACCGCAACTACTTTACCGCAAGCACGTACCGCATCAACTGCTGAGTTGAAGGCTACTTTAGAAACTGCTGTTACTACAGCAGCATAAGCGCCACCGAGTTCCTCTTGTACAATCTTATCAGCAGGCCCTTGCGTAATTGGATTGATAGTCATATCAGCACCAACCTCTTTTGCTAAGGCTAGTTTGTCATCATTAATATCTACTGCAATTACCTTTGCACCAAATACATGTTTAGCATATTGGATAGCTAGGTTACCTAATCCACCACAACCATAGATTACGATAGGTTGACCTGGTTTAATATCTGATACTTTAATAGCTTTATATGTAGTTACACCTGCACATGTAATTGATGATGCTTGAGCAGGATCTAATCCTTCTGGTACTTTCACCGCGTAATCAGCTGTTACGATACACTGTTCAGCCATACCGCCATCTACTGTATAACCAGCATTTTTAACTTCACGACAGAATGTTTCTCTACCAGTTACGCAATATTCACAACGTCCACAAGATTGGAACATCCATGCAATACTTACACGATCACCAATCTTAAGTGAAGTTACATCATCAGCAATTTTCGTAACAATACCTACACCCTCGTGACCAAGGATGCGGCCATCCGTGTTACCAAAATCATGATTCGCAACGTGCAAGTCAGTGTGGCAAACTCCACAATACTCTACATCTACTAACGCTTCGCCTGAGCGTAACGGACGTAATTCTTTTTCAACAATTTCAATGTTTGCTTTACTATTTTTATTAACGACTACTGCTTTCATATGTGATCTCCCCTTTAGTGTTTTAGAATTTCAATGAGTTTATCTCACAACTTCTGCCTTCACTGTTTTGGTCAATTATTGTACCAAATTTAAGTGTTCAATCATCATTACATGTTCATCATAACATGTAATTTCGCAAGCATATTGTAAAATATTGAACAATATTTGAATTTTTAACCAAATAGTTTTTTAAATAGAGTAGATCTAGTGATTATATCAACAGATTATTAACGAATATAAAAAAGCTCCTCATAAGAAGAGCTTTTTTATATTCGCTTCATCGAAATTAATTGCTCCTATATGTTCTGTCATAACATGTGACACAATTATTCATACTTATTATTAGTTTCCACCATGTTTCACTGCATATAATGCAGCTTGTGTCCGATCATCTACTTCCAATTTAGCTAAAACATTTGAAACATGTGTTTTCACAGTTTGTTCTGTAATATGAAGCGCTGCTGCAATTTCCTTATTACTTCTTCCTTTCGCAATTTCACGAAGTACCTCTTGCTCCCTTTTCGTTAACATAGCAAAAGGATTCTCTTTTTCTTTTTTTACTGCTGATTGTCCTAATAATGCAGGTGTTACTTTCGGATGGAAATTCGCATTTCCTTCATGTACTGCAATGATAGAAGCGACAAGTTGCTCAGGTTGTACTTCTTTTAATTGATAACCATCTGCTCCAGCTTCGAGTGCAGGTAAAACATAATCTTGCTCTGAAAAACTACTTAGCATAAGTATCTTTATCGTCTCATCGTATTCTTTCATACGTTTTGTCGCCTCAATTCCGTCCAGCTTCGGCATAGATACGTCCATTAATACGACATCCGGTTTTTCTTTTTGCACAAAACAAAGTGCCTCTTCACCATTTTCAGCTTCCCCAATAATTTCAAATTCATCTCTTGTTTTCAAAAAGAATACAAGTCCTCTTCGAACGATATGATGATCCTCCGCTAATAGCAATTTAATCTTCACCTATCTTCTCCCCCTTCAAACCGGTAATTGAATTTCTATTTTTGTACCCTTTTTCGGCTCTGTTGTTATTTGAAACGATCCCCTCATTAATTCAATTCGTTCCTTCATACTTTTCAAACCAAGTGCGGACTCTCTTACTTGCTCTTGAATAAATCCTATTCCGTTATCTTCTATGTAAAAATGTAACTGGTTATTTTCTATCTTTAAATGAACATACACCTTTTCACACGAAGCATGTTTTTTACAATTATGTATCGCTTCTTGACTAATACGCCATAATACTTCTTCTATTTCATCTCCAATTGAGACCATTCCATCAATTCGAACTTCCACATGAATCCCTAACAGCTTTCCGTAATTTTGAACCGCTTCTGCTAATCCTTTTTCTAATCCTTCCGGCCTTAATTGCCAAATTAAAAGCGTCATCTCTTGTAATGCTTCTTGTGATAAATCTCCAATATAACTTAACATCTCTTGTAAGTCTCTATCTTCTGTCATATTTAGAGTACCTTTCGCTGTTAACATAATGGAAAAGAGCAGTTGTTTAACGGAATCATGCAAATCACGAGCCAATCGATTTCTTTCCGCTACAACAACGTACTTACGTTCTTTCTCGACTAATTGAATACGTTGTATTGTCGTTCCTATTTGAAATGCAATCGATTCTAGTAATGCTAACTCTTCCTCTGAAAAATGTGTTTTATGAGGCGCAGCCACATTTAATAGACCGAATTTCTCCGATCCAGATCTTAACGGGATTGTTGCATGATGTGTAACATCTTCTGTTTCGCCCCAATTACATTCAATTGCATCTTCTATTCGCTTACATTCAATAATATTAGTCGCTTTTTCCAATCTTCCATTCACAAAACGCTCTACACACCAACAATCCCCTTCACACATTGGCTTCTTTTCTTGCCATGTAAGAGCTGGTGGTAAGTTTTGATCTACAAGCATTCGGTGTTCTCCACTTTCATCAATAAAGAATATCCATCCTGTTTGTAAATTCATAACTTGTAACAATGTATGTAATACTTTTTCTAACATATCCTGTAAATTTGTTGCTTCATTTAATAATTCCGCAATTTCTTTTAATGCTTCTAAACGATGTATCTCTTTTTCATCAAATTTCATTCTCATCACCAATTATCATTATAACATTAAGAAATTTCTAAATTCTACAAATAAAAAAGAACTGAATTCTCCTTCAGCTCTTTTTTCTATATGGACTAATTTATTATTGTTTTTCCTTCCAGTCTTGATAGCGTAACCCTTGCTGCTAAACTACATCAAGAACTGAAAATATCTTTAAAAAAAAAGAGAGAACTCAGCTTGTTTTCTTTAACTATCTGATAAAGATTGCCCCCCATGAATAGGTTGTAAACCTTCAGTAGTAACGAACATGTTCGCAGCTGGCATTTGCACTTGATTTTTATGGAACATAGACATTAATTCAAATCTCACTTGTCTAGAAGCCTCAAAATAATCTTCTGGCTTTATCAAACCTATAATACAAAATTCGTACCCAACATATTTAAGGTTAGGATTTAAGTCTGTAACACCAACATATTTAAATGGTTCAACAGCCTCATCCTCTACTCTATAAAGACTTTGATCTAATTTTTCATTGCAATTAACACAAACTTCTTCTAACAATTCCTTAATTCTTGTAGGATCTTCCTGATAACTTACCGTGATCCGCTCAATAACTCGCATCCATCCTTTATTAAAATTTTGTATCGTTCTGATTTCTCCGTGTGGTATCGTGAGAAGTTTTCCTGACCATTCACGAATTTGCATAAAACGAATACTAATTTCCTCAATCGTTCCTGAATTTGTTCCGTTAAAAGTAACAAAATCGCCAACACGAAACTCTTTATCCGCTAATCTTGCGAATCCCAATATAACATCTTTCAGCATCTGTTGTGCAGCAAAACCGATGACAACTCCAGCTATCCCTGCACCTGCAATAATACTTTTTATATCTACAAATTGGCTAATTAAATATATGATAAGACTGATGATAATGATATATCTAAAAATAGATCGAATTACACTTTGTATCGTCTGCTCTACCTCTTCATCAAAAAAACTTGATTTTTTAAAAAACCAATCAATACTGCGGTTTATAATAAAAGAAATAATGATTAGAACTAAAGCAAATAGTAAAAATCTTAAAAGTAAAAACTCCCTTACATAATTAAAAAACTCTTCAGTATACGTTAATACACTCATCCATCCACTTCCTTACCTAATGAAAATTTCATGCAGCGCTGATTTATTATTAATCCTTTTTAATCATCTCAAATTTTTTCTAGAAACACCTGTCATTCTGATTCGAAATATCACTTTCTTAACTTATGTATTTTACTTTTCATCCTCATTCCATCTTCAAAAATATTCTCCTTTAATTAAATAGTTCATTAACCAATCTAGATGCCCTTTCCTTTTCACTATAAATATACCCTTTTTAATCGCTAAAAGGAATAAATTCACATGACATCGAATATTTCATTTGGTAATTTAAAATCTTATTATTCGTGGAGGGCACAACCAATGGGATATATTGAAGAACTAAGAGAAGTTGTTGGATCAAGACCACTCAATCTAGCAGGCGTTGCTGTAGCTGTTTTCAATAAACAAGGACAAATACTACTACAACAAAGACGAAATGGTATTTGGGGTGTTCCTGGAGGTTTTGTGGAGCTTGGTGAATCAACAGAAGAAGCAGGAAGACGAGAAATACTTGAAGAAACAGGTATTGAAATTGGTACACTTCAGTTAGTAAGTGTATTTTCAGGTAAAGAATTTTTTGTACAATTACCAAATGGAGATGAGTTTTACCCTATTACAATAGCTTACCTTTGCAAAGACATTACAGGCGGTATGTTAAAAGCTGATGGAGTTGAATCATTACATGTACAATTTTTCGATTTAAATAGGCTACCAGAAAACATTAGTCCGTTCGTAAAAAAACTAATTGAGCAAAATATCGTCTCAATTTAAACGTAAAAAAGAGGCCTTTTTGAAGGCCCCTTTTTTCACTTCACTTCTGCATGTAAGCATGCTTTAAAATGTCCAAGTGCAAATTCATGTCCTTGTGCATTAAAAGATGCAACTGCCTTTTCAAAAACAACAATTTTAAATCCTTTATTATAAGCGTCTACTGCTGTGTGAAGAACGCAAATATCAGTACAAACACCTACAAGATGAACTTCTTCTATCCCTCTTTCTCTAAGCTTCATCTCTAAATCTGTTCCAGCAAATGCGCTGTATCTAGTTTTGTCCATATAATATACATTCTCTGCATTTTTATATGTTTCGTATACATTTTGTAATTCACCATATAAGTCTCTTCCATTCGTACCTGCTATATTATGGGGCGGGAATAACTTCGCTTCTGGATGATGTACATCATTTTCTTCATGCTTATCGATTGCAAAGACAACATAATCTCCATTTTCAATATATTGCTTCGTTATATGTACAAGTTCCTTCTCAATTTCTTGGCCTGGTTTCCCACAAGTTAGGGCACCTTTTTCCGCTACAAAATCATATGTATAATCAATATTTATAAGAGCTCGCTTCATTATTTCTATCTCTCCTTTTCCTGTTTCACAATAAACAATAGAAAATTTGTTATTACGACATCGTATGTACTATTCGACATTTCAAACGAAATACCTACATCCTTCTTGTAAAACTTACCTCAATCCGAGTGTATCGTAAAACAGATAAACAAAGACAAAACATACTGTTCCTATTATCATGTCATGGATTCGATAATTGAACGTCATTTGAATAATCTCTTGTATAGTAAACCATATTACTGACATCATCATACTAATCAAGACGATACGAACAAACCGATTCACATCTTCAACCTCTTTCTCTGTCATAGTAGTAATAAGTGATTTCTTACTACTTATTACTACTAGAAAGCAGAACAAATTATTCACTATTACATCATTCAACCCAAACAAAAAAGCACACTACTTTTTAAGTAATGTACTTTTATTCATATTAAGACGCAGGCTTCGTTTCAAACGTCGCTTGATTAAAACTAACGACCTTTCCTTTCGGGTCATTGTTTTCATACTGAACTGCAGTAATCGTATGACTACCTGTCTCAAGAGTCTTTTCTTTTAATTGTACTGTTGTCTGTGTTGTACTAGTTACTTGATGTTTATCTGCATACACTTGGTCTACAAAAACGAATGTTTCTATATCGTTTTGAAAATTAGACAGTTCTAATTCAACTTGCTGAATTAAAGTATCTTTTTTGATGAATACAGTCGGTATATTACCATTTTCAGAAGTGCCATTTGGTGTAATAACTTTTGCTTTTCCTTCTCCAACTGGCATTACTCCTTCAGGAAATACGACCACATTCTCATCACTTGCATTTACAACTTGTTCTTCCTGATTTGACTGTGCGTCCCCTTTTTCCTTTGGAGCACCACAGCCTACTAATAACAATACAGACAATCCAGCGATTATGAATTTCTTCAAAATTCATCCCCCCGGTAATTTCATTATAATTTATTATACAAAAATAATTTATCAATTTGAAAACTAGTTTTCAAAACTTTCATGAACAAACTTAAGTTTACTCACGATTACTGTACCATACTTTCCTTAATAGAACATTAATTTTTTGTAAGCAATAAATAGAAATTCTTTCTTATTCATCATTTTAGCCCAATTTTGCAACAAAATATCCACAAAAATAAAAAAGACATTGTTATTTCCAATGTCCTTTTATCAATTATTTAATAAACAAATGTTGTAATTTCATCTACTTCTTTTCTTGGAAGTTTCTTCGGCTTATCTTTCGGAAAACCAAGGGAAATAACCATATTTATTTGTTTTTCAGATTCAATTTGTAAATATTTTCGCAGTTCATCTTGCGCTAACAATACCGGCCCTGTCATTGGACAAGTGCCAAGCCCCTTCGCATGTGCTGCTAACATTAAGTTTTGTGCCGCTAAACAGCTACTCTTAATCCCTTCTTCTTCCCAAACTGAATCAGGAACGAAAGCAATTGGATCAAATATCTTTTCACGAAACTTTGATTCATATGGTGTTGCCAAACATACGATTAATACTGGCGCTTCAGAGAAAGCTGTCGCATATGGTCCGAAAGAACGTGTAAGTAATTTCCCTGCTTTCTCTTCTCCATTTTCTGCTGCTTTTGCCGCAAGTTTATGTAATGCATCCCATGTCATTTGTTCAATTTCTTTAATTTTCTCTCGATTCATAATAACCAAGAACTCCCACGTTTGTGAGTTCGTATCGCTCGGTGCGTAACGAGCACAATCAATTATCTCTTTTATATCGCTAATAGATACTTCCTGTTCCGTGAATTTTCTAACACTTCTTCTACCGTGAATTATTTCTTTAAAACCATCATAATTCATACATTAAATCCCCTTTTTACAGCGTTTTCAAAACTTGTCCTATGGTTGAATTATATCATGAAAAAAAGCTGGGGGAATACCAGCTTTTTCTTCATTATTAATTTGTCACTTTAAACAAACTAATACTTTCTTCATATGCAGCTTGTAGTTTTTTCGTAATTGGCCCTCTTTCGCCACTTCCAAACTGTTCCTCGCCAATTTGAACAACCGGGAATATTTCAAGTGGCGTCGCTGTAAAGAAACATTCGTCAGCCTCGTATACTTCCTGTAATGAAAATTCCCGCTCTTCTATCTCTATATGTAACGCTTTCGCTAATGTAATAACATAGTGACGAGTAATGCCGTGTAGAATGAAATTATCAGCTGGATGTGTAATCAATTTATTATTTTTCACGATAAAAAAGTTCGAATGACACCCTTCCGTAACAATACCATCTCGTACTAATATCGCTTCTTGATATCCTTGTTCATTTATTTTATTTTTAATCATGATATTAGGTAACAAGTTTAAAGATTTTATATGACAGAACTTCCATCTTATATCCTCTTCTACTGTTACCTTGATTCCTGCTTCCATTGACGAAATGGGCCTTGGGAACGAAACAATATTTGCAAAATATGTCGGTTGTAAATCTTTTTCATATACATGATTACGTGGTTGTGCTCCTCTTGATATTTGCAAATACACATTCCCATCTTCTTGAAATTGATTTTTTTCAATCATTTGAAGCAATTCTTCTACTAACTCTTCCTTCGTAAACGGTGGAATTAGTTTTATTTCTTCCATTGAATTAAAGAAACGATCCAAATGTAAATCTAATAAATGAGGCTTACCACCGTATAGTCTAAATACCTCATAAATACCCTCACCAAATTGGAAGCCTCGCTCTTCTAACGCAACCATCGGCTGTTCTTCCTTCGTATTTATAATTCTTCCATTAAACAAGATCCAATCTTTATGAGTAACCTTCATTCTTTCCACCCCTTTTATTCATAATTGATTTAATTGTACAACTTATGACAACTCAGTTAAAGGAATTTTCTGTATTTTCCCACCGATAAAAAAGTACATCACTTCGTAAGTGATGCACTTCATCATTCATCTATTTAATTAAGAAAATATTTTTCAATATCATCTAACATAAGGTTTGCAGCTACAATACCGCCTGCTGTATTCCAAATCACTTCATCTACTTGGAATACTTTATTATTTTTAGAAGCTTGCAGTTGCTTAAAGAGTGGATCTTCTGTCCATTCTTTCGCTAATGTATTTCCTTCATCATTCTTATCTGCATCTTTATCAGATGTGAAGTAGAATATGTAATCCCCATCCATATTTGGGATTTGCTCTTTTGTAATTCCTTTTATCGCGAATTCATCTTTATCTTGAAGTAGCGGGCGCTTAAATCCAATATCATTTAAAACAACTCCTGAGAATGAGTTTTTCTGGTCAACTACCCCCACTGAGATGAGGCGTTTCAGTGGGGGCTTGAGTTAGAACACTAGGTCTTTTCGTCTATCGCTAGACAGTTTGACGCTCTAGCATTCATGCCACCTTATGTAAGGCGGTTTCTATCATTTTGCTTTAACCAATTTAAAATAAATATATATGATTGATAGTGAATATAACGTATGCAAAATAAAATAAATAAAAGGGCTATTCCAGCACCACTATACAATAAACCGAACTTTAAAAAAATGTTCAAAAGTGGTGGGAAGTTTGTTATATTTTGTAATGTAACAAGCATACAAAACAAAAGGAAAAATACAGGGACGTATTGTATTTCATATGGTTTTCTTTTCTTATTTATTCTGTTCCGAATGTATTTATGGCTTAGTTCTGCTACTATAAAACATCCTCCAATTAATACAAGACCAGAAGTCATCGTCATACATCCACCTGCCTTATATTTATTTTATCGCATAACTAATCATCGTTATATTTTCTTCACATACATTTCATCTACCTCAATAAAACCAAAGCTCTCTATGAAAGATGTAGCTTGTTCTGTCAATTGCTCTTGTAATACTTTTATCTCTTTTATGCCCCTTTGTTTCATCATTTCTTCAAATGTGAAATACGTATTTGTACCATAACCGTAACCTTGATAATCAAAATGAATAATGAGCTGAGATAAAACCGCACTTTCCTCCTGCACACTATAATCTATTACACCAATATATGTATCATCAACTTTTACACAATACTGTACTTTTTTCTCATCTAAACTATGCGAGCTGAACATTTCTTTAACAACGCTTTCATTTTCTACAGTTACTTTCTCAAACGTAATCATATGTTGTCCATCCTTTTACTATTATTGTATCAATAATACGTTCTATTTATGAAAAAAACCTTAAGATCATCTACGATCTTAAGGTTTTTCTTATTAAACTAAGCTATACGCACGTTTTGTTTCTTCGTGGAACTTATTCGTATCGTATTTATGCTCAACATAAATTTGGTGCCATACCATAAATGCAAGTACAGTCCAAATTTTACGGCTATAATCGCCTTTATCTGCACAATGTGCTTCCAGTAAGTTTAATACATACTGTTTGTCGATTAAATGCTCTGTTTTACTTTCGTTAATAATATTTATAGCCCAGTCATGCATTTCGTCTTTTAACCAGTGACGAATTGGTACTGGGAAGCCAAGCTTTTTACGATCTAACACGTGATCTGGAACGATTCCGCGTGCTGCTTCACGTAAAATAGCTTTCGTAGTTCCGTTAGCAATTTTAAATTCTGTCGGAATTTTAGATGCAACGTCGAATACTTCTTTATCTAAGAATGGTACACGAAGTTCTAATGAGTTTGCCATTGTCATTTTATCAGCTTTTAATAAAATGTCACCGCGTAACCATGTGAACATGTCAATGTATTGCATTTTGCTTACATCATCATAATCTTTAATTTCGTTATACAATGGTTTCGTGATATCCATATAGTTAACACTTTCATCGTAATACTTCATTAATTCAGCTTTCTCTTCTTCACGGAAGATTTTCGCATTTCCATAGTAACGCTCTTCAATTGGCGTACATCCACGCTCTAGGAAGCTCTTACCTTTAAAGCCTTCTTTAAGAGCACCACTTAATGCTTTTAAAACGCTCTTACCTGGGCTAGGAATGTAAGAGAACATTTTTAGTGAGTTTGGCTCACGGTAAATGTTATAGCCACCAAATAGCTCGTCTGCACCTTCACCTGAAAGAACAACTGTTACATATTTACGTGCTTCTTTCGCTACGAAGTACAATGGTACAGCTGCTGGATCTGCTAAAGGATCGTCCATATGCCAAATGATTTTTGGGAACTCATCCATAAATTCTTTTGCCGAAATAAATACGTTATGGTTTTTAACGCCTAATTTTTCAGCAGTTTCTTTTGCAACATCAACTTCGCTGAAACCACGTTGCTCAAAACCAACAGAGAATGTTAATAGATTCGGATTCATTTCTCTTGCAATAGAAGCAATAATAGATGAATCGATACCACCAGAAAGGAATGAACCTACTGGTACATCACTGCGCATATGCACTTTTACTGAATCATATAGCACATCACGAATTGCTTGGATATGCTCCTCTTTCGTTGCGCTTGAAGCGTTGAAATAAGGTTTCCAGTAACGATGGATTTCCATCTCTTTTCCAATTTCTTTCACGAAGTAATGGCCAGGCTCGATTTTATTAACATCAACTGTTAATGTTTCTGGTTCTGGACCATATTGGTACGTAAAGTAATGTTGTAATGACTTTGGATTAACTCCTTTGTCTTCCATTACATGCATAATACTTTTCTTCTCAGATGCGAAGAATGTAGTATCACCTTGTTGCGCGATATATAATGGCTTAATACCGAAGTGGTCACGCGCACCGAATAGTTTCTTTTCTTCACGATCCCAAATCATAAACGCGAACATACCACGAAGGTAATCTACACATTTTTCTTTCATATGTGCATACAATGCAATGATAACTTCTGTATCAGATTGCGTTGCAAAAGTTGCCCCTTTTTCAAGTAACATTTCACGTAATTCTACATAGTTGTAAATTTCACCATTAAAAATAATTACATATCGATCATTTTCATAAGTTAGCGGCTGATGTCCTGCCTCTAAGTCAATGATACTTAAACGGCGGAAGCCAAATTGTACATGTTCATCACGAAAATATCCTTCGTCATCTGGACCGCGGTGGAAAATCATCGTGTTCATATTTTCAAATTGATGTTTTTCTGTTTCTGAAAACTCTCTAGGGTTTTCACATAAACATCCTACAAAACCACACATACTTCTTACCCTCTTTCAGTTTTCATTCTGTCTCTATACTACTATATCAACCCTATTTATACTAGCATAATCAACTGAATATGGCGACCAAAAACTATAAAAAAATCACTCCATTTCACATTTTTAACAATTTTTTATGAAAACATGAAAACTAGGCAATCACCTTTCTCCGCTTTTGTCATATGATATTGCAAATTGATTTCTAGGAGGGAATACCATGAGTGAAGAAAAAAAAGAATCTTCTCGCCCACCGGTTCGCAATTATTTAAAGCAAATTGATGATTTCTTCGAGCAAACACCACTTCGCAGCGTAATCGCTGATTTAAATCATTTTTTCCAAAAAGGAAACCGTTTATTAACATTCCCTGTAGATTTATATGAAGTTGGTGAGGAACTTGTTGTTACAGCTGAACTACCAGGTATACAAAAAGAACAAATTCAAATTGAAATACAAAATGAATACTTAAAAGTCTCTGTAAAAGAAGAGATACTTGAAGAGGCCGAAGAAGAAACATCTCATAACTATTATCGCCGAGAACGTTCCATTTCAGAAGCATCAAGATTGATTAAATTACCGTACTCAATTAATAAAAAAGCAGCGAAAGCTTCGTATCAAAACGGCGTGTTAGAAATTCGAGCACCAAAACTTCCACAGCAGCATGACATTTTATCCATAGACTAATGTAAAAAAAGAAGGGTGCTTTGCACCCTTCTTTTTCAGAGTGTTTGGAAA
>NZ_NUPZ01000054.1 GCF_002584985.1 Bacillus sp. AFS029637 | reverse complement strand
AACAAGCCAACAACTACCAAAAAACAAGAAACCATCCAATCCAAGAGTTACCTTTGATGGTCGTCACTGGTGGATTAGTGTAGGGTTCGAAGAATCCTTTGAAGCACAAGAATTAACCAATGAGCCGATTGGTGTGGATGTTGGTTTAAAAGAGCTTTTTGTAGCTTCTAATGGTATGAAAGAACGAAATATAAATAAAGATGCCAAGTTTAAAAATCTTTTGAAAAGGAAAAAGTCAGCGCAAAGAGATATGTCTAGGAGATCTAAAAAAGGTGCAAAAATTCAATCTGCCGGATATGAAAAAGCGAAAGCTGAGCACCTGCGGTTATCTAGGAAAATTATGAATATCCGAAATAACCATATCCATCAAGCAACAGCTAAATTGGTGAAAACCAAACCAAGGAGGATTGTTGTGGAAGACTTATCTATCTCAAACCTGTTAAAAAACAAAAAACTATCGAAAGCATTTTCCTTTCAAAAATTAAACTTCTTCTTTCAATGTTTATCATACAAGTGCGAGAAGTATGGCATTGAGTATGTAAAAGCTGATAAATGGTTCGCCTCAAGCAAGATTTGCTCATGTTGCGGCGTAAAATACGACCATTCCGTTCAATCAGAAGGACAGTGGAGTTTAAAGATTCGTGAATGGGACTGTGTTCCATGCAATAGCCATCACGATAGGGATGTAAATGCTGCGATAAATTTATCAAGATGAGTAAAATAAAAGCTTGATAATAGGAGGTAACGATACTGCCTCGTGTGGAGTGTTATACCCCTCGTCCCTTCGGGGTTGCGAGAACACGGTGAAGCACTAACTTGTATAAATTTGATTGAATTGTATAGATTTAGTTAAGTTTATCGTATCGGAGAATCCCATGAGACGAAACGTATATATAGATTTTCTAGCTTATTACGGAATAGGGAGTGCCCATCCTGGTGGTTTTACATTAACGAAACAATTGTTAGAACAACTACCTCTTAGACATGAAGCGAATGTTCTTGAGATAGGTTGTGGCACTGGAAAAACAGCGGCGTATATGACAAAAAGATTTGGTTATAAAGTAACAGCGGTTGAAAAGAATGAAATTATGATTCAAAAGGCGAAAGATAGATGGATGTTTGAAGGATTGAATATACAATTAATTCAAGGGGATGCAGAACAATTACCTTGCCTAAACGATTCATTTGAGTTTGTGCTTGGGGAATCGATACTAGCTTTTACAGATAAAGAAAGAGCTATATCGGAGTGCTATCGTGTGTTACAGAAGAGTGGCAAGCTTGTTGTTATTGAAATGATTATTGATACACATATTGAGAAAAAAGAGGAAGAAAAAATTACCCAGTTATATGGGATGAAAGAACTATTAACTGAGAGAGAGTGGGTACAATTATTCCAAAAAGCAAATTTTAAAAGAGTTAAAATTGCTGGCGGTGGTACAATTGCAGAAACGATCTCCAGCTACACAGAAGAGCCAGAATGGAATGTATCATCATATATTCCAAACGATTTATATGAGGCGTGGGTACAGCATGAACATGTAAGACTTATGTACCAACATGTTTTAGGACATCGCATATTTATATGTGAAAAATAAAGAAAAAGAGTTGGCTAAAGATAGCCAACTCTTTACTATGTTAAATGAAAAATAATGCAGCTAAAGTAATTCCGAAGATAAAACCAAATCCGAGTTCAACGCCCCAGCCACAACCACCGCCGCCCCAGCCGTCTCCGCAACCACAATTACCGCAACCACGACCTCCACAGCCGCAGCTACTAAATCCACCACCACAACCAAATCCACAATTGTCACATCTGCTAAGGCCACCACAAAGGTCGCAACCACCGTTTGCATATGCATCGTAGTATCCGAATCCTGTATCAAAAGATGAGCGTTGTTGCACTGGTTCAATCCATACAGAGCTTCGTGTCACATCGATTATTTTTCCTAAATGAACCCGCCCATCACGGTCTTCAATCCGAACAACTTTTCCGAAGTACCGCTGGCATGTATCATAACATCTTTGTCTATGCATGTTCTTTCCTCCTTCCCCATTACAGTAATACGATATGTAAGGGGGACAAGTGCGGCTTGTACGAATGACCTATCTCTTATAATTGTTATGTGAAAGGGGAAATATAGGAAAAGGATTATAGTAAGGAGGAAAAGGTAATGAAATCTACAGATCAGTTTCAGACATACGAAGTACCGTGGGAAGCATTTATTGAGGCCTTACGGGATGAAATGAAAAAACAAGTAGGGGCAGATATTATTGATACGGTAGTTTGCAATTTAGAAGATGGCTTTGAAGTGTATACATATATACAAGGTGATTTAGAATTTGAATATAAAGAAGCGCTTGAAAGAAAATACGGAAGTGATGCAAAAACGCCTAATGTGTTAACAATTATGTTATTAGCTAGCATTTATAGTACAAGTGAAGAGAATATACGCTTGCATGCTGATAATAAAGATAATCCAATTGTCGAAGTGTATGTGAAGAAATAAATCGAACTTTTTGTTATGTGTTTTCAATATGAAAAGTAGGAAAAGTCTGTTTTAAGTGTAGAACTTAAACAGGCTTTTTTACCTATATAGTGGGATAGGAAATGGTAGAAGAAATATTACCAAGTTTATATTCCTGTTTACATAATAAAGTTATGATAGGTTAGTTGTCCTAAAATACAAGTCATATATCTTGTTTCCTCTCATAAATTTAAACATAGGAATTTGTCTACAAAGGTGGCGAAGCCTCATCATGAAAATCCGAATTTGTGCCACGTTCATGTTGTTTCTATTTATATGTTTACCTTTATCAGCTTTTGCAAAAGGAGAGGGGGCAAAGGAAAGGGTCGTTTCACTTGTATATGATGATTCAGGCAGCATGAGAAATAACGATCGCTGGAAATATGCCAATTACGCTTTGCAAAGTTTAGTTGCGCTATTAGATGAAAAAGATACATTTTCTTACGTTCCAATGAGCAAACCGAATAATCCGTTAAATATTTCATTAACAAAGGATAAAAGACAAACAGAAATTGCTGGAATTGGAGCGTGGAAAACATATTTAAACACGCCATTTAGCGCAGTAGAAACGGCGATGGAATCTATAAAAAAGGAAGCAGATATAGATGGAAAACGTGAATTTTGGCTTATTGTATTAACTGACGGGGCATTTAATGATTTAGAAAAAGATAAAGTTGGCGGAAAAGAACAAATTACACAGAAGTTAGCGCAGTTTAAGAAAGAAATGGATGCAAAAAAGATATCATTACATCCAGTCTTAATTACGATGGAAGAGGATTTAGAGCAGCAAGAAAAAAATCAACTAAATACGTTTAAAGAAATATGGAAGAAAGAGATAAATGGAGTTACGATGCCATCAAGTGGTGAGGATGGTATTGTAAAAAGTGTAAATCAAGTAGCAGCGTTAGTTGCAAATCGTGATCCGTTTTCCTCTGTTGAATCGATTGTAAAAACGAAAGTAGTAGGGAAAAAAGTAGAGATTACGACACCATTTCCATTAAAGCGTATGACGCTTGTACGACAATCTCCTTCTTTGCCCGATTATCAGGTCACGAAAATTTCTAAACCGTTACAATTACAATCTTCTTTTTCCATACATGCACCAGGAGAAGCGAAATTATTCGGTAATATAGTTCATATCAGTACGGAAAATCAGGAAGTCATTAAGCCAGGAACATATACGATAGAAGTGGACCAGGACATTGAGAAAGAAGGGTTACAAGTACTTGTTGAACCGGCGCTAAACTATACTGTTTCTACTTACGACAAAGATGATAAAGATCGAAAAAATGTTGAGGAAATGTATGAAGGTGTGACAGCTGTTATTGAAGCAAAACCTACCGAATTGCCAGTTCAGTCATCTTACTTCCAAACAGAAATAGAAATAAATGGAAAACAATATGCGATGAAGTGGGACGATAAAAGACATGTGTTTTATTACGAAACGAAGCTTGCTAAAGGGTTAGTGCGTGGGAAAGTTCATATGAATATAAAGGGATTTTATAGACAAACGAAAGAATTCAAAATTGAAACAGCTAAAAAGCCAGCATTATCACTTCAAACTGTTACGAAAGATTATGAAGAAAAAGTAACGAATTTAGAGAATAGCAAACCGTTCATTTTACAACCAAAGTTAGATGGTAAACCGATGACAGAAGAAGCTGTAAAAAAACTATTAAAATCTACTGGTGTCACATCTAAACAATCAATCAACTATGAAATAAAGCAACACGGTAATCAGATTTATGTTTACCCTCGTCCACATTACTCCGACACATTCAATTTTACAGATACCGGCACCGTAGAAGCTACCATCATAGTGCAGGATTCAAAGTTACAAGAAGTGAAGAAAAAAATATCGCTCCATATTCAAAATGCACCATTTTATGAAAAATATGCGCTTATTTTTAAGTTTGTTATTCCTATCACTTTATTACTGTTAATAGTAGGAATAATCGTTTTAGGATGGATTGTTCGCCCGAGATTTCACCGGAAAGCACTATTATACTATGAATGGGATCAAGAGGTAGCGAAAGATTGGCTATATCAATCAGAACCAGAATTACTTCGAAATAAATGGTGGAAGCATTATTTTGGTATCCCATTTAGAGCGGAAAGAAAAACTGTGCAATCCGTTACGTTTATAGCAAAGAAAGGATCAAAATCGATATTTGTAGCAAAAGAATCACAAGTAGTAGGAATGATTATTGATGGGATGTTTATAACAGAGGACGAAGTAGGAATGGAACATAAGACACTATACCCAAATGAACTGTTAGTAATTGATAGAGGATATGGTAAGGAGATTTACAGGTACGAATGTGAATAGTAGATCGGGATAAGAGGGTAGTGGATTCGTTACGTCCTTTCTCCTTCTTTTTAAACAAGCAAGAATAGGAAGGTGGTTCACATGACATTACAAGTTCCAACGATATTAATTGGTTTAGGTGGAATCGGTAGTACTGTGACACATCAAATATATGAAAAATTACCAGAAGAACGTCGTAAGAAGGTAGCAATGCATGTATTTGATACAGATGTGAATACATTGAGTAAGTTTGATCATATTCGGAAATTTAAGACGCAAACGAGTTCAAGTAAAACGCCGAGAGAGTATATTGCGGGAGATCCAACGATTCCAGAGTGGTTTCCGATGGATCCGACTATACTTGATAAACCGTTAACAGAAGGTGCAGGACAGTTACGCGTCATTTCCCGTTTAGCATTACGTGCTGCGATGAAAGAAGATAAATTGACATCCTTTTGGCAAGAAATTGAGAAGATTTTTCCGGTTACAAGTGATCAGACAGAATATGGTGTGCGTGTCATTATTGTAACATCACTAGCGGGCGGAACAGGTTCAGGAATGTTTTTACAAATCGCATTATATTTGCGTGAAATGCTTCGGAAAAAATTACAGCATCATAACATTTTAATACGTGGTGCGTTTTTAATGCCGGATGTTTTAGTGAAGACGAGGACGGTTAGTGCGAAAGAATTTGAAACTGTGCAAGCGAATGGCTATGCGTCTTTGAAAGAGTTGCACGCTATTACGCTCGGTTCTACTGGGGAATTATCAAAACGTGGTGGTGTAACAATTGAATTAGAATACCGTCCTGATCAAGTGGATGAGGATGGAAGAACGAATCATACAATTAAACAACACCATTTACCATACAATTATTGTTTCTTGTATGATTACGAAAACTTACATGGACATCATTTGCACAACTTATCGGATTATATGGAGCAAATGGCAAATACGATTTATTTACAATTATTTAGTCCAATGTCCACGAGTCATTTTGCACAAGAAGACAATCAAATTCAGCAATTGGCGGAATCAAGTGGGAAAGGGCGATATTGCGGAGCAGGAACGGCAAAGCTCATTTATCCATATGAACATGTGTTAAAATATTGTGCTTTAAAATGGGCTGTGCAGGGATTAGATGAATCGTGGCTTCATTTAGATCAACTGTTTCAAGAGAAGAAGCAAAGATATGACCAAGATGTAAAGCGTGGTATGCAACGTGAAAAACCAGAGCGAGGTAAAAGTTATTTAGAGGACTTAGAGCATCTTGCTACTCGCCCAGAACAAGCTCATATTTTCTATAGACAAATGTACAATGAAACACGTGAAGGAGCAGAGGGCGGTAAGCTCGGAGTTGCGAAATCTAAACTGTTTTTAGAGGCTGTAGAAAGTTATGTACAACGAACGGTGCAAAAAGATGAGGAATTAAATCGTCTGCAGCACGAGTGTAAAATTTCGGCTGCGAAACTGAAAATGATGGAACAAATGAAAGGGGAAGTAGCAAGAGTTGATCATGCGGTTCGTTTATATGCGTATGCGATTCCGAGTCGTGTACATGAACATGTAACAACTCTTTTATATGACATGATTGAATCGGACCGTTTTTCACAAAGCGGATCTGAAGGACAGTCCTATCAATTAAATACATGGTTTTTAAAGAAAACAGACCCTGTTCATCCAGTAGCAGCACGTTTTATGTTATACGAAATTCGAAAGCAGTTAGTAGAAAAAATGAATCGATTACATGAAAATAATGAACAAAAGCGTAATTTAATTCAAAACTACGATAAGAAATTTAATGTGAGTAATATTGATGGGACGGTAACGGCTGTACGCCGAGTAGAAATTGCTCAGCAACAAGGTTGGTTCGGAAAAATGGTGAATAATCAGCAACGTCTATTCAAAAAAGAGTTTGAAGACATCGTAACGCAATACGTACACAAATTAAATGAGTATCGTAAAGAAATGTTATTAGAACTTGTGTATCAATCACTATATCAAGCAGTTAATAAAATGATTCAATATTGGGAAAGGTTTTTTGATAATTTACACGAAACACGTGAAAATTTATTGTTTGAAATTCAAAAACGAAGCAAGGAATTTGAAGGGAAAACAAACCCGACGAATGTATACGTATTAGCTGAAGAGAAGTTGCAAGAAAAGATTTGGCAAGATATGCAGCAACATTTAAATTTAGGTGTATTACCGAAAGATATATCTGCGGAAATTTATATGAGTTTGTACGGAGAATATTGCAGGGATGCAAAGACGGAAGAGATTCAGTCGAAAAAGGTTGAAGATTTCTACCGTGAACATATACTGAGCTATTGTTATGACGAACTACAAGTACGCTATCGTGATAAATTAGAGCTGAATATTGTAGAGGCGTTACGAAAAGAAGCAGATTATAAGAAACGTGACCGTGATGAATACGTTCGCGAAAAAATTGAAGACCTTTTCCATTTAGCAAGCCCATTCGTGCCGAAAGTTTCCCATCATAGAGAATTACAATATTGGGGTATACATCCATCTTTAAAGAAAGAACTGCAAGAGGAATTAATTCAAGAGATGTTTAAAGAAAAAGATACAGTGCATGAAGCCTTTTCGCCATTTGAAGTAATCTGTTATCGGGCGCATTACGGCTTGTCGCTACAAGACTTTCCTAAATTATCATCAGGACATATTGCGAACGGGTTTATGAATGATAAAGGTGACTACTTCCAATCGTATTATCGCCGCGTGAACAAATTAAATAGTAAAAAATCTAGTTTAACACCGCATTTAGATAAGTATTGGCACTTACCGGCCTTTATGCCAGACTTGAATGCGACTCAAACAAAATTAGACTACGATAAATGCAATCGAGCTCTTCTATACGCGTATATGTATCGCTGGATTAGTTTAGTTGCGGTTGATGGGCAATTTGTGTATCAATATAACGGCGTTGGACGTAGCTTCTTAATTCAGTCGATGGGGAAAAATATTTCAAGTGAAAGTTATAAATTACACAGAGCATTACTTCATAATCCGTTCATTTATGAAAATATCTTATCCAGGTTTGAAGAAGAACAAGAAAAAGCGATGATACAAGGTGGACATTTATATACACATCCGTTCGTATTAGGAGCCCAAGATGTAAGATGGCTCAGAAAAGAACACGTACACAATATTTTAGATATGATTTTAATGTACGATCGTGAAGCCAAATATGATCCGACGTTAGAAGAAACGTCAGATGAATTATTAAGGTTATTCCTTGATGAAATTGAGTTATACTTCCAAAACTATTACGGTACAGGTGCCGACATGGTTGCAAAGAAAGAAAAAGAAATGTTTATTAAACAATTATGGGATCGTTCGTATGCGAAAGGGTATGTGGATCCAAATAGTGCACCGTATAAAAAGTGGCAAAATTTATTACACGTTCATGATGAAGAAGAAACTCCAAAAACGAATGTATAATGAATGAAAAGGGAATCCTTAAAAGTGGCAATACAACTTTAGAAAAGAGGGATTCTGATGCCGTTTTTAGGAAGTGTATATCAAATATTTGGATTATATCCGGAAATTTATTATGGGATGATTTCAGCTGAAATCGCAGAGCAACAAAGGTTGGAACAGGCGGAAAACGAAGAAACAGAAACAGAAGCATGACTATATAGGAAGCTTCAAAATAGAAATGATAACACTCTATTTGCTCTTTGAACGTATAAGAGCAAATAGAGTGTTTTTACTATTTAATAATACCGCTTTCTAAAATTTTAATTGTAGGTGTTACTTTTACACTTGCCTTTGAAAAAGATTTCGGCCAATCATCTTCAACCTTTTTCCATTCTTTATATTGAAATGCTCTCGCATAATCACCAAATCCGAATGGATCAAGTTGCTGTTTTTGAATTTTGTGGATTAATTCATTTAAATCTTTATTTAGTTGTTTTGTAATAAGTGCAGTTAATTTCTTTTGGTCTTTATATATATCCATGTTGAATGTCATCTCAGCTATGGATATATTAAAATTCATTTTAATATTAAATTGGAAATGGTTATCGTTATAGCCGGTCCCAATCATACGTTTGATGGTAAGAACGTTTATTGTTATGAAATCGCCGCCGTCTGTATCTTTTAAAGCACTATTACTTTCAACCGAATCAGAAGGAATCTTCATTGTAAGAGAAACAGGTGTATTAGCTTTCTTTTGTAACAAAAGAAGAAGGGCGCTTTCATAACGATTTAATGACATTTTATAGATTCCTCGAGAAGTTAATAATGCAGAACCAGTAACAATTACGTCTTTTTTTCCTTTTTTTATTTCTGAAATTGCAGGTGTAATCCCTTTATTAAACGTTTGTCTGTGAAATTCATGGAATGTGGTAAAAACAGTCCGATTGTATAGTTTGTTCGTGTTAATTAAATCTGTTAAATACTCAGGAAGAGCGGGCTTATCTTTAAAGTTATTATATATAACAGAAGAAATAGGACCATTTACTGCAACCATGCGCATGTTTCCAGTGTTTTTGGGGTCACGATACCAAACATCAAGGTAAGGCATAGCACCTTCTTGTTTTAAAAAATTTGTGCTAAATAAAATGAGCTGTAACTTTTCTGTAGATACTAAACCGCCACTTGAACTATTAAAAGCTGCTTTTGCTTCTCGAGGTGTACGTACTTTCGCTTCATGTGTTTCGTACTTTTTTTCTACGTCTTCATTAAAAATAGGATTTACGTGGTACACAATTAAATTTCCTTTCGCTCTTGCGTCAAAACCGTAAATTAATGAAATCGATTGTTTTTCTAAGTCTAGCCGATCTCCACAGCCTGTTAAAAAGGTTATGAGAAAGCAAAGTATAGTGAAATGAATAAAGCATCTCATTTAAATTTTTCTCCTTTTCCAATACTGATAAAGTGTCATGTATAAGAGAAATACGACTGGGAATAGAAAAACGATAAAATAACTGGCAGTTCCCCAAAAATCCCGCAACGCATTTATTTGGTAAGAGGAAGGGATATAAAAGAATAAAACGACAATACACCCGATTAATAAAAACCAAATAGGTAACGAACTCCCTTGTTTGTTACGTAATTGATTGATTCCATCTGAAGCAGTGAAAATATAAGGAATACAAGAGTCAAAAATAATGAAGAGATAAAATGATAAAAAGATAATTTCAAATCGTTCCAGAAATGAAAAGTGAAATGGTGTAACAAGAGAAAGCGTAGGCCATAAAAACTTAGTTATGCCATCTGGGCTAAAATAAACGAAAGAAACGAACGTAACTTGTAGGTAAACGAATAACGTAATCATATTTGCGAGAACGATGCCTTTTTTTGCAGCTGATTTGTTAGTTAGATAGGGATAAAGGACAAATGCAAACTCGAATCCGAGAGACGCAATGATAGTTGATTTCACTGTGGTAACAACTGGTAGCCATCCTTCCTTTAGAAAGGGAAGAAGATATATCCAATGACCATCTTTAAGAGGAATAAACAATAGTAATGGTATCCAGAGGGTAAAAAGCACAGTGAAAACGGCAAAGCGACTAATAATAAGTACACCTTTACATGCGAGCATCAGCATTGGAATAGATAGTAAAATCATAATTAAAAACATTGGAGTTCTAGGTAAAATCCAAATATGGATGACATATAAAAGAGAAAAGATTAAGGAGACCGCAGCAAGTATAGCGTATAGAATCCAAAGAAGCATAGCGAATTTTCCTAGCCACTTCCCAAGATAACGAGTCAGCACATCAAGTAAAGTATATCCAGGATGCTTTTCCATAATTTTCACAATGCATAGACTGACTAAAGTAGTGATAGCGCATCCAATAATAATAGAAATCCATCCATCTGTATTTGCTCCTTGTGCAACTTCACGAGGGAGTGTAAGGACACCGAATCCTACTTGAACACCACTAATCGTTAAAATGTATTGGAATAAACTAATCTCCCTCTTTGCAAGCTTTGTCACTTATCTTCCTCCATTTCCTCTATATCCGGTTGTCGATTGTCTTGTTTTAAGTTAAGGGATAGTGGGCGTTTCTTCATTATTTTCCATGGTAAACGTACAAGAATATCTTTTAAATCCGAAGCAAATAACGGAGAAAAAGGACTACCATAAGGAACACCGAGAGATTCCATAGAAAGAATATGAATAATGATGATTGCCATCCCAACCATAATGCCAATGACACCAAATAAAGAAGCAATCATCATCATTGGGAATCGAAGGAGCCGAATTCCTGCAGACATCTCCAGGTTAGGGATAATGAAAGAAGCAACCGCAGTAATCGATACGACGATAACCATAACGTTACTTACTATTCCTGCTTGAACTGCAGCTTGTCCGATTACAATTCCTCCTACGACCCCGATTGTTTGTCCAACGGGACCAGGAAGCCGAACTGCGGCTTCACGAAGCATTTCGAGTACTAATTCCATCAGTAGTGCTTCAAGTATAGGAGGGAAAGGGATTTTAGCTCGAGATTCTCCAATTGTTAATAATAACTTCAGTGGAATGACTTCATAATGAAAAGAAATCATAGCAATATAAAGAGCGGGAGCAAAAATTGCAATAAATAATCCGGTGAAACGAAGGAGTCGTATAAAAGATGGGATCATTGGTCTAAAACTATAATCATCTATCGTCTGAAAAAAAGATGAAAAAGTCATAGGACCAATTAATACGCCTGGTGAGCGATCTACAACAACAGCAATTCGTCCATCCAGAATGTGATGGGCCGTTGTGTCAGGGCGTTCAGTTATTGATAATTGTGGAAAGAGAGTATAGGAGTTATCTTCAACAAACCCCTCTAATTCACCGGTAGTAATAATGGCATCTACTTTTATTGACTCGATACGGGATGCCATTTCTTGTACGACATCTTCGTTCGCGACATCTGCTAGATAAAGCAAAAAAACTTTTGAAGTTGCTCGTTCGCCAACAGTGAATTCTTTCACTTTCAATTCTCGATTTGGAATATATCGACGAATAAGAGCGAGACTGTCGCTTGCTACTTCATTAAATCCTTCATGAGAGCTTTTTATGGAGCTCTCTGTTGTAGGTTCTTCAATACTCCTTTTTGGCGCCGCTTGCGTATCAAGCTTTAAAGCGGATGCTTGCCCATTTATAAATAAAATGCTTTTGCCATGTAAAATGGACTGTTCAATGTCTGTCCACTGTTGAACCTTTGTAATATTTCCAATAGAAACAGAGGATTCCCAAAAATCGTCCTCATTCCATTCTTTAAATAAGAGAGGACGAAGAATGTCTACGTTAATAACAGTTTTATCTACAAGTCCTTCCATATATATAAGTGCAGCTTCTTGTCCGTTTTTTAACGGGAAAGTGCGTGTAATTAATTCTGGAATACCGCTAAACAATTTGGACAAGTGCTTTAGATTAAGTGGAAGAGAAGAAGAAATAGGTTTACTTAATGTATGATTAGCTTGCTCTTGTGCGGAAAAAGATTTTTCTCCACGTATCCATTTGTTATAAGACCCCATTTGTTTGCTTACCCCTTGTTATGTATTATCCCACTATTTGTAGGCAGTAAGACCCCACCTCAAAATTCAGCGAAAGCAAAGAAGTTAGGTGGGCGTGCTGCCCATAAAAGTCCGATTGGTGAAGGCTAATAATCAGTGGGGGATGAACGAACCCCCGCTGATTAAAGTTTCACTTTATATGGGTTATTATGGATAGTTCCATGCGGACATATGCGTAATTTAAATTTTATATTGTATATTTTTAGTTTTAACGCTATAATCATAGTGTTAAAGATGGAATCGTGATATGACCTGTTATGAATCTATCGTTTTATTTATGAATAAATGGATTGGTATTTTAGCAAGATTTGCTAATAAACTACTCCACCATGATGATAGCGTGCCCAAAATGTGGTGCGTATATTTTCGTGGTGGAGTTTTTTTTATTCTCAAAAAGGGGGAAAGACCATGAATAACAACATGGTTCATATTACAATTGACGGAAAAAAGTATACAGCGGAGCCCGGTTCAACAATATTGAGTGTTATTAATGGAAATGGGATTGAACATCCGCAAATTTGTTACGTGCCAGAAGTAGATCCTATTCAAACATGTGACACTTGTATTGTAGAAGTTGACGGAAAATTAATGCGTTCTTGTTCGGCGGTGGTCACGGACGGTATGAATATTGAACTGGCTTCTGGTCGTGCGAAAGAAGCGCAAACAGAGGCGATGGATCGGTTATTAGAAAATCATTTATTATACTGTACGGTATGTGACAACAACAATGGGAACTGTAAATTGCATAATACAGCAGAGTTAATGGAGATTGAACATCAAAAATATCCTTACGAGCCAAAAGTAGATGTAAGTGAAGTGGATATGACGCATCCGTTTTATCGTTATGACCCAAATCAATGTATCGCATGTGGTCAATGTGTTGAGGTATGTCAAAACTTACAAGTAAATGAAACGTTATCAATAGATTGGGAAGCGGAACGTCCGCGAGTTATTTGGGATGAAGGAGTAAATATTAATGATTCTTCATGCGTGAGCTGTGGTCAATGTGTAACCATTTGTCCATGTAACGCTTTAATGGAGAAAACAATGCTCGGTGAAGCTGGATTTATGACGGGATTAAAGCCAGACATTCTTGAACCGATGGTTGATCTTATTAAAGAAGTTGAGCCTGGATATAGTGGTATTTTTGCGGTATCAGAAGTGGAAGCGGCCATGCGTGATACTCGTACGAAGAAAACGAAAACAGTATGTACATTTTGTGGCGTTGGTTGTTCATTTGAAGTGTGGACGAAAGGGCGTAAAATCCTTAAAGTACAGCCATCTTCAGATGCGCCAGTTAACGCCATTTCCACTTGTGTAAAAGGGAAATTCGGTTGGGATTTCGTAAATTCTAAAGAACGAATTACGAAACCTTTAATTCGTAAAAATGGAACGTTTGTTGAATCTACATGGGAAGAAGCATTGAATGTAGTTGCAAGTAAATTAGGATCCATTAAAGAAGAGCACGGTAAAGACGCTATCGGCTTTATTTCTTCATCTAAAATTACAAATGAAGACAATTATGTTATTCAAAAATTAGCTCGACAAGTATTTGAAACGAACAATATTGATAACTGTTCACGTTATTGTCAATCACCAGCGACGGACGGATTATTCCGTACAATTGGTATGGGTGGTGATGCAGGAACGATTAAAGATATTGCACAATCTGGTCTTGTTATTATTGTAGGTTGTAATCCGACAGAAGGTCATCCTGTTTTAGCTACACGTATTAAACGTGCGCATAAATTACACGGACAAAAGTTAATTGTGGCTGATCTTCGTAAAACAGAAATGGCAGAGCGTTCAGACGTCTTTGTTAGTCCAAAACAAGGAACAGACCAAGTGTGGCTAATGGCTGTTACGAAATATATGATTGAACAAGGTTGGCACGATCAACAATTCATTGATGAGAACGTAAACTTCTTTGAAGATTTCAAAGAGAGTTTGAAAGAATATACGCTTGAATATGCAGAAGAAGTGACAGGCATTTCAAAAGAAACACTTATTCAAATGGCTGAAATGATTCGTGACGCAGATGGTACATGTATCCTTTGGGGTATGGGTGTAACGCAAAATACAGGCGGTTCTGATACTTCCGCTGCGATTTCAAACTTACTTCTTGCAACAGGGAACTATCGTCGTTCAGGAGCAGGTGCATACCCACTTCGAGGTCATAATAACGTACAAGGTGCTTGCGATATGGGTACTTTACCAGGATGGCTTCCAGGATATCAGCACGTTACTAACGATATGGAACGTGCGAAATTTGAAATGGCTTACGGAGTGAAAATTAATAGTGAACCGGGCCTTAATAATATTGAAATGCTTCGCGCAATTGACGAAGGAAAAATGAAAGCTATGTATCTTGTCGGAGAGGATATGGCTCTTGTAGACTCTAATGCGAACCATGTACATGAAGTGTTATCAAGCCTTGATTTCTTCGTTGTGCAAGATATTTTCCTTTCTAAAACTGCTCAATATGCAGATGTTGTATTGCCCGCAGCGCCATCTCTTGAGAAAGAAGGTACTTTCACAAATACGGAGCGCCGTGTACAAAGACTATATCAAGTTCTTCCTACGCTTGGAGATGCGAAGCCAGACTGGTGGATCGTGCAGGAGGTTGCGAATAAATTAGGTGCAAACTGGAATTATAGCCACCCAAGTGAAATCTTTGCTGAAATGGCAAGTTTATCACCACTATTTTCACAAGCAAGCTATGAAGTACTGGAAGGATGGAATAGTTTCCATTGGGGAAGTTTTGAGGGCACGAATACACCGCTTCTGTTCCAAGATGGATTTAACTTCCCAGATAAAAAAGCTCGTTTTGCTATTGCTGACTGGGTACGTCCAGCTGAGTTTCCAGCTGAGTTCGATCTTCACATTAATAACGGTCGTATGCTTGAACATTTCCATGAAGGGAATATGACAAATAAATCAACAGGTATTCAAACGAAAGTACCTGGTGTTTTCGTTGAAGTTTCTCCAGAACTTGCAAAAGAACGTGGAGTGAAAACAGGTTCATTAGTTCGTCTTGTCTCTCCTTTTGGAGCATTAAAATTACGTGCACTCGTAACAGACCGTGTAAAAGCGAACGAGTTATATTTACCAATGAACTCTACAGATAATGAATCGGCAATCAATTTCTTAACTGGTCCTGCTGTTGATACGCGTACGAATACACCTGCGTATAAACAAACGAAAGTACGTATGGAAGTGTTAGAAGTTGATGGCGAAAATCCGATGCCAAAAGCGAACCCACGAAATAAAAAGCGTCATCCTCAAGCAGGTATTGAGGTTAATCGTAAGTGGGCACGTCCAGGGTATGTGCATTTAACGGATAAGTAGGGAGGAGAAAAGAATATGGCTGCACCTATTAAAACGATTCAAAGACAAGAACAAACTGAGGAAGAAATAAAACAGCAAAAGTTAGATGATTTAAAAGAACTTCTAACTAGTAATGAAGAAGCTCTAAATCAAATGTTTAATATAGTAGGGGAATTGAATGATATTGGCATGCTAGAAGCAGCAAATTCTATGTTGAAAGCGAAAGAACCAATCGCAAAGATTGTCCTCGGTCAAGTAACTCGTGAACCTGTTACAAATTTAATTAATAATATGATGGGTGCTGCAGGGGCTTTAACAGAACTTGACCCAGAGCTTACGAAAAAACTTATAGCTAGTTTATTAGTAGGACTGGAAGAAGGTAATGAACATCTAGAAAGTAATAAAAAAGTAGGGGTATTCGATCTTATGAAGGTATTGAAAGATCCAGATATTAATCGGGCTATTGGTTTTGGTCTCCATTTCTTAAAAGGTATGGGTAAAGGATTAAAAGACGAATAAGCTTCAAAAAGTGAACCTTTTCGTCCAAATGTTTGTACAAAATAGTTTGGATGAAAGGGTCATTTTGGTAAAATATATATGAAAGTAAAATGAGTGTTTTTGGGGGTATGATTGTATGTCAAAAAAAGTACATGAATTTAATGATATGATACGAAAACTTCGAAAGGAACTTTTCGGAAAAGGACCGGAACGAATTCATACTGTATTTGCTGAAAATATGGCTATTGCAACTCTTTATGGAAATTTAACACCTACTGAAAAATTTATTTCCAGTACGATGGATGGTGCGGAAATGGTTCATATGGCTAGAACGAAAATGATTCAAGAAGTGTATGCTGCAAATTCAGGTGAACATTTGGAGGAACTTGTAGGAGCGAAATTAGTGAATCTATTTTCAGATATGAAAGTAGAAGAAGATATCGCAGTTTCTGTGTTTGTTTTTGATAAAAATATAACGTGAGGGAAGGGTACTGATCGTGAAACCGATACAGGTAGAAAGAGAAGTTTTCCGTTATGAACAAGGGGCATTTAAGCATACAGAGGACAGCATTGTAACAGAGTTTCCAGTCACGATTAAAATGAACGGACAGGAGTTTGTTACAATGGTTAGTACTCCAGAATATATAGAAGATATGGTAATAGGCTTCCTAGCATCTGAAGGAATCATTCGGAAGTATGAAGAGATTGATGACATATGGATACAGGAAAAAGAAGGATTTGTACATGTAACGACGACAAAAGTAAACCCGTATTACGAACAAATGCAAAACAAACGTTATATTACGTCGTGTTGTGGTATGAGTAGACAAGGATTTGTTTTTGCAAACGATGCACTAAGCGCAAAGAAAATGAATGGTGTCCATGTACAGGTTGGTGTGGAAGATTGCTTCCGATTAATGAATGAGATGCAACAATCTGCGGATACGTTTCGTCATACAGGCGGGGTTCATAATGCAGCTTTATGCGATGTAAATGGTATTATTTTAAGTCGAATGGATATTGGTAGGCATAATGCACTAGATAAAATTTACGGTTATTGTTTAAAAAATAATATTTCGATAAAGGATAAAATCATTGTTTTCAGTGGTCGTATTTCTTCGGAAATATTATTGAAAGTTGCAAAGATTGGTTGTGAAATTATCCTGTCAAAATCAGCTCCAACTGAGTTGGCGTTGCAGCTAGCAGAAGAGTTAGGCATTACTACAATAGGGTTTATTCGTAATCAGTCTTTAAATGTATATACGCATCCAGAACGTGTTTTAAATATAAAAAAGTAAAAGTGAGGCAATGAAGATGAAATCAGTTACATTAGACAAATTGCAACGTCCGTTAAAGGATTTACGTATTTCAGTTACTGATCGCTGTAATTTTCGGTGCCGATATTGTATGCCAGAAGAAATATTTGGTCCTGATTACTCGTTTTTGTCTAATGATAAAATTTTATCTTTTGATGAAATTGAAAGGATAACCCGTATTTTCGTTTCTTTAGGCGTGAGAAAGTTACGAATCACAGGAGGGGAACCGTTACTTCGAAGAGGGCTTCCAGAGCTTATCGAGCGGCTTCATAAAATAGACGGTGTGGAGGATATCGGTTTAACAACAAATGGATCGTTACTTAAAAAATTTGCGCCTGATTTATATAAAGCGGGGTTATCACGTGTGACAGTTAGTTTAGATTCCTTAGAAGAAGAGCGTTTTTTCTATTTAAATGGGAATAGAAGCAAAGTACAAAAAGTTCTTGAAGGCATACAGGCTGCGGCTGAAGTTGGTATGAAAATTAAAATAAATATGGTCGTGCAAAAGGGAAAAAATGAACAAGATATTTTGCAGATGGCACAATATTTTAAAGAAAATAAACATATTCTTCGTTTTATTGAATATATGGACGTTGGAAATTATAACGGCTGGGAGTTAAAAGAGGTCGTCTCTAAACAAGAAATAGTAGATGCCATTCATAAAATTATGCCATTAGAACGGATAGAAGCGAATTATGCTGGTGAGGTTGCTACTCGTTATCGTTATATTGGAAGCGATGAGGAGATTGGAATCATTTCATCTGTAACAGATTCTTTCTGTTCATCGTGTACGAGAGCTCGCATTTCTGCGGAAGGGAAATTGTATACTTGTTTGTTCGCTTCTAAAGGAAATGATTTGAGAGAATTACTTCGATTTGGGTATACTGACGAAGAAATTACAGATGTAGTGCGCGATATATGGAATAATCGAGAAGATCGCTATTCAGATGAACGCTTAAGTAACAGTAACAAAAAACCTATGCCTAAAATTGAAATGTCACATATCGGTGGTTAATATAGAAAGCTGACATAATAGTGAAAAATGGAAAGTGTGCAAGAATTGTAGATTTTCTATTTGATAGTAAAAGTGATGATTGATATTTCTGTAAAAAATGTGCAGAGAGATTAAGCAGCATTCAAAAACCTTTATTTTAAATAGGTTTTTTGAAGCTGCTTTTTTATGTGGAGAAAATGGAGGAATTAGTAATGGCATTTCATAAACCGGAACAAATTGCTGAACTCGTAATTGAGGCCGGTGTTCAAAAAGTGAGTCAGACGCTGCCAGCAATGCTTATTCTCGGTTTTTTAGGAGGCGCGTTTATTTCATTTGGCTGTTTACTTAACATTCGAGTTTTAGGTAATTTACCTGAGCGCTGGGGGAGTTTGGTGAATATTTTAGGAGGCGCGGTTTTTCCTTTTGGACTCATGCTCGTAGTATTAGCAGGAGGAGAATTAATTACCGGAAATATGATGTCATTGTCTATGGCGCTTTATGCAAAGAAAATTACATTGGTAAATGTACTAAATAACTGGGTTTGGGTTACTCTTATGAATTTTGTTGGAGCTATTTTCGTTGCATATTGTTTTGGGCATCTTGGTGGATTAACAGAGGGAGATTATTTAAATAAAACGATAGCGATAGCGGAAGGAAAGTTACATGAATCATTTGAGAGAACTTTAATTTTAGCAATTGGTTGTAATTGGCTCGTTTGCCTGGCACTTTGGCTTGCTTATGGGACGAGTGATTTGGTCGGAAAGATAGTTGGAATATGGATTCCAATTATGGCGTTTGTTGTAATTGGATTTCAGCAAGTAGTGGCAAATATGTTTGTCATCTCAGCAGTTATTTTTGCAGGCCATCTAACGTGGATAGACCTTGTTAAGAACTTTGTTCCTGTTTTTATTGGGAATGTAATTGGAGGAGCTGGGTTTGTTGGGTTTGCATATTTTGCTTGTTATCAAAAACAACATTCTAAAGTGAAATAGATTTCTTGAAAGGAAGGGTATGCAATGGAAGAGCGGTATTCCCGGCAACAGTTGTTCAAACCGATTGGGAGTAAAGGCCAAGAAAAAATTCGAAATAAACATGTGTTAATTATAGGAGCGGGTGCATTAGGAAGTGCAAGTGCAGAGAGTTTCGTACGTGCAGGTATTGGGAAGTTGACGATTATTGATCGTGATTACGTAGAATGGAGTAATTTACAAAGACAACAACTATATTCTGAACAAGATGTGAGAGACAAAATTCCGAAAGCAATAGCGGCTAAAAATCGCTTAGAACAGATTAATTCGGAAGTGAAAATACATGCTTTCGTAATGGATGCATGTGCAGAAAACATGGCAGGGCTATTAGAAAATGTCGATGTAATCATTGATGCAACAGATAATTTTGACATTCGATTTCTAATAAATGATTTATCACAAAAACATAATATTCCGTGGGTTTATGGTTCTTGCGTTGGATCATACGGTATGAGTTATACGATTATTCCGCAAAAGACGCCGTGTTTACATTGTGTACTGAAGAATGTTCCGGTTACAGGTGTGACGTGTGACACGGCTGGGATTATTAGTCCGACAGTTCAAATTGTTGCAGCATATCAAGTGGCAGAAGCACTCAAAATTTTAGTGGAAGATTTTTCAGCAATTAGAAAAACGTTTTTCATGTTTGATATATGGAGTAATCAAAATCATTGTATCAAATTAGTAAAAATAAAAACGGACGATTGTCCATCGTGCGGTTTGAATCGAACTTATCCTTATTTATCATATGAAAATCAAACGAAGGTAGCCGTTTTGTGCGGAAGAAATACAGTTCAAATTAGACCAGTAGAAAATAGACAGCATAATTTTGATGATATTGAAAAAGTATTAAAAAAACTTGGGAAAGTAGATCGAAATCCTTATTTACTATCTGCCCAACTAGATGATTACCGCGTCGTTATTTTTCAAGATGGTCGTGTTTTCATTCATGGTACAAATGATATTCCGAAAGCGAAACAACTATATTATCGCGTATTCGGTTAATAGAAAGGGTTGTCGATAATGGAAAGAAGAGTGCCAATTACGGTTGAGGAAGCTGTGCGTAAAGTAATGGGATTTGCTAGTAATGGCTTAAAGGAGCTACTACCTATTGAATTAGCTTACGGACGTATATTAGCAGAGGATATAGTAGCTGACCATGATGTACCTTCATTCAATCGTTCACCATATGATGGGTTTGCTATTAGAGCAGAAGATACGACTTTAGCGAGCTATGAAAAACCAATTGCATTTGAGGTAGTTGGAGAGATTGGAGCAGGCTCGCTATTTCATGAAGAAGTAGGTCCGTTTCAAGCAGTTCGAATTATGACGGGAGCGCAAATTCCGAATGGGTGTGATGCGGTTGTTATGTTAGAGCTGACTCGTCAATATGAGGAGGCTGGAAACAATTATATAGAAGTGAAGCGATCATTCAAAACGGGCGACAATATTTCTTTTCAAGGTGAAGATGTTCGTAAAGGAACGGTTCTTGCAAAGAAAGGATCATACATTAATCCAGGTATTTCAGCTCTTCTTGCTACGTTCGGCTATAGCAAGGTGCCAGTGGCGAGAAAGCCTGTACTTGGATTGTTAGCGACCGGTAGTGAATTACTGGATGTAAATGATTCATTACAGCCAGGGAAAATCCGAAATAGTAATACGTATATGATATTGTCTCAAATTCGAAGAGCGGGCGGAAGAGTAAAATATTTTGGGAAGTTTAGCGATGATTTTCATACATGTTTCAAAGCTGTAAAAGAAGCGTTAAGCCAAGTAGATATGCTCATTACAACAGGTGGTGTATCAGTAGGGGATTACGATTATTTACCAGCTATATATGAAAAGTTAGGTGCATCTGTTCTTTTCAATAAAGTTGCAATGCGACCAGGGAGTGTAACGACTGTAGCACAATTAAACGGAAAGTTATTATTTGGTTTATCAGGAAATCCATCTGCTTGTTACGTAGGATTTGAATTGTTCGTAAGACCTTGTATTCGGACGTATATGTTTAGTGAAAAAGCACATTTAAAAAGAGAAAAAGCATTGTTAGGAGAAGATTTCCTAAAACCGAATCCATTTACAAGATTTGTACGAGCGAAACTGACATATAACGAAGGGCAATTAACCGCTTATCCGTCAGGTTTTGATAAATCTAACTCGGTTTCTTCTCTAGCGGAGACAAATATATTTATTGTACTTCCAGGTGGAACGAGAGGTTATAAAAAAGGTATGTTCGTAGACGTTCTCTTGTTGGAGGATAACGAGGGTAGTGAATGGCCTTGGACATTTTATAAAGTGAGAGGTGGTTCTAATGGGACAAGTTCTATTTGAGATTGTAGATATACCAATTGTGGTTGAAGAAGTAACGAATAAAGTGGCAAGAAGAGAAGCAGGTGCGATTACAACGTTTATTGGTACGGTGAGAGAATTAACAAAAGGAAAACGAACGTTACATTTAGAGTATGAAGCATATAAACCGATGGCAGTAAAACAACTTACGCAAATTGGTGAAGAAATTAATAAAAAGTGGCCAGATGCAAAAGTAGCAATTACACACAGAGTAGGACGACTCGAAATAATGGATATTGCAGTTGTCATTGCCGTTTCATCACCACATCGGAAAGTAGCTTATGAAGCGAATGAGTACGCAATTGAACGTATAAAAAGAATCGTTCCAATTTGGAAAAAAGAATTTTGGGAAGATGGAACGATGTGGATTGGAGATCAACTTGAAAATACGCCTTATCCAGAAGGAAAACCAAAGAAAGAAGAATGAGAAATGATTACAATTTTACTGTTTGCAAATTTGCGTGAGGAAGTCGGATTAGATCGACTAGTAATGTTAGAAAAACAAGAAATGACTGTTGGGCAATTAAAAGAATGGATGAAAGAAAGTTATCAATTACAATCTTTGGAAGCTGTAATGGTAGCAATTAATGAGGAGTTTGTAACAAATGGAGAGACGATTCAAGCTGGAGATGTAGTTGCATTCATTCCGCCTGTTAGTGGAGGTTAATACGTTTAAGAAGGTAGTATATGATAAATTATTTTATTAGGACATGATGTTATAAAAAATTAAGAATATGAGAAGGGATGAGTGTTATGCTTACTCATGAACAAATTATGAATGCTTTAAAACATGTGGAGGATCCAGAGTTACACAAAAGTATTGTAGAATTAAACATGGTTAGAAATATACAAATGAATGGTACAGAGGTTAAACTTGAAGTAGTGCTAACAATCCAAGGTTGTCCGTTAAAAGCAAAAATTCAACAAGATATTGAAGAATCACTTCACGCAATTGGTGCCTCTAAAGTGGATGTAACATTCGGTTCTATGACAAAAGAAGAACGTGCAGCTTTAACAGAGAAGTTAAAGAAAAATAATAGAACAGAAACTGGTATGCCGAGCATGCTTCGCCTTGATTCAGGAGTACGGTTTATTACTGTAACGAGCGGAAAAGGTGGAGTCGGAAAATCAACGGTGACAATTAATCTTGCAACTGCACTAGCTCGCATGGGAAAAAAGGTGGGGATATTAGATGCAGATATATATGGTTTTAGTATTCCAGCTATGATGGAAACGAATCAAAAACCAACGATGATCGATCAAACAGCAATTCCAGTCGTTAGTCACGGTGTTAAAATCATGTCGATGGGATTTTTTACAGAAGGAAATAACCCAGTTATGTGGCGTGGACCGATGTTAAATAAATGGATTCAAAATTTCCTTGCGAATACGCACTGGGGAGAATTAGATTATTTACTGCTTGATTTACCACCTGGTACAGGAGATGTTGCCATTGATGTTGCAGCAATGATCCCGCAAGCGAAAGAAATAATTGTTACAACGCCGCATAATGTAGCTTCATTCGTTGCTTCAAGAGTCGGTGTAATGGCAAAACATACGAATCATGAGATTTTAGGTATTGTGGAAAATATGGCTTATTTTGAAGAGCAAGATGGATCGAAAAATTACCTCTTCGGAAAAGGTGGCGGTGAAATGCTCGCAGAACAACTGCAAACAGAAGTAATTGCCAAAATACCTTTTGCAAAACGTGAAGAAAATAACGGTTCATCTGTATATGATGAAGATTCTCTTGTTGGAGAAGTATTTACATCGTTAGCGGAAGATATTATTTATAGAGGATAGAGGGGGAAGTTTAGTATGGCGTGTAATATCGATCATTCTATGGAAGATGTAATGAATAAGCTTGAAAGTCAGAAGAGTTTTTTATCTAAAGAGATTTTTGCAGGATTGAAGGTTTTTTTGCAAGGTAATCATTCACAGGGAATATTAAATGATATATTTCATCTTTTAAAAAAGTATGACTTAGTTAGTGAAGAAGAACGAGAGACGAGAAAAGCACAATTATTGCACATGATGAGGTAAATACCCTTTAGCTTTAGAATTTTTTCAGGAGGGGTGAATGTGATGGATATGAAAAAGATGATTGAAACGATAGAAGCAACAAAAATGAATGACGTAACATTATCGATTCCTCAGTTACATCAAAAGCTTGTGAAGTTGTATAGCCAAAAAGATAGTGCAGCGTATACGGAGCTATTAAAATATATTTTATCATTATCCGTGCAACTTGATTTACATTTCGTATTGAAATATTTTGGGGTGCGACCGGTTGTTGTTGCAGATGAACGTATGCAATTTCAAGAGATATTTAAATGTTTAGCTAAGAAGGATGATAAAGGGGAATGGTTTTTAAATTTGGTTTCTTTATACGTAGGTTTACTTGTAGTACTTCATTTTGATGAGAAAGAGATTGAGAGAAGTTTTTTTGGTGATATGACTACAGTAGGTGAAGGAAATGAAAAAGAAATATAAATATATACTCATAATATCTTTCTTTTTAATAGCTGTAATCGCACTTTCTATTGGTTATGTAAATATGAAAGTAATGAATTAATATCGACCAACTAAACTAGTGTGCTAAAAAGTGTTCTTCAGTTGTTTCCATCGTTTTTTCATGTTACCATTAAGCGAATTTTTCATAGGGAGAGAAAGCGATGAAATGGATTTATTTTATTATTATTAATGTTATAGCTTTTAGCCTTATGGGGCTTGATAAACGAAAAGCGAAGAAGAAACAGTGGAGAACACCAGAAAGTACGCTATTTTTATCAGCGGCAGCTGGGGGAGCAGTTGGTGCTTGGATCGGTATGTATATGTTTCATCATAAAACACATAAAAAGAAATTTGTTTTCGGTATACCATTACTTGTCGTTATAACAGTATGTTTATTTTTTGCTGTATGAGAAGTGTCGAAAGAATTGCGGATTGATTATTGGTAAAGTAAGCATGTGGGACCGTATAATGGAGAAAAATGAGAAGAGGAGAAAATGGAAGATGGGGAGTCAATCAGCAGAGCAAAAAAAAGGGATCATATATGCGGCTGGTGCTTATACGATGTGGGGAATTCTACCGATTTATTGGAAATGGGTTGAGGAAGTCCCAGCAGATGAAATATTAGCGCACCGCATCGTTTGGGCGTTCGTTTTTATGTTACTCGTATTAGGTGTTACGAGGAGATTTCGCCAGTTTATCGGAGAGTTTGTGAATCTTTTTAAACGACCTAAATTATTAATGTCATTAACAATAGCTTCAGTTTTGATTAGCGGAAACTGGTTTGTTTACATATGGGCCGTAAATCATAATCATGTCATTGAAGCAAGTCTTGGTTATTATATTAATCCACTTATTAGTATTTTACTTGGTACAGTCGTTTTAAAGGAAAAGTTAAACTTTTGGCAATATGTTGCAGTTGGTTTAGCTGGGGTAGGGGTTATCATTTTAACAGTACGTTTCGGATCTATTCCGTGGGTTTCTTTATCACTTGCTTTTTCATTTGGACTATACGGATTAACGAAAAAATTGTTAAATTATGATGCGACAATTGGACTTACGATGGAAACGATGTTAGTGACGCCATTTGCGATTCTTTATCTCGTTATGACAGGAGCACATGGTTTCGGTTCATTTGGTTCTATTTCTATGGTATCGACGTTACTTTTAATTGGAGCAGGCATTGTTACAGCATTGCCACTTTTTTATTTCGCAAAAGGAGCGCAGCTTATTCCACTTTATATGGTAGGTTTCTTACAATATATTGCACCAACAATTAGTTTAATTTTAGGTGTATTTGTATTTGGTGAACATTTCACATCTACTCATATGATGGCGTTTTTCTGTATATGGGTTGCTTTATTTGTATTCTCGGTAGCAAAAACAAAGTTTTTAGTGCAGAAACAACCGAAATTTATTAAAAATAAATCAGCAAAAGTGTCATAATGCGTAGTATTTTCTACGCATTTTTCTTTATACTTATATTATATAGAATTTTCATTATAGCTAGTAGGGAGCTGAGAACGTGGAAACAATTTTACATAATGATCCGATTATGGCTGCTGTAATTTCGTGGTTTTTAGCACAGTTAACGAAAGTTGTCTTTAAATTATTTAAAACGGGTGAGTTTGATTTTGCGAAGTTTTTTGCTTCAGGCGGCATGCCAAGTTCTCATGCTTCAACTGTTACAGCACTTGCGACAGGTGTTGGAGTTGTGGAAGGTGTGGAAAGTTCCATGTTTGCGATTGCTGCCATTTTTGCCATTATTGTTATGTATGACGCTTCAGGAGTAAGGCTTGCGGTAAGTAAACAAGCGAAAATATTGAATGAATTTTTTCACGGTAGACAAACAGAATATAAGAAGTTAAATGAACTTGTCGGACATACACCGTATGAAGTAGTAGTCGGTGCTTTATTAGGGGTTATTGTCGGAGTAGGATATTGCTTATAAGCAGAACATACTATATGTTCTGCTTTTCTTTGTTTTTATACATATTCACCTGTCTTATTGAATATCGTTATACGGATTTCGAAAAGGCGGGTGAGTAACTTGTTATTATATGAAAAAGTGCATGAAGAAATAGTGAGAAGAGCAACTGCACTTCAAACGATGCAAAGGCAAGATGGTACGTGGCGGTTTTGTTTTGAAGGAGCGCCATTAACAGATTGTCATATGATTTTTTTATTAAAATTACTAGGTAGAGATAAAGAGGTAGAACCGTTTGTGAAAAGATTAGCATCACTTCAAACAAATGAAGGGACATGGAAGTTGCACGACGATGAAATGGGTGGCAATTTATCAGCTACTATTCAAGCTTATGCTGCGTTACTTGCTTCGAAAAAATATACAAAAGAAGATGCGAATATGAAGCGAGCGGAAATGTTTATAAAGGAGCGTGGCGGGGTAGCACGTGCTCACTTTATGACGAAGTTTTTATTAGCGATTCATGGAGCATATAAATACCCTCCGATCTTTCATTTGCCAACACCGATTATGTTTCTGCAAAATGATTCCCCCCTTAGTATATTTGAATTAAGTAGCGCAGCTCGTATCCATTTAATTCCGATGATAGTTTGTTTAAATAAAAGGTTTCGTGTTGGAGAAAATTTATTGCCAAATTTAAGTCATATTGAAGGCGGGGGTGGAGAGTGGTTTCGAGAGGATCGATCTCCGGTCTTTCAAACGGTAGTAAGTGATGTGAAAAAGATTATATCGTATCCGCTTTCTTTACATCATAAAGGATATGAGGAAGTAGAACGTTTTATGAAAGAGCGTATCGATGAAAATGGAACGTTATATAGTTACGCAAGTGCTTCATTTTATATGATTTATGCTTTACTTGCATTAGGACATTCGATTCAATCGCCAATTATTCAAAAGGCAATAACGGGGATAACATCTTATACATGGAAGATGGAAAGAGGGCATCATTTGCAAAACTCGCCGTCAACTGTCTGGGATACAGCATTACTTAGCTATGCATTACAGGAGGCTCATGTTTCAAAGGAAAGTAAAATGATTCAAAATGCAACAGTGTACGTATTAAAAAAACAGCATACAAAAAAAGCTGATTGGGGCGTACATGCACCGGCTCTTACTCCAGGTGGTTGGGGTTTTTCGGATGTGAATACGACAGTTCCGGATATTGATGATACAACGGCTGCGTTAAGAGCGTTGGCACGAAGTAGGGGGAACGAAAATGTAGATAATGCTTGGGGAAAAGGAGTTAATTGGATTAAAGGATTGCAAAATAATGATGGTGGCTGGGGCGCTTTTGAAAAAGGGGTAACGAGCCGATTATTAGCAAATTTACCAATCGAAAACGCAAGCGATATGATAACAGATCCTTCTACACCAGATATTACAGGGAGAGTGTTAGAGTTTTTCGGGACGTATGCACAAAATGAATTGCCTGAGAAACAAAAACAAAGTGCGGTAAATTGGTTAATGAATGAACAGGAGGGAAATGGATCTTGGTATGGAAAATGGGGTATTTGTTATATATATGGCACTTGGGCGGTGATGACTGGTTTACGGTCACTAGGAATTCCTTCTACACACCCTTCCTTGAAACGAGCCGCTTTATGGCTTGAACATATACAGCATGAAGATGGTGGCTGGGGAGAATCTTGTCAAAGTAGCTTGGAGAAAAGGTTTGTTACTTTACCATTTAGTACACCATCGCAAACAGCATGGGCGTTAGATGCTCTTATTTCCTACTATGATAAAGAAACACCAGCTATTCGAAAAGGAATTTCATATTTACTTGCGAATCCTAATAGGAATGAAAAATATCCTACTGGTACAGGTTTGCCGGGTGGATTTTATATTCGTTATTATAGTTATACCTATATATATCCATTACTTACATTTGCGCATTATGTAAAAAAATATAGAAAATAAACCGAGAGATATCTCTCGGTTTATTTTGTTGGGTAGTAGGTCCCTGTTGAAAAGAATAAGGTTATGATTTACCTTATTTTTCTGTTGACTGGCGTTTTTGACGTGCATTAGCGGCATTTGCACGTGCGTTTGCTTCTAAGTCATTGTGGTCAGCGAGTTCTCGAGAGAACTCGACATCAATGCCATCAGCAGCTTTGCTCTGTTTGAAATTCTTTTTGTTCATTCGATACAATCTCCTTGTGCATTATGCGACGTTGCAAAGTTAGTTTGACACAAATAGACTTTTTTATACAAAGAGGATTTGGAAAGCAAGGGGCAGAAATATACAGTATAAGTAATAGAAATGGGGGATAGGGATGGAGTTTTTAACTGGGAAAACAGCTGTTATAACAGGTGGTGCACAAGGAATAGGAAAAGAAATAGCAAAGGTTTTTGGAAAACTAGGGGCGAAAGTATTAATAAGTGATGTGAATGAAGAAAAGTTACAAGAAACGACAAATGAATTAGTGGCAGAAGGATATGAAGTGAGGCAGTATCGTTGTGATGTGAGTAATCAAAATGACGCGAAGACATTAATTGAATATGCAGTTCAAACATTTGGTGAATTACATATTTTAGTGAACAACGCAGGTATTACACGAGATGCTATGTTACATAAAATGGAGAAATCAGCATGGGAACAAGTACTGCAAGTAAACTTAAGCGGTGTTTTTTATTGTATGCAGCCAGCGCTTCTTTATATGAGACAGCAAGGATATGGAAGGATTATTAATATTTCTTCTATTAGTAGGGATGGGAATATTGGACAAGCGAATTATGCAGCTACAAAGGCAGGAGTTGTAGGTTTAACGAAAACAGCGGCGAAAGAAGTTGGAAGTTTCGGTATTACTTGTAATGCAATTTGTCCAGGGTTTATGGATACAGATATGACAAAAACGATACCAGATAAAGTGAAAGAAAAGATGGTTGGAGCGATTCCAGTTGGTAGAATTGGAACGCCAGATGATATTGCGAACGCAGCGGCCTTTTTAGCGTCAGAATATGCATCCTATATTACAGGAGAAGTATTAAATGTGAGCGGAGGGCTGCAAGTTTAAAGGAATACAAATTGAAAAGAACCTGACCGAGTGGGTCAGGTTCTTTTCAATTTAATTTAAGTTTAACCAAACGCTCTTCACTTCTGTATAGTTATTTAATGCATAAGAGCCCATTTCACGGCCAAGACCAGATTGTTTAAATCCTCCAAATGGAGATGCTGCATCAAAGACGTTATAACAGTTTACCCATACTGTACCTGCGCGTACTTTACTTGCAACATAGTGTGCTGTCTTAACATTTTCTGTCCATACACCAGCTGCCAAGCCGAATTGTGATTTATTCGCACGTTCAATTACTTCATCAATATCGTTAAACGGTATTGCAGAAATAACTGGACCGAAAATTTCTTCTTTTGCAATCGTCATTTCATCATTTACATCAGCGAATACTGTAGGGGAAACAAAGTAACCTTGATCGAATGGATTACTTCCTCCGCAAAGTACTTCAGCGCCTTCTTCAATTCCTTTTTCGATATAGCTCATTACACGTTTTTGTTGTTCTTCGGAAACGAGAGGCCCGATTGTTGTTTCAGGGTTAAGACCGACACCTTGATTTAGTTTTTTAGAATAGAGGACGAGATCAGCCATCACGTTATCATACATTTTCTTTGGAACAAATAAGCGTGATCCAGCAGAGCATACTTGTCCTTGGTTAAACATAACACCAGAAAGTGCACCAGGAATCGCGCGAGATAAATCAGCATCTGGCAAGATGATATTTGGTGATTTACCACCTAATTCAAGTGTAACGCGTTTTAATGATTCGGATGCTTGTCTCATAATTTGTTTACCAACTGGAGTAGAACCAGTAAATGCAATTTTATCAACGAGTGGATGATTAACGAGAGCTTGTCCAGCTGATTCACCGAATCCAGGAACGATATTGATAACACCTTTCGGGAATCCAGCTTCTTCAATTAATTCAGCTAAGTATAGAGCGGAAAGTGGAGTTTGTTCTGCAGGTTTTAAAACGATTGTACATCCTGTAGCAAGTGCTGCTCCCATTTTCCACATTGCCATAAGAAGTGGGAAGTTCCAAGGAATAATTTGACCGACAACACCGACAGCTTCATGGCGTGTATAGTTAAAGTAATCACCGGAGACAGGAATTGTTTGACCAACGATTTTCGTAGCCCAGCCAGCATAATAGCGCATATGTTCAATTGCAAGTGGTATGTCTGCTGCCATTGTTTCACGGATTGGTTTTCCGTTATCTAACGTTTCGAGCTGTGCAAGCTCTTCTTTATGTTCTTCCATTAAATCGGCAAGCTTGTACATAAGGCGGCTTCGTTCAGCGGTACTCATGCGAGACCAAGGACCTTCGTCAAAAGCCATGCGAGCCGCAACTACAGCTTTATGAATATCTTCGCGACCAGCTTCAGAAACGACGGCAAGTGTTTCGCCAGTTGCTGGGTTAGGTGTTTTAAATGTTTTTCCGGAAGCGCTTTCAATGAAAGATCCATTCACATATAACTTTTTCGTGCCTTGAAGAAACTTTTCTACCTTTTCATGAAGATTTACAGCTAGTTGACTCATTGTATAACCCCCTTGAAAATATAATGTAAACGCAGTACGAGACGGCGTTTATTCCGAAATCAAGGATGTGGGAACTAGATGAAAAGCCTCTAATTCAAATCATAATTAATAAATACTGAAAATTCAAATTTCATTTGTGTTACAATTGTAAAAAATATGTAATGTAAGAAAATCTTCTATGTAATTATAAAAAATCCTGCTTGTTTTTGCTTTCTAGTAGGAAAAACTAGAAGAACAATGGTACAATAATACATCGTGAGAGGAGGGAGAAAAATGAAGGATTATCATGATGATCCACGTTTTCGAATTGCCCATAGAGAAGCGTTAATTGGTCTTGGACTGGCTATTATTAATTTTATAATATGGTACGGATTTGCTTATGGGCTTGGTAGTAAAGATCCAAGTGAATATACATACGTATTCGGTTTTCCAGCATGGTTTTTTTATAGCTGTATTGTTGGATTTATCGTTATGGTTATTTTGCTTAGTTTAGTTGTTCGTTTTGTATTTCAAGATATTTCACTCGATGAGGAAGAAAAAAGTGAGGAATAATAGATGAATTGGTATGTAATCATTCCAATGATAATTTCATTTATCGTTGTATTTTTAATTGGTGTATATGCTTCAAGGCGTGTACAAACAACGGCACAAAATAAATTTTTACAAGAATATTTTCTTGGTGGGCGTGAGCTTGGCGGTTTATTATTAGCAATGACAATGATTGCTACGTACGGTAGTGCGAGTAGCTTCATTGGTGGGCCTGGTATAGCATACAATATGGGGCTTGGATGGGTACTATTATCAGCGATTCAAGTTGTCACCGGATATATCGTATTAACGGTTATTGGTAAAAAGTTTGCAATTATCGCTAGGAAGATGGAAGCAATTACTTTGATCGATTATTTAAAAGGAAGATACAATAATAAAGCAGTCGTGATTCTTTCAGCGTTATGTATTATTATCTTTTTATTTTCAGCAACAGTAGCTCAGTGGGTTGGCGGTGGACGATTAATTGAGTCGCTAACGGGTTTATCGTATACAACAGCGCTATTTTTATTTACTTTTTCTGTACTTGTGTACGTATTAATTGGTGGATTTCGTGCAGTCGCGTTATCAGATACGATATTAGGTATCATTATGCTGGTTGGAACGACAATCATTTTAATTGCGACTGTCATCGCCGGTGGTGGAATTGAAAAGATTATGCACGAACTCGTTCAAATTAATCCGAATTTAATTACACCATTCGGAGCAGATGGTAGTTTAACGAAATCATATGTTACATCGTATTGGATTTTAATTGGAATTGGCGTCGTTGGTTTACCGCAAATTAGCGTGCGTGCAATGTCGTATAAAAATTCAAAAGCGATGCATCAAGCGCTCATAATTGGGACGATTGTCGTTGGTACAATTATGATTGGTATGCATTTAACAGGTGTGTTTGCACGAGTAGTACTTCCGGGTATAACAGTACCAGATAAAGTAATGCCGCTATTAGCAATGGAAGTATTGCCACCTTGGTTAGCTGGAGTTTTCTTAGCTGCACCAATGGCAGCAATTATGTCTACAGTAAACTCGTTATTGTTACTTGTAAGTTCATCGATTATTAAAGATATATATGTAAATTACATAAATAAAGATGCAGCAGACAGTACGATAAAAAAAGGAAGTCTGTGGATTACTGGTATTGTAGGGCTGCTCGTTTATGCAGCAGCGATTAAGCCACCAGATTTCTTAATATGGTTAAATTTATTTTCATTCGGTGGATTAGAAGCGGCTTTTATTTGGCCGATTGTGTTAGGGTTATATTGGAAAAAAGGGAATGCAACTGGAGCACTCGCTTCCATTGTAGTTGGGGTAGGCTCATATATGTGTATTCATCTTTTCTATCCAAATCCGTTCGGTATACATACAGTTGTCTTCCCAATCTGCTTTGCATGTATTGCTTACATCATTGGCAGTATGGTTACTATGAATAAAAAAATCTAGATAAAATGGAGAACGCAGCCCGTATAGGGTTGCGTTTTTTCGTATGAATTTGTTCTTTTTTATTCTGTATACGTATGGGTATTCATAAATTAATAACAATTGAGTGGATGGAGTTGAGGTCGATGAAAAAAGTATTATTTTTAGGAGACCCAGGAATTGATGACTCTTTAGCCATTATGTATGGAATCATGCATCCTGATATTGATATTGTTGGTGTTGTAACAGGGTACGGGAATGTAACACAAGAAAAAGCAACGAGTAATGCGGCGTATTTATTGCAAATGGCAGGACGTGAAGATATACCAGTTATTAACGGTGCGAAAATTCCTTTGTCTGGGGATTTTGTGACGTTTTATCCGGAAATTCATGGTGCAGATGGCTTAGGACCTATTAAACCTCCAAAAGCTTTTTCACCAAATATAAAACCTTTTTGTGCATTTTTCGATATTCTTGAGCAGTATAAAGGAGAATTGATTATTGTTGATGCAGGAAGGTCAACGACACTAGCGACAGCTTTTATTTTAGAAAAGCCGATGATGAAGTATGTGAAAGAATATTATATAATGGGCGGTGCGTTCTTAATGCCAGGCAATGTTACACCAGTCGCAGAGGCGAATTTTCATGGTGATCCGATTGCATCGCAATTAGTCATGCAACATGCTAAAAATGTGACATTAGTACCTCTTAATGTTACATCCGAAGCAATTATTACACCAGAAATGGTAAAGTATATTACGAAACACTCTAAAACGAGTTTTAATAAATTAATCGAACCGATATTTACGTATTATTATAAAGCTTATAAAAAGATAAATCCAAAAATAACAGGTAGTCCGGTACATGATGTTGTTACGATGATGGTTGCGGCGAATCCATCCCTTTTAGATTATGTGTATCGCCGTGTCGATGTAGATACAGTTGGTATTGCAAAAGGAGAAAGTATTGCTGATTTCCGGCCTCAGCCTGACTCAAAAGCATTAAAGAATTGGGTGCGAATCGGTTGGTCATTACATTATAAAAAATTTCTAGAAGACTTTGTGAAAATTATGACGTAGACATGATAGGAGCATACAAGTTAAAATAATGGAGATGGTCATGTAAATGATCATCTCCATTATTTTGTTTTTAAAAGATAGAGAGATAAGAGTTACACAATAGGAGAGGAATTTTACTTGAAAAAAACTATAGTATGCGCAGTGATTGTGGGTATTTTCGTTTTGCTAATATCGGGTAATTTTTTAGTGAAAAAAGTTTGGAGTTCAAATAATGATGATGCACAGTATATAGCATCTTTTATTGAAGAACATAAAGATGAGAAAAATAGTGCGCTTTTAGTAAAGAGAAATGATAAAGTTGTTTATTCTGTAAATCCAAATGTTGTATTGCCAGTTGCTAGTACGATGAAGCTAATAGTGGCACTTGAATATACGAAACAAGTTACAGAAGGGAAAATTGACCCCTCTAGTTTCGTTTCCATTAATGATGTGAATCGTTATTATGTGCCGAATACAGATGGCGGTGCACAAGACAGATGGCAAAATTATTTGCAAAAAAAAGAAAAAATAACTGAAGGAGCAGTCTCATTAGAGGAAGTTGCAAAAGGTATGGTTAAGTTCAGTTCAAATGCGAATACTGAATACTTAATGGAAGTGTTAGGATTGGATAACATTAACCGAAATTTACAAAGTTTATCGCTTCCTGCACATCAACCACTATTTCCGATTGTTTCATCTTTATACATTCCGGGATACTTGCATAAAGAACTACATGTTCCAAAAGATAAAATAGAGAAAAAGTTAAAAGAAATGTCTCAAGAGCAATATCGTGAGTATGCGATGATTATTCATGAACGCTTAAAACAGAAAGGGCCATTATTGCAGAAGGAACTTCCTCTTTATTTGGAGGACCGTTACGATAAAATTTGGTCAGATAGATTGCCGGCTGCTTCTGCAAACGATTATATGGTATTGCTTCAAAAGGCAAATCATAAAGGTGGCTTGACAGAAGCGGAGGAAAAAGTGTGGGCGGATATCGTTGAGACGGATATGAGTGCCAAGAAATATCGTAAAATATTCAGACACGCGGGGCAAAAGAATGGTTATACACCATGGACAGTGACAAAAGCAGTTTATGCAATGGATAAACGCGGGAACTGTACAGAAATAGTGTTCTTAGCAAATGATTTAAATGAGGACGACAGTGCGGAAATACGGAAACATTTAGCAAACTTACATTTCCAAGTGTTGCAAAGTGATAAATATGATGTGACTTTTATTAAATAAACTCGGTGCTTAAAGCACCGAGTTTATTTTTGTGTACAAGCACTTTTTTGCTATCTCTGGGTATGATGGGTAGTAATACTTAGGTGAAAGGGGAAAAGGTGATGAAACAGAGTAGAGAAGAGTTTATAAAGAGTGAAGGCGCTGATTTCCCTGGGAAAACATATGTGGATTGTGTATTACAACATGTATTTGATTTTCAGCGAAATTACTTATTGAAAGATATGTTTGAAGTGCACAAAGCACATATTATAATGTTGACTGAAGAAAATTTAATGAAAAATGAAGAAGCTAAAGTTATATTAAACGCACTAAAAAAGATAGAGGGAATTCCGAAAGATCAATTGCTATATACAGAGCAACATGAAGATCTCTTTTTTTTAGTAGAACATTTAATTTTTCAAGAAGCAAAATGTGATTTTGTAAGTAATATGCATATTGGTAGAAGTAGAAATGATATGGGCGTTACGATGTATCGCATGAGTTTAAGACGATATGTTTTACGATTAATGGAACATCATTTGTTATTGCAAGAAAGTATATTGCAACTTGCCGATGATCATAAGAAAACGATAATGCCAGCATATACACATACGCAACCAGCACAGCCAACAACATTGGGTCATTATGCGTTAGCGATTTACGATACGATGCAAAGAGATTTAGAACGAATGAAAAAAACGTATCAGCTTTTAAATCATTCTCCGATGGGGGCAGCTGCTCTTTCTACAACAAGTTTCCCAATTAAACGAGAGCGAGTGGCTCATTTACTTGGATTTACAAATGTAATCGAGAACTCATATGATGCTGTTGCTGGTGCGGATTATTTATTAGAAGTTAGCTCGTTACTTATGGTAATGATGACAAATACGAGTAGATGGATTCATGACTTCTTATTATTAGCAACGAAAGAATATGATGGTATTACTGTTGCGAAGCCATATGTACAAATTAGTAGTATTATGCCGCAAAAACGAAATCCGGTTTCAATTGAACATGCCAGAGCTATTACGAGTAGTGCTTTAGGGGAAGCTTTTACTGTATTTCAAATGATTCATAATACACCATTTGGTGATATTGTCGATACAGAGGATGACTTGCAGCCGTATTTATACAAAGGAATTGAAAAGACAATTCGTGTGTGTTGTATTATGAATGCAGTCATTCGAACGATGAAAGTAGAAGAAGAAACGTTAAAAAGTCGTTCCTATAAACATGCAATTACGATAACTGATTTTGCAGATGTTTTAACAAAAAACTATGACATTCCATTTCGACAAGCGCATCATGCAGCAAGTGCTATTGCAAATATGTCATTGGAGCAGAAAAAGGAGCTTCATGAATTACATTTCGAAGAAGTAGATCTGTACTTACAAGAAAATTTGAAAGTGCGTTTATTAGAAGAAGAGTGGAAAGAGATTATATCACCCGAAGCTTTTATTCAAAAAAGAAATGTATGTGGTGGCCCGAGTAAAAAAGAAATGGAGCGCATGATTAAAAAACGAAAAGAGTCGTTTCAACAAGAAGAAGAGGTATTTGAAAAGGAAAAACAGAGAATTTTACAAGCTGAAAATGATTTGAATACGTTAGTCTTGAATATTATTGAATCGTAAAAGAAGGATTTAATGAATTAATCGCCAATACTTAATGAAACTATAAATAGAGAGAAGAGATTGTCGATGATTCAATTACATGTGTATGAAGAGATACTTAATTTTAAAGAAGAGGTTACACCATTTTTAGAAAAGAATGAGCAGGAAAATAATCTTATATTAGGGTTATTACAAATGGTCCAAGAACCGATATTTATGGGGGCAGCGAAACAAGGAGAAGAAATTGCGGTTGTATTTCTTCAAACAGAAGAAAAGAAACAAATCATTGTTGCAAATGCTGAAATTTCGGGAGTAGCTATCAAAGTGCTTGCAAAAGAGTTAACGAAAGTATATCCGGATATTCCTGGATTGATTGGTAATAAGAAAATTGTACAGAAATTAGCGGAAGAGATCGCGATGTTAGAAAATAAGAAAACGAATGTTGCAATGGAGCAAGGTATATATGAATTAAAACAAGTAAAGAAAAAGTGGAACGGAGATGGAATCTTTCGAGAAGTAAGTAGTGATGAACTACCATTAATAGAACAGTGGATATATCAATTTTGTGAAGACGTGAAGCTCCCAACTACGAAAGAAGAAGCGAAACAAACAGCACATACATTAATCAATAATAGTCGTCTATTTGGTTTGGAAGTGGATGGAAAACTCGTTTCTGTAGCTGCAAAAACGAGACCAACTAATAATAACATAACGGTTAATTTCGTATATACGCCAAAAGAAGCAAGGAAAAAAGGATATGCGTCTAATTGTGTAGCCGCCCTCAGTCAACATTTGTTAGATGAAGGTTATAAAACGACCACATTGTATACGGATTTAGCAAATCCAACATCTAATAAAATTTATAAAGAAATTGGTTATGAGCAAATTATGGAGTCTGTACTTATATTTTTAGAGGAATAGAATGAAAAAGCGTGCTATTTTAGCACGCTTTTTCGCTATTCATCAATTCTAATAACCTCACCCTGCGGGAAGTCCTCAGTTTCTAGTAAGTTACGTATAGCTTTCGCAACGTATACAGGTGACAGTAGTTTTCCTTCTTCTTTTAATGCGATGAAGCGGTCTAAATTTGTGAAGTCTTCTTTATTTGTTTCACGAATTTGTACTTGCATATTTGTATCAACAACACCAGGTGCAAAAGCGACAATTTTTATTGGGTATTCTTTTTCCGCTTCTTCAGTAGCTACGCACTGTGTAAACATATTTACACCAGCTTTCGTTGTACAGTAAGCGCCCCATCCAAAATAAGGATTTTTTCCTGCTCCAGATGAAATGTTGATAACGCGTTTATCTATTTTCCATTCTTTCGTATGTTTCATGAACGTAGATGTAAGAATCATAGGTGCAAGTAAATTAATGTGAACGTTCGTAATGAGTTGTTCACTTTCTGCTTTTTCAATTGGTTTCATTGGTGCAAGTGTGCCCGCATTGTTAATTAAATGAATAGAGGATACATTGTCTTCTTTAATAGATGAGATGATCTCTTTAAAGTTAGTTTCTAAGTTATGTACATCTTGAAGATCTACGGAATGGAACATACAATTGCTGTTATTTTGTTCTGCAAGTTTAGTAAGCTTTTTATTTTCTCTTCTAGAAATAGAGATGACAGTTGTATTTTTTTCTAATAATTGCGTGGCAATTGCTTCACCTAAACCTTGTGAAGTTCCTGTTATGATTACATAGCGCATAATGTTACAGACTCCTCTCGCATATGCGGAATTTTGTTGGACAACGTACATCACATAGGTTGTCTACATTTTATAGTATAAATCACTTTTTACTATAGATGAAATGAGATGATTATGTGCCTTTTATGAACCGTTTTACAACAACAGTAACTGGTGCTGTCACGTTTACTGGGAACACGTTGGGACTCAGTCCTACATCTCCTGCGCCTGGCAATAACTTTGGTACGATTGATGTGTTTACTACAGTAAATACATCACTTCAAGTGCCAGGATTCCCAGCAGGAACGACAAATGATTGGCGATTAAATTCTTCAAGTGCAATTTTAAACTTGCCAGCAGGGAGTAGTGTATTATACGCAGAACTTGTGTGGGCTGGGACGTACAGGACTGATACTGAGGATGTTACAGCGTTTTTAAATGATAATATTTCGTTTACAACACCAACAGGAACATTTTCTGTTACGCCAGATCCGGCTACTGCCCAGCAAGGTTCAGTAGGGAGCCAGTTTTATTATAGTCGTTCTGCTAATGTAACAAATCTTGTTACTACGGGTGGAGCAGGAACATATACAACGGGTGTCGTACCAGCTACAAGAACATCCGCTGAGACATCAATTAGTCGTTCGGTAGGTTGGACTCTTGAAGTTGTTTATCAAAACGCGAGTTTACCACTTCGAAATTTATCAGTGTATGCAGGTCAAGAAATTATTGAGGCTTCATCACCACCAGTAGATGCTATTATTTCAGGTTTTGCAACGCCGTCTACGGGAACTGTTACAGGAAGGGTACTTGTAACTGCCCAAGAAGGTGATGCTAACATTGTTGGAGATCAACTTCGATTTGGGCCGAGTATGAATGCTACAGTTGCTTTATCTGGACCAAGAAATCCCGCAAATAATTTCTTCCAATCACAAATTTGTAATGACAATGGAAATTTAGATACGAGCGGCACATTTGGAAATTTGAATCAGCCGCTGGGGGCAGCCTTTCCTATCCGAAGACAAGGGTGGGATATTACGAATGTAGATGCCTCATCATCATTGGTAAATAATCAAACGTCAGCCACGGTTCGGTTCGTTACAAATGGAGATGGATACGCTGCAGCTGGATTTGGTGTTCAAATTGATGCGACGGGGCCGATTATAAATCCTGTTAAATCAGTTGATAAAACAGTTGCAGGGGTAGGCGATATTCTTACCTACACGATTACAATTCTAAATACAGGAACGGGAAGTGCGGATAACGTTGTATTACAAGATAGTATTCCGAATGGAACGACGTTTATAGCAGGCAGTGTGACAGTAGGGGGAGTAACCCAGCCGAGCGCGAATCCAGCCACTGGAATTAATTTAGGAATGATACCTAACAATGCACAGAGAATCATAACATTCCAAGTGAGAGTCACAACATTCCCAAGTCCGAATCCAATTCCAAATCGTGCAAGTGTGTCTTATCAATTCCGTCCTTTTGTAGGAAGTCCACTTGTTACAAGTACAGCTTCTTCAAATACAGTACAGACGACAGTAAATCGTGCGAATTTAAGTTTACAAAAGTCTGTAGATTTGCAAACCGCAACAATTAATGATGTATTAACGTACACAGTTAATGTGACGAATAATGGAAATGTCACTGCAAACAATGTGATTTTTGTTGATAGCATACCTGCTGGAACAACATTTGTCGCAAACAGTGTTACGGTAAATGGAGTAGCGCGTCCTGGGGAGAATCCCGCAAGTAGTATTAATATTGGGAGTATTAATGCTTCGCAAACGACGGTAGTGCGTTTTCAAGTTCAAGTAACATCTAACCCGCTTGTAAATCCAATTCCGAACCGTGCAAGTGCAACGTTTAACTTTATTCCAGTTTCTGGTCAACAACCAGTTTCAGGGCAAGCGACAAGTAATACTGTAGTTACTACTATTAATATAGCTGATATAAGAACGAGAAAAACAGTTGATAAAGCTTTTGCGACAATTAATGATGTTCTTACGTATACCATTACAATTGAAAATACAGGAAATGTTGCTGCGACGAACGTTATTTTTCAAGATCCAATCCCAATTGGAACGACTTTTATCGCAAATAGTGTGACTTTGGACGGGGTTTCACAACCTGGGGCAAATCCAGCGACTGGGTTTACGATAGCGAATATATCTCCAGGTGGGAGTAGGACTGTTACATTTCAAGTACGAGTAACATCTACGCCGTCAGGGGGTACGATTGCCAATCGCGGAAATGTATCAGCTAATTTCGTTGTTAACCCGAATCAGCCACCAGTAACGATTAATAGACAAACGAATACAGTTGTGACACAAGTTAATACAGGCGGTTTAAATGTAATAAAAGAAGTGAATACAACACAAGCGGCAGTAGGGGACACTTTAACATACACAATTGCCGTTCAAAATACGGGAAACGTCCCGTTAACAAACGTATTTTTCCAAGATGCTATTTCTTCTGCTGTTTCATTTGTGGCAAATTCTGTAACAATTAATGGAGTACCGCAAAGTGGACTGAATCCGAATACAGGATTTTCTCTTCCAAATATTTCTGCGGCTCAAACAGTTATAGTCACATTTGGCGTATTAATTGTACAGGATCCAGAAAATGAAGATATTTTAAATCAAGCAAATGTAACAGCAAGTTTTCAAGTGAATCCGAGTGAACCACCTGTAACAATCAATGTTCCGAGTAACGTTGTGAATACAACTGTACAATCAGGGAACTTTGAAGTTGTAAAATCAGTAAATACTGATGTTGCAACGGTAGGAGATGTTTTAGTATATACAATCGAAATCATAAATGCAGGTAGTGTACCAGCTACAAATGTATTTTTCCAAGATTCAATTCCGCAAGGGACATTATTTATTGAAAATAGTGTATTTATTAATGGCGTTTTACAAGAAGGAGCAGATCCAGAACTTGGATTCCTATTAAATAATTTGCCTACTGGCGCGAATGTAATTGTTACGTTTGAAGTGTTAATTGATGAAATTCCCCAAGGAAATAATGTTGTAAATAATGCGAATGTCACTGGAGATTTCCTTGTAAATCCAACAGAGCCACCGATTACTGTAACAGTACCAAGTAATACTGTTATGACAGTCGTGAATTCTTCAGGGTTAAATGTAATGAAAAGTGTAAGCGCTACTGAAGCCGGTGTAGGAGATACGTTAACGTATACAGTTCGTATACAAAATAGTGGAACAGTAGCAGCAACAAATGTATCATTCCTTGATCCAATTCCATCTGGAACAATGTTTGTAGCGAATAGTGTAACAATAAACGGAACACCTCAACCAGGTTTAAACCCAACAACTGGACTTCCGCTTGCTAATATTCCAGTAGGGGGGATGGTAACAGTTACTTTTCAAGTAACAATCACGAGTGTGCCACAAAATAGAGTTCTTCCGAATAATGCGAATGTCACTGCGGATTTCCAAGTACGTCCTCTCCAACCGCCAATTACAATTGTAACGATTAGTAATATTGTTGTGACACGAGTGAATGTAGGATCAATTAATGTAATAAAGAGTGTAAATACACCACAAGCCGGTGTAGGAGATACGTTAACGTATACAATTCTTATTCAAAATACAGGAACTGTTCCCGCAACAAATATTATTTTTCAAGATCCAATCCCAGCTGGAGCTGCATTTGTAGCGAACAGTGTCACGATAAATGGTGTTGTTCAGCAAGGTGCGGATCCTATGGCAGGTTTTCAAGTACCAAATATTCCGGTCGGACAAACGGCTACGATTACGTTTCAAGTTACAGTGACGAGTGTTCCGAGCGGTGGAAATATTAGAAACCAATCGAACGTTACTGCAAGTTTTCTTATAAATCCAGCAAACCCTCCAATAACGACTATTACAAATAGTAATTTTGTAGTGACGCAAGTAAACACAGCACAATTAAATATACAAAAATCTGCATCTGTACAACAAGCAGCACTTGGAGAAACATATACGTATTCTGTTGTCATTCGAAATAACGGCACAGTTACAGCAACGAATGTTTCTTTCGTTGATCTGATTGCACCTGAAACAACATTTGTCGCAAATAGTGTCACGATAAATGGAATGCCTCAACCTGGATTTGATCCGAATGTTGGTTTCCCTCTTCCTAATATTGCAGCTGGAACGCCATTGACAGTAACGTTCCAAGTTACAGTTGTTGCACCGTCTACACGCGGAGCTGTTTTGAATACAGCATCTGCTACAGCTACTTTTTTACTAAATCCTTTACAACCACCTGTAACAACGACAAATTCAAGTAATACGACAGTAGTTACGATACCGTTACCTCCTCCTGGTGAAGTAACAGCAACAAAAACAGTTGATGTTGCAACTGGAACGATGGGGGATGTATTAACGTATACTGTGCTAATTTCGAATGTAGGAGTTATACCTGTTACAGATGTGTTCTTCCAAGACGTAATTCCAGAAGGAACGACATTTGTTGAAAATAGTGTAACAATAGGTGCGATCCAGCAACCAGGTGTAAATCCAGAAATAGGGTTTACAGTTACTCCTTTACTAATTGTTAATGGAAATATTTCAGTAACGTTCCAAGTGACGATTACAGAAATTCCAGATAATGAAGTCATATTAAATGATGCTGACGTTACATTTACTTCACAACCGAACCCGCAGGAACCGCCAATTACACAAACAATATTGACGAATTTAGTCGTTACGACGATTAATATAGCGTTTATTTTTCCGCTAAAATTAGTAGATAAGGAAGTAGCGACTGTAGGAGAAATTTTAACTTACGATGTATTGATTTTTAATTTTGGAACAGTGGCAGCGACCAATGTTCAATTTATTGATACGACTTCCGAAGGTGTAGCGTTTGTACCAGGAAGTGTAAGTATAAACTTGGTACCAGCACCAGGATTAAATCCTTTTAGTGGTTTTACAGTTCCAAATATACCTGTAGATGATTTTGTACGTGTCACCTATCAAGAGATGGTAACGAGCATACCAGAAGGTAGAACAGTTGTTAACTTTGTAGACGTTACAGCTACATTTACTGTAAGTGAAACAGAGCTGCCTATTACGGAAACGACGACAAGTAACACGACATTAACGGAAATAAATGAGTCTGGTTTGAATGTTTTAAAATCAGTAAGTAAGCCAGTTGTTGCCGTAGGCGATATACTCACATATACAACAGTAGTTCAAAATACAGGGACAGTGATAGCGACGAATGTTCAATATAGTGATGTATTACCTTCCTCTATAACATTCGTCCAAAGCAGTGTAACAATAGGCGGTGTGATACAACCTGGATTCAATCCTAATAATGGATTCCCGCTTCCAGATTTAAATCCAGGGGGAAGTGTAGAAGTCACCTTCCAAGTCACGGTTGTCAGTGTCCCAACAAACGGGACTATTGCCAATACAGCACATGCTACTGGAAGCTTTATATTAGTACCAGGAGAACCGGCAGTTGTAGTAAATCAGCCAAGTAACACAACGCTTACAACTGTAAATAGAGGACGCTTTAATGTTATTAAACAAGTAAATAGAACAGCTACACAAGTTGGAGATGTATTAACGTATACGGTGCAAATAACGAATACGGGAACAGTAACAGCTAACAATGTTCAGTTTATTGATACGATTTCAGCAGGAGCGTCATTTGTACCAAATAGTGTCACGATAAATGGAGCACTGCAACCAAACTTAAATCCGATTACTGGATTTGAGGTTGGAGATATACTTGTTGGCGAAATAGTTATAGTGGCGTTTCAAGCGACAGTTACAACGATTCCGTCATCAGGAACAATAACGAACGTTGCAAATATAACTGGAAGCTTTACTTTAGTGCCGGGAGAACCACCAGTTGTAGTAACAGAGCCGAGTAATACGACAATAACAAGAGTAAATAGAGGACGATTCAGTGTTGTAAAAACTGTAAATAAAGAAGCAACTCGATTAGGAGATACGTTAACTTATAGTGTGCAAGTTACAAATACGGGAACAGTACAAGCGGCGAATGTTCAGTTTATCGATGTTCCATCGGCTAGTTTAGAATTTGTTACTGGAAGTGTACAAATAAATGGAATTTCGCAAGTAGGTTTAGATCCTTTTGTAGGCTTTTTATTACCGGATCTTGCGGTAGGGGATAGCGTATTAATCACATTTGAAGTAAATGTAATTTCAATTCCGCCTTCTAATAGTATTATGAATACAGCGAGAGTCACTGGTGATTTTGAAATGATTCCAGGAGAACCACCGTTTACAATTACGAGTCCAAGTAATACGACAGTAACTCCAGTAAATCGAGGTAGCTTAGATATGCTAAAAGAAGTAGACAATTCAATTGTTGGAGTAGGGGAAACGGTAACGTATACTGTTCGTATATTAAATACCGGTACAGCTGATGCGACGAATGTTCAATTTATTGATACTTTATCTCCGGAAGCTACTTTTGTACCAAATAGTGTAATGGTAAATGGAGTCGCGCGTCCTGGAGTAAATCCAGAGGCTGGATTTACGATTTTAGACATTCCAGTTGGTGAAACAGCGATTGTAACATATGAAGCTACGATTACAAGTTTTCCAGATGGCGGTACAGTAGTGAACGTTGCTGGGGCATTAGCAGAATATATTTTAGTACCAGGAGAGCCACCAATTACAGTGATGGACACGAGCAATACAGTTATTGTAACGGTAAATACGGCAATCTTATTTGTTGCAAAAGGAGCAAACTTTGAAGTAGCGATGATAGGAGATGTTGTCACTTACGGAATTGCTGTTATAAATGATAGTACAGTTCCTGTGATGAATATTGTTTTAACAGATATTCTTGATCCTAATACGTTATTTATAAATGGTACGGTAACGGTAAATGATGTACCTCTTCCATTTGCTAATCCGAATACTGGTATCCTGTTAGGTGATTTTCAGCCAAATGATGCAGCAATTATTAATTTCCAAGTTGTAATAACAGGAGGACAAATAAATAATTTAGTTACAAATACTGCTACTGCGAATGGGCTTGCAACTGTAAACCCTAATGAACCGCCTGTAGTAGTTGAAGGTGATAGTAACACAGTTGTAATACCATTTATTCAGCCGAATGTCTCAACGATAGTTGTAAAAAGGGCAGATTTGCAAACAGCAACAATTGGAGATGTTATTACGTTTACGACAGTTATTACAAATACGGGGGATACTGGCATACAAAATATTCGTTTTCAAGATATGTTAGATAGTAGTGTTGGATTTGTCCTTGGAAGTGTAAAGGTTGATAATACTCCAGTGCCAAATGTAAATCCAGTATCGGGATTTTTAATAGGTAGTTTAAGTTCGGGGGAAGCACGCGCAGTTTCGTTCCAAGTAATAGTTGAACGAGCACCAAGTGGTTCAGGCAATTATATTAATCAAGCTAGTATTCGCTTTGAATATGAAGTAGGAACAGTATTACCGCCTGTGACACAAATAATAGAAAGTAACATAGTTATCATTCCGTTTGTTCCAACGATTGAACAAATTTGCGAAACAAACTTTAATTGTTTAGATAAAATTCGATTTCAATGTCCCCTATGTAATCACTTGCTTATAAATAGAAAATAAATACCAAAAGCATCCTGCAAGAAAGAATAGGATGCTTTTTTCATATTATGGATAAGTCGTTATCCAATCAACAAGATGCCACCGCCAAGTGTGAAAACAACTTCTTCTCCTAATGAACAGAACTTACCTATTTTAATTTCGTTTCATCATTCCAAGAAAAAATAGGTGGGCCAACTTTACTATAAATGTAATCATCGATATCATATTTACTATATTCAGATTTTTGATTTAAATATAACATAGCAATTTCAGCATCCTCACTAGAGTAAATAATAGATAGGGAAGTCGAACTGTGTTAATGGATTGGTAATGTGTCAGTATGTTAGTAAGTAAAGTAAATAAAAGGGAGTGGAATGTATGAAACACAAAATGGGATTATATAACAAACCTTTTCAGTCAATTCAATCAGGAAAAAAAGTGTATGAAGTACGGTTATACGACAAAAAACGTCAACTTATAAAACAAGGCGATGAAATTGTATTTACAAACCTTACGACGGCAGAAACGATGGCTGTAAAAGTAATGGAAATAACACGATATGAAAGCTTTAAAGCAATGTATGAACACATTGATAAAAAATTATTGGATTGTGAAAATAATAGTTTAGAGGAAATGCTAGAAAGTACATACAAAATATATACGAAAGAACAAGAGGAAAATTTGGGAACGGTTGCGATTGGCATTGAGGTAATAAAGTGATAAGACATCGTGGTGCAGCTATTATTGTGCAGGACGGAAAAATTGCTCTTATAAAACGTATTCGAGAAGATGAGACGTATTATGTTTTTCCAGGCGGAGGAATCGAGGAAGGTGAAACACCTGAAGAGGCAACGAAGCGAGAGGCATATGAAGAATTAGGGATACATATAGAAGTGAGGAGCCTTATTACAAAGGTGAAGTATAAAGGTACCGAATATTATTATGAAGCCTATATTACGGATGGATTCTTTGGAAACGGAAAAGGGGAGGAGTTTAAGCAGAAAGATAGAGGAATCTATATTCCGTTATGGATGCCGATAAAAGAGTTGGAAAATGTAAATGTAAAACCTTACGAATTGGTCGAAAGTATATTCGATTATTATAAGATATAAGGTCTGACAACATACAAAAAAAACCATTGACATAGTCTTCTGATTTAAGTATTGTATTCGAGTATGTTTATAATCAGGAGGTTTATATGAGCAATCAAACTACTACATATCATGTAAAAATGACAACAGCAGATCCATCTGGAATTGGTTTATTTGGATTAGCAATGGTAACACTTGTAGCATCATCTCAAAAGTTAGGTTTAACAGATGGCGTTTCACTTGTATTACCATGGGCAATCTTTTTAGGAGGATTTGCACAAATCTTTGCATGCATTCACGATGCAAAGCATAACAATACGTTCGGTACAACAGCATTTGGTGCGTACGGCCTATTTTGGTTAGGTGTTGGAACGACTTGGTTAATTCAACTTGGAGTATTTGGCGAAAAACTAGCCCAAACTGCAGATTCAAAACAGCTTGGTGTAGCCTTTATTGGATATTTGATTTTCACAATCTTTATGACGATTGGTGCAATGGAAACACATAAAGTATTATTTATGATTTTCGTACTTATTGATTTCTTATTTATTGGTCTTTCATTAAGTACTTTAGGTGTTATGCCGCACGCAATGCATAATTTAGCAGCATATTCTGAACTTCTTATTTCATTATTATCTTTCTATGGTTCAGCAGCAGCAGTGTTAAATACACACTTCGGAAAAGTTGTTTTACCAGTTGGAAAGCCATTTGGTATTTTTAAAAAGTAATAAAAAAGCACAGATGATTGTATAGACATCTGTGCTTTTTTGTATGGAATAAATAAAATAAAAAATATAATTGAAATTGATTCTCATTATTAATATAATGAGAATGAGAATCATTTATCGTTAGAGGGGGATGCCAAGGTGGCGAAAATTTTAATAGCATATGCAAGTATGTCAGGAAATACAGAGAGTATTGCTGATTTAATTAAAGTAAGTTTAGATGCCTTTGATCATGAAGTAGTATTGCAAGAAATGGAAGGCATGGATGCTGAAGAATTGTTAGCTTATGATGGAATCATTTTAGGATCTTATACGTGGGGCGATGGTGAGTTACCATTTGAAGCGGAAGATTTTCATGAGGATTTAGAAAATATAGATTTAGCAGGGAAAAAAGTAGCGGTATTCGGATCAGGTGATACGGCGTATGAGCTGTTTTGTGAAGCGGTGACAATTTTTGAAGAACGTCTCGTAGAACGTGGTGCAGAGCTTGTACAAGAAGGATTGAAAATCGAACTAGCTCCAGAAGATGAAGAGGATATCGAAAAATGCAGTAATTTTGCAATTGCATTTGCTGAGAAGTTCTAAGAATGGGAGTGTCAACGTGGAGACAATGTTAAGTGCAACTGCTATTACAAAGTTAAGAGATGGAAAACTGTTGTTAGCTACTACATATAACGGCTTATTCATTGAACAAGATGGAGAATGGAAACAGATTTTAAATGGGTTTCAAAAACGAATTCGAGATTTACATAGTGAAGGTAACGTAGTTTACGGAGTAGGAGACGAAGGAGTTTTTATTCGTAGTATGAATGGTGGAAACGCATGGGAAGTTCGGCGCTTCCCAACGAAAGCAACGAGCTGGAATGTGTGTAGTAATAAGAGTGGAATAGTGGTTGCCCATGGAGATAAAACACTATATCATTCTAATAATTTTGGTTCTACATGGGAGACCATTCATCCATTTCTTGATTATGGCAGTGATGCACCGTCTATTCGTTCGTTATTTTTATATAAACATTACTTATTTATCGGTACGAAAATACATGCTAAATATGGTGGGGTTTGGCTTTTTGATTTAGAGACACGTAAATTAAAACGGATTAAAATAGTGAAGAATCAGATGATCTCTGCGTTGACTATATATAATTCTTATTTAGTAGCGGCGAGTGGATCGTGTAAAGGAATAAGTGGAAATATTTCTTTTTGTAAAATAGATGAAAGTATTGAGAGCGAAAAAACATATTGGCACACATGTCAAAGCGAGCAGAAAGCGAGTAGCTATTTAGACTTAAGTGTAGACCAAAATGTACTATATACGACTTCAACGCAAAATAAGGCGGGAATTAGTACGATTTGTCGTGTGCACCTTGCTGAAGGAATTGTTACAGTATGTGACTCGGTTAAAGGGCATGGTTGGCGCATCGTTAATCAAAAAGAAGGTTATGTTGTAGCTGGGTCAGGTGAATCAAAAGCGATGCAGTGGAAGAAAAAAGTTGTATAGCAAAAAAAGTTTGCTTTTATTATATTGATATGATATATTATATTTAAACCATTTTACTTTTAATAATATAGAGATTTAAATGAGCTGTAACTTCCGAGGAGGATAGCAATGTTAAATCTCCTCAGAGGTTGCAGTTTTTTAATGTCTGGCTTATTATTGTAAGGTGGTTGAAAATGAATATGTACATATAGGTACATTGTAGGAGGATTTTTTTCATGCAAAACGGTAAAGTAAAATGGTTTAACTCAGAAAAAGGTTTCGGTTTCATCGAAGTTGAAGGCGGAGAAGACGTATTCGTTCATTTCTCAGCTATCCAAGGCGAAGGCTTCAAAACTTTAGAAGAAGGTCAAGAAGTTACTTTCGAAGTAGAACAAGGTAACCGTGGACCTCAAGCTACTAACGTTAACAAGAAGTAATTTTTGAAAAAAGAAGGGCTCGCCCTTCTTTTTTTTGCATTTTTATTGGTGTCCTCCTACCTACATATAATAATAAGACTGAATTTTCGTTCTTTTATTCGGGTTATTTTTGCATAAAGTACATGAATAAATAAATACTGAAAATAGAGTATTGGTGTGAAAAGGAATATAGAAAGAGGTAAATAAATTGAAAAATGCTACACATTTCATTGTGTTCGATATTGAGAGGAATTTCAGACCGTATAAATCAGAAGATCCGTCAGAGGTAGTTGATATCGGAGCTGTAAAAATAGAAATAGGTACAATGAAGATAATTGAAGAATTTTCGGAGTTAGTGAAACCAAGTGCACGATTAACTCGCCATACAACAAAATTAACTGGAATTACAAAGAAAGATTTAATTGGTGTAGAAAAATTCCCTCAAATTATAGAGAAATTTATTCAGTTCATCGGAGAAGATTCTATATTTGTTTCATGGGGAAAAGAAGATTATCGTTTTCTATCTCATGATTGTACGTTACATGATGTAGCATGCCCATGTATGGAAAAAGAAAGTAGAATGGATTTGCAGAAATTTGTTTTCCAAGCGTATGAAGAATTATTTGAGCATACACCAAGTTTACAATTTGCAGTAGAACAGCTCGGTTTAACATGGGAAGGGAAACAGCACAGAGCTTTAGCAGATGCTGAGAATACAGCAAATATACTTCTTAAAGTGTATAGCGAGAGGGATATTTATAAGCGATACAAAAGACATGGTGAGCTTGAACTTGCAAAGGACGGGAAACTAACAGAAAAAGCGAAAAAAAAGATGCGAAAATGGGTATTTAAAGAAATGAGAAAAAATACAGAACGACCTTTCGTATGGAGCACATTTGAAAGTAGTGACACGTGGGAAAGTATAACGGAAAGATATTATATAAGTGAAAATACAGTGGAACTTCTGAAGAAACATTTTCGTACGGCAGTGAGAAAAGCGGAAAGACAGATTAGGTATTTGGCTGAGATGGAGAGGGTGAAGGAAGAGGGAAAGATAACGTAAATGTGTTAAGGTAGCTAAGGTTAGTCCTCTTTTTGTGAGGAGAATTTATTATTGAGCAACGTAAAAACTCCTATTCCATGTATAGATATAGGAGTTTTTAGTATTTACTTTTTAATGGAGTTAATTCGTGGTTCTATTCAATCCCATTCGGATCATACGAAAATTGCTGCTTATTCTCAGTCTGTTCAATCACATCTTGCAATTCATCTGGCTTTAAGAATTAAATAGGAGAGAATCCTTTCTCAAATGTTAGCGTATCTACTTTGATTATAAGTACATATCGATTGTTTACCTTTGCAATATATATTTGATCCCCGAAATCAGCAAGCAGAGCCTTCACAGAGATATGATCTGCTTTTAGCTTTAATTCCACTTCAGGAGCGTGCTCGACGATTTGAGCAGTCGCTTCCGTTACTTCTTCGGTTGAAAACTGTTCCATAATTTCGCGTTCTTCCGTACCTTCTTCAAATACATCTTCAATTTGGTCATATACCATGTACATTACTTGCGTTTTCATAATTTCAGGCATAGAGCGTTCGTACTCAACGAATTTTAAGAAGTCTTCAAAGTAGCGGGCATGTGATGCTTGGTGTATTTTTAGTTCGCCTATTTTCATGATACCTTCTTCAGGCATGTATGGATATTGAATAGATTCGTAATTGATATAGTGGGCTTATATAAATGATTTAATATACAGCGTATCTTTGGTAGTCCAAGTTTTTCCGTTAGATGATAAAACTCTTTACGTACACATACTACTAAGTCATGATCGTTATAGTTTCGTTGGTAATACTTTTTCTCATTCGAACGTTGATTTCTGTAAATGAATCTTCCGCTCTTTAACCCATTCGTCCATGTACGCGCTGTAAGTCATCTGTGAAAGGTTTACGATTTCGTTATCTAAGAATTCTGCTCTTAGCTTAATAAGAGCATCCTCCGCTTCTTATTGTATTTCTTTCGTGGACTCATGACTTTTGATTTTATGTTCCAAATCAAAAAAGTTATTTTCTGTAAACAAAATTCATAATATTTATTTTGAATACTTTTTTCATTATAGAATCTAAAATTGGAGGAACTACGATGCTAAGGAAAAATATAGAAGAAATTCTAACGGAATCTGAACAAAACGGCTGGGGATATGAAGGAATGGCGTTAAGCAGAAATTCACTCATTCATCTATGCTTGAGATTGGAAGATCAAGAAAAAGTTTATCATATTCTGGAACTTGGTGGTGGCCAATCTACTTTATTCTGGAAGTATCTTTCCTCTTCAGGATTATTAAAGATCAAGGTTACAACATTAGAACATGACAAAGATTGGGCAACACAATTATCAACACGTGTAGAAGATCTAGAAAACATTACGGTGTATTCACAAACACTAAAGCAAATTACTGATGAGGAATGGGAAAAAATCTTCTCACATCCTCAATCAGCTCATCTGGATTGGGAATCTTATGGAAAATCAGTTCCTCAAAACCAATACAACTTTTTCGGTATTCACAACGCTTTTTACGCTGAGGTAGATCAGCTAGCTTTGGAACAACAATCCTTTGACATCATGATTTTAGATGGTCCACATGGAAATGGGCGTTCCCTCGCTTATCCTCTTTTTTGTAACTTTTTAAAATCAGATGCACTACTATTAATAGATGATTTTGATCACTATCCGTTTTTGGAAGATTTACATAAAATATTTCACTATGAAGAAATACATCGACAAGCAGTTGGAGAAAAGAGATGGGTGTTGGTCCAGTTACAGGGAAGAAAATAATGAACGTTTTAAGGTGAATATCATCGAGGGTTTTGTTGTAAAGTTTTTTCGAATGAAACTAAACTGTAGAAAAATGAGGTGAGGAGAATGATACATGGGGTATTTTAAAGGAAACAATTATGACTTTACAGTCACAGCCCCGCATGAAAAGGAGGGCACTGCAAATTCTTTGGATTTTTGAAAGTATTAAATCGTACTATCAAAAAAAGGACTCCGACATTTAAAATATGAATATGATATTATCCCCTTAAGGTAGACAGTGTAAAAAGAGCATGAATAAACATGGATGTTACACTTTTACTTGGAGGGGATTTTATTAAGGAAGTGGTTGGTCAGGGATAGGGATATAAAATAACAGGAATTATAGCGCTTCAATATCCGTATATTTTAAGGGAATCTAGAAAAAGTAACCGTTAGTGACAGAAATAAAAAGAGCGCCTAATAATAAGCGCTCATGTTAACTAAAGGATTTCGTTCATATTCGTTTAATGATGGTATTTTTATACGTCTATTCATATTTTTATAGGTCGTCATAGCGGTCACTATTAGTGACTTCTAAAGTCACCAATAGATCACTCTCATATCGATAAAACCTTTATGCGTAAGGGTTTGTAGCCTTATTCTCAATCCGCTCAATCACATCTTGCAATTCATCCGGCTTCAGAAACTCGATAGGAGAGAACCCTTTCTCGAATGTAAGCGTATCAGCTTCAATCATAAGTACATAGCGGTCATTTACTTTCGCGATATGTATTTGATCTCCAAAATCAGCAAGCAGAGCCTTCACAGAGATATGGTCTGCTTTTAACTTTAATTCCACTTCAGGAGCGTGCTCGACGATTTGAGCGGTAGCTTCCATTACTTCTTCGGTTGAAAACTGTTCCATAATTTCGCGTTTCGGACTAGCAGCCCATACTTCCATCGCTTGGTCGAATTGTTCACGTTCTTCCGTACCCTCTTCAAATACATCTTCAATTTGGTCATATACCATGTCCATTACTTGTGTTTTCATAATTTCAGGCATAGAGCGTTCGTACTCGACGAATTTTAAGAAGTCTTCAAAGTAGCGGGCGTGTGATGCTTGGTGTATTTTTAGTTCGCCTACTTCAACCATACCTTCTTCAGGCATGTATGGATATTGGATAGATTTCATATTTTTTGTTGTGATGGCCATTTCAACGTTACGAATAAGTGTTGATTCGTCTGAAATAGAAGCGACTTTCGGTTCGAAGTCACATTTCATGACGAATACGAATGGGTCATCAAAGTATTTGCGTAATTTTGCTTGAGCAATTAAAAATACACCACCACGTACAGCGCTTGTGTCAAGATATGTATAAACGAGAGGTTCGCTCATATCTTTGAAGTTTTCTTTTGTTTCTGCAAAGCGAATACGGTTAAAAAGGTTGTAATGAGGGTTTGAATCGAGTTCGTGCCCTTCTTCTACAATAAAGCGACCGATCTTTGTTGGGGCTTGTTCTGTTTTCGCGTGACGTTCTACTTTTCGCTTTGATATTTTTAATAATTCACCATTCAAAAATTCTTTTAAAGAGCTATCTTCATATTCTTCAGCATCTAAAGTTTGAAAATGTTTATAGCGTTTATCAACTGCTTCACCTTTTCCTTCTACTTGTACTACATAAAAGGAAAGAAAATTTATTTCGAAATCCATATTTATCACCTTGTTTCATTTCGTTAACTCTTATCAGTATAGAGATGGAAAAAACTTTAGTCAATTTATATAAGGAAGGGGGAGTCCCTTCCTTATATAAATTTTTTATTTTTGAATTTAAAAGCCGTCTTCTAGTGCTGAAAATGGAATGTTCAATCTGTTTTCTACTGTACGTAAACGCTGATTTAGGCGGTTTAATCTACGGGTATGACGTTCAACTGTGTTTTCTAGTTGACGTACTCTTTGTTCAAGTTCATTTACTCGTCGTTCTAGTTGACGGTTTCCAGTGCCAGGAAAAGAGATTGGAATTTGAAATTGTCGATTTTGTTCATATGGATTAGCTTGCTCTGATTGATCTATATAAGGTTGATATTGTGCTTGTAAGTCATATTGTGGTTGTTGGTACGCATATTGATTATATGGATCGTATGGATTGTAGGGATACATAAAAACATCCTCCATTTCTTTAAAGTAGGTTGAATTCACCATAATGTATGTGCAAAAGCGGAGCGGCGGCACGGCAAATACCCATATATACAGAAAGGTAAGGGGTATGTACTTATGGGGAATGGCTAAAAATGTTGAAGTAGTATAATAGTTACAGACTTATGTAGTTGAATACAGAGGTAAAACAATAGTGTTTTTAATTTGTATTTCACTTAATTAATGGTATATACTGGATGGAGATAGTTTACATAAAAGTTACAATGTTATTAAACTCAAAAATTTATATAAATATGTATGGACATTTATAAAAGAAAAGAGTAACTTAAATAAAGTGAAAAATAACTTGTAACAATTTATAAATATATTGTAAAATGATTGTAACAAAACATACATACAAATGAAACAATACATAAGAATGATGTTAGAAAAAAGGGGAGAGTATATTGTTCCGTAAAATAAAGGGTATATTAGTTGGGGTGTTATGTGTAGCTGTAGTAAGTGGTTGTGGTACGAAAGTAAGTGATGTTGCACTAGTAAGTGATATTGGCGGACACACTGTAGAAGCTAAGGCAGAAGTGCAGGATACTATTAGTTTAGTTGATGGTCGTACTGGTACTGAAGTGAAAAAGCTAGATTTATCGAGTTTAGGTTATTTTGAAGATGAAGCGAAATTTAAAAAGTCGGTAACGAAGGTTGCAAGCGAAGTTGGGAAAAGCGTTGACAAAAAGATGGTCCCTTCACGTATAGCTCCTGATGGAAGTTGGCAAGAAGGAAAACCTTCGTATGAATTAATGGAAAAAGAATTAGTAGACAAATTGTTGAACGTTGGTATGTGGGATGCTTCATATCAGTTACCTATTGTAGAGAAAAAGCCTACTGCAACATTAAGTGATGCACAAGGAAGTGGTACGGTAATTGGTAGATATGAAACGAATTTAGGCGGCTCAACAGGTGGCCGAATTGAAAATATTCGTTTGTCTGCAGCCAGCATAAACGGAGTTGTATTAGCAAAAGGAGACCGTTTCTCTTTTAATGCATTAATTGGTGATACAACACCAGACAAAGGATATCAATTAGGAAAAGAAATAGTAGATGGTAAATTAGTAGATGGATATGGCGGTGGTGTTTGTCAAACATCTTCAACACTATACAATGCAGCAGATCAAGCTGGTTTGAAAATGGTAGAGAGAACGACACATTCTAAAACAGTAGGTTATGTTCCACAAGGAAGAGATGCGACAATTGCATATCCATATTTAGACTTAGTATTCGAAAATACGAATGACGCACCTGTAAAGCTTTATATGGGCATTCAGGGTGGAAAGTTAGTTGCTGAAGTACATAAAATGAGATAAGAGTTATAACAGGCTGTTTTTTGTAAAGTCACCTTTCTGAAAGTTAGAAGAGGTGACTTTTTTATTATGAAAATAAAATGATTTATAATTCTGACTTTCCTTATTTACATAGGATGATTTTATCTGTATCCTTCATAGTAACGGCTATTATTTATTGGAAAATATAAAGGGACTAAGGGGAGGAGTTATTCATGGTACAAATTCATCCGAAAACACGCATTGGTCATGTGGAATTTAAAGTGAAAGATTTAGAGCGTCAAATTGCTTTTTATGAGAAGGTTGTAGGATTAGAGATAATTAAGCAAGAGGGGAATAAAGCATATTTAGCTGGAAAAGGTGGTAATAATACGTTACTTGTTCTTGAAAAGTTAGAGAATGGGGTACTGCAAGAACCACGTACAACAGGTATATATCATGTTGCTTTTTTAGTCCCAACTCGTGAAGCTTTTGCTTCGGCGCTATTTGGTGTTATTCGTAATAAGAACGTAATTGATAGTCCGGCTGAGCAAGAAGGACGTTATACATATTCAAATGAGATTTTACCAATTTCAAGGTTTAATAGTGCAAGTGATCATACGTATAGCGAAGCATTTTATTTACAAGATTTAGAGGGTAATGGTATCGAAATATATGCAGACCGTCCGCGCGATCAATGGGGAGAAGGGTCAGGAGGGAGTACGCCACTTGATTTAAAAGAACTAGCGACGCTCGTTGATTATGAGTTTGATGGTTTACCGGCGAAGACTGTTGTTGGGCACGTACATTTACGAATAGCGGATGTAGAGAAGTCGCATGAGTTTTATGTAAATACAGTAGGATTTGAAGTACAACAACGTGAAGAGGATTGCTTATTCATTTCTGCAGGAGGCTATCATCACCATATCGGTGCAAATACGTGGAACGGAATCAATAATCCGCACCCACCAGCACATGCAACAGGACTTAAAGTATTTACGATTGTATTACCACATAAAGAAGCGTTAGATGAAGTGAAAGAAAGATTAATAGAAAAACAGCATGAAATAAACGGGACTGCAGATGGATTTACAGTAGTAGATCCAAGTGGTATTACAGTACAGTTTGAAATAGAAACAGTATAAAAGAGTCCAGAAAGTGTGTAATCACTTTCTGGATTCTTTTTGATTATTCATAGCTCAATCCAGAACCTTCTTACAACATTACCATCTTCTTCAGTGAAATCTTCATCACGGAGACCACCGTTATGTAAAATTGTTTTTTCTGAAGCGGTATTCACTTCGTCGCAAACGACAAGTGCTTTCGTGATGTTTAATTCCTTCGTTTTTTCTAATGATAACGCTAGTAACTTTGTAGCATAACCTTTTCTTCTTTCAGAAGGGCGAATGCCATAACCAATATGGCCCCCGGCGTTAAATAGATGCTTAGTTAAACTATGACGTATATTAACAGCGCCTACAATTCTATTAGTGTCTGTAACAAGCCAATACGTAGAATCTGGCACCCACGTTTCAGGAATATTTATTCCATTATGTGCATCCAGTAATTCTTGTATCATAGATGGAAAGTTAGACGGGTCTTTTGAAATAACCCACGGAATCATCGTTTCACCACTATCTTTCCATTCGTTATAAAAATCTAAGTATTCTTCTTGTAAATCGTTAGTAGGTGTAAGCAAAGAGACGTTCATTGTTTGTAGGCTCCTTTAATTGACGTATTATTTCACAAAATTGGGGTATGAAACGAAATTGTTTTCTAGCTTTCTCAACTTCATTTTATGAAATCTACATTTTGTTTTTTAATTTATTATAATATTTAAAATATTAACATAAAAAGTTCGGTATATTAAGTATATTTTAATAAATTGCTGTTATATCGATAAATGGATGTGTTTGATAAGTTTTGTTTTATTTATATATATAATGAAAAAAGAGTGGAGTGTTCGTGAACTTACATGTTGATTTTATCTCGCATTAACGGGCGGCAATACTGCAACTTAACTACTTTACTTTCACCGAATTTTGAGGCGGGAGTATTACTGCCCGCAAATAGTGGGATAAATGAAATAAAAACAAAAAAAGAATGAGGCTCGGAGGAACGACATGGAACATTTAATTTCATTATTTGAGCAACACAGCTATAGTATTTTATTCATTGTTATTTTGATTGAACTGCTTGCGATTCCGATTTCGGCTGAATTTTTTATGAGTTTTGCCGGATATTTTGTGTTTCAAGGAAAAATGGATTACACCTTGGCTATTCTAACAGCTATTGCTGCTGGAGGAGTCGGAATTACAGTTACATACTGGATTGGCAGGTTAGGAGGCTATAAACTGATTGAAAAGTATGGCCGGTATATTCATCTTGGACCAAAGAACTACGAAAAAGTAGCCGCCTGGATGGAACGATCAGGAAGTAAATTGTTGGTAGTTGCTTATTTCATTACTGGGGTTCGGCACTTCACAGGATACGTATCTGGTATTTCAAGAATGCCTTATCGAACCTTTTTTATTCCAGCATATATAGGGGCAAGCTTATGGGCAATTAGCTTTATTACGCTAGGGAAAATATTAGGACCACGCTGGCACGATTTTCATAAATTGGCCGGACAATATCTTATCTACATTGTTTTTGTACTCGCTATCGTTATAGGGGGGTTAATAGTTTATAAATTTTACAAAAAACAAATCAAAAACTTTTTCGTACGACTGCTTAATTGGCTCATTTCCTATTTTCGAACAATCAGAGCAACAGAAGTGTTTCTTATCAGTCTTACACTGGTCTTATTAGGAATAATAACCTTAATGTTGGGAATGGCACTGGATTATTTATATAATGAGTTTACTCAGTTTAACGAGGTTACTACTTATATTGTTCATTCTGTACTTCAAACAGGATGGACAAGTAGTATCAAAGGATTTCTATCGTTGCAGTCACCTATCGCATTTAGTGTTCTCATTATTATTACGATTTTAGCCATTTGGAGAAAAGGAAGGGATAGATGGCTTGAAGGTCTCTTACTTATCGTTTCCATACTTGGAGCACATATATACCATAATGCAGTCTTACACACACTGTCTTATTTTCGTTTTATTGGAAAAGATGCGGCAACACGTTCTTCTGCTTTTCCAGATGAAAAAGCAACAATTACCATTATTGTGTTTGGCACCTGCTTATTTCTAATGGTACGTCACCTGAAGAATAAGTATATACAATTAGGTCTCCCTCTTCTGGGTATCGTGCTTTTGCTAGGTATAGCAATTGCAAACATTGCGTTTTCTCATATACTTCCAAGCGATATCGTAGGTGGATATGTATATGGAGGGATGTGGATCTTCTTGAATTTCTTGCTATTTGAGATGTTTCGCCTTATCGTAAATAAGCAAATTTAATATTCAGTGCACACAGGCATATGACAGACAATGAATGTAGAAAGAAGAGGGAATTATGAAGAACTTGATGGACGTCAACAAGGGTGTTTTACTAAGCAAGTTTCATTGTACGTGAAAATGCTGCAAAACAACAAAGATATACGATGATTTGAATAACCATCTTTTTTCATCTCAATCAATTTTCACTTTACTTCTTCTGGGTAATGTACTCTTTCTTTCAAATGAAAAACACCTCCGTTGAATTTGCATACTTATTATGCGAATTCAGGAGGTGTTTTTTTCATGTACCGCTATTCGGGTTCACTTCAGTACTGCATGAAAGGGTGTTTTAATTTTATTATTTTATTGATTTTCTTAAGTGGATGGCTATGGCCGTGAATGGCGCCCTTTTTTATTATGCGTTATACCCAAATAACTTTAGTTCTTCTCCTGAGTCTGAAATTATTTTTTCGAATCGCAATCCTACTTTTTCTAAAAGCTTACCTGAAGTAACATTATCTGTAGAAGTAATTGCTACAATACGTTTCATTCCTAGCTTCTGTACACCGTATTCGATTACCGCAGAAGCTGACTCGTAGCCATATCCTTTTGAACGGAATTTTTCTAAAAAGGCAAAGCCGATATCGACATCTTCTAATGAATCTCTTTTAATAAGACCGCACATACCAAGTGGAGTGAAATCGTCTTTTCGTTCTACTAAGTAAAGACCAAAGCCCATTTTATTATACATATCGACGGGTCCGTTTAAGATGTATTTTTTTGCGTCTTCTAAGTTTCTAACTCCTTTATCACCAATAAACTGAATCCATGCAGGGTCGTTTACTAATTCGAGAATAAACGGAGCATCTTGTATATCGAACCAACGAAGATTGAGACGTTCAGTTTCTAAAACTATCAATCTATTGCACCACCTTTAAAAGTTATAACAATTAGTATGGATTGAGAAATACAAAAGTGCAACATATTTTAATTATGCACTACTTGTTCACACAAAGTTCGTTTGTTTTATATAAAGGGATATTTTATAATTAGGATTAATTGTAAAGAGTGAGATGCTTATACAATGACTCCTAGGTGACTAGGAGTTTTTACTATATAACTATCATTATTACTAAATATGACACACTACACATTCTACTTAAGGAGGTACATAATGAAGAAATTATATAATGCATCGTTTACTTATTTGATTATTGGTTTATTGTCAGGAATTTTTGCTAGAGAGTATAGTAAGTTTAAAGGGATTCTAGGATCTACACTATTAAATCTTTTGCATACGCATACGTTAGTACTTGGCTTCTTCTTCTTTTTAATTGCTTTAGGATTAGCAAAAGTATTCGCATTTCATGAAGTGAAAGGATTTAATAACTGGTTTATTTTACATAATATCGCATTAACTTTAATGTTAGGTTCGTTAGCTGCGAGAGGGCTTCTTCAACTAAATGGAGCGGACTTTAAAGGGTTAACTTATATTGTAGGTTTCTCTCATTCGTTGATGGCAGTTACTTTAATTTGGTTTATGTTGTTAATAAAGAAGTCGTTTAAAATATAGTTTTCTAGAAAAGAACTTGCAATATGTATTGCAAGTTTTTTTTGTTTATTCGACAGCAAGAAATGATTTTCATATATGTAAAACTTGAATTATTTAATTTTTCGGATTATTATGTATAAAACACTTAACATATTTTGTAATTCTAATTTATAGAAAGTAGGAGAGTGTACGATGGAAATAACAGTAGAGCGTTTAGTGAATGAATTAAAGAGTGTACTTCCCGAAGATCGAGTAGTTGTGAATACGACAGTAAGAGAGTTACATAGTAAAGATGAATCTTACCATGCTAGTAGTTTACCTGATGTAGTTGTTTTTCCGAAAACGACAGAAGAGGTTAGTAAAATAATGAAAGTAGCGAGTGAGCATAAAAAACCTGTCGTTCCTTTTGGGGTAGGGTCCAGTTTAGAAGGACATGTTATTCCATATGAAAAAGGAATTACAATGGACTTTTCACTTATGAATAAAATACTCGAGATAAGAGAGAAAGATTTTCTAGTGAGAGTACAGCCAGGAGTGACTCGCTCTCAGCTTAATAAAGAATTGAAAAAGTATGGATTATTTTTTAGTGTAGATCCTGGAGCCGATGCGACGTTAGGGGGAATGGCTGCTACAAATGCAAGCGGAACGACGGCGGTAAAGTATGGTGTAATGCGTGATCAAGTTCGAGATTTAGAAGTCGTTCTCGCTGATGGAGGAGTAATACATACAGGGAATTTAGCGGCGAAGTCATCATCAGGTTATCATTTGAATGGTATTTTCGTAGGATCAGAAGGTACGCTTGGATGCTTTACAGAGTTAACTTTAAAAGTATACGGCATACCAGAACATATTATGGCAGCGAGAGCGTCGTTTCCAACTGTAAATGATGCAGTAGAGGCGGTTATACATATTTTGCAAGCGGGTATTCCAATTGCGAGAATTGAACTTGTAGATGAATTATCTATGAAACAAGTAAATCATTACAATGAAACAAGTTACAGAGAAGAGCCTACATTATTTTTAGAGTTTCACGGTAATGAAGCAGGGTTAAAGCAAGATATTGAATTTACGAAAGAAATTGTTTTTGATCATAAATGTAGAGAGGTTGCTTTTGAAACTGAAACTGCGGCGAGGAATAAATTATGGGATGCCAGACATAACTTAGCTTATTCTTATGTGCATAGTTACCCAGGTAAAAAGCTAATGAGTACGGATGTATGTGTGCCGATTTCGGAATTAGCTGGCGCGATCCATCATGCAAAAGAGACTTTAGATAAAGTTGGTCTTGTTGGTGGTATTCTTGGTCATGTAGGAGACGGGAATTTTCACGTGCTCTTAATGGTTGATCCGAACGATAAAGATGAAGTGAAAAAAGCTGACGAAATAAACGAAAGTATCGTACTGTATGCTCTTAAACGAGGTGGAACGTGTACTGGAGAACATGGAGTTGGAATCGGAAAACGAAAGTATCAAGAAGAAGAACATGGGGCGGCATTATTCGTAATGGAGAAAATAAAGAAAGCTCTTGATCCGCAAAATATTTTGAATCCGAATAAAATTTTCAAGCTAACAGATAAGGAATGATGAAGTTTGGAGAAACGAATTATACACTTTGAAGGATTGATTGTCTTATTAGTTGCGATTTATATATATTCATTATGTGGATTCAGTTGGTTATTATTTATCGTATTACTTTTTGCACCTGATTTAGCGATGGTAGCATACACGATAAATAATCGTGTCGGTGCGCAAATTTATAATCTATTTCACACATATATTATATCAATAATACTTGTTTTAATAGGGGTCTATTTAAAGATGGATACGATTTTAATGGTGGGCCTAATATGGACAGCACATATTGGAATGGATCGAATGTTTGGGTATGGGTTGAAATATGAGACGGATTTTAAAGATACTCACATTCAGAGGTTATAAATTATTTTAGGTATGTGTTGAGGAGAGGGCTACATTGAAACAGAGAATTACTATTGAAAAATATAACGTCAAATGGGAAAGTGAATTTTGTAAATTACAAACTCTGATTAACAATGTGGTGGCAGGCAGCATTTTGTCCATTGAACATGTTGGGAGTACATCTGTTAAAGGACTTGCATCAAAACCAATATTAGACATTGATATAGTAATAGAGGATTACGAAAATTTTCCTGAAGTAGTAAAAAAGCTTGAAACGGTAGGGTACTATCATCAAGCAGAATGGAGCTACGAAGGGAGAGAGGCGTTTGGAAGAAAGGATGCTTTCGTTCCGTGGAGCGAGGAAAATGTAGTTTGGATGGAACAGCATCTATATGTGTGTGATAAAAATAGTGAAGAGCTGAGGAGACATGTAGCGTTTCGGGATTATCTTCGTGCACATGACGATATTGCTGTTGAATATGGCCGTTTAAAGGAAAAGTTAGCAAGAGAGTCGAAAAATCGAGCTAGTTATAGCGAAGGTAAAACGGCATTTATTACAAATATATTGGGGGAAATAAACTAAGGTCGCATTAAGTACATGCGACCTATTCTTTTTAAATTGAACGCTGTCACTATAAAATAATGACAAACTGGCCCTTTTGATTGATGCGATTACTAAATATAATAGGGAATAAAAAGAAAAGATCGGAAAAGAGGAAGCTTATGTACATACCAAAATATTTCGCAATACAAGATGAAGAGATGAAGTACGAAATAATTGAACAAAATAGCTTTGCTACGTTATTTTCTCAACATAATGGAGAACCATATGCAACGCATTTACCGTTGTTATTAAATAGGGAGACTCTTACTTTACATGGCCATTTCGCACGTCCGAATGAACAGTGGAAAGATAGTGGGAATCAACAAGTACTAGCTATATTCCAAGGGCCACACAGTTACATCTCTCCGTCATGGTATGAAACAAATAACGCAGTACCAACATGGAATTATGTTGCAGTACATGTATACGGTGAATTAGAAATTGTTGAAGATGAACAGGAATTAATAGATTCTCTTCAAGATTTAGTACATACATATGAAGATCCACAGAGCACCTACTCACTTGATGATGTAGATCCGAATTATATGGCGGGATTAAGTAAGGGGATAGTTGGTTTTAAAATTAAGATTAGTAAAATAGAAGGAAAAGCGAAGTTAAGTCAAAATCATTCTGTGGAGAGACGGAAATTAGTTGTGGAGAAACTTGAGAAAGTTGGTAGTGAGGGGAGTAAGGGCATTGCGAGGATGATGAAAGAGTGGTTCAATAATGATGAGGATTAACGATTATATATAGGATAAGTGTTCGTTACATTTAATTTATATAAATAAAAAAGTCGTGCTAATAGTAGCACGACTTTTTTATGCTTGTTTAAACTCGTATGCTGGAGACCATGTGTCACCTTTGTTTAATGTTGTATCTTTTAAATTGTGACTGAATCCAAAACTTAAAACTAATGTCAATGCTACTGCTGATAGTGTTAAACCAATTTTTTTCATTATTTTAACGCCCCTTTAGCTAATGATTTTTTTCGTGCTTGATTGCTTAAATTAAAATATTTACTTGCTTTGAAATGATTTTCTTCTGCATAAAATATATTCGCTAGTCGTTCTGTATACTCTTCAATGCACTCCCATAACTCTTCTGTTTCAAAATAAGAAATTCCTGCTAAAACTACTTTTTCTAGTTCAATTGTATTTGATTCTTTACAAAGCTCATCTAAGATTTTAAATCGATATTGATATTCTTTAATTTCTAATTTGTTACAGATAGATAAACCTTTTTCAATTAACTGAGCTGCCGATTTTTTCTCACCTAATTTCAAGTATTCGTCTGCTTGTAAATAAAGGGCTTTAAAGTGATTTGGCATATTTTCAGTTACTTCTGATAGATGGCGAATTGCTAAAGAAGAAAGGTTTTGATTTGCGTACAGTAGGCCAATATTATTTCTTGTACGTAAAAGTAAAGATTGTTCGCCTTTCTTTTTAAGAATATCGATAGCAGAGTTAAAACTTTCTTCAGCTTGTTCAAATTGTCTTAAATCTAGACAAGATAGTCCAAAAACATTATCACATGCAGCTAAGTTAACTTCATACCCAGTGTGTTTAGAAAATAATTTTTTTGCTTGCTGTATGTAGTTAATAGCTAGTAATGGTTTGTATATTTGGTAATAAAAAGAGGCGATACGATAATTGAACTCAGCAGATTCTAATTCTTCAGGTACATATTTTAAAAGTTTTTCTGCTTGCTCAAAGTGATTTTTAGCTTCATTATAATCTGCAAGAATTGTGTTATGAATGGCTTTAAAGAAGTGATAATAATAAGTTAGAAAATTATTTTCTGGTATTTGGAAAGAGTCAATTGTATTAAAAGCATCTTTAGTGATATCTAAACCATCCGTTAAAACGTTATATCTAAAATTAAAAAGTGAATAATAAAACAGTAAATTATTGTCTTTTTCAGAACTAGAGATTTTATCCTCAATATCATTTTTTAGTTTCGTTGCTTGGACTGTTTGATGTTGTAATATTGCTCTATACCAATCGTTAAATAGTTTTGTAACTTGTTCATTACCTTGTAGTTGAACGTTCATGAAATCCCCTCACTTTTTGAATATTCTTATAAATCATGTTATCAAAAATAACAATATTTAGAAATGGGGTTTTATATTTCTCAATATTTGTTTAGTAGATTTACTATTAAACAAATTGTAATAAAAATAGCTTTGATATTTAGATTTAGCGTAAAGAAGGGGGATATAGTAAGGATAACTAAAAGATGTTTCAGTCCACTTTATTGAAAGTGAAGTAAAGTGTAAAAAAAGGTGCGTTCACACAATTTGTATGAACACACCTTTTTACATATTAAACAATCAAGTCCCACAAAAAGTACGATAAGGACGATTCGTCGGCACAGGTGGAACGCAGTATGATTCTTGGTCTGTAGAATACGCATAAGGGTTTGATAAAGCTTCAAGAAGCTTCTCCATTACGCTATAGTCGCCACCTGTAACAGCTGCTTCTAGTGCTTCTTCTACACGGTGGTTCCTTGGGATGATTGATGGATTATTATTTTTCATCATCTCATAGGCATTCACTTTCGATTCGTCTTGTTTTTCTAATCGAGATTGCCATAGTCCGTACCATTCTTTAAATGCTGGACTTTCGAATAGAGGGGTATTTTCTAATGTATCGAGTGTTAATGAACGGAATGTATTTGTGTAATCCGCTTTATATTTCTCCATTATTGTTAAAAGTTTCTCAATAAGTGATTTGTCTTGTTCGTCTTCGCCAAATAGTCCTAATTTCTTTTTCATTCCAAGCAACCAATTATTTTCATACTGTACGCTGAATTTTGAAATTTCGTCTTGGGCGATTTTTAGTGCTTCTTCTTCATCTTCGTGCAGAATTGGTATTAAAGATTCAGCTAGTCGCGCGAGATCCCATGCGGCCATATATGGTTGATTTCCATATGCGTAGCGACCTTGTGTATCGATAGAGCTAAATACGGTTCCTTGATCGTAATTGTCCATAAATGCACAAGGGCCGTAATCAATCGTTTCTCCACTAATCGTTATATTGTCAGTGTTCATTACGCCGTGGATAAATCCAACAAGTTGCCATTTTGCGATGAGACTTGCTTGTCTTTCAATGACTGCTTCTAGTAAAGCAGTATATCGGTTTTCATGAGCTTCAATTTCTGGGTAATGTCTTTTTATCGTATAGTCAGCTAGTGATTTCAGGTCCTCGATTGAACCGCGAGCCGCAGCATATTGAAATGTACCGACGCGAATATGGCTACTAGCTACTCTAGTTAAAATTGCTCCAGGTAACTTTGTTTCACGGTATGTAGGTTCTCCAGTTGTGACAACTGCTAAACTGCGGGTAGTTGGAATATCAAGTGCATACATTGCTTCACTTATAATATATTCACGTAGCATCGGACCGAGTGCAGCACGACCATCTCCTCGGCGTGAATAGGGAGTGGGACCGGAACCTTTCAGTTGAATATCAAAACGTTCACCTGAAGGAGTAATTTGTTCTCCTATTAAAAGGGCACGCCCATCGCCTAACATATTAAAATGTCCGAATTGATGCCCAGCATATGCTTGAGCTAATGGATGAGCACCTTCTGGGATTGTGTTACCAGCGAAAATCGCAATTTCGGCTTCCTTCTTCAGTTCTTCAGGGTTAAAGCCAAGAGATATCGCTAGTGAATGATTTAATTTAACTAGCTCCGGCGAACTTACGGGAGTAGGGGGGATTTCTGTATAAAATGATTGTGGTAAAGTCGTATAACTATTATCTAAATTCCAACCTGCTTCATTATTTTTAGTCATTGTATCTCCTCCTTTTGTATTTTTTACTATGTATTTGTACGTATGTATTCTTTGTTAAGTTAACTAAAAGTATAATATATTATTTCCCCTTGCAATCTATTGTAAGGACTTCAGTGTATTGTGTCTATTTTACAGTAAATATAAAAGCTCCATTTTTCAAAATGGAGCTTTTATATTATTTAATTTTTACAATTATTTTTCCCTTTGCTCTTCCAGACTCTGAATATTCCATTGCTTTTTGAGCGTCTTCAAAAGGGAAAATTCGGTCAATTATAGGTTTGATTTTTCCGGCTTCAATATAATTTGCAATAATACGTAATTGATCCCCGCTTGGCTTCATAAATAAAAACGAATATTGCGCATTATGTTTTTTTTCAAGTGCAGTAAGTTTTTTACTTGCTAATGAAAATAAGAGTGTTTTAAAGAATCCAGAACCAAATTCTTTGCCGAATCGTGCATTCGGCATGCCTGAAACGGAAACAATGTTCCCTCCGTTTTTTATAATATTGAATGATTTTTCAAGTGTTGCACCGCCGATTGTATCAAATACTGCATCATAATCTTTTAGTACTTCTTCAAATTGTTCTGTTTTATAATTAATCATTTCATCTGCACCAAGAGACTTTACTAAATCCGCACCAGCTTCACTAGCAGTCGTTGTAACGGTAGCACCCATTATTTTTGCTAATTGAATAGCGAAAGTACCAACACCACCAGATCCAGCGTGAATTAAAATCTTTTGTCCTTGCTGTAAGTGCATGATGTCATGTAATGCTTGATAGGATGTTAATCCAACGAGTGGAATCGAAGCTGCTTCCTCAAAACTTAAATTTTTTGGTTTTAAGGCTATATCATCTTCATGAATAGCTATATATTCCGCAAAAGTACCGATTTTATTTTTTCTTGGACGGGCATATATTGCATCACCAACTTTAAAACGAGTCACTTTTGCGCCAACCTTCACGATGACACCGGAAAAGTCATTCCCAAGGATTAGGGGCATTTCATATTTAAGCAACATCTTTACTTTTCCATCGCGTATTTTAAAATCAATTGGGTTAATACTAGCTGCATGAATTTCCGCAAGCACCTCATACTCATTTATTTCAGGAGTAGGCACCTCTGTCATACGCATTGGGGCTTTCCCATACTTATCAATTATCATTGCCTTCATTTCTTATGCCTCCAAATTTCAATAAAAGTTTTGCAATAGTTTCTCAATATCTAATACAAGATTTTTTAATAAACTTAATTTTGTACGTATATCAATATAATAAAAGTTTTTTGTGCCTTCTTTTCGCATTAAAATAATACCGGCTTCTCGTAAAATCCTAAGGTGATGTGATACAGCAGGTCGAGAAAGGTGTGTTTGTTTCGTAATTTCGCCTACACGTAATCCGGTTTGACATTCCGTTTCCATTAGAACTAACAAAATAGCTTGACGTGTTTCATCACCGATTGCCAATAATACTTTTTGAGAATCAATAAAATCTTTTTTTATAACATTTAATTGTTCTTGTTTATTCATTTCAATCACTTTGCCTCCTGGTAATTAGTCGAAAGGTTTAAAATGATGAACCATTACATCGATACGGTAATGCTACATGATTGTTGTATGAGCTGCAATATTGAGAAAGAAAATCGAGACGAATGAAATTTTTAGTGTTGAAAATTATAGGGGAATAGAAAAGGATTATATACCAGAATGGATGAGGTTTTAAAAAAAGAAAATGATTTAATAATAAGTTGTATCAGATGAGAATGGTTAAGCTATTGAGCAAAAAATAAGTGGTCGTAACCCTGTATAATTTTTAGGGTTACGACCACTTATAATGTTTTCGTTATTTTGGTGTCTACTAAAGTGAGTTCTTTAGTTTTACTTTTTCATACACGCATAATTCACGCGGATTATAGATGTATGAAAAAGTAAAATTAAAAGTAATTTTGGGCGTAATCTATCTATATGATAATTTAAAATGAAATATAAGTCTATATCTTTGTTGTTTTTTTGATTATATTTATATCACTGAGCTCAGAACAATGATGTGGAGGGTAAATATATGAAATCGAATGATGTACCAGTTTTAATTGTTGGAGGGGGATTATCAGGATTAGCATCTGCGTTATTTCTTGCAAAACATAATATTGAGTACTTACTTATTGAAAGGCATCCGTCTACTGCAATCCATCCGAAAGCAGGCGGGCTTACTTTACGCACGATGGAGTTATTTCGAGAGTTAGGTTTAGAAGATAGAATTAAATTAGCAGGAAAAGCATTAGAGAATTGCCGAGGAAGAATAGCGGTTCATACAATAGCTGAGATGAATAAGGAAGAATTGGCAAAATTGAGGACCTCTCAGTATGGAAATGATGAAAAGTTACTTCAAAAAGTAGAAGAGATTAGTCCATCAAAACAAACTGCTTGTTATCAAATTATTTTAGAAGAGATGATGTTGCAAGAAGCACAGAAATTAGGCGGAAAGCTATCTTTTTATTATGAATTAATTTCTTTTGAGCAAAATGAGCACGGAGTAATAGCAACGATTCGAGATCGGGAAACAGAAAAAGAAAGTGTTATACATTGTGACTATGTAATTGCAGCGGATGGGGCAAAAAGTAAAATACGTGAGCAGCTAGGGATTGCGACCGAGGGACGGGGTACAATCGGTGGCTATTATATGAATATTTATTTTGAAGCGGATTTAAGTGAATGTATACAAGGGGACGCATTCGGTTTTTCTATGGTACTTCATCCGGAGGTTCTTGGTGCGCTCATTCCAGTTGATAACGTAAAAAGGTGGATTTATCATGTAGCTTACGATCCATTGAAAGGAGAACGACCAGAGGATTTTACGATGGAACGTTGTAAACAAATTATTCAAACCGCAATTGGAAGTATAAATGTTGAGTCAGAAATATTAAGTGTTTTACCGTGGGAAGCGGCTGAAAGCACTGCTACAAAATTTCAAGATAATCGTATTTTTTTAGTTGGCGATTCTGCACATATTATGCCGCCAACAGGAGGATTTGGTTCAAATACAGGAGTACAAGATGCACATAACTTAGCTTGGAAATTAGCGGCTGTTATAAAAAGGCAAGCAAATCCAAAATTGTTAGAAACGTACCATGAAGAGAGATATCCAGTTGCAAAATTAACGACGGATTATGCGAGTAGTTTGCTGTTCCGTGCTGCCAATAGAGAGGAAGGCAGTTTGAATAATATGGACGGTTTAGCTGTTACTGTTGGGTATCAATATTGTTCAGAGGCAATTATAGATGACTTATCCATTCCACATAGAATGGATATAATAGCGTTGAACGGAAGACCTGGTACGCGAGCACCACATTTTTTTGGAATGTATGAAGGGAAGAAAGCTTCTATACTAGACTTATTCGGTAACAATTTTGTATTACTTACTGGAGTAGAAGATAATTCTTGGGCTGAGGCTGCACATGATGTTTCATCTAAATTAGGAATAAATATAAAAGTGTATCGAATTGGTTTAAGTGGAGACTTTATTGCTCAAGAAAATGTTTTTCGTGAACGATATGGGATAGGTCATGAAGGAGCTGTACTAATTAGACCAGATGGATTTATAGGATGGCGTTCGGAAAAAGTGATAGTAAATCCATATGTAGTGCTTGAAGAGGTAATGGGTAATTTATTATGTGATTTTTAAGTAACTACGGAAGTATGGTCTTATATAGGACGATACTTCTATTTTTTTAGCTTACAAAATAAAAATTATGTAGTGAAGAGACATTATTATTATAAAAATATATTTAAATTAATTCTCTTTCTTTTTGTTTTTATTAGAATGTTTTTAGTTTTTAGTTTTAAGTGTTGGCAATTACTAGATTGAATCATTTTTTTATTGTATTATATTTCTTAGGGATTATATATTACGCTAGAGAGTGGGACTATTTGACTATTGAACCTCTTATTTTATCAAATAAAGAAGTATATGTATTAACTGGTATGTTTGACCGTGAAACTATGATTGGAATTGAGAACCCCTTTGAAAATTGGTCAGATGAAGAAATAGACAAAGAATTAGATGTAATGTACGAGAATTGAAAAAACGAAGAGCTACTCATAATAAAAGAAGATGAAACATTATGTAACAAACAACTTTTAGAATATTTCCGCATTTATTTAACTACAGGATTTGTTATTGAAGTACAGATAGGTAAAAACAGCGCTTTAGAAAAAAATTTCTATTTTAGTAAAAAAAGGTTATACAAAATGTAATAACAGATGCTAACGGTGAAAAACAATGTACATTTAAAGAATGCGGGACACCGGAGGTAGCTTGGCAATTTATATATCAAGCATTACAGCCTAAAAATTCTTTCTCTCGTCTAAATTATACATTTAAAATCCCTTCTTCTGCATATAAAGAAAACATTTTAAATCAATCAAACAAGCAATTAGTAGATTACTTGAAACTTTACTTAGATGATGAAGCTTCCTTAGAGTTAGCAAACATTATACATAATCGTGAAGAGTTAAATACTGTTCAAGTTCATTATTATATAAAGGACTCATGGTCTACAGACTGTATTCAGTTTTTATATAGTCAGAACCAATATTGGCTAATCCAAAAAGTTTTAGATAATGAGCAAACACAAATTTTATCACCAAAAGAAATTTTAAAGGATTCATTGAAATTAAAAACAAATGCTTTAGGCTATGCAGCTATAGGGTGGGATGTAATTAATGATACAAAGGAAAATATTGAAAATAAAGCTTCAAAAACTAAAATAGCTGGTGATATTATTGGTGATGCAGCAATTGGGATTGGCTCTACTGCTGTAAGTGCCTTTGCGGGAGCCCAAGTAGGTGCAGCTGTTGGAACTGTTTTTGGAGCTTGTTTTGGCTTTGGTGTTTCTATAGGAGCTAGTATATTAACAGATGGAATTAAGTTTAACAAAGGTGATTGGAATCATGATGGTAAACAGGATTCGATAAAAGATAGAGTTAAATCTGGAATCGGAGCAACTTTAGATAAAATTTTTTAGTTTTTGGGAGATTAATATGGAAAAATACCACGGAAAAAGTACAGAACAAATTATTCGGAAATTGATGCCTTACAGTGTTAGATCGAGTGTCATTATGGTGTGGGTAGTTATTAATTTTATGATTTTAACCCCATTTTTATTCCCTCCAACCTTTACCATATACTTATATATAATCTTACCTGTTCTATTGACTGCTAATATATGGGGGGGATGGGTATTTTTTTGTAAACCAAATGAGCCAAGGTTGGTACACATTTTATATAATGGATTTATGGGAATAACTTTTTCTTTTGGAAGCTTTATAGTGATTCAAAAGATTGCATATACTTTTATTAAAATTGAAACACCTCTGTTTTTTATTGTTACTTTTGTGCTTTACATTTTTACAATTTATAAATTGATTTCTATTGGAATGAAAAGTTTTTTAAAGCGATTAAACAATGAAGAAAATGGAAATATAAAAATTTCTCCAATTGTTTATTTTTCAGGATTGGGATATATTATTGGACAGATATGTGTAGGTTCATTATCACAAAATGCTTTAGCGACGGTCTTAATTTTGGTCTTTTCTTTATTGGCTGTTGTGTCTAGTATATATGGTATATATATGTGTGTATATATTGATTTAAAGAAGCGGAAAACCAAGCTAGGTTCCTTAAATTCTTAGCAAAAAACAATTAACAAGGAGGGGCCATACAATGAATTCGCAACTTTTTCCTATAGGCTCTATTGTAATTTTAAAAGAAGGTACAAAGAAACTCATGATTTTCGGGCGGAAACAACAAGTAGAAACGGATGAGATAAGAAAATTCGATTATATGGGATGTCCCTATCCAGAAGGCTATATGAATCCAGATTTCACTTATTTATTTAACCATGATGATATTCAAGAAGTTGTTTCAACTGGATATGAAGATCAAGAAGAACATACTTTCCAAGAAAATGTATTGTCTAAAGTATAATGCATGTTTTCAAAGTTAAGTATAGTTTCAAATATACTTTAAAATAAGTTCCAAGTAAGGATATACGAAACTAAGAATTTGTAATTAAGTAAAACGTAGATATACGTAAATATCAAGTGAAAGTTACTATAAAGAATTTGAACAGAATGTATCCTACATTAATGAGCAGTAAAAACTTCCACTAATAATCAGTAGGAGATGGATAATTCATCCTGATTAAAGCTTCACTTTATTGAAAAAATAATATTCACAAATTTTAATAGGTTTGGTATGATTAAAATCAACAAGTTAATAGAGGCCGGAGATATTTGAGAAAAGCCATAAATTTATTTAGGGATACAGAAGTGTCCTCTAAATAATTTATGGTTTTTTCTATTGAAAAAAGTATGAAAGTAGTCATTATTTTTAAATATGATAATTTGTGAGTTCCATAAATCTGCGATAGAAATCATAACAACAACTCGATATGTATTTGTATCGATTGGTTTCATTTTCAATAATCTATTTGCTTGATTTAATAAAGTTTGAATGCACAATCGCTTTACTTTTCTAGGTGTTTTACGAGAATCGATAAAAGCTTGTGAAACAGGTAACGGTATATACCAATATTCATCATTATGGAAAGTAGAAGGAAACGTTTTTGTATGTTCTTCAATTCGTTTTATCATAGTGTTTGTTCTTCGTTTCATACCACGTATTTTCTTCTCACGCATTGTGGATCATCTCCATAAATTTTTGTAATGCAGCAGAGTGAAAAATATCTTTTCTAGTAATAAAGGTAGTAGGAACTTTTTTGAAGCTGTTTGGTAAAGGGTTGAATGATACGTCATGTTTATGACCGTTTAAGATAGACTTCATCATAATTGCTATGCCCATACCTGATTTTACACATGCAAGTATCGCTTCAATTGTCCCAAACTCTAAAACTCGTTTAGGTGAAACTCCTTCTTCTTGAAGCCAGTCTTCCAATAATCTTCTATAATAGCACCCGTGACTAAAGGCAAGTAAATTCATGCAGTCTATTTCTTTAAAGGAGGATAAAGGATTTTTACTGATGAGAACTAATTCTTCTTCACGAAATATATTTGTGTGAAGTTCAGCGTGCTGAGTAATGCCAGCGATAAATGCCCCGTCCAGTTTTCGTTCTAATACAAGGTGAGTTAGTTGTTCCGTTGTATTTGTTTCTAAAATCAATTCGACTTGTGGGTATTTCTCATAGTAGGTCGCTAATATGGAAGGAAGCCGAACAGCGGTTGTAGATTCTGTACATCCGATTTTTAAAGTTCCTTTTGGCTCGGTTCCGTTACTTTGAACCGCTTTAATAGATTGATCCATTAAGTGGATGATTTGTTTTGCGTATGTTAATAAAATCTCACCATTAGAAGTCAACGTAACTCCTTTTCCATTTCGATAAAATAACGGAACACCTAATTCGTTTTCTAATTGCTTTATACGCATTGTTATGCCAGATTGTACATAGTTCAAATTTTTAGCTGCGTGAGATATATTTCCTTCTTTCGCAACTTCGTAAAAAACAGTTAAATCTTTTACGTCCACGTGTCATCCCCCCGAAAAAGGTATCAATTTTTTTGATGGATTATATGGTTAATCTTTATTTTATATGATATTAAAACTTTCATACAATGAAAGGGGGGAGAGATTTTGATGTTAATGGAAGAGAGTGTAAATAGTACGTATAAGTGGATGGTGTTAATTTTTGCGACGATTGCTCAAGCGACAGCAACACTTATAACGTATGGTGTCGGAGCTTTCGCTTTATTTTGGAAAGAAGAATATGTGCTTACGAATATGGAGAGTGGATTGTTAATAAGTGTTGTAAATATTGGTCCGTTATTTTGTATGCTTTTTGTCGGGCGGTTACTGGATCAATATAATGAAAAAATGTTAATTAGCATAAGTTCTTTTTTACTAGGTGGTTCGCTTTTATTGACTAATATAGTAAATGGATTTATCGGACTACTATTCGTACTTTTATTAGTTGGAACATTTTATAGTGTGTCCCAGCCAGGAGGAAGTAAAGTGATAATAAATTGGTTTCCAAAAGAAAATCGTGGATTAGCGATGGGGATAAGGCAAGCTGGGATACCGATTGGTGGTGCGTTAGCGGGAGTATTGATTCCGTTTTTTACGATAAAATACAATGTGACGTATACGATAAATATTATAGGAAGTATCTGTATAATAGGTGGTCTTTTATTTTATATATTTTATCAGGATCCACCATGTGTTCGAGAGGAAGAGAGACAAGAACGCAGTAATATCTCTTTTTGGATGCATCTAAAAGCAGTGATATGTAAAAAAGGGTTGTATTCAATTTATATAACGGGTATTTGCATGATTTCATTGCAAATGGTGTTAGTTGGACATTTTATAAAATATTTAGTTATAGAACAATCAATTACACCTATTTTAGCTGGGAAAGTATTTTCCGTTATGTTCTTTTCTGGAATGATTGGTAGGGTTATATTAGCAGCTATTAGTGATTTGTTCTATAAGGGAAATCGGCGCATTCCTTTATTTATAACTGTTTGCACTTCTATCTGCTTCATTCTCATGTTAGTAATGAGCATACATGTAAGAACGAATGTATTGTATGGTGTAAGTGCATTGTTAGGGTTCTTTTCAATTGGATGGTTCAGTCTTTTTATAGCCGAAGTTGCAGAATCAGCAAGTGAAGAATCCGTAGGGATGACAGTGAGTTTTGCACTTACATTAAATCAAATTGCTATTATTGTTGCGCCTGTTTTATTTGGCTATATTGTAGATGAAAAAGGGTATACGTATGCGTGGCTATGTATAGTTGTATTACTAAGTATTTCAGCGGCCAGCTTATATTGGAAGAATAAAAAATAAAGGAATGTTAGCAATGTAAATTTTTTATGAAGAAAGTCTAAAGAAATGCCATATGAGCGACATTTCTTTTTGAATATGCTGTATAATCAAAAAGAAATGAGATTCGTTTTCAATGACGTTCATTTCCTCTTTTGAAATTACCTGTAACTTTAGCCATAATGAGTTGTTTTTCTTTATCGTTATTTGCATGATGTATTTTGTTTAAAAATTTTTCAGCATCATGTCCTTTTAATAATTTGATCTGTTTTCCGTAATATTCAATTTAAACTATGTTTTTTTTTGTTATCCGATAATGAAACATCCTATCATCTAAACGATTGCGTTTATCAGTATTTTTCATATTACATCTCCATTCTTATAGATATGTAACAAATGTTACATTAGAAATTGAAATTATAGTTGGATGCATCCGATTGTATGGTGTAAATTTTGTAAGAAAGAAATACAATAGAGAGTAGTCAAAAATTGAATATGAAAAAGAGGGATCTAGTTTTAGTAGAGTGAATGTTAGATAATATTATAAAATATTTAAAAATTAAAAGATATAGAATAGAATGGATGCGCGTTAAGTGAAACTAGATAAAAGAGGGTTCCTATTATGTTAAAGAAATGGTTAATCGTTTCCTTTATTTTTGCTGTTTTTTGTGGAAGTGTCGTTGCACTCATACATGCAAATAAAGGTAAGAAATATGATATAAAGTCATTTTCTAATTTAAATGATAAGCGTAAGGACGATATGCAAGAAGTTAGCGTAGCTGAAAAAAAGCGTTATGAAATTGCAGCTGAAAAACTAGATCAATATTTAAAAGATAAAGGATTCAATGGAAGTGTTCTTGTAGCAAGTAAAGATCATGTGATTTTACGAAAAGGTTACGGTTATGCGAATGTGAAGGATAAAGTATTAACGACGCCAAGAACGAAATATCGCATTGGTTCTATTACGAAAACGGTAGTTGCTATATCTATTATGCAACTAAGAGAAAAAGGAAAATTAAATATTGAAGACAATGTAAATAAGTATATTCCATCGTTTCCAGCCGATAAAAATATTACATTACGAAATTTGTTAACACATACGTCTGGTTTGCCGGATCAGGGACAAGGTAGTGTTGACGCAGCTTCACGTTTAAAGTTAGTCACATGGATTGGTGCGCAATCGTTACAATTTCCTGCAGGGACAGGATGGAAATATACAGATTATAATTATATGGTGCTTGCGTATATTGTAGAAAAGATTTCGAATAAACCGCTCGCTGAATATGTGAAAGAAAATATTTTTACGCCTGTTGGAATGCATGAATCTGGAATGGGGGCAACTCTCCCTGAAGATATTTTCTTAGCAGAAGGTTATACGAAAAAGGATAATGAGTTAATAGATGCACCTCGTTTAAAAATGAACTGGCTGTATGGTTGTGGTGAAATGTATACGACTGTTGAAGATATGAAAAGGTTAGATGAAGCTATTATGGACGGTAAACTACTTTCTAAACAAAGCTTAACGGATATGTTTTCTGCATCACCTGCAAGAAAATATGGATTTAGTTTTTATGTTTACCCAGATTATTATCATAACCACGGTGTGTTAGCTGGCTGGAACACATTTAATAATTTTAATTGGGATAAACGAACGTTTGTAATATTATTCTCTAACGTACAAAATGGTATGAATGATGCATTTAATCAAGAGTTTAGAAAAATGGCGAATGATTTAATAGAAGGAAAACAATGATGGGAAAATCGGTATTGATATGTAATTATCAATACCGATTTTTTATTTAGTAAGGTTCTACTTAGTGAACAAACAGCTAGGAGGTAGTTAATAATAGAATAAATTTATGGGGGAAGTTAAATGATATTAATGTTAAATAGAGGAAAGATGCTATATGAAGTTCATTGATTTGTACGGAATTTATGATGAAGAGTAATTGGTAAATTTTATATTTATGAAAAAACTTGAGCTTCACACTATGTGAAGCTTTACATTATTGGAGAGAAGAACAGGAGGTTGAAAAATGAAAAAAATAGTAAAGCTTTGTTTCATAAGTGCATTATCTACAGCGATTATTAGTGGATGTTCTTTTGAGGGGAATCATGAAAATGTAAAAGGGAAAGAGGATGAGAAGGTAGAGGTACAGAAAAACGCTGGGAAATATACGATGCCGGATGAAAAAGGTAAACATGAAGGTACATGGTTGCAATGGCCACATGAATACACATATGGACAAGAATATAAACAAGAAGTCGAACCAATTTGGGTTAAGATGGCAAGTGCTTTAACAGAGGGTGAAAAAGTCCACATTGTTGCATATAATCAGGAAGAAAAAGAGAGAATCAATAAGCTTTTAACAGATGAAGGGCTAAATATGGATAAGATTGATTTCTTTATAGCGCCTACGGATGATGTATGGGCAAGAGATAGTGGACCGATTTTTGTTTATGATAATAATAAAAATTTAAAAGTATTAGATCCAGCATTTAATGGTTGGGGAAAGAAAACACCTTATAAAAATGATGCTCGTATACGTGAGAATGTTAGTGAACAATTAGGGATTGAAAGAATTGATTGGGGAGAATTTGTTCTTGAAGGTGGCGCAATTGAATTAGACAGTAATGGAACAGCTTTATTAACTCGAAGTGCAGTAACGAATAAAAATAGAAACCCTGATTTATCAGAAAAGGAAATTGAAGAATATATAAGTGACCTTGGGGTAACAAACTTTATTTGGTTAGATGGAGTGCCTAATTTAGATATTACGGATTTTCATATTGATGGATTTGCTAAATTCCATGATAAATCTACCATTGTAACGATGAAAGAAGATGACCTAGCTGAATGGGGTTTATCAAATAAAGATATGGATACATTGTTAGATGCGAAAAATGCTTCAGGAAAGAAGTATAAGTATGAATACTTACCGCTTAGTAAAGCAAACGTTGCTTTAGAAAACGGGAAAACTCTCGATTATAAGGGATCATACATCAATTATTATATTGGGAATAAAGTGGTATTGGTGCCTAATTATAATGATCCGAATGACAAAATCGCAAACGATACGATTCAGAAGTTATACCCGGATCGTAAAGTAGTCGGTATTGATGTGAGAGAGCTTTATAAAAATGGCGGCATGATTCATTGTGTGACGCAACAACAACCCGTTAGTTTGAAGTAGTAAATGGAAGTGTAGTTATCGGCAGGGATGTCCCATAGTCGAACTTTTGGCTAGGTGGCATTCTTTTTTATTTGTATAAAAAGGAGTAACGGTGTTGAAAGAAATCATTTTAATTAGCTTCATAATGATTGGATTTATGATTCTAGTATTTAATTGTATGCTTTAATAATTTTAAAGATTAAATAGGATTCATTACAATCATCAAATATTTATATTTTGAATCCTTGTCAAGATTCAATTTACGGCTTAATGACGGCTTTAAATTTTTTATATAAATATATAATGTTTTCCCATGCTATAATCCATTCAAGAAATGTGCACGTTTTAAAAATTGTAATGAAAAGTATTGAGGAAGAGCGGGCGTTTTTAAATCGGCTACTCAATTATTATAAAAAAAGCGAGGTAAAATATATGGAACAAAAGGGAATTATTTTTACTGCGATACCAGATGAATCAAATGAATATTATGAACCGTTTTATGAAGAACTTATTTATTTTAATGAAAATTTAAATGGGAAAAAGGGGGTTACAGACCAGCTTATTTCTTTATCAGTTGAAGAACAAGAATTCCATACGAGCTTTTTTGAGTATGATGATATTTGGTTAAGAGATGTTGCGCCAGTTGTAACGAATCATCTTATTAAATTTAAATATCGACCAAATTATTTGCCAGAGGATCAAGGACGATATTTAGATCAACAATTTAATAAATGGTTGAACAAGAACGACTTTGAGTATGTGAAATCACCATTAATATTGGACGGTGGTAATCTTATTTGGAATAAAAAAGATACTGTTATTTTAACAGAACGCATATTTGATGATAACGATGATTGGACAGAAGAGGAAATTATTGAGCAATTAGAGTGGGATTTAGATGTGAGCCGGGTTATTATTATTCCTGCTGAAGAAGGAGATGTACTTGCGCACGCAGACGGAATGGTTAAATTTATTGATGAACATACAATGTTTATTAGTGATTTTCTAGGGGATCATGAATTCAGATATCATGTTCAAGAGATTATTCAAGAGCAAATGCCAGAAGCTGAATTTATAGTTGTTCCTTCGTCATACACAGAGAAAGGGCAATATGATCAAGAAATAGCATCGGCAAAAGGCTTATATATAAATATGTTGGAAACATGTGACGCAATTTATGTTCCTAAGTTTGGATTAGCTAAAGATGGGGAAGTATTACGATATATTCAACAGTATACGGAGAAACAAGTTATTCAAATTCATGTAGGAGAAATATCGACTATGGGAGGCGCAATAAATTGTTTAACATGGTATTGTCCGAGTCATTTGTTACCTTCAAAAATGAAAAGATTAAACAATCAGAATGAAGGTTCTTCAATTAGAAAGTTTTTTGATTGGTTTTAAGAAATAAGCTTATAAGAAAATGTAGCCAAGGGGTATTTATATGTATACAATTACTGAATTTTCGCGGATTTGTAAAATGAGTACACGGATGTTAAGACATTATGATAAAGAGGAAATATTGAAACCAGCATATGTAAATCCAGTGAATGGATATAGATATTATGAGCAAGGACAGCTAGCGATAGCGTTGAAAATTAAAAAGCTCAGGGAGTACAAGTTTCCTTTGCCGAAAATTAAAGCCATTCTGCAGTCATCAGATCAAGATTCCTTTATTCAACATATGCAAGAGCAAATTGTAGAGTTGTCCCACGAGGTGAAACAAAATTTACAGGTTATTTCTGAAATGAATGAAATGGTCAATATGAGTACGGCTTTAAATATTGCTCGCCATAGAAATTACGACATATTAATTGGAATGAGAAATGGAATAACAGTAATTGCTCAACGATTACAAATAGATATAGATGAGATGGATGATTATTTTTATGACTTATATGAAAAAGTACAACAAAATAACTTACAAATAGTCGGTTCTCCTTCTAGCGTTTTTTATGATGAAGAGTATATGGCGAGTCACAGTGATATTGAATTAAGAATACCGATTATGGATGGAGACTATAAAGACGTAATACAAGAGTGCGAAATAAAAAAGTTAAATCAGCATCAATTCGTTACTACTATACATTATGGTAGCTATGACTATATAGGTTATGCATATATGGCATTAGAAGAGTGGGTCGAAAGGAATGGCTATATAATGAAAAGTCCTCCATATGAAGTCTATATAAAGGGACCTGAATGTGATTGTTTAGTAGAGGAGTATGTAACACAAATATGTTTTTTAGTTTCGAAAATAGAATGAGAATATTGTTGGTATATATATTAATGAATTGTATGCGTATGGTGGCATGATTCACTGTGTGACGCAGCAACATATAGGATAAAGTGATTTCAATAAAAAAGCACGCAGATTATATATTCTGCATGCTTTTTTCTACAATGCTGAAAATTCTTCAACAAGTTCACTAAAACGATTTAATGCACTTTCAATCGGTTCTGGTGTAGTTAAATCGACGCCAGCTTTTTTCAGTAGATTTAGTGGATAATCTGAACTCCCGCCTTTAAGGAATTCGATATAGTTTTTCTGTGCATTTGGATCATCGCTTAACAATTTATCGGCGATTTGAATGGCAGAGGCAAATCCGGTTGCGTATTTGTACACGTAAAATGGACGATAGAAATGAGGAATTCTAGACCATCCGTATTTTACTTCTTCATCAAATACAAGTGAATCACCATTATATTCTCTAAATAGATTTTCATAGATTTCACTGAAGATTTGTTCGTTTAATGGTTTACCTTGCTCAGCCATTTCATGTGTAATTTTTTCAAATTCTGCAAACATAATTTGTGTAAAGAAAGTACCTTTAAAGCTATCGATAAAGTAGTTAATTAAATGATTACGCACGTTCGTTTCTTTCGCTTCTTTTAATAAATAATGGATTAATAACACTTCATTTACTGTAGAAGCGACTTCTGCAACAAAGATGGAATAGTGTGCAGAAATTCTTGGTTGGTATCCGTGCGAATAATGCGTATGCATACCGTGACCACACTCGTGAGTAAGAGTGAACAGGCTATTTAAATCATCGTGATGATTTAAAAGAATGAAAGGATGAACGCCATATACACCAAAGTTATAAGCACCAGAACGTTTTCCAGGCGTTTCTCTCACATCTATATATCGTTTATCTTTAAAGCTTTTTAATGTTTCAATATATTCTTCTCCTAAAGGAGCAAGTGATGCAATCATAATATCAAATGCTTCGTCATATGGAATTTCTTGTTTCACACCCGTTACTAAATCGACGCTTAAGTCGTATTGTCTTAGTTCGTCTACATTTAATTTTTCTTTTCGAAGTTCATTATATGTGTGTAAAGATTGAATGTTTTTCTTCGTGGTATCAATTAAATTGTCATATACTTCTTTCGGAACCATATCACCGAATAATGATTTCTCTAAAGCAGATGGATACTTTCTTAGCTTTGAAACAGTAACGTTATTTTTAATTGCAGCAGATAAAGTAGAAGCGATGGAGTTCTTTAATTGAACATACGGTTTGTAATACGCTTTATACGCTTCTTTTCGCTTATCGCGATTCTCATCTTCTATTAATTTTGCATACATTCCGCGTGTTAAGTTTACTTTCTCACCATTATCAGTCGTCACTTCACCAAAAATAATATCTGCATTATTTAACATACCAAATGTGTGCTGCGGAGAAGAAAGTGCTTCACCCATTTGTGATAAAATTTCTTCCTGATCCTTATTTAATACGTGTTTTTTATAGCGGTACAATTCAAATAAATCTTCTTTGTAATATTGCAAGCCTTCTGTTTCTTCTATGTAAGTATGTAATGTGTTTTCATCGATGCTAAGTAAGAATGGAGAGAAGAATGATTTAGCTGCACTGACTTTCACATGTAATTGTGATACTTTATCAACGAGTGATTGGGAGTTCGTATCACGTGTATCTAGGTCAGATTGTAATCGTGCGTAAGCAAACATTAAAGATAATATGCTAGATACTTCTTCACTCTTCGTTAAATAAGATAGTAAACGATTGCCGTCGTGAATGTTGCCGTTAAATTCTTTTAGTTCGTTTGTTAATAAATCTATTTTTTTATAATCATTTTCCCAATCTTCAAGTGTGTCGTATATATCAGTTAAGTTCCATTTTTCACTATCAGGTACGTTTAATCGATCTGTAAGTTCTATCATAATCATTCCCTTTCTACATATGTAGTTATATTCCTATATAACTATGAAATACAACAAATTGCAAAAAATCCCTGCTGGAAATTGAAAAGCATCGCCAAAAGTGGCGATGCTTAAAGGTTATAATGTAATTCCAAATTTCGAATGTAAAAGGTTTGCATATTGTTCGTCTGTAACTGTTTCTTTCGTTTTTTTGCCGTTTTTCGTTACTGTAAGACTATCTTTCGTTAAAGAGGCATGCCCATCTTCTGTAAGTTTTACAATAAGAGGCATTTTATTAAATGGTGAACCTTCATGTTCAACGATAATTTTTTGTGCTGCATTTGCTTTTTCTTCATTTACTGCATCTGAATAAAATGCATAGCCTAACGTCCAATCATCAGCAGAAGATTGATCTAAAAACTCATTGTTTTTACGCATTTCTAACATGTAATTTCCTTTTTCAGTCGTTTCTTTACGAATACGATAATCTCCTGTAACAGAGTGAACAACTTCACCAGAGAAAGGGACAGGCGCAAGAGGTAAGTATGATCCGAAACCAACTTCAATTAAATAAAATGCATCCTGATATTTTAAAACAGTTGCAATATGTCCAGAATCAACAGCCCATATAGAATTTGCTGCATTATACACTGTTCCTGAGACGATATGAACATCGAATCTAGAGTCTTTAAGGAAGTAATACATAGTAGGATTTAATTCATAACAAAGACCGCCACGGTTGTTTATTAAAATTTTTTCTTTTACATTTTTTTTTGATATTTCTTTAAAGTTCTTTTCGAGAACATTTAAGTTTTCAAATGGAACAGTTTGTGCCATTGCTTGCATGATGTAAGGTAAATCCTCAAATGAAATTGTTTCTTTTTCTTCTATATGTAATCGTGCGAAAAACTGTTTTTGAAAGTCTGTCATGGAAACCCCTCCGTTAAACGATTTATATATATTGTATCTAATATTGCAAGGGGAAACATCTGCATATGTGCGTACGACTAAAGTATGACACCTTTACTTCTAGCTATACATATAGTATGATGATTTCAGTAAATTAGATTTCAATGACTATAATATAAATTAATGAGAGGTGCTTTTTGTGAGTGCGGTAGGTACTAAATAGGAAAAATTTAATGAAATAAATCGGATAAGATCAGGGGATTTTTATGTATATCATACCCCTAACTTTGTCATGGATTTATTTCGATACCTATGAAGATACCTACAATACTTTATAAAGCGTGTAATAAGAGGAATGCCATATACTTTTTAGGTGGCTTATTTTCTCATACGTTATTACACATGCCTTGTAAATGTAAAAGCTGCGGTATCCCCGCAGCTTTTTTGTATATGTTTTTAATGTATAAAAATGGTAATTGATTAATGTAGAGCTCATTGGAACCTAATGAGTAGGTATCTTCATTTTTGATGAAAATCAATCAAAGTGAGGAGAAACAAAAATGAATACGATGACTTTTGAAAAGTTACAATATAACGAATTAAAGGATATAGTGAAATCTTATTGTGTAAGTGGATTAGGGAAAGAATTATTAAATAAATTAGAACCGAGTACGAGTATAAAAGTAGTAAGGAATCGATTAAATGAAACAACCGAAGCACGAGCTATATTAGATGCAGAAGGGCATGTTCCTTTCTTCGGCATTTCAAATATTGCTAGTACAATTCAAAAACTAGAAAAAGGGATGATTTTAGATTCAGAAGAATTAGTAAGTGTTTCAGACTTTTTACGTGGATGTAGAAAGATTAAAAATTTTATGTTAGATAAAGAATTCTTTGCGCCAGTATTAGCTTCTTATGCAAATTCAATGAGCGAGTTTAAAAGTATTGAAGAGGAAATTAACTTTTCAATTAAAGGAAATAGCATCGATGCAGCTGCTAGTAAAGAGCTAAAAAGAATTCGAAATAATATCGATGCTGTAGATGGGAAAATAAAAGAACGTTTAACGAAGTTTTTAAATAGCAGTGCAAATAAGAAGTATATTCAAGAATTCTTTATTAGTAAAAAGGATGATCGCTATACGATTCCAATTAAATCTTCTTATAAAAACCAAGTTGCTGGAAGTATTGTTGAAGCCTCGGCAAAAGGTTCTACTGTATTTATAGAACCGCATACCGTTACAAAGCTGAATGCAGAACTAGCAGGTTTGAAAGCAGAAGAAGCAATGGAAGAGTATCAAATTTTAGCGACGTTATCAGGAATGGTAGTAGAAAATATTTATCATATAAAAATTAATATGGAACTTATTAGCCAGTATGATATGGTATTTGCGAAAGCGAAGTTTAGTAAATCAATTGATGGAATAGAACCGAAGTTAAACGATCATGGCTACATTCATTTAGTGAATTGTAAGCACCCGCTTTTAACAGGGGAAGTTGTACCGTTAAACTTTGAAATCGGTCAAGAATACCGTAGTTTAATTATTACAGGGCCGAATGCGGGTGGTAAAACAATTGTGCTAAAAACAATTGGATTACTAACATTAGCGACAATGTCAGGCCTTCATATTGCTGGAGATAAAGAAACGGAAATTGCTATTTTTGAAAAGGTGTTTGTAGATATTGGTGATAATCAAAGTATCGAAAATGCACTAAGTACATTCTCATCTCATATGAAAAATCTATCTGAGATTATGAGAATGTCAAATAATAATACGCTTCTATTGTTTGATGAAATAGGAAGTGGTACAGAACCGAATGAAGGCGCAGCACTTGCGATTTCTATTTTAGAAGAGTTGTACCTAGCGGGATGTATTACAGTTGCGAGTACGCATTACGGAGAAATTAAACGATTCTCAGAAATGCATGATGACTTTATGAATGCAGCGATGCAATTCAATAGTGAAACATTAGAGCCGCTTTATAAATTAGTAATCGGTAAATCAGGGGAAAGTAATGCACTTTGGATTGCAAATAAAATGAACGTAAGAGAGCGTGTACTGCAAAGAGCGAAAGAGTATATGGGGAATAAAGAGTACGCTCTAGAAAAAGTGAATGAAAGTAAAATTAGAAAACCGAAATTTGTGCAGGAAAAAAGAGAAAATCATTATGAGTACAAAATCGGTGACCGTGTAAATTTATTGGATCATGATGATTTTGGTATCATCTATAAGGAAATAGATAATTTCTATAACGTCGTTGTATATTATAACGGTGAATTCGTTGAAGTAAATGTAAAACGTATTACTTTAGAGGTAGCAGCAAAGGAATTATACCCAGAGGGATACGATTTAAATACACTATTTGTCGATTATAAAGAAAGAAAAATGCAACACGACATGGAGCGCGGATCGAAAAAAGCGCTTCGTAAAATTCAAAAAGAAATAAAAAAGAATAGAGGATAAATTAAAATGGTAACAATCAGACAAGAGCAAAAAAATGATTATAGAAAAACAGAAGAAGTTGTACAACAAGCATTTTTACATGAAGAATTTAGTGATAAAAAAGAACACGAACTTGTAAAACGTATTAGAGAATGTGACGCGTTTATTCCGGAGTTATCTATCGTTGCTATAGATGAGGAAATCGTTGGTCACATTATGTTATCGAAAATTACGATAGAACAGGATGGGACTTCTGTAGATTCGTTAGCACTTGCACCAGTTTCAGTTGCTAGGGGCCATCAGAAAAAAGGAATTGGCGGAAAGCTTATCGCGGCTGCTTTAGAAAAAGCGAAAGAACTTGGATATGGATCAGTTGTTGTGTTAGGACATCCAGAGTATTATCCAAGATTCGGTTTTAAGAAAGCAAGTGAGTGGAATATAAAGGCACCATTTGAAGTGCCTGATGAAGTGTTTATGGCGATGGAATTAAGAGGGGATGCTCTGCAAGGTGTAGAAGGGATTGTACAATATTCGAGTGCTTTTGCTGAGTAGAAGTATCGGTTAAGAAATGTATCATAAAAAACGCTATCTTTTTGTTGGGATATACAGAAAGGTAGCGTTTTTTTATTAAGTAAATCCAGTTACGTATATTTTGCTCAATGAATAATTAAGATGGTAAAATTGATATAGAAATGTAAAGGGAGAGAAGAGAATGAATAAGCGAGAAACAAATAGCAATGAGAATGTAGTTACGTTATATGTTACAAGACACGGTAAAACAATATTAAATACGAATCATCGCGCGCAAGGTTGGGCAGATTCTCCATTAGTAGAAAAAGGTGTGGAAGTTGCCACAAATTTAGGAACAGGATTAAAAGATATTCATTTTACGAATGCGTATAGTAGTGATAGCGGCCGCGCGATTGAAACTGCTAATTTAGTATTAAAATATAGTGAGCAGTCAAAATTGAAACTTGAGAAAAGAAAAGATTTACGAGAATTAAATTTCGGTATTTTTGAAGGTGAAAAACTTGAAAATATGTGGGATGTGGTTGGAAAAGCTGCAGGCGTTTCATCACCAGAAGAACTTATGAAGTTTTCTATTCAGGAAGTTATTGATCTTATTAGAGCAGCAGATCCTACGAAACAGGCGGAAGATTGGGAATTATTTTCTACTCGTATAAAAGCAGAGATTGATAAAATTAGTGAAGAGTCTGCTAAAGATGGCGGCGGTAACGTTTTAGTTGTCGTTCATGGACTTATGATAACTGCATTAATAGAAATGATAGACAGTAGTAAAACAAAACTTGGAGTAGAAAATGCAAGTGTAACGAAAATTGTATATAAAGATGGGGAATACATCGTCGAGTCGGTTGGAGATATGAATTACGTTGCAAAAGGGAAAGCAAGTGTGGAAATATAAAAAATCACATATAGAAATAAGAAAAGGAAGGTAGAGAAATCTAGCTTCCTTTTTTAATTGGAACGATTACGGGATTAATAAAATCTTCCCTGTACTTTTTCTGCTCTCTAATAATTCATGGGCACGGGCACCGTCTTGTAAAGAGAATGTAGTAGGACTCGCGATGTTTAATTTTCCACTAGCGATCCAATCAAATAATTGAGTAGAACGCTGTTTACGTTCTTCGAAAGTAGTAAGCACGTTCCAAAGGTCGCCGCCAGTTAAAGTTTTTGAAGTATCCATAAGCATACGTGGATCAACGGGCGCAGGATTACCGCCAGCCATTCCGAAAAATACGACAGTACCACCAATTTTAGTAGCGTTAAAACTTTCCTCAAGTGTAGAACCTACTGATTCATATACAACATTTACTCCCGTACCATTTGTTATTTCAAGTACTTTCGTAGGCCATGATTCAGTATATAAAAATACGTGATCGGCACCAGCTAACGTAGCTACCTGTGCTTTTTCTTTTGATGATGTTAGACCAATTACTGTTCCGCCCTGTAGTTTAATCATTTGAATAAGTAGTTGACCAACACCACCAGCGGCAGCGTGTACTAAAGCTATATCACCTTGTTTTATTTGATAGCTATCTTTCGTTAAATAATGTGCTGTTAGACCTTGCAATAAAACTGAAGCGGCTGTTTCAAAAGAGATAGAATTTGGAAGTGGGATTGCTTTTTCTGATGGAACGGCAACTAATTCTGCATTTGCAAATGGGACATCAGCAAATGCAATACGGTCTCCAGCATTGAGAGTCGTAACGTTAGCTCCTACCTTTTCAACAATACCAGCGCCTTCATAACCTAATACATAAGGTGGATTTCCAGCGAGATGATAATCACCGCGGCGTCTATAAATATCGGCAAAGTTTAAACCGATTGCTTTTGTGCGGACAAGAATTTCATTTGGATTTATAATTGGATCCTTTAGTTCTTTATATTGTAGTACATTAGCGTCTCCGAATGTTTCGAAACAAAGTGCTTTCATATGGAATACCTCCATTAATATTGTTTGTAGATGTTCTTTATCATACAATACTAATATCAATAGAAAAAGAGGATTATTTCGATGGAATCAATCGGAAATATCGATTAGAGGGGATAGCAAATGGAGATAAAACAGTTAATTACATTTAAAGTAGCTGCAGATACTTTAAATTTTACACAAACTGCGAAGAAATTAAATTTTGCTCAATCGAGCGTAACGGCGCAAATTAAAACGTTAGAAGCTGAGCTCGGTACGCCGTTATTTGAGAGATTAGGAAAACGACTTTTCTTAACTGAAGCAGGAAGGAAGTTTCAACTATATGCCGATAAGATGATTGCACTTAGTAATGAAGCAAAAATGGCTGTGAAAGATGATGAAGAAATAGCAGGTACGTTAATAATTGGTGCGCAAGAAAGTCAGTGTACATATAGGCTTCCTTCTATATTAAAGAGGTTTAAGGCACAGTTTCCCCAGATAAAACTTATATTTAAACCAGCGCAGTCCAATAAAGATGCGAAGGAACAATTGATGGAGGGCAAAGTAGATCTTGCATTTATTTTGGATGAATGTAAAACGGAAGATGTTTTACATGTGGAGCCGCTTATGAAAGAAGAATTAAAAGTAGTAGCTGCCCCAGGGCATCATTTACTCGAGCAAACTTCCGTTTCTATAAAAGATTTAGAGAAGGAAACACTTTTGTTAACAGAACTAGGGTGCTCATATCGGACTTTATTTGAAGAGTTATTTCGTACAGAAGATGTGTATCCAGCAAATAAGATTGAGTTTGTTAGTGTCGAGGCAATTAAACAATGTGTCATTGCGGATTTAGGTATAGCAGTTTTGCCCGCAATAGTAGTAGAAAAAGATATACGAGAGGGAACGATAAAAGAGTTACATCTAGAAAATACTATCAATCCAATTTTCACACAAATTGCTTGGCATAAAGATAAATGGATGACAACGCCGTTGCAACAATTTATTGATGTAACAAGGGAGTTTTTTACAACGGATTAAGTGGAGAAATATTTATTTTATATAAAAGAAAAAATGGCAATTTTGTATAAAGAACCGATGCTTGAATGAAACAAGTATCGGTTCTTTTATGTTTTAAATAAAGAATGCTATAAAATGTGTATTTCTCAACTTTTTTTCTTAGACGGATAAGTAAATTTCTTCGTATATTCCAATAATCATAAGGGAATTTACAACGTTTATTTGTTTCTGTAAGATGCCTCTAGGAAGCATGAAAGGAGGGCTTACATAGGGGATAACTTGTCTTTATTATACGTACTTATTTTGAGGGAGGAGATTGAGAATGTTAAAAAAGCTAATGAAAGTGTGTGTGTTAAGTGTAGGGAGTGTAGGAGTATTATTTAGTTTTCAAGGAAGTACATTTGCAGCTACTGATTTAAGTAGTTATTATGACGGGAAAAATCCAGCAACAACGAAAGTATACGGGGGAAGTACAACGTGTGATGCAGATGGTTTTAATGCGAAGTCTACAGCAGTTTACGAAGGTAGTAAAAAAGTAGGGACAGTGTATTTACGTTACAGCAATAAATGTCATGCTGCATGGGCTAAGTTTGTGTTAGATCAACCAGCACCAGCTGTTTCGGGAGGGGTGTATGCGTACGCTGTTGTGAATAAATACAAAAATGGTGTATTCCAAAAATCAGTTACTTCTAATCAGGGGAACGGCACAATAAAAACAGGTCAAACGAGCACGTATACAGGAATGGTATTTGATTTAACTGCAGATTTCGGATACACAGCAGATGCTGAAGCGGTTACGTTTAATAACGGTTACGGGAAAACAGCACGTTATTAATAAAGGAGTGAAATGATATGAAACTTGTAAAAAAGGCAAGTGCATGTTTATTGCTATCTTTACTCGTTGTAACTAGTATGTTTAGCACAACTAATAGAGATAAAGCGTATGCGGAAGACCATTCGTATGATGGGAAAAGTCCGTATTACAATAGTTGTGATCAATCAGCAGTAACGAAAGAAAAGAAATGGATTGATTCAAATTCTTATGTGGAATTAAAATTTAGCACGACGTGTAAGACAGCATGGGCAAAAGTTACTGTAACCCGCCCAGCAGTTTATAATAACGAAGCTGATGCAAGAATCGTTAGAAAAACAGATGGAAAGGCATATACTTGCGGAAGTGCTGGAGGAAATGGTGTTGTAAATAAAGGGCAAACATCATGCTATACGCCAATGGTATATGATTTAGATCCAAGAAAGGCGCAAGCGCAAGGGAAACATGCCATTCCGAATAGTGATGCATATAATTATGCTGAGACTATTTGGTATTGATGATATTATAAAAGTTTTTAGATGGCATATTTCAAGAGCATGTTTTGATTGGTTTTCAAAACATGCTCAACCTATATTTATTTTAATCTTTTCGATAATCTGTGACTATAGAATTAAATAAGATCTGTGTCAGGAGGAGTATATCCAAGGTGACGAGCCATAGATACAATTTGCCCTTTATGATGAAACTCATGTGTCTCCGTATGAGTTAAAAGCCATAGTGGAGTTGTGCCCCAAGGTTCTTTTTGCCATTTCACTTCATTTGCTATATTTTCGAGCCACCGGTCATTGTATTCATCTAAAAAACGTAGTGCAACCTCATCTACTAACTTAAACCTAGCACGAACCTTTTCGACATCTGCATGCTCAATTTCATAATCACTAGCAAATGAAAAATCTGCTCGTTTTTGTTTGAATGCGAATGATCCGAGCCAGTATCGATAGCAATCGGCTACATGAATATGAGTTTTTATAATGCTACCGCTTCCGAAATTCGGAATTGTGTTATGTAATTTTTCTAGTGGGATTTCTTCCAAAAACGTAAATAGGGTTTCTCTTGTAGAACGAATAAGGTTATATTGTTGTTTTAAAACATGTAACATGCGATTACACTCCTCTTTTGTTTGCTGAAATATCAGTGTAGTAAGTAATTCTATATTTACGAGGGATGAACCTTTTAATTATTTTTACTAAGCATATTAGGTGTATTTCTTAATTGTTTCTGATAGATTAAACAAGGTGAGGTTATAATAAGTGGAACATTATTAGTTCATAATAAATTGTACATAAAAAGGGGAACGATAAAATGAATAGAACAGTTGGTTTAAAACAATTTGAATTAACGCGCGGGGCATTACTGAAATTTATGGAAACGTTAGATGATAAAACTGTGGATACGCAGCCGGATGGCTTTAACAATACAATTCGCTGGCATATTGGTCATGTGTTAACGGCAGCAGAAACTTTTATGTTTGGAAGAGAATTTAAACAATTACCAACTGAATATCCAGGTATGTTTGGATATGGATCAAGACCATCTAAATGGGAAAAAGAAGGACCATCATTAGAAGTGTTAACGGCTCAATTAAAAGAACAAGCAAAGCGTATTAACGAAATTCCAGCAGAAGCATTTGAAAACAAACTTCCAGAACCATTCCTAGGATTGGAAACAGTAGGGGAGCTTTACGGTATGATGCTTTATCATGAAGCGGATCATATTGGGCAAATGAAGGCGATGGAACGTATTATTAAGGCTCTTTAGTAAAAAAAACGAAATCCTAGATGGATTTCGTTTTTTTATTGAGCAAATAGAGTAAATGAATTAAGGATAATGCTTTAACATCATTAGCATTATCCTTTTGACTCCTTCAAATGTTTTAACTGTGTAACAATCATAATACTAATGACAACGAGTAAAAACTATGAGCTAATTTTACTAAGATGAACGAGGTTCCATGCTTCCTGTTGATTTGGATATTGCCATGCTCCGAAAAATGTTGCGATGTTCTCTGCAATCCAAATGAAGAAACCAATAAGAAAAAAGGAGAGAACGAGCGGCATTTTATATGTAACGCCTTGTAATGAAAATTCCACAAATGTGTGAAAGAAAACAATGAATAATAGTAAAGTTAATACCCATCGAAAGTCATATAGAAAATGATGTGTAAAAAAATTAAAGTAAATCATAGCGCCTAACGGTATGGCAAAAATAGCTTTAGGCCAATGATACATTTGTAAATGCAATCTTCTCCACGCTTGGCATATGTAACTTGCGACACTCGCATACATAAAACCGCTGTAAAGTGGAACTCCGAACACTTTTGAATACGCCTCTTCAGGATAACTCCATGAACCGAAATGAACTTTATATATTTCTAGAAAAAGCCCGATGAGGTGAAAGACAGTAATTACTTTTAATTCGTCTTTCGTCTCAAGTCCAGTCTTGTACATAATCCACTGCATAAGAAGACATACGATGAGTATTAAATCATAGCGATATAACCCTGGAATAGAAATGATTTTTGAAAGGGCTAGTGTCAAGAAAATAACGACTGGGAATAAGCAAGATAATGCTTGTTCGTAAGTAAAATAGAGTAGTTGTTTTACATAAAACATTGTGTCACCTTCTGTAAGTTCTTTTTGATTGAATAATCTGAAGAATAATTAAGTATACTATAGTTCTAAATAATAGAGAACTATAATTAGTTTGTTTGAAAAAGCATAAAAATGTAAAATGAAGTTAATTTAATGAGAGGGAGTTGTGCCAATGTCAGCGCTTATTGTAAGTATCCCGTTTATAAAGCAGTTTATGGAACAAGGGGATAAATAGGCTAGAATAATTATCCCCGTTATTTAATAAAGGGGGAGTTTGAAATGACAATGAATCTTTTTCAAAATAAAGCTATTACATTATCAGTTATGAGAGAAACGGATGCGAAAGTAATGGCTACGTGGCAAGAGGATAGTGAATATTTAAGAAATATAGATACAGATTTGGCATTCCCGCAATCGTTACATGAAATAGCGAGTGACAGACTATTAAAGGGGCGAAAATCAAATAGTGTTTCTTTCATGTTAAGGACAGTTCAAGATGATCGCTTAATTGGTTTTGTGGCAATCCATGGCGTAGAGTGGAATAACAGAACGGGTTTGTTAGCAATTGGTATAGGAGATGTAAATGATAGAGGAAAAGGATACGGGAAGGAAGCAATACAACTTATTTTAAAGTATGCCTTCTATGAAATGAATTTACACCGCGTTGGTCTTGATGTCATTTCGTATAATAAAGCAGCTATTGCATTGTATAAAAAAATGGGCTTTCAGATGGAAGGGTGTATGAGGGAAGCAGTGCAAAGAGATGGGAAGTGTTTTGATCGTATCATTATGGGGATATTGCGGGATGAATGGATTATGCTGCAAGATTAGAAAGTACATTCAATATTACACATGTAATATGCAGGAGATATAATATTAATTGGCGAATTTTTACAGTGAACTAATTGCATTTATAAGGAGTTATGTGAGATGAACTTAGAAAAATCAAAACCAGTAAATGAAGAGGTCGCTGAATTAAAAGAACTAATTAAAGAATTGCATGGAAGTGTACACCAACTTCAAAGTGAAGTACAGCAACTAAGGCACGAAAGACCGGTTGTTGAAGTGAGAAAAGGTGTTCAATTATCTCCAACAATCGTCGGACAAATTGGTGGTATGATTTTAGGTGGTTTAGCAATTATAGGGATATTTTGGTGATGAAAAAAGGTATGCAGTTTAGCGCTGCATACCTTTTTCGGTGTCATTATTTGTCGGTAAGTCGATATTCTCTGTCGAATCGCCGGTATATTTAGAAAATTGTTGATATATTCGAAGGAACGATCGATATATTTTAAAAATCGTCGATATAATTTCACACACCATAACCTCTACATTAAGTAACGTAAATATATATAAGCATGTGATAATAATAATGCAATGATTGTTAATGGTAAACCAATTTTTAAGAAGTCCATATAAGAGAAAGCATGTCCTTCACGTTTCGCAATACCAGCAACGACTACGTTTGCTGATGCTCCGATTAATGTTCCGTTTCCTCCTAAGCAAGCTCCAAGTGATAACGCCCACCATAGTACTTCGATTTGCGGAGAATCGACAGATAGTCCGAGTCCTGTAGCTAAATCTTGAATAAGAGGGATCATTGTCGCGACAAATGGGATGTTGTCAATTGTCGCAGATGCGATGCCGGATACCCATAGGATAAGTATCGCAGCGAAACCGATGTCGCCATTTGTTACGTCAAGTACTTGTTGTGCAAGAGAAGAAATGAGTCCGATGTCAATTAACCCGCCAACGAGAACGAATAGTCCGGCGAAGAAGAAAATGGTTACCCATTCAACGTGAGCAAATATATCTTCTATCTCATGTTCTTTCACGCCGATTAACATAAGAAGTGTAGCACCTGTCATCGCAATAACCGCAGCATCTACATGAATAATCGAATGAAGTACAAAGCCTAAAATAGTTAGTCCTAAAATCGTAATCGATTTTAAAAGGAGACTTCGATCTTTAATATAATCTTTTTCATTTAATGCCATTAACAATTTAATTTGCTCAGGCGTTGTTTTTAGTTTGTTACGATACATGAAGTAAATAATGCCAAGTGTTACGATAGAAATAATAATTACGATAGGAGCTAAGTTAAGTAAAAAGGCATTGAAATCTAAATGCTTATTTGCTGATCCAATCATAATGTTAGGTGGATCACCGATTAATGTTGCTGTTCCGCCTATATTTGAAAATAGTACTTCTGAAATCAAATAAGGAACAGGATTAACTTTTAAAATACGTGTAATGGATAATGTAACAGGTACGATTAATAAGACGGTCGTTACGTTGTCCAAAAATGCAGAACCGACAGCAGTTAATAGGGAGAGTAATAATAAAATGCGAATCGGTTTTCCACCAGCTGCTTTTGCCGCTTTAATGGCTACAAATTCAAAGACGCCTGATTGACTCGTAATATGTACGAGAATCATCATCCCGATTAAAAGGGTAATCGTTTCCCATTGAATATGTGATGTGAAAGCAGTATGTAAATCTACAACTCCAAAAATAACCATAATAGCAGCACCGAATAGTGCGATTACAGCACGATTCAATTTCTCAGAAATAATAAATCCGTACGTGACTAAAAATACGGCAATTGCAAAATAATATTGCCAATTTGCTACTTCATGTGCTGATTGTTCCAATCGTGTCACCTTCTTTAAAGTATGTATTCAATTGTAAAAATGCATCCCTCTGCATAATTTATATTGTAGCAAATTCAAAAAAGAAAGAAAACTAATTAACAAAGTGAAGGAAAAAATGTATTTTTTACATATGATATAAAAAATATAAAAAACACAGTGCAAATTATTAGGAAAAGTGAGCGTTGTCCTCTAATATAGAGATAGCAATTTACATTATTTTTGCGTAAAATGGTTTAAAGAGGTGAATTCCGATGGAAATAGTAAAAGATAGTTCTCTTATTCAAAATGAAATTGAACGTTTTGTAAATAAAGATGTATATATTCATTTAGAAACGACGAACGGAGCGTATGCGTCACACTTTAATGAAAAGATGATGACAGTTGGAGCATTCATTCGAAATGCAATTATTCGCTTTGAACGCGGGAAGATTACTGGAACAAACCCATACCGAGTTGGTCTAAAGATGGATCATGGTTGGGTGTATGCAGAAGGTATTACGCACTGGGAAGTAGACGGTCAAGAGCGTTTATTACTAGCAGGGCACGATAATCAAGGTCGCTTAGCGGTAGCGCTTGAGTTAAGCTTAACGCCATTTAAGTAAGAAGGAGGGAAACTTATGGAGAGACATGTACTTGTTGTATTTCCGCATCCAGATGATGAAGCATTTGCTGCGGGAGGAACAATTCGCTTATTAACAGACCAAGGAGTACCTGTAACGTATGCATGTGGTACTCTTGGGCAAATGGGACGTAACATGGGGAAAAATGTATTCGCTAACCGTGAAACGATTCCAAATATCCGAGAAAAAGAATTAAAAGATGCATGTGAAGCGATGGGAATCAAAGATTTAAGAATGCTTGGTTTCCATGATAAAACGTTAGAATTTGAAGATGTTGATTTCGTTGCAGATAAAATTGAAGCGATCATTCAAGAAGTAAATCCATCTCGAATTATTACATTTTATCCAGAGCACGGCGTACATCCGGATCATGATGCATTTGGCCGCGCTGTAGTTCGCGCCGTATCACGTATGTCAAAAGAAGAACGTCCAGTTATTCATGCGGTTGCGATTACAAAAAATCGCGAAGCTGTACTAGGTGAGCCGGATGTTGTAAATAATATTAGTGAAGTATTCGAGCATAAATTAGCTGCACTAGGTGCGCACCGTTCACAAACAGAAGCGATGCTTGAAGAAACGCATGCAAAAATAAAAAATAAAGATGCAGCAACATTAAAATGGTTGCAACTTGAACAATTTTGGACTTATAAATGGGAGTAGGCTAGAAGGATATCTTCTAGTAGCTCTTACATAGAAAAAGCGCNNGCGCTTTTTCTATGTAAGAGTATAAATATTAGAAATTCAAACGATTCTTCGTGAAGGTGTAGATGGATATAGACGCCACGTTATGTTTGGATCTGAAATAATATTCTTTATTTACTGATTATTAAAATAATAATAAAATTTAATTAACTCAAAGTCAGGGGGATAGTACTATATGAATGGTATAAATATTAAAGCAACCTCAAAAGAAGATCTACAACAAATTTTCAAACTATGTACAATTTATGATCAAGCTATGTACGGTGAAATTGATACAACGATAGAGGATATAACTAATTCATGGAAAGGTATTGATGTTGGTAAAAGCTCTTATGTTGTTATGAATGGAGAAGAAATAATCGGATACGGAATTTTGACAGGGAATGAAGGGCAGTTTCCATCTGCTGTACTTATTCATCCTAATTATATGAATCAAGGCATCGAACAAGTAATATGGTCAAAGCTTGAAGAGCGTGCTACAGATCTTGTTAGTAATTCGTCTTGCTCGAATGGCACGATTATAACACAAGCAAATAATTTCTATGAGGAAAAAGTGTTAGGGGAAGCTAGGTTTATTCCAACTCGTATTTGGTGGGGAATGGGGATTGAATTAAAGGAAAGTGTTCCAACACCAATATGGCGAAATGGTGTTACAGTGCGACATTACATACCTGGTGTGGATGATGAGAGATTACATCAAGCTTTTAATGAAGCCTTTGCAGACCACTGGAATTCGCAATCTTCTACGTTAGAAGAGTTTTTGCAGCGTACAGAAAGAGATGGGTTTCATCCTACACTATGGTCACTAGCCATGCTTGATGATGAAGTAGTTGGTTTTATCTTTAGTAAAAAGGGTGCTGACAATAAAGCTGAAATTACTCATTTAGGTGTAAGGCGTTCTAAGCGGAAACAAGGATTGGGATTAGCGTTGTTACATCATGCATTCGGTCAATTATATGAAGAAGGGATTTCAAAGGTCCATCTAAATGTAGATTCTGAAAATATTACAGGTGCACCTCGCGTATATGAAGCAGCTGGAATGGAAGTACAGAGTAAATTTGTGCGTTTTGATAAGGAAGTATTGTTAGAAAATAAAGAGGAAGTCCAGTGATGAATCGCTGGACCTCTTTGTTTTCATAAGTTTTCAGCTGGCGTTAGCTACGCTAGCACTACTCCTTGTTGCGTGAATTTCTAGATTAATAACTAGATGTGATTGCAAAAGAAATGCCCTAATTTAATAGAGTGATTTATAAGTTGTTATTATTTACATTCAATTTTCCCATTAATTACTTCGATAGCTTTTTCACGTAAAGGGTTTCCTTCATTTAATCGTTGCAATCTAATCGGGGCACCTCCACGTTGAACAATTAGGGGTTCTTTTGGAACTTTCCAAGCAACCCTTCTGCAGTGCTGCACATTCCACTTGCTAGGCGTTATAGAGCTGAATATAGACTCATATCTATAAGGACCCTCTACTACTCCAACAGCCTGAATCTCCCAGGTCTTTTTATGGGAGTCTTTAATGTGCTTCATGACTAATACATCACCGATCTGTATCTCTTCTGCAAACTTTTGTACGAGATGTCCATCTGAATATTCTTCATATGTTTTTTTATTATCAAAGAAGTCTCCAAATTGACCAGGTCCTAATAAGGCTACGTTCAATTCTATGAAAATTTTCGGTAGATCTATCGAGCCATCCCCAGCTGCTATTTGCCAATATTCTCTCTCGTCCATATATATTCCCCCTTTTAAATAACCCCTCTACAACAAATCTGTCTGTACGAACATACCATTCTACTTTATAAAATGATATATATGTGTATTTTATTATAATATTTTGAAAAATAATGTAAACTGGAGAAATAATAATCTCGGACAAGTTAAGGTGGATAATATGAAGTGGAAAATCGTATTGCAATAGGTAATATAAGAGGGATAATAAGTTGTAATTCTATACGAAAAGGGTGAATAACATAAATGAGTTATGCCTTGAATTGAGGCGTTTTTTGAATGGTATTGATTATAATAAATGTATGTCTCTAGCTGTCATATGTTATTATAAAATATCACAATTGGACAAGAAAGAACACTATGGGCTTACAGAGAGAGTAGTAGATACAAAAAAATTTTCGGATGTGAAAGTTGAATTATTAAGCGGAGAAGAACTTATTGGGGATGTAATGATAAATAATTTTACTAATATATTAAATCCTGCTGTCAATGTATGAACAGAGCGTTTAGAAACCGCGAAAATAAAATTTAAAAATGCTAGTAGAAATAGAAATGACGTTATCAGATATAGATATTAAAGTACATGCAGTATGAAACCGAGGAAGATATACTTTCCTCGGTTATTTATATTGTAATAATATTAGTGCAGGAATCATATTGAATAGATGTATTTTATTGTTAAATTAGTTAAAAATTAATTAGATTTATGAATAATAATTTATTGAAAAAATAATTGAATTTTTCAGATAAATAAATTAATATAAAGTAAGAAATTTTCAGATTTATAGAAAATCGGAAAATGAGAGGTTTTGGAAATTTTATAAGAGGAAATAAACGATTTTAAGATAGCTTTAAAGCTATCTTAAGATGACGTTTGCTTCATCATTTTCAGACCAAATAGGAATTAGGGTAAAGTATCGTGTTTTAAATGCGGCTATGAATCATCTAAGAGGGGGAAGTGAAGTGGCAAACAAAGAATTGAAAAGAGGTTTAGAAGCACGTCATATTCAAATGATAGCTTTAGGCGGAACAATTGGTGTTGGTTTGTTTATGGGATCAGCCAGCACGATTAAATGGACAGGTCCGTCAGTCATGCTTGCTTATGCAATTGCAGGTATTTTTATCTTCTTCATCATGCGTGCCATGGGAGAAATGTTGTATATGGAGCCAAGTACAGGCTCATTTGCGACGTTCGGTCATAAGTATATTCACCCGTTAGCTGGTTATATGACAGCGTGGAGTAACTGGTTCCAGTGGGTTATTGTTGGAATGTCAGAAATTATTGCAGTTGGGGCGTATATGCAGTATTGGTTCCCAGATCTACCAGCTTGGATACCAGGTGTTATCGCAATGGTTATTCTTGGTGCAGCTAACTTAATTTCTGTTAAGTCATTTGGTGAATTTGAATTTTGGTTTGCGATGATTAAAATCGTTACAATTCTATTAATGATTATTGCGGGATTTGGCCTAATTTTCTTCGGAATTGGTAACGGCGGAGAAGCGATTGGTATATCGAATCTTTGGTCAAATGGCGGTTTCTTTACAGGTGGTTTTTCAGGATTCTTCTTTGCTTTATCACTTGTAGTTGGAGCATATCAAGGTGTGGAATTAATCGGGATTACTGCTGGTGAAGCGAAGGATCCGAAGAAGACACTTACAAGAGCGATTCAAAGTACAATTTGGCGTATTTTAATTTTCTACATCGGTGCGATTTTCGTTATTGTAACTGTGTATCCGTGGGATCAATTAAGTACAATTGGTAGCCCGTTCGTAGCAACTTTTGCGAAGGTTGGTATTACGGCTGCTGCAGGACTTATTAACTTCGTTGTTATTACAGCGGCAATGTCTGGTTGTAATAGTGGTATTTATAGTGCGGGACGTATGTTGTATACGTTAGGTGTAAATGGACAAGCACCGAAATATTTTGCGAAAATTTCTAAAAACGGTGTACCTTTATTCGGTACAGTTGGCGTAATTATCGGTTTAGCGGTTGGTGTTGTTTTAAGCTACATTGCACCGAAAAACTTATTCGTATATGTATATAGTGCGAGTGTACTTCCTGGTATGGTACCATGGTTCGTCATTTTAATTAGTCAAATTAATTTTAGAAAAGAAAAAGGGGCAGCGATGAAAGATCATCCGTTCAAAATGCCATTTGCTCCTGTTACAAACTATTTAACAATTGCCTTTTTAATTATGGTATTAATCGGAATGTGGTTTAACGATGATACGCGCATTTCACTAGTTGTAGGTATTGTATTCTTAGCTATCGTTACAATTAGTTTCTATGCTTTCGGAATAGGGAAGCGAGCTCCGTTAGAGGTTCAAAATGATCAAGAAATTTCAAGTAAATAAAGATAGTAAAAAAAGTCCGATTTCTTATCTGGAAATCGGACTTTTTTTATTAAAATTTCTCTAATACAAGCTTCCCAATTGTACGACCACCTTCAAGTAATGCATGCGCCTTTCTAAGGTTTTCTGCATTTATCGGTGTTAACGTATCGTTTAAAGTTGTATGAAGGATACCTTCATCTAATAATTCGCTCACTTTGTTTAATAACTCGTGCTGCGTAATCATATCGCCAGTTTCATACATCGCTTTTGTAAACATAAACTCCCAAACGAATGTAGCACTTTTACTTTTTAAAATACCCATCTCAAGAGGGTGCTCATTTTCTACGATAGAGCAAATTTTACCTTGTGGCTTAATGAGGTCACATATTGCTTGCCAATGTTGATCTGTGTTGTTTAAGCAGAAGATGTAATCGACATCTTTTAGCCCAAGTTCTAATATTTGATCTTTTAACGGTTTGTGATGGTTAATTGTATGGTCAGCACCAAACTTTTTAACCCAGTCTATCGTTTCACCGCGGGAAGCAGTTGCGATAACATTTAGTCCAGCCCATTTCGCAAGCTGAATTGCGATTGAACCTACACCACCAGCTCCGCCGATAATTAAAATGTTTTTAAATGTATTTTCACTTTTCTTAGCGTAATCAATGCCTAAACGTTCGAATAAACCTTCCCACGCCGTAATAGCTGTTAAAGGAATTGCTGCAGATTCAGCATCGCTTAAAGTTTTTGGTTTTTTACCAACGATTCTTTCATCAACTAAATGGTATTCACTATATGTACCTTGTCTCGTAATACTTCCAGCGTAAAACACTTCATCGCCTTCTTTAAATAATGTACAACCTTCGCCAGTTTGTACGACAACACCACTAGCATCCCAGCCAAGTATTTTCGCTACATTTTCTTTTTTATCTTTCGGAGAGCGAACTTTTGTATCAACTGGATTAACGGAAATCGCATTAATTTTAACAAGTATATCTCTTCCTGTCGCAACAGGTCTTTCAATTTCCACATCAATTAAACTGTTTTCTTCTTCAATAGGTAAGTATTCATGTAAACCAATTGCTTTCATTTTAATTTCCTCCATTAAAGTAAGAATCTTATTCTCTTTCATTATAGGGGGGAAAGGTTGTTATGTAAAAAAAGGATACGCTAATTGTTTTTTGGTAATTTAGAAACTATTTTAAATATTAAGTGTATACGGTGCCCTTATGGTAGAAAATATTGTGAGGTGAATGGCTAATGACAATACAGTCAAGAATTAGCAAAGTACATAGCATAATATAATCATAAAAGAATTAAGGGGAAACTAAAAGGCATGAGTCCGGTACAATACCGGACCCATGCCCAAGAAGCTGCCTAATGAAATAATGTGTCTAACTTTTTGGGGTCACTGCAAACAGGATGGCTCTTCTTTATTTCACATATACATAGGCTTTATTTACAATTAAGCAGATTTTATTTTATATAAATATTACTATACTAATCTAAAATTTCTGTGTTTACATTTTTTTCTTTTTATCTCATAATTTTAATTGGGAAAAGGGAGGAAAGAAATGGTTCAAATCAAATGGAAACTTAATTCCAGCAAATAAAGAAGGGATGTATAAGGGCCGACAAGTAACTGTCACTGAACATATCTTAGGTGGATATCGAAGGGGAGCAAAACATAATAGCCCTTATACTAGTTTCTCAATAAATCCTGAAGTTGCAAGCAATTATGGTAAAAATATTATTGATATTGACTTACCTGCTTTAAGAAAGGGTATTAGAGAAGGAGAAGTAACAGACGTTGCTATTTTGAGCCCTAAGCAAATAGAACGTTTAATAAAGCAAGATTCCGCAACTACAGATCATTGGAAAAATCTCGCTTTAAATTGGACTAAAAGGGATACTGAATACCTTATAAGAGGGGAAATTCCTAGTAAGTACTTTAACATTAAGAAATGAGAGGGATATTCGCTATGAAACTATACTTTAAAGACATACATTTAGGTGATATTTCAAATGCAAATGGTGATGGTTTTTGGATGTATGGGGATATTAACTTCACTAATAATATTTCTGATTTCAAAGAGTTTCTTAACAAAATGGTAGATGAAAATAATCCATCTTTAGATGATGTAAATCCAATTCTATTGGATGAAAACAATTGGTTTGTATCTAAAAATGATCAATTAGAGGGAATTGGAATACCCGCTGTCTATTTTGATTCAAATGAAATAGAATGGCGTTGGAGATAAATAAAAAGGTTCTCAGTTAAGAGAACCTTTTTCACCTCACTTCACATAAGATGAATTTTGTTGTCGCTAACAGGGGGATAACAAAATCAATTTTAATTTCTTCTATATTTTGTTCAAGGGATGAAAATAAAAAATGAAAAAACGTGTCTAACTTTTTGTGGTCACTTCACATTTCGCTCATGACTTTTTTAACTAAATAATCTTTTTAAATAAGTTATATACTTTTTTTGAACTATCTTCATTTAATTGATAATACGTAAGGTTTAAATCATCAGGAGTATCTTGCTGAGCGATCATCACTTCGCCATTGTCGTGATCAACTACCCATATGAAATATTTTTTATAAGTTCCATCTTCAAACGTAATCCACATATCACAATCTATTAAATCTGAGCCTTCTTCATCTAATGTTAATTTCCCTTTTTTCGCGGTATCCATACTCGTAATGAACGTTTTTAATTCATCTGTTTTTGTGAGAAAGATATCCTTTTTCGTCTTAATTGATTCTACATGTATATCTTTAATTTCCTGTTTTCCTAAAAAAACAGGGGGTTCATTTGGATCTCGTGAAGTTGAAATAATAGTCACTTTCTTTTTCGGTTTGTTTGCTGTATAGAAATCTTGAATAGATTTCCCAGAGTTTATAAACCATACGATTCCAGAAATAATCAATACGCTACCTAGCAGTAAAATGATTTTTTTAATAGGATATTCTCCTCTCTATTACTTCGTGTGAAAGGCTTTTCTATTAATATATGATAGGTAAGCGTAAAGTATTATAGTTGTACGTGGCTATTCTTCACAGTTTTAATAGGGCGATCAACGAATAAATTGTAAGTAAGCCCAATTAATACGAGAATTCCACCGATAATTTTGCCAATTGATAGCTCGTTTGTCATGAAGAAATCAATGATAGTTCCCATAAACAATTGTCCGATAAAGATGAGTAACGTTAAATAAAATGCTGATATTTTAGGAGTAATATAGTTTGATAATGAAATAACGATAACGCCAACTAGGCCACCTAAATAGACTACGAAAGGGATTTTTTGTAGTGTATGACTTGATATATATATAGAATCTGAACTGAAAATTAAAAATATCATGGAGAAAAATAATCCAGTAATATAATTGAAAAATGTACCTTCCCAATTTCCAATTTTCTTTGCTAAATTCGCATTAATAATTCTAGCAACAACGATAGAAACTCCAACTAAAATAGCGATACAAATATATAACATTTTCTTACCCCCATTAATAAATTGTCATGACTATAATTCCAGAAGAGATGAATAATAATCCAACTAGTTTTTTCTTTTCAAACTTTGCAACCTTCATTCCTAATAAACCGAAATGATCAATAACGATAGAAGCAATAGATTGACCGAGTAAGCTTAATGCAATCGTAATAGAGGCACCAAGTGCGGAGAAACTTATATTGCTAAAAAGAACAGTGAATACTCCAATCGCTCCAGCGCTATATAAATAAAACGGAATGCCTTTTTCAAAGTGAATTTTATTTTTGTTAAGGATTAGCACGAAAACAACTGCTATTAATCCTACAAGATGAATGACAACACTGGCTGTATAATTGCCAATCATCTCAGATAAAATCCCGTTCAATGGAAGCATAATGGCAATAAGCACCCCGATAAAGACAGAAAGAAAGTTATACAATGTAATATCCCCTTTATATTTCATGTTTGTAATGACTGTATCACGCTGAAATTGTATATTGTTATGACATATGTCATAGTGAAAGAAGAAAATTTTGTATACAATGGGGATGAGCTGTAAAGGTGGGGGAAGTATGAAGAAAGTATGTAACAAGAATAAATTAGCAGAGTATATGAAACAAAATAATATTGATTCATTTTTTAGTAATGATATGAAACCATATATGGAACTTATATTTTTTAAAAAGAATGAGTTCATTTGTAGGGAGAATGAGGAGATAGATTATTTATATTTTTTTGTGGAAGGAAAAGCGAAAGCGTTTAATACATTAAGTAACGGGAAATCCGTATTATTATGCTTTTATGACAGTTTACAGTTACTAGGGGATGTAGAATTAATACACTCCCAAAAGACTGCTTCTAATGTGCAAGTGATGGCAGATTCATATTGTGTTGGTCTGCCTTTAGGAAAAGTGAGAAATCAACTATTTCATGATGCGAAATTTTTAAGATGTATTTGCGGATCGTTAGCACATAAATTAAATCGACTTTCAAAAAATAGTACAATTAATTTACTGTATCCGCTTGAAAACCGACTTGCGAGCTACATGTTAGCGGCAGGGGAGCGAGCGGTTCAGCACGGGAATAGAATTGTGTTTAGCGGGAATTTAACGGAAACAGCGGAATTGTTAGGAACGAGTTATCGGCATTTATTGCGCACATTGAATACCTTTTGTGATAAAGAGATAATCAAGAAAAACAATGGTTGCTTTGAAGTGATGAATGTAGATATTTTGAGGGAATTGGCAGCAGATGTGTATAAATAGGAGGAGAGCATAAATAATTATACCTATATTTAGAATTTTTGATATTGAAAAAGCAAAGCTATTTTACTTAGATTTTTTAGGATTTAAGTTAGATTGGGAACATCGGTATGAGGAAAATATGCCATTATATATGCAAATTGCATTAAACGATGCTGTGATACATTTATCAGAACATCATGGTGATGCTTCGTCAGGCGGTGCAATTCGGGTGAAAATAGAGGATTTAAAAAGTTATTATGATATTTTATCAAGTAAAGATTATGCTTATTCAAAGCCTGATATAGAAAAAACACCCTGGGGTACAATCGAATTAACTGTGATTGATCCATTTTCAAATAGAATTACACTGTATGAGGAAATATTGTAGAAATGTAAGAACTTAATATATAAGTTTTCATAAATTGAGTAGTGTAATTACGTGTTAAATGAGTGGAATGAAGAGTAGTTCATAAAGTAGTGAACTGCTCTTTTTTATATTGTTAAACAGATTGAATTATTGGAAAACAAATCGTATGATAAAACATATGAACAAATGAACATATATTCATTTGTATTAGAAAGGAGGAAAAGAATGCTAGATGTAATTATCGTTGGAGCTGGTCAAGCTGGATTAACAATGGGATATTACTTGAAGCAAGAAGGATATAATTTTTTACTACTTGAGGCAGGAAACCGAGTTGGTGATTCATGGAGAAACAGATATGATTCTTTACAGCTCTTTACACCGAGGGAATATAGTAGTTTACCAGGTATGATATTAAAAGGAGAAGGAAATGGGTTTCCACATAAAGATGAAATTGCAATGTATTTAGAAGAATATGTACAGTATTTTCAAATACCGGTACAATTGCAAACGGAAGTTTTAAAAATAAGGAAAGAGGAAGAAATATTTGAATTACACACTCCTACAGAAGTTTTACAATCGAAAAAGGTTATTATTGCATCAGGTGGTTTTCAGCAACCGTACATCCCCTCATTTTCACAACATCTTTCATCACATGTTTATCAAATACATTCATCACAATATAAATCACCATCACAAATTGCTAGGGGGAAAGTGTTAGTAGTAGGTGGAGGGAATTCAGGAATGCAAATTGCAGTAGAACTTGCAAAAACTCATGAAGTTACAATGTCTATCGGTCATCCATTAACATTTTTACCGTTACATCTTTTTAGAAAAAGCATTTTTTATTGGCTAGAAAAAATGAGTTTACTATATGCTGGAATAAATACAAAGCGAGGAAGGTGGTTTCAAAAGAAAAAGGATCCCATTTTTGGTTTTGAAGGTAAGGAACTCATTCGTAATGGAGCAATTAAACTACAGGAAAAAGTGATAAGTGCATCAGAAAATAAAATAATGTTTCAGAATGGTAAAACATATAGTGCAGATAGTATTATATGGTCAACTGGTTTTGTTTCAGAGTATAACTGGATTGAAATAGAAAAGGCAGTAAATGAGAATGGATTTCCTAATCATATAAAGGGAATTAGTTCAGTAAGTGGATTATATTATCTCGGTTTGCCGTGGCAATCTCAAAGAGGTTCTGCACTTATTTGTGGTGTAGGAAAAGATGCAGTGTATTTACTTTCTGAAATCAAAAAAATAGATCAGTAGTAGCAACTACTGATCATCCATATGTACATGAATTAGGAGAGGTCAAACATTTATTAACTTTATTATAATAGATTTTCATTGAATTAAAAACTGAAAATTCTCATTTTTTGTTGAGAAAGTTTTTTGCATCGAAATATATAAGAAATAGGGATTTTTACTTGATGAAAATATGATAGTTATATTTTGGTAAATTATGATATAGTCAATATAGGAATAAACTCCTTAAATTTGATTGTTTTCATAGTAATGACAATTGTAAGTAGGAAGGGGAAACGATTGTGAAGTTTGATGATCAGCGCCTGCTAGGAGTCCGATTAGGTTCTGTACTTGTAACAGAAGAAAATCAATATTTAGTAATTAAGAAGAAAGATCATTACGCACTATTAAACTTACATAATTTAGAATGCACACATGTTGAAGTGCAGTTAGAACATATTGAAGAACTGTTGCAGGAAGATTTCCAAGAAAGTATAACGGAGATTATCGCGCCGGAACATATAAAAATTGTTGCGAAAAATGTTATATAGAGAAAGAAGCTGGAAGGAGCAGCTTCTTTCGTTGCAGTATAAGGATAACGTTTTTAACGAATTTACCGAAAGAATTCCCCTTCCTCAACCGTGTGAAGGGCGATAGCCCGGCAATAGGTGGGAGATGAATTTCGGTTTGGCATAGCCAAAAACTTTTGATAGACTAGCTATATGAAGTTCTTTGATAACTTGATATAGAAGGTAGCAGGAAGAAAATAGAGTGCGAAAACCAAGCCATTCGGTTCCTGCGTAAAATATCAACCGTACCAAAAGAGCATCCAAGCGTTGGACATCTAGGGGTGGAACATCCCGAAGTAACGCTCAGGGAGACGAAAGGTTACTTTCGTCGTGGAACTGAGAAACTCCCACTTCAAGCTTTGCTAAGTGACGAGTAGTTCACAACGTCACCAATGATGCCCTCCATTTGATGAACACCTAAGTCTGTATTTGTCATAATTACAGCCCCATTACCTCTATATGGATAACAAACCATCATACATTGAAATCCAACGCCCCATCCAAGTGAATAAATTTGTAGGTCCTCATCCGAATCATCTAGAAAAACACCTAATCCAGTCCATTTTGAACAGCCTTGAGGGGAAATCATATCTTGTACTGTTTTTTGAGAAAGTTTTAGTTTGCCTTTTTCATGTAAGGAATGAATGAGTTCGATTACTATAGTCGCTAAGTCAGTTGGTGTTGTCCAAATGCCTGAAGCAGCTGCGAATGGATAAAATGGATATTTTTCATTTGTAACGGTGCCATTTTTATTATGTCCACAAGCAAATGTATCTAATTTATTTATATCTTCAGTAGAGAATATCGTACTATTTTTCAGTTGGAGTGGCTGAAAGATATATTCTTCAAGTAAAAAGTTGAATGGTTTTCCAGTTATATCTTCAAGTAGTAATTCGATTATACAAAAGTTTGCGTCAGAGTAGTGAAATTCGCTTTCAGGTTCATAACTCACTTCTAGAGCTACTGGGCAATATAATGTTTTACCGGCAAGGAGTTTTGACATGTTAGGTATTCCTTTTGAGAGTGTATAATGTTCAAAACTATTAGGAGGATCAATGATTCCAGATTGGTGAATTAATAAGTTTCGCAACGTGATTTTTTTCTGTGAAGTAAATAGATTAGTAGGGATGTTCCAAGATGTGAGTTTATCATTTACGTCTTCATCTAAATGCACGATTTCTTGATCTGATAACGTTAGTACGAGCATTGTAGTGATGAACTTGCTAATAGAACAAGAATTGAAGATAGAATCCGTAGTGACAGTTTTAGTTGTTCCAGATTCCAGTGTTCCGAAGGCAGTCGCTTCATTTAGTTTACCATCACGTATAACAGCAAGGCTTAAACCTGCAACGGAATATTGATTCATTTTCTCATATATAGTGTTACTTTTTAAGTTCATAGTGACTCCTTTCTTCTAAAGGACAGAATATTAGTTCTATTATACAGTAGTTAATAGAGAGAAAAAGGGTTTCAAGATACAACAATTGAAGAACGTACGATGTATACAATGGCAGAATTAGGTGAGTTGGCAGAGGCAATATTAAAGCGTGATAAAATACAAGATTCAAAACGAGAAATTGGTTTAGAAATGTTTGATGTAATTTGGAATGTATGTGATTTAGCCAATAAGTTAGAAATTGATTTAGAGAAGGCGTTTAAAGAAAAAATGATGATTAATAAAGAGCGTGAATGGTAAGTTGAGTTTTAATTGTACCATTAAAAAGGGGGAAATTGTTAAATATTAGATGGATATGTTATTTGTATTCCTTAAAAGTCATCCGATACATTATGCGAATAAATGATCACCAAGTATTAATATAAGAAGACAGTAAAAATGTTATGTCAACAATGTGAACTGTCACAAATTTATACATATTATTGTGATTGATATCACATCCCTTTTCCTCAATAGGCATTATGCTTAGGTTGTAAGGAATGATTGGGAAAGGGTGGGATGATATGTTTTGTTATCAATGTGAACAAACGCCAACAGGCGGATGTAAAGTAATAGGTGTTTGCGGTAAAAATGAAACAATTGCAAGTTTGCAAGATACAATTGTGTTTGGATTAAAAGGAATTGCTGCTTATCGTACACATGCTGCTCAGCTAGGGTATACTGATGCATTTGTAGATGCTACGACGCAAGAAGCGCTGTATATGACATTAACCAATTCTAACTTTAACGAACAAGAACATATAGATATGGCTATGAAAGTTGGGAAATCAGCTTTACGAGTAATGGAGTTGTTAGATGAGGCACATACGAATCACTTTGGTGTTCCAGAGCCTGTTCAAATTACACAAAACCATGTAGAAGGTAAAGCAATTGTAGTTACTGGTCATAATTTATTTGCATTAGAAGAATTATTAAAGCAAACAGAAGGAAAAGAAATTAATATTTATACGCATTCTGAAATGTTACCAGCACACGGTTATCCGCAGCTGAAAAAATATAAGCATTTAAAAGGAAACATCGGTAAGGCATGGTATGATCAACGACGTCTTTTTGAAAAATTTACAGGTGCCATATTAGCGACAACGAATTGTGTTATGCCAATTAAAGGATCATACTCTGATCGATTCTTTTCATATGATATTGCAGGCCTAGAGGGTGTACAGAAAATTGAAAATGATGATTTTGCACCATTGATTCAAAAAGCGCTAGAACTTCCAGAAGTACATATGGAGTCGGATGAACAGTTAGTGACAGGTTTTCATCATAATACAGTATTATCATTAGCTCCAGAAATTATTGAGGCAGTAAAGGAAGGAAAAATAAAGCGTTTCTTTGTTATCGCCGGTTGCGATGCACCGGGAAAAGGCGGAGAATATTATCGTGAATTAGCAACTTCACTTCCGCCAGAAACAGTTATTTTAACAACTTCTTGCGGGAAATTCCGCTTTAACGATGTGGATTACGGTATGGTACCTGGTACGGAGATTCCGCGCTACATTGACTTAGGCCAATGCAATAATTCCATTTCTACAGTGAAAATAGCGGCTGCTTTAGCTGATGCTTTCCAATGTGAAGTAAACGAATTGCCAGTAAGCATTGTCCTATCATGGTTTGAACAAAAAGCGGTTGCTATTTTACTTGGGTTATTTAGCCTTGGAATTCAAGATATTCGCATCGGTCCAAAGGCTCCTGAATTTATTTCGCCTGGTGTGCTTGATGTATTACAAGAAACATTTGGTCTAAAACTAATTACAACTGCAGCAGAAGATATGGATATGATGTTATCGTAACAAAAATATGATCCGACTTATTAATTTCGGTATAGTATAGCGCTCCAAAACAAAAATGTAGAATATTTGTTTTGGAGTATTTTCTTTTCTTAGCGGGGGAGGTATGTGGAGAAATTTCTTCGGAAAGAAAATTGACTGTATCTAATAGGTAATAGTTGGTTTTAGAAAAATATAAAAATCGAGTTGACATTCACGACTACTCAGTCATACAATGTACTTGTAATAGGTAATACTGAGTAGTGTTGTTTCTCAAAATATTTTCAGTAAACAATAGGTAATAGCGGATTTTAGAAAAATTTTGAAAAACAGTTGACATCCATCGCTACTTAGTCATACAATGTAGTTGTAATAAGTAATACTGAATAGTGCAGTTTCTCAAAATCTATTCAGTAAAAAATTCGCCTTAGTACTCTGTGATACTGAATATAAGTCAGACAGAATAGGGGGTAAAGGAGGATCAGAATATGGAAAATTTAACTGAAATGCTGAAAGGTTCACTGGAAGGGTGTGTGCTGGAAATCATTAGCCGCCGTGAAACGTATGGTTATGAGATTACACGTCACCTGAATGATCTTGGGTTTACCGAAGTCGTGGAAGGAACGGTCTATACCATCCTCGTACGATTAGAGAAGAAAAAGCTTGTGAATATTGAAAAGAAACCGTCAGATATGGGGCCGCCTCGTAAGTTTTATTCACTTAATGAAGCTGGCCGCCAGGAGCTTGAATTGTTTTGGAAAAAGTGGGATTTTGTATCATCAAAAATTAACGTCTTGAAGTCAAATTAGCCTCATAATATAAAATGTTCCGGCTCATATTTGGAGAGTTTCTTGTTCTGCTTTATAAAAAAGGAGGAAAATAAGATGTTGGAAATGTTCAAAAAATTAATTGGTGATAAAAAAGAGTACAAAATGATGATGGGACGTGTTGAAGCACTGCCAGAGGACTATCAGTTTGTGTTTAAGAAAATTCAAAACTACATGTGGAATTTCTCGGCGGGTAACGGGATGGATATGTTACACATCCAGTATGAATTAATCGATTTGTTTGAAGCTGGTGCAGCGGAAGGCAGACAAGTGCTTGACATTACTGGGGAGGACGTAGCATCGTTTGCTGATGAACTAGTGGCAAACGCTAAAACTTATGTTTCCAAGTATCGTGAAGATTTGAATGAGAGTATTATGAAGCAATTGAGAAAAAAATAAATGCAATAGAAAATACCGACTGATTAGCTGGTTATAAATGTGAACTGCCGCCATCGCTATTCAGTTATATTTTCAAGCACTACTAAGTAATACAGATTATCAGTGATACTAAATAGAGGTGTAGGTAATTTAATTTTATAAGGGGGAACAAGTATGAGTCATGCAGTGATTTCTGTAAAAGGGTTAAAAAAATCTTTTAAAGATAAAGAAGTCTTAAAGGGAGTAGATTTTGAAGTGCAGCGCGGTGAAATTTTCGCGCTGCTAGGCTCAAATGGAGCGGGAAAGACGACAACGGTCAATATCCTTTCGACGCTGATGAAGCAAGATGGTGGTGAAGTAAGTATTTGCGACTTTGACGTTCAGTGTCAACCGGATCATGTTCGTCAAAGTATCAGTTTGACAGGGCAGTTCGCAGCTTTAGACGGTATGCTTACTGGGAGAGAAAACTTGATAATGATTGCTAAATTGCGTGGGGTTCCTAATCCTACTCAAGTCGCTGACAATTTGCTTGCAAGATTCAGCCTGACTGATGCAGCAAACCAAAGGGCAGACCAGTATTCGGGAGGGATGAAACGCCGACTTGATATTGCTATGAGTTTGATTGGGACGCCAGCAGTCATTTTTCTCGACGAACCAACGACAGGGCTTGATCCTGAAGCGCGGATTGAAGTTTGGGATACGGTTAAGGAACTTGCCGGCGGAGGCACAACAATCTTGCTAACGACTCAGTACTTAGAGGAAGCAGAACAACTGGCGGATCGTATTGCGATCTTGCATGGCGGAAAAATCATTACGACTGGTACGCTTACTGAACTTAAAGAAATGTTCCCACCAGCAAAAGTAGAGTATATCGAGAAGCAGCCGACATTAGAAGAAATTTTCCTTGCGATCATCGGCAAAAAGGAGGAGATGTAAAATGAAAAGTAAAACAGGGGTATTACTAGGTCGTTTAATGCGCAACATCATGCGTAGCCCAGATACGATTATTACAGTAGCGATTACGCCGATTATGATGATGTTGTTGTTTGTTTACGTATTTGGTGGTGCCATAAAGACAGGAACGGATAACTATGTCAATTATTTATTGCCGGGAATTTTGCTGATGGCTATTGCATCTGGTGTTGCTTACACATCCGTACGATTGTTTACGGATGTAAAGAGCGGGCTGATGGCGCGTTTCATTACGATGCCAATCAAGCGCTCGTCGGTATTATGGGCTCACGTATTAACCTCTCTTGTTGCTAATGTTCTTACTATGGTGGTGGTTATTCTCATTGCGCTTTTAATGGGCTTCCGTTCCAGTGCTAATATTTTAGATTGGCTTGCGGTAGCTGGGATACTTGGGATGTTTACGCTGGCGCTAACATGGCTGGCTATAATCCCAGGGTTGACAGCTAAGTCTATGGAAGGGGCGACAGCCTACTCGTACCCGCTCATTTTTCTACCTTTTATTAGTTCGGCCTTTGTTCCTACCGAAACGATGCCAAAAATTGTTCGTGCGTTTGCTGAGAATCAGCCTGTAACTTCGATTGTGAATGCGATTCGTGCTCTATTATATGAAGGAACTGTTGGCAACGATATTTGGATTGCACTTGCTTGGTGCGTGGGCATTATGATTATCGCTTACTTCTTCGCGGGTAAAGCATTTAAACGTCAGTTAGGGTAAGTGAATGAAATCTTCCGAAATAATAAAAGTACGGGAAAATTTTCCGTGCTTTTATTATTTGTTGCGCACTTCTAGTAGAAAATATGGGCAACTAGTAACGAATGAAATTTAATTCAATATTTTGAAGTCTAACTGATCACTGTTTATGGGGAATATAAACATAATCTCTCTTGTAAACATTCTAATACTTCTTCAGGCATTTCCCTGATTGTAATATGTTTTCCTAGGAAAAGTATCCAATTTGTTATCTCTGTCAGTTCATCGGAATTGTTAACATCGATAAATGTTTTTAAAATGGCTGTAGATTGATAAGGGTTTGTGTAAGATATTGAAACTCTGAAAGGGTGGTATTTTTTGAACTGGGTAATTGCTTTCGGGCCAAGTTCAAGTACCAGGTTGATAATTTTGTCTTTCTTACTGAGTTTTTCTAAAATCTTTTTCTTATTTAACCTCTTTTTTGTCGTGTACGGTTCGATATTGATAAGGTCATCGACAGGAAACAGCAGCTTCTTTTCTTCTTTTAAGTCAAACCCTTCAATGATCCAATGGCTTTTTTCTTTATAAAGGTGTAATAGATAAATTGGATAGGACTGGATTTCATCTTCTTCTTTGACAGTAATCAATAAATGTCTATCCAAAAGAAGGATTTGGATGAGTTTTTCTAACATAGGATGGGGGAGGTCAGAAAGCTCAAGTAGATCAGGGTTATGTGGGTTAGTCCCTTCAAAAAGCAAGAGTTGATTTAAAAGAACAAGGTCATCTTGCTGGGTTTCGGAGATGAGTCCTAGCAGTTTTTCGGCCAAAGATTGACGACTCTTTAGATAGGGAAGTTGTTGATTTCTTGTAGCCATAAAGGCAATAAAAAGAGCCTTCACTTCATTATCAGTAAAGCGAACAACGGGTAAGATAGAATTATGCATAACAGAATATCCCCCAGCTCTTCCGACTTCAGCTACAAGTGGCATCCCCATAGCTTCAATTTCTCTAATGTCTCTAACAGCTGTCGAACGCGAGATGTTAAATTCTTGTATGATTTCAGAAATTGTAAAATGGGAGCGGTTGTTGATATATCGCATGATGGTATTAATCCGTTCAACTTTTTTCATTTGAGTCTCCTAAACAGTATCATTTTTTGACATGATTTAAAGATATTATAAACTCATCAGATGAAAAGGTAAATCGTTTGATTAATTTAAAACAAGAGGAAGGTTTTGAAAATGAAAAATTACACTATAGAAGAAAAAGATAGCTTTATCGTGTTAGGAATTGGAACTGAAATTAAGAGCGAATACACAGACTTCGTTGGAATAAATAAAGAAAAGGAAGACTTTTGGTCAGCTGTTAAAGAGGATGGAAGGCTGGACACTTTAAAATCTTTAGCTACAAATGATTACATTTTTTCCGTGAGCGAAGCGGTGAATAATAAGATGATGTATTATGCTGGTGTCATGACAGAAGCACAAATAGAAGAAGAGTCTAGAGTTATTCAGTTTCCAAAGGGGGAATACTTAGTAGTGAAAGGCGAAGATAAGACGGCTGAGGAGCTAAGTAATAAGCTTACTGGCATCGCATTCGGTCAAGCTTTACAAGAAGCAAAAGATTTTGCCTATGTTGGTGGGCCGAATACAACGGTTGAGATGGGGCAAAGAAATGGCTTAGTGTTTGGTGAAATGTGGATTCCAGTTGTTAGGAAGTAAAGTAATAATTGGTACGAATATGGAAAGTAGAGGCTAACGATCTTGAATTGTTAGCCTTTTTGACATGAATATAATATTCATATGCCGTTACACAATATGTTCTGATAAAATGGAATAAAAAGGTAATTATTGCAAGGTGGTGGCGGGTTGAATAGAAAAAGGATATTTGAGCTATTCATAGTAGTATTTGTTTTTCTATTCCTTCATGTAAGCACATTTACAAATGAAAAGTTTAACGATAAATTGGGTGCTTTTACTTACATTGTTCTATTTATTTTTGTTTATATTTACGCTATATTTCTAGAACGGTATTTTGATGATATACAAAAGTGGGTTCGAAATATCACAATTTGTTTTGCCTTGACGGTAGTAGTTTTAGTAGCTTTATGGATAGGTTATTTTTAATCCCTACTTAAGAGAATGAGAAGTATGTGATTACAATATATTCGATCCGAAAACCTTACTAGAAAACCATCCATTTGATTAATCCTTTTTCAAATGGATGGTTTTTATATTTAAAATAAATATTTCTTGTATAAAAAAATATTTTTGACCCCCATAAAATGATTTATATCTACGAATATATATAGTAAAGAAAGTAAAGTACACATCGAAAGCAACATAGAAGTATGAATAAAATTGCTAGATTAAATATGGGGAATCTGAAAGAAAAAGTTATAATTACCAAAAATATAGAGAAGAGTTATTCAGAAATTGTAGTTAAAATAGAAAAAGGGTAAGAAGAACAAGTGGTATTACAAAAGAAAACAAATAAAGTAGTACCGAATACAGACTTGACTCTAGCGCAAATAGAAAAAATAGCCATCTAAAAGGTTGGCTTCAAAAAATATGAGTAACAGCAAAAAGACAAGACCAAAGAAAAGTACTAACAAAATGTGGTGAAATGGTCACTTGTTTAGTGGCCATTTTGCCATTTGAAGGAGGTTGGGAGATTACAAGTGTTGAGTTTAGTAATGAAGATTTTAAGGAAACCGAAAATAGAAGATATCGTATGTAACATACAAAACAACGAAGAAGATAAGGAAGCTTTTATCGTACAGTATCAGCCGTTTATTAGAAAATCAATCTCATCTGTCTGCCGCCGATATATTACAGAACAGGATGATGAATATAGCATTGGATTGTTTGCGTTTAACGAAGCAATTGAACAGTATTCATATAAAAAAGGAAAATCTTTTCTAGCGTTTGCTGATCTTCTTATAAAAAGAGATGTAATTGACTATATACGCAAGGAGTCTAAGCATAACCTTGTCTTTTTAAAAGAAGATAAGCAAGAGGAAATGTTAGAAATGCAAGTATCGCTTACGGAGTATATGAAAGAGATGGAAAATAGTAACCGTAAGGAGGAAATTCTCCATTTTCAAAGCGTGTTAGCTGAGTTTAAAATCACATTTTCAGAGCTTGCTAAAGAATCTCCTAAGCATCGAGATACGCGTGAGCACTTAATAGAGATTGTGAAGATTATTATAAAAGAAGAGGAAATGATGGAAGAGCTGTTCCGAAAGAAAAAATTACCGCTGAAACATATTGAACCGCGTGTTAGGGTAAGTCGTAAAACGTTGGAGCGACATAGAAAATACATTATTGCAATGTGTATTATTTTTGCAAATAACTATACATATATTCTTGATTACATAAGAGGGGGGAAGCATGATGAATAAAGGAATTGTAATGGATATAAAAAAACATAACGTAGTTGTTTTAACTCCAAATGGAGAATTTATTACATTTAATAGAAAAGCGCACTCTTACATGATTGGGGAGGAAATCTCGTTTGATGAAGAAGAGCAAAGGTCACCGCGTTTTACAATGCCATCTTTCTTAAAGTCTGCATCAATACTTGTTGCTTGTTTGCTATGTGTGTTCCTGTTTTTCTACAACCAACCGGAAGAAAAAGCTTTTGCTTATGTCTCAGTTGATATAAACCCGAGCTTAGAGGCGAGCGTAACAAAGGATCTTCGTGTTATAGATTTGCGAGCTTGTAATGATGATGGAAGGCGTATTTTAAAAGAAATGAAGCAATGGGAAAATAAACATGTGCAAGACGTAATACGTACTATTATAAAGCAAAGTCAAGAGGATAAGTACTTAACGAATGATAAGGAAGTTATGCTAACAGCTGTTGCGAAGGACAAGTCGCTAGGACCGCAGTTGGAAAAGGCTATGCAGGAATTAAAGAAAGAGTATGAGATAAAACATATTACAGTCGAATATCAAAGCAGTACGATGCAAATACGGGAGGATGCCAAGAAAGCAGGAGTTGGAACGGGCGTTTATATAAAACAAGAGAATGAGAAGCAAAAATCGCTCACTCCATCTCATCAAGAGCAACCAAAGTCACCTTCCGATGTATCACCGGATGCGACTCCTGTAAAAGAAGAAAGATATGAGAAGAAAGAGTATATAGAACAAAAGCAATCTAAGCAAATAAAAGAAAATAATGGGAATCAGCAAGAGAACAACGGC
>NZ_NUPZ01000053.1 GCF_002584985.1 Bacillus sp. AFS029637 | reverse complement strand
AAAATAAAAATTGACGTTTCACGTTGTTTGTTTCGTTTAGTTTTCAAAGTTCAACATCGCGTTTCAGCGACTTTTATAATTTAACATTTAGCGTTAAATCTGTCAACAACTTTTTTCTTTCGTTCCTGACGACGCTTATTAATTTACCATATTAATGATTGATTAGTCAACACCTTTAAAAAAAATGCCAAAATAATTTTATCTTGGCATGATGTAAAGCTTAATAATTACTAATGCAACCACTCCAGGCAGACCTAATAAACTCGTTATTGTTGCTGTACCCGCATTAATCGGAATATGAAAATCAAAATACGTTCCTACAACATTTACAATAAAAAGTAATGCTATTCCTAAAGTAACATGAAAGAGTGCCTTCCCTATAAAACGTAACGGTTTAAAAGAAACACCAAAAACCAGAAAAATAAAAACTAGAGCAAGAATACCAACAATAATAATTGTAGAGTTCATTTTTTCCTCCTTATGAATGACCTATACATATTTATTTGTATGGGACAAGGCAATAAAAAAGAACATGTATCATATAACTCCATTTGCTTCCTCTCACTAGCCTTTACTCTGCAACATTTTCTTCCGTATAAACCATTAATAACTCTTCCCAAACGAAGCAAATCGTAAGAGTTCAACTAATAAAATAAAAGGTTCTGCTTTTTAAGCAGAACCTTTTACCATTGTTCCATCTTCACAGGACGACGCTTTGCTTCTTTTAACAAGAAGAAATACTTCGCCTCCGCTATTTTCAAAGAACAAAGTACATCTTGAGATGGTTCAACACTTTGTTCAACCATTTTCTTCTGACGTAACCATTCATTCTTCACTTTTTCTAATAGTACAATTAGCTTATCATCATACTCTTTACGCAATTTACCCTTTTTTTGAAAGAACATTTTGTTTCTCCTCTTATACTTCTCTACGACCTTCTAACGCTTTGGACAGTGTCACTTCATCTGCATATTCTAGATCTCCACCAACTGGCAGACCATGTGCAATACGAGTTACTTTAATACCTGTCGGCTTTAAGAGGCGGGATATATACATCGCTGTCGCTTCCCCTTCAATATTAGGGTTTGTTGCTAATATTACTTCTTGTACCGTTTCATCGTGCAATCGCTTTAAGAGTTGTGGGATATTAATGTCTTCTGGCCCAATTCCCTCCATTGGAGAAATCGCACCACGCAACACATGATATACACCTTGATACTCTTTCATTTTTTCCATTGCGATTACATCTTTCGGTTCTTGCACGACACAAATAACTGATTGATCTCGATGTGAATCGTTACAGATATAACAAGGATCACGATCAGTAATATGCCCACATACAGAACAATACGCTAAATCTCGCTTCGCATTCACGAGTGCTTTCGCAAAACCTAACACATCATCTTCTTTCATATCTAATACAAAAAATGCCAATCGAACCGCTGTTTTCGGTCCGATTCCTGGCAATTTCATAAAACTATCAATTAGTTTTGATATTGGTTCTGGATAATGCATATATCAATATCCTCCTAGAACATTCCACCCGGTAAGTTTAGGCCTTTTGTAAATTTACCCATTGTAGAGTTTGAAAGTTCATCAGCTTTTTTAAGCGCATCATTTGTTGCAGCTAATACTAAGTCTTGTAACATTTCGATATCTTCTGGATCTACAACTTCTTCTTTAATTTTAACTTCAAGAATTTGCTTATGACCATTTGCAATAACCGTAATCATTCCGCCGCCAGCTGTACCTTCAACTGTTTTTTCACCAAGCTCTTCTTGTGCTTTCGCCATTTCTTTTTGCATCTTTTGCATTTGTTTCATCATGTTATTCATATTTCCCATTCCGCCACGCATCATAATTAATTCCTCCTAATTATTATTACTCTTTTATTTCAATAAGTTCTTGTCCTACTAATTTTACTGCCTCTTCTATAAGAGGATCTTCTTTTTTCTCTGGGCTTTCTTCAGAGTTTCCACCTTCACGCTGTAAAAAATCTTCACGGATTTTACCCCATTCACTTTTTGGGATGGCAATCATATTTAATCTTTTACTTAGCAACTCAAATAGAGCTTGTTCCACCGTATCCATAGCTTCTCGATTTTCGCTCGCCATTTTACAGTGAATCTCATATTGGAATGCTAAAACGTAAGTATCATCTGAAGCTGCTACTGGTTCGCTATTTTCTAGCAAAACAGCAAACGCTACTTTGTTATATGATTTGAGTCTTCCTAACAACTCACCCCATACAGATTTTAATTGTTCTAAATCTTGACGCTTCGCTTGCTTTAATACTTCATTTACACGTCCGACAGGAATTTTCATACTTCCTGTTCGTACTGGTTTCGGTGTTGCCCGCGTCTCTCTTACTTCCTGTTGTACACCAACTGGCACACCATTCTTTTTAACTTGTTCTAACTCTTTCTCCAGTTGCTGCATCCTGTTCATAATTGCTTGTAAACGATCTGTACCGTTCGCTTGCATCATAAACTGCTGACACAACTGCACCATAACAACTTCTAAGAAAATCCGCGGATGGTTTGTCCACTTCATTTCTTGTTGGCCTTTACTAAGGGTATGAATGATTTCGTAGATTACTTCCGGTTGCATTTCTTCACTTAACATACGGAATTGTTCATCTACCATTACCCGCTCCAACATATGCTCTAGTTGCGGTGAAGTTTGATATAAAAGCATATCACGATAATAGTAAATGAAATCCTCCATAAAACGCACTGGATCCTTCCCTTTACTCATCATCTCATCTATGATGCGCAATGCTCTTGATACATCATTTTCACGTATGCATTCTACTAAGTTACCTAAGTATTGCTGAGAAACAGACCCCGTTACAGCTAGTACATCTTCTGTCGTAACTGTCTCATCACTATAAGATATCGCCTGATCAATAAGACTAAGCGCGTCACGCATACCACCTTCAGCAGCGCGTGCAACAATTTGTAACGCTTCATCTTCCACTTGCGTACCTTCATTTGTCACAACCGTTGATAATCTCTCAACAATATCATTCACTGATATTTTTCGGAATTCAAAACGTTGACAACGTGAAATAATTGTAGGTGGAATCTTATGAGGTTCTGTTGTCGCCAAAATAAAGATAACATGTCCTGGCGGTTCTTCTAAGGTTTTTAAAAGCGCATTGAATGCACCCATAGAAAGCATGTGAACTTCATCAATAATGTATACTTTATATTCTACAGCACTTGGAGCATATTTTACTTTATCTCTTATATCTCGAATTTCATCTACACCGTTATTTGAAGCCGCATCAATTTCTAATACATCTGAAATAGATCCTTGTGTGATGCCTAAACAAGAAGGACATTCATTACAAGGCTCAGCTACCGGAGCATGCTCACAGTTAATTGCTTTTGCAAATACTTTTGCAATTGTCGTTTTTCCTGTTCCCCTCGGACCAGAAAACAAATAAGCATGTGAAACTTTCTCTTGAAGAAGGGCATTTTGCAACGTTTTTGTCACGTGCTTTTGACCGACTACATCTTCAAACTTTTGCGGTCTCCATGTTCGGTATAACGCTTGGTATGACACGAAAATACGGCCTCCCTCAAAGGTTATTATCTCATTTATTATAACCCATTCTGTTTATAGATTCCAAAAGTTATTTTCTATACAAAAAACCCACCTTAGTATTAAGGTGAGTTTTGTATACATATATAACTGCCGTGCACCTTCTGTCGATTACGTACCATAAGCGTTACTTAAGCAGTTAGCTCGGTTCAGGCACTCCTGCGGCACACGAGAAGACCCGCTTATTGCTGCTTCCTTCCGGACCTGACAAGGTTCACGGGGTCCCGTTGCGCAGGACCCAAACGTCAACACCACTTACTTAAGGCAGGCCTTACAGCAGCATAACCTCGAGAAGGGATTCGGCCTCGCTAGAGCGGATTGCGAGTATAGGGCACCGCTACCTCCCCGCTTAGCACGGCAAAGTTAAAACCAATATTCGGTTGCCTTCATTAAAGGCACTATCAGTATAACTTGTTTTTTTATAAAATGCAAATACGTTAATTCTCTTTGCTTTTCTCTAATTTCTTAATCGCTTTTCTTTTTTTACGAAGCTCTCTAAAAAAGTTTGTTAACAGCGTACCGCACTCTTCTTCTAATACACCAGCTACTACTTCACATTGATGATTAAAGCGTTCATCCGTTAACAGATTCATCAAAGTCCCTGCACATCCACCTTTCGGATCACTTGCACCATATACAACTCGCTTCACTCGCGATAAAACAATTCCTCCCGCACACATAGGACAAGGCTCTAATGTTACATACAATGTTGCATCTTCTAAACGCCATGTTCCTAATTTTTTGCAAGCCTCATCTATCGCTAACAACTCGGCGTGAGCTATTGATCTTTGCTCGGTTTCCCTTAGATTATGAGCAACACTAATTACCTCGCCATCTAACACTATAACTGCACCAATTGGTACTTCTTGTATTTCCTCTGCCCTTTTAGCTTCTTCTATCGCTAGTTGCATAAAATAAATATCTTGATCTTGTTCCATAACATAGTCCTTTCATTACAAATAAAGTACACTTATTTCCATTTACTACACATGGGATAACTTTTACAAATTCAATCCACCCTAAAAGAAAAAGAAGGGGGATTACAGATGAAAAATACTGCCTTACTCATCATCGATATGATTAATGATTTTCAATTTTCCCATGGGCCCATCTTAGCCCAAAAATGCGAAGTTATAACAAACCCTATTTTACAATTAAAGAAAAAAATGAAATCCTTCGGTTATCCTATAATTTATGTTAATGACCATTATCAACTTTGGAGATCTGATATTGACCAACTGATTACCCATTGCACGAATAAGTATAGCGAAAATATAATTCGTAAGATTGCTCCAAGTTCTGATGATTATATTTTTATTAAACCACATTATTCTGCTTTTTATGAAACACCTTTGAATTCCTTACTAGGTTATTTAAAAATAGAAAATCTAATATTAACAGGAGTTGCCGGGAATATATGTATCCTATTTACAGCTAATGATGCTCATATGAGAAATTATACACTTTATGTGCCGCAGGATTGTATCGCCTCTAACAACGATCAAGATAATATACACGCTTTAAAAATAATGGAAACTACATTGAAAGCAAATATAACACCGTCATCGAAAATAAAATTTAATTAATACATATATCTATTTTCTAACTTTTTATATCAAATTAACCCGCTCGCTTCCCTCTTGTGCTACAATAATTCTGTTTTGTGTTTTTAGTAGTCACGGTAAATCACTGATTGAAAGGAGGAAACAGCGTGACCGGAGTACCATTTATCACGGTTGAAGGACCAATCGGTGTTGGAAAAACTTCACTTGCGAAGGAAATTTCAACTCACATGCAACTCCACTTACTAAAAGAGATTGTTGATGAAAACCCTTTTTTAGGAAAGTTCTATGAAGACATCGATGAATGGAGTTTTCAAACAGAGATGTTCTTTCTTTGTAATAGATACAAACAATTAGAAGATATTAACATAAAGTATTTGAATCAAAAGAAGCCTGTAGTAGCGGATTATCATATATTTAAAAATTTAATTTTCGCATCCCGTACATTAAAAGATTCTCAATATGACAAGTACATGCAAATCTATCGTATCCTTACGCAAGATATGCCTGTACCAAACGTCATCGTTTATTTAACGGCTAGTCTGGAAACATTACAAAAGCGAATCGCAATGCGCGGAAGAGAATTCGAAAAAAATATGGATCCCAATTACTTACTACAGCTTACAAAAGATTATGAAACAGCAATGGATACCTTCAAACAAGACCATCCAGATATCCCAGTGTTAAAGTTTAACGGAGACGATATGGATTTTATAAAAAATCCTGATGATTTAAACGTCATCCTATCTGCCCTTCAAAATACTCTCTTTAAGGAGTCGAAATAATAATGAATTTAAGGCAAAAATATGATATACCAAATGATGCAGTAATCACTATCGCTGGAACAGTAGGTGTCGGCAAATCAACTATGACAACCGCATTAGCTAACGCTTTAGGTTATCGCACATCATTTGAAAAAGTAGATTCCAATCCATACTTAGACAAGTTCTATGCTGACTTCACTCGTTGGAGCTTCCACTTGCAAGTGTACTTCTTAGCAGAACGATTTAAAGAACAAAAAAGAATTTTTGAATATGGTGGTGGTTTCGTTCAAGATCGTTCTATCTATGAAGACACTGGCATTTTCGCAAAGATGCACCATGAAAAAGGAACAATGACGGAAACGGATTATGAAACATACAAAGGTTTATTTGATGCTATGGTCATGACTCCTTACTTCCCTCATCCAGACTTATTAATTTACTTAGAAGGTTCTTTCGATGATATCGTTGATCGAATTCAAGAACGCGGACGTCCAATGGAACAACAAACACCAATTGAGTACTGGGAAGAAATGCACGGACGTTATGAAAACTGGATTAACAACTTTAATTCATGTCCTGTTTTACGATTAAACATTAATGAATATGATATTTTAAAAGATGGCGATTCAATTGAACCAATCATTAAAAAAATTGGGCATTTTTTAAAACAAACACGTAAACTTGTAAAATAAAAAACCCGTGCATATGCACGGGTTTTCCCAGGCTGTGGAGAAAGTCTT
>NZ_NUPZ01000052.1 GCF_002584985.1 Bacillus sp. AFS029637 | reverse complement strand
ACTTCTTTTGTTTGGAACTCTGTTCCATTTTGAAGCAATTGAACCGTAATACTTTCTGGGCGTTTACCAAACTTATTATTGTAGTCTTCCCAGACTTTTTTACCATTTAGTTCTGTTGTTTCTGTATTTTTGTAAGTGTTCGTGATCGTTGTTCCTTCTACTTTTGTTTCGTAGTCTTTCACTTTTACTTCATTTACTGTGTACTTGAT
>NZ_NUPZ01000051.1 GCF_002584985.1 Bacillus sp. AFS029637 | reverse complement strand
AGTCGGGTAAGCGAGGGGCATCACTGCCCCTAACTCCCCTAAGAACCGTACGTGACAGTTTCCCATCATACGGCTCAAGCCTTCTTTTTATCCGGTCACAGTATCATTGTAGGCAGGGTAAGTGGACGAGTCGTGTATTTCCATTAGGCTGTAAGTGACTTTGATGAATGGGCATATCCTTTACAATGACCTTTTCTCCATTTTGCAGAGGACATTTGCATATTGCACAGCGGTATCCTTGTTTTCTAGCCAGCTTCATTCTATCCATTGTATTCTCTAGGTTGAAAACCTTACGGTCTCGCTTCTCCCAGTATTCCTTGAGAGTAGGGTTGTCGGGACTGTTTTTGTACATAACCATAACGTGTCTTTCAATCTTTATCCACGGCATATGTAGTAGCTGAATATTTGTCTTCGGACAGGTTGGAACCCATACATTCCCTCCATGATGCGGGGCTTTATAGTATCGTGCTCTAATCCATTTCCATGACTTTTTAGGATGTAATTGTCTGAGATGTTTACGTACCTTCCAGAATACATAGTTTGCTATCTTGCTAAATATCCTCTTAGACACTACATGTTTCCAATATTGTCCGTAACCCCCGATAATTGGATTCAATACCCGAATAACTTCACCAATAGGTTGTCCTTTCATAGTGCGAAATGTATCTCTAATCTTCTCTTTAGCTTTCTGTATGCCGCTCCTACTTGGTTTAATAAATAATTTATTTCCTTTCCATGTCTTGTACTGTCGGATTGAAAATCCTAGAAACTCAAAACCTCGCTCGATGTGTGTAACCTTCGTTTTTTCTAGGCTTAGTTCCAGTCCTCTATCTTTCAGATAGGGACGGAGTCTCTCATATATGGATTGGGCTTGCTCTTTTGTTTCCGCTAGGACGACAAAATCATCTGCATAACGCACAAGAGCTATTTTACAAGCGGGATGGATAATGTAGCTTCCATTGGCTTTGTAATTCTTTTTGTAAGTGATACCTAATGCTTCTTCCATTCCATGAAGTGCGACATTAGCTAATAAAGGTGAGATAATCCCTCCTTGTGGAGTTCCTTCCTGCGTCTCAGAGAAAGCATTTCGTTCCATGTACCCCATTTGAAGCCATCTTTCTATAAGTTGGCTCCCGGGGAAATTGGCTAATTGTTTGAGTATCCAATTATGATTCAGATGGTCAAAACATCCTTTGAAATCTCCTTCAAATATCCATTTCTTCTTACTACCCCCGTTAATCCTGTTGAAGATACTACGTATGGCATCATGTGTACTTCTTTTAGGACGGAAACCATAAGAATTTGCTTCAAATCTAGATTCCCATTGTGGTTCTAATGCGTTTCTGACCATATTTTGATATACTCTGTCTTTTATTGTGGGAATACCTAAAGGTCTTAACTTCCCATTCTTTTTGGCGATGTATATACGTTTCGCTGGTTTCGGATGATGTCGGAGGATATTCTGCTTTCTAAGTTGCTCATATAATTGATTTCTTTCCCTCCGACTTAACGCTGTATGTTCATCTACTCCAGGTGTTCGCTTTCCTTTATTCTGTTGCGTCACCCTTCTAATGGATATTATTAAGTTCGCCTCACTCCTTAGGAGTAAACGTTGAAGTTTTCTTACCTTTCTATGTTGATTTGACTGTTCGGCACGATAAATTCTTTGTCGTAACTTCGTCACATACATTTGGACTGCTTTCCAATCCGTTGAGTTCCACTCTGTATACGAGACGTGCGCCGACGCTCGTTCTGAGGTGTTCATAACTGCACGCTCCTATTCGTCAGAAGATAACTTACAGATATATTTCCGTGTTGAAGACCTATAGGAAGTGGGCTCTCTTTCGAGCTTGTCATGGGATTGTCCGTGAGGACGACAATATCCGTTCAGTTATACTTGTTGTTTTTCTGTTACCTTTCGGTACAACGGCATTCGCTTTTTCCTATATCCTTTACCCTCTGTCACATCGCTTGACTTTACAGTCTCACTACTGATTTCCCAGATGACATAGGGCTTACCAAGTTTCACATTCCACAGATGCGGTAGGGTTAGGTGGACTCTTTACTCCGGACAAAATGCGGGACGCGACACGGCAGTGTTATGAGCCTGCCTTTCCTTTTGTCAATACCCAAGCAAGGCTGTACATTATCTTGGGCTAATGGTTACGAAGCTTGCAAGTCTTCACTTTCGTTCACCATACCTATCTTCTCCTAGCAGTTTTCCAGACCATGTACTGGTCGTTTGTTTCCGCATTTCCTCATGCAACCCACAAGCCTGTTACCGAGCTTGCAGTTTCGGACGGAGATGGTCTTAGCGTCTAGACTAGTAGCGAAAGCTACACTGTAAGAATGCGACTTCTTGTCGCACCATAACG
>NZ_NUPZ01000050.1 GCF_002584985.1 Bacillus sp. AFS029637 | reverse complement strand
ACCTATATGCCAACAGGAATCTATGTAAAACCAAATGAAGAAGTTACAGTTGAAGTATCAGGCACGAAAAAAATTCGAGCAATTATTGGGACGCATCAATATGATAAAGAATGGGGAAAAGAAGTTGACCTTTCTCCGGGTTCTAATACCATCTCCTCTCCAAACGGTGGTTTAATAGGATTTGATAATCCTCAAGATACAGGAACAGTTAAGGTGAAAGTAACACAAGGCGGAAGCCCTGTTCCATTCTTTGAACTAGGGAAGCATACGAAAGAAGACTGGATTGCGATGATGAACAAGTATCCAGATGCACATGCTGTACAATTGAAATCAGAAAAAGCAGTACTTACTGTTACGCAGGATAGTGCCAATAAATATATTGTGAATCAAGATCCTATTCCTCTATTAAAAAAATATGATGAAATGATTCGAGCACAAGATAAGATATCAGGGTTAACTGAAAAAGACCCTAATCCTTTACATCGTTCGACTCATCGCATTTGGGCTTTTGTAGAAAATCCTAACAAACCAGACTGGGGTATGTATGCAAGTTTGGATGGAGCTACATTTACCACTGCTGGTAATGCAAGCGAAAGTGCTTTAAATGTAAATAAATTTGGATGGGGACAAATGCACGAAGCGGGACACGCAAGACAACAATACCCATGGACGTGGAATCATGATTTGAGAGGAATGACTGAAGTAACTGTTAATCTATATTCTTTGGCTGCACAAAAGCAATTATTCCCTGATCAACAAACACGTTTAGAAAAAGAGGGAGATTATGATAGAGCCTTTGCGTATTTAAAACAAACTGATAAAGATTACAAAAATATTGACGACTTATTTGTTAAACTTGTTATGATTTGGCAGCTTCATTTAGCGTATGGGGAAGATTTTTATCCGAATCTTCACAAACTATATAGGGAATTACCAAATGAACAACTTCCTCAAACAGACGAAGAGAAAATCCAAGCGTTTATATACAATACATCAAAAGTAGCGAAACAAAATTTACTTCCGTTCTTTGATCAATGGGGACTGAAGGCAACGCCAGAAACAAGACAAAAAGTAGAAGCTTTGAATAATCCTACATTAGTTGCTCCTATCTGGGAAGCAACTGACTCTAAACCTGTAAAACCACTAGCTGCATTGTCGAAAAAAATAATGAAAGCAAGTGCAAATAGTGAAGAATCACCAGGTTCAGCTAGTAAAGCGATTGATGGAAAAACAGATACAATGTGGCATAGTAAATGGGATACACAAAATCAATATCCATACAATTTGACGCTAGAGCTTGGTGAAACGCAAACCATTTCGCAAATAACATATCTACCAAGGCAAGATTGGTCGGAAAATGGCCGTATTTTATCCTACAATATTTATACGAGTGTAGATGGCGTTAAGTATGACAAAGTATCTTCTGGAACATGGGAAAATAATAAAGATAAGAAAACGGCAACATTTAATCCTATCACTACGAAATATGTAAAAATGGAAGTAACAGATGGAAAGAATGGATTTGCTTCTGCGGCCGAAGTAGATGTTCTAACTGATTCTACATCTGTTAAACCATACATATTACCTAAAAATACGATGAAAGCAAGTGCAAATAGTGAGGAATCAACTGGTTCAGCTAGCAAGGCGATTGATGGAAAAACAGATACATTTTGGCATAGCAGTTGGACGGCAAATCAATATCCATACAATCTAACATTGGAGCTTGATAAAAATCAAACGATTTCAAAAGTAGACTATCTGCCAAGACAAGATTGGTCGGAAAATGGTCGTATTTTAACCTACAATATTTATACGAGTGTAGATGGCGTTAGGTATGACAAAGTATCTTCTGGAACATGGGAAAATAATAAAGATAAGAAAACGGCAACATTTAATCCTGTTACTGCGAAATATGTAAAAATAGAAGTGACGGATGGGAAAAATGGATTTGCTTCTGCGGCTGAAGTAGATATTTGGGGTTATTAGGAGTCACCCTATATGGGGTCACTATACATGCCTATCAACTTACCAGAACGGGTTGCCCCAAAACGATAAAAGGACTGGAGTAGAATAATAGGTTTATAAAATGAAAAGTGCCCCTATTCCCTAGGGGCTGGTTGAGAGAGAACTTCCTAACTAACTAAATTAGTTAGTGGGATACGGATTAATTTTAACATATAGATAGCTTATCTGAAGGTAACAAAAAGTTAACAAAGAAGATTTAAAAGAGTATATTGCGTAATCTGAAGAAATCTTGTGTTTTCCACTTTGATTTAAGGGGGAGTATATATAATTTTTTGGTTCTATTGTAAAGTTTTCTACATGAATCTATACTCTAGAAAACAGGATCTAGGAGAACCAGACATGAGATATTTTAAATGAGTATTACTTTTTTTATGTGGATATTATCATGGGTTAGGTACAACAAAGAGTTACTCTGTTTGTATCTTTTTCCATGATTTTCACATTACCACTTTTATCGAGTTTGTAAGGGATTTTATTTTTTTCTCTTTATTTTCAAAGTACTTACAAGTGAATTTATTGATATAGTTTACTTATTAATAATAATTACAAATTAATATTGACTTCCAAATGAAAGGTGTTATCATTTAGTTGTGCTTAACTTTCACTCCTATAAGGTGATGAGAAGAAAGCAAAAATCAAATATGTTAATTTGTTTCAATAAGTTAATCAAATTATTTGCTGCTTAATTAAAAATGGAGAGGGGAAACAAATATGGACACTAATAGCAATGCTAATACTGGAGGATGCCCATTTAGTCAAGGTGGTGTTACTAGTAACAAATTTAGTGCTACGACTAATAGAGACTGGTGGCCAAACCAGTTGAACTTGAACATTCTTCACCAGCATGACCAAAAATCTAATCCTATGGGAAAAGAATTTAATTATGCTGATGAATTTAAAAAGCTAGATTATGAAGCTCTTAAAAAAGATCTTCACGATCTAATGACAGACAGCCAAGATTGGTGGCCTGCTGACTATGGACACTATGGGCCAATGTTTATCCGTATGTCTTGGCATGCTGCAGGAACATACCGTACTGGCGATGGACGTGGAGGCGGCGGAACTGGTAACCAACGTTTTGCTCCACTAAACAGCTGGGCTGATAACGCGAACGTTGATAAAGCACGTAGATTACTATGGCCAATCAAGCAAAAGTACGGTAACAAGATCTCTTGGGCTGACTTATTGCTTCTAACAGGTAACGTTGCTCTTGAATCAATGGGCATTAAGCCTTTTGGTTTCGGAGGTGGACGTGCAGATATTTGGCATCCGGAAGAAGACATCTACTGGGGTACTGAAACAGAAATGCTAGGGACTAACCGTTACTCTGGTGAAAGAGAGCTTGAAAATCCACTTGCTGCCGTTCAGATGGGTCTAATTTACGTTAACCCAGAAGGTCCAGACGGTAAGCCAGATCCAATTGCAAGTGCTCACGACATTCGCGAAACCTTTGGACGTATGGGTATGAATGATGAAGACACAGTTGCATTAATTGCAGGCGGACATACTTTTGGTAAAGCACATGGTGCAGGAGATGCTGCACAAATTGGTCCAGAGCCAGAGGCAGCTCCAATTGAAGCACAAGGATTAGGTTGGTTAAGTTCATATGGAAGTGGGAAAGGTGGCGACACCATCACTAGTGGTCTTGAAGGTGCTTGGACTGCTAACCCAACACAATGGGATAACGGATACTTTGATTTATTATTCGGATATGAATGGTGGTTGACTAAGAGTCCTGCAGGAGCATATCAGTGGATGGCTGTAGACCCTGATGAAAAAGACCTTGCACCAGATGCAGCAGATTCATCCAAGAAAGTTCCGACAGTTATGTTTACATCTGATTTAGCACTCCGTCATGACCCAATCTATGAGAAGATTTCACGTCGTTTCCATGCAAATCCAGATGAGTTTGCTGATGCATTTGTTCGCGCATGGTTTAAACTTTTACACCGTGATATGGGTCCTAAAGCAAGATATCTCGGTCCAGAGGTTCCACAAGAAGATCTTATATGGCAAGATCCTGTTCCAACTGTTGATTATGAGTTAACAGAAGAAGAAGTAGAAAAAATTAAAGTACTAATTCTTGACTCAGGACTTACAATCAGCGAACTAGTTACAACTGCTTGGGCTTCAGCAAGCACATTCCGTGGTTCAGATAATCGTGGTGGCGCAAATGGTGCACGTATTCGTCTTGCTCCACAAAAAGATTGGGAAGTGAACCAACCGGAACAGCTTTCAAAAGTCCTTTCAGTACTAGAAGACATTCAAAGTCATCTTGAGAAAAATATAAGTCTTGCTGACTTAATTGTACTAGGTGGAACTGCTGCGGTAGAAAAAGCGGCTAAAGAAGCAGGTTTTGATGTGACTGTTCCTTTCGCCCCAGGACGTGGTGATGCAACTGAAGAGCAAACTGATGCAGAAAGCTTTGACGTGCTAGAGCCTGTTGCTGATGGTTTCCGTAACTATCAAAAGAAAGAGTACAGTATTAGTACAGAAGAGCTTCTTGTAGACAAAGCACAACTACTAGGCCTTACTGCACCAGAAATGACTGTCCTTATTGGTGGTATGCGTGCTTTAGGTACAAACCATGGCGGCACAAAACATGGTGTATTCACTGATCGTGTAGGCACACTTACTAACGACTTCTTTGTGAACCTACTTGACATTGGTGTAGAATGGAAACCTGTAGACGGAGGCGTATACGAAGGACGTGACCGCAACACAGGTGAAGTAGTAAGAACAGCAACTAGAGTTGACCTAGTGTTCGGTTCAAACTCCGTTCTACGTGCGATTGCAGAAGTTTATGCACAAGATGATAACAAAGAAAAGTTTGTACGTGACTTTGTAGCTGCTTGGGTTAAAGTAATGAATGCAGATCGTTTTGACCTTAATTAACTGTTATTACGATTGATAAGAAAGAGTCACCTGAGATAAGCAAGCAGTCTTCTCAGGTGTGCATTTTAGCTGAAAGTATTGCCTATAATTATAACGATTACTAAAAAAGCAAAAAACTAATTAACAAATAGATAAAGATATTTTTATAAAACTATTCTCAACCATTATTCATGTTAGGTATTCGTTGTTCTGTGACGAATACCTATTTTTCATCTCCAATTAAGGAGGTTAAATATGATGAAAGAGTAACGTTTTTTTGTACTTAGGGTTAGTAAAAATTCTTAAGTTGATGGGCGACTGGATCTCTATATGCGGTGTAAATCTCGATAGAGATTATAATGCAGCTATCAGTATCAAAAATGAAGTAATACGTCGCATATTAGCATTCACATAAATAGCAATAAAATAACCTTTAGAACAAGGGAATTAGTTGGGCTGTCTTAGGACTAATTCGTTAGCTATCAAAAGTAAAAACTAACTATAAGTCGCTTATACTTTTTTTAATTACAAAAGTAGTTCCAAAACTTACAAAAACTATCTTTATTATTGAAAACATTTTAATATTGTAATTAAGAAAATAAGGGTAGATCATATGGGAATTCAAAAGAATGTGGAAGCATTATCATTTTCTAATGGGAATGAATTGAAAATTGAATATTTCGCTACTAAAATTATGAATGTTAAAATCGATGTTATGCCTTCACCGCTATATATAGTATTGGCTGCTATTAATTATGGATAATCTGTATACAATAAATTACCAGCAAATATGATTAGTGGATTTACAGTTATTAGGTAAATAAATCCAACAAGATACAAAGGTTTTTGTAGATAGCTTGATTTCTTTCCTCCTTACAGAACTGTCATCTTTATGTAAGTAAGGTTATTAGATAGTTTATTTAGCTTGTGAACTACTCGCCACTTAGCAAAGCTTGAAGTGGGAGCTTCTCAGTTCCACGACGAAAGTAACCTTTCGTCTCCCTGAGCGTTACTTCGGGGTGTTCCACTCCTAGATGTCCAACGCTTGGATGCTCTCTTGGTACGGTTGATATTTTACGCAGCACCGAATGGCTTGGTTTTCGCACTCTATTTTCTTCCTGCCACCTTATATATCAAGTTATCAAAGAACTTCATATAGCTAGTTTATCAAAAATTTTGGCTATACTAAACCGAAATTTATCTCCCACCTACCGCTGGGCTATCGCTCTTCACACACTTGAGGAAGGAGAATCCTTTCGGTGAATTTGTTAAAAATAATAATAAGATTATAAGAAACAACAATGAATTTTTAAAGATTATAGGAGTGTATTAATATGATCGTAACAACAACTAATACTATTCAGGATAAAGAAATTATTGAGTATATAGACATCGTAAACGGTGAAGCAATTATGGGTGCAAATATTGTACGAGACATCTTCGCTTCTGTTCGTGACGTTGTAGGTGGCCGTTCTGGTGCTTATGAAAGTAAATTAAAAGAAGCTCGTGACATTGCGATGGAAGAAATGAAACAACTTGCAACGCAAAAAGGAGCAAATGCAATTGTTGGTATCGATGTAGACTACGAAGTGATTCGCGATGGAATGTTAATGGTTGCGATAAGCGGTACAGCTGTACGTGTATAAATAGATAGAAAAATAGAATCTAATTGGTGAACTGCAATTCCAATTGTTAGACATAACTAACAATTAGAGTTGCAGTTTTTTATAGAAAAATATTCTTTGAAAACGAAATGAATTGCATAGAGTTTCTAGTGTAAAGTTTAAAAAAAGTATCAAATAAATGTCAGAGCTCTCCTACTAGACACCACTGATTCATTTAAGCAAAGCTATCCAGTACAAGCATATGTTGACACTCCCACATCTAAAGGGGCCAGCTGACTAACGTCAGTGGGATTCTTGCTACCAAAGGCGAAGTCCATTTCTGGTATCGCTGACGTGCAAGATTGTGGTGCGCCATCACCACTCCCACAACAGACCATATAGGTTCGTGGGCTACGGTACTGTGACCATACCGTACAGATTGTTAGTTCTCAAATGTTTTTACGTCTTTTGCATGACTATAAATAAAGTATGCCATGTTTTGCTATACAAAAACGATGCTTTCATCCCACGTCTAAAGACGGACTAAAGTCCTGCGTGAGCTTTCCCGTATCGTAAATTCTGTAAAAAAGCCAAATACAACATTTTCAGATGAATTAAAGGAAGTAAAAATGCAAGCAAAAAAAGAATAAAGGTGCCTGGAGCATAAATTCTGCAAAACTAAAATATTAAAATTTTATTCATCAAGTTATTAATATAATAAAAATATATCGGTTCACAAGGAGATGTTTAGGTTGTTGAATTATGAAAAAAACGCAGAAGTTTTAAAAGCATTAGCTCATCCAGTACGGATTAATATTTTGAAAGAATTAATTACAAGAGGGACATGTAATGTAACTCAAATTGTAGATATTCTTGGTATCCCACAATCTACTGTTTCGCAGCATTTATCGAAGATGAAATCTCAGAAATTAATTATGAGTGATAGAAAAGGATTAGAGATTTACTATAGTGCTCCAAACAAAACTATTAATTCCATTGTCGAAATATTATTAGATTAGAAACTATTAATTGTAAGTGAAAACTAAAAATCTTTGCACTAGAAACATAAATCGGATGTATTGAATTTAGCTATTACTGATTTTTTAAATGGTTACATACAAAGCGGTAGTACCGATCATTTTAGCAATTACTATTTCCTGTTTCTTATTTGGGTAGATACGAAATTTATATGTTGTATTTACTAACACAGGTTGCACCTTACTTTGTTATAGGTATACAAAAAAACGTAGGCTTGACATTCATCTGCGACCTACCGTTGGTCTAGCATCTATACACGCTTGAGGAAGGAGAATTCTTTCGGTAGATTCGTTAAAATAATTCGAATGGACAATAAGAAACCAAACATCGTTTTCTTATTGTCCTACTTTCAATTTATTGTGTATTAATTACATATTAAAACTCACCATCTCCAATTAAATTTCCTGCATCATTATCTTTAGTAAGTCTTTGCTTCAAATAATTTTCTTTTGTAGTTCTATCATTTTTATGGCCAACGGCAGCTGCGATAAGATGTGGTGGTAGTTTTTTATAATCATATAAATACTGTACATAAAAGTGTCTAAAGAAATGAGGTGTGATGCGTATATCCTCTGTAAATTGTAGTTTAGTCTCTTTGATGATCTTAGAAATATACTGAGATAGATAATTCTCTCTGTAGGAAGTATGATTCTTTGTTTGGAATATAGTCCCACCTTTTTTATTTCCAATATCAATAGGCAATCGCCTACGTATACGAAACGCGACTATACGATTAAAGATTTCTTTATTAATAGAAACAATCCTCTCATCATCACCTTTTGTAGCCACCGTTAAGTAATAACGGTCACGCATTAAATCATACTCAAGATCTTCCCACTTTGCATGCGAAACTTCTGCAACACGTAATCCCGTAGTAGCTAGGACCGATAATAAAGCATAATTGATTTCATTATCCTTATAGTAATGAAGCAATTGCTTCACTTCCTCATATGATAATTCGCGCTTTGGTTTATGGTGTTTATTAACGGTTGTGCTTAGAATTTCCACATGAAGAGGTTCCTGGATATATTGAATTTCATATAGCCATTTCAAATACGAACGGATTACACCAAGTTTTCGACTAATTGTAGATGCTTTGTATTTTTCTTTTGATTGATAGGATATTGCCTCTTGGGATAACCATTTTTGATAGTTACGTATATGTCGCTTTCTTAAGTTCCTCCAAACTTGGCCGACTACATAATCTTTAACATCTTGCTGCAGAAATTCTGTACTTTGTTTGATGAAAAAATAGAACTGGCTTAAGTCACGTGCATATAGAGTCCTGGATGCATCCTTTATACGTTTTTCTTGATCAAAATGTGTTTGCCGATTTAAATAGTAATACAATATTTCTTCATCTGAAAATCCCTCATATGTATATGAATCTTCTCTTTCGTTATTTTCCTTTTTAAATTCAGCTTCATTTATATAATCTTGATTCCATATCGCAATTATGTTTGAGAAATTTTGTTTCTGTTTCTCTATATTTTCTAAATAAGTTTCACTATGAATTGTATTTAATTTAAATTCCATTGTTAATCAACTCCATATTAATTCCCTTTATATCTAATATTATAACTGAATTACATTAAAAGTTACTTACATAGTAAGATTAAATTTTATAAAAATGAAACTAATGAATAAGTATAGAAAATGTTCTATTTTCTATGGTTATTATCTATTTGATTTTTAAAATCATCTTTTGTATATTTTATAATTATATAAAAGGTAATTTAATTAGAAAGTGAATTTACATTTCATTTATTTTTAAAAATAAATTAAGTTATAATTGTGTTATAATGTAATTTACAATATATATTTTTATAAATTTAACTTTACATAATAAAATTATCGGTTTTACATAACAGAAGTTTACACATAGGAGGAAAAGGTATGTTTGAAAGACAGGAAATAAATATGAATACGAATGAAGTAAAAGCTTATTTAGGAATTAGTAGCTTCATTTTTAGTACTCTTATGAAACAAGGACAATTAAATCCAATTAATCGAGAGACCTGGCGTCTAGATGGTAGCTTTTTATTTAAGCGAGAAGACATAGAAAAGTTGAAAGAAGATCGTGAAACAGAAGGAATTACCTTATATCAGGCAGCAAAAGATTATACTGTGAGCATGTATCAACTTGAAAAGTGGATAGCAGAAGGAGATTTGACTTGTACTATACAGAAACATCGTAATCGTGAGACTAAATTTGTAAATGAGGAAGAAATACACGGATTGGTACAGCAATTGAATCAGGCTAATACGCTGTATACATTCTCACAAAAATATAATGTAGTATTGTTCCAAAAATTTATGGAAGGTAATAAATTAGCACGCATTATATCCATTCCGAAGCGCGGGGATATTGTGCTTATGGATGAGTTTGGAAACAATATGACACTAGAAGATGCAATTAAAATGGGGTATAAGCCTGCATATATTTTATCCAATAAACCAAGAAGTCATCATCAAAAGTTTGTAAAATTTCGTTTTCCTAAATCAAATCAATTACGAAGTAACATTTTTCACTTAATTGACTTAGTACTACAGTATGTATCACCAAGAAATATTAAGGTTTCTGAGGAAGATGGTTTTTGGTACTTTGATGTTCGTCAATCCATTATTCAATTACCAATGCAAATGCAGGTAGAATGGATTGAATGTTTAGCCCCATATATAATAGAAGGAAAATTAACAAGACGGGTTAATAATAGCGTATATTTAGATAGCAGTAGTGTCACTAAAGCAGTAACGATAACAAGCAGTGAATACCATGCAATCACAAACATTGTAAAAGAAACGAATAGTTCTATTGAAGAATTTATTGCATCCGCTATTCGCGAAAAGATTTATAATTATCAAGCGTCACACAACTAAATTTTGAATTACTCAACACTTAACATCCTCGTGGACTGTTTGAAGTGGGAGATTCCTAAGTACAGACACCTAACGGTTTCTATTTCATTAGGCTATCCCCGTAGTTCCTACGGTTAAGAGACGAATTGCTCCGTTTTTAAGATTGAGCGCTGCGTTTCGATCTCGGTTCTTTTGCAAAGTTTTTTAATAGATAGAAAGTTAGTGTGAGTACAGCCGAATCTTATGCAATTTCGAGCAATTGCTGTAATTCATTGTACGTTGAAAAAACGAAGTTTGGCTGCAAACTTCGTTTTCGTTTATATATAGCATAAATCGTTTCGATTCCTTTCAAGGTGCGCGAAGCATAGCGAAGACTTTGAAATCTTGCAGATTTGGCAAAGCGGCGTTTTACATGTCTATGGTCCTGTTCTATGAGATTATTCAAATGCTTGATTGTACAATGAGTTGTATGTTTATAAAAGCCTTGTTCCTTTAATTTTTTGAATGTACAAAGTAATACCGGTGCTTTGTCTGTTGTTAGAACCGTTGGTTCTCCAAACTTTTTCACTAACCTTTTCATAAAGGCATATGCAGCCTGATGATCCCGTTTTTTACGAAGTTGAATATCCAATGTGTACCCTTCTTTATCAATTGCACGATACAGGTAACGCCATTTTCCTTTGACTTTTATATAGGTCTCATCCAATTTCCAAGATAGTTGTACTCTTTTATTTTTCTTCTTCCAAATTTGATAAATCAGGTGGCCATATTCATGAACCCAGCGCATAATAGTTGTTGGATGAACTGAAACACCACGTTCTTGCAAAATTTCAGAGACATCACGATAGCTTAAAGAAAAACGACAATAGTAGCCAACGGCTACCAAAATAATATCTTGTTTAAATTACTTTCCTTTAAAATATCCCACTTATGATTCTCCTCACTCTGTTTTGCAAAAGTTTAGCTTAGTTTTAAAAACTTTGCAACAGAACCTAAAATACGATGATGTCATAGAAAAGGACATCATCGTATTTTGGGAAAGTACAACAGATTTTTTAGGGATTATTATTAAACTCTAAAACTCGTTATTATGGTGCAATAGTAAAAGGTGGAATGGGATCAACAAAATTATTCCAATCTTGTTTCATTTCTTCATCTGTTAATAAACATGTATCTAAAGAACTTTCAATTTCTCGTTGATTCATTTCAATCCCGATAAAGACAAGTTCAGTGATTCGGTCACCATATTGTTCATCCCAATTTTTTAATATTTCAGGTTCTTCAGCAATTAGGTGTTTTTGCTCTGCTAAGGGTAAAGCGGCAATCCATTCTCCTGCTCCTTGAATTGTGATAGAAGAGCCCGCTTGAGAGAGAAGACCCATTATATTGTTACGTGATGCGAGCCAGAAAAATCCTTTCGATCTTACAACATCCTGTGGCCATTTTTTTAACCAATTCATGAGACGAACTGGATGAAACGGATGTTTGCGGCGATACACGAATGAGCCAATGCCATATTCTTCTGTTTCAGGTGCATGATGCTCACTATTTAGTTCTTGAATCCAGCCCGCAGCTTGACTTGCTGCATCGTAGTTAAATAAATTTGTATTTAAAACATGCTGCAGTGGAATGGCTCCATAAGAAGTTTCGATAATTTTTGCTTCAGGATTCAATGTTTTTAATAAATCATGAAGTTCCTGAATCTCTTCCTTTTCTAGTAAATCAATTTTATTGAGCAGAATGACATTTGCAAATTCAATTTGATCAATCAGTAAATCGATGACTTCACGTGTATCCGTTTCATCCAGCGCTTGCTGACGATCTAGTAAGCTTTCACCTGCCGCAAAATCATCCCAGAAACGGTTGGCGTCGACAACAGTAACCATCGTATCAAGTCGACACTTACTAGTTAAATCAATTTTTAGCTCCTCATCCATATACGTAAATGTTTGTGCAACGGGAATCGGTTCGCTAATACCTGAAGATTCAATGACAATATAATCAATATCCCCAGCATCTACAAGACGGTCTACTTCAATAATTAAATCTTCTCGAAGCGTGCAGCAAATGCAGCCGTTTTGAATTTCTATCAATTTTTCTTCTGTACGTGAAAAACCTCCTTGCTTGACAAGAGCAGCATCAATGTTTACTTCGCTCATATCATTTACGATGACGGCTACTTTCAATCCGTCTCTATTTTCCAAAATATGATTTAATAATGTTGTCTTTCCGGAACCTAAAAAACCACTTAAAACTGTAATAGGGACTTTCTTCATTGTGTATTCCTCCTGCATAAATCGTAATCATTACGTTTTATATTAAGTGATGAAGAAAAGAAAAGCAATAGTAAATCATAATCATTTCGATTTACGAATAGAAATAGCGTATAGAAAAATATTCGGAAAGTGTCCTAGATAAAGAGGACAAGCATATTTTTAACGGTTCTGGTGCAAAAATAGAATAAAAGATAATAAAGCGCATAGACTCCTAACGGAATCGTATCTTATGCCGCAAGCCCAAACAATTGATGGATGAATTCTTTCTGATTTTGGACAGACTGGTCCCATAAATCAACCTGTTCTTTTTTAATCATATGCATGACTTCTACTCCAGAAAGAATGGATGTATTTGTGTCAAAACATTTGAACCCTAGCATAGAGCGAATTCGCTTCTTTATAAAACGAGGATCTTGTTCTACTATGTTATTCAAGTACTTTTGTTGTCTAAGTCGCATACCACCAGGTATGCTTTTTTCTTTTTTTAACTGTTCAATTGCTATAGG
>NZ_NUPZ01000001.1 GCF_002584985.1 Bacillus sp. AFS029637 | reverse complement strand
TTTCCAAACACTCTGTAAAAGCAGTGCCTAAAAAGGCACTGCTTTTTTGAAGTAAGAAATTAAAATAATGAAGAAGTGTAGAATTATTGATGTTTCTCCACTATTCATCTCGTTATTTGCTGGCAGTAAGACTCTCGTTCAAAATTCAGCGGGTGCAAGGAAGTATATTAGTTTTATCAACTTACTCCGCAGTGATCACAAACTGATCATAATATTTTTCATTCACATATATATTTAATACCCATAATCCAGATGAAGGTAGTGACATAGTGAGAGGGAGTTCGTTTGTAGTAGAATCGATTGTATTTGAAGTAGTCCAAGTTTGTTTGGAAGTTTCTTGTTGAAAGAGTACTGGTGTTGGAGTTACAGATCCTTGTTTTAGCGCAATAATAGATAAATTTCCTGTTGGCATTTCAGGATCTAGAAAGTACCACATTATTTCATTTTGTTCATTTGCGATAATAGGACTATCAGCCATTGCGATTTTTTTTTCGATCCCTTTTAACGGTATTTTTCCTTCTACGAAGGATGGGGCTTCTTCCCAATTTACATCTTTTAAAACACTAAGATGAAAAAAGGAAGGGACGTTAATTTGAGCGGATGATGTTTCCAGTATTTCTTTTTTAGATACGTTTGCATCGGGTTGCACTTGCGCACAGCCAGTAATGAGAAAGGAGAAAAGTAGCATAGTTCCGATTTTTTTCATGGTGCCACACTCCTAGTTTTTATTGTTAGTGTAATTGTATTTGCTAGAAGGCGGGACAATTCCTTTAAAGTATAAAAAGAGGTCGTAAGTTTTGTACGACCTCTTTTGACATTTTCTATATTTGTTCAGTTGAATAGGCTGGCCCGCGCTCTTTTTGAGGCACCGTTAAGAAAATAACAGAAAGAACGATACATACGCCGCCTAGTAATTGATATGCTCCAAAAGATTCATTAAGCCAAGCGATTGAAACGATGGCTGCTACAAGTGGTTCAATGCTAGATAAAATACTAGTTTCTGTTGCAGCTAAATATTTAAGACTACCAATATAAAGAAGGAAAGAAAGGGTGCCACTTATAATGATAAGAATAAGCATAGAAAAAGTTTGGAGTGTGAAAGTTTGCGAAATTTGATTCCACCCAAAAGAACGATTACAAATAAGCAGTGCAATTCCTCCAATTAACATTCCCCAGCCAATTACTACAGTTGTACCACATTCTTTAATAAGGGAAGCAGGATGAAGGGTATAAAATGCAAATCCAATCGCTGTTAATAGACCGAAAGTAATGGCTGCTTTAGATAAAACAATGTTTTCAATTGAACCGTTTGTAATAATAAAGTATGTCCCCGTTAGAGCGGTGATAATGGCTAGTATTTGCATAGAAGCAGGGAATTTCTTTTGTTCAAAGGCAACATAAATGGTAATAAGTACAGGACCTAGAAATTGAAATAGTGTTGCTGTGACTGCATTACTAATATGAACCGTTTCGATAAAGGCGTATTGTGCACCAAGCATGCCGAGAATAGAGAAAATAATCAGTTGTATAAATTGTTTAGGGTGTTTCCAAATGTGAAATATGTCTTGTTTCTTTATAAATAAGAAAGACAAAATAAATATTCCCGCAAGCAACAAGCGAATTGTTAAAAAATCAATGGATGATACGTTAGTATGCTGAAAAAGCCATTGAATCATTGGACCCGATACCCCCCATAAGGTAGCTCCTGTAATAATCATGATGAGTCCAATACGTCTACTATTGTTCACTATCATGCATCTCCTCTCTAGTATTTGATTTTTTATGTGTGACATGATAAAAGGAATTATATATAAAATCTGGTACTGTAAAAAGTATCAGATTTTAGTTTTATTAAGGGGTCAGATATTATGTTAGAATTAACGCCTAATTTAAATACGCAAAGTAAAATCGCGTTGTATGTGCAATTGTATGAGTATATAAAAAAAGAGATTAAAGATGGAACGATTCCAGCTTTTACGAAATTACCGGCTAAAAGAAAGCTGGCGATATATTTACAAGTAAGTAAAAATACAGTAGAAGCGGCGTACGAGCAATTACTTGCAGAAGGGTATATTGAGTCAATTTCGAGAAAAGGTTACTTCGTGTGTAAAATTGAACAAATGATTCATGTAGAAGGAAGCGAAGATAGAATAGCGGAAATATCCTTTCGGGAGAGGGATTATACATTTGATTTCACACAAACAGGAGTCGATACGAATACTTTTCCATTCAATATGTACCGGAAACTTATAAATGACGTATGGCAGCCGCACAATAATGAGTTGCTCTTTCTTGGTCACCCACAAGGAGAAGTGAGCTTACGAGAAGAAATTGCAAAGTATTTGTATGAATCTAGAGGTGTGCGTTGTTCACCGAGTCAAATTGTATTAGGAGCGGGTACGCAAATATTAGTAAAGTTACTTTTTCAGTTATTACAGGGAAGCTGTTATGCAGTCGAAAACCCAGGGTATCATAGGAAAATGGTTGCTTTTGAACAAGGAGAAAACAGAGTTCAAATGTTATCTTTAGATAGGGATGGAATTTGTATTGCAGATTTAGAGAATAGTGATGCGAATGTTGTATTTGTTACACCGTCTCATCAATTCCCGTACGGAATGATTATGCCTATCACGAGAAGGATGCAGCTTTTACAATGGGCGAAGAAAGAAGAAGGTAGGTATATTATTGAAGATGATTACGATAGTGAATTTCGTTATTCAGGAAAGCCAATTCCGGCACTACAAGGATTAGATACAGATGGGAAAGTTATTTATATGGGGACGCTCTCAAAAGCTTTGTTGCCCTCATTACGGATGAGTTATATAGTATTACCGAAGAATTTAATTAACAAGTATCAAAAGCAATATTTGTTTTATACACAAAGTGTTTCAAGAATAGACCAAGAAGTGATTAGAAAGTTTTTAAATGAAGGGCATTTTGAAAAACATATTCATAAAATGCGTGTCGTCTACCGGAAAAAGAGAGATCGACTTGTTTTTGAAATAGAAAAGTATTTCGCTGATCAGGTTGAAGTGATAGGAGAAGATTCGGGATTACACATTTTATTAAAGGTGCATAATGGAATGCGGGAAGAAGATTTAATTACAGAAGCCGCGAAACATCGTATTAAAGTATATCCTGTTTCTACGTACTATAAAGACGGCACTGCTCCGGGAAATATAGTTTTACTTGGGTTTGCGATATTATCAGAAGAAGAAATTGTGAAAGCGATTCAACTATTAAGTACGGCATGGTGTACAAAAAAGTAAAAAACATCCTCATACACTAGAGGATGTTTTTTGTTATTTATTTTCATCTAGGAATAAGACCATATGCTCTTCATCCCAATATTGTCCGTTATATTTCAGTGAACGCTCTTGTACACCAAATGTTTTAAAGCCCAATGACTCATAAAGTTTCTTTGCACCATCGTTTCCGACAACAACATCAAGCATAACTTGTTCTACTTCTAAAGATTTAGCAAGTTCAAGACATTCTTTAATTAGGGATTTTCCTGCTCCAAGTCCACGTGCTTTTGGAGAGACATATACAGAACCGATTTTAGCTTTATGCTCTTGTTTTACATATGGTTTCGTTTCCAGCGTTGCAACACCGATTAATTGTCCATCTTTAAATGCACCTAGCGTATAGTTTTCATCTTGTGCTAATTTTTGTGCTTTATATTCAATCGCGCACTCTTTATTAATAATATCTTCATAAGAAGAACTGAAAGCTTCCGGATTTTGTTTTAATCCTTCTACACGAAGTTCTAAGTAAATTTCTGCCTCGTCTTTTGTTAATACATGGATATCCAATTATATCACCCTCCAAATCTTTGACAAATGTACCTTTACCCCGCATTAACGGGCAGTAAGACTCCAACTTTAAAATTCGGCGAATGCGCGGAAGTTAGGTGGGAGATAACTGCCCGTAAATGCCCGATTGGTTCAACTAATAATCCATGGGGTGAATCTTTCCATGGATTAAAGTTTCACTTTATTTTATATTGAAATAAGAATAATTTCAAAAGCCTAGCTTATATAAGTTGGTTTTATGAACAAAATAACACCAGTAGTGTTTACTACTACTGGTGTTTTCACACACTTATTATTCAAAAGGTAGTTTGATTATAAAAGTTGTTCCTGCTCCTAATTCGCTTGTTGCTCGAATGGAACCGTTGTGCAATTCTACGATTTCCTTTGCAACAGCTAGTCCGATACCTTTTCCTCCAGTAGCTCTTGTTCTGGATTTATCAACGCGGTAAAAACGATCAAAAATATGCAGAATATCTTCTTCTGGAATACCTTCTCCTTCATCTTGTACACTTATTGTAAAATGATCTGATTCAGTTAGTACACGTATTGTTATAGTAGTGTTTTCTGGTGAATGCTGATAAGCATTATGCAATAAATTTAACATTACTTGCTCCATACGTCTTTCGTCTATACACGCTTCTACATCATCTTTGCAGTATACATGAAGTTGCATTTGTTTGTTCGTTAATGTTGTTTTTGTTTTTTCAACCATTCGTTCTAAAAATGGTTGAAGAAGCATTTTTTGTTTTTTAATAACAAACTGGTGTTGCTCTAATTGTACAAGCATAAATAAATCTTGTACGAGATCGGTTACACTATCCGTTTCGTCTTCAATGATTTGTAAGTATTCTTCGCGTTCTTCTTTCGTTAAAGAATCTCTCTTTGCGACATTTGCATAACCTTTCATATAGGTCAATGGAGTTAATAACTCGTGAGCAACACTAGCGAGAAATTCATTGCGTTCTTTTTTCATATACGTAAGTTCACTGGATAAATCTTCAATCGTTTTTGCTAAGCTTCCAAGTTCATCATTTCGTTTAATTCCTAATTGAATTGGTTTGTTTAATTTTGATATTTTCTCTGTTGCTCTCTTCATTTTTATAAGTGGTTCTGTAATAACACGAGAAAAAACAAAGACAGAAATAGTTGTTAAAATAATCGTCAAAATACTGATGATAAGAAATTGATTCATGAGTTTAAGTAACATATTTTCTAAGAAGGATGTTTTTAATAACATATGTAAGTTACCTTGAAATCCTTTTATTTCAAGTGGGCTTACTGTTGAGATGAATTTTGATTTTTTCCAGTTTCCATCTACTATTAATCCATTTTTGGGAACATGTTTTGTTTTACAATTCAGATGTTTTTGCATTTCTTTCGTTACGGGTTCTGAAGTGGAAATAATTTTGCCGTTATTGTCAGTTATAATGATAGTTATATCAGAGTTAGCGATTAATTCGGATTCAATTAACTCTTCAGCCGCATGCTCAATAGTGAAATCTTGATACACCGGTCGTTTATAGCGATTATTGTATTGCTCTGGTTTTTGTTTGTAATATTCATTCCATTGTGCGCGTTTTTCAATCTTACTACGATAGCGATTGCCTTTTTCTAAAAGAGCGAGCGTTTCCTCTTCAACTCGCATTTTTGAAATACTTTTGTAAAAAGATACGAAAGCAATTGTTTCAATACATAAAGCTAATATTAAAAAGTATGTCCCAATTTTAAGGGAAAGTTTGCTCATTTTCTCACCATACCTTATTTCATATAAAGTGAAATTTTAATTAGAGGATTCTACGGATTATTATCCCGCATCAATCGGACACTTATTGCCCATTGATGCAGGCTAAAGTGTCCGCTGACCGAAGTGATTATTCACCTTTCCATTTATATCCGACCTTATAGACAGTTTCTAAGTAATTTTCAACTGGAAACCCTTTTTTGCGTAATTTATCACGGATATTACGAATGTGTGAATCGATCGTTCTATATTCGATGTCCGTTTCATAGCCCCAAATTTTTTCGATTAAATCATCTCGGCTGTAAGCACGGTTTGTATTTTGTAAAAATAGTCCAAGTAACGAAAATTCGATAGGAGTTAACGAGATCTTTTCGTCATATACTGTGACAGTATGTTTCGTTTTATCCCACTCAATACCATTGAAGCTAACAAAGCCATCGTTCTTTGTGCGACGTAATATAGCCTCAATTCGTGCGACTAATACATGTTCATCAAATGGTTTTGTAATATAGTCATCTGCTCCCATCGTAAGTCCTTTAACCATATCGTAATTTTGATTACGAGCTGTTAGCATAATGATTGGAACATTGGAAATTTGCCGGATTTGATAGCAAGCCTCCCAACCATCCATAGTTGGCATCATAACGTCTAACAAAATAATATCGAAGTCTTTTTGTTCGATTAATTTTAGTGCTTCAAGGCCAGAAGTAGCTTTCATACAAAAATAACCGCGAGGACTTAAGAACAGATCTAATAATCGTAACATACGTTCTTCGTCGTCTACTAATAAAATTTTCACCATAATCTTGTGCACCCCAAACTATTCATTCTACTTGTATAGTTTACATGAAAATAATAAAAAACTCTTTTTATGTGATTGAATGGAAGGCTGATTCTTTCGTTCGGGGCAATTGACATAAAAAATGCACTAGTTTTGCACAACTATTTTTTATAATAGAAAACGTAGCGACACAAAATACCCTATGTTGCGACATAACGTCATGTCATTTTATTTATAAAATGACAATTCCATTCTATTGTGTATGTGAGATAGAGAGGGTTTTCGTATTCACCTCGCATCGGATAAGAAAAAATTCCTATCTCACACTTTTTTTTAAAAGGAGATTATACACATGAATCCAAAAGAAGAAATTTCATCAAAAGAAAAGCAAGATCGTAATACGGTTGTAATGTGTGTTGCCGTATCTATGGTTATTATTATAAGTTGCGTAAATAAATTTTTAGGGATTTTATAATATAAAAAAGCTGATTGCTTGTTAGAAGCAATCAGCTTTTTGTTTTATGTAGGAAAGTACTGGATAAGGATGGACGTTTCCTCACTGAGTATAGTTTCAAGGGAATAGTTCTATATAATAAGCCAAGGCAAAATTGCTAAACCAGAAGTTACAATCGCTGTGGTAAATATTAAAAGTATAGCTCGTTTGTTTTGTTTCATGTCACATTCTCCTCTACATATCAATTGAATGCTGTACGTTCGTTTCATGAGTGGTGTCTCACTAATTAAAGTGTCACTTTACACTTTTAGTATAATGAATGGAAAGGTTTGGTACGATCGATAAAGGTGACATGAAGATTACATTGTTGTAATGAAAAAAGCACCTTTCTTGATCAAAAGATGCTCTTGGAAAACTGTATTGAAGTATTACTCATTTAAGAACAGAACCATATGTTCCTCGTCCCAATATTGACCATTGTGTTTTAAAGAACGTTCTTGTACGCCGTAAGTTTGGAAGCCTAATGACTCATATAATTTTTTTGCGGCATTGTTACCAGCCACAACATCGAGCATGAGCTGTTCTACTTGTAATTTATTAGCATTTTCAATAATTGCTTTAATTAAAGCTCGTCCTGCACCAAGGCCACGCGCTTTTGGGGAAACAAAAACGGAACCAATTTTTGCTTTATGTTCTTGTTTAATGAATGGTTTTGTTTCTAAAGTAGAAATGCCGATTAAATCGTTATCTTTGAAGACACCTAGCGTATATTTATCAGGATTACTTAATCGTTTTGCCATAGCAGCTACAGGATCTTCATGTTTAAGAACATCTTCATAAGAAGAGCTAAAAGCTTCAGGATTCTTCGTTAAACCTTCCATACAAACTTTTAAATATACTTCTGCGTCCTCTGTTGTTAATAAGCGAATTTCCATAGTCGTAACCTCCCTGGTGGATTTTAAATAAATTCATTACTTGTATAAGATTGAGTATGCGTTTTGTTAGTGATCTCTTTTAATTTGTAAAAGAATGAAAAGATATATGCTACAATGTTTTGTTTTAATTATGTAATGAAATTATATATTAACTTCATTAACTATTCAAGTATTTAATATATTACATTTTTATAACTAAAATAATTCCTCGCTTGAGGAGTTATTTTAGTTATTCGGAGGAAGATAACAGATTATTTTGGTTGTTATTGTATATGTACGATATAATAGAACTGTAGAATAGTGACATTTTTAAGCTTTCGTAGTGATACCTTATAACATCTAGAATCGACTTCATAAGAAAAGTATTTGGGCAGAGTGTTTCAAAAATATGTACAGTAACGCGATTTTGAAAACGGATTCAAAATCGTGTTGTACAGTTGGTTGTAAGGAGAGGGGAAACTATGGCAGAACAGACAGTCCGTGTAACCGTTGATGGTAAAGAATTATCCGCATCGGGTGAAAAGACGATACTACAATTATTTAACGAGAGTAATTTGGAACATCCTCAAATTTGTCATGTACCAGAAGTAGATCCAATTCAAACTTGTGATACATGTATTGTAGAAGTAGATGGGAAGTTGATGCGTGCTTGTTCAACGAAATTAGAGAACGGTATGCATATTGAAAGACAGTCACAGCGTGCAAAAGAGGCGCAGACTGAGGCGATGGATCGAATATTAGAAAACCATTTATTGTATTGTACCGTATGTGATAACAATAACGGTAATTGTAAAGTACATAATACAGTGCATATGATGGGAATTGAAGAACAGAAATATCCGTATGAACCGAAAGTAAGTGCGTGTGAAGTGGACATGTCACATCCATTTTATCGATATGATCCAAATCAATGTATTGCTTGTGGGCAATGTGTAGAAGTATGCCAAAATTTACAAGTGAATGAAACGTTGTCAATTGATTGGAGTTTGGATCGTCCACGTGTAATTTGGGACAATGGTGTAAGTATAAATGACTCATCTTGTGTGAGTTGTGGGCAGTGTGTAACAGTATGTCCATGTAATGCATTAATGGAAAAAACAATGCTAGGTGAGGCTGGTTTTATGACAGGATTAAAACCAGATGTGTTAGATCCGATGATTGATTTTGTAAAAGATGTAGAGCCAGGATATAGCAGTATTTTAGCAGTTTCAGAAGTAGAGTCTGCGATGCGTAAGACGAAGGTTAATAAAACAAAAACAGTTTGTACGTTTTGTGGTGTCGGTTGCTCATTCGAAGTATGGACGAAAGACCGTCATATTTTAAAAGTGCAACCTGTTTCAGATGCACCGGTTAACGGCATTTCCACATGCGTAAAAGGTAAATTTGGATGGGACTTTGTAAATAGTGAAGATCGTATTACAAAACCGTTAATTCGCCAAGGAGATATGTTTGTTGAAGCTTCTTGGGAAGAGGCTCTTGAAGTGGTTGCATCTAATATGCAGCATATTAAATCAGAATATGGCAGTGATGCATTTGGATTTATTTCTTCTTCGAAAGTAACGAATGAAGAAAACTATCTTATGCAAAAACTAGCACGTCAAATATATGGAACAAATAATGTAGATAATTGTTCACGTTATTGTCAGTCCCCAGCGACAGACGGTTTATTTAAAACTGTCGGTATGGGCGGGGATGCTGGAACAGTGAAAGATATCGCTGAAGCAGGTCTTGTTATTATTGTTGGTGCAAATCCAACAGAAGGACATCCTGTACTTGCAACACGTGTAAAACGTGCTCATAAATTACACGAACAAAAATTAATTGTGGCAGACCTTCGCAAACATGAGATGGCAGAGCGTGCGGATTTGTTTATTCATCCGCGTCAAGGAACGGATTACGTATGGCTTGCTGGTATTACGAAATATATTATTGATCAAGATTGGCATGATAAAAAGTTCTTAGCCGAAAATGTGAAGAACTTTGATGAATATAGCAACATGCTAGAAAAATATACGCTGGATTATACAGAGGAAATTACAGGTATTTCTAAAGATCAGTTAAAAGAAATGGCTCGTATGGTATATGAAGCGGATGGTACTTGTGTACTTTGGGGGATGGGTGTAACTCAAAATACAGGAGGAAGTACAACGTCAGCAGCAATTTCAAATTTACTGCTTGTTACGGGTAACTATCGTCGTCCTGGTGCAGGTGCATATCCGTTACGAGGACATAATAACGTGCAAGGTGCTTGTGATATGGCGACATTACCAAACTGGCTTCCGGGATATCAAGCAGTTTCAGATGATACGCTTCGTGCAAAATTTGAAAAAGCATATGGTACTACCATTCCGAAAGCACCGGGGTTAAATAATATTGCAATGTTACTTGCGGCAGATGAAGGAAAACTGCGTGGTATGTATGTCATGGGTGAAGAAATGGCTTTAGTTGATTCAAATGCGAACCATGTGCAACATATTTTAGCAAATTTAGACTTCCTTGTTGTTCAAGATATGTTCTTATCGAAAACAGCTCGTTTTGCTGATGTTATTTTACCAGCGGCGCCAAGTTTAGAAAAAGAAGGAACATTTACGAATACAGAGCGCCGTATTCAAAGGTTGTATGAAGTATTGAAGCCACTCGGTGATTCTAAGCCGGATTGGTGGATTTTACAAAAAGTCGCTCGTGCACTTGGCGGGGATTGGAATTATGAAAGTCCAAGTGAAATTATGGATGAAATTGCATCACTTGCACCATTATACTCTCAAGCAACGTACGATCGTTTAGAGGGATGGAATAGTTTATGTTGGGGTAGCCATGATGGTAGCGATACACCGCTATTATATGTAGATGGATTTAACTTCCCAGATAAACTTGCTCGTTTATCATTAGATGAATGGGTACCACCAGTTGTAGCGCCAGATGAGTATGATTTACTCTTAAATAATGGCCGTATGCTAGAGCATTTCCATGAAGGAAATATGACGAATAAGTCGGCTGGAATTTTATCTAAAGTGTCTGAAGTCTTTGTTGAAATTTCGCCGGAACTCGCTTTAGAACGCAATGTGAAAGATGGTGGTCTTGTAGAATTAGCATCACCATTTGGGAAGATTAAAGTACAAGCACTTGTTACAGATCGTGTAACTGGAAATGAGTTATATTTGCCGATGCATGCGACAGTAAATGAAGAGGCAATCAATATTTTAACAGGAACAGCAACCGACATTTATACATGTACACCAGCTTATAAACAAACAATGGTGAAACTGCGCGTATTACGTGAAAAAGGAACTCGTCCATTACCATCTTCAAACCCAAGAGATAAAAAACGTCATCCGCAAAACGGTGTTGAAATTGAGCAAAAATGGCAACGAAAACAATATGTATCACTTGTGGACCAGAATTAGGGGGCGGAGATAATGGCAAAAGAGATTACTTTAATCAAAAAAAAGGTTGTAACAGAAGAAGAGAAAAAACAGCAATTAGCAGAGGAACTGTTCACTGAGTTAGCGAATAACCGTGAAGCAGTCGAGGAAACAATGCAGTTGTTAGCACAATTACAGAAAGCTGGTATTTTAGACGCGGCGATTAGTTTACTTGCCGCAAAGGAAGATGTGTCAAAAATTGCTGTTGAGCAATTAAATCGTGAGCCAGTTAAAAATGCGTTAAACAATATGATGGGGGCAGGAGAAGCGTTATCTTCAGTTGACCCAGAAGTAACGAAGCAAATTACATCAAGTTTAGTTACTGGATTACAATTTGCAACAGATGAATTAAATAGTGGTAAAAAAACGAAGGTAATGGATTTCTTTAAAGTATTAAAAGATCCAGACATTAACAGGGCTATTACATTCGGTTTTAGTTTCTTGAAAGCGTTTGGACAAGGACTAGAGAAAAAATAGAGTGGATGAAAAAAGTGATGGGAAGTAGCCATCACTTTTTTCGTTGTATGTATAAGAGTGTTCATGTTAAGCGGAATATATTATTATTAAAAAGATGGATTGAAACTGGAAATATGGAATCCATCCCAAATATCGTTTTAGAATTCGGAGGAATATATGCAACACCGTAAAAAACTATCTATACCAGGAGTAATGGGACATTCCTTTCAAACAGTTAGGTTTGCTTTTTGGAATGTATTAACCTTTCAACTTGCTTATAAATTATTAGCAGCAATTGTATTCGTCCCTCTATTTGGGATCATTTTTAATAAGTTATTGTATTTTGGTGGTTATGCAAATGCAACGAATGATGAATTATTAGCATTTTTAAAAACGCCATACGGCATCTTGGCAATCGTAATTTTGTCATTGTTAGCAATGTTTCTTATCTTTACGGAATTTGCGGTGCTTATTATTATTTCGTATTTCGCTCATAAAAGACAAAAGGTGAAATTACGCCCGATTTTATATAAAACGGTAACGTATTTACCTACTCTTTTCACATATTGCTTACCGGGATTTATTTTATATGCCGTCGTATTGTTGCCTCTTTTAAATATGGGGTATGAAACAGCATTAATCCCTCAAATTCAAATTCCTAACTTTATTACAGGAGAACTGTTTAAGACAACAATGGGGCAAGTAGGTTATTATACGTTTTTTGCTGTAGTTGCGTATTTGAACCTTCGTTGGATTTTTGTGTTACCTATTGTCGTTCTAGAGCAAAAGCCATTTCGCATGGCAGCGCGTAAAAGTGCAATTTTAGTAAAAGAAAGCTTTTTTAAAGTACTTTTCTTTTTAGTAGGCTTTTTCGTTTCAATAGGGATTGTGTATGTTGTATTTTTCGGAATGTATTTATTGTGTCTATGGGGCGTTTATGAGTTTACGAATCCGCAGGGAACATTTGCATTATTAGCTGAATCAACAATCTCTGTATTTTTAACGAGTACATTGTATTTATTTAGTTTTATCGTGACACCGTTTTATATTATGGCGATTACACGATTGTATTTACAAAAGGTTCCCGTCGAAGATGTTTTATTAGAAGAAGGATTAGATTATTCAAAATCAAAAGCAGATAAATGTTTCTTCCAAAAACATCGTTGGAAATTTATTGGTGTATATATTGTAGGAATTATTACTGCAGGAATGGTCGTTGCCTTCATTGTAACGTTTATTTCGAATTCGTATAAAGAACCGATTATTATGGCACACCGCGGGTATATATCAAAAGGGGTAGAAAATACGAAAGAAGCTTTGCAAGGTGCTATTGATGCAAAGGCAGACTACGCTGAAATAGATGTATTACAAACAAAAGATGGTGAACTAGCGGTTATACATGATTTGAAGTTAAAACGTCTTGCTAATGCCAATGTGAATGTGTCAGATTTAACGATGGATGAGTTAAGGCAGCTTACTCTTAGTCAAGATGGATTTTCAGGACAAATAAGCACGCTTGATGAGATGATTAAGCTGGCAAAGGGTAAAATCAAACTCAATATTGAAGTGAAGCTTCACGGGGGCGAAAAAGATTTTGTAAACAAAGTATTAAAAACGATTAAAGATAATGACTTTGAGAAACAATGTGTTATTCAAACATTACATTATCCTCTTATTAAAGAGTTTAAGCGTGCAAATCCAGAGATAAAAGTAGGATATATACTGTATGCAAGTAGAGCTAACTTAAAGAATGTGAAGGCTGATTTTTATGTAGCAGAAGAATACATGTTAAATAAAAAATTGGTAAGAGAAGCAAGGAAGTTAAATAAGCCAATTTATGTATGGACAGTGAACGATATGGAGAGTTTAAAGGCATATTACAAGTTAAACGTAGATGGAATCATTACCGATTATCCTGAATCGGCACGTGAAACAATTAAGATGTTAAAAGAGCAAGAAGCAGAAGAAAGTGATTTGTTCGATAAAATTACGGAAACAACAGATGATTTGTTTTCGAAGTTATTTATAAGTTATCCAGCTGCTAGCTAAATGCTAGCAGCTGTTTTTTTGTAAAAAGAATATATCTCTAAAGCATTGTGTAAAATAATAAGTGTATATGTATACGTGGTTACTTGGGTTTCTTACATTGTTACATTATTGTCGAATAATAAATAGTTATTGTTCATTTTGAAGGAATATAATAAAAATAGAGTTATAGATAATGAAATAGAATAAAGTCCCTAATAGAATCAATGTTTTATATATTTACACTATTCTAAATATATAAACTTTAAAAAAATGGTATGTTAGCGTTTTCATAACTTTGAAGTTATGCTAGAATAAGGACATAAGTTATTAATTATTACAAAAAGAAAAAAGACTTTCTTTTTTCTGTTAATTATAAGGGGGCATTTCATTATGCGTATTGGAGTACCAGCAGAAATTAAAAACAACGAAAACCGTGTGGCAATGACACCAGCAGGTGTTGTACATTTAATTCGTAACAATCACGAAGTATTCATTCAAAAGGGTGCAGGTTTAGGATCTGGTTTCACAGATGCTCAATATGTTGAAGCAGGAGCAAAAATTGTTGATACAGCTGAAGAAGCTTGGAACATGGAAATGGTTATGAAAGTTAAGGAACCAATTGAAAGCGAATACAAACACTTCAGTGAAGGTTTGATCTTATTCACATACTTACACTTAGCTCCAGAGCCAGAATTAACAAAAGCTTTAATCGAGAAGAAAGTTGTTGCAATTGCATACGAAACAGTACAATTAGACAACCGTTCATTACCATTACTTGCACCTATGAGTGAAGTAGCTGGTCGTATGGCTGCACAAATCGGTGCACAATTCCTTGAGAAAAACAAAGGCGGTAAAGGTATCTTACTTGCAGGTGTTCCAGGGGTTAAGCGCGGTAAAGTAACAATCATCGGTGGTGGACAAGCTGGTACAAATGCTGCTAAAATTGCAGTTGGACTAGGTGCAGATGTAACAATCATCGACTTAAGTGCAGAACGTCTTCGTCAATTAGATGACATTTTCGGAAACCAAGTAAAAACTTTAATGTCTAATCCTTACAATATTGCAGAAGCTGTTAAAGAGTCTGATCTTGTAATTGGTGCAGTATTAATCCCAGGTGCAAAAGCGCCAAAACTTGTAACAGAAGAAATGATTAAATCAATGGAACCAGGTTCTGTTGTTGTTGATATCGCGATTGACCAAGGTGGTATTTTCGAAACAACTGACCGTATTACAACTCATGACAACCCAACTTACGAAAAACACGGCGTTGTTCACTATGCAGTTGCTAACATGCCAGGTGCGGTTCCACGTACATCAACTCTTGCATTAACAAACGTAACAGTACCATATGCAGTACAAATTGCTAACAAAGGCTACAAAGAAGCTTGCCTAGGCAATACTGCATTATTAAAAGGTATCAATACATTAGATGGCTATGTAACATTCGAAGCAGTTGCAGAAGCTCACGGTGTAGAGTACAAAGGTGCAAAAGAGTTATTAGAAGCAGAAACAGTATCTTGCTAATAGCAGCATTATACAAAACAAAATCGAACAATATATAAAACAACATGATAAGAGCTAAGAGATAACACCTCTTAGCTCTTCTTGGCAAAAGGGGGCATTCATCGTGGCCAACCTATTTAAAAAGAAATCCGTTACGCAATTGTTAGGGGAAAGTAAAAGTAAAACTTTGACGAAAACGCTAGGGGCATTCGACCTAACAATGCTAGGGATTGGTGCGATAATTGGTACAGGAGTTCTAGTATTAACAGGAATAGTAGCAGCAAGAGATGCTGGACCAGCAGTTATTTTTTCATTCATGATTGCAGCAATTGTTTGTGGATTTGCAGCGTTATGTTATGCAGAAGTTGCATCTACACTTCCAGTTTCAGGTAGTGTGTACACCTATTCATATGCGACAATTGGTGAATTTGTTGCCCATTTAATGGGATGGACATTGTTATCCGTATATGTCGTAACAACTGCCGCAGTAGCTGGCGGATGGACAGGTTATTTCAATAATTTAGTGAGTGGATTGGGAATTGAAATTCCAAAAGCATTGTTAACGATTCCGGCGCAAGGTGGTATCGTGAACTTACCTGCAGTTATCGTTACGTTGGTGATAACTTGGTTATTATCACGAGGTACGAAAGAAAGTAAGCGTGTGAATAACATAATGGTATTAATTAAAATTGGTATCGTTGTTTTATTCATTGCAGTTGGTGTATTCTACGTGAAACCAGAAAACTGGATACCATTTGCACCGTATGGCTTAAGTGGAGTCTTTGCCGGAGGAGCAGCAGTATTCTTCGCTTTCTTAGGATTTGATGCATTAGCAACTTCTGCTGAAGAAGTAAAAAATCCGCAACGTGATCTACCAATTGGTATTATTGCTTCGTTAGTGATTTGTACAATCATTTATGTTGTGGTTTGTCTTGTTATGACAGGTATGGTTTCTTATAAGGAATTAGATGTACCAGAAGCTATGTCATATGTACTAGAGGTTGTAGGGCAAGATAAAGTAGCTGGTGTAATTGCTATTGGAGCTGTAATCGGTATTATGGCTGTAATTTTCGCTTACATTTATGCGACAACACGTGTATTCTTCGCTATGAGCCGTGACGGTTTATTGCCAAAATCTTTTGCGAAAATTAACAAGAAGACTGAAGCACCAACATTTTCAGTTTGGTTAACAGGAATTGGTAGTGCTTTAATTGCTGGATTTATCGATTTAAAAGAATTGTCGAATTTAGCGAATATTGGAGCATTATTAACATTTGCGATGGTTGGTGTAACTGTTATCATTCTTCGTAAAACGCATCCGAAATTACAACGTGGATTTATGGTACCACTTGTACCAACCTTACCGATTATTTCAGTTGCATGTTGTCTATTCTTAATGGTAAATTTACCATTAACAACATGGATATACTTCGGTATTTGGTTAGCACTTGGTGTAATTGTATACTTTGTTTATTCGAAAAAACATAGTCATTTAAAAGAAGATGGAAGTTCGCAGGATAATTTAGAAGAAGCTAATTAAAGGGATATAAGTTAGTAAGCCTTGTGCGTCTAGGGAGCGCGCAAGGTTTTTTTATGGAAATAAAGGATTCATTTATAGCTCGAAACCTTTTGGTTACAGAAATCAAGGTGGTAAATTAGAATTTTCTTCGTTAATTGTGGATGGAGTGAAAGTGAATAAATAGGAGAAGGATGCACGATAGTTTTCGTGCATCCTTTTTTGTATGAAGAGTATGATAGATGCGGAGAATATTGATATGTTTATGTTGAAATGTGAACGGAATTGTCAAAAAAATCTTTTGGTTTTTATTGACACATATGAATGGGCGCTCATATAATAAAAGTATAAGATATATGAATGATTGTTCATATGTTCAATTGAAGAGGTGAGCTATAATGGCTGGAAATAAAGGAGAAGCACCGCAAGAGACTTGTTCTCAAACAATAATTCATGAGGAAGTCGTGGATCAGGTGAAACAAACGATTCCGACTGATGAAAGTTTAAGTAAAGTAGCAGAATTATTTAAAGTATTAGGTGACCGTACACGTACGAGAATATTACATGCATTATTTGAAGCTGAGATGTGTGTTTGTGATTTAGCTTATTTATTAGGAATGACGCAATCTTCAATCTCGCATCAGCTTCGTGTATTAAAGCAAGCGAAGCTTGTAAAGAATCGTAAAGAAGGAAAGGTCGTTTATTATTCGTTAGCTGACCAGCACGTAATTCATATCTTCGAGCAAGCGTTTGAACACGTAAACGAGGAAGAATAAAACAACGCGAGGAGGGAGATAACGATGGCTGAAGCATTAGTGAAAAAGAAACTGATGTTAGAAGGTTTAGATTGTGCGAATTGTGCAATGAAAATTGAAAAAGGTGTTGGGAATATAGAAGGAGTGAGCTCTTGCTCTGTAAACTTCGCAACAAAGACGATGGTTTTAGAAACACCACAAAATAGAGAAAATGAAGTTGTTACGGAAGCGAAGCAACTCGTTACAAAATTAGAACCACATATTAAAGTGCAAGAAGAACAAAAAACAAAAATTGCAAAAGAAGTATTTATATTAGAAGGTTTAGATTGTGCAAATTGTGCAATGAAGATTGAAAATAAGGTAAAGGAAATGCCAGCTGTTTCAGAAGCAACTGTTGATTTCGTTTCCAAGAAACTAAGAGTAGAAGTTGCGAATAAAAGAGAAGTAGAAGCGACTATAGAAGACATAAAAAATGTCGTTCAAAAGTTAGAGCCAGATGTAAAAGTTGTTCGTGAAGAGAAAGCTGGACACGACCATGGGCACAGTCATGATCACGGTGATGGAAATGTGAAAAAGATGATAGGACGATTAGTAATCGGTGGGATTTTGACAGGGATTGCTGCCTTAGCTGATTTACCACAAATGATAACAATTCCGTTATTCGTCCTTGCGTATTTATTAATAGGTGGAGATATTGTTTGGAGAGCGGTAAGAAACATAACTCGCGGCCAAGTGTTCGATGAAAACTTTTTAATGGCTATTGCGACTGTAGGAGCTTTTGCAATTCAACAATATTCAGAAGCTGTTGCGGTAATGTTATTTTATCAAGTAGGAGAACTATTCCAAAGTATTGCGGTAAATCGTTCACGAAAATCAATTACTTCATTAATGGACATTCGTCCTGATTATGCGAATGTGAAGATTGGAAATGAAACGAAACAAGTATCACCAGAAGATGTGCAAATCGGCGATTATATTATTGTTAAGCCAGGTGAGAAAGTACCATTAGACGGAAAAGTAGTCGAAGGAACATCGATGATGGATACTTCAGCACTAACAGGAGAATCTGTACCGCGTGAAGTAGAAGTTGGAAATGATGTATTAAGTGGTTTTGTAAATCAAAATGGTGTATTAACAATTGAAGTGACAAAAGAGTTCGGTGAATCTACTGTATCAAAAATTTTAGATTTAGTACAAAATGCAAGTAGCAAAAAAGCACCAACAGAAAACTTTATTACGAAGTTTGCGCGTTATTATACGCCAGTCGTAGTTATTACAGCGGCAATTATGGCATTTATTCCACCGCTTATTTTAGAAGGCGCTACATTCTCAGAGTGGATTTATAGAGCGTTAGTATTCTTAGTTATCTCTTGTCCATGTGCGCTAGTTGTATCCATTCCTCTTGGTTTCTTTGGAGGAATTGGTGGGGCATCTAAAAGTGGTATTTTAGTAAAAGGAAGCAACTATTTAGAAGCATTGAATGATGTGAAATATATCGTTTTTGATAAAACAGGAACATTAACAAAGGGTGTCTTTAAAGTTACGAAGATGCAGCCGAGTGAAGGTACTACAGCTGAAGAGCTTTTAGAATACGCAGCATTTGCAGAAGTGTATTCAAATCATCCAATTGCACAATCTATTCGAAATGCATATGGAAAATCAATCGATGAAAATAGTATTGAAGACTATAGTGAAATTTCAGGTCATGGTACGGTTGTAAAAGTACAAGGAAAAGAAATTTTTGCAGGTAATGCGAAATTAATGAGAAAAGAAAACATTGCATTTAAGCAACCAGAAACAGTAGGTACATTAGTTCACGTTGCTGTAGATGGTAAATATGCAGGTTATATTGTTATCTCTGATGAGGTAAAAGAGGATTCAAAACAAGCGATTCAAAAGTTAAAAGAACTAGGCATTAAGAAGACGGTCATGTTAACTGGTGATGCAAAACCAGTTGGTGAAGCTGTTGGTAAAGAATTAGGTTTAGATGAAGTTCATGCAGAGTTGTTACCACAACAAAAAGTAGAAGAAATTGAAAAAATCGATGCAGCGAAGCATGGGAAAGAAAAAGTTGTTTTCGTTGGTGATGGTATTAACGATACGCCAGTATTAGCGCGAGCAGACATCGGTATTGCGATGGGTGGTTTAGGATCTGATGCAGCAATTGAAGCAGCAGACATTGTTATAATGACTGATGAACCTTCAAAAATTGCGACAGCTGTAAAAATTGCAAAACGTACACGAAGCATTGTGTGGCAAAATATTATATTTGCATTAGGTGTTAAAGGATTAGTTTTATTACTTGGTGCGTTCGGTATTGCGACAATGTGGGAAGCAGTATTCTCAGATGTAGGCGTGACGTTAATTGCAGTATTAAATGCAATGCGTGTATTACGAGTGAAAGATTTATAAAAAATAGGACGCGATCGCGTCCTATTTTTTATTGGTTATTTTGTTGAAATTGACTCAATAAAATATATTTGTCTTCTTATCTTGATATATTTTCCAAGAAGATACATATAGTATTGAAAAAACAGAGAAGGAGCAACTTCTCTGTTTATTTTTGTATATTTTTTTCAACTTGTTCTCGAACAGTTTGAATGTAATTCATTTTATGATCCCAACATTCTTGGCTTAAATCGACAGGGTACTCTTCGGGATTTAAAGTTCGCATATATTCTTCCCAAAATAGCGCGAGGCTCTGTTCGTTATATTTTTGAATATCTAATATGCTCGGTAATTCGTATGTTCGTTTGCCGTTCACGAAAATATCTTTATGCAGTTCACATGCTTCAAAGTTTGTAACGAATTTACTTATATATGTGTGAACCGGATGAAACATTTTTAATCGTTCTTCTTTTCCAGGTTCTTCAGCATCCAATGCAATATAATCGCCTTCTGCATGATTATTAACTCGGTTGATAATACGATAAATTCGTTTCAGCCCTGGAGTAGTAATCTTTTCTGGGTTAGATGAAATTTTAATCGTATCATTTAAGGTTCCGTCAGTATCTTCAATCGCAACTAGTTTATAGACAGCTCCTAATGCTGGTTGTTCGAAGGACGTAATTAATTTCGTTCCAACACCCCATACGTCTATTTTTGCACCTTGAGATTTAAGGTGCATAATCGTGTATTCATCTAAATCGCTAGAAGCAATAATTTTTGTATTTGTAAACCCAGCTTCATCTAGTAGTTTTCTTGCTTTTTTAGATAAATAAGCCATATCACCACTATCAAGACGAATACCATAGAAATCGATGCGATCTCCGAATTCTTTCGCAACACGAATTGCATTTGGAACACCTGATTTTAAAGTGTCGTATGTATCAACAAGAAACACACACTTTTTATGTGTCTCAGCATATTTTTTAAATGCAACATATTCATCGCGATATGCTTGAACGAAAGAGTGGGCATGAGTACCCGATACAGGGATGCCAAAACGTTTTCCTGCACGAACGTTACTTGTAGATGAAAACCCACCAATAAAGGCCGCTCGTGTACCCCAAAGGGCAGCATCAAACTCATGGGCACGTCTTGTGCCGAACTCTAAAAGTTCATCATTATTTGCAGCATGCTTCATACGAGCTGCTTTTGTTGCGATTAATGTTTGGTAATTCACAATGTTTAAGAGCGCAGTTTCAATAATTTGTGCTTCGCCGAGCGGTGCATCAACACGTAATAAAGGCTCATTATTAAAAACAACTTCACCTTCTTGCATACTACGAATCGTCCCAGTAAATTTCATATTTTGTAAATAATGAAGAAATTCTTCTTCAAATTGTAATTCTGCTAAATAAGCGATATCACTTTCGGTAAAACTGAAATTTTCTATGTACTCTACAATTTTCTCAAGACCAGCAAAAACAGCATAACCGTTTTCGAATGGAAGTTTTCGAAAATATAAATCGAACACGGAACGGCGATTATGAATACCATCTTTCCAATATGTATAAGCCATATTGATTTGATATAAATCTGTATGTAAGGCATAACTATCGTCTTTATAATAAGTCATCGCGAAAACACCTCCATAATTTGGTTATAGTATACCAATTTTTCCCCGTTCGTAGCAAAGAAGGAATATTAAAATGAAGTCAAGAGAGAAGAAAATGAAATAATACATATTTTTTGGAAAATTATAATTTATCAATTTATATTTCGCTAGATTTTATGTATTATTAGAGTAATGGGGGTAATGAGAATGGAGGAGGACAATGCAACAAACATTAGAAAAAATAGGCAAACAAGTCTTTTACAAACGGCTACAGCAAAAAATGACACAAGAAGAATTATGTCAGGGCATTTGTTCTGTCTCATATTTAAGTAAAATAGAAAATGGAAAGATTGAAGCATCAGAAGAAATTTTACAATTGCTCTGCGCAAGGTTAGAAATTGCTGTGACGGATTTGAGAGATGTAGAGGAAGATGTGAAGGGGAAGCTGGATGAATGGTTGAACGCACTTGTTCGTTTGGACAAGGCACAGGTTGAACGTATATATAATGAATTGCAAGAAGATATGCAACATGTTTTAGATTTTGAAATTATAAATTATTATAAACTACTTAATATACGTTATTTACTAATAAAAAGGGATTTTACGGAAATTTCAGCAGAGCTGGATAAACTTAAGAAGGCATATAAGAAATTTTCGCCTTTTCAGAAGTTGTTGTATACGTATAGTAAGGGATTATTATGCTGTTTACAATATAAGTGGAAAAAAGGATTAAGTTATTTATTAGAGACAGAAATCATGGCAAAAGAGCTAGGGTATCATGAGACTGGAATTTATTATAATATCGCCCTTACTTATAGTCATTTGGAAATCCAACATCTTACGTTGCATTTTGCAAATATTGCACTAGAGGCATTTAGAAATGAGTATAAATTTCGGAATGTGATAAACTGTCAAATTCTCATTGCATTAAGTTATGCAGAACAAGGGCAATATGAAGAAGCTTTAGGAATGTATGAGAATATACTGAGGGAATCAGAGGCTTTTGCAGATAAAGACGTTTTAATGGCTATCACTTTAAGTAATATCGGGAACATATACTATAAAAAGAAAAAATATAATCAAGCGAAAGATTATTATTTAGAGAGTTTGCAACTTCAAAAACAAATAGATTTAAATTATATAGACACATTATATGAAATCGCATTAGCATATATTAAATTAGAGCAGTTTGAAGAAGCAAGAGAATGGATTAATAAAGGTATTAGCTCTGCTAAGCCAGAAGAGAGATTTAATACAAAATTGTATTTACTTCTTATGCTTAAATATAAGTATTTTGAAGAAGCGCAAGAGTATAAACAATTTTTGGAATTAGAAGCTATTCCGTTTTATAAATCAGCGGGCAATAAAATAGAATTGAAGAAAGTATATGTGGAGCTTGCTGAATACTTTTCTAAATCATTACAATTTGAGCAAAGTAATCACTATTATAAGTTAGTTATTGAAATGTTAGAAAATCATAAGGAGGATGAAAAATGAAAAAAACATTAGCTGGAATTTTAGCGGTTGCAGTAGTACTTACAATTGTCGGTGGAGTGCAGTATACGAGTAAACCGGATACTTATGGATTAGATTCTCATGTATCACAAACTGTAAATGCATAATATTGAAAAACCCCTTTCNNGAAAGGGGTTTTTCAATATTTGCTCCCCAAAATTCTACAAAACTTGAGAAATAAATTAATTGAATTTTTAGTATATTAATAATGAAAACATAATGCTAATATGAAACTACTCTTTTTCAAAAAAATTTTTTATTAGGGGGAAGGTTCATGAAAAAGAAGAGTTTAGCTTTAGTGTTAGCGGCAGGAATGGCAGTTACAACGTTTGGAGGGACAGGCTCTGCATTTGCAGATTCTAAAAATGTTCTCTCTACGAAGAAGTATAATGAGACAGTACAGTCACCGGAGTTTATTTCTGGGGATCTAACTGGAGCGACTAATAAAAAAGCGGAATCTGTTGTGTTTGATTATTTAAACGCAGCAAAAGGTGATTACAAGCTAGGAGAAAAGAGTGCGCAAGATTCTTTCAAAGTGAAACAAGTGAAAAAAGATGCTGTAACTGATTCAACAGTAGTACGTATGCAACAAATTTATGAAGGAGTACCTGTATGGGGGTCTACTCAAGTAGCTCATGTAAGTAAAGACGGTTCTTTAAAAGTGTTGTCTGGAACAGTTGCACCTGATTTGGACAAAAAGGAAAAGTTGAAAAATAAAAATAAGATTGAAGGCGCAAAAGCAATTGAAATCGCGCAGCAAGATTTAGGGGTAACACCGAAATATGAGATCGAACCAAAAGCGGACTTATATGTATACCAAAACGGTGAAGAAACAACATATGCATACGTTGTAAATTTAAACTTCTTAGATCCAAGCCCAGGAAACTACTACTATTTCATTGAGGCAGACAGCGGTAAAGTTTTAAATAAATACAATAAACTTGATCATGTAAATGATGATAAGACACCGGTGAAACAAGGTGCTCCTAAACAGGATGCAAAAGCAGCTGGAAAACCTGTAACTGGAACAAATAAAGTAGGGACAGGTAAAGGGGTATTAGGTGATACAAAATCCCTTAATACAACGTTATCGGGATCGTCTTACTACTTGCAAGATAATACGCGTGGAGCAACAATCTTTACGTATGATGCGAAAAATCGTACCACGTTGCCAGGAACTTTATGGGTAGATACAGATAATGTTTTCAATGCAGCATATGATGCAGCAGCAGTTGATGCTCATTACTATGCGGGTAAAACATATGATTACTATAAAGCTACATTTAATAGAAATTCTATTAATGATGCAGGGGCACCATTGAAATCAACTGTGCATTATGGAAGAAATTATAATAATGCATTCTGGAACGGTTCACAAATGGTATACGGAGATGGTGATGGTGTAACATTTACTTCGTTATCTGGTGGAATTGATGTAATTGGGCATGAATTAACACATGCTGTTACGGAAAATAGCTCGGATTTAATTTATCAAAATGAATCAGGAGCGTTAAATGAAGCAGTTTCAGATATTTTTGGTACGTTAGTAGAGTACTATGATAATCGTAACCCGGATTGGGAAATTGGTGAAGATATTTACACGCCTGGTAAAGCGGGAGATGCGCTACGTTCTATGAGTGATCCAACGAAATACGGTGATCCAGATCATTATTCTAAGCGTTACACAGGTACTAGTGATAATGGTGGTGTTCATACAAACAGTGGCATTATTAATAAACAAGCTTATTTATTAGCAAATGGCGGTACGCATTCAGGTGTAACTGTAACTGGTATCGGAAAAGACAAATTAGGTGCAATTTATTACCGTGCAAACACGCAATATTTCACACAATCTACTACGTTTAGCCAAGCGCGTGCTGGTTTAGTACAAGCAGCAGCTGATTTATATGGTGCTAGCTCTGCGGAAGTAACAGCAGTTAAGCAATCATTTAGTGCTGTTGGTGTAAACTAAGGTTTTAAGAGATAGTTGTTAATAACATACCTCAAAAATAAAGAAGGAGCATAGGCTCCTTCTTTATTTTTTTCTCCATTTTTTCCACAAATACAACAATCCAATGCAACCTGCGATTGCTATAATCCACTTCGCTTCATTTGTCCCATTTATGACATGGTAGGCAGAATAAACTTCAATTAATAAAGCCGGTATTTTACCTATTGTGCTGGCAATACTGAAGGATAGTAATGACATTTTGCCTAGAGATGCAAATAAAGTGACGATACTGGACGGAATGAAAGGGATGAGGCGAAACGATAGAACGAGTAGAAAGGCCTCTTTACCTTCTACATAAAGGAGGCGTTCTACCTTTGGGTACTTATTTACTTTGTTGTGAGTGAATTTCTGAAGGCCTATGCGATAAATGTAAAACGAGATAATAGCCCCTAATGCTTCACCTGTGATCGAAATGATTGTCCCATTTGTTACACCAAAGAGCTGTATATTAATAGCGGTTAAAAAAATACTAGGGATAAAACCTAAAAGACTGATGATGATGTTAATTACGATACTAAGTGGAATTGCGATGGAATAATAGTCTGTTAAGAAATTTTGAATTGTTTCGGCCATTGTTTAAAATCCTTTATCTTTTTTTGCATTACACCATATTTCTATTGTATCAGCAAGTGTAAATTTACATAATGTAGAAAATGTTGATAAAAAGGCATCTTCATACCTTATATGGGTATTAGGTATATAAAATTAGGGGTATATTTAATTTCCGTGAAAAACACCTGATAAACCTTTATTTAAGGCATTTGTTAATTGTTTTGATTGGCATTTAAGTTCGGGAAATAATTTAGAAAACATAGGGGTATATTTTGTCAGGGGTCGAAAATAGTGGTTTGATGAAACTAGGGTGAGAATAGGGCAAAATAGATGAGGAATTTAAAAAATGTGTATGTTTTTTCGGTGTGAAATTGACTTTTAGTGAAGTTACGATAATAATCATGAAAGAGGTGATACGATGAAACGAATAAGTAGTCTTTTCTTGAGTAGTTTATTGGCACTAATGCTGACCTTAAGTGGATGTGCAGGAAAAGAACAAAAAACAGAGAAACAAACAGGAAATCAAGCTACATCAGTAGAAAAAATTAGTGATAATATTTTAGATGAAATGGAAGGGCCACCTAAAAATGGCCATACGATTGAAAGACATGTAGGTAAATCAGAAGAAGATTTGAAGAATCGCTTGAAGACAGATAAAGTATCAGCAGCAAGTACATACTATGACAAGGAAACAGCGACGAAAGCTGTAAAAGATAGTTTGAAGCAACATGATAAGGAAATTCAAGAGTGGTTGAAAAATTCTAAAGAGGCTCGTCTCGTATTAAATACAACTCATTCATTCCCAGTTGGAAAAACGGTAATCAAGAAAAATATGAATGTAAAAGACAAGTTAGTAAAAACAGTTACTGTTTTAGCGAGAGATAATTCAGGGGAATTAGGATATAAGATTATTACTTCTTATCCAACTGACAAATAAGAAGGGGGAGTACATATGTATACGACATTACAATACTTTCTTAAATCGTACTGTACGTTAAGTATTCATGAGGATGAAATAGCGAGCGTGATGGAAGAATTTATAGAGCAAGAAGATGAAGAGATTGTTTTGAAATTGCGCGATGAATTAGTAACTATGAAAAAAAAGAACGCGTGGGAAGAAGCGTGCGTATTAGCTGCGAAGCAAGGAAATCGTATGTGGTCTTTAGAAGAAACGAAAGATCATCTGGAAACCTTTATACTATTATTGCAAAAGAAAAAGGCGTGATCTACTCACGCCTTTTTCTTTATGCTTTTTGAAACTTGTCCGTTGGATAGTATATCAGTGTTTTGGGGCACTTTTATATACGCTTTTTGAAATTTGTCCATTGGATATTACTTCACCGTTTTGTGTTACTTTTTTATACGTAACCGCTGTGATTTTATCACCAGTATTACTAATTACTTGAGAAGAAACTTCAACATTTTTACCAGTAGGTGTACCGAAAATGCGTGTAGTAATACTGCCTCCATTTGAAAATGCTTGAATATAAATATGATTGCCTGTATTGTTTTTAAATTTTAAATCCGGACCATAATCTGCCACTGCTGCATCTTGCCCAAGTGGTAAATAATTTACGGGCATAGAATGATTGCTTCGAGAAACAATTCCTAAATCTGCCCTTAAAGCTGCGCTATATAAAGTGCTACTGACTTGGCAAACGCCTCCGCCTGCACTTTGTATAACTTTACCTTGTGAATATACTGCTGCGGATTTATAACCATGTGCAGCATCAGTGACGCCAACACGGCCATTAAAACTAAATGTTTCATCAGGCGCTACAATAACCCCGCTTAAAGTATTAGCTGACTTATTTACGTTAAAGGACTGATTGCCATTACGGCCAGCCATTGGAGTCGAGTATTCAGCGATCACTTCTTTAATCCCCATTTTCTGTATATCTTCTGTAGAGCGCTCAGGTTTTATGAGTGTAACTGGTAAAGTAACGTCTGATGTGCCAGCAGTAATAGCCTTTTTCGTTAAATCAGTTAGTTTTTCTTTATCAATTTTTTCTCCATTTTGACTTTGGCTAATATTTACGGTAGAACCTTCAACATTTAATTCTGCATTAACAGGATTTTTTAATGTTTCATTATATTTGTCCTTTATAAAACTTTCGTAAGTTGTTGTATTTAATTTCGATGTTAGTTTATAATCGCGTTTTAATTCGCCATCCTCAGCTTCTTTACGCATTTTATAACGATTAATCATATTGCCTTCTTGTTCTTTAAAAATAGTGTCGACAATTTCCTTTTCGTTATATTCCACACCTAAATCTTTCCATACATATGTTTGTTTAGCATCTTGGGATACATAGTTAAGAGATTTTTGATCTAATTCATTCACCTTTTGACTGATAATGGCTTGAATATCTGTTTTATTTTTTCCATCAAGAGAAATGCCTTCAAATGTAGTGTTTGGTAATGCGGTAGTATTTAATTGATTATTTAATGTGGATACATATTGATATCCACCAATACCACCTACACAAAGTAATATGCCACCAGCAATAGCGGAACCGATTAGTATTTTACTACTCTTCATTTGTTTCCCCCCAGAAAAATTTGTATAAATATATGTATTACATTTTTTGTATAAAAATGATGAAAATAACAGTATTTATGTCCTAGTATACTATTATTTTCACTATGTGTGTAATGTTTTTATAAAAAACGTTACATTGCTGTAACATTTGTCTTTTTTTGTCACAATATGTGTGAAAAATATGTTGAAAATTATAATAAAAAGGCTGTCTAGAAAGATCTAGCAGCCTTTTTATTATAATTTTTTATGCTCATTTTTATTCGTAACACCGAGATGTTCTTGAAGGGTTGTCGATATATCATTGACGCTTTTTTCGTCTGGAACGTAATAATAAATACCATCTATATATTTGTCAGTACCTTCTACTTGCAGTTTGTCCATGTTTAAATCTGAACCCATTGAATTTTTTGCAATTGCCATCATATCATCAAAAGTTAAATTTGTTTTTAAGTCGTTGTCGACAGCATCTAGTAGGCCACTGATTTTATTAATGGAATTAAGAGATAGTGCTTTTTCAGCGATAGCTTCTAAAACAAGTTGTTGTCGTTGACCTCGCATATAATCACTGTCGATATGGCGAGTTCTCGCTAGTGCAAGGGCTTCTTCCCCATTTAAATGTTGACGTCCTTTTTCAAGATGAATTGCATCTGCTTCGTCTTTACTATTTTGTTCTGTGAATTCAACTGGAACGTCGACAGTAATACCGCCAAGGGAATCAACAATTTTAATAAATGATTTAAAGTTGAATTTTACATAATAGTCAACTGGAACATCTAAAAAGTTCTCTACTGTATCAATCGTGCTATCTACACCACCGAATACGTGTGCATGTGTAATTTTATCGTATTTATCACGTGATTTAATGTAGACACGTGAGTCACGTGGAATGCTGACAAGCTTAACGGATTTATCATTTTTATTAATTGTTGCTAGTAATAGCGCATCCGTACGAGTTGCTGTTCCGTAATTCTTGTCCCTAATATCACTTTCGTCAACACCCATAATAAGTACGGAAATGTTATCAGTCATAGGTTTAACAGCTTTTTCACGTTTGCTGGACTTATCTCCTCGTCCTAGTTCAGCATAAGCGTTGCTTAAAACAGATTTTGCTTTACTGTATATATGGAAGGAGTAGCCTCCTGCTCCAAGTGTTACAATTAGTAATGGAATAAGAAGGAGCCAAAGTAGGCGTTTTTTCTTTGAGCGTCCTTTTTTGGCTCGTGTATCTTTGTTCATGTCGGATTTCATCATTTTTTCTCCTTTAAAACTATCAAAGTGTATACATCTAGAAGCGTGTTCAAACACATAAAAAATATTGTACGCTAAATAAAAGAGATTGTACATGTATAAAAAATAGACGTCTTGATTATGTATAAGACATCTATTCGTTATTGTATACAAAAGATAGGGATAAGAAAATGATAAAATTTTACCTAATTACAACATAATGCTTACGATAATCGCAGATAAAATACTAACGAGAGTAGCTCCGTATAGTAATTTTAAACCAAATCGTGCAACGACGTTTCCTTGCTCTTCGTTTAAGCCTTTTACCGCACCTGAAATAATCCCAATGGAAGAGAAATTGGCAAAAGAAACGAGGAAGACGGAGATTATACCAACTGTACGGGGAGAAAGGCTATTGGAAATTTTACTAAGGTCGATCATGGCTACAAACTCATTTGTTACAAGTTTCGTGGCCATAATGCTACCGGCTGTGACAATTTCAGAACTTGGTACACCGATTAGGAATGCAACAGGAGCAAATACATAGCCGATTAATTGTTGGAAAGTAATGCCGAATATAATGAGGAATAGGTCATTAATACAACTCATTAATGCGACGAATCCGATGAGCATAGCACCGACGACAATAGCTACACGAAAACCATCAAGAATGTATTCTCCAAGCATTTCAAAAAAACTTTGCTTTTCTCCTTTTATTTCCAAAATATCCTCGTCATCTTTTACGTCGTACGGATTAATGATGAGTATGATAATAAAGCCACTAAATAAATTAAGAACGAGTGCGGTTACTACATATTTAGGTTCAATCATTGTCATATAGGCACCTACGATGGACATAGATACTGTTGACATAGCAGAGGCACAAAGTGTATAAAGACGGTGTTTTGGGATTTGAGCTAATTGCTTCTTTACCGTAATAAAAACTTCTGATTGGCCGACAATGGCAGAGGCAATCGCGTTATAAGATTCTAATTTCCCAAGGCCGTTTATTTTACTAAGGAAATAACCAATCCAACGAATAAAAAACGGTAGTATTTTAAAATGTTGTAATATACCAATTAAGACGGAAATAAAGACAATTGGTAATAATACAGTAAGGAAAAATGGCATTTCGCCTTTATTTGCAAGACCGCCAAATACAAAGTTTATACCATCAGCAGCATACGCGAGTAGCTTTGTAAATAGGCTGGAAATGATTGTGATAAGCACAAGTCCGATTTCTGTATTTAATAATAAATAAGTTAAAATTAATTGTATAATAAGCATGATAAAAATCGGCTTAAATTTAATATGTTTTTTATTATTGCTAGCAATGTAGGCAAGGAAAAAAACAACGATAAGTCCGACAAAAAAAGTGATGAATTTCATAGCAAGCCCCCTAAAAAAGATATTCTGCTATATATGTTTGTCATTTCAAGGGAGAATATGCATCTTTGGTAAAGAAAGGAATAGAGAGACCATGAATATATGTAGAGTACATCACGTTGCAATTATTTGTTCGAATTATGAGGTGTCAAAGGATTTTTACACTAGAATATTAGGATTTAAAACATTAAATGAAGTATATAGAAAGGAACGAGACTCTTATAAATTAGATTTATGCGTGGGAGAGGAGTATCAAATCGAATTATTTTCCTTTCCGAGTCCGCCTGAGCGGCCAAGTTTTCCAGAAGCAGCTGGACTTAGACATTTAGCATTCGCTGTTACAAATATAGAAGAAGCTGTAAAGCATTTAAAGCAATGCGGCGTAGAGACTGAAGCGATACGTATTGATGAAATCACGGATAAAAAATTCGTCTTTTTCCAAGATCCTGATGGCTTGCCTTTAGAATTGTATGAGAGCTGAAAATTGGTGAATTTTATATAGGGTTGCTTTCAAGTAAATGAAGAAACTAAAGTGAAACTTCTTTTTAAAAGGAGGTGTAACTTTAGCTAAGAAAGCTAAAGAACATATGTGGATATTTTAAAATTATTGATGGTAGCCATTCTTATTGGATTAACAGCCTTTTTTGTGGCTGTTGAATTTGCAATTATTAAAGTACGTAGTAGTCGCATTGATCAACTCGTCAGTGAAAAAAAACGAGGAGCATTGGCAGCGAAAAAAGTAACTTCAAATTTAGATGAGTATTTATCAGCATGTCAGTTAGGGATTACGATTACTGCTTTAGGGCTCGGGTGGTTAGGGGAGCCAACCATTAAACATTTACTTGAGCCGTTATTTTTAAAATTACATTTATCTCCTGCAGTTTCCAGTACAGTCTCATTTATTATTGCCTTTGCAGTAATTACATTTTTACATGTTGTCATTGGTGAACTTGCTCCGAAGACGTTCGCTATACAAAAGGCAGAGCAAGTTAGCTTATTATTATCAAAGCCGCTTATTTATTTTTACCGGGTTATGTATCCTTTTATTTGGGCTTTAAATGGTTCAGCAAGGCTTGTAACAGGTTTATTTGGTTTGCCTCCTGCTTCTGAACATGAAGTAGCTCATTCAGAGGAAGAACTCAGATTAATTTTATCTGAAAGCTATGAGAGTGGTGAGATTAATCAACGAGAATTTAAATACGTAAATAACATTTTTGAATTTGATAATAGGGTTGCAAAAGAAATTATGGTACCTCGTACGGAGGTTGTAGGCTTATATGAAGATGAACCATTTGAAACACATATTAAAGTAATCGCACAAGAAAAGTACACGAGATATCCTGTATTTGGCGAAGATAAAGATGAAATTGTTGGAATGGTTAATGTAAAGGATTTATTTATTCGTTATATGGATGGAAATCAAGATGAGGAATGCTCGATTACACCATATACCCGTCCAGTTATTGAAGTGTTAGAAAATATCCCTATTCATGATTTATTATTACAAATGCAAAGAAGACACATTCCATTAGCTGTATTATATGATGAATATGGTGGTACAGCAGGGATTGTTACGCTAGAAGATATTTTAGAAGAAATTGTTGGAGAAATCCGAGATGAATATGATGAAGATGAACACCCACCGATAGAACATATAAGTGAAGGTTGTAAAATCGTAGAGGGGAAAGTGCTTATTAGTGAAGTGAATGATTTATTTGGCATACACTTAATCGCTGATGATGTAGATACAATTGGTGGCTGGATTATGGTACAAAAACAAATCGTTGCTGAAGGGGATGTTATTGAGAAACACGGTTTTTATTTTAAAGTCCTTGAAAAGGATATGCATCAAATTAAGCGAGTGGAAATAAAGAAAGTAGAAGAATGATTTTCTATAAACTTTAATAAAAAGGATATATAGAAAAATAAATGTTTGCGCTTTCAAAAAAGGTGCTATATAGTGAAGGTGGATACTGAAAAATTCTTCTGGATGATACTCGTTATTTAGAGGGCGAATTTTTTAGATAAGGATTTAGAATGAAAAGTATAGGTGATGAAAATGATAGCAACGAAGGATATACGTATAGAAAAAGACTTTTTAGGTGAAAAGGAAGTACCGAGTGCAGCTTATTATGGTGTACAAACATTACGCGCCGTAGAAAACTTTCCAATTACAGGATATCGCATTCATCCGTCACTCATTACAGCAATGGCAATTGTGAAAAAAGCGGCGGCACTTGCGAATATGGATACTGGTTACTTATCTAAAGATATTGGACACGAAATTGCAGAAGCAGCACAAGAAATTGTTGATGGAAAGTTCCACGATCAATTTATTGTAGACCCAATTCAGGGCGGTGCTGGAACTTCTATTAATATGAATACGAATGAAGTAATTGCTAATAGAGCACTAGAACGTATAGGATACGAAAAAGGTGAGTATGCGAAAATTAGCCCAAACACTCACGTGAACATGGCTCAATCAACAAATGATGCGTTTCCAACGGGGATTCATATTGCAACTCTTATGATGTTAGAAGAACTTCTTATTACAATGGAAGGACTTCATACTGCTTTTCGTGATAAGGCAAAAGAGTTTGATCATGTTATTAAAATGGGGCGTACGCATTTACAAGATGCAGTTCCGATTCGCCTTGGACAAGAATTTGAAGCATATAGCCGCGTGCTTGAGCGTGATATAAAAAGAATTAAGCAGTCTCGTCAACATTTATATGAAGTGAATATGGGTGCGACAGCTGTTGGTACGGGACTAAATGCAAACCCTATGTATATTGAAAAAGTGGTTAAACACTTGCGAACATTTAGCGGATTCCCACTTGTTGGTGCAGAGCATTTAGTTGATGCAACGCAAAACACAGATGCATACACAGAAGTGTCTGCAGCATTAAAAGTATGTATGATGAACATGTCTAAAATTGCAAATGATCTTCGTATTATGGCGTCTGGACCACGTGTTGGATTAGCGGAGATTCAATTGCCAGCTCGTCAGCCAGGTTCATCTATTATGCCAGGTAAAGTAAATCCAGTAATGGCAGAAGTAATTAATCAAGTTGCTTTCCAAGTAATCGGAAACGATCATACAATTTGCTTAGCTTCAGAAGCAGGGCAATTAGAGTTAAACGTAATGGAGCCTGTACTCGTATTTAATTTAATTCAATCTATCAGTATTATGAATAACGGATTCCGTGTATTCCGTGAATATTGTATTAAAGGAATTACAGCGAATGAAGAATTGCTGAAGCAATATGTTGAGAAAAGTGTTGGAATTATTACAGCGGTTAACCCTCATATCGGTTATGAAGCAGCATCTCGTATTGCGCGTGAAGCGATTGAAACAGGAAAATCTGTTAGAGAGCTATGTTTAGAACATGGTGTCCTGACAGAAGAAGAATTGGATATTATTTTAGATCCATTCGAAATGACGCATCCCGAAATTGCGGGAGCTTCGTTATTAAAGAATAAAAAAATGTAATGTGAAAAACACCGATCCATTTGGATCGGTGTTTTATTTTTAAAAGATATTAAATACAGCGTTTAATTGAAGTAAGCTAATAACTGCTAAGAAGATTAAGCTATATTTCATTGCTGTTTTAAATAAAGCAGATTCTTTACCAACTAGTCCAACTGCTGCACAAGCAACTGCTACAGATTGTGGTGAAACCATTTTTGCCATTGTACCACCTACTACGTTTAAGGCAACGAGTGTAGAAGGAACGATGTTTAACTGGTCTGCTGTTACTGCTTGAAGTGGTGCGAATAATGAACCACTTGATACTACTGAACCTGTAATGAATACGCCGATCCATCCTAAGATTGGAGAAAGAACTGGGAATGCATTACCAGTAGAAGAGAATGCAAGTCCAAGTGTAGATGACATACCAGAGTAGTTCTCTACGTAAGCTAAAGCGATAACGCTACAAATTGTATATACTGGAGCTTTTAATTCTTTCATTGTTTCAATCATTAATTCTTTAACCATTTTACCTTTTACGCGGTAAACGATAAGTGAAACGATAATTGCTAGTACGATCGCAGTAGTTGTAGAAGAGAATACATCGAATTTGAAAATCGCTGCGAACGGTGTATCTGCTTTTGTAATTGGTGTAGTTTTCATAACCACATTATGAAGACCAGGGAACTGAATGTTAAATACTAAGTTTGCTAATGCGCCATCCGGAGCAAATAAAGCTTTAATTGGTTTTAAATTAAAGACTGTTACGAATGCAGTTAAGAATACGAATGGAGACCAAGCATATAAAATTTGATTGAATGTATGAGATTCTGTTGCTTCTTGTTTTTCTTCTTTAGCAGAAGATTTTGGCTGCCAAACACGTAAGAATAATGCAAGAGAGACCATACTTACAACGGCTGCGAAAATATTAGTAAGTTCTGCTCCTAAGAAGTAAGTTACAAGGAACTGAGTAATTGCGAATGAAACACCACTTACAAGAATACCTTGCCAAGTTTCTTTAATACCTTTCATTCCATCGACCATTGAAACAAGTAAGAAAGGTAAAATAATGCTAATGAAAGGTAAAATCATAACAGTTTGACGACCAATAGTTAATGCATCAAGTTCAGTTAATTGTGCAGGTACTGTAACTGGGATACCCATAGCACCCATAGCACCACCAGCGATGTTAGCCACTAAACAAATACCTGCTGCTTTTAATGGATTAAAGCCCATACCTACAAGTAGTGCAGCTGTAATAGCAACTGGAACCCCTAGACCAGCTGCGCCTTCTAAGAAAGCACCGAAAGAATAAGCGATTAATAATACTTGTAGACGTTGATCATTTGTAATGCTTGAAATACTATCACGAATGATATTGAATTGCTCTGTTTTAACAGTTAATTTATAAAGGAAAATTGCTGCGATAACGATAGTACAAATTGGATAAAATCCAGATAAAACACCGAATCCGGCAGATGCTACAGCTACTGTTGCTGGCATTTTATAAACAAATATAGCAAGAATAATAGCGACAATCACACTGTAAAGACCAGCCATGTAACTTTTCATTTTGAGTCCCATTAAACAAATGATGAAGCAGAAAATTGGAAGTGCTGCGATTAGTGCAGATAACCAAATATTGTTTAATGGGTCATAAATTTGTGTCCAAGTACTCATAATAATGACAACTCCTATCTATTTGTATGTGAAGAAATTCACATTATTTGTGAAACTATTCACAATCAACTTACATGCTTAGTATATTCTCCTTCAACACTATTGTCAACGTAAAAAAGTATAATTATTCCATAATAGTATTAAAAGTAACATTTTGTTCATAAAGTAGACAAAAAGCGCACTCGAGTTTATTTGAGTGCGCTGTATAAATTATTTGTATATTCTTTTATCCAATAAACGCTTGATTGGTGAGGGCTAATAATCAGTGGAGGATGGGACAAACTTTATAATTGGATAGGCGGCACTGATCTGTTTGATCTAGTAAAACAGGAAAGGTGTATATATTTAATAGGAAGTTTTGAATAACAGTCAAATGATAACATGATAAAAANNTTTTTATCATGTTATCATTTTTTACTGAAAATTCCTTTTTGCGTAACAAAAAGGTTAAGTATGGTTCAATCACTTTACGAAAAGTTATCAATTATAGATGGTATTTTACAATATCGTTACTATACGTTTCGATGAGGTGAAAATATAACAAAAAGCTTGATAAAACAACATTTGTAAGCAATGTATTCCTAATCCTTTGTTTTGCTTTTTCGTTATATCATATAGTATAATATTCAAAATCAGCAGGGGTTTTTCCTGAACTCTTTGTTGATGAAAGTGGAAAAATTTTTCAGCGTTCTAGGTTGATAAAGTTATGTCGTAACAGGAAATATAAGAACAGATATATAAATAAATAAAAAGAAAATAAAAACGAAAACGAGGGGAACTTTATGAGCCAAAATCAATTCGAATGTCATATTTCAGAAGAAGATGTACAAATGTTAAGAGCGTTAGCGCATCCATTGCGTCTACGCCTAGTAATGGAATTAATGCAACGTGGAACGTGTAATGTAACGCAATTACAGGAAGTATTAGAAATTCCACAATCAACGGTTTCACAACATTTAACGAAATTAAAGCAAAATAAAGTAGTACGCTTTGAAAGACGAGGATTAGAAGTGTATTATCAAATTCATAATGATAAAGTAAGTGAAGTAGTGAAAACATTATTTTCTTAAAATTTGAATATTATGGGAAGAGACGTGTGAAATATACGTCTTTTTTATTTGGAAGAAAAGATTATTTATCAACATGTTGCTTTACCGAATATATTCTAAAGGGAAAAGAAAAAATAGAAAGGAATGCAGTAAGTAAAGGAGGAATAATAGTATGGATATAAAACGCGTGCAACAAATCTTATCTTCTTCAAGTAGAGTTGATGTTACATATGAGGGTGTACCAGTATGGATTGAGAGCTGTGATGAGCAGAGAGGGATTGCTCAAGTGTATGATGTATCTAATCCTGGAGAAAGCGTTCACGTGGACGTGACGGCTTTAGAGGAGAAGTAATAGAAAAGACGCTTCTAAATTTTAGAAGCGTCTTTTTTGTGTGTTATTCCATCATATGTGCAATTTTCTTAGAGAACATAAGAAGTACTAATCCAAGTACGATTACGATAATACCGATGCTTGCGAATACTTCTAAGTATCCTAAAGATTGAGTGAAAGCAGCTAATTGTCCTGCTAACAAGTTAGCGCATCCAGTACCAGCTAACCATACACCCATTAATAATGATGCTAATTTAACAGGAGCGATTGCACTTACCATAGATAATCCGATTGGTGATAAGAATAACTCACCGATTGTGTGGAACATGTAAGTGAATACAATGAATAATAAGTTTGCTTTTATTGTAATGTTACTTTCATCACTACCAGTTTTTAAAACAGCTAAAGTTAGAACTAAGTATCCGATCCCTAGTAAAATCATACCTAATGCCATTTTTGTTGGGATTTTTAAATCACCATTTTTTGTTTTTGAAAGTTTAATCCATAATGCAGAAACAGGTAATGCCAATATGATAATGAACAATGGGTTTACAGATTGGAACCAAGGTGTTGGAATTGTAAATCCACCAATTGTACGATCCACGAACTTATCTGTGTAAAGTGTTAAAGAACTACCTGCTTGCTCGAATCCTGCCCAGAAGAATACAACGAAACAAGTTAAAATTAAAATTGCAACTGTACGTTTTTTCTCTTGTGATGTTAAAGGTTTTTTCTCAATTACTTTTGCATTGTTTTCTTTAGATTGTTTTCCAACAACAGTTGTTCCGATAGATCCTAAGTAACGAGGAGCTAATAAATTAAATGCAATCTGACCGATAATCATACCGATACATGCTGTTAAGAATCCGTATTTATAATCTGCGAAATAACCGCAAATGAATGGAGCAACAAAAGCTCCTAAGTTAATTCCCATGTAGAAGATAGTAAAGGCACTATCACGACGAGAATCGTTTTCGCTATATAGTTGACCTAATAAAGTCGAAATATTTGGTTTGAAGAATCCGTTACCAATAACTAATAATCCTAATCCTAAAAATAGTCCAGTTTTCGTGTTCATTGAAAATAGTACAAAGTTACCAAGTGCCATAATGATACCACCGATGGTAATGGCATGTCGCTTCGTAATGAAATGGTCAGTTAACCAACCACCGATAATCGGTGTGAAATATACGAACATTGTGAAAAGACCGTATATTTGTACTGCAACTGCTTTATCAAATCCTAAACCGCCGCTTACTAAGCTCGTTGTTAAATAAAGAACTAATAAGCCACGCATTCCGTAATAACTAAATCTTTCCCATGCCTCTGTAAAGAACAACAAGTATAACCCTGGTGGATGTTTTTTTGGTGATTGTTGTTCTCCAGCTTTTTCTAATTTTAAAGCTGCATCCATTTTTGTTTCCCCCTAATCCTGTATAACGGATATTTATGTAATTATTTTAATTCACAAAATATTTAGAAGTCAATAGAATTATATGGAAATAGAAAGAAAATTTCTAAAAAAATTCTATTTTTCTTCAACCGTTATTGTATTTTTCCCTGAAAACGATATAATAAGCGTTTTCAAATGTAATAATTGAATTCTAAAAGAAAATAAAATAGTGATTAATCAGAAAATTTAGATTAGAGAATCTATTCTGGTATAAAGAAAATATATTTTATTTACTTTTATAATATAACATATTGGGAATAAAAATACAAAATGAAATAATGTGACAGTTCACTGAAATAAAAATAACCAACTCCATAGAAAAGGGAGTTGGTTATTTTTTATTATTTAATAAAGCGTTTTTCAATGTCGTCTAGCATTAAGTTCGCAGCTAGTACACCACCAGCTGTATTCCAAATTACATCATCAACTTTATACACTTTATTGTTTTTAGAAGCATTTAAATTTTTGAATAGAGGATCGTTTATATAATCTTTCTCTAATTCAGAACCTTTTTTCTCATTACCTTTATCGTATGTGAAGTAGAAAATGATATCTCCATCCATTGCAGGGATACGCTCTTTAGACACATTACGTTCTGCAAAGTCATTTTTATTTTGATCACCAGGACGTTTGAAACCAAGCTCTTTTAGAATAACGCCAGAGAATGTATCGCCATGATAAATACGAACATCACCAGGCATGAAGCGGACCATAGAGATTTCCTGATTTACTTGATCTCCAAGTTTGCCTTGTAAGTCTTTTATACGTTTGTCGTAATTAGCTAAAACCTTTTGCCCTTCTTTTTCTTTATTTACAGTTTTTGCATAAAGTTTGAAATTATCTTTCCATTCTCCGCGTAGTGTTTCTGAAAAAACAGTAGGAGCAATACCTTTTAATTGCTCATATACTTTTTCGTGGCGAAGTTTGTTACCAATGATTAAGTCTGGTTTTAGAGAAGCGATTGTTTCCACATTTACTTGAAGTTCCGTACCGACAGTTTTTACATTTTTCAGTTTATCTTTTGTATGTGGATACCATGGGTTCCCAGTAGGTGCTTCAGCAGCACCTACTGGTGTTACACCAAGGGCAAGTAAAGCTTCTGTTCCTTCATTTGTTAAGACAACGATGCGTTTTGGGTTAGCAGGGACTTCTGTTTTACCCATCGCATGCTCTACAGTGATCATTTCCTTTTTAGTATCTTTCGTTGCTTCTTCTTTGCTATCTGTATTTCCACAAGCACTCAAAAGAAGTGAAAATGCTAGTAAAAATACAAATAATGTAAACGATTTCTTTCTCATGAAATTCATTATGTACCCCCTACATATTGAGAATTTTTTTAATAGCAAGCATGATATTAATACTTCATGGTCCAATTGTCAATGAAAATAATTCTCATTATCGTTGACAATGAGAATTAAGTTGAAATACACTAACAACGTATCATTATACATTGAAGGGGAAACGCTGCATGTTATTAAAAACAAATCAAGCAAAATGGATTGGGTTACTTGTTGGAATCATTGTAGTCGTTATTTGTATTTGGGGAAGTATTATTTTTGGATATACAAATACGAGCTGGAAATTAGCGCTAGATGCATTTTTCCATTTTAATGGTTCAAATGAGCATATTATTATTCAAAATGTACGTCTACCAAGGGCACTAATTGCGGCCAGTGTTGGTGCTAGTTTAGCCATCGCGGGTTGTTTGATGCAAACTTTAACTAAGAACCCACTTGCTTCTCCAGATTTTATTGGATTAAATTCAGGTGCTGCTTTCTTTATAGTTGTAGCAATTGTACTTTTTTCTGTTACGTCTTTATCAGCTTTCACTTGGATTGCCTTTTTAGGAGCGGCAGTTGCAGCAGTACTTGTATTTGCTTCTAGTTCTTTAGGGAAAGAAGGGACAACCCCTCTTAAGTTAACATTAGCAGGTGTCGCGATAAGTGCTTTATTCTCATCATTAACACAAGGGTTACTTGTTTTAAATGAAAAGGCGATGGAAGAGGTATTATTTTGGCTTGCTGGATCTGTACAAGGAAGAAAGTTAGAAATATTACAATCTGTATTCCCGTACCTATTAGTAGGTTGGATTGCATCTCTTATGATGGCGGGGAAAGTAAATACATTAATGATGGGGGAAGACGTTGCAAAAGGACTTGGGCAACGAACAATTTTAATGAAATCACTCGTACTCCTTATTATTGTACTGTTGTCGGGTGGTTCAGTTGCGGTCGCTGGTCCAATTGGATTTATTGGTATTATTACTCCGTATTTTGCAAGAGCTCTTGTTGGAGTAGATCATAGGTGGAGAGTACCGTATAGCGGCTTGTTAGGTGCAATCCTATTACTCTTAGCTGATATAGCAGCAAGATATGTCATTATGCCACAAGAAGTACCAGTAGGGGTTATGACAGCATTTATTGGGGCCCCATTCTTTATTTATATTGCACGTAAGAGAGGGCTTAGCAAATGAAGAAGTATATTCCGTTTCGTATAGGAAAAGATAGGTTCTCATTTTTAATGTATAAACGAGCTATCCTAGTCTTATTCAGTTTATTAGCTATTTTAATAGGATTATTTTTTGCCAGTGCAGGAATGGGCGATATGAAAATTCCTCCTTATGATGTATGGCAAGCGATTACTGGAAATGGCGATGCGATGTCAAATATGGTTGTAAATAAGTTTCGTATGCCACGTATTTTAATTGCCATTCTTGTAGGAATCGCGCTTGCTGTAGCTGGGTGTATTTTACAAGGGCTCGTTCGAAATCCACTTGCTTCTCCGGATATCATTGGAATAACAGGTGGTGCAAGCGTAGCAGTAGTACTCTTTTTAGCGATATTTAGTGATAAAAATAATGCGCTAACAGTAAGCATTCATTATATGCCGCTCGCAGCTTTTGTTGGTGCGACGATTGTTGCGTTTTTTGTATATTTATTTGCATGGAGAAATGACGGGTTATCACCAAGTAGTCTTGTTTTAATTGGTGTTGGATTTTGGGCATTAACAAAAGCGGCAACGACTTTATTTATGTTGTTAGCCCCAATTTATCAAGCGAGTCAAGCGAATGTATGGATTACAGGCACGGTTTATGGTTCTTCATGGGAAAATGTTATGGTACTTGCGCCTTGGGTTCTCATTTTAACGATCGTATCATTTATCGCTGCTAGACATTTAAATGCACAAGAGCTAGGAGATGATATAGCAGTAGGGCTTGGTGTTCCTTTAACGAAGTCGCGTATATTCATGTTACTACTTAGTACAGCTTTAATTGGTGGAGCAGTCGCTTTCGCAGGAGGAATTGGATTTGTCGGTTTAATGGCACCTCATATTTCAAGAAGATTAGTTGGCTCTTTCTATGGTGCATTGCTCCCAGTTGCGGCAATTATCGGTGCAATTCTAGTACTTGCTGCAGATTTAATTGGGCGTACAGTTTTCGCGCCACTTGAAATTCCAGCAGGGGTATTTACATCAGCGATTGGTGCACCTTATTTTATTTATTTACTTTATAAAAGTCGGAATTCATAAAGGGAGATGAATATGCAAAAAGCATTGGAGACGAAACGTTTGACGCTGTCTTATGGTGAAACAATTATTATTGATGAGTTGAATTTAGAAATTCCAAAAGGTGAAATTACAATCTTTATCGGTTCTAACGGTTGCGGAAAATCAACTTTATTACGTTCACTAGCTAGATTGTTAAAGCCAACAACTGGGGACATTTTGTTAGATAATCAAGCAATTCAAAGTATGCAAACGAAGCAAATTGCTCGTCAAATGGCGATATTACCACAAGGGCCTCAAGCACCAGAAGGTCTTACAGTATTGCAACTTGTAAAACAAGGGCGTTATCCATATCAAACTTGGCTGAAGCAATGGTCGGAAAAAGACGAGGAAATGGTACAGAAGGCACTTGCAGCAACGGGTATGACAGAATTTGCTGAGCGCGATGTGCATGCTCTTTCAGGTGGACAACGTCAACGTGCTTGGATCGCAATGACGCTTGCACAAGATACAGATATTATTTTACTGGATGAGCCGACTACATATTTAGATATGACTCACCAAATTGAAGTGCTAGATTTATTATTCGAATTAAATGAAACAGAACAACGAACAATTGTTATGGTATTACACGATTTAAATTTAGCATGTCGCTATGCAGATAATATTGTAGCAATTCAAGATAAACAAATATATGCACAAGGTAAGCCTGAAGAAGTGGTAGACGAAAAACTAGTACGTGATGTATTCCGAATGGAGTGTCAAATCAGTACAGATCCGTTATTTGGAACACCACTTTGTATCCCGCACGGAAGAGGAAGACGATTGGTTAAAAAAGTTGCTCAAGCAATGAGATAAAAAAGGAGATGATGACTCATCTCCTTTTTATTTTTTACAAGAAAATAAGAGGAAGAGAGGAATTCGTAAACGCCGTTCATACTCTTCTTCATTTTGGAAATAGGCTTTATTTGGTGTAGCTTCTTTTAGGTTTGTAATGGTAAAACCAGCTTGTTGTAATAATGTAAAATATTCTTCTGTTGTACGATGATATTTAATAACTTCTTGATCAATCCATGGCTCAACACGTTTTCCTATTTTGAAGTAATCATCAACGAGCCAACTTGTTCTCTTGCCGCTTGTTTGTAAGCTTTCAAATGAAGAGGTAATAACGGGATGTTGAACACTAAAGGTAAAAACACCGTTTGGTTTTAAAGTTTTGTATACATTTTGAAAAATAGTATCAAGATGTTCAATATAATGTAAGGCGAGTCTAGATGTAACTAAATCGAAGGTAGAAGGAGGGTATGTATAATCTTTGAGGTTTATAAAATGAACAGATCCATTTTTATTTTCTAGTTGTTTTTTAGCTTTTTCATACATAAGCTGAGAGCCTTCAATGCCAGTGTAAGAGTGGCAGCCATTTGCTAATAATTCCTCGCCAAACTTAGCGTCACCACAACCTAAATCGAGAATTTGTTTTCCTTTTACATCACCAATGATCTGGAAGAATGCTGGCTTTTCGATTGACTCATTTGGGCTATTTTCTCGATATCTTCGTTTCATATATTGTTCAAAAAATGCTTCGTTATTATATACGTCAGATTCTATAAATGCCATTTCTGAGCCCTCCTAAATATTTTTTTTATTCTATCAAATATGAAAAGTAAAAGATAGATTTCTTGTAATGAATCATTTATAATTTAAAGTTGTAAGCGGTTACTTTAAACTATTTTTCTATAATAAATTCTGAAAACGTGTTAAGCTAGTAGAGGAATTATTAGAACTATTAAGACAATAATTCGCTTACATGAACGATGGGAGGCTTCACGATGTCTAGTAAAACACTTGCGAAATTTTTAGAAGAGAATTTAGAGGATTTAAAATCAAAGGGGCTTTATAACGTAATTGATCCGCTTGAGAGTTCAAATGGACCGATTATTACAATTGCCGGAAAAGAATATATTAACTTATCTTCAAACAACTATCTTGGATTAGCGACAGATAGCCGTTTGCAAGAAGCAGCAATTGGTGCCATTCATAAGTACGGCGTTGGAGCAGGAGCTGTTCGTACAATTAACGGTACTTTAGATTTGCATATTAAATTGGAAGAAACAATTGCAAAGTTTAAACATACAGAAGCAGCGATTGCTTATCAATCAGGGTTCAACTGTAATATGGCAGCGATTTCAGCTGTTATGGATAAAAATGATGCGATTCTTTCAGATGAATTAAATCATGCATCTATTATTGATGGTAGTCGTCTATCAAAAGCAAAAATTATTGTATATAAGCATTCTGATATGGAAGATTTACGCCAAAAAGCCATTGCGGCGAAAGAATCAGGTCTTTACAATAAATTAATGGTAATTACAGATGGTGTCTTTTCAATGGATGGAGATGTTGCAAAACTACCAGAAATTGTTGAGATTGCAGAAGAATTAGATTTAATGACATACGTAGATGATGCACATGGTTCAGGTGTACTTGGCAAAGGTGCAGGAACTGTAAAGCACTTCGGTCTGTCTGATAAAGTTGATTTCCAAATTGGTACATTATCAAAAGCAATTGGGGTAATTGGTGGATATGTAGCTGGGAAACAAAACTTAATTGATTGGTTAAAAGTTCGTTCACGCCCATTCTTATTCTCTACAGCGTTAACACCAGCTGATGCAGCAGCTTGCATGAGATCAATTGAAATCTTAATGGAAAGCACAGAACTGCATGATCGTCTATGGGAAAATGGTCGCTATTTAAAACAAGGGCTAAAAGAACTTGGCTTTAACATTGGAGAAAGCGAAACACCAATTACACCTTGTATTATTGGTGATGAAGTATTAACACAAGAATTTAGTAAACGTCTAAATGAAGAAGGCGTATACGCAAAATCTATTGTATTCCCAACTGTGGCAAAAGGAACGGGCCGCGTTCGTAATATGCCTACAGCAGCTCATACGAAAGAAATGTTAGATGAAGCAATTCGTAAGTATGAAAAAGTAGGGAAAGAAATGGGTATCATTTAAATAACGACATCTTTTGAATAGCTTGCAAATGAGGAGTGGGAAAAATGAAAAAAATTCTAGTAACCGGTTCTTTAGGGCAAATTGGTTCTGAACTTGTAATGAAACTTCGTGATGTATACGGTGCATCGAACGTTATTGCAACAGATATTCGTGAAACAGATAGCGAAGTAGTAACGTCTGGCCCATTTGAAACGTTAGATGTAACAGATGGACAAAAGTTACATGATATTGCAAAGCGTAATGAAGTAGATACAATTATTCATTTAGCAGCGTTACTTTCAGCAACGGCAGAAAAAAATCCATTATTTGCTTGGAATTTAAATATGGGCGGACTGGTAAATGCTCTAGAAGCAGCTCGTGAATTAAACTGTAAGTTCTTCACGCCAAGTTCTATCGGTGCATTCGGGCCATCAACGCCGAAAGATAATACGCCACAAGACACAATCCAACGTCCTACTACGATGTATGGGGTAAACAAAGTAGCAGGAGAATTACTATGTGATTACTACCATCAAAAGTTTGGTGTTGATACGCGCGGTGTACGTTTCCCAGGTTTAATTTCTTACGTAGCTCCTCCAGGAGGCGGAACAACTGACTATGCAGTTGAAATTTATTATGAGGCGATTAAAAAAGGCACATACACCTCATACATTGCAGAGGGAACATACATGGATATGATGTATATGCCTGATGCTTTACAAGCAATCATTTCATTAATGGAAGCTGATCCAACTAAATTAGTGCATAGAAATGCGTTTAACATTACAGCAATGAGCTTCGAGCCAGAGCAAATCGCAGCGTCAATTCGTAAACACATTCCGACGTTTACAATGGATTACGCAGTAGACTCTGCTCGTCAAACAATCGCTGATAGCTGGCCAAACTCTATTGACGCAACTGCGGCAATGCAAGAGTGGGGCTTTAAAGCAGAATACGATTTAGACAAAATGACAACGGACATGTTGGCTAAGTTAAAAAAAAAGCACATAGCTGAGTTAGTAATGAATTAATAGGAAGAGCCAATTCTTAGGAATTGGCTCTTCATTATTTTAGGAAGGAAGAAAAGCAACATGCAAAGAGTTGATGTCGTATATGCACTCATACATGATGAAGAAAAAGATAAAATATTAATGGTACATAATGTAGAACAAAACGTTTGGTCATTGCCAGGCGGGGCTGTGGAAAAAGGTGAAATATTAGAGGAAGCACTAATAAGAGAAGTGAAAGAAGAGACAGGTTTAACTGCTACGTTAGGTGGACTTGTTGCGATCAATGAAAAATTCTTTAAAGAGTCAGGGAATCATGCGCTATTTTTTACATTCCGAGCAAATGTAGTAAAAGGTGAACTTATGGCAGAAGATGAAGAGGAAATTTCTGCAATAGAGTGGGTGGATCGAACAATCGCAAATGAGCGATTCCCATACTATGACGGGGGATTTGAATCATTATTAGAAATAGCCATTCCATACAAGTTTCAACCAGAAACAAAGTGATTGAAAGAAAAAAACAGGAGCGACAACGCTCCTGTTTTTCTATTCAATCGTCTTCAGTAATAACTTTTTCAATAGCGGTTTAATCTTCAATCGTAAATCTTCAGCGTGATTTGCAACTAAGAAGTGATGGTTATAAATGTTCTTCATTAATTGATAAGTTGCTTCTTTCGCTTCGCCTTCTTCGATGAAGATTCCGATTACTTCCATACCACTTTTACGAGCAAGTTTGACAGCTTCATGCGTATCTAAAATACCGTCTTGTTGGTAGTCTAGTGCAGAAGGCTCACCGTCTGTGAAGACAAGTAAGAATTTATGCTTTTCTGGTCTTTTTGCAAGCTTTTCAGAAACGATACGAATAATATATCCATCGCGATTATCTTCTTCTTCACGAAGCTGCATAATTTCGGGACCAACGTTTGGTAACGTTGAGTTTTTATACGTTACAACTTCATGGATAACGTTCGGCTTATCTTCAGGTTTAGCACTAGAAGCATCTTCCCAAAATCCGCTAATAGCGTGCGGGATTTTTAAAGATTTCAACGCTTCATGGAATAGGACCACACTCTTTTTCGTTTCTTCCATTTTGTTATACATAGAACCAGAGCAGTCCACTAGTAGTTTGAATGCAACGTCGAGCTCTTGTGATTCTTGCCCTTTTTTATAAAACATGCGAGGCTGCTTTTCAGTATAAATACGAAGGAATTTCTTACGAAGTCTTCCGTAATATTTATCACTGTTTGCGTTTGTTTTATTTTCAATCGTTTTTTCGATAATTTTCTTTAATTCTTTTACATCTTTATTAACGACTGATTTGATAGCTTGGTAATCTTTTTTCTCGTCAGGATTTGGTTTACGTGCTTCTTTAAATGTATGAGAAGCGCCAGTGTTATACTTACCGTATGCACCGTCGTTTTGGCTAGAAGCGTGTGAAGCTCGTGCTTCTTCTGTGTTAGCACCATCAAAGTTAGATTGTGTACTTTTTTGAGAAGTACCTTGTACGGAACCTAGTGCCTGATCGCCATCTTCCGATTCACGAGCAGTATCACCCATCATATTTGTCTTTGTTCCGCTTTCTAATTCAAAGCGTAAGAAATTCTCGTTTTCATTGTTTTTATTTTCACGGTGCCATGTTGAGAAGCTTTCATCCATTTTGTTTTTATTTTCATCGTCATCTATGAGCTGCGTATCATCATTTGCTAAATCTTCGACGCGACAGTTTTTTTCGTCTGCAATGACAGATAAATAAAGCGGTGCATGCCCGAAATAGTTGTTAAGCATATCACTTTCAAGAAGCTCCTCTAAGCGATAGCGAATTTTCTCAACGATATACATAATATCTTCCGTATTACGAGCTTGGAATGTTTCATGCAGAATAGCTTCAATTTGCTCGAAATATTCATTATTAAACATTTCATATTTGTCGCTCGTTAATGAAAGGTAACAGAGACAAAATAGACGATCGCCATGATAGTTACGAACACGGTTTATTTCATTTTGTGAGCCGAAGTAATTGCGATACATTTCTTTTCGGCGTCTAAAAATATGCTTTGTGCCAGGGCGTAAGCTTTTTACGATTTCCTCAACGCGTAAATCTTCTAATAGAACAAATAATTGGGTTAAAAACTTTTTTAGGGGCGATTCTTGCAATTCAATCGCATAAGAACGAATTAAAGTCATGTCCGAGTAATGTTTATTGCCAAGTGCTTTTAAGAACACTTCGCTTTTTAATCCGATTACTGTATCTTCTTCTTTTCGATCATCCCAAAAGTGACTAATGACAACTTTCTTTTCAAGCTCGTCGTAGTATGCTTTATAGCCATATTCAAGGTAGGCATCGTCTTCCTTTAGAAGGGCATACATTAAGTTTTCCATTTGTAGAAACAGCGACGCATCAATTTTTTTGTCACTAAAAATTTGTCTCATGAATTATCCCTCAAAGAAATAACTTTCTGCTAATTCACGGACAGTCATTTGTTCTGTTTCATCATTTAATTTTGCAATAATGCTTCGTTCAATTGCACGCATAACAGGAATATATACACCTAAATCACATGCGTCGATAATGCCACGAATACTGGCAGCTTCTTCACTTACACGTCCATCGTGAGCTAAAGGCATAAGGTCGCTTGCAAATGCAACGAATTTTTCAATTGTTGCAGTATCTTTTAATTTTGATTCTGCTAATAATAGTTCTTTTAATGTATCACCTTGGATGTAAGGAACTTCAATAATAACGAAACGATTTTTTAATGCTTCGTTTAGTTCGCTTGTCCCAACGTAACCTTCATTAATCGCAGCGATTACACGATATTCGTCATCGCCGTATACAACTTCTTGTGTAAACGGGTTTGTAATCATTTTACGGTAATCTAATGCACCGTGAAGAAGTGGTAACGTTTCAGGTTTTGCCATATTGATTTCATCAATATATAGGAAATGACCGTTCTTCATTGCTTTCATAAGAGGACCGTTAACGAATGTTACTTCAGATGCACCATCTTTCGTTTGCAATGTGTTGTATCCTAAAATACCTTCTACATCTAAGTCGACAGAGCAGTTAATGCTATGCATTGGTTTTTGGAATAAAGAAGAAAGAGTTTCTGCTAGTACTGTTTTACCACTACCAGTCGGCCCTTTTAATAGAATGTTTTTGCCAAGAAGAAGTGCTGTAATAGCATCTTCGATAATGCTGTTATCAGACGCTTTATATATTTTTGTACCGATTAAATGTGCATTTTCACCAGCTTCTTGCTTATTCTTTTCATGAATTGTAGAAAGCTGCTGTTTTAAATCAGCATGTATATGAAATTTTTCTAACATGTATTTCCCACCTAACATTATTTTCATAAAGCAATACATCTTATGATAACTTGTTTTAATATGGTATGCAAAGAAAAGGAGAAGGACAAATATAAAAGAAAAAGCAATCAATAATACATTGATTGCTTATAGTAATGGAGAAATGAGCCTCATAAAAGACTCCAATATTCGTTTTTTTATACTTCTTTTTTGGAACGAGTTCCATTTAATTTCAGTAGAATGCTTAAAGTCTTCTTCAAAATCTCGCTTAATATCATGCACAGTTTCTGATTCATAAAGTACACTTATAATTTCATAATTCAATTCAAAACTGCGTACATCCATATTTGCGGTACCGATTGTTGCAATTTTATCATCAACGAGTACAATTTTGGCGTGCATAAAACCATCTTTATAACTGTAAATGGAAGCACCGGCTTTTAGAAGTGGAGTGAAATAGGATTGAGATGCTTGATCGCTAATAATACTGTCACTTTTACCTGGATATAAAATGCGTACATCTATTCCAGAAATCGCACTTAAGCGTAATAATGTTAACGTTTCTTGATCTGGAATAAAGTATGGTGTAGCGATCCAAATTGATTTTTTTGCAGAGCCCATAACTGCTAATAATGTATTGCGAATGCTTTTATCATCAGAGCTTGGTCCACTCGCTACAATTTGCACAGCACCTTCTGCACTTGAAATTTCTTTCCCTGGGAAGTACTGTCTATTCATAAATTGCTCCCAAGAATAAGTATTCAACCCGCTAGAGGCATAGAGCCAGTCTTCTAAAAAGATTGCTTGTAATTTATACAATGCTTTTCCTTCTATTTTTAAATGACTATCACGCCAAACTGGGAATTTTTTTGAACGGCCAAGATATTCATCGCCGACGTTGAGCCCGCCGGTAAAACCAATTTCTCCATCTACAATGACGATTTTACGATGGTTACGATAATTGACTGTTTCAAGTAACCAAGCTGAAAAAATAGGGTCAAATTCTACAATTTCAATACCAGCTTCTTTCATAGGCTGTAAAAATCGCCTTCTTAACGTATTACTTCCGAGTCCATCAAAAAGGAAGCGTACAATAACACCAGCTTTTGCTTTTTTTATTAACGCATCTCGTACTTTTGTACCAATTTCATCAGATTTATAAATATAGTATTGAATATGTATGTGATGTTTTGCCTGCTCGATAGCTTGCAAAATTTCTGAGAATGTTTGATCCCCGTTTGTTAAAAGTTTTGTCGTTGTTCTATCTGCGGCAGGACCGCCTCCAAATTTTTGCACGACTTCTGTTAAATGTACGGAACGTTCATGTAACGGAACGGTGAGTGATAATTCTAATCTTCTTCCTTCTAATATTTCACGGAATAATTTTCTTTGTTCTTCTGAACGATGGAGATGTTTTTTTCTTCTCCAACGGCTACGACCGAAAATAGAGTATAAAAGTACCCCGATAATAGGTAGAAGCGCCAATACTAAAAACCAAGCTAATGTGCTTTGGGGAGACCTATTTTCGATAAAAATAACGAATGAAATCCCTACGATTGTTATAGACCATAGCGCACCCACGAATGTATATAGCGAGATAGCTGATATATCTAAAAGTAAAAGAACGATAGATACAATTGTAAATACTAATAATAATTGAACGATAGGTTTCTTCATTTTTATATAATTCCTCTAATCTTTCTTGAATATAGACTTTTTAAATAGGAGATATAATGTGACATTTTTATTATAAAGTGTTTTTTGTTTTTTACAAAATATAGGTATTTCCCTATACTTTCCGCATTTGTCCTACATACAGTATATTATTACGTCTTGATATAGAAAAGGGGGATGAATAAAATGTATGGTCGTCCAATTGGAGGATTTGGTCATGGGGGATATAGTTATCCATATTACCAGGATTATTCTTATTATACAGGTTATCAACAAGATCCATATTATTCATACAACACTTATTAAGGCGAGGAACTTGAAAAGGAGAGAGGAAAAATGAACTATATAGAACATAACGGTTTGTATTATCGTAATCATCATGGAGGGTACCATAATCACGGCGGACATAATCATCATGGTGGACACAATCATTATGATCATCATCATCATCACGGTGGTGGATGGGGCTGGGGAGGTGGCTCTTGGGGTGGCGGATTTTCCCCTGGAAGTTTTGCAGGAGGCATGTTAGGCGGGCTTACAGCAGGTGCATTAACAGGTGCAACAAGTGGAGGCTATTATCCAGCACCGTACCCGGTAACATATCCAGCACCATATCCAGTTCCATACCCAAGTTATCAGCAAATACCATACCAGTATTAGACTAAAAAAAGAGGTGATCCTCTTTTTTTAGTTTAATACTGTAATTATTTATAAAATACTTCCAAAATAAAGGTGAAAATATGTTAATATTTTGTTATTGTAATTCAAAAACATATATACCAATTTAGATTTTTATATTATTATTCGCGAATAATTGTATAGTATGTTTTAACTTCTATTCTGATATGTAAGGAATGGAAGTTAAATATAAGAGGAATTAGTTGAATAGAGCTAGTTAAAGGAACGTAAGAGAATGAATGCAGTATAATAAGGAAAGACAATCAGAGAGATGAGAAGCTACTACTTATAATTGAAACGGTATTATATTGCTTTTTACTACAAATAATATTATGTTATTTTAATCGGCCTATTTAAAACTATTGTTTATGTAAAGGTCTATTATGAGGAAATGAAATATCTCTATTTCTATGAAGAGAAACGAGTTGTGTTTTAGTCAGATAGGAAGCAAGGAGAGATGCGCATGCTAGAACAAAGAGGTCATGCATTATATGACTCTTCATTGCGAGATTTAAAGATGGCATTAGATGAGTCTTCAATTGTTGCAATTACAGATCGAAAAGGTCTTATTACATATGTAAATGATAAGTTTTGTGAAATCTCTAAATATACAAGAGAAGAGCTAATGGGAAAAGATCATCGTATTTTAAATTCAGGATATCATCCGAAAGCATTTTTTCAAATACTATGGAAGCGTATTTTGAATGGAAAAGTTTGGACAGGAGAAATTCGAAATAAAGCAAAAGATGGTACATATTATTGGGTTAAAACAACAATTGTTCCATTTTTAAATGAAAAAGGAGAGCCATATCAGTTTATTGCGATCCGAAATGATATTAGTAGTAGAAAAGAAGCAGAACAAAGATTACGGTTAAGCGAAAGTCGATATAGAGAACTTGCATACCATGATGCGTTAACGAGTTTACCAAATCGTTTACAGTTAATTACGACTGTAAATAAGATGATTGTAGAGAAAATAGAATTTGGTATGATTTACTTTGATTTAGATCGTTTTAAATTAGTAAATGATACGTTAGGTCATATGATAGGAGATTTACTTTTAAGTGAAGTCGCTTCACGATTGCATTATGTGTTAGGAGAGAAAGATGTTCTGGCTAGGCTTGGTGGAGATGAATTTGTACTGTTAACAAAAAAACATACACAAGATGAGATGAGGCAGCTAGCGACATCTGTATTGTCATGTTTTCAGGCACCATTTATGCTGGAAGGTCATGAAGTATACATTTCAGCTAGTCTAGGGCTTTGTTCATATCCACAAGATGGACAAGATGTGGAAACACTATTGAAAAATTCGGATTTAGCTATGTACAGTGCGAAAGAACAAGGCAGGAACGCGGCGTGTTTCTTTACAGATGAGTTACGTGCCAAAATAAATCGTAGAATGAAGATTGAGTTCGCCTTGCAAAAGGCAATTCGTGATGAAGAATTAGATGTGGCATTACAACCTATCATTGATTTGAAAACGAAGAAATATACTGGTGTTGAGGCATTAGTACGCTGTACGACAGCAGAAGGTCCTATTTCACCAAGTGAATTTATCCCTGTAGCTGAAGAGTGTGGACTTATTATAAAACTAGGGGACTGGGTATTAGAAAAATCATGCCGATTGTTTAAAACATTACCAGAGTATGAAGAAGGATTAAAATTATCAGTGAATTTATCGATACAACAATTAATGCAAAAGCGTTTTATTTTGTCTGTACGTAGTATTTTAAGGAGAACAGGTTTTCCTCCGAATCGTTTAATTTTAGAAATAACGGAAAGTATTGCTGTTCGCCATTTCGATTATATTATCGCTACATTACAAGAAATCAGAAGTATGGGCGTTTTAATTGCTTTAGATGATTTTGGAACGGGCTATTCTTCTTTATATTATTTAAAACAACTACCACTTGATATCGTAAAAATTGATCGTAATTTTATTCGTGAATTCCATTATGAACACGCGCAACCAGAGCGAACAATTGTAAAATCTGTTATTGAAATTGCCCATAGTTTAAATTTAGCAGTAGTTGCTGAAGGGGTAGAAAACGTAGAACAAGAAAGTTTACTACAATCCATGGGTTGTGATTACGTACAAGGATTTTATTATGCGAAACCTTTATCTGTAGGAGAGTTAAAAGGAAAGTTAATTACAGATTTCTAATAAAAAAGAGAAGCCAGAAGCTTCTCTTTTTTTAATTTGTTTTTTGTGAGTCTCTCATTAGTATTGGGTAAAGAATCAGACCTAATATAAACAATCCAATTCCTAAGAAGAATGTTTTTAAATCAGCTGTTCCCGTTTTGATAACCCAAATGGAGTATACCAATGCCAATATAGTAATGATTCCATCTTTTACTCGAGAGCCTGGCATTACATCATACGTTTCTCCTGTAATAACTAATTTTAATTGGTACAAGGTAGAAACAAGGTATGGAATTAAATATGCTAATGTTGCTACGATGATAGCGAAATTATATGCTTCTGAAACAGAACCAGAAATCGTTGAAAATAAGAAAATTTGTGTCATTACATTTGTAATGAGTAATGATTTTGAAGGACTTCCTTTTTTATTTGTTTTGCCGAAAAACTTAGGGAAAAGTCCATTTTTTGCTGCCTGGTAAGGTACTTCTGAACTCACAACAATCCAACCAACAGTAGATCCAAACAAAGATACAAGTGCAAGTAAAGCCATGATGTAGGCACCTTTATTGCCAATTGCTAAATTTAATGCGTCTACTAATGGTTTTTGAGATTCCTTTAAAGCATCTTGCGGAAGAGCTCCCATTGTAAGTAAAGTAATTGACATGTAAATAAGAAGAGCGATAATTAAGCCGAAAATCGTAGCCTTCTTTACATCGCGCTGAGATTTTGCACGGTTTGAAAGCATTACAGCAGACTCAATACCGATAAATGCCCAAAGTGTTGCGATAGCAGCTGAATTAATTTGCCCACCTAACGAAATAGATTGTCCAGCTTCATTCATAAATGTTTGACCGTCTCCAAAATTAGAGGCATTGAAAATGAATAATGTAATCACAATAAACATTGTAAATCCAATAATTTTTGCGATAGTAGCAAGAAGGTTCATGTTACCAGCCTGGTCAATATTTTGAGAAAGAATATATTGAATTCCCCATAACATAAGGCTACATACGAGGAAAGTTAAAGCTTTTCCGAGTTCTAGTGAAAATCCGTTCGTTGAAAAAAGGATTTGCTTACTTTGTAAAACTGGAAAGAATGTTGATAAATATCCAGCAAAGGAAATAATAACAGATGCTGTTGCAGCCCAGTTCGCAGCCCAATATCCCCATGCCATACTATATCCTGCAACTTTACCTGCTTTTTTTGAAGGGAACATTGCTTGAGCGTAACTTTGTGGTCCTGCTTTTAATTCTGGTTTACGGATTGCTAAATTTCCAAATACGAGTGCAATCATAAATACGCCAAGTCCTGTAATACTCCATGCAAGTGTAGAACCCATCGGACCTGATACTTGTGCTAAATTTGCTGGGAGCATAAACACGCCACCGCCAACCATATTTCCGATAACAAAAGCTGTTAAAATCCATAATCCCCATTTTTTCGTTTCCATTTTTGTTAACTCCTTTGTAGTAAGGTTTGCTTAAACATCATTTTTTACTAGCTTTTTGGGTAATAAAAAAAGAGCCATGTAGATAAAAAATACCTACATGGCTCTTTGCCAAAGCGTAGGTACAATGGGAATAACCCTTGTACCTACGCGTAATTTTTCCGCTAGGTTTCAAGGGTTACGTATGATGATGATGTTTTTGTGCAAATGTAACTACAATTGTTGTATAAGTAAGCATAGTTCTTTGCTCCCTTTCTCCTCTGATTTTGAAATTAGTATACTACATGCTTTTTTGAATGAAAAGAAAAATATAAAACTTTTTATAAAAATACGTTTTAGAGATTAAATATTTACCTTTATTTTTCCTATACTGGAAAATAAGTGAGAGATTGGCAGAAGAGTGTAGCGTGGTATAATACATATAGAATTAGAAGGTGACAAGGGGCTATTGTAGATGATGAGTAAGTATGAACAAATTTATACAGAAATCAGCAAGTCTATTGATAATAAGCAATTAAAAGAGGGATGCAAAATCCCATCAGAAACTGAATTAATGAAGCAGTATGAGGCAAGCCGAGGTACTGTAAGAAAAGCAGTTGATTTATTGCAAGAGCGTGGATATGTTCAAAAAATACATGGAAAAGGTGTTTTTGTTTTAAAGCGAAAAAATATTGAGTTTAACTTCGGTGGCATTGTAAGTTTTCAAGAAGAAAATGAGCGTTTAGGACGTCATTGTATTACAGAAGTTGTGGAAATGGAGAAAGAAGAAGCGACAAAAGAAGTTGCAAAACTGTTAAATGTGAAAGAAAAAACAGAAATCGATCATATTAAACGTGTACGAAATATTGATGGAGAAAAAGTAATTTTAGATATCAATCATTTTGTATCTGAATTTATCCCAGGGTTAACGAGAGAAATCGCAACTGCATCAATTTATAAATACATTGAGAAAGAACTAGGGTTACATATTAGCTATTCACAGAGGGTAATCGAAGTACAGCCGTGTACAGAGGATGACAGAAAGTATTTAGATTTAAATGGAACAGACTATGTTGTCGTTGTGAAAAACTTTACACACTTGTACGATGGTAGTCAGTTCGAATATACAGAATCACGCCACCGCTTAGATATTTTTCACTTTTCAGATGTGGCGCGGAGAAAGTAAAGAGATGAAACAAAATATTGTTTCATCTCTTTTTTTTATCCCGCTATTCCCACCTTAAAATTTGGCAGGAGAAAAGAAGTTAGGTGGATCAAGCTACCTGTAAACACCCGATTGGTGAGGGATGATTAAAGTTTCACTTTATAAAAAAACGCTAACTCGTATATACGAGTGTTGACTAACTTATATATACGAGTTAATATGTAAGTGTAAACGGTATCAAAAAAAGAAAAGAGGGACGGGAATATGGGGAAAGACTATCGTAAAACAGCAGAGGAAGTGTTGCAGTATATTGGTGGAAAAGACAATATTGAACAAGCTGCGCACTGTGTAACGAGGCTCCGTATCGCTTTAAAGGATGAAAGTAAAATAGATAATGATAAATTACAGTCTGTTTCCTTAGTAAAGGGAGCGTTTCATAACGCTGGGGTATTTCAAATTGTAATCGGTCCAGGGGATGTAGATCGTGTTTACGCTGAATTGATAACGCTTGCAGGTATGAAGGAAGCGACAGTAGCTGACGTAAAAGATTCTGGAAATCAAAAGTTAAACCCAGCTCAAAAGTTTGTAAAAGTGTTTTCAGATGTATTTATGCCGATATTACCAGCAATCGTAACAGCTGGTTTACTAATGGGAATTAACAATCTATTAGGGGCGAAGGACTTATTCTTTGAAGGTAAAAATTTATTAGATGTATATCCAAACTTAAGTGGGCTTTGGGATTTAATTAATATGATGGCGAATACAGCATTCGTATTCTTACCAGCGCTTGTCGGTTGGTCAGCAACGAAGCGTTTTGGTGGTAGTCCAATACTAGGGATTGTTATGGGCTTAATGCTTGTACATCCGGCTTTATTAAACGCGTGGGATTATGGAAAAGCAGCAACTGGTTTAGAGGGACAGAAGATTGAGTACTTCGATATTTTAGGATTATTTCAAATTGAAAAGGTAGGGTATCAAGGGCAAATCTTGCCGGTCTTAGTAACAGCATTTGTATTAAGTAAAGTAGAAATCTTTTTAAAGAAACATGTACCAAATGCAATTCAATTATTAGTTGTACCAATTACAACGATTGTTGTAACAGGTGTGTTAGCATTAGGAATTATTGGTCCAGTTACACGTCATATTGGAGATTTATTAACAGCTGGATTAGTAGGTGTATATGAAACAGTACCAGTAGTTGGAGCAGTATTGTTTGGAGCATTATATGCACCGCTTGTAATTACAGGTATGCATCATATGTTTATTGCAATCGACTTGCAATTAATCGCACAACATGGTGGTACATTTATTTGGCCAATGATCGCTCTTTCTAACATTGCGCAAGGTAGTGCGGCACTAGCGATGTTCTGGATTTCTAAAAATCAAAATGATAAAAGTATGGCATCGACATCAGCAATCTCAGCGTACTTCGGTATTACAGAGCCAGCGATGTTTGGTGTGAACTTACGAAAAAAATTCCCGTTCTATGCAGCGATTATAGGATCGGCTGTGGCAGCGATATTTATTACGTTAAATGGTGTATTAGCACCTGCTATCGGAATTGGAGGATTACCAGCATTTATTTCTATCATTCCGAAATCGATTCCAATGTTTATTGTAGGAATGATAATCGCGGTTGTAATCCCATTTACGTTAACATGGTTATTTGCAAAAAGAGTAAAACAGAAGTAGGAGGAAGTTAAGTATGAAAGATTGGCATAAAAGTGTGGTCTATCAAATTTATCCGAAGAGCTTTAATAGCTATTACAATAAAGAAACTGGTGATATAAAAGGAGTTACAGAGAAGCTAGATTATTTAAAAGAACTTGGAGTGGATTATATTTGGTTAACACCGATATACGAATCACCACAAAATGATAATGGATATGATGTAAGTGATTACTACAGTATTGATCCATCTTACGGAACGATGGAAGAGTTTGAAGAGCTTTTAGAAGAAGCGAAAGCACGTAACATTGAAATCATGCTCGATATCGTTGTAAACCACAGTTCGACGGAGCATAAGTGGTTTAAGGAAGCGAAGGAAGATAAAAATAATCCATATCGTAATTATTATATTTGGCGTGATGAAAAAAATAATTGGCAGTCTAAGTTTGGCGGATCTGCTTGGAAATACGATGAGAAGACAGAGCAATACTTTTTACATCTATTTGATGAAACACAAGCTGATTTAAATTGGGAAAATGAAAAGCTTCGTGAAGAAGTATATGATATGATGCGCTTTTGGCTGGATAAAGGGGTAACAGGATTCCGCCTTGATGTTATTAATTTAATTTCAAAAAATCAACGTTTCTTGAATGATGAAGGAAGTTCTGCGACAAGTGATGGTCGTAAGTATTATACAGATGGTCCGCGTGTCCATGAATATTTACAAGAGATGAACCGAAATGTGTTTGAAGGGAAAGAGGTAATTACAGTTGGAGAAATGTCATCTACGACAATTGATAATTGTATTAAATATTCAAACCCTGAGCGCAATGAACTAAGTATGACGTTTAGTTTCCATCATTTAAAAGTAGATTATCCGGATGGTGATAAGTGGACGAAGGCTGAATTTGATTTCATTAAATTAAAAGAAATTATGTCTAATTGGCAAATTGAAATGCAAAAGGGCGGGGGATGGAATGCGTTATTTTGGTGTAATCATGATCAGCCTCGCATCGTGTCACGCTTTGGTGATGATGGAAAGTACCGAAACGAATCTGCAAAAATGTTAGCAACGGCTATGCATATGCTGCAAGGAACGCCTTACATTTATCAAGGCGAAGAAATCGGTATGACGAATCCTAATTTCGAATCTATCGAGCAATATCGTGATGTAGAATCGTTAAATATATATGATATAAAGCTAGAAGAAGGGCTATCAAAAGAAGAGATTACGAGTATTTTAAAACAAAAATCTCGTGACAATTCCCGTACTCCGATGCAGTGGAATGACGAGGTGAATAGTGGATTTACAACAAGTACACCTTGGATTTCTGTAGCTGAAAACTTTAAAGAGATAAATGTAGAGAAGGCATTAGAAGATAAAGAGTCTGTATTTTATTATTATAAAAAACTAATTGAACTAAGAAAAATATATGATGTTATTACAGAAGGAGAATATGCTATTTTAGATGAGAATCATCCTAAGATTTGGGCGTATACACGTACTGTAAATGATGAAGCATTACTTGTTGTAAATAACTTCTATGGAGAAGAAATCACGTATTCCGTACCAGTTCATGTTCAATTAGATGGTATGAAACAAGAAGTAGTAGTATCAAATTATAAAGATTCCAGTAAGGATATTACAAAGCTTACGTTAAGACCGTATGAATCAATTGTATATCGATATACGAAATAAAAGGGTTGTATGCCAAGTTGCATACAACCTTTTATTTTAAGACACCACTATACAAAATGTTTACCTCTACTTCAGGTTTGAATTTTACTTTTGCGTAATCTTTATTCCAATTTTTTTTCTTCCATAAGTCAGGATGATAAGCGATGAGATGTCTGCCGATTCCGAAAGCATCACAATTTGCTGTTTGGAGTTTGTTGGTTATTTTTTTCGCTTCTTTCGTGAGCCGTTTAGACAAGGTTTTATTTAATTTTTTTCTTTCTCCTATTTTGTAAAGGTTATCTCTTGGAGCTTCAAGAGCTATTACTTGTAGTTTCAATTTTAGATGAGCGAAAACAGTACCTTTTTTATCAGTTGTTATTTTTAATTCTCTTTTTAGTTTTTGATGGCTAATTTCAAACGTTAAATAATCGGATGTGTTAGACGAATCACTTCCAGTAAGTTTTTGTGTAATATGTGCGCTGTCCCCCATATTTCCTGTTAACAATACGAAGAGTACGGATTGCTGAGCAGGTAAAAGGCCTGTTAATTTATCGTTATTAAATAAGGCGATTCCATTTATTACTACTTCTTTTCCTTTTAGTTTTATTGAAGGAAGGGTGAAGTCTTTACCAGGGTCTAACATTTTTGTTACCACTGTTTCTAGAGTTTCCTTTGGGAAAACGCTCATATCTTCTAAGCTTTTGATTTTTTTCTTTAAAAAATCTCCAATTAATAAGTTTCCTACCTTTTTTTTCTCAAGTATTGTAGAGGTTTCACCGTCAACTGCAATAAGTTTTACTAGTGCGGTTGGATTTGTTGGATCACGAAAAGCAACGTCTAGATAAGGCAGTATCCCCTTTTTTTGTATTTTCGTTCCTAATAGCTTTACACCATATTTAAAGTATCGAATGTTACCAGTTACATTTTTTTTCAATGAGTCACTTGTGTCAAGTATGTTATAGCCAGTTGCAGAGTGTATTTCGTTCTCAAATGAAGACTGCTCGCCGCTAGAACTTTTTACGAGTTCAATCGTTTGCTGAAGTTTATTTTCTTCCGTTATATCGTATCCAAGGCTATAGGCTAATCGGGCCTCTCTTAATGGTTCTTGATCCCAACAGCCAGAAAGGAATGAACTAGCACATAGTATAAAAAGCAATTTAACTCTTTTTTGGAACATACTGTTCTCCTTTCTTATTTCTTATTACTGAATAGAGTAGAAATAAAAGAGGGAGGACCACAATGAAAATATAGGTGAATTTATCAGTGAAATTTGCAATTACTTTTAATTGCTCAGGTGTATCTATAAATAAAGCGACACTAAAAGAAATAAGGCCAACAATTGGAACAGCTTTTTTATGATCAGCAAGATTGAATATATGTCCAATTCCGATTGACGCAGCGCAGTAATAACTAGCAATAGAAGCTACAACAGTTATCATCCAAATTGGAATGAAAATTAGGTCCGTTCGGTCTATAATCCCAATATGAAGAGAGCGTAATAAGTAGGCAACTGGTTCTGGAATAAGCTCGATTTGTTTTGGACTAAATACGATAAAGCAAATCCAAACAGTAAAAGTATAAAAAAGAGTTACAAATCCATTAGCGATAGAAATTGCCTTTAGTTTTGCCACAGAACTCCCATTTACTTTTGGGAAAGCGATAAGAATAATTTCAAAACCATACATGGCTGTAATTGTTTCTTTTGATGCTTGAATAATATTCCACCATCCGGCTTCTGTAAGTGGAAAAATATAAGAAAAATCAGCGCGTGTAAGTCCTAGTGCAATTAAAAGCGCCATTGGGAAAATGAGAATAGAAGCCATGACATAAAATCGCACAATAACTTTAAATGTGTTATAGGCTATGTGACAACAGGCTATTGTAAATAGTATGAGAATGGCATACCAAGGAGTTGCCTGCAAAATCCATACTTTAATGACATTACAAGCATTTAACATAACCGTCATACCGATAAGGGTAGCATAAAAAACATAAGCAAAACCTAATAGTTTTCCTAACTTATTACCAAATAGCATACAAATACTTTCATACATATCAGCATCAGGAAATCGTTTTAAGAAAAGCCACATAAGTAAAATAATCAGTTGAATAACAAATCCAGCGATGAGGGTGGAAATCCATCCACCACCTTTTGCAATAGGGTGAAGACGGTTTGGTAGAGCAAGTATACCAACACCAATTTGGCATTGAATAACGAAAAAGGTAAATTGAACTAGCGAAATTTTATTTTGTTTGTTTGTCACCGTTCTCATCCTCTCTCGTTACATGTTGGCGCTGCATTTTTTTCGGTTTTGGATCATGAGGTCGTTCCCAAAACGACCAAATTGGAAGTCTTACAAAAGAATCTTTCATATCTTTTATTCGCATTGGAGCAATGGGAGAAAGATATGGTGTATGAAACGAGTGAAGCTGACATAAGTGAACGAAAGTTATAATTAGACCGAAGGATATTCCTACATAGCCGAATATAGCAGCAAGAATCATTAACGGAAAACGAAGAATTCGCACTGCTGAACTCATATCATTTGATGGAACAAGAAAAGAAGCAATAGCAGTTAAGGCTACAACGATGGTCATCGTATAAGAAACGAGTCCTGCTTTTACAATCGCATCACCAATTACTAAACCACCTACAATACCGATTGTTTGTCCAACTCGGCTTGGCAGACGAATACCAGCTTCCCGCAATAATTCGAAAATCAACTCCATTAAGAGAGCTTCAAAAATCGGAGGGAGTGGTACTTTTTCTAATGAAGCTTTAATTGTATAAACGAGTTCGAGTGGCAACACATCAGGATGAAAAGCAACTGTTGCGATATATATAGCTGGTAAGAGAAAGGCAATTAAAAAGCTCACTAAGCGAATCATTCGGATGAAAGAACCGACAATCCAGCGGTTATTATAATCATCTGGTGATTGATAGAAAGCAAATAACGTAACAGGAACGATAAGAGCTGTTGGATCTCCGTCAGATAAAATAGCAATTCGCCCCTCCATTAAATTAGCGGCAGTTCTATCTGGACGCTCTGTATTTAATTGCTGCGGAAAGGGTGAGAAAGACGTATCTTCTATAAACTCTTGTATGTAGCCTGGTGGCATTAATGCATCCGTTTTAATCGTTTGTAATCTTCTTTTTACTTCTGTAACGAGATCATCATTCGCTATATTTTGAATATAAGCGATAGCCACTTTCGTGTGCATTTCTTCACCGAGTGTAAAATACTTAACAACTAAATTCGGACTTTTAATGAGTTTACGAATAGAAGCTAAATTCGTTGCTAAATCCTCTACAAAACCAGTATGCGGTCCACGTACAATGCCTTCATTATCAGGTTCTGTTATATCTCTTTTTAAAGATAGAGCCGTTTCGAAAATACAAAAGAATTCGACTTGTTCATGAAAATATAATGATTTACCTTGTAATAAAAGCTGCACACCATAATTTAAATTTGTTTCTTTTTTCATATTTAATGTGGAAAAAACTTTATCCAAAGACAGCTCTGATCTAGTTAATAGGGGCTCAAGAGCGAGCTGATGAATTAAATTTGGGTCTGCTAAAGATTCGATATATAAGATTGTTCCTTTTCCATTTTGAAAAGGAACATCTAATTTTTTTATATCATCTGAATGGGAAAGTTTGTTTTCAATGTAATTAATGTTCTCCGGAAGTGATGGAAACATATGCTTTTGACTCTTACTCTCTTGTTGTTTTTTATAATCTGTCATAATTTCCACCTCTTTTAGAATAAAGTCACTTCTGTTAATTTTTGTTTTTTGTGAGAAATTTATGCTTAGATTATTTAATATTAAAGCAGTACTTTTTTTTGTTACTATTGAATTAGATAAGGGATATAGGAGGGATATATATGGAAATAACTGTAGAACGAGTTTTTTCACAAGAAATTTTAGCAAGAGCAACAAAGGCATTTCATGTAACAGTGGAAGACAAGCCACTTGGTGATTTTGAGAATTATATTTTTAAGGCGAAGGATAAAAATAATGAAGATTACGTATTACGTTTAACACATTCTTCTCATCGATCTAAAAAAGAGGTAGAGGCTGAACTAGATTTTTTACGGTATGTTGCGGAGAATGGTGCAAAGGTAGCAGGACCTCTCTATTCAGCATCTCAAAATCTTGTAGAAGAACTTATAGCAGAGGATGGGACTTTCTTTTTCGCATCTTTATTTACATATGCAAAAGGTGAGCAAGTAAAAGGAGAGGAATCGCCGTATTGGGGATATTCTTACTTTAAAGCATGGGGAAAAGCAATTGGACAACTGCATCGTCTTACAATGAATTACCCTAAAACAGCTTACCGTGATACGTGGGAAAAGGATGAAAGTAGCATTGTTAATGAATTAGAAGATGAGAAAGTGAAAGAGACTGCTACGGTGTTAATGGATGAAATAAAGCTGTTGCCAATCAAAAAGGAAACGTTCGGTCTTATGCACGGTGATATTCATCCAGGTAATTTTCATTATGATGGAAAAGAGCTAACAATCTTTGATTTTGATGATGCATCTTATAATTACTTCATTCATGATTTGGCAATGGTTCTTTATTACTCGGTTCTTTTTACACCGTGGACAGCGGAGGAGAAAACGGAATTTGCGCGTAAACAGTTACAAGTGTTAAGAACGGGATACGAATATGAGCATAGGCTGGCGGATAGTTGGTATGAATCGTTGCCGTTATTTTTACGTTTACGTGATATAGGTTTATACGGGACGCTCCAGAAGAAGTTTAAAGGGAAAGATATGCCAGATAATTTCCGGAAATTATCAGAAGAGCTATATGGAAGAATTATAAAAAATGAAGCGATTGTGAATATATAATACATTTTTTTCAAAACAAAGTATATAAAACAAATATATACTTTGTTTTTTTATGCAAAAATATGTTTGTTTTATTAAAATAATATTGTTATAGATTCGTTATGCACTTATAATTTTATATATATTCTGAATATTCTTTATAAAGAAGGAGGGGGAATGGTGGAAGCTTTCGTAAATTGGTTAAATAATATTGTTTGGAGTCCCGCACTTGTTTATTTATGTTTAGGAGTAGGTTTATACTTTTCTATTCGGACGAGGTTTTTACAAGTAAGGCATGTAGGAGAAATGGTGAAGCTTACATTTCAGGGAGAAAAATCAGAGGCTGGTGTTTCTTCATTCCAGGCGTTAGCCCTTTCGTTATCAGGACGTGTTGGGACAGGGAATATTGCTGGGGTAGCAACAGCGGTTGCATTCGGTGGGCCAGGAGCTGTATTTTGGATGTGGGCAGTAGCCTTTTTAGGAGCAGGTTCTGCTTATGTAGAGTCGACATTAGCACAAATATATAAGACGAAACATCAAGGGCAGTTCCGAGGTGGTCCTGCTTATTACATTGAAAAAGGTTTAGGGGTTAAATGGTATGCTTTAGTATTCGTTGCAGCAACAATTCTTGCAACAGGACTTTTATTACCGGGTGTTCAAGCGAATAGTATTGCTGTAAGTTTAGAAACAGCTTTTGGAATTAACACTACAGTATCAGGAGCGTTATTAGTAGTTGTATTAGCTCTTATCATTTTCGGTGGAGTAAAGAGAATTGTTAACGTAGCGCAAGTTGTCGTACCGTTTATGGCAGTTGGTTATATTTTAGTAGCTTGCGTTATTGTCGCTATGAATATTGAAAAATTACCAGAAGCATTTATGTTAATTATAAGAAGTGCTTTTGCATTAGAAGCAGCTTTTGGTGGTATTATCGGTTTAGCAATTTCTTGGGGAGTAAAACGTGGTATTTATTCTAATGAAGCAGGGCAAGGAACTGGACCACACGCAGCAGCAGCGGCTGAAGTATCACATCCAGCTAAACAAGGTTTAGTGCAAGCATTTTCCGTTTACATTGATACATTATTTGTTTGTTCAGCAACAGCATTTATGATGATTATTACAGGCATGTATAACGTATTTGATGCAAGCGGAAAAAACTTTATCGTTAATAAACTAAACGGTGCGCAGCCAGGACCTGGATATACACAGGCAGCGGTAGAATCTGTATTCCCTGGTTTTGGAAACGGTTTCGTCGCAATCTCGCTATTATTCTTCGCGTTTACAACGATAATGGCGTATTACTACATTGCAGAAACGAATATCGCGTACTTAAATCGTGATAAAGATCGTCCTTGGCTGTCCATGATACTAAAGTTTGTATTTTTAGGAGCAGTATTCTATGGGTGTATAAAAACAGCAGCAACAGCTTGGGCTTTAGGCGATATCGGTGTAGGTATTATGGCTTGGGTTAATATTATAGCGATTTTATTATTACAAAAGCCAGCATTAGTTGCATTAAAGGATTATGAAAAACAGAAAAAAGAAGGCAAAGATCCAGTATTCGATCCAGGGCCATTAGGAATTAAAAATGCTGATTTTTGGGAGCATGAATACGGAAAAGATAAGAAAGAAGAAGTATCTTAATAGAAATGAAAAAGCAAAGGGAAAATCCCTTTGCTTTTTTTATGGACAAAATGAAGCTGAAAGTTATTTTTTTGCCTATTTTTGAATATAAAAAGAATGTACATGCTTTGTTTAGGGAAAGGGGGGAGTATGTTGATAGAGTTTCGTAACGTAAATAAATATTACGGTAACTTTCAAGTTTTGAAAAATATTAATGTGCAAGTGAAAAAGGGTGAAGTGGTGGTAGTAGTTGGTCCTTCAGGATCAGGAAAAAGCACACTACTTCGGTGTATAAACCAATTGGAGACCATTACAGATGGAGAATTAATTGTACAAAATACAGAAGTGCACAATAAAAAAATAAATATGAATGAATTACGCCGAAATATTGGGATGGTTTTTCAGCATTTTTATTTATACCCACATAAAACAGTTCTTCAAAATATTACACTAGCACCGATTAAAGTAAATAAAGTTTCAAAAGAAGAAGCAGAGAAAACAGCGATGTTTTATCTAGAGAAAGTAGGAATTCCGGAGAAGGCTGGTGTATACCCGCATCAATTATCAGGAGGTCAACAGCAAAGGGTAGCGATTGCTAGGGGACTTACGATGCAGCCAAAAATTATGCTATTTGATGAGCCTACGTCTGCCCTTGATCCAGAGATGATTGGGGAAGTACTTGATGTTATGAAAATGCTGGCTAAAGAAGGGATGACGATGGTTGTCGTCACACATGAAATGGGATTTGCACGTGAGGTCGCGGATCGAATTTTATTTATGGATGACGGCCAAATTATCGAGGATACAACACCGGCACAATTTTTTGCAAATCCTGAACAAGAAAGAGCTCGTTTATTTTTAAGCCGAGTGTTAAATCATTAAAGGAGGAATTTCATGCTTAAAATGAAAAAGTTGTTTACCTTAATCGTATTTTCATGTTTATTCGTGCTTATCATTGCTGGATGTGGAAGTAAAAAAGATGAGGCGAAAGAAACGAATACGAAGCAAGGTGGAGTCGTTGAGCAAATTAAGAAGCGTGGGAAATTAGTAGTTGGGGTGAAGAATGATACGAATTTATTTGGGCTGAAAAATCCTTCAACAGGGCAGGTAGAAGGGTTCGATGTTGATATCGCGAAGGCGCTTGCGAAAAAAATTCTTGGTGATGAAAAGAAGCTAGAGCTGAAAGAAGTAACGTCTAAAACACGTATTCCAATGTTAAAAAATGGTGATATTGATGCAATTATCGCGACAATGACAATTACAGAAGAACGTAAAAAAGAGGTTGATTTTTCAGATGTATATTTTAAAGCAGGGCAATCGTTACTTGTGAAAAAAGGAAGCGATATTAAAAGTATTGATGATGTGAAAAAAGGTGTGAAGGTATTAGCTGTAAAAGGTTCAACGTCTACAAATAATATACGTCAAAAATCACCAGAATCAACTGTATTAGAATTTGAAAATTACAGTGAAGCATTTACAGCGTTAAAAGCAGGTAAAGGTGATGTTTTAACGACAGATAATGCAATTCTTTATGGAATGGCAAAACAAGATTCTAATTATGAAGTTGTAGGGAAAATTTTTACGGATGAACCGTACGGCATTGCCGTGCAAAAAGGTGCGGATGATTTAACGAAAGAGATTAATAGTTTATTAAAAGATATGAAAGCTAATGGAGAATACGATAAATTATATGAAAAATGGATCGGTCAAAAACAAGAAAAATAAAGTGAAACTAATTGGAATAAATAATAAGGATGAGAGGATGAGAGATACTCATCCTCTTCTTGTAAAGAAAGAGGGGAGAATATGTGCCTGATTTTTCTATATTAACGAATAACATTGATATGTATTTAGAAGGATTTAAGTATACAGTGATGTCTAGTGTAATTGCATTAATAGGAAGTTTTATTTTAGGAGTAATTTTGGCGGTAATGCGTATTGCACCTATTCGTATTTTAAATTGGATGGGATCTGTTTTTGTAGAGTTTGTAAGAAATATTCCGCTCGTATTAATTGCATTTATATTTTATTTCGCGTTACCTGTAATAGGAATTACGTTAAATGGTTTTGTAGCGGGGACAGTTACGCTTACGATATATACGGCAGCATTTATTGCAGAAGTAATTCGCGCTGGTATTTTATCAGTTGCGAAAGGTCAAATGGAAGCGGCGCGCTCTTCAGGATTAACGTATGTGCAGGGAATGTATTATATTGTCTTACCCCAAGCGGTGAAAATCGTAATCCCTCCTCTAGGAAATCAATTTCTCAATTTAGTTAAAAATTCTTCTATACTCGGAATTATTGCTGGGACAGATTTAATGTATCAAGGAGACTTAATTTCAACGAAGACGTTTGTTACGTTTGATGTATATATATTTGTTGGGATGTTTTATTTAATATTAACAATTCCGCTCAGTATGCTAGTGCGTTATTTAGAAAAACGCTTGGCAAAGGAGGCGGTGTAAATGGATTTTAAGGGAGCAATAACAGGTGATCATATTCTATTTTTATTAAAAGGATTGCTTATAACATTAGAGGTAGCGCTCGTAGCAATTGTACTTAGCTTTATTATTGGTAGTGTAATAGGGATTATGCGGTATACAAAAATACCCGTCGTCTCACAAATACTAGGTTGCATCGTTGAAGTAATTCGGAATTTACCGTTACTTTTAATTATATTTTTTACGTATTTTGCACTGCCTGAAGCGGGCTTGAAATTAGAAATTATAACAGCCACAATTGTCGCTTTAACAATATTTGAAGCTGCAATGATATCTGAAATTGTTCGAAGTGGTCTATTATCTATCGAAAAAGGGCAAATCGAAGCAGCGAGGTCTTCCGGATTAACGTATGTTCAAGCGCTGTGGCATATTATTTTGCCACAAGCATTAAGAAGAATGGTCCCGCCGCTTGTTAGTCAGTTTATTTCATTACTGAAAGATACATCGCTCGCAGTTGTTATATCATTACCAGAACTTATGCATAACGCTCAAATTATTAGCGGACAGAATGTAAATTATATGATTCCGACTTTTATAGTAGTAGCTTGTATGTACTTTATCGTAAATTACAGTTTATCAATTTTATCGAGAAGATTAGAACTCCGTTAACCCTTACAATATATGTGAGGGTTTTTCCTTGTTTATCCTTATTTTCCTCTAAATAGAATCTTAATCTTACAATGATTCGATTTTTTGTATTGTTTTATCAGAAAAGTTTTAATTTTATATAGAAATTGTAATCGCTTTCGTGTATATTTTTATTATCAGAAAATTTTAAAAAGAGACAGGGGTATTTGCAGGGGAGGATTAAGATGCAGCAAACAACGAATGAGAAATTACATCGTACGATGAAGAGTAGACATTTATTTATGATCGCACTTGGTGGTGTAATCGGGACGGGCTTTTTTCTAGGGTCAGGTTATACTATTAATCAGGCTGGACCAGGGGGAGCAATTCTCTCTTATTTAGTGGGCGGATTTATTATGTATTTAACAATGCTTTGTCTTGGAGAGCTAACGGTAGCGATGCCAGTTTCAGGTTCTTTCCAAAAGTATGCAACGAAGTTTATTGGACCGGGAACAGGGTTTATGATCGGCTGGCTATACTGGATTGGATGGGCAGTAACAGTAGGATTAGAATTAACGTCGATTGGTTTAATGATGAAAAGATGGTTTCCGAATGTTGATGTTTGGGTATGGTGTCTTGTATTCGGGGTTATTTTATATGCTTCCAATGCGATATCAGCAAAAAGTTATGCTGAATTAGAGTTTTGGTTCTCTAGTATTAAGGTAGTTACAATTCTTGCATTTATCGTTCTTGGTGGTAGTGCATTATTAGGATTTATACCATATGACGGAAAAGAAGCAGCACCTCTTTTCTCTAACTTTGTAAGTGATGGCGGGCTATTCCCGAATGGACTGGCAGCGGTATTACTTACGATGATTACAGTTAACTTCTCGTTCCAAGGAACAGAGTTAATCGGGATTGCAGCAGGAGAGAGTCAGGAGCCTGAAAAAACAATTCCACGTGCGATTCGTAATACAGTATGGCGTATTATGATATTCTTCATCTTAACAATGACAATTTTAGTAGGATTAATTTCTTGGAAAGAAGCTGGAGTAATTGAAAGTCCATTCGTAGTTGTATTTGATAAAATCGGTATTCCATATGCAGCTGATATTATGAACTTCGTTATTATTACTGCTTTATTATCTGTAGCGAACTCAGGATTATATGCAGCAACGCGTATACTATGGTCACTTGCAAATGAAGGAATGGCACCAACTTCTTTCAAGAAAGTAAATAAACGAGGTATTCCAATTACAGCACTAGTCGTAACGATTGCTGTTGCAGCATTATCCTTATTAACAAGCTTCCTTGCAGAAGATACAGTATATATGTACTTATTATCTATAGCTGGTTTATCGGCTGTTTCAAGTTGGATCATTATTGCTTTATCACAACTACGCTTTAGAAGTCAGTATATCAAAGGCGGAGGGAAATTAGAGGATTTAAAGTATAAAACGCCTTTATATCCGATTGTTCCAATTTTAGCTTTAATTACAAATAGCATCGTTGTTATTAGCTTAGCATTTATTCCAGAACAAAGAATGGCGTTATATTGTGGTATTCCATTTATCATTTTCTGCTACATATATTATTATATAAGTAAGAAACGGAAGAAGCCGATGAAAGTGGAGATGGAAAATACACATGAAACTAACAATCAAACACGATGATATAGAGGCAGATTTATCATATGGTCCATTAGCGATTGGAAAAGAAAACGGGTATTCACCGTTACAATTACTCGTTTCTTCCATCGCGGGATGCAGTGCAATTGTCTTTCGCACAATTTTAGAAAAGAAACGCATTGCATACGATACGTTTACAATTGAGACTGAAATTGGTAGAAGTGAAGCTTTATCAAAGCCAGTTGAAAGTATTCATTTGCATTATAAAATTAAAGCGGAAAACATTACAGAAGAGCAGTTGGACAAGGCGCTGCAACTTGCGGTGAAAAATTGCACGATTGTTCAATCTGTAAAAGATAGTATAAAGGTTACGGAAACAATTGAACTAATAAAGTGAAATAGAAAAACGTGAGAATACGGCTCTCACGTTTTTCTGTTTTTAACAGAGGGGGAAGTATCATGAAATGTTTAGGTTGTAAATTAGCAAACGAAGAAGAAATGATATATAAAGTATATGAAGATGACTATGTGACTTGCTTTTTAGATCATGAACCTTTCTATCCAGGACATACTTTAATTGTGCCAAAGCAACATGTTTTAGAGGTAGATGAATTAGATGATATTGTAGCAAAATCGATTATGGATGCGTCTAAGATTATTGCAAAAGCAATTAAGGTACTATATAAACTAGATGGAATTACAATTTGTCAAAATGGTGGAATCTTTAACGAACTAACGCACTATCATATGCATGTCGTACCAAGGTATAAAGAGCGCTCATTTGCCGAGTTTTATGCAGTACAACCGGGAGACAAGAAAAATCATAACTTAGAAGAGACAAAGAATTTGTTAAAAGAAGCGATAGAGCAAATACTGCATATTGAAAAGGTGTAAGAGGATTTTTCTTAGAGATACAATCAGGAAAATTCTAATAAACAAAAGCCCAATTTNNAAATTGGGCTTTTGTTTATTCTATTATTCGATTTTATATATTAAAGAATGCTGTAGTGTCACAAATTATATCGTCCATTCGTTATATAGAGTGAGAGGAGGAATTATATGAAAGTTACAAACAACGATTATGAAAAGATGGAAGAGCTATATGAGTTGTATGAACAAAAAGTTTATTATGTAGCGTATTCTATTTTAAATAATATTCAACAGGCTGAAGATGCGGTTCAAGAGACATTTATTACTCTTTATAAGAACTTGGAAAAACTTCATAGTTTGAATACTGAAGAGCTTAAACGCTACATTTTGAGGGTCGCAAAAAACAAGGCAATTGATAGTTACCGGAAAAATAAACGACATGAAACATTTTTAGAAGAATATGAAAGAGAATCAACAGAAGCAGTAGATGAAAATATTGAAGAGTGGGAAAAACGTACAATGTCTGAGGTTCAAATTGATACATTGCTAAAAGAGTTAAATGAATCTAATAGACAGGTATTTAAGTACAAAGTCTTCTATAACTTAACGTATCAAGAAATTTCAAGTGTCATGGGGATAACGGAGGTTAATGTCCGTAAGCAGTTTGAGCGTGCTCGAAAACGAGTTCAAAATATGATAGGAGGTATACAACATGACGAATTCAAAGAACTCCAAAGAAATGTATGACCTTGCTGAAAAAATTGCTTTAGATGATTTTGATAAACTCGAAGAACAACATGAATTTTCACATACATATACGCGCAAAAAGAAATTGTTTATGGAAGAAATGAAGCTGAAGGGCGAGCGACCACAGAAAAAGCGTAAAAGACATCGTATGTTAATCGCTGCTGCCTGTTTATTGATTGGTATGCCGACAACCGTTTTTGGTGCAGTGAAAGTTTATAATATGATTGTTCAAAAACAAAATTACGAAGTAAATGTTTCAGTAACAAATAAGGATTCGAAAAAGAGTGATCAGTGGTATAAGTTGAAGGTTGGTAAATTACCAGAAAATATGGAAGCGATTGATGACAGTGCTATGAAATATTCATTTAAAGATAACTACGCAAAGGGGGGATTTTCATTCGCTCTTTGGAGGATAGGAAAAAACTCGGATTTTCAAACTATGTATTCGAAAAGTTATGAGGAAAAGGAGATAAATGGTAAAAAAGCAGTGATTGTTCATAAAGACACTGGAAATAAAGATTTAATGTTTAATAGGGTGATTTTTCTCTATTTTGAGGAAGAGGGAATTATGTTACAAAGTTATATTGGAAACGATATAAACGAAGAACAAATGCTGGATGTGTTAGGAAACATTTCACTTGAGCCTACGTCAAAAGAAAAGGCATCACATATAACAGATTATGATAAAAAGTATTTTAGCGAAGAAAGTAAGCCTAAAACAACTAAGGTGATTCCTTTGAAAAAAGATAGCAAACAACTATTTCATATAGGGCAAAAGGTTCCAGTAACGATATCTATGGATAACAGCAAAATTGAATATGTGATAGAAAAAGTTGAAGTTTTTGATTCAATCAAAGATTTTAAGCATGAAAACTTTAATGAAACGGGATTAGGGAGACTAAGCGAGAATCAAGCTTTGGATCAAGTAGGACAATTGATACCATATAGACGAGATGAATATAAACTTGGAAATGGTAAAGATTCAATTGATCAATTAGTAGAGTCGAAATTAATTCATCCTAAATTTGTCTACCTGACAACAACAGTGAAAAATATAGGTAAACAGGCGACAAAAGAAATCTATATGCATCCATCCATGCAAGTACTCAAAAGTAAGGGTAATGTATGGAATTATGCTGGGAAAGATGGAATTGCAGAAAGAAATATTATGACGGGTGAAGTGGATTATTTAGAACCTCACGGAGACGGGAAAAGCTTTTACAATATTGGCAGTATCCGACCGGGAGAAACGGTAAAAGTTAACTTAGGTTATTTTGTAGATGAGGATAAACTAGATTCAATCTTTTTGGATGCTTTCAATTACAGAGGAACTGGCGAAACTGAAAATATGAATGCGAAACATCGTTGGTGGTTTGATATTCGTCAATAGTAAAAACAATAGGAACAACTGAACCAAAAAGCTGCTTATATTTAGCAGCTTTTTTCGTCTTCATACATATGTAAAATTTCTTTCGCGCGTATACGTAAACCATCTATCAATTCTTTCGGTTCTAACACTTTTGCATCTTTTCCAAGTCTATAAAATAAAGGGGTAATAAAATTGACTTCACCTTTATCAATTGTTGAATGTATATATCCTGTTCCATCTTCGTTTACTACAACAAACTCTTCAAGGTAAGGAACGCTTTTACATTGGCGTACACCTTCTGTTGTTAGTAAAACATGTAACTGAGTAGGACTGTGTACTACGTTATAGTTAGAGGTAAACCACTCTTCTAAATTCATGAATGTATCTTCATTTTCTTCTGTGGATAATATAGAGAGAATACGATCGACGCGATACAATAATACTTTTTTTCTACTAAAGTCATAGGATGGTAAGTACCATAGCCCGTCATGAGCATATACACCGATAGGATGAACATGTTTTGTTTTTATTCCTGATTTAGATTCGTATTGAAAGTGTAAATTTTTATTTTCAATGGCGGCAGTTAATACTTCTTTTAAAAGTGGTGTATCAATAGTTCTTTTCGGATTCCAAAAGGCAATATAAGAACGTATTTTATCAACTTTCGCTTTCGCATCATGTTGTAGAGAGCTATACAGTTTATGCGTAACAGAATTAATCTCTGCATTAAAAGGCAAGTCTCGGTAGTAGCTTAAAGATTGAAATGCAAAAAAGATAGAGACCGCTTCTTCTTCCGTAAATAAAATAGGGGGAATTACTCTATTCGTTAATACTTTATATCCTCCGTTACGACCTTGTTCAGCATAAATAGGTAACCCCATATCACTTAAATCTAAAATGTATCTATGAACCGTACGGACGGAAATATTAAATTCATCAGCTATTTCTTGAGCTGTAAATGTTTTTTTCGCAGAAGCAAATATAAGAATATCTAATAAGCGTTTAGCTTTTGACAAATGTATCACCTTTTTTCTTTTTTAAACATGACATAAATTGTCGTGTTTTATTGTTAGTATATTGTTTATATCATAATGTTATCAAGATGAGATGCAAGGAGGAATAGATATGTCACGTGAGATTGTTTTGTTTATAGCGGCGAGCTTAGACGGATATATTGCGAAAGAAAATGATGATTTAGAGTGGTTAATGGAAACGGAAGGTGAAGGAGATAACGGTTATACAGAAATGTATGAAACAATTGATACAATAATTATGGGAAAGAAAACGTACGATTATGTAGTAGAGCATACGGAAACCTTTCCGTACGTTAATGAAAAATGTTATGTTTTTTCTAATTCAGAAAAAGGTTCAAACGAACATGTAGAGTTTGTAAATGAAGATATAGTGGAGTTTGTAAAAAAGTTAAAAGAGCAGGAAGGATCTAAAATATGGATGGTCGGTGGAGGAAGCCTACTGAGAGAGTTCTTTAAGAATAATCTAATTGATGAATATGTTGTCACGATTACCCCTCACATATTAGGTTCTGGCGTTCCGTTATTTCAAGACAAGAATCCAGAAATTCATTTAACTTTAACGGATACGAAACGTTTTGGACAGTTTGTGAATCTATATTATAAAGTAAAATAATAAAAACACGACTATTGATGATAGTCGTGTTTTTATATAAATGGCAATGAAATAGTAAAGCAAGACCCATGATCAATTTCACTTGTGACAGAAATATTCCCGCCGTGTAGCTCTACAATTTCCTTCACGATAGATAGTCCTAAACCGGTTCCGCCTGTAGCACGTGTTCTTGCTTTATCAACACGATAAAAACGGTCAAAAATGTGAGGGAGTTCTTCAGGCGGAATACCTTCGCCTTCATCTTCAATTGTAATGGAAATACGTTTATGTTCTTCTGTCACAGAAATATTGATATGAGAATGTTCTTTTGAATGTCTATAGGCGTTATTTAAAATGTTCACTATCACTTGTTCGAATCGCTGTTCATCTAAGTTTACTAACAGTGTAGGAGGACAAGTGAAAGAAACTTTAATGTATCGTTCTTTATATATGGCGTTTACTTTTTCGGTTATGCGAGTGAAGAAGGTATGTAAATGTACTTCCTTTACTTGAATAGAAAAATTATGTTGTTCCATTTGAGCGAGTGAAAATAAATCTTGAACTAAGTTTGTAATGTAATCAGACTCATCTTTTATAATAGATAAATATCGCAAACGTTGCTCAGGAGATGTGGTTTCTTTTAAAGCAATGTCCGCATAACCCCTTACGTATGTTAACGGTGTTCGTAATTCGTGAGCAACACTTGCTAGAAATTCACTTCTTTCTGTTTTCATATAATGTAAATCATTTGCGAGCGTTTGGATAGATGATGCTAATTCCCCAATTTCGTCATTTCGAGTAGTCGTTAACGAAACTGATAAATCGCCCTTACTCATTTTTTCGGTCGCTTGTTTCATGTGTAACAATGGTTTTGTTAATAAACGGGATAATAGAAAAATGGTGATGACTGTTAGTAGAAATGTGATGATACCGGCAATAAGGAATTGTTTTGTTAGCCTATTAACCATCTCTTCAATGGATTTTGTTTCAAGAAACATGTACACATAGCCTTCATGTTTTCCACCTACTACAATGGGGCTAACTGTACAAATATAATTAGACGTTTTCCAATGATTTTCTATAATAGCTCCGTTATGGTCGGTTCGAGTTTGCATTCCACTAATATGATTTTTTATAGTCGTGTTTATTTCATTAGATTTTGCTAATACGTCTTTATTCGCATCTGTAATAACGACAGTTGTTTCAGCTTCGGATTCCATTAAAGCGACATGGGAGATTGTTTGCTTGTCATAATATTTTTCAAGAACATCTCGGTGACTATTTCCACGCTTTAATAAAGCAGTCATTTCTTCATTTACTCTATTGTTTACAAGGCTATAATAAAGCAAAACAAATAGAACACTTTCTATTAAAAGTGTAACAATTAAAAAATAAAATCCGAATTGAATAGAGATTCGTTTCATCGTTTCGCTCCTTGATCTTCGGTATCAATCCATCGATAACCAACTCCGTATACAGTTTTCAAATGATGATCGATAGGGAAGTTTACTTTTCGTAATTTATCACGCAAATTACGAATATGTGAATCGACTGTACGATCTTCTGTATTTGTATTGAATCCCCAAACTCGTTCAATGAGCTGATCACGGCTTAATACGTAGTTCACATGGCGTAAAAATAACCCGAGTAAAGAGAATTCGATTGGCGTGAGGAGAAGTTCTTCATTATGGACAGAGGCGGAATGCTTTGCTTCATCCCATAAAATACTATGATATTGTATTTGTTTATGTTCATTCGTCCGCCTTAAAACAGCTTCAATTCTCGCGAAAAGCTCTTCTTCATGGAAAGGTTTTGTTATGTAATCATCTGCCCCGAGTTTTAATCCTTGGACGACATCTACTGTTTGATCACGAGCAGTGACCATAATGATAGGAACGTTACTAAAGGAACGAATTCTTTTACATGTTTCCCATCCGTCCATCTTTGGCATCATAATATCGAGTAAAACAAATTTGAAATTTCGATTCTCTATATGTGAAATAGCTTCTTCCCCAGATACTGCACATATGCAGTTATATCCGATTGGAGTGAGATAAAGCGTTAATAATTCAAGCATTCTCGGTTCATCGTCTACGAGTAGTATGTCAATCATAGAGTACCTCCGCATTTGTATTACTTAAATTGTAAGTCAAAATCATGAAGAAATGGTGCAGATTATAATGCATCTGCATAATTTCTTCAGAATTGCTTGTTATTGTTTAGTTGAACTCCTACTTTAGGTAAGGATATTGGCTCAATAATAACGAATACGGAGGCGATATAATGAAAAAAACAACCTGCATTTTGGGCGTAACGATAATTACAGCATTTGGTCTTGCTGCATGTGGCCAAACGAATAATATGGATCATACAAACCATGAATCTACAAAAGAGAAGGAAACAGAGAAAACGGAAATGAAAATGAATCAGGAGGTAACTGCGCCGAAAGAAATGAATATAGGTGCATCGAATGATTTATTAACGACAAGTTTAAAAAATGTGACGAGATTAAATACAACTGATTCATTGCAAATGGCAGTATTAACTTCACAAACGATATGGCCAGCAACTCATAAAGAGAATCAGCCAGGCGCGGTTATTTTAGTACCAGTAAACGAGTGGCAATTAGGGATTGCAAGTGCAGATCTTATTCATCATCCAAACAACGGACCGATTTTATTTATAGAAAAAGAAAAGGTACCTGAAATGACGTTAAAAGAAATAAAACGATTAAATCCTCTTGGAACGAAGGAGGGAACGCAAATTATGGTGATGGGAGATGTAGGGACAGCTGCTCTTGAACAATTAAAAGCCTATAAAGTAAAACAAATAAAAGAAACGGACCCAGCTACATTTGCAAAAGGTGTTGATAAAGAGTATGCCGATATAACAGGAAGTTATCCGAATAGCGTTATTATCGGTTCATCCGAAGAAGAAGGACGTTTATACACAACACCAGCTGTAAACTGGATTTCTCATATGCCAGAGCCGCTGCTGTATGTAGAGAAAAATAAAGTACCAGATTCTACGATAGAGGCATTAAAGATGAGAAAAGAGAAAGCCAATATATATGTATTAGGCCCAGAAAAAATTGTTTCAAAAGAAGTAGAAAAAGAGTTAAGCAAATATGGAAAAGTAACGCGTATTAGTGGCGAAACACCGACAGAAAATTCAATTGCGTTTGCAAAATTTAAAGATGAAAAAACGAAATTCGGCTGGGGATTTACAAAACCAGGTCATGGTTTGTCGTTTGTTTCGAGTACAACACCAGATTTAGCGGTTGCAGGAGCTCCGTTTTCACATATGGGTAAACATGCACCGGTTGTCTTACTGGAGGAAGGAAAAGCTTCGCAACCAGTGTATGACTTCCTTGCTACTATCCAACCGAAGTTTAAAGATGATCCAACACTTGGACCGTATAATCACGGCTTCTTATTAGGAAGTACGAGTGATATTTCATTTGAAACACAAGGTATACTAGATGAGAGGTTAGAGATTGTGCAAGAAAGTGGTCAAGGACACGGTGGACATTAATGAAATGAGAAAAGACGCTGCTAAAGTAGTGTCTTTTTCTTTAGGAAACTTTTACATAGCGCAAAATCCTTTACTCGTTATATAATAGCCTTCGTGCAGTCGGCTAGATTTTCTTATGGAGAAAATCAAATGATAAAAGAGTAGAGGAGTGGTAGTTTGTTTCAAACGATAAAAAATGATTGGTTCTCCAACGTGAAAGGGGACGTACTATCAGGGATTGTTGTTGCTTTAGCATTAATTCCTGAAGCAATCGCGTTCTCCGTTATTGCGGGCGTAGATCCGACCGTTGGATTATACGCAGCTTTTTGTATTGCGGTTACTATTTCATTTGTTGGCGGAAGGACTGGGATGATTTCAGCTGCAACAGGTGCAATGGCATTATTAATGGTAACGCTCGTTAAAGATCACGGTTTGCAATATTTATTTGCCGCGACTATATTAACCGGTATTGTCCAAATTATTTTTGGTGTGTTCAAACTGAGCTCATTTATGAAGTTTATTCCGAAATCAGTGATGAGTGGTTTTTTAAATTCACTTGGCATTTTAGTTTTTACAGCGCAATTGCCACATTTTAAAAATGCAACTTGGCAAATGTATGCACTTGTCGCATTAGGACTTGCAATTATATATGTATTTCCACGTATTACGACGGCTGTCCCGTCTACACTTATTTCAATTATTATTGTGACAAGCATTGCACTTATGAGCGGATTACAGTTAAAAACAGTAGGGGATATGGGAAACTTACCGAAAGAATTACCGTTTTTTAGTATTCCTGACGTGCCTTTTACACTTGAGACATTAGGGATTATTTTACCGTACGCAGTTATGCTTGCAATTATTGGATTATTAGAGTCATTATTAACGGCTTCGGTTTTAGATGATATGACACATACAGAAAGTAATAAGCACAAAGAGGCACGTGGACAAGGGATTGCAAACAGTGTGGCTGGTTTCTTCGGAGGAATGGCAGGATGTGCAATGATTGGGCAATCTGTTATTAACATTAAATCAGGTGGACGAGGTCGTTTATCAACATTTGTAGCGGGTGGTTTTTTAATCGTATTACTATTCGTTTTAGGAGATTATGTTGTTCATATTCCGATGGCAGCTTTAGTTGCTGTTATGATTATGGTTTCAATCGGAACATTTGATTGGAACTCTGTAGCAACGATTCATAAGGTGCCGAAAGGGAATGCTTTTGTTATGATCGTAACGGTTGTCGTTGTTCTAATCACACATAATTTAGCGTTAGGTGTAATTATCGGAACAGTAATTAGTGCGGTTTTATTTGCATTCAATATGGCAAAGATCCACGTGAAACATTTATATATTGAAAATAAGAAAATATATGAAATTCATGGTCAACTTTTCTTTGCGTCTACGGCCGATTTTATAAAGAATGTTTCTTACGATGAAAGTGTGAAAGAAATTGAGTTGAACTTTACTCACGCACATGTATGGGATGATTCAGCGGTAGCCGCAATTGATAAAGTTATTATGAAATATGAACAAAGTGGTGTGAAAGTAAGTATAACGGGATTAAATGAACGTAGCTCGAAACTCGTTACAAATTTAGCTGCTTATAATAAAAGAATTGCTGGATAAAGAACTACAATTTTTTAATTTTATATTCATGTGTAAGCCCTCTTTTTTGAAAGACAAAAAAGGGGGCTTTTGTATTATAATACGAGTAGGATAACGAAAAGGGGATTCAGCATATGTACAAACAAATTATATTAGCATGCGATGGTTCTGAACATGCAGTTCGAGCAGCAGAGCATGCAACATATATTGCGAAATTTAACGAAGAAACAAATATTGAAGTTGTGTACGTAGTAGATAATAGAACGGCAAAATCAGATATTATACAAGGACAAACAGATTTAGAAACAATATCAGCTAGTCGAAAAGATAAATTAAAAGAGATTGAGGGTTTATTAAAGAAAGAGAACATTTCCTACAAAATTACGATTCTACACGGTGATCCTGGAGATACGATCGTTCAGTATGTAAATACAGGGGATATAGATCTTGTTGTTGCTGGAAGTAGAGGATTAAATACATTGCAAGAAATGGTACTTGGTAGTGTTAGTCATAAAATAGCAAAGCGTGTGAAATGCCCGGTGATGATTGTAAAATAAATTGAGTGAAATATGTATTAGCGAAAGCAAGACCTGGATATAATTCGAGGTCTTTTTTGACGTATAAAGGGAGAGTGTATGGACATACTAAATATATAAGTTTTAAAAAATGTTAACTTACAAATTTGTAAGTTAGTTGTCAGAGAAATCGATGTTATGAAATTTTCCCCGTTGGTAAAATAAGAGTATCAAAGGGGAGATAGGGAGGATGGAAGAAATGAAATCATTTCAAAATTTATCATATAGTCAAGGGGTAAGCTTAATTTGTTTAGGGGGATTTGCTGCATCTGTTACGTTAGCAGTTTTAATAAAGACGTTTCAGCAAATGTTTTAATTTTATAGTAGGGAAGGATTTGGTTGTTATAAATAGTAAGAAAAGTGCTGTAAATAAAGAATAGCTCTNNAGAGCTATTCTTTATTTACATATTATATTTTGTTTAAGCTTGTTTCGCTTTTGTCGATCCTGTGTTTAAAGTAAGAGCAAGGAAGAACATTGCAAGTGAAAAGTTTTTTCGAACAAAGTAATAACCTGCATAGCCGATGAAGATACCTAAGAATACTTGTAAACGTAATTTACGGTATTCACTATCAACGCGATCAGCTGGTAAGCGTTCCGCGTGGGGCGCAGGTTTAAAGAATTGTGTGAAAAACATAAAATGAAAATCCTCCCCTAATTAATTCGAAGTGTCGTACGTCAGAGAGAATACAAAAAGGCCATGAAATATAAAAAAGTTCCCTTTTTTATGATTCATAGCCGTATACTCCGATTCTCCGTGACTGTCAATATTAACTTCGACGAAAATTATACAACTTTGTGTCAAGAATGTAAACGTTTTTATGAATAAAAAGTGTTGACGGATTTTGTTCGTGGTATTAATATTTAAATACATTAAATATTTTATTGCTTAAATAAGAGGTGGATAACATGCCAAATGATATGACGCATATCGATAAAATTCAAGCTCTCGCCTTTTCAATTGGAAAGAAGATGCAGACAGAGTTATTAGAACAAATGCAAGCAACAGGACTTACACCACCGCAGTTTTATATTTTAAAGATTTTAGATCATTATGGGGCTTCAAGAGCGACAACATTAGCAAAGAAGATGTATGTGAAGCCTAGCGCAATTACGGTGATGATTGATCGTCTAATCGATCAAGAACTTGTAGAGCGCTATCATGATAAAGATGATCGTCGCGTTGTCGTCATTGAGTTGACGAAAAAGGGGAAAGCTAGGGTGGAAGAGGCAATGACTGCTCGTAATGAGCATATTGCAAAATACTTCTCACACTTAGAATTACAAGAAAGAGAAGATTTGTTACGTCTCTTTGAGAAGTTAGAAACAATTATTTGCGGGACACAAGAGAAAAAAGAGAATAACTAAGAGGAATTGAGGAGATTACATGGAGCAACAAGACAATATAAATAGAAAGTTGTTGTTAATCGGTTTAGTAATCGCGATGCTATTTGCTGCGTTAGATGGAACAATCGTAGGTACAGCAATGCCACGTATCGTTGGTGAACTAGGTGGATTAAGCTTAATGACATGGTTAACAACTGCTTATATGTTAACATCAACGACAGTCGTACCAATCGCAGGTAAATTAGCGGATTTACTTGGTCGTCGTAACGTATATATAACAGGGCTAATTATCTTTATGGTGGGCTCAGCGTTATGTGGTATGGCAAATGGTATGACAGAATTAATTATTTTCCGTGGTATTCAAGGTCTTGGTGGCGGTATTATGATGCCAATGGCTATGATTATTATCGGTGATATGTTTACAGGAAAAGAACGCGCGAAATGGCAAGGTATTTTTGGTGCGTTATACGGTCTTGCTTCTGTAATTGGACCACAAGTTGGTGGTTGGATTGTAGATGCAGTGAATTGGAGATGGGTATTCTACATTAACTTACCAGTTGGTATTTTAGCGACGATCTTTATCGCAATGGGATTAAAATCACATAAACAAACGGGACCAATTAAAATTGACATCGCTGGAATCTTTACGATGATTCTCGGTGTTGTAAGTTTATTACTTGCGTTAACGTTTGGCGGAAAAGATTACGCGTGGGATTCTTGGCAAATTATCGGGTTATTTGCACTATCTGTAATTGGTATCGTTAGCTTTATTATTGTGGAAAAGAAAGCGGAAGAGCCAATCTTACCGATGCATTTCTTTAAAAATCGCACATTTACATTATTAAATGCGATTGGATTCTTTATGAGTATCGGAATGTTCGGTGCGATTATGTTCGTACCATTCTTCATGCAAGGTATTGTAGGAGTAAGTGCTGCTGAATCAGGGACGATTATGACGCCGATGATGATTACAATGATTGTGATGAGTATTCTTGGTGGTCAACTTGTATTAAAAGTTGGTGTGAAACCACAAATTATTACAGGTATGCTTATTATGGCTGGTGGATTCTGGTTATTAACAACGATGGATATGCACACAACGAAGCTAACTGCTACTTCTTACATGATGGTTATCGGTTTAGGAATGGGTCTTGTAATGCCGACATTAACATTAGCGCTACAAGAAAGCTTCCCGAAAAAAGATCTTGGTGTCGTAACATCATCAAGTCAATTTTTCCGTCAAATCGGTGGAACATTTGGTATTACAATTTTAGGATCAATTATGAATAACACTTCAGGTACAACATTAACAAATAAATTAGTGCCTGTATTAGATACGTTCCCGAAAGAAGCGGGAGAAATGGTAACAAAATTGAAAGATATGATTCATACAGATCCACAAGGTTTATATTCGATGCTATTTAATCCGGAGGCATTAAAGCAAATGCCAGAAGCATTCTCTAATAGCATCGTGCCAATTTTAAAAAATTCTTTAGTAGACTCACTTCATACTGTATTCTTAACAGGATTAGTATTTATCATAGTAGGTGCCATCTTTACGATTTTCTTACAAAAGATTAAACTGTCTGATCGTAAAAAAGGTGCTGAAGAGCCTGTTATAGAAGAGAAAGAACGAACTGCATCATCTTCATAATGAAAAAGCATCGCCATATGGCGATGCTTTTTTGAGTATAACCTTAAAAGCTTTTTAGTGAGAAATGATTGACGTATTTTTAGAAATACGTTATATTATTTTCTGTAAACGGTTACATGAAATGGAGAGGGAAGAAAATGAGTACGATTAAAGACGTTGCAAAATTAGCGGGAGTATCTGTTGCGACCGTTTCCAGGGTGTTAAATAAAAATGGATATGTTCACGAAGATACGTTAAAAAAAGTAGAGCGTGCAATTGAGATGTTAGATTATAAGCCCAGTACAGTAGCGCGTTCACTGTATAATAAAAAATCTCGTTTAATAGGTTTAGTTGTTCCGAATATCGTGAATCCATTCTTTCCAGAAGTTGCACGTGCCGTAGAAGATGTAGCACATAAGCAAGGATACACAGTTGTACTTTGTAACTCTGATGAGAGTTTAGAAAAAGAAAAGCAATATATTGATGTACTTAGGCAAAATAATGTGGATGGATTTATTGTAGCAACGAATCCACAAAACAGTATTAATTACATGAATTTGCCAGTTCCAGTTGTTGCGATTGACCGTATGTTTAATGAACGTATACCTACTGTGTATGCAGATAACTATGCGGGAAGTCAGGCCGCTACAAAGTTATTGTTAGATAAGGGGTGCAAACATATTGCACATATTCGTGGACCTCGTGATGTAAGTACAGCGAATGAACGTTTTGAAGGTTTTGTAGATGTTATTACGCAAAATAATCTTTCATATATGATCGCAGAAAGTACATTTGATCCAGCTAATAGTGAGCGTGTAGCGATGGAATTATTAGAAGAATACCCGCATATTGATGGAATTGTTGCTGGGAACGACTTAATTGCAATTGGTATCGTCAAAGCAGCAATGCAAAAAAGAATTTCTATCCCAGATGATTTACAAATTATCGGATTTGATGGAATTTCTTTAACAGAAATGATGTATCCATCTATTACAACGGTTGCACAACCCATTTATGAGATGGGGAAAATTGCGACAGAATTACTGTTAAAGCAGATGGAAGGTAGTCCGCTAGAAGAGAAACACTATCGTTTACCGATTGAAATTATAGAACGAAATACAACGAAGTAGGGAGATGAAACAGATGCCAAATATTGCAGTAGTAGGCAGCATTTCAATGGATTTAGTGGCTGTTTCAAAAAAACGGCCGAAAGCAGGAGAAACAGTAATTGGTGAAGCGTTTCATACAATTCCAGGGGGAAAAGGAGCGAATCAAGCAGTTGCAGCAGCAAGATTAGGAGCCAATGTAGCGATGGTTGGTGCGGTAGGAAATGATGATTACGGAACAGTTGTTAGAAGAAATTTAGAAAACGAACGCGTTTTTATCGACTATGTGGTACCGGTTACAGATGGAACGACAGGAATCGCTCATATCGTTTTAGCAGAAGAGGATAATAGTATTGTTGTCGTACAAGGGGCAAATGCTCTTGTAAATGAGTCGGTTGTAGATCGTTCAAAAGATCTTCTTGTAAAAGCAGATATGGTTGTTCTCCAACTAGAGATCCCGCTGGAAACAGTAAAATATGTATTGGCTATTTGTGAGGAGCATAATATTCCAGTTATGTTAAATCCAGCGCCAGCACAAGTGTTATCAGAAGATATTTTAGAAAAGGCAACTTATATTACGCCAAATGAACATGAGTGCCGCATCGTATTAGATGATTTCACATCACCAATTGAAGATTTACTGGCGAAATATCCAAATAAACTATTGATGACAGAAGGTTCTAACGGTGTTTGTTTCCATAATGGAACGGAGATTGTACATGTTCCTAGCATTGCTGTCGATGTAGTAGATACGACTGGAGCTGGTGATACATTTAATGGTGCGCTAGCAGTTGCACTTTCTGAAGGAGAAGCACTTCAAAAAGCAATTCATTTTGCGAACATTGCTGGAGGTCTTTCTGTAACAAAGCTTGGGGCACAAGGCGGTATGCCAACGAGAGACAGGGTACGTGAAGTGCAGGTGATTGTTGGATGAAGAAGCACGGTGTATTAAACAGTGAGATTGCAGCAGTCCTTGCTTCACTCGGGCATACAGATACGCTTGTAATTGCAGACTGCGGGTTACCTATTCCTGATGGAGTAAAACGAATTGATTTAGCGGTTGAAATCGGAAAACCAAGTTTTTTAGACGTATTACAAGTTGTAGCTGATGATATGGCAATTGAAAAAGTGACGTTAGCTGAAGAAATTATTATAAATAATGCGGAAGTAAATAAAGGAATCGAAATGAAATTAATGGATCCAGCATTTGAATATGTATCCCATGAACAATTTAAAGAGTATACGAAGAATGCGAAGGCAATTATTCGTACAGGTGAGGCTACACCTTATGCCAATGTAATTTTACATGCAGGCGTGATTTTTTAATAAAGGGAAGTGATGAGAATGCGTATTGAAATGAAAAACATTTCAAAGGCGTTCAATGGCAATCCTGTTTTAAAGAATGCACAGTTTATGATTGAAACAGGAGAAGTCCATGCATTGATGGGGGAAAATGGAGCGGGTAAATCAACGCTTATGAAGATTTTGACAGGTGTATATACAAAAGATGGTGGAACAGTCACAATTGATGGACAAGAACGTACTTTTAAAAATGCGAAAGAAGCAGAAGCCTATGGTATTGCATTTATACATCAAGAACTGAACATATTGCCGAATTTAACAGTAGCTGAAAATATGTTTCTTGGTAAAGAGTTAATGTACGGTAAAACAGGTATTTTACGCACACGCCAAATGAATGCAATGGCCCAGCAACAATTGGCGGAGCTAGGGTTGAATGTAAAAGGCGCTATGTTAGCGGGAGAGTTATCGGTTGGACAACAGCAAATTATCGAAATTGCGAAAGCCTTAATGACAAACGCGAGCGTTATTATTATGGATGAACCTACTGCGGCACTGACGGATCGTGAAATCGAAACGCTCTTTACAGTTATAAATAAGTTGCGTAAAGAAGGTGTTTCATTCGTTTATATTTCACACCGTATGGAAGAGATTTTTTCAATATGTGATGCCATTACGATTTTACGTGATGGAGAATACGTAGGAAAGAGGTTAATTTCAGAAACGTCATTTGATGAAGTGGTGAGTATGATGGTGGGGCGCAGCATTGGTGAACGTTACCCAGAGCGTAATAGTCAAATTGGCGAAGTGATTTTTGAAATGCGTAATGGAACGAAAAAGGGGAAATTTGAAAATGTTTCGTTTCAAGTGAGAAAAGGTGAAATCCTTGGTGTAGCTGGTTTGATGGGAGCTGGTCGTACAGATATTATGAAAGCGATATTTGGATATGAACCGTTAGATTCTGGAAAAATATTTATAAATGGGCAAGAAGTAAAGATTGATAGTCCGATAGATGCAATTAGGCAAAGAATTGCTTTCATTACAGAAGATAGAAAATCTGAAGGGTTAGTGTTAGATTTCTCAATTCGTGAAAATTTAGCTTTACCAAATTTAGAAAGTCTTTCAAAGGGAAGTGTCCTTAGTAACGAACTAGAACAACAATTTACAGGGGACATGATGAAACTGCTTAATGTGAAAGCATCTAGTGGAGAGCAAGCAGTGAAATCTCTTTCTGGTGGAAACCAGCAAAAGGTTGTAATCGCAAAATGGCTAGGTATTCATCCGCAACTACTCATTTTAGATGAGCCAACGAGAGGTGTCGATGTTGGAGCGAAAAAAGAAATTTACTCTATTATGAATAAGCTTACCGAGCAAGGAGATGCCGTTATTATGGTATCATCTGAGCTTCCAGAAGTTTTAGGAATGAGTGATCGCGTTCTCGTTATTCATGAAGGGAAAATCGGCGGTATTTTAGAGAAAGATGAGGCATCACAAGAGTCTATTATGGCACTAGCTACAGGGGGAGAGTAAGGATGGCTAAGAAGGGGAATGTATTACAACAACTTGGTTCTTTAATTGGACTAGTACTAATTATTGTAGTAATTACAGCTTTAAATCCAGCATTTATTGAAATTCCAAATTTATTTAATATACTGCGTCAAGTATCGATTAATGCGCTTATTGCATTCGGAATGACCTTCGTAATTTTAACAGGGGGTATTGACTTATCGGTAGGTTCTATTTTAGCATTATCAAGTGCACTTGTTGCTGGAATGATGGCAAGTGGCATGGATCCGTTCCTTGCAATGGCAGTTGGATTGTTAGCAGGTCTTGTAATGGGAATTATAAACGGTATCATCATAGCAAAGGGAAAAGTAGCTCCATTTATTGCAACTTTAGCAACAATGACTATTTTTCGTGGGTTGACGCTTGTTTATATGGACGGACGTCCGATCACTGGTCTTGGTGATCATTTAATGTTCCAAATGTTTGGCCGCGGTTATTTTCTTGGTATTCCGGTACCAGCTGTTACTATGATGATCGCTTTCGCAGTACTGTACTTCATTTTGAAGAAAACGACATTTGGTCGTCGTACATTTGCAATTGGTGGAAATGAAGAAGCAGCAGCATTATCAGGTATTAATGTTACGAGAATTAAAGTAATGATTTACGGTCTTTCCGGAATTTTGGCAGCGCTTGCAGGTATTGTCTTAACATCACGACTAGATTCTGCACAGCCGACTGCAGGTACTTCTTACGAATTAGATGCAATTGCAGCAGTTGTATTAGGTGGAACAAGCCTTTCAGGAGGAAGAGGATGGATTGTTGGTACATTCATCGGTGTACTTATTATCGGTGTACTAAATAACGGTTTAAATTTATTAGGTGTATCTTCTTTCTTCCAGCAAGTTGTAAAAGGGCTTGTAATCTTACTAGCTGTATTAATTGATCGCCGAAAAGAAGCGTAATGGAGGGACAGTTCATGAAGAAATGGTTACTTATACTCGTTGCATGTATTATGGTCATTACTGCTGGTTGTTCAATGGAACCACCAGAATGGGCAAAGGATTCTAGCGAGAAAGGTCGAAATAAAACTATTAAAGTTGGATTCTCTGTTTCAACTTTAAATAATCCCTTCTTCGTAACTTTGAAAAAGGGTGCAGAAAAGAAAGCGAAAGAAAGCGGCATCGAATTGATTGCTGTTGATGCGCAAAATGATGCAGCAAAGCAAACAAATGATGTTGAAGATTTAATTCAAAAAGGTGTCGATGTAGTTGTTATTAATCCGACCGATTCAGATGCTGTTGCTTCAGCAGTTAGTGCGGCAAATGCAGCGAATGTTCCTGTTATTACAGTAGACCGCGTTGCAAATGCAGGTAAAGTTGTTTCTCACATTGCATCTAATAATATCGAAGGTGGTCAAATGGCTAGTGATTACATTCGTGAATTAGTCGGCGAGGGAGCAAACGTTGCTGAGTTAGAAGGAATCCCTGGCTCTTCTGCTGCTCGTGAGCGTGGGAAAGGATTCCATAACGTAGCTGATAAGTCTTTAAAAGTAGTTGCCAAACAAGCAGCTGATTTTGATAGAGCAAAAGGATTATCTGTTATGGAAAACATTTTGCAAGCAAATGGTGATATTAAAGCCGTGTTTGCGCATAACGATGAGATGGCACTAGGCGCGCTTGAAGCATTGAAGTCTGCTGGAAAAACAGATGTAGTCGTTGTTGGATTTGATGCAACAGAAGATGCTGTAAAAGCGGTTAAAGACGGGCGTATGGCTGCAACAGTTGCTCAAAAACCGGAATTAATCGGAGAGAAGGCGATGCAAACAGCAAAAGAGATAACGCAAGGTAAAAAAGTGGACAAATCTATTCCGATTGAATTAGAGCTTATTAAGAAAAATAAATAAATATAAAATGGAAATTAGGAAGGACGAATAACAAATGAAATTCTTTATTGATACAGCAAACATTAACGAAATTAAAGAGGCAAATGCATTAGGTGTATTAGCTGGAGTAACGACAAATCCATCACTTGTAGCAAAAGAAGGCGTAGATTTCCATGCGCGTATTCGTGAAATTTGCAGCGTTGTAGAAGGCCCTGTAAGTGCAGAAGTAATTAGCTTAGAAGCTGATAAAATGATCGAAGAAGGAAAAGAACTAGCGAAAATCGCTCCAAACGTTGTTGTAAAAGTTCCAATGACAACAGAAGGTTTAAAAGCAGTAAAAGCATTCTCTGATTTAGGAATTCGTACAAACGTTACACTAGTATTCTCAGCGGTTCAAGCATTACTTGCAGCTCGCGCTGGTGCGACATATGTTTCACCATTCTTAGGTCGCCTAGATGATATCGGTCATAACGGTATGGACTTAATTCGCCAAATCGCAGAAATCTTTGCAATTCACGGCATTGAAACAGAAATCATTGCAGCATCTGTACGTCACAGCGTTCACGTAACTGACGCAGCATTAAACGGTGCACATATTGCAACAATCCCGGCAAACGTAATTGCTTCATTAGTGAAGCACCCATTAACAGATCAAGGAATTGAGAAGTTCTTAGCTGATTGGGAAAAAACACAAGAGAAATAATATGAAATCGAGAATCCTAGTTTAATTGACTAGGGTTCTTTTTTTTATTTAAAAGAATTTTCATGCAATTTTGCATATTGTCTTTTAAATTTGTTATATAAGCTATTTAATATATATCAAATCACTTTTTATTTTTCATATTTCGACATAAAAAGGTAGGAGTCTGACCAGAAAACTGGAGGGCATGATTCTAGAACAGAAAGCTTAACGTTTATAGAATTATGCCTTTTTATATAGGGAGGATAGTAAATAGAGATTTCGACTAAAATGCACTTATTTATCTGAATTTTAAGTTTTATAAAAGGAGAGACAGAGGATGAAAAGAAAAGCTCCATTTAAAGTATTATCAACGTTAGCAATTACGGCAATTATCGGATGTACATCTGTAATGAGTGCTCCGTTCGTATATGCGGAAACGCCGGCGAAAGAGAAAGACAATGTATCCACAACACCAATTGATTACAATTTAATTCAAGAAGATCGTTTAGCGGAAGCGTTGAAAGAAAGAGGAACAATTAATCCAGCATCTTCTAAAGAAGAGACGAAAAAAGCTGTAGAAAAATATATTGAAAGGAAACAAGGGGATCAGGCAAATAAAGAAATTCTTCCAGCGGATACTGCTAAAGAAGCATCTGATTTCGTGAAAAAAGTAAAAGAGAAAAAAATGGAAGAAAAGGAGAAAGTAAAGAAAACTGAAAAAAATATTAGCCCCGAGCAAAGGCCGGAGCCAAATACAAAAAAATTGAATGGGCAAGTTCCAACTTCTAGGGCAAAGCAAGCTCCATATAAGGGATCTGTTCGAACTGATAAAGTACTAGTGTTACTCGTTGAATTTAGTGATTATAAACATAATAATATTGATCAAACACCAGGTTATATGTATTCGAAAGACTTTAGTAGAGAGCATTATCAAAAGATGTTATTTGGTAATGAACCATACACATTATTTGATGGTTCGAAAGTAAAAACGTTTAAACAATATTACGAAGAGCAGTCTGGCGGTAGTTATACAACAGACGGATATGTAACGGAGTGGCTAACTGTTCCGGGAAAAGCATCTGATTATGGAGCTGATGGTAGCAGTGGTCATGATAATAAAGGTCCAAAAGGTGCACGTGATTTAGTGAAAGAAGCTTTACATGCAGCTGCTGAGAAAGGGTTAGATTTATCTCAATTTGATCAATTCGATAGATATGACACAAACGGAGATGGAAATCAAAATGAACCTGACGGTGTAGTTGATCATTTAATGGTAATCCATGCTGGTGTTGGTCAAGAAGCTGGTGGCGGTAAATTAGGTGATGATGCAATTTGGTCACATCGTTCAAAATTAGCAATAGATCCAGTAGCGATTGAAGGGACAAAATCAAAGGTAGATTACTTTGGTGGAAAAGTAGCAGCACATGACTATACAATTGAACCAGAAGATGGAGCTGTAGGTGTGTTTGCACATGAATTTGGACATGATCTTGGTTTACCGGATGAATATGACACGAAATATACTGGAGCTGGATCACCTGTTGAAGCTTGGTCGTTAATGAGTGGAGGTAGTTGGACCGGAAAAATTGCAGGAACAGAGCCGACTAGCTTTTCACCACAAAATAAAGACTTCTTACAAAAGAATATGGGTGGCAACTGGGCAAAGATTTTAGAAGTAGATTACGATAAAATTAAGCGTGGTGTAGGAGTTCCTACATATATTGATCAAAGTGTTACGAAATCAAATCGTCCAGGTGTTGTACGTGTTAACTTACCAAGTAAGAGTGTTGAAACGATTAAACCGGAATTTGGAAAGCATGCATATTATAGTACAAGAGGCGATGATATGCATACAACATTAGAGACACCGTACTTTGATTTAACAAAAGGAACAAATGCAAAATTTGATTATAAAGCAAATTATGAATTGGAAGCAGAGTGCGATTTCATCGAGGTACATGCTATAACAGAAGATGGAACGAAAACATTGATTGATAGATTAGGAGAACAGATAGTACAAGATGATAAAGATACAACAGATGGAAAATGGATTGATAAGTCATATGATTTAAGTCAATTTAAAGGGAAGAAAGTGAAATTGCAATTCGATTATATTACAGATCCAGCTTTAACATATAAAGGTTTCGCAATGGATAATGTAAATGTAACGGTTGATGGACAAGTAGTATTTTCTGATGATGTAGAAGGGCAAGCTAAAATGAAGGTAAATGGATTCGTTGTTTCTGATGGGACAGAGAAGAAACCTCATTATTATTATTTAGAATGGAGAAACTATGCTGGGTCGGATAATGGATTAAAAGCAGGAAAAGGTCCAGTGTATAATACAGGTCTTGTTGTTTGGTATGCAGATGATAGTTTCAAAGATAACTGGGTTGGAGTGCATCCAGGTGAAGGGTTCCTTGGTGTTGTGGACTCTCATCCAGAAGCGTTTGTTGGTAATTTGAACGGAAAACCAACGTACGGTAATACAGGCATGCAAATTGCGGATGCTGCATTTTCATTTGATCAAACGCCAGCATGGAGTGTAAATTCGTTAACACGCGGGCAGTTTAATTATTCTGGATTACAAGGTGTGACAACTTTTGATGATTCAAAAGTATACAGCAATAAACAAATTGCGGATGCAGGACGAAAAGTTCCAAACCTTGGACTTAAATTCCAAGTTGTTGGACAAGCAGAGGATAAGTCAGCTGGAGCTGTTTGGATTAAGCGTTAATAATATAAAAGCACATTCTTCATATGAAGAATGTGCTTTTTAAATTTGTACAGTAAGTTATGATTTTAGCACATGTACTACAACTATTAGTTCATGTGTAATGTATCAAATTATGTGGGGAAAGGAAATATTTCCGAGGAAATTGTCGAAGTATCGTCGGTATTTATTCAGTTGCTTTTTTAAAGGAAGAAGGTAGTATTGCTTTTATACATAAGCTTATTTACAGGTATTACTTGGTTATATACGGAAAATTAGTGAAAAAAGACAATGATGGAATTATCCCATCATTGTCTTTTTTACTTTGCTTCTTACATAAATCATCCCAGCAAATGTTACTAAGAAGGCAGTTCCGATAACGAAGCTGATGCTAGGCGATGCTCCGATTGCTCCGACTGTAAAGGATCCAGCCACAACTCCTAACGAGAAGAATGCATAAAACAATCCGAATGCTTTCCCGCGGTTACTGTCTGTCGTATTTTCAACAAGTAAAGCATTGATTGACGGGAAGAGGATAGCGAATCCAATTCCATAAATCATCATAACGATAAAGAGCATGCCTTTTGTTGTAAATAATCCGAGTAAAGATAACGCTAATGCCATAACTGCAATGCCAACCAACATTAGTTTTGAACGATTAAATCGATCGTAAATACGATTTGTTGGTAGCAAGAAGAAGAGGATAGCGGTAATGCCGAATACACTTAACATCATACCAGTTGTAGATGCTTTCAGTGCCAACGCTTCAACTTTTACTGGTAACATATATGTGACAATTCCTTGTGAAAACATTAATGTGAAAGCGCCGATGTATGCTTGTAATAACGGTTCTGACTTTAACAGTTCAATCATATCTTCTTTGTTCATCATTTGCGTTCTTGATGTATCTTTTCTTGATACGTTATTTGGTAAGAAGAATAGAGATACGATTGTACCAAGAACCATTAATATAGAGATGGTAATGAAAACCCACTCTATGCCAGCGGTTGCTTTCATAATACCACTGAAAGCCGGTCCTACAATTGCCGCTGTTCCAACAGCAGCACCAGATAGAGCCATTGCTTTACCTTGCCTTGCTGAATGTGTTTGTTTTGATAAAAACGTAAAGGCAGCTGGAATTAAAAATCCGTCACTAAAACCGTGCATAAAGCGCACAACTAATAGTTGTTCACCACTTTGAACAACGGTGTATAACAAGACTATGAAACTCGTAAATCCCATGCTTATATAAAGTATTTTTTTTGCACCAAATTTATCGACGGCAGCGCCAGCAATAATATTACCAATCATATTAGCAAATGAGTACATACCGACAACTAGACCAATAATAAGAGGGGTTCCTCCAAGACTTTGGGCGAACGTACTCATAATAGGTAATTGTGAAAATGTATCTAAAAACGCTACGATAACAATAAAGTAAATAAAATATTTCAAGTGATACTCACCTCTCCTATGCTATTATGGCATAATGCCAATTTCAACTGCAATGAAATTGAATTAACAGATGTGGAAAAAAGTACAAAGTGACAAAATATTGAACATTATTTGTTAAATATTAGCAGAATTGAGATTGTTTTTTTGAAATATATGGATGGAGGTATTATAATAGAATTGTAAACTTCACCAGGTTAAGTATATACATAGAGAGGGATGTTTAAAATGAAAGCATTACTTTGGCATAATCAACGTGATGTACGAGTAGAAGAAGTACCAGAACCAACTGTAAGACCAGGAGCAGTTAAGATTAAAGTTAAATGGTGTGGTATTTGCGGAACAGACTTGCATGAATATTTAGCAGGACCAATTTTTATTCCGACAGAAGAGCATCCATTAACACATGTAAAAGCACCAGTTATTTTAGGTCATGAGTTTAGTGGTGAGGTAGTTGAAATCGGTGAAGGCGTTACATCTCATAAAGTGGGAGACCGCGTCGTTGTAGAACCAATTTATTCTTGTGGTAAATGTGAAGCTTGTAAACATGGACATTACAATGTATGTGAACAACTTGTTTTCCATGGTCTTGGTGGAGATGGCGGTGGTTTCTCTGAATATACAGTAGTACCAGAAAATATGGTTCATCATATTCCAGATGAAATGACGTATGAACAAGGCGCTCTTGTAGAACCAGCAGCAGTAGCAGTCCATGCAGTACGTCAAAGTAAATTAAAAGAAGGGGAAGCAGTAGCAGTATTTGGTTGTGGCCCAATTGGACTTCTTGTCATTCAAGCAGCTAAAGCAGCGGGCGCAACTCCTGTTATTGCAGTTGAACTTTCTAAAGAACGTCAAGAATTAGCGAAATTAGCAGGTGCGGATTACGTATTAAATCCAGCTACTCAAGATGTATTAGCAGAAATTCGTAACTTAACAAATGGTTTAGGTGTAAATGTTAGCTTTGAAGTAACAGGTGTTGAAGTTGTGCTACGTCAAGCAATTGAAAGCACAAGCTTTGAAGGACAAACTGTAATTGTTAGTGTATGGGAAAAAGATGCAACAATTACTCCGAATAACCTTGTATTAAAAGAAAAAGAGGTTATCGGTATTCTTGGATACCGTCACATCTTCCCAGCTGTTATTAAATTAATTAGCTCTGGTCAAATTCAAGCAGAGAAATTAATTACGAAAAAAATTACAGTGGATCAAGTTGTTGAAGAAGGATTTGAAGCACTTGTAAAAGATAAAACACAAGTGAAAATTCTTGTTTCACCTAAATAAAATAGAATAATAGAAAGTAGCCCTTTTCTTGAAATAGAAGAGGGTTACTTTTTTTCTATACTGAAAGATGATAGACTTTCCCTTAACTAAAGGTATTTTGTTTGGAAGGGGAAGTCTAATGCTTTCATTTATGTTGACATTGAAACGGATGCTAAAAGCTTGTTTACGAGCGTGGAAAGATAAAGAATTTCAAGTTTTATTCGTATTAACAATTTTGACTTTACTATCTGGTACGATCTTTTATAGCACAGTGGAGGGATTACGTCCTCTTGATGCTTTATATTTTAGCGTCGTGACGCTAACTACTGTTGGTGATGGGGATTTCAGTCCTCAAACTGATTTTGGGAAGATATTTACGATACTATACATATTTATCGGAATCGGATTAGTTTTTGGGTTTATACATAAGTTGGCAGTTAACGTGCAATTGCCGAGTATACTATCGAAGAGAAAAAAAGAGTAAAGCATTAATTGCTTTACTCTTTTTTTACATTATTTTAGACGGGCATTTGCAGTAGCTTAATAATACTTTATTACAATGTAAGTGCATTCATTACATTCACTATGTATAAAGTTAAAGTGATATGAACATTTTCATATTTTGATTAAATGATAGAAATTCGATGAAAGGTGGGATATTCTAGTCATAAGTTAACTGAAAGACATCGTAGGATCCTAACGAAATATTTACCATAACTTAATTATAAAATGGAGGATTTCAGATGAAAAAGAAAGTTCTTGCTTTAGCAGCAGCAATTACGTTAGTAGCTCCGTTACAAAGTGTGGCATTTGCACATGAAAATGATGGAGGAAATAGAGCGGAAATTATTCAGTATTGGTCTGCTGAAGATAAGCATTCAGAAGGTGTAAACTCTCATTTATGGATTGTAAATCGTGCAATTGATATTATGTCTCGTAATACGACACTTGTAAGACAAGATGAAGTTGCGTTATTAAATGAATGGCGTACAGATTTAGAAAACGGTATTTATTCTGCTGACTATGAAAATCCATATTATGATAATAGTACATTTGCATCGCATTTCTATGATCCAGATGATGGAAGTACATATATTCCATTTGCAAAACAAGCAAAGGAAACGGGAGCAAAGTATTTCAAACTAGCTGGTGAGTCTTACAAAAATAAAGATATGAAACAAGCATTCTTCTATTTAGGACTATCTCTTCATTATTTAGGAGATGTAAATCAGCCGATGCATGCGGCAAACTTTACGAATCTTTCGTATCCGCAAGGGTTCCACTCTAAATATGAAAACTTTGTAGATACAATTAAAGATAATTATAAAGTAACGGACGGAAATGGATATTGGAATTGGAAAGGTATGAATTCAGAAGATTGGATTCATGGAGCAGCAGCTGCTGCGAAGCAAGATTACTCTGGTATCGTAAATAGTAATACAAAGAGTTGGTTTGTGAAAGCGGCTGTATCACAAAGTTATGCGGACAAATGGCGTGCTGAAGTTACACCAACGACTGGTAAGCGATTAATGGAAGCGCAACGTGTAACAGCTGGATATATTCAGCTTTGGTTTGATACGTACGGAAATCGTTAAATCTTTGAAGTAGTCCTAAAAAAGTTTCTTCTTAATTATGAAGAAACTTTTTTATTTTGTAAGAGGAAATTTAAACTTTCTTTCCAATATGTATAAGACATATATAGAAGAGGAGAGAAAAATGTGGATAGAGGAATTTTTAAGGAGGTTCCATTACCGTGTGCATTTTTAGATGAAGTGGCTTTAGAGAGGAATATTCAATCGATTATAGAGTTAAGTGGAAATAAGAAGATTCGTATAGCGAGTAAATCGTTACGCTCTGTTCCAATTATGAAAAAGATTTTAGCTGCAAATCATCGGTTTCAAGGTATTATGTGCTTTTCACCTAGAGAAGCCTTGTTCTTAATAGAACAAGGGTTTAATGATTTGTTGTTAGGGTACCCTGCGTATGATGAACAAGCTTTATATGAAATTAGTTTACTAACAAAGCAAGGGCTCTCTATAACTTGTATGGTGGATTGTGAAGAACATATTGTTTATTTAGAAAAAATTGCTGAGAAGTCTAAAGGGTGTTTTCGTGTTTGTTTGGATATTGATATGAGTAGTCGTTTTTTACAATTTCATTTTGGTGTAAAAAGATCCCCGGTAAAAGATGTGCAAGGTGCTTTGAAAATAGCTAGGAGGGTGAGGGATTCATCCTATTTACTACTAGATGGTGCAATGGGGTACGAAGCGCAAATTGCTGGGGTGGGAGATCGTATACCGAATCAATGGATGAAAAGTAAAGTGATTTCGTATTTAAAGAAGAAATCAGTGATAGAAGTTACAGAAAAAAGAGGACGTATCGTAAACGAAATACAAAACCTTGGTATTGAACTAAGGTTTGTAAATGGGGGAGGAACAGGAAGTATAAAAACAACTGAGCAAGATAGCTCAGTTACAGAGATTACGGTAGGTTCTGCTTTTTATTCACCGAAACTGTTTGATTACTATAAAGAAGTGAGATTTCGGCCAGCTGTCGGATTTGCTTTACCAGTTGTGCGTAAACCAGCCACGTCTATTTATACTTGCCTCGGTGGTGGATATATTGCTTCAGGGGCGGTTGGAAAAGATAAAGAACCTGAGGTTTGGAGACCGGGTGGTGCAAAACTATTACCTTTAGAAGGTGCTGGTGAGGTACAAACACCAATTTTTTATAACGGTGAGGAACGGGTAGATGTAGGTGATTCCATCTTGTTTCGCCATAGTAAAGCTGGAGAGTTATGTGAGCGGTTTCCTTTTTTATATCGTGTCAAAAAAGGAGAGATTGTTGGGGAGTATTTAACATATCGGGGGGATGGCCGATGCTTTCTATAAAGGGACAAAAATGGAGAAATTGGACAGGGAATGTAGAAGGAACGCCGCATTATACGATGTACCCAGAAAGTATACAAGATGTAGTAGAAGTTGTGGGGCTTGCACGAAAAAAAGGAAAGAAAATTCGTGTCGTTGGTTCAGGGCATTCGTTTACACCTCTTGTGCAAACGGAAGAGATTTTAGTTTCTTTAGATGAATTGAAAGGGATTATGGATGTTGATATAGAGAATATGACTGTCGAAGTATGGGCAGGAACAAAACTACATGATTTAGGGAAATTACTTGAAGAGAAAGGTTATGCACAAGAAAACTTAGGAGATATTGATTCTCAATCTATTGCGGGAGCGATTAGTACGGGAACCCATGGGACAGGTGTTACCTTTGGGAGTTTATCAACACAAGTTATAGAGATTACGGCAGTTTTATCTACAGGCGAGAGTATAGTGTGTTCGGAAACCGAAAACATCGAATATTGGAAAGCATTTCAGTTGTCGCTTGGAATGCTAGGTATAATTGTGAAGATAAAATTGAAGGTTATTCCCGCGTATTCGCTCGTTTATGAAAGTGAAAAACAGTCATTATCTACTGTAATGAACAGGTTAGAAGAATATAAGAAGAATCGCCACTTCGAATTTTTTGTTTTTCCTTATTCAGAGGAGGTACAAGTAAAGTTTATAAATGAAACGATGAGTAAAGAAAGTGATTTGAAATGGCATAAACTAAAGGTGGAGTTACTAGAAAATAGGATGTTCTCTTTGTTATCTAAAGGGTGTAGATGGTTTCCTTCTATAAGTAAGGGAGTAAGTCGATTATCAGCTAGGGCTGTACCAAACACAAAAATAATAGGGCAAAGCTATGAAGTATTTGCTACATCACGTACGGTTCCATTTTATGAAATGGAGTATAGTGTCCCATCGAATTATATGAGGGATGCTGTAGAGGAGATTTCAAATCTTATTGAAAAGAAAAAGTATAAGGTACATTTTCCAATCGAATGTCGCTATGTGAAAGGTGATGATATATGGCTGAGTCCAGCGTACGGAAGAGATTCAGCTTATATTGCTGTTCATATGTATAAAGGTATGAAATATGCAGCTTATTTTGGTGAAGTGGAAAAGATTTTTCTGAAGTATGAAGGGCGCCCACATTGGGGGAAAATGCACACTTTATCGTATGAGCAATTACAACATATATATCCAGAATTTCATTCGTTTTTACAGGTAAGGAAGTCACTAGATGAAATGGGAATGTTTTTAAATCCTTATGCAGAAAAATTATTTATGAGTATGAAAAAGGCTGACAAATAATTATTTGTCAGCCTTTTTAAGTATAATTGCATTCCTTGTTTGACTAATACGCTCATAAAATAGTAACTTATCATGGCTAAATACATGTAATAAAACATGGATAATAAATAGGCCGTTAATTACGAATTGGAATAATAATATAACTAGTAATATTAAAGGCTCTGTAAGATTTAAGATAGAGCTACTAGAAAGAATATAATTGATTCCACCTAAAATGAAATAGAATATACCGTAACGGATGAATAATTCCTTCATTGTAATGTGACCTGACTTTCCTTTCACGTAAATGCGAAGCAATGCTTTCCCGATTGTTTTTCCATTCGTAAAGTATGGAATGATAATAAAGTAAATAAAAATCGAACACGTAATGAAAATGAGTTCGTACATATTGGTGTAAGATTGAATATTAGAAAGGAAGACAGAATCCCCTTTGTTTTTAATTACAGGTACAACGATAGATAAGAAAATCCAATCAATTTGCATCGCAATCAGGCGACGAACGAATCCAACGGGTTTCGTTTCCAAATCAATATGGCTATCTAATTCGCTCGCTTTCGGAAGGAAGTACGTAAATATCGGTGCAATGATAAAACCAATTACGCCACCTAGTGTGTTTAAAAACAAATCATCGATATCAAATAAGCGATAGGCACAATTATAAATACCATATAGCCCAGTCACTTGTGTTAGTTCGAAAAATAGTGAAAGACAAAAAGAAATGCAAATGGTCTGTAAGAAACTACGTCGGAAATAATAACGTAAGTAAATACCGAATGGAACGGTTAATAGAACATTAAATGCAACTTGTAAAGATGCAGATTCTTTTAATAAGTAGAAATAAGTAGCTGGTTTCGTTAAAATTGCCGATGTATGATTGCTAATCTCTTGTATGAAATAAAATGGTGAGAGTTGCATGTGCTGTGTATTAGCTGGTTGTAGGCTACAAGTATCGTATGTTTGTGGTAATGGCAAAATAACAAGGAAATAGGCATTTAATAAGTAGAGTAATAATGAGTATAAAATAAATGAGCGCCATTTATTTAAATAACCGTATTTTCGATAATTAAATATTAAAAAAGGGATTAAGAGAAACATTGCTAAAATAGGAAATAAAATAAAAGCTGTTTTTACTGGAAATAAATATGCAGTCAAAATGAAGCTCCTTTCAATGAAATTCCGTTTATCATTATAGCGCTAAAAAGAATGTAAAACAAAGTTATAATAGTTTGAAATAGAAAAAATTACAAATTTTAGAAGGTTTAAGTTATAATAAATTTAATATAAAGATATTGTGATTATATAAATTGAGAGAGGGTACAAGTGATGCAATATGAGCTGTTTTCTGTAAGCGGAGGTCATATTACGACTTTTGAAAGTGCGTGGCATTTTCAGGAGGGGGAACAGATTTTTGTTCATGACAATCAAGTAAAAAGAAACTTTATTATTATTCGCCTAACACATGATGTATTTCAACAAAATAAGCATGTTATTCGTTTGTATTGTCAAGAAAAGAAAGTTTATGTATAAGAAACCCCTCTTACTCTATGATAAAGGTAAGAGGGGAAATACTAGATGAACTCTCTTATAATGATAGGTTTTATTTTAATCGGAGTATACAAAAGCGAGTCATTCTATATTAATAGAATGACTCGCTTCAAATTTGTAAGTTCATTTTATCCCGCTATTTGCGGGCAGTAAGACCCTATCTCAACATTCAGCGAAAACAAAAAAGTTGGGTGGGGGGCTACCCGCAAAAGTCTTCACCTTATAAGAAAATAATAGTAAGTACACCTACGATAATACAATAGAAGGAGAAATATTTTAAATTTCCTTTTGCCATAATGTTCATAAACCATTTTAATGAAATATATGTCATGATAAATGTTGCGACGAAAGCAACGATATATGGTACGAATAAAGTGTCTAGATTTGGATCATTTGCAATGTCTGTAATACTTAGCAATAAACCACCTAAACTAACAGGAATGTATAGTAAGAATGAGAAGCGAAGAGCTGTTTCTTGCTTCATACCAAGTAACATCGCTGCTACGATTGTAGCACCAGATCGGCTTATTCCAGGAATGAGTGCGCAAGCTTGAGCTAATCCGACAATGATTGCATCTTTCATAGAAAGATCACCATCATTTTTACGTCCACGTAAGTTTCTAATAATCCAAAGGCCGATAGCAGTAATGAGAAGGGAAATCCCAACCATTTTCACACCTTTTAAGTACTGATCGATATAATCTTTAAATAAAACACCAATGACACCTGCTGGAATCGTTGCAATTACAAGGTAAATAATAAAGAAGAAATCTGATTTTGCGTCTTCTGCTCTTGTAAATATATAAGATATACCATTTTTCGTTAGACGAATTAAGTCATTTCTATAAATAAGTAATACAGCTAATAATGAAGCTGAATTAACAAGTAGTTCAAAGCTAAACCCTTCTATTTTTAGTCCTAGCAAATGTTGTGCTAAAACGAGGTGACCACTTGAAGAAATCGGAATTGGTTCTGTTAGTCCTTGGAACAAACCAAGAATTAAATATTTTAAAATGTAGTAAAATTGTTCCATAACATCCTCCTTGTTAATTAGTATAAAGAAACAACTTTTCCATTATAACAAAGATATGGATGAATATTGAGAAGAAAGAAATATTCGGAATACAATAAAAAAATCCCCTATAACGCTATAAGGGATTTTTATCATTAATGAGAAGCTGCCGTTTCTTGAAGACCTTTAGTCAGTTGAACATCGACTTTTTCAGCATCATGAATATGGTTCATAATGGTAGTATTTAATTTTTGGAACATTTGTTGAGTGTTGGCAAATTCTCGTAATATATCATCATTACAAGATTTCTGATTTTCGATCGCTTGAATAACGTTTGTAGCGCCATTTTGTAACGTTTGAATCATAATTAAAATATTTTCGATTCTAGCGTTTGTATCGGCACTCATTTCTACACCTTCATCGACCAAATGTAAATTATCTTTTGTATTTTCGTACGCTTTTTCAATTTCTTCTTGAATTTTTTTCGTTAAGTTACCAATATTTTTTGTACTCTCTGCAGTACTTTCTGCTAGTTTTCTTACTTCATTGGCAACAACAGCGAACCCTTTACCATGCTCTCCAGCACGTGCAGCTTCAATACTTGCATTTAACGCCAGTAGATTTGTTTGCGCTGCGATGTTTTGAATGACTTCTACAATTTGCTCAATTTCTTTTGAGCGTTCACTTAAATGATTCATGCTGTTAGATGTGCGTTGAGATTGTTCACCTAATTTATTAATTACAATAAGTAAGCGGTGAACAGATTCTTTTCCTTCATTAGAGCAGTCAATAATTTCTTCAATAGACTGAATTAAGCTTTGTTCTTTTTGTAACATTTCACTGTTTAATTCATTGGAATGTGTCGTACGTGTTGAAACATTTTCAAAACATGAGTTTAATTGTTGAACTAAATTTTGAAGTATATGGTGTTGGTTATTTACAAGTTGATGCTCTTGAACGACGCTTTGTACACGATCGTGGATAGTGGAGATTATTTCTCGTTTTTCAATATCTTTTTGTTTTAATTCAGCTTCTAATTCGTGTATACGATTTTCTAATTGATCAATTTTATGTTGGAGTGTTTTTTTTTGAGTAAACATTGTATTTATTTCAACCGCCTTCAGAATTTGTATTTTCTCTATATTTGGATTTTAGCATTTTTTATAATTTATAAATATAGGAATTGTTAAATATTTAAGAATCTATTACATTTTGTTCGTGATTCCCTTTTTTTGTCATGAAAAATAAACTGTATTTAATAGTATTGTAAACAAACTGTAAAATAAATCATGTATAACTGTATATGAAGGGAGTCGGATTATGAACTATTTTAAGCGAATCAGTAGTCTAGTATTAGCAGGAATCATCGGTCTTTCTAGTACAGTCGCTGTAAAAGCAGAGTCAAACGACGAGAAACTTAACAACATGCAACAGCAATTGCAGCAAAACGATGCAGATATGCAGAAGAAAGAGCAAGAGAAGCAAGCTGTTACTAAAGAAATTCAAGGTATCGAAAACGAACTACATAATTTAAATAATACAATTGCAAAAAATAAAGAGGATCAAGCTGCTATTCAACGTAAAATTGATGAAACACATAAGCAGATTGAACAAAAAAAAGCAGATATTATCGTTTTAGAAGATAAAGTCCTTGCTCGTAAGGATATTATGAAAAAACGTATGGTTTCTGTTCAAAATAGCTCAAATACGAGTTTAGTAGTAGAAGTTGTTGTAGAATCAAAAAACTTTGCTGATTTCATACAACGTATGAATGCAGTGTCTACAATTTTAGATGCAGATAAAGAAATTTTACGTCTACAAGAACAAGATCTTCGTCAAATTGAAGAAGATAAAAAAGCGATTGACGAAAAAGAAGCATCTTTAGTAGTGGATAAGCAAAAATTGGCAAAAGCACAAGCTGATTTGCAAGATAACTTGAAAAAACGTCAAGATAACTTACAAACAGTTCAAGCGAAATATAATCAGCTTGCAAGCGAAATCAATTTAGCAGCAGAAGAGAAAGCTAAAATTGAATCAAATATGAAGGCAGTACAAGAAACGATTGCTCGTGAACAAGAAGCAGCAAGAATTGCAGCAGAAGAGCGTGCAAAAGCAGAAGCAGCTGCAAAGGCTGAGCAAGAAGCTTTAGCGAAAGCGAAAGCAGAAGTAGCTAAGCCAGCAGAGCCTGCAGCAAAAAATACGGCGTCAGAGTCTAAGCCTGACACGAAACCAGCTCAAGGTGGAAAAGAATTTTATGTAACAGCAACTGCTTATACAGCTGATCCATCTGAAAATGGCTATAAACCAGGTGAAACTGTAAAATCTAAGTTAGGGCATGATTTAACTGCAAATCCAAACATGAAATTAATTGCTGTAGATCCAGCTGTTATACCGTTAGGTTCTACTGTATATGTAGAAGGATATGGAACAGCGATTGCTGGAGATACTGGTAGTGCAATTAAAGGTCATATTATTGATTTATTAATGCCGGATTCAGCGACAGCTAATGCTTGGGGTAGAAGAACAGTTAAAGTTACAATCTTAAACTAAAACGTGATCCAACTTTACAATACGTAAAGTTGGATTTTTTTATAAAAATAATGTTAAGTTGAGTTTACATTTTGTTAAGGATAGCATACAATGAGGGTGAGAGGTGGTAAATTTGACCATTTTAAACAGGGTAAAAGAATTAAGAGCACGCTTTAATTTTTCGCAAAGTGTATTAGCGGAAAAGGTTGGAGTGACGAGACAAACAATTGCTGCAATTGAAAAAGGGGATTACGTTCCTTCTTTGTTATTAGCACTTACGATTTGTGATGTATTCCAGTTAAAGATGGAAGATGTGTTTGTTTTAAATAAGGAGGGGGAAGAGGATGAATAGAATTGCTTTTTCTTATATTGTAAACGTGCTTTATACTGCGTTAGCATGCTGGACATTTGTTGAACTGTATGGTGTTACTACAGAGCTAGCAGATATAATTAAAAACGAGAAGTTCCCATTTGAAGTATGGTTTAATGGAGTACCATTCATTTTATTATTTATTGGAGCAACTATAGTTACAATTTTTTATAGAATTCAAAAGAAAAAATACAAAAATTTATCCTTCTGGATGTATCCATTATTATTTCCGCTAGAAGATGAGCGTGAAAAAGCAATTACGGAGAAAGCTTGTCGAACAACTTTTGTTTCATTATGGTACGTGTTACCTTGTGCAGTTGGATTTTTAACTCTTTCTCCTATTACCAATGAATATCTTCCAGGCTATCCGTTGTATATTATATTTTCTATATTCTTTATTCAAATGACAGTATTCCACGTATCACTATACAGAAATAAATTAGCTTAAAAAGAAACCTTCTTGCACCGGCAAGAAGGTTTCTTTTTAGCTTATACTTGTACATATAGCGATATTATCTTATCATTTTATATAGAGTAAGATTTTGTAACGGAAAGGAATTGTATATGAATAAGCAAAGAATTTATAGTATAGTAGCAATCCTTCTATTTGTTGTAGGTGGTTTTTTAATCGGGAAGCCATTTTATGACGGATATCAGGCTGAAAAGAAACAGACTGAAAATGTACAGGCTGTTCAAAAGATGGATTATGAAAAGCATGAGACGGAATTTGTAGATGCTTCAAAAATTAATCAGCCAGACTTGGCAGAAGTAGCGAATGCATCATTAGATAGGAAACAAGTGATCGGCCGTATTTCGATTCCAAGTGTTTCATTAGAACTTCCTATTTTAAAAGTTTCTACTGAGAAAAACCTATTATCAGGTGCAGCGACAGTAAAAGAAAATCAAGTAATGGGAAAAGGCAATTACGCACTAGCAGGACATAATATGTCTAAAAAAGGTGTTTTATTTAGCGATATAGCATCTTTGAAAAAGGGCGATAAAATTTATTTGTATGATAATGAAAATGAATATGAGTATGCAGTTACGGGTATATCTGAAGTAACTCCTGATAAGTGGGAAGTTGTAGAGGATCATGGAAAAGATGAGATAACGCTTATTACATGTGTATCTGTGAAGGACAATTCTAAGCGTTATGTTGTTGCTGGTGATTTAGTAGGAACGAAGGCGAAGAAATAAAAAAGATGAGGAGAAATTCCTCATCTTTTTTATTCCATCCATTTCACTAATTTCTTAGAAATTAATAATAAAACACACCCTAAGACAATTGCGGCAGCTCCGATTACTGTAAATACTTCAGAATATCCAAGTGAAGTTGTGAAGCTAGCAAGTTGTCCGCCTAAAATGTTGGCGATTCCTGAGCTTGCTAGCCATACTCCCATTAATAAAGAAGCAAGTTTTACTGGAGCGAGTGAACTAACCATTGATAGTCCAACAGGTGATAAGAATAGTTCACCTAACGTATGGAAAAGATACGTAAAGACGATAAATAGTAAGTTTGCTTTTTCTGTAATGTTATGTTCATCACTACCTGTTTTTAATGTAGCGATAACGAGGATGATATAACCAATACCGAGTAGGATCATACCAAGTCCCATTTTTGTTGGGATTTTTAAGTCCCCTTTTTTTCTAGTTGCAAGTTTTGCCCATAATGCTGAAATGATTGGAGCAAGTAAAATAATAAATAACGGGTTGACCGATTGGAACCAAGACGTTGGAACTTCCCATCCGAACACAGAGCGGTCTACAAAGTTGTTTGTATATAATGTTAACGAACTACCAGCTTGTTCAAAGCCAGCCCAGAAGAAGACAACGAAGCATGTTAAAATGACGATCACTGCGGTACGTTGTTTTTCTTTTTTTGTTAACGGTGTATCGCCTACTGTTGGTTGTCCAGCAGCCGTTTGTAAATCGCGAGTTGGTTTTTTACCAATATCACCAAGGAAGCGATTAGATAGTGTTGTAAATAAAATTTGTCCAATGATCATTCCGATTGAAGCCGCTAAGAAACCGTAACGGAATCCGTAATGAACAACGCCATCTACTGTTGTTTTGAATAAATTTTCTGACAAAAACCCGCAAACGAGTGGAGCTAAAAATGAACCGACGTTAATACCCATATAGAAAATGGTAAATGCACTATCACGTTTTGGATCATGCTCTTCATATAATTCTCCAACAAGTGTAGATATATTTGGTTTGAAGAATCCATTACCAATAATAATAAGCGCTAATCCGAGGTATAGGCCTAATTGGTTTTGCAAGGCAAATAGTGTAAGGTTACCGATTGCCATTGTTATACCACCAATTGTGATGGCTTTTCGTTTACCTAGAAAACGGTCTGTTAAGTATCCACCAATCATTGGTGTGAAATAACAGGCTCCAGTATAAAATCCGTAAATAGAGAGTGCCCATGCTGGACTAAACCCAAGACCACCGCTTACTAAAGCTGTCGTTAAATATAATGTTAATAATCCTCTTAATCCATAGTAACTAAATCTTTCCCACATTTCTGTAAAGAAGAGTAAGTATAAACCTGGAGGATGTTTCTTTTTTCTTTGTTGTTCTTTTTCTAGTTGTATCGCTGATTCCATGTAATTTTCCTCCTGACACAAACAAAAACAAAGTGAATAGTTTTGTATATTTAATAGTTTACTTTATTAACTATTAAAAGTCAATAAAGGTCGATTTTTCAGAAGAAATTGGAAAAGGGGTATAGCTATAGAATGGGTGATTCTTTTGTGATAGACTATGGACTATGTTTTCTTTGTAAGGAAGCGGATTATCGCGTTTTTCCTATGTGTGGAATAGATTTCATGCGTGATGAAATTGACGAAGGAGAAAGAAATGAAATTGTTACAGAAAAAAGAAATTTTACTTATTAGTCTTATGTTATTCTCTATGTTCTTTGGAGCAGGGAATCTTATATTTCCGCCTTTCCTTGGATATGAAGCAGGAGAACATGTATGGATTGCACTGTTAGGTTTTATTATATCAGCAACAGGACTTCCAATATTAGGTGTTATTGCTATTGCGAAAGCGGGAAGTTTTCAAACGTTAGCGGGGAGAGTTCATCCTTCATTTGCAATTATTTTTCCGTGTATTGTGTACTTGTTTATTGGACCTGGTCTTGGTATACCACGTGCAGGAAGTTTAGCATTTGAAATGGGTCCAGGGCAGTTGCTCCCAGAAGCGGGAGGCATTGTATTATTGTTTTACACGGTTATTTTCTTTAGTATTGTTTATTGGTTAAGTTTATCCCCATCTAAATTAATGGGCTTGTTTGGAAAGGTTTTAACACCTTTATTATTATGTATGATTGCCATTATATTTATAAAAAGTATGTTTACATCAGTAGGCAGTTTGAAAGAGCCTGCTGGAAACTATGGACAAGCGCCTATGTTCCAAGGGTTTTTAGATGGATATTTAACGATGGATGCGCTAGCAGCTTTAATTTTTGGGATTGTGATTGCAAATGCTCTACGTGCAAAAGGTGTTGAAGATGATAAAGGTTTAGCGAAATATATGAGTATTGCTGGAATCGGGGCAGGACTATTACTATCTATTATTTATGTCGTCCTCGGATATGTTGGTTCAATTAGTGGCTCGTTAGGTACATTTGATAACGGTGCGCAAGTGTTAGCACAAGTTATGACGGCATTATTTGGACAAGGCGGGGTAGTTTTATTAGGTCTTATTTTTACTATTGCGTGTTTATGTGTTTCGATCGGACTCGTTACGTCCTGTAGTCAATTTTTCGCTAGTGTATTTCCGAAAGTATCTTATAAAGTTTGGGCGTTTATATTAAGTTTTATTAGTATGGTTTTAGCTAACTTAGGATTAACGCAAATTTTAAAAGTATCAGTACCAATTCTCGGATTTATTTATCCGGTTGCACTAACCCTTATTATTTTAGGGTTATTCCATAAGTATATCGGAAAGTATGTATATGTATATTCGGTAACCATTGGAATCGTAGCGTTATTTAGTGCGATTGATATTTTAAATAAAAATGTACTGATGGATCAGTGGACGTCAGTATTGAAATACATTCCGTTTTATACAGAAGGTGTTGGGTGGATTGTTCCAGCTATTATAGGTGCTTGTATTGGCAGCATCGTTAGTATTGCTCTAAATAAGAAGAAATAAGTAAAAGGTGTTTTCCTATTTCGGAAAACACCTTTCTTTTTTTGGAAAAATACTTTTGAAAATGAATAGACTAATAGTATGATGAAGGTAATTGGTAATATATAGGTTTTAAATGGGAGATGAGGGGGGAGCGTATGAAGGAAGATCTGGATAAGAAAATAGAAGCACTCGAAACTGCAATAGACACGATTCAAGAAGCACTTTCTGAATTGAAAGCGAAACGAAGAGAAATAGAAATAGAAAACGCTCAGCAACATGTTCGTAAGGAAAAGAAAGCGTATATTGAACCGATAGTGGATGAAAAATCACAAGAAAATGTAGTTACAATTAAAGAGCCCATGCAAGAAATTGAGGAAAAACAAGTAAATATATCTGCTTTTAAACCGGAACCATTCAATATTATTAAGTTTTGCCAAACGTGGTTGCCGCGCATATTTGTCGGTATTATGTTACTCGGGGTTATTTGGTTATTTAAAGCAGGGGTAGATGCTGGTTTATTAACACCAGCGATACGAATTGTGTTTGGTATCGCCCTATCTATCGGTTTGTATTATATAGGGGATGTTCAAATTAAACGAGAGCGGCAAGCTTTAGGGCTAGTATTAGCTGGAGGGAGTATTACGGGTATTGTTTTAACAACGTTTGCGGCACATTATTTATATGGATTCATTCCAGCAAGTGTCGCATTTATTTGTAATATTGCATGGGTCATTTTAGGCATTTATTTAGCGAAAAGATATCAATCGGAATATCTCACTATTTTCGTAGCGGTCGGGGCGTTCTTTGTGCCATTCTTGTTAAATAGTACGACTCCTAATCCTTACATTTTCTTTGGATATGAGACGATATTAACGCTTAGTTTATTATGGTATGCGTTAAAAAATCATTATAAGTATTTATATATGATTTCTTATGCTGTTGCTGCGATTGTCCTTTTTGTTTTCTTTGCGGTTATGTCAATGTTAGTAGAGAATTTGCAAATACAATTAACGTTTGTTTATGGCTTAATTCATTTACTATTATTTTGGCATATGTTTACGGAGAGAAGTTTTATATTAGAACCACGCTTGGCGATATTTAGTGCGAATGTCGTTTTCTTTGTATTAACCATTGCAAAAATTCCAGAATTCACAACATGGGGATTAATCATTAGTGCACTCGTGCATGCTATTATGTTCGTATTTGAATATAGGAAGAATAGACACTCTACATTTACAAATCTGTTATTTGGTTTCGCAATGGGAGCATTTAGTTTAGCAATTTTATATGAATACAGTTTAGTGAATGCAGCAATCGTATTATTGTTACAAGGTTTCCTCGGTATGATTACTGCTATTAAAGTAAAACAACAGATAAAATTGTATGTGAGTGCAACGATTTACGCGATTGGAATGATACAGACGATTTTTAGCCCATTTGATCAATTCCTCTCATCTGGATTTGTTGCTCACCTTATTTTAATAGGTACATTTTATTATTGCATGAAACAAGCGAAAGATGTGTTAATAAGCTTTGGAAAATATGTTTATTCTATAGCACTCTATTCGTTTATGGTCATTGTATTCGTTGCAATTACGAGAGTCGGTGAAGTTCTTTCTACAGATGGAAGTATAATAAGCGTACCTGTATCGTTATTATGGATGGTATATGCATTATTTGCAGTTTGGCTTGGAAGAAATAGAAACATGAATGAAATATTGTATGCTGGTTTAGTCGTGTTAGTCGTAACGATAGGGAAGCTATTCCTTCTGGACTTACCAGAAGTATCAATGATGATTAGGGCAGTGTTATTTTTAATTGTAGGTAGTATAGGTATCGTTATTTCAAGAATGTTTTTCTCAAAGGAAGAAAAGTAAAAAGAAGGCAATCCATATGCGGATTGCCTTTTTCATTATTTTTTGTTAATCGTTACAGCCTCATTATATTTCGTTGTTGTATTTTGGCGTAGACGAAGCGTTGCTTGTCCAGTTGTATTTGGATTGATTTGCACATTTGCAATTTTTTCAGCAGAGCCTAAGCTGTTTGTTGTGAAAGAGAATACATTGCTATATCCGAAAGTAGATGGCCAAGTACCGTTTGCATTTTGAACTTTTGCTACTTGTGTACCGCCAGTAGTGAATATACCTAAAGAATAGTTGTTATAAGTTGTATTTGGTAGTAAGTTATTCACTTGAATCTTTATTTGGAATACTTCATTGTTTGGTAATGTGCTAGGATGTGTAACTACGTAGTCGTTTGCTGTTACTGCACCGTTATAACCGTATGATCCTGATTTAAAAGTATTTGTATTAAACCATTGATAACCTGCGTTTGGTGCACTCCAAGGCTCTGGTTGTGGTTCTGTTGATAAACTTGGTTGTTCAAATGTTTGTAGAGCTGTAGGTGCATCAAGCTGTAAACCGTTAACTTGGTCTAAACTTGTAAATGTTTCTTTCTTCGATAGCCAATTTACGATGTTTTCTAGCAAAATAGCATCGTTTTCTTCTTTATATCCATCATAAGTTTTCTTTGCTTGGCCAGAATCTTCACGAACGTATTTTGGCGATGCATCTTCAACAGGAGAAGAGTCCCCAATGAAGGCCGCTTTTCCAAGTCCTACTTTTGCGATTGCAGCGTAAGGACCTTCTGCAACACCACCGCCATTATAAACACCACTATCAACAGCGTTATTCCATTTTGATGGGTTTTCTGGAAGGTAAACAAGTCCTTTTGCTAGTTTTGGGTTTGTAATTGCTAGAGTTGAACCAGCATGCATTGCTACAGATGAAACCCCCTCTGTAATTCCGAATGATTGTTCAGGTGACACAATATTTTTAGCTGCAACATCACCAATTGCATTGTAGCGGAAACGAATACCGAAGTTGTCAGCTAGCCAATCAGAGCTTTCTACTCCTTGCATAGCTTGTGAAGTTACTTCCTCGTTTGACATTCCTTTTGCCGGAGTATCCCAAGCACCGCGTCTATATCCATTGAATACTTCAGAAGAGTCCCAACGATTTTTATTACGATCCGCATTATAATGATCGGCAATAAAGAAGATACTACCGCCATTTTTCACGTATTGTAACATTGCGTCTTGTTCAGATTTCTTGTAAGGAATATTAGCTTCTGGAACGATAAATACATTGTAATCTTTTAAATCTTCGTACGTAATAGGTGTTGATTTACGGAGTTCCTTTACATGATATCCGTTTTGGGCAATGCCGTTTCCAAAGTCAGAAAAGCCGCCATCAATAACCCAGTCAGCGGTGCCGGCAGTTTGACCGTGTGTATTATCGAATAATACTTTCTTCCCATTGTTTTGATTTACAACTTTTGCGGCAATTTCAGGAGCCGGATTTGCTGAGCTTTCGGCATAAGTAGCCGGAATGTACGAACTTCCTATACTAAGTGTAATTGCTGCTGCTAAAGAAAATGTAATCCATTTTTTATTCTTCATAGAAGAATCCCCCTAATAATAAATATATGTGCTTTCATAATGTAATCTATTTTGTTCAGGAAAGAAAGACAGAAAATATTAAATAGTGTAAAGATAGCGTTAATTTGATTGATAAATATTTGTGTGAATAATGAAAAATCTCTTCCGGTAAATAGGAAGAGATCACAGGTTTAACTTATTTTTGAATTAGGTGTTTCATCACTCTTATGAAACCCTTTCATGTAATATACGATCGCTAAGCCGATAAGCCAAATTGGGCCAACAATCAATGCGATTCGTGTATCTTCCGAATAGGCCATTATACCTAGTACAAGTCCGAGGAAACCGAGTGAGAAATATGAACTGAATGGATGTAAAGGCATTTTATATGTTAGGTTGTCCCTTTTATCAGTTTGCAATCCTTTTCGGAATTTAATTTGAGCGACTAAAATAATGCCCCAAGTCCAAATTGCCCCGAAAGTTGAAATGCTAGTAAGCCATGTAAATACTTTAGCAGGAACAAGATAGTTTAATATAACGCCGACGAGTAAAACGATTGCTGTTGCTACAATTCCTTGACTTGGGATACCGTTTTTATTTAAACGACCGAATCGTTCAGGGGCTTTCTTTTGTTGTGCTAATGTATATAGCATACGGCCTGTACTAAATAAACCGCCGTTACAAGAAGAAAGTGCAGCTGTTAAAACAACAAAGTTTATAATACCCGCTGCCTTTGCGATACCGATTTGTTGGAATGTTAATACGAATGGACTTCCTTTCTCACCAAGTTCGTTCCATGGATAAATTGCCATCATAACGAATAATGCCCCAACGTAGAAGATTAAGATTCTCCAAAATACGTTATCAATTGCTTTTGCGATTGTTTTCTTCGGATTTTGAGCTTCACCAGCAGTAACACCGATTAGTTCAACTCCCAAATAAGCGAATAGTACCATTTGCAAGGAGAGTAGTAATCCAGAAAAGCCATTAGGGAACCAGCCACCATGTGACCAAAGGTTTGAAATGCCAGTAGCGATGCCACCATTTCCAAATCCGAATAAAATAATGCCAGTTCCAACTACTATCATACAGATAATTGTGACAATTTTAATGAGAGCAAACCAAAACTCAAGTTCTCCAAAGACTTTTACGGATAAGAAGTTGAAAGCACTCATTAATAATAGAGCTAAGAGTGCCCAAGTCCAGCGTGGAATATCTGGGAACCAGTACTGCATATAAATCCCTGCCGCCGTAATTTCAGCCATACAAGTAACAACCCATAAGAACCAATAGTTCCAACCGGTAATATAGCCAGCTAGTGGTCCAATATAATCATTTGCATATTTACTAAAAGAACCAGCAACAGGCTGTTCAATTGCCATTTCTCCAAGTGCTCGCATAATGAAAAAAATAACGAGTCCGGCAATCATATAGCCTAGTAAAATAGAAGGGCCAGCTAGTTTAATAGCAGAAGCGGATCCTAAAAATAGGCCAACGCCAATAGCTGAACCAAGTGACATTAAAGTAATATGTCGTTCTTTTAAACCACGGTTTAAAGTTCCAGATTTGTTTGAGTGCTGCATAAGAAGAATCCCCCTTGTAGAATGACCGATATTTGAATGTTTGTACTAAATATTTAACTATTTCAAATTATAAAACATTTCTATCTGTTATGCTACAAAAATAATCATAAAGAACTGTACTATATCTGAACTTGTCAGACTTAAACTTAAAATTCTCACTATTAGAGAATATATTGACTCTTCTTTTTATTGATTGTTAAGATTAAGTATTATATTTTCTCACATACTAGTAAGAAAAGAATATGTAATAATAATTCAGATGTAGGAAGGGTACATAAGCATGTTTCAATTACAAAAATATAACACTTCTGTGAAGCAAGAGCTTTTAGCTGGCATCACAACTTTTTTTACATTTGCGTATATTCTTGTCATCAATCCGAAAATATTATCTGATGCAGGTGTACCATTTGATCAAGCTTTTACGGCAACTATTATTGCGACAGTTATTGGGACGCTATGTATGTCGTTTTTAGCTAACTATCCAATCGTTATTGCTCCAGCTATGGGAATGAATGCATATTTTGCTTATTCTGTTGTTCAACAGGCAGAGGGGATTACATATGTCATTGCGTTTTCAGCAGTATTTGTAACAGGTATCATTTTTCTTTTATTATCTTTCACTTCATTTAGGCAAAAGCTAATTGTTGCAATTCCTGATAGTTTAAAGCATGCAATTGCAGGTGGAATTGGGCTATTTATTGCGTTCATTGGATTACGCCTTTCTGGAATTATCGTGGATCATCCATCTAATTTAGTGACGATTGGTGATTTTCATTCTCCAGCCGTTATATTAACTTTAATTGGTTTAATTTTAGCGGCGGTATTAATGACATTACGTGTGAGTGGTGCATTATTTATTAGTATGCTTGTGACAGGAGTTATCGCCTTCTTTACAGGGCAACTGAAGTTTGCTGATAAAATTGTTGCGATGCCTCATTTACCAGAAGGAATTATCGTTTCAAATCCAATCAATGCATTTTCAGATGTAGTTGAATACGGATTGTATGGTGTTGTATTTTCATTTTTACTTGTGCTTTTATTTGATACGACAGGTGCATTACTCGGTTTAATTAAACAAGCAGGTTTAATTACAGATAATACGGAGAAGCGTTTTGGTAAAGCATTTATCGCAGATGCGATTGGCGGAACGACAGGCTCTATCTTTGGAACAAGCCCAACAGCAGCGACGATTGAATCATCAGCGGGTATTGCTGCAGGTGGTAAAACTGGATTAACAGGTATTGTGGTTGTTGGACTAACAATTATAACGGCATTTTTCAGTCCTGTTATTGCGTCTTTATCAAGTGTAGCTGCTATTACAGCTCCTTCATTAATTATTGTAGGTAGTTTAATGGCGCAAAGTATACGTGATATTAATTGGAATGAGTTTGAAGATGCATTACCAGCATTTTTAATCTTCGTAGGTATTCCGTTAACGTCTAGTATTGCGAATGGAATTGCAATTGGATTTTTAGTGTATCCAGTCTTAAAGATTGTGAAAGGGAAAGGGATGGAAGTACATCCGTTACTATACTTATTTACAATTTTATTTGGATGTCATTTATTCTTATAGTATAGATATAGGAGAGGGGGCTTCTTATGAGAGGCCCTTTTTTGTGTATAATAAGGTGAAACTTAAATCATTACGCAAATTATAAATTACTTAATGGAATATATATGTTACAATTAATGTAGAGGAGGAGCATGAATGGCTGTAAGTAAAATAAAAGTCGCGCGTGTTCAGTTAGATTTAACACAGCAACAGTTAGCAGAAAAAGTAGGCGTTACAAGGCAAACGATTAGTTTAATTGAAAAGGGGAAATACAATCCGTCTTTAGATTTATGTTTGAAAATTTGTTATGCGGTAGACAAAACATTGAATGATTTATTTTGGGAGGAACAGGGGGGATAGGGTGAAAATCGTGAAAGATGAACGTTTAATGATTGAGGGATTAAAACATATTAGATTAGCTTTCGTCTTACAAAATATTGTCATACTAGGTATTGTTTTTTATCGCTATGTCTTGCAAGGAGCGGGATATGAAAGTGTTTCGGATTTATTAATGGTATTTATGGGCGGGATAGTAGTTATTAACTTTTTAAATTTAAAAAATTCAGTGGAAGTGTATGAGCATACAGGAGGAGTATCGCGTCGTTATTTCATGAAGTTATTATTCATTCCGGTAGGTGTTGTGATTGGGATTTTAGCTATTTGTATCATTGTAACACCAGATATTTCAATAAAGGAAATTAGTATAACAGCACTTATTATGTTTGCTTGTTTTTCAGTTCCTAGTTTGTTTATATACATATATATGAAAAGGATAAAAAGTGAAGATTGAAATATAAGCAAAGCTTTCCTGCATTGAGGAAAGCTTTGCTTATATTTTTTTATACAGAACTTTATGAAGGCCAATCGGTTCAATTTCAAAGATTTCACCATGTTCGTGGAAACCTAATCGTTTGTAATAGTCAGCTACAGTAATTCGGCCATTACACCATAAAATGTTTGCGTTACGCTCTTGTAAGATTTGCTCAGCTTTCTGGATTAAGGAGCTTCCAGCGTATTTGTTTCGAAATTTTGGTAATGTAGCCATTCCACGTAGTCGATAATGGCTACCAGCTGGTAAGGAAGGATATATTTCTTTTGAGAAGGAAGCAATACTAATCAGTTCATCGTTTACAAAAGCGCCTAAGTGGAAAGTGTTTACTTCGAAGTCAGAAGAATATTTACAATCTGCTAATGTTTGACTCGGTCGCAAAATTTTTTGACGTAATACGTAAGTTTCAGACCCATCAATATTTTTCACGGTAATCATATTAACATCCTTTCTTATAAGCTTTTTTCGGTTAGTTGTATAAAGAAGTAGGCTGGTGCAGCGAAAAGTCCGAGTATGCTAGCGGTTCCAAGAAGGAGGGAAAGGAAGAGACAAGTGTATTTGACTCCATTTGATTTCTTCCAGCCGTAACTACAAATTTCAATACTAATACCGATGAGAATAATGGCGACGAGTACTTCCGCTAATAATAATAGAGCTAAAGTTGCAATAGACATAATGTGATCCATCCCCATAATATATGATAGTAACATTTTACCATATGGAACTTTAAAAAATGCCCCTCAATTATATGAGGGGCATTTTTTTATTCTAATATGCTTTTCAATGTATCGATATGTTCTTTTGAACCTGTTACAAGTAAAGTATCACCGTGTTGGAGTCTCGTATCACCGTGCGGTATTAATGCTTTATTGCCGCGATAAATTTGAATGACGAGTACATCACCTAAAAACGGAAGGCGACGTAGTGCAACACCGTTATATGTATTGCTACGCAGTTCAACTTCACGTACTGTTTCATTCGCTGTTGTAATTAAACGAACGAGACTTGGCTTATCAATAAGGGCACGTAATAAAATACGTGTAGAGTTAATTGTTGAGAATACTGCAATATGTTCTTGCGTTGCTTTTTCTTGTAGAAGTGGATCTTCTACGCTTGCAATGACATGTTCAACACCTAGCTCTTTTGCATGTTCTGCTAATAATAAGTTTTGCCCATCATCGCTTGTTGCAACAACAACACGATCTGCATCAAAGGCTGTTTGTTCAGTTAATGATTCAATTGTCATTTCATCAAGTTTAACGATAGGGAAGTCATGGGATGTCGCTTCCTCATCATTTAGTTTATTTTGGCGTATCATATATAGCGTTACGTCATAGTCTTCTCGTTTTAAATCAAGCGATAGCGGAAGGGTAATTCTGCTCGCACCAATAATAGATACTTTTGGTTTTGGTGTTTCTACTTTTGGGAACATCTTTTTAAATAATATAGGTGCAAAAATACAAGTAATAACTGCACTTAAAATAAGAGAAGCTGATAAACTTGGACTAATGATCTCTAATTTTTCACCGATTTGTGCAGCCGCAATAACTAAAGAAAGTGTTGATGTTAATAGGATGGCACTTCCGAGTACGATATTACGTGGATACCATTTTCGTAAAACGAGTGATGGTAATAGTTTTGAGATAAATAGTCCTACAATTAATATTGGAATCATTAGCATACTTGAAGGTTCTTTGAAAATAGACCAAACTTCTAGATTTACACCAACCATTACGAAGAAAATGGGGATGAAGAAACCATATCCGATGGAATCAAGTTTTTCTACCATATCTTCATTTGGTGATAATAACGATACGAGTACACCTGCTAAGAAGGCACCTAAAATATTTTCTGCCCCAACAGATTCAGATAAACCAACTAATATTAAAATGAGTGCAAAAACAGCTCGTGTATCAATTTGTACACTACCGGCTTTTAAGTTTTCTAGGTATGGAATGTTTTTGAAGCGTCTTGCGACAAAGTAAATGACAATACCAGCGCCGAATAGAAGAAGTAGAAGCCACATGCTTTGACCGCTTTCGGAATGTAATCCGACGAATACAGCGAGTAAAATCATTGTAACTAAGTCAGCAATAACAGCGACTAATAAAATGATTTGTCCGATTGCCGTTTTTCCTAAGTTATTTTCTTTTAATGTTGGCACGACAACACCTAAAGAAATAGTTGAAATAATTAAAGTCATGAACATTGCATTGTCTACAAATCCTAGCCATACGAATAATAATGATAGGGCGTAAGATAAGATGAAAATAAATAAGAAGATCATGCTAGCTGCTTGGAATGTATTTGGTTCGTTTGTCGTATTCTTTTTCCCTTTTTGCTTAAAGATCGAAAAGTCAATTTCTAAACCACTTAAGAACATTAGGAAGATAAATCCTAGTGTTGATAAGACTTGAAGCCACATATCTGGCTCAATGATGTTAAATCCACTTTTACCTACAAAGATTCCTGCGATAATTTCTGCAACAACGACAGGAAGTGCTTTTAATTTAAAGCGTTGTAACAAAAGGGGAACGAAAAACGCGATTGCAACGACAACCATAAGTGATAGAACAGAAGTGTGATGTTCCATTGCGTTCTCTCCCTTCAAATAAATATAGTACCTATTTAGCCATATAATAGGAAGAAAAGCAACGCATATGGATTCGATTTCATAAAGAAAGAGTTTTCTTAACATTTGTCATAATAAGTATATATTTCATGATTCTGTTGAAAATTCCGTAATGTGGATGTAATAGGAGAGGGGATAAAAAAAGACTGCTGAGATTCCTCAGCAGTCTTTTTCATGCAAATTACATTGAGAAGAAAATCCATACAGTTAAACCAACTGTTGCTGCTGCAACGAAGAAACTGTATATCATTGTAAGAACTTGAATTCTTCCTTCTCCTTCTTTTAAGTGCATGAACATAATTAATTGTAACAACGCTTGCGCAACTGCCATTATGATGATAGTTGTTAAAATCGTTGAAAGTGGCAGGGTTGTGTAAAGTGCCACGTATAACGCTAGAAACGTTAGTGCAAGCGATAAAATAAATCCGAAAACGTGTGACCATGGGAATCCGCTATGCGCATGACTGTTTGCTTGATTGTTATGTTGACTCATTTATGCCACCATCCCGTTCAAGTAAACTAGTGTGTAAATAAAGACCCAAACAAGATCAAGGAAATGCCAGTATAAGCTGATAATAAATACTTTACGAGCTGTAACTGGTGTTAAACCTCGTTTTAAAATTTGGATAATAACACAAGTCGCCCAGATGATACCACCTGTTACGTGGGCACCGTGCGTTCCAAGAAGAACGAAGAATCCAGATAAGAAAGCACTTGTTTGAATTGTTGCGCCTTCACCAACGTACAAAATAAATTCTTCAATTTCGAAGAATAGGAAGCCTGCGCCTAAAAGTAATGTAAGGATGAACCATCCAAGCATTGCTTTTTGGTTATGCTTACGCATTTCGTGAATTACGATACCACATGTGAAACTACTTGTTAAAAGTAGTATTGTTTGAATTAAAAGTGTTTTAAGTTCAAACAGTTGCGCTGGTGTTGGGCCATCTGCCGTACGACCAGCAAGGACTAGATAAGAGGCGAAAAGTGTTGCGAACAGCATAATTTCAGCCCCAAGAAAAATCCAGAATCCTAGGATGTTCAATCTGCTTTGTTCGGATTGATATTCCAAAGGTAAGCTTTTATCTAAAGCCGCCATGTCATTTCACCTCTCATGCTATATGTTCTGTTTCTTTAATTTCATCAACACTTACGTAGTAACCATCGTCATAATCGAATGAACGATAGATTAAGCAAGCTAAAATACCAACGCCGCCGATTGCTGCAATCCAGAACCAGCTAAATACTAATGCAAAACCTGCAAGACCGAAGAATAAAGACGCAATAATAGGCACGCCAGAGTTACTTGGCATGTGAATTGGTTTTAATTCTTCTGCTGTTGGTGTAACTGTTTCTCCGCGTTTTTTCATGAACCAGAAAGCATCAGCTTCTTTAATTTCAGGAAGTTTCGCGAAGTTGTAATGTTGTACAGGAGATTGAGTTGCCCATTCAAGCGTACGGCCATCCCATGGATCTCCAGTTGTGTCACGCTCACCGTGGCGTGCACTCCAAATTACGTTGTAACAAAGAAGTACGAATCCGATACCCATCATTACTGCGCCGACAGATGCGATTTGGTTCAACCAACCCCATCCAAGGCTTTCAGAGTAAGTGTACATACGACGAGTCATACCGTCTAAACCTAAGAAGTACATTGGGAAGAAACAGATGTTAAATCCGCTCATAAAGATCCAGAATGTCCATTTACCTAGGCGTTCATTTAACATATGACCTGTCATTTTTGGATACCAGAATGTGAATCCAGCAAGCATAGCGAATACTGTACCTGCGATTAATACGTAGTGGAAGTGAGCGATTAGGAAGTAGCTGTTATGGTACTGATAATCAGCTGCTGCCATACCAAGCATAACCCCTGTAACCCCACCGACTACGAAGTTTGGAATAAATGCCAATGACCAAAGCATTGGAACTGTAAAACGAATACGTCCTTTATACAGTGTAAACAACCAGTTAAAGATCTTAACCCCGGTTGGAATCGAAATCGCCATTGTCGAAATCGAGAAGAATGAGTTAACCGCTGGACCTGCACCCATCGTAAAGAAGTGGTGAAGCCATACGACGAAACTTAGTAAAGAAATTGCAACCATTGAGTATACCATCGCACTGTAACCGAATAGACGTTTACGTGAGAATGTACTAATGATTTCAGAGAAAATACCGAATGCCGGTAAAATAACGATATATACTTCAGGGTGACCCCATACCCAGAATAGGTTGGCCCATAACATTGGCATACCGCCGCTCGCCATCGTAAAGAAGTGAGCATCGAATAGACGGTCAAATGTCATTAATGCAAGAGCAACTGTTAATACTGGGAAAGCGAAAATAATGATGACTGTTGTAATTAAGATTGACCAAGTAAACATTGGCATTCTCATTAAAGTCATACCAGGTGTACGCATTTTTAAGATCGTAACTAGGAAGTTAATACCTGTCATTAACGTACCGAGACCGGATATCTGTAATGCAATTGCGTAGAAGTTATTTCCTACACCAGAAGTAAACTCTGTACCTGCCATTGGGAAGTAAGAAGTCCACCCAGCGTCTGGAGAACCACCGATTACGAAAGCGATGTTGAATAACATTGCTCCGACAAAGAATAACCAGAAACTTAAAGCATTTAAGAACGGATATGCAACGTCACGAGCACCAATTTGTAACGGTACTACAAGGTTCATTAATCCCATAACGAATGGCATTGCCATGAAAAGAATCATAACTGTACCATGTGTTGTAAAGATTCCGTTATAGTGTTCAGCGTTTAAATAAGTTGTTTCCGGGAATGTTAATTGAGCACGGATCATTAAACCGTCCATACCACCACGGAATAACATGATAACCGCAGAAATAATATACATGGCTCCGATTTTTTTATGATCAACAGTTGTTAACCATTCGTCCCAAAGCCATTTCCATTTTTTATACTTTGTTAGTACGAAAATGATTGCTAATGTCACAAGGACGATAGAAGCGTCTGCACCGTAAATAATCGGGTCACCTGTGACAAAGAATTCATCAAGCTTCACTGTGTTCACTCCAATCTGTTGGAATAATAGCTATTATTTTTTGTTTTTGTAGTAGTTGTAATCACAATATTCAAGTGATTTTGGATCTACATAACTTAAGTGATGACTAGAGAACGTCATACGACCAACTACACCAGGTTTAACAATTTCGTTGTACTTATCTTCTGTTAGTTTAGGAGCAGTTTCTTGTACTTCTTTAACCCACTTGTCATACTTTTCTTTTGTTTTTGCTTCAACTTCGAACTCCATGTGAGTGAATCCTTCACCAGAGAAGTTCGCACTACGGCCTAGGTAAGAGCCAGGCTTATCAGCTTGTAAATATAAATCCATAATCATGCCGTCCATAGTGTACTTCATACCACCAAGTTCTGGAACCCAGAAAGCATTCATTGGACCTACAGAAGTAAGCTTAAATTGAATTGGTACACCAGCTGGGATGTTTAAATAGTTAACGGTTTCAATTTTTTCCTCCGGGTAACTAAATAACCATTTCCAGTTTGCAGATGTAACATAAATTTCAACTGGTTTAATATGTTTGGACTCTTCCGGAACCTCTTCCGAAGCATAAGTTGCTTTAACTGTTGGAATCGATAATGCGATAACGATAATAACAGGAACAAGCGTCCAAATGATTTCTAATAATGTGTTACCGTGTTGATCAGGTGGCTCATAGTCCATATTCTCTGGTTTTTCACGATAACGGATCAAGATGACTGTAAACAAGATGAATACAATTGCGATAATTAACGACATAAGCACGAATGACCAAATAATTAAATCATATTGTGCTTTTGCAACAGGTCCTTGCGGATTTAATACTGCGAGTTTCTTATCACAGCCACCGAGGAACAGAAGTAATGATAACGGAAGAAGCGAAGCCAACTTCCAAAACGCTTTCTTTAGTTGCACGATTGAAAATCTCCTTTCTCCTTGGATTGAAACTATGCCAATAAAACAATATAAACCTATTAATTTATAGAAGGCAATAGTTTTTGTGATATTGTTAAAAAATAGACACAAATGCACACTTTTTAAGGTGAATATCATTTGTAACTTGATTACATTGTAAACTATTTTCCAGAGAAAAGCGTGATTGTGAAAATTTTAAGATAAATAAAGTTATACCAAGATATCCAAGAAATAGAAAAAAGCTATCTTATCATAAGGAAGATAGCTGAATATTTTGTATATTTAGTTTATTTCGCGTGTGATAGTTCGTTGCTGTTCAAATGTGACAACTTTTTTATATTTAACTTAGTATAAAATGTAAAAAATAATCAGAAATGGAATGCCGCAATAAAGAGCGATTCTCTAATCTGGAATGAAAGTTGAACTAACAAATGTAATGAAAGAAGTATGCAAAAAAGAACTATGACTAAATACAATAAGAATGTGTATTAACAAGGTGATATCGTCACTACGTTAATAATTTTGATTTTAGCAAAAAATTACGAAAAAACACATCATTTTTCTTTTTGTTAAAAATAATTGGAATTTTATAACGATATAGATATGAATGATAATTTACATAATCTTTCTAGCAAACTAGTGAGAAGAAAGGTACAATGAGAGAAGTTACGTCTTAAAAATAATTGATATAATGGAGTTTGGTTAATGGTGAAAAAGTTAAAATATATTTTTGTTCTCGGTATAATATTATGCGTAGCTTTTTTTGTAGGGAAAGATAAAATTATGCAAAAAGTGCAACAAATACGATTAGATTTCATGTCTGAAATGAAAGAAGCGGCAATGATTGAAAATGTACCATTCATAAAACAGTTACCAGAATTACCTCGAGGATGCGAAGTGACAAGTTTAGCTATGTTATTACAATATAACGGTATTCAAATAGATAAGATGCAACTTGCTAGTGAGATCCATCGCGTCCCATTCGAACAGAATGGATTGAAAGGCAACCCTTATGAAGGATTTGTTGGTAACATTTATACGAAATCTGAACCTGGATATGGCGTATATAATCAACCGATTTTTAATTTAGCAGAAAAATATATTCCTGAAAAAGTACTTAATTTAACGGGTAGAGACGTGCAAGATTTATATAAAGTAATTAGTTCTGGTTCACCAGTGTGGGTCATTATTAATACGACGTTTAAGCCGCTAGCTGAAAGTAGTTTTGAAACATGGAATACGGGTTCAGGAGAAGTGAAAATTACATATTATGAGCACAGTGTAGTAGTGGTTGGATATGATCAAAACTTTGTATATGTAAATGATCCTCTAAAAAACAATCCGCGTTTCGCTGTTCCACGAGCAGAATTTGAGAAAGCTTGGGAGCAAATGGGGAAACAAGCAATTACTATATTATAAAAAATAAAAAGTCATCTAAGGATGCCTTTTTATTTTATAATATCATTACTGAAAATTCGGAATATTCTTTTAAGTGAAAGTGATTCACGCTATAATAACATTTAACTTGGTGAAGAAGGGGAGATGAGAAATGGATGTTGCAAAGGAACTTGTTTTGTCAAAGAATCAGTTGATTGAGTGGAGAAGGCATTTTCATAAGTATCCAGAGTTATCTTTTCAAGAAGAAAAAACATCTCAATTTGTATTCGATATACTTCGGAATGTCCCGCATTTAGAAGTATCAAGGCCTACTAAATATAGTGTAATGGCAAAGTTAATCGGTAAGAAACCTGGTAAAACAATTGCGGTTCGTGCCGATATGGATGCTCTTCCTATTCATGAAGAAAATGAGTTTGATTTTATTTCTACATATTCAGGTGTGATGCATGCGTGCGGCCACGATGGACATATGGCGATATTACTTGGGGTCGTACATAAGTTAGTAGAAGAAAGAGAGAAGGTTAAAGGGGAGATTCGTTTTCTATTCCAACATGCTGAAGAAAATTTTCCAGGTGGTGCAGAGGAGATGGTCACAGCAGGTGTAATGGAGGGGGTAGATTATATTATTGGTGCTCACCTTTGGGCGTCGTTAGAGGTTGGGAAAGTAGGTGTAATTTATGGCCCTGCAATGGCTGCACCAGATGTTTTTAAAATTACGATAGAAGGAAAAGGTGGACATGCTGGAATCCCTCATGAAACGGTTGATAGTATTGCAATCGGTGCACAAGTCGTTTCGCAACTTCAGCAAATTGTATCTCGTCTCACGAATCCGTTAGATTCTCTCGTAGTATCTGTTACGCAATTTCATGCTGGGACAACCCATAATGTGATTCCAGAACAAGCGGAGATTGAAGGGACAGTACGGAGTTTAAGGCATGAGTTGCGAGAAGAAACAGAGAAAAGGATCGAACGGATTGTGAAGCATGTGACGGAGGCTTACGGAGCGAAATATACGTTTTCGTATGAATATGGATATCGACCAGTAGTAAATGATTATGAAGTTACAGAGCTTATAGAGCAAACAGCATTACAGCTTTATGGAAGGGAACGAGTTACTCGTTTACAGCCGACGATGGCTGGGGAAGATTTTTCCGCGTTTTTACAAAAGGCACCAGGGACATTCTTTTTTATCGGAGCAGGAAATAAAGAGAAAGGAATTATATATCCTCACCATCATCCTCGTTTTACGATTGATGAAGACGCATTGCCAATTGGAGTGGAAGTCTTTGTATCATCCATTATGAATTTCATAAATAAATGAGATGAAGACACTACACGTGCTAGCGCTTATTCCAGTTCTTTGTTTAGTAGTTGGACCAGTATTTGCAAATTCGGTCACTCCTTACGTACTCGGGATGGCATTTTTATTATTTTGGGTATTATTATCGGTATTCATTACCTCTCTTTGTATGGGACTTGTGTACGTATTCGATTCTGCTAATAAGGGGATATAAAATGACAGCACTACTTATCATTATTTTATTTTTATTTGTGGTACTCTTTTTAGGGATTCGGGCGCAGCATGGAAAAGATATGAATTTAGAACAATGGTCAGTTGGAGGAAGAGGGTTTGGAACAATCTTCGTCTTTCTTCTTATGGCAGGAGAAATTTATACGACATTCACATTTTTAGGAGGAAGTGGCTGGGCATATAGTCGCATTGTTAATTAATCTTGTTGTGATATTTGTAGTTAGTGAATTTACGAAAAGTGTATCTATAAAGAGAGAATATAATAGTAGAAAAATAATTCATGTATGAGAGCTATCTTTGAAAAGAGATAGCTCTTTTTTGTATATATTTGCTTCTATTAGTGGAATCTAACTAAAAACTTGTTGAAAAGGAAGTTAGGTGGGGGAATTGTTAGAGTTAAAAGGTAACTTGTTTGAAGTTATGAAAGAAATTAGGGATGAGTTAGGTTCACCTAATGATTTAACAATTAGAGAAGTCGCTCTTGCTGGTAGTTTTACACGTTGTGCAGTTGTTTTTTTATGTGGATTAACAGACAAGGATAATGTTTATAAATATGTAATTCGTACACTGCAATACGAAGAAATTCCAAATGAAGCAGCTGTTGTTCAAACGTTATTGGATCGTTTTATTTCTATCGCGGAAGTGAGTGTAAAGACAACATTTCCAGATATTATGAATGCAATTTTAGCAGGAGATACGGTTATTTTAATCGATAATAATCAGACTGCTATCGTTGTTAATAGTAGGGCTTGGGAGAAAAGAAGTCTAGAACCTCCAGTGACAGAAGATTTAATCCGTGGACCGAGAGTTGGATTAAATGAAGATATTAATGTGAATAAAATGCTAATTCGCCGTAGTTTACGTGATCCGAAGTTGCGGTTTCAATCTTATATTATGGGGAAGCGATCACAGAAAGAAGTAACCCTAGTATATATAGAAGATATTATTAACCCTTATATTGTAAAAGAACTAGATCGGCGCCTTCAATCAATAGTGACAGATGTTATTTTTGAGACGGGTACGATTGAACAATTAATTCAAGACAATAACCTATCGCCATTTCCGCAGTTTTTGAATACAGAAAGGCCTGACAATATTGTGGCCTCATTAGCGAAAGGAAAGGCGGCTATTTTAGTAGACGGATCACCGTTTGCTCTTATTGCACCGCTCGTATTTGTTGATATTTTTCAATCGGTAGAAGACCATTACGAGCGCTGGGTGATTGGGACGTTATTGAGAGTTTTACGAATGATTTCTGGCATAATGGCAGTTTTGTTGCCAGCAACATATGTAGCGCTCGTTTCATATCACCAAGGGCTGATTCCATCTAAATTAGCCTATTCAATTGCTGGAGCAAGAGAAGGTGTTCCGTTTCCAGCCTATATTGAAACGTTAATGATGGCATTAACGATGGAGTTAATACGGGAGGCTGGAATTAGATTACCAAAGCCGATGGGACAAACGATTGGTATCGTGGGGGGGCTTGTAATTGGAGAAGCTGCGGTGAATGCCGGGATTGTAAATCCATTTTTAGTCATTATTATTGCAGTTACTGCAATTGCTACGTTCTCACTGCCTGTATATAGTATTACGATTACGTTTCGGATTTTGCTGTTCGTCTTCGTATTAGCTGCAACGGCTTTTGGATTGTATGGAATTATTCTAGCTCTTATCGCACTTGGTGTTCATATTACGAATTTAACAAGCGTTGGTGTACCGTATACAACTCCGATTGCTCCTGCGTTTTATAAAGATTGGAAAGAAGAAATTGTTCGTTTGCCAAAATCAATGTTGAAAGAGAGACCAGAGTACTTGCAAACGAAGGATTCTACAATACGTCCAAAGGAGCGAGAATAATTGAAACCATTTGAGTATGGCGATGAAGAAATTGGATCTCGGGAAATTGGATTTGCAGTATCGTCGACGATTATTGGAATAGGTGCATTGTCTATGCCAAGGGATATTGCCAATCAAACTTTATTTTCGGACGGTTGGATTATTTTGCTTTTGGGTGGATTGATATGTGCGGTTTTAGGTTGGTTTGTAACGAGGGTGGCTATTTTATTCCCAAAGCAAAACTTTGTTCAATATACAAGTACACATTTGACGAAGCCTGTTGCATACACAATTAGTAGCATTTTAGTATTAACGTTTGCTGCTTTGACAGCGTATGAATCGCGAATGATTGCAATTATTTCACAAACATATTTATTTAGTGATACGCCCGTACAGCTACTGTCTTTCTTTTTCTTATTAGTTGTTATTTATGGAATAGCAGGATCGAGAGCAGCTTTCTTACGGTTAAATGTTATGTTCTTACCTATTGTTTTAATTGCGATAGTACTTCTTTCTTTATTGAATATAAATTTAATGGAAATAAATAATTTATTTCCAGCTTTTCAAACGGGCGTCACTCAATATGCTGTAGGAGTTAAAAATTCTATTTTTACGTTTATTGGATTTGAGGTAGCTCTGTTTTATGCTGTGATGTTGAACGATAAGACAGCGAAAAAAGCACCAATGGCAGTTGCAAAAGCAGTGATGGTAAACGTGCTGTCGTACATTTTAATTTATGTAACTTGTATTAGTGTCTTTACATATATGACAACCCGTGGATTAACGTATCCAACAATTGAATTAGGAAAAGAAATTGAAATTGGAGGAGGTTTTTTAGAAAGATTTGATGCGATTTTTTTTACGACTTGGATTATTACTATTTATAACACTACTGCAATGTATTATGACGTAGCTTCTTTGTTGTTTTGTGCTATGTTTCCGAAAGTGAAGAAGCATATTTTCATTTTCGTGAGTGCTCCTATGATTTTTATGGTGAATATGTTGCCGGGTAATTTAAATACGTTGTCAAATTACGGAACTTATTTAGCTTGGATAGATATGGGTTTTGTTGTGTTAGCGCCTTTGTTAGTTTTTATTGTATATAAAATAAAAAGAAGGAATGGTAGAAATGAAAAACCTTCTTAAAATTATAATGGTTATGGTTTTAGCTGGATGTATAAGTGGGTGCTCTGAACTAGAAGAAATAGAAGAAAGAGGATTTGTAGTAGGTGCGGCCTACGATATTGTGAAGGAGAAGAAATCGAATCCGATTATGAAAGGGACGTATCAAATGGTACTCCCGAGTAAATTGTCGCAACAAGGTGGACAAGGGGGGGGAGATAGTAAAAATTATATTAACGTAAGTGCGAAAGCAGATAGTGTCTTTGAGCAAATAAGAATTATTGCTACAAAAATTAGTCGAACATTATTTTTTCCGCATATACAAGTGATTATTTTTTCGGAAGAATTACTGGCGAATCCACATGTTTTGCAAAATACATTAGATGTATACATTCGCGATCATGAAATGAGAAGAAATATTCGTTTGTTTGTTTCTGAGAAAAAGGCAGAAGCTCTTTTAAAGCAGAGTGCAAAACCTGAAAATTTACCGGCTCAGTATATTGATATGTTAGCTGAACATCCTCCGAAAAATGCGGAAATGATTGAGGCTGCAAGAATTGGTGTAGTACAGGGGAAAATGATCGCAAACCGAAGCTTCGCATTACCTCTTTTAGGGCTAACGAAACAAGGGGTGCAAATGGAAGGAGCAGCATTGTTCCGTGGAAAGGATAATAAATGTGTTGGAACTTTGAGTGGGGAACAAACATTAGGGATGAACTATATAATAGGTAAAAAAATTGGAGGTTTCTTTACTGTTCGTAAAAAAGATCAGCTAATTACATATGAAATTCATAAGTTGCGCCGAAAGATTAAGGTGTCTACGACAAATGCTACAAAACCGAAGTTTGATATTTATCTATCTACAGAAGGGACATTAGCTGAGTTGCATTTTAATGAACCGAAACAAGTGATGAATGAAAACCTTTTAGCGAAAGAGATTTCAAAGGAAATGAAGAAGCGTATTGAAAAGTCAATACGACTTGTTCAAAAAAAATATAAGGTGGATGTTTTAGAACTAGGAGAGGTATATAAACGGCATAACTATAAAGAGTGGAAAAAAATAAGTAAGAATTGGGATCAAGGCGAAAATTATTTTAGTAATGCTGAAATTACTGTTCATGTTCATCCAACAATTGAACATTCAGGTTCGGCGTTACCGAAGAGAGTGAAATAAGGTGATGTAAGTTGTTTACTGGATTAGGAATTAGTTGCACGATATTAATGGCGGTTCTTCCAGGAGCTATATACTTCATTCATAAAAAAATTACAACGTATGGAGCACAGCCTTGGAATACTGATGTGCAAAAAAAGAAACCTGAATAATTTCAGGTTTCTTTTACGCAAAGCATATGTGAAGGGGGATACCTTCACATATGCTTTGTTTATACAAGCCCTAACCAATGTACCAATTGTGTAGTGAGGAATGTAACAACAATGGCGATTACGGTAGGGATTGCAAACGATAAGAATGTCCATTTCGCACTTTTTGTTTCTTTATATATGTTAACTAGTGTTGTTCCGCATGGGAAATGAAGAAGTGAGAACAACATTGTGTTTAATGCTGTTAACCAAGTCCAACCATTTTCTAAGAATAGATTTTTGATCTGATTAAAATCATCTATTTCAGTTAAAGCTCCAGTTGATAAGTAGGACATTAATAAAATCGGGATAACAATTTCATTAGCGGGTAACCCAAGAATGAATGCAGCTAGAATAAAGCCGTCAAGTCCTAGCATTTTAGCGAATGGATCTAGGAAGTTTACGAAATACATAAGTAGGCTTGTGTCACCGACGAAAATATTAGCAAGTAACCAAGTTAATGCAGCTGCAGGGGCAGCTACAACTATAGCTCGCTTTAAAACATAGACTGATTTATCGAGTGTTGCACGAACTATGGTATTCCAAACTTTTGGCTTACGGTATGGTGGTAATTCAAGTGTGTAGTGAGTTGGAACGCCTTTTAAAGCTGTTTTTGATAGTACCCAAGAGACGGTTAATGTCATAATAACACCAATTACAACCATTCCAACTACAACGCCGGCAGTAACAAGTGTTTGCATGCTACCTGTATATCCAGCAGCCATAAATAATGAAGCCATTAAAATTAATGTAGGCCAGCGTCCATTACATGGAACAAAGTTGTTTGTTAAGATAGCAAGCATACGCTCACGTGGTGATTCAATAATACGTGTTGACATAATAGCTGCGGCGTTACAACCAAATCCCATTGCCATCGTTAAAGATTGTTTACCATGTGCGCCAGATCGTTTAAACAAGCGGTCCATATTAAACGCGACACGTGGTAAGTATCCGTAGTTTTCTAATAGTGCGAACATGGGGAAAAAGATTGCCATAGGTGGTAACATAACGCTAATGACAGCACCGATACCACGGAATAAACCAAGTATTAAAATGCCATGTAACCATTCAGGTGCATGCATTGCTTGGAACCAAGATGTTAAATATCCTTCTGCCCATCCAAAGAACTCAGCAATCATATCAGAAGGTACGTTAGCACCTGCAATTGTAAGATAAAAAATAATAGATAAAATACCTAGCATGATTGGGAATCCCCAGATTGGAGATGTAAAAATTTTATCTAGTTTCTCAGAACGATACAATTTATCAGTATTTGTATATTGAACAGATTCTTTACAGATACTCGCAGATGTTCGATAAATATCTCCGACAATATCATCTCGTATATCTTCTTTTGAAAGTGTTTGAGCGTGTTGAATAATATAGTCTAATGGAAGAGCTTTACTGGCTGAGTGAGATTCCATTGATTATGACCTCCCTTACAAGTGGTTCGTTATGGTGTTTTTGAAGTGCAGTTAAGAAATTTTTATCTCCATCTAATATACGTAATGCAATCCAACGTGCTGGATACGTATCACCGAATACTTTATAAATTTGTGGTTCTAATTCTCGAATCATATTTTCGATTTTTTCACTATAAGTAACTTTAATTGGTGTTGGAATTAGCTTTCTATTTGCCACTTTAGCGATGACGTTTAGCAAATGACCAATACCTACTCGGTTACGAGCTGAAATTTTAACTACAGGTACACCGAGTGATTTTGCTAATTTCTTTTCATCAATAACGATACCTTTTTTCTCGGCTTCATCAATTAAGTTAATACAAATGACTACGTTGCTTGTCATTTCCATCACTTGGAGTGCTAAATTTAAGTTTCTTTCCATAGCAGTTGCGTCTACAACGACTACAGTTACTTCTGGCTTTTCAAATATAATATAATCCCTTGCTACTTCTTCATCTGCAGAATTTGAATACAGTGAGTAAGTTCCGGGTAAATCTATTAATGTATAATTACTTCCGTTATGTTCATATTCCCCTTCAGCTTTTAAAACAGTTTTTCCCGTCCAGTTTCCAGTATGTTGTTTTAAGCCTGTTAAAGTATTAAATAATGTACTTTTCCCGGTATTCGGGTTACCAGCTAAAGCAATACGATGTTTGCTCATCTGAAATCATCTCCTATTAATATCCCGAAAATAAGGGAGCTCTCTTCCTTACGCAGTGCGATCGTTGTGTTACTTACTTGATAAGCGACTGGATCGCCAAGTGGACTGCGCTGTAATACTTTAATCGTTGCCCCAGGAATAAATCCTAAATCCAATAAACGTCGTTTCATAGTTCCTTCTAATTGTATCTTCTCAATTTGTACAAATTCCCCTGTTTTAAAATCGGAAAGAGGTTTAGTATTAGCCGATACCATAAAAGTTACCTCATCTCTATATTTTTAGTGTTAGTTTAAAAAGTTTCCTTAGGTAAACTTTTTGTTAGTAATATAGTAGACCACATTGAATAATGCTGTCAATTAGTACTTTAAAAATATTCAATTATTTTTAGAATTGTTCCAATTTATTTAGTTGTACTAAAAAATATTACTGAAATTCTTTTTAATGTAAATAAAGTAAGGGTGTAAAAATGAAAAAGAGAGCGAAATTGTAAATATATTTTTAAGCTAAAGGGCAAAATATAGAAAGTTATTTACATTAGATTTACATTGTTAAGATTAAATTTACAATACTTCATGTTTAATGTGGGTTTTGTTGGCTTTTTTAACTATAAATGTTGGAATGTCTAGCTTTTACGGACTGTTACCTCTATTTACTTAAACTTAAAAATTGCTTAACACTCACATAATATTGTTGTCCTACAATGAATTTAGGTTCGAAAGAAAATGAATTCGAAAAGCGATAATCCAAATGGGGGTACAAGACATGGTTATGAAAAAAGGTATTAAATTTTCTTTAGCAGCTTTAGTTGTGGCAGGTGCATTAGTTGGATGTGGAAAAGCAGAAAGTACGGATAAAGAGGCTGCTAAAGGAAGCGATAGTGCAAAACAAGAATTATCAGGTACGATTGCAGCGGCTGGTTCTACAGCTCTTCTGCCTCTTGCGGAGGAAGCTGGAAAGAAATTCATGGAGGAAAATTCAAAAGTTTCTATTCAAGTTCAAGGTGGCGGTAGTGGAACTGGGATTAACCAAGTAGCATCTGGTGCAGTTCAAATTGGTAACTCAGATGTTCCGTCTTCGGATAAAATAAAAGATGCTGAAAAGGCGAAAGAACTAGTAGATAACAAGGTAGCGGGTATTGCATTCGCTCTTGTCGTAAATAAAGATGTAAAAGTTGATAACTTAACAGTACAACAAGTACAAGATATCTTTACTGGAAAAGTAACAAACTGGAAAGAAGTAGGCGGGAAAGATGAAAAAATCAACGTAATTAATCGTCCGGCTTCATCTGGTACGCGTGCTACATTTGAAAAGACAGTTATGAAAGATGCGAAAATCAATGATGGAACTGGTACAACACAAGATTCTAACGGTGCAGTAGAGCAAGCGATTAATTCTACGCCAGGCTCAATAAGTTATTTAGCAATGTCTTACATGGTTGGTGAGAAAAAAGGTGCGCTACAAACAGTGAAAATTGATGGTGCTGAACCGAAAGTTGAAAATATTTCGTCTGGTAAATATCCATTCTGGTCTTACGAATACATGGTAACAAAAGGTGAAGCGAAAGAAGCAACAAAAGCTTACATTGATTATGTAAAAGGTAAAGACTTTGAGAAACAACTAGAAGATATGGGTTACATTCCAATGTCTAAATTAAATAAGTAATCAAATTTATGGGGCTGGCTGCAAGGCCAGTCCTGTTCATTTCAATCTGTGAAGTGGGGTCTGTCCTGTGATGAAGGGGAAAAAACAAATTAATTACGTGAAAAGTGAATATATAGGAAGAACACTTGTTACGTTTTGTGGTATTTTAATTGTCTTAATTACATTAGCTATTATTGCATTTATTTGCGGTAAAGGAATCCAATCTTTTACGCAAAGTGGTATCTCATTTACTGAGATGTTAACATCGACAAAATGGAATCCAAATGCTGACGAAGGAAGCTTTGGGGCTTTGATTTTTATTGTAGGTTCAACAGTGGTTTCATTAGGTGCGGTTATTATTAGTGCGCCGATTGCTATAGCTCTTGCTATATTCATGAATTTAATTTCGCCAAAGTTTGGAAACAAAGTATTGAAGCCTGTTTTAGAATTATTAGTCGGTATTCCTTCAGTTGTATACGGATTATTAGGGGTTACGATTTTAGTTCCGTTATTACGTGATTCATTTGGGGGAGTAGGATTTAGTTTAATTGCAGGTATTATTGTACTAAGTATTATGATTTTACCTACTATTGCTAGTATCGCTTCTGATGCAATCCGCTCTGTTCCGTTTGAATATTTAGAAGCTTCTTATGGTCTAGGATCAACGAAATGGCAAGCGGTTAGCCGTGTAATTGTTCCGGCTGCTAAAAAAGGGATTTTGACAGGTATTGTTTTAGGTTTAGCGCGTGCTTTTGGTGAAGCGTTAGCGGTTCAAATGGTAATCGGAAATACGATTAAATTACCAGAAGGAATATATAGTCCGACAGCAACGTTAACAGGTATTTTGACAATGGATATGACAAATACATTGAACGGAACTGCTTGGAACAATGCGCTATGGACTTTAGCGATGATTTTACTTGTTATTTCATTCCTGTTTATTTTAGTAATTCGAGCGATTGGACAAAGAGGTGAGCGATAATAATGAATGCAAGAACGGTAAATAAAATTTGGACGGGTATCTTTTACGCAGTTGCGGCTTTAGTTGTAGCTCTGCTAGTATTCTTGATGTTTGAAATTTTACAAAAGGGATGGGGATTTTGGGATCCTGATTTCTTGTTTGGAGAACCAAGCAATACAAGAGCTGGTGGTGGAATTGGTCCGCAGTTATTCAATTCCTTCTACATGCTTGTTATAACGCTTGTTATATCTATTCCTCTTGGATTAGGAGCTGGAATATATTTAGCCGAGTATGCAAAACAAGGACGTTTTTTAGGTTTTGTTCGTTTGTGTATTGAGACGATGGCGTCTTTACCTTCTATTGTTGTTGGTTTATTCGGTTTGTTAGTGTTTGTTACAATGACAGGTTGGGGATACACGGTAATGGGTGGTGCTCTTGCTTTAACTATTTTAAACTTACCAGGTTTAACTCGTGTTTGTGAAAATGCGATTTCAGAAGTTCCTCCTAATGTAAAAGAGGCAAGTCTTGGATTAGGTGCAACAAAGTGGCAAACGATCGCTCGTATTATTATTCCGTCATCATTACCACAAATTATTACAGGGATTATTTTAGCAGCGGGTCGTATATTCGGGGAAGCGGCAGCATTAATTTACACAGCGGGTTTAACATCTCCAATTTTAAATTCAGCAGCGGATTTATCGAGCCCTTCGCACCCTTTAAATCCATTTAGACCGGCTGAAACGTTAGCGGTTCACATTTGGAAGTTAAATTCTGAAGGGGTTATCCCAGATGCGAAGTTAATTGCGACAAAATCTGCCGCTGTATTAATTATTATGGTATTACTATTCAATATCATTTCACGTTTTGTAGCATCTGTATTACACAAACGTTTTACAGGAACGAAAAGAAAAAGTAAAGCGGCGAAGAAGGTAAAAGCAGCATAAGTTACAAAGGAGAACTCTCTATTTATAAGTAGGGAGTTTTTTGTATTTTAATAATAGAAGGAACGAATGTAATGAGTGTTGCATTGTAATTAATTATATAGCTGAATAGGTGCGAATGAGGGATTGTTTTTTCTGCAAATGTCAGGTCTTCCTGGGGCGGGAAAGTCGACAGTTTCTAAGTGTATAACGAAGTTAACAGGTGCTATAAATGATATAGAAGAGATTAATAATTATGATTAGTCAAATTGAAAAAGTGGTTATATGGTAGCAAAAGACAGTTAAATAGTGAATATCTTATTGTGGATTCTAGTGAATCCCTAGAGCAGTATGCGGAAAAAATGATGGATTACACCAGGAGGTAGAGAAAAGGCGTTATCTTCATTCGTGAAGATAACGCCTTTAGCTTTTAAATATCCGGTGTTTCTGTAGAAGTGCTTATTTTTCTACGAGAGCGCCTTTTTCTCCCAATTTTATCTAATAGTTCATACATAACGGGAACGACTACTAATGTAAGAACAGTTGAGACTGCCAAACCACCGATGACGACGACGGCTAGACTTTTTGATACCATACTTCCTGCTTGTGATTGACCGAACAGGAGTGGTAGCATTGCAACGATTGTTGTAATAGCTGTCATAATAATTGGGCGTAGTCTAGTAGAACCAGCTTCGAGTAAGGCTTCTCTTGTTTCCATGCCGTGTTCCCGATTTTGTTGCACTCTTTCTATTAATACAATAGCGTTTGTAACGACGATTCCAATTAACATTAATGCACCAATCAAGGAGTTTATATCAACAGGTGTTCGTGAAACGATTAATCCTAAAATGCCACCGACAGCAGCTAATGGCAAGGAGAATAAGATTGCAAAAGGGGCGCGCGCTTGCCCGAAGGTGATAACCATAATTAAATATACAATCCCAATTGCAATCCCCATAATTTTAAATAAATCTGTAAAGTTTTCTTGCATAGATTCAGTAGCGCCTGCGATATTTACTTTTGCGCCGCTAGGTAAATCTATGTCGGCTATCGCTTTGTTTACTTCTGCGCTTACTTTACTTAAATCTTCATTTGAAGCTTCTGCGGTAATTTGAATCGTTTCTTTTCCGTCTTTATGGAAAATTTCTGTTTGAGTTTGTTTTTCTGAAATAGTCGCGATGTTTTTTAAAGGAATTGGTCCGTTAATAGGTGATAGTATGTTTGTATTTAAAATATCTTCTTGTTTATTAATGTTTTCCTTTTTGTGTTCTATCATAATAGTAGTTTTTTCGTTATTGATTGAAATTTCACCAATAGGTGATTTCTTCATAAGGAAGGATACTTGTTGAGCAGCTAATTCTGGTGTTAAACCTAGTTGTTCAGCCTTTGTTTGATCAATGTGAATTTGCCATTCTTTTTTAGAGTCTTCTAAATTCGTTTTTACTTTCGAAAGAGTATCCATACTCTTTAATTTCGTTTCGACGATGTTAGCAGCCTTTTTTAAATTCGTGTCGTTAGTAGCTGTTACGTTAAATTGGAGATTGTTGCCACCGCCAGAGCTTGAATAACTCGTTTTTATATACTCGAGTTCGGCGGGCTCAAAAGCTTTTTGTTCTTTTTTTAATTCTTTAATATATTGATCGATGTCAGAACCTTTTTTGAAGACTACAAATATACTAGCAAGATTATTTTTAGTCGTTTGTCCCCATTGTGCATCTTCTGCGCTTGATCCCATTCGTAAAATAACATCTGTGACAGCGGAATTAGAGAGTAGTTTCTTCTCGAAATCAAAGGCTTTTTGTTTTTGAGATTCAGAATCATAATCGGCTGGAAATGTCATATTAACGGATAGCATTGTATCGTCTTCAGACTTTATGTTCGCTTTCGGTAGTACTATGTAGGCGGCGATTGATCCTGCAAATAATAAAAAAGAAGTAAGTAGAATGATAAATTTATGAGAAAGAGCCCATTTTAATGTAGCGACATATCGTGGTGAAGAAATCGTCTTGCGATGCTTTGTTTTTGTGAGTAGTAAAAAGGCCATAAGTGGAACAACTGTTAATGCAACGATTAAAGAAGAAAGGATAGAATATACAACTGCTAATACCATAGGTAACATTAATTTTCCGATTACTCCTGATACGAGGCCGATCGGTAAAAAAACAGCGACCGTTGTTAAAGTAGAAGAAGTAATTGCGACGGCGACCTCTTTTGTTGCATCGAGAATAATATCTTTAGAGAAAGATTCTTTTTGTAAACGGCGGAAAATATTTTCAATGACAACGATACTATCATCGACAAGACGTCCAACTGCAACAGCTAAACCACCAAGAGTTAAAATGTTAAGTGTGATGTTAGATTGATGTAGTAAAAAGAGTGTTAATAAAATAGATAAAGGAATACTGACGACAGCGATGAGTGTCGTTCGGAAGCTGCGTAAAAAAATTAAGATAATAAGAGTTGCGGCAATTGCCCCCAGGATTACTTCTTTTCCCATACTAGTAACAGCATTTTCGACTTGCTCGTGAGTTGAGGCTAGAAGTTTAATAGAAAACTGACCTTTATATTCTTTGCTTAAATCCTTAACTTTTTTATCAATTTCCTTTCCGATTGCCACCGCATTTTTACTTGGTTCTTTCATGATGACTAATCCTGTGCCTTCTTCTCCGTTTATGTGTGAGATTGTATCATAGTGTTGTTTGAGTTCAATTTGAGCAACATCTTGCAATTTTACTTGAGGTGCAACGGTAATATTTTTAATGTCATCTACATTTTTTATATCTCCGATTACACGAAGGTTGTATTCTTCTTTATTAACGGTAATTGCTCCAGCTGGAGTGGAGGTTTCTTTTCCTTGTAAAACTTTTAATGCTTGCTCTGATGTTACGCTTTTATCTTTTAGTTTGTTAGGATCAAGTACAATGGATAATTCGGAAGTTGATTTTCCGAAAAACATGACATTAGCAACACCATCAATGTTTTCGAGTTGTGGCACGATTTCTTTCTCGATTTGTTTTTCGTCAGCTTTTGAAAATCCGTTTTGCTTCTGAATGGTAATTTGAGCGAGTGGAATCATAGAAGTATTTAATTGGCTAACTACAGGCTTGGATACATCTTTAGGTAATTTAATCATATTAATTGCTTTTTCGACTTCGCGTGCCGCGTCTTTCATATTTGCCTTGGATGTATATGCAATGTCGATACGTGATAATCCCTCGTGTGTGGAAGAAGTGATGCCATCAATATGTTCTAAGTTACGAAATTGTTTTTCAAGGGGATCAGTTACTTCCTTGGTCATCGTTTCAGCATCGAGCCCTTGAGATAATGTCGTGACAGTTATTGCAGGGTTATCGATGCTGGGTAAAAATTCCATAGGCAATTTAGAGCCGGAATAAACGCCGAGTACGGAAATGAGAAAAACCATGATAATAATAGCGGCTCGGTTTTTTAATGAAAACTTTGTTAACCTATCCATAAGATAATTCCTCCATTAATATTTATAGTTTTGTGGGCACGTTCTTACTATATAACAAAAAATGGATATTTTTCATTAATTAAATGTAAAAAAATTCTAACAATAATCTTAAGTTAATGTTTTTGTGGAGATTTTAGTATTTGTAGAAAGTGAAATGGTGGGTTGGAGAAGAAAGTGTTCATTCGAGTTGCTTTTTAATGTGTGAGGGATTCGTTATTTATATCGTTATTCTATAGAGAGGTAAATGATTATGAACTTTAATATAGAAGGGAATGAAAATATGAGAAGTTATTGTGGAATACAATTTGGTTAATCAGGGTCTGTTGGTATACAATTGAAATACTCGTTTTTAGTAGAAAAGATAATAGTTCTTTCTATAGAAGGAAGTAGAGTGGATAATTTTTTTGTATTTTTTATAAAAAATACTTGTTATTTCAAAATCATAATGGTATATTAATAAACGTCGCTGATGCGGAAACGCAGAAAACGATAAAAAAGAAATTAAAAAACATAGTTGACATCGAAAAATGAAGATGTTAATATGATGAAGTCGCTTCTGAAGCGGCGGACAAGTTCTTTGAAAACTGAAC
>NZ_NUPZ01000049.1 GCF_002584985.1 Bacillus sp. AFS029637 | reverse complement strand
TTAAGTGGTGAGTAGTTCAAAAGGGCGCATCTTATGTTTAGATGCAATTTTTCATATCTAAATAAAAGAAAACTGTATACAGAGTACGATTAAATTATATTAATAGTTTATTAAATTGTATTTAATCATTCTAATGAGTCGAAATTATTATCTTTTTATTGGATATATCAAGTTGTAACTATTATCGTTACTAAAATGAAATTAAATAGTAATTTTATTAGTATAATATTTAGAGTTGCATTGATTCGTTTATTCAAATTATTAAATGTAATTGGCGAAATTCTACTATTTACGCGTCGAAAACTTCGTGTTTCAATAAAACCACAAATGGTATTACTTCTGGTAAGAATAAGGAGAAGTTTTAGAAAGAGAGTGAACTATTCTTGACAATAAAAATAGAGGAAATATATCGAGAAATATTAGATGGAAAAAGAAAAAGTTTTCCTCCTGGTACGTGGAGCGAAGATGTAAACGGGGAATTAAAAAGGAGGGTAACGCGATATTTAATTGAGGATGTTTTAAAATGGAGCAATGATGATATTAAAGAAGAATGGAACCAGAGTCTCATTATAAAATTCAAATTAACTAGTGTGATGCAGGTTTATCGAAGTAGTCCATATGAGATGTTAAACGCAGCATATCCCAATCGATTTGAACCATGGGAGTTAAAGCATACTCCTAAGTGTTTTTGGACATACGAAAAAGGATTGGAAATATTAAGGGGAATAATTGAGGAAAAAGAAAGATTAACAGAGTATCAATTACTAAATAAGTATGATTTGAAGTGGTTAATAGAAAATAAACTAGGCGAGGTATGTTCGAGCTATTTTAATGGTAGCCCCTATCAAATGTTGAATGCAGCATATCCCGATCGATTTAAAGAGTGGGAATTGAAATGTGTTCCTAAGAATTTTTGGACTAAGGAAAAAGGGCTGTTGGCCTTGCGTTGGTGGATTGAGAAAAAAGAAAAATTAACAAAAGAAGACGTACTTGATGTGTATAGTGGGGAGTGGTTAAGAGAAAGAAATTTAGGTACACCACTGTTGAAGTATTGGAATAGAAACGCCTATCAGATGTTAAATGCAGCATATCCTAATCAATATAGAGAATGGGAATTAAAAAAAGTTTCTAATAAATTTTGGAACGATAAAGAAAAGAGTTTAAAGATTTTTAAGCAGATTATCAAAGAAAAGGGCATGTCTCAGGAAGATATAAAGAAACATTACAGTTTGAAGTGGATTGTAAATAATGGGTTGAGGACACCGCTCATGAGATTTTGGTCGGATAGCCCCTATAAGATGTTAAATGAGGCGTATCCAAATCAATTTAAAGAATGGGAATTAAAATCAGTACCTAATAGATTTTGGGAAAAAGAGAAAGCGAAAAAAATAATTAAGGATGAGATAGATAAAGCAGGGATATCTGTTTCACAGTTATTAAAAATAGGAGGAAGAAAATGGATGGTGAAAAACAAATTAAGTACACCTTTTAATCAATATTGGGGGGGGAGTACCTCTACGATGTTAAAAGAAATATATCCGAAAGAATTTGAAGTGGAAAATAGTAAGAAAGTGAACTAATTGTATGAAAAGATTGTTATTCAGTGCCATATTATTTATTAAGAAAGAGATAAACGGTTCTTTTAAACGGATAGGGAAGGAATATATGTCATGGTGACATTTCAATTTCACCTTCCGTCTCAAAAACTAAGATTACTTTTTGTTTTGAGATGGAAGGTTTTTTTCTGTATATCCATTTATTTTATTCATATCATAATATAAATCTTGTAATTTCTGAAAAATAGGATAGCCGAATAAATAAAAATAAAAATGTAATGCAGATAAAAACTATCTTAGAAATTTTTAATCATATCTCAATAAGATAAGAATACTTTTGATTTTGAGACAGAATATTTTATGTTTTTACAACTACCGATAAGATTACTTATGTAAACAAGGTTTTCGGGAAATATGCCGTCATATCAACGTTTGTTGCACTTCAGAGTACTTCCACTTACAATATCTTTTATGCATCGTTGATTTTACGCTATTTTCACCTTTAAACCACCGTTATTTCCTGCATAAACTTCACTTTGTTAACTATCACTATTTTTCTTCATTACTTATTTAAATCCTTGTGAAAAAATAAGGATTTATCTATTGAAAATGGTATATGGAGGATATACACTACCCTCCCTTCTCCAAATTATCCTTGTTAAGAAAGGAATGATATATATGAACTTCAAGACTAGTTCTTTCGAGCTCAGTGTTTCATCTGAGTTCGTTGCAGCTATCGGTCAATTAATCGTAGCTCTCCATCTAGCAGGGCTCATTTGAGCCTTGTTTCCTTTTCGTTCGTTGTGTTCGTTTGTATTGTTAATCCTTATCTTTCCTTAACAACAAACAAGACGCCACCCAGATCACGGCAGCGCCTACGATAATTGCTATAAACTTAATCAAAATTATTTATCCTCAAGTCATTTCTTTCCTTGCTTCCATACCCCATTCTCTTTATGATAAGTATTCTTTCCATTCATGAAGTCAGCTGTATTACCTGGAATGCTATATTTCTTATTCTTTTTCTTAGCCTTCTTCAGTCTCTTCTCTTCTTGAACAGCTTGCAAATCCGCCTTCCACTGTTTCAACAAATCCTTTTCACGTCGCATCGAATTTGTACCTCTTGGATTAAAATGTGAACCAAATAACTAGATTCTACCTATTTATATAGATATCCTTTAATCCAAATGTCCATTCCTTCGAATCAATAAGGCGTTGTGCTTCTATTTCAGGCGAAATTGTTATTCCTGATCCTTCTGCATAAACAACGTAAATTGCTCCTGTATAAAAATCATCCATATCTTGATCAAATGAAATTAGCATATTCCCTAATGTTTTGCTTTTTACAAACTCACAACCATCTATATCTTCAATATTGAAATTTTCTTTAGCTATCTTGTTTTCTTCAATTGGCATCGCCCAGTTAACTACACCAGTATCTCTAGTTAACTGCTGTGCTTCTCTACAAACTTCAAAATAATCATTATGCTCTGGCATTAACTCCCCTGCTAAAAAAACTCCGTATTCCATATCCCTCAGTCACCTTTTCTACTCAAATAGTGTTTTCATTCAATTACCGTTTTCGCTTTTTCTCGTTCTACAATTCGATATGTAATATTTCATATTTTATTATTTCAATATTCTTTTATTAACTATAACTTTATATAAATGAGTTTCTAAAACGCGGTAAATCAACATTTGTAATTTAATTCCTTATTAAAAATATCTAGAATATATTTTTAAACACTATATTCAGATAGTTATATTGGAATTTCCTGTTCTACACATCCATATAAGTTTTGTGTATTATGTAGTAGAAGGGTAATTAAAAGACTTACTCTTTGCTATTGAGGGAAGAGCCTGAGAGCCATATCAGGCTCTTCTTTGTTTATATACCATGTATTAAAATAAGGATTTTATTTAATTTCCATTAATCTTTCTATCCCCTTCGAATATAGTAATATCACCCAAGTGAATACCCAGGTCGCTCTAGACCAGCTTCTTGGTGCTTCTGTTACGAAGAATCCGCTTATAACCAGAGGGTTCTTTTATTTTTTCTACATATAATAACGATTTTGTTCAAAATGATGCCCTATCTATCCATTTGGACACATTTACCAGTATTTTTACCAAAAAATTCATGATATCGTTAATTAGTCGAGTACGTCATTACTTGACGATTACCCTTAGGAGCCCCGCAGACAATCGGGGTTTCTTTTATTTAAATAAGGAGTTTGTTCAAATCGTTTGATAAAGTTGCAGATAAGCTATTCTGCCTTGGATAGGCCTCAATCTTTGCACCAGAATCAGAAAGATTACTAATTTTTATTTACAATTAATAGTTTCAAATCCAATAACATTTCGACAATGGAATTAATAGTTTTGTTTTGAGCACTATAGTAAATCTGTAATCCTTTTCTATCACTCATAATTAATTTTTGAGATTTCATCTTCGATAAATGCTGCGAAACAGTAGATTGTGGGATACCAAGAATATCTACAATTTGAGTTACATTACATGCCCCTCTTGTAATTAACTCTTTCAAAATTTTAATTCGTATTGGATGAGCTAATGCTTTTAAAACTGCTGCGTTTTTTTCATAATTCAACAAACTAAACATCTCCTTGTGAACCGATATATTTTTATTATATTAATAACTTGATGAATAAAATTTTAATATTCTAGTTTTGCAGAATTTATGCTGCAGCATCTTTTCGATTTAATTTGTGTTTTATTCCGTCAAGATGATCCGGTATGCTCCAGACCCCTTTATTCTCTTTTTTACTTGCATTTCTACTTCCTTTAATTCATCTGAACAATAATATTAAAATGCTTTCAATAGTAAAAATAGTTTTTGTAATTTTTATAATTACTTTTGTAATTAAAAAAATATAAGCGACTTATAATAAGTCGCTTATACGTAAAAATCTATTTTATTTTGGTCAATACATCTCAATTTACTCACTGGTCTTCCCACATTTTGATACACTATTTCATTCTCTAATACTCCGATTTCAGTCAAAAACATTACATACTTTCGAATAGAAACTCTTGAAACTCCTACTAATTGTGCCATTTCATCTGTTGTAAACGCTCGTCCATTCAGCGACTCGATCTTCTGCCAAATTAATTGCAACGTTTGCTTCGTTAATCCTTTTGGAAGCACTTTATCGTCAAAGGGCACTCTTTTTTCTTTTTGTAAAATTAGCGAATCTAATTCCGATTGACTAATTTCTGGTTGTTCTTTCATAAAAGTAAATTTTTCTCGATATACAGTTAATGCCTCTTTAAATCGTTCAAATGTAAATGGTTTAATTAAATAATCTACCACGCCATATTGTAATGCTTTTTTGATACTCCCCATATCATGTACAGCTGAAATCATCATAATATCGATTTCTTTCTCTTGATTCCGAATATGCATTAAAAGCTCAAACCCGGTCTCTTCAGGCATAAAAATATCAAGTAATACTAAATCTACTTGTGATTTCTCTAATACTTCTATCGCTGCTTTAACTGATTTAACTGCATGGACAAGTTCAAACCCTCCCACTTGCTCTAAATAATGCGTATTTAACATTGCGACCATCGGGTCATCTTCTAAAATCAAAACTTTGATCATCTTATCTCTCATCCCTACTTTTAGGTATTTCAATCGTTATTGTCGTTCCCGTTCCTAACAATGAATGAACATGAATGTCCCCATTTATTCGCTGTATGCTTTCCTTTACAAGATGCAAACCATACCCTCGATTATCACCCTTTGTGGAATAACCTTTTATAAATAACGTATCAATTTCATTTTCTTGTATGCCTTTGCCTGTATCTTGCACTGTAATGATTAATGTATCCCCATATTGTATTCCAATTTCAACCTTCTTCTTCTCACAATCCACCACTGCGTCTAATGCATTATTAATTAAATTTCCGACAATGGTGATCAGTTCATGGATGATACGTTCATCATATATATCTGGTAAGTAAGAATCTTCTTTTATAATTAACTTTATATTTTTCTCTCTAGCATAACTAAGTTTACCTAGTAAAAATCCAGCAAATACTGGGCTTTGAATTTTTTTCATAATCCCCCCAATTTCATATTTATGCTCTGACACCATAATACTTACATATTTTTGAAGTTCTTCATACTGTTTCATATGTGTAAGTCCTAGCACGACATGCATCTTATTCATAAATTCATGAGATTGTGCCCGTAATGCTTCCGCATATAGCCTGATACCGGTTAGTTCCTCTGCCAATTTTCTAATCTCTGTTTTATCACGAAATGTTGCAATCACGCCAACTATTTCTCCTTTTACATATAAAGGAACCCGATTCGTAACAATCGTAACCCCATAAAAATTTAGTTCTTCGTTTAATTGTACCTCCCCTGTTTGCAACACTTCTTTCATACGTGAATTCTGCGTATACAATTCAATATCTTTACCGATAAAATCTTCTGTAATTCCATCTTTCTTTAATATTCGTTTTGCTTCATTATTAATTAACGTTACTTTTGCCTCTTTATCTACAGCAATAATACCTTCTTTTACAGATTGTAGCATCGTATTTCTTTCTTCAAGAATTTTCGCTATCCTATGCGGCTCAAGACCAAATAAACTTTTCTTTATATGTCTAGCTAGCAATATCGCTCCTATAATTCCAACCAATATTCCAACACCAACACCGATATAAATAATATGTCTACTTTCTTTCACCCTCTCTTTTATATTATCAGCTGAAATGCCAACAGCGACCGCACCAAGTTGCTCACCTGTGTCAGCAAAAATAGGTACGAATACTCGCATAGAAATCCCTAAAGTTCCTTTTGCTAACGAGACGTGTTCCTTTCCCTTCAATACAGGTCCTTCATCGCCTCCAAGAAAATGATGCCCTATTTTTTGAGGGTCTGGATGAGATTTTCGTATTCCATTCATATCCATAACTACAATAAATTGTACATCTGTATTCTTTAATAGCTTATTTGTATACACCTGAATCAAGGAGGGATCTACCTTCCCCGTCAACCCATCAATTACAATAGAATCATTCGCCACAATACGTGCAATCGTTTTTGCCTTCTCTGTTTGGTTATCTTCTGTCGCCTGTTCAACATTATGGCTAATTAAAACGTCTGTTACGAGTAAAGAAACAATTACAACGGTACAAACTAACAGTGTAATGGTTTTCCATAAATTCCATAGTTTATTTCTTTTTCTCATTCCTTCAATAGCTCCCCTAGTTATTAAGCAGAAAAATAAGTAAGGTGATATCATTTTCACCTTACTTATTTGCTGTTATTATACTTTAAATTTACTCGTCATTTCTTGTAGTTTTTTAGCGTCTCTTCTCTGCTAAGTTTTAATTAGCTAAACGAAATTATTACATAATAAAAAATAGAATAAGAGGAATTCAATATAACAAGTATACTAAATTTCTCTTATTTTCATTTCGAAAATTTAATATTGTCATTACTTTTGTTGTGACAAGAAGCATAAGATGGCCGTTTTGGTCAACTTATGCTTCTTTTAGTTTGCGGCCAACTTATGCTTCTAATATGTATACAACAAAAATAACAACTAGCCCCTCGTAAGAGGTACTAGTTGACGTAAAATCCGTTATTGGAAGTTATTGCAAACCCCTCTCGTTCTCGACAGGAGTTATTTGGTTCGTTCGAAGATAATCTCAAAATATTTAGCGTATCCTGCAGTTGCTGGAGCAAAGATTTGAACAAATTTCCAACCTTCTTCAGCATGTTCGGCAATAATACGTTTATAATCTTCTTTAGGTTCCCCATTCCATTTATTAGCTTCGACTTTAACAAATTTGTAATCGTACATATTCTCTCCTCCTTTTCCTAATTGTATCATTTAGAAGAAGTGATATGTTTTGTAATTCTAGTTGTATATTTTATACGGTTTTGGTGCAAAGATAAAATAAAAGAGAATAAAGCGTATATATTCCTAACGGAATCGTATCTTATGCTGCAAATCCAAACAATTGATGGATGAATTCTTTCTGATTTTGGACAGACTGGTCTTGTAAATCAATCTGTTCTTTTTTAATCATATGCATGACTTCTAATCCAGAAAGAATGGATGTAGCTGTGTCAAAACATTTAACCCTAGCATAGAACGGATTCGCTTCTTTATAAAGCGATGATCTTATTCTACTATGTTATTCAAGTACTTTTATTGTCTAAATTGCATACCATCAGGTATGCTTTTTTCTTTTTTCAACTGTTCAATTGCTATAGGATAAGCCGGGTTCTTATCGACCGTTATAACACGTGGCTTTGAAACATGAAAAGACCGCAAAGCTTTCTTGAAAAAGCGTTTTGCAGCCTTCTGGTCTCTTGTTTTATTTAGGAAAAAATCAATTGTGTTTCCTTTCGAATCAATAGCACGATCCAAATACATCCATTGACCTTTTACTTTGATATATGTTTCATCGACTCTCCAAGAGTCACTTGTTTGTTTGAGGTGACGACGGATGCGTTTGTCCAATTCAGGTCCATATTGATGAACCCAACGTATAATCGTTGTGTGAGCCATGGATAAGCCGCGTTCCTCCAGCATTTCCACCAAATCACGAAAACTGAGGCTGTACCGTAGGTACCATCTCACTGTTAACAAAATAATGTCAGGCTGATAATGCTTCCATTTGAATAAATTTTGCTTTCCCATACCGATCGCACCCCTTTTTTTAGAGTAATAATATCAGTATGCCCAAGATTTAGAGATTACTTGCAATTGCCCTAAAGTTTTTGCACCAGACCCCTAATAAATAGCAATTTTTTATAATAGAGATACGTATTTTATTATAAATTAATTATTTGATAGAATAAAAAACTCCCTATCCAAACCCATTTTCTCCCAAAACTCTAAGGCTAGCTCATTTTCTAGATCAACATAAACATGGATTAAAGAAATATCCTTTTGGTTAAACCAGTCCATTAAATCCGTTGCTAAGTTTTTAGCAACTTTCTTTCTTCGATATTCTGGTGCTACATAAACTTCATCTACTTGACCATATAACATATCGCTAACTAAATCTTGTTTCATAGAAGCAATACCATAGCCAATAGTTTGCTGGTTCTCATTAATTGCTACAAAAACCACACCATATTTTGATTGGATAAATTGTTCTATTTGCTCCTGGATAGCCTTCCTATCACTCTCATCTAATTCACATTCTGCAGTTTCTATAGCATTTTTATTCCACAATTCTACAATTTCCTTTATGCATTCTTGGTTATCCGCACCACCGTTAAGTTCCTTGATACATATTTTCATTCCTATTTTCTCCTTTTATTAGTTTTTCAGAATATAATTTAATAAACTCCCTATAATGGAGTGAAAATTCATTTTGTTGATAAATTAAAGACTTTTCTTTAAATCTATTTTCATCATGTTTTGGAAAATAGATAGAAATCCCTTTCCCTTTAGGATGCTCAGGAGTCTTCATATTATAAATAACAGCTTCTTCAATTGCCTTACAAATTGCATTAGCTTCTTTCTTGTAATTAAGTCGATTATCTAGATGGCTGACTAAATCTGCTAAATCTACCATATCAGCTTCTTCGCCATATTCTTCAGAATAATTTCTTGCTTCTATTATTACATTGAATTTTGAATGTTCTTCTATATCTTCTAATAGTTTTTCTCCTAAACTATCTACAATCTCTACAATATAATCAATTTTACTTAGATCAATAACTCCTTTTTGTAAATCTTCTTTTTCCCCATTTTCTTTGGAGTACATTCGATAACTATTGACCATGACTTCCCCTAACTCCTTCGCAGATAATGTAGGAACTTGTTGTAAAGATTCAATAATTGTTTTATAATCCAATCCATTACGATTAGTATAATCTACAGAAGCTACTAAGTAATCGGCATAATGCCTTATTGAGTAAGCAGTTTCAATCCCAGCCATACTACAAGCATCGAAGCTAATAATATTAAATTTTTGTTTTGTTTCATCAAAGGCTTCTTTCAAAGCAGCTTGCAATGTAAATAATGTTATTGCCTTATTACCATACAATTCATCTCCACCATACCCATCTACCGAACCTAATCCATGTCCCCATAGAATCAATATGTATTGTTCAGCGGGATATTGATTTATACCCCAAATTAAAAAATCACTTAATGCCTCATTAGTATCCATATTTCTCTTTTCATCATCTTGTATTAACTTTAAATTATTTTTTTGGACAATCCATCGTTGATTACGTTCTGAGGAAATAAGATCTAATTCCCATTTCTTTGCTCCTCCTGTTTCTAATATAACGTTAACATGACGAGAAGATCCAATTTTCATTAAATCTTTTATATTCATACTTGCTTCTTGATATTCGCTCTCTAAATCTGATCCCACCATATAAATAAGTAAAGTGTATTTTGATTTTCTTTTTCCCATAAAAATTGTAGAAAGAAAAGACATAAAATTATTCTTTCCTTTCAACTTCACGGTATTTATCTGCTTGCATGTTATATAACTCAGCATATACTCCTCCATGTTCCATTAAAGTATGATGATTTCCATATTCAATGACTTCTCCTTGCTGTAGAAGAACAACATTATCTGCTAATTTGGCTGTGCTAAGTTGATGTGAGATAATAATCACCGTTTTATTGTTTCCTAACTGTTTTAAACGAGTAAATATTTCATATTCCATAAAAGGATCTAAAGCCGATGTGGGTTCATCGAAAATTAAAATCTTTGCTGATTCGTCTTTCATAAATGCTCGTGCCATCGCGATACGTTGCCATTGTCCACCTGAAAGATTAATACCACCGAAAAAACGTCCAAGTTCTGTCTCATAGCCTTCTGGCAATTGAGATACCAATTTATCAGCTCCTCCAAGGTGAGCTGAATTTTGTATCAAAGACATATCATCAAAATTATTTATATCACCTACAGCAATATTTGACTTTAGATTCATTTCATAGCGGACAAAATCTTGGAACACAGCTGTAGAGTTCATGCGCATTACATTAGTGTTATAGGCATGAAGTGGTTTTTCATTAAAATAAATGGTGCCACTGATTGGTTCATAAAGCTTGAGTAACAATTTTACCAATGTGCTTTTTCCAGATCCATTTTCTCCAACTAATACTGTAACTTTTCCTTCAGGTATCACCAAATGATCAATGTTTAAAACATCTTCCCCTTTTTGATAAGAAAAGCGAACGTTTTTCAACCTAAATCCTTTTTGAATGTTAGATGGAAATGATAAGGTACCTGCTATTTTCGGGGATTTGTACGAAATAAATGTAGCAATATTACGAATATTAACCATTTCTCTGGCTCCAATTGCAAATACAGAGAATAGCTCATTTACTCCTTCTCTCATTTGGAACAATGCCCCAATAAATAATAATAAGTCACCAATAGCAATAGTTCCAGAAACAGCTTTTTTTACAATTATAATTAAAACCAATCCACTTACTATAGCTTCTAAAAGTCCCCATCCTACATTATGCAAAGTTAATTTCTTTTGATCGTGTGATAAAGTTTTAATCAATTGATTAGTAACATTTTTATATTTCCCCTTAAAAAATGCTGTCAAATTATACATTTTAACTTCATTTACTAACTCATGGTTGAGAGGAATACTAACGTAATATTCAGCTCTTCTTCTTAACTCTTGAACTTCTTCTCGTCCCTCAAATGTAACATTATTCAGCTTTGCTTCTACAAATATTTTAGGAAGAGCTAAAATAATAAATATGAATGGAACAAATGGAATAACTGTCCAAATCAAAATTGATCCTGCTATAATTTGAACAATACCACCAAATGTATTTGCTACCATGTCCAACCATAACGTCACAAAATACTCATTGTATCTTGCAACTTTCACCTTAGTGTAAAAGTTTTGATCATCAAATGGTGCGATATCTTCAAATGAATTTGCTTGGTTAATTAAAAGTTCATCAATATATTTTTGAATTTGTGCAGTAAGTAGCTTTTTATTCATTTCTACAATTGGAGCAAGTAAATCAATAAAAATTGTTAAACTCACAAATATTACTACCATCCAAAATATGGGTCCGAACTCAAAAAAAGCTTGATGATTCTTGAGTAAACCGTCAATAATTTTTGCGCTTAGCCAAACAAGTATTGGCCCCAATAAAGATTCTAATAACTTAATCATTAAGACAAAAGTGGTTCTTTGCGGATTTGCTTGATAAATTAACTTCAATCCCCAACAAGCAAATTTAACCTCTTTCCATTTAGTCTTTATTTTCATAAAAATATTCAGCTTGTACTTTGTACATTTTTGCATATTCTCCACCCAGTTCCATTAACTGTTTATGCTCTCCTTCTTCTACAATAGAACCATTTTTTAAAACCAGAATACGATTAGCCATTTTTACTGTGCTAAAGCGATGTGAGATTAATAGTACAGATTTTCCTTTTGCAAGCGCACGAAAGTTGTTATATAGCTCATACTCAGCTCTTATATCAAGAGCAGCAGTAGGTTCATCCATAATAATTAAATCAGAGTCTTGATAAATAGCGCGAGCTATTGCTATACGTTGCCATTGTCCACCTGATAAATCTTCTCCTCCCCATTCTGGTCCTAGTAAACTATTATACTTATTAGGTAACTTTTTTATAAATTCATCTACTTGTGCAATTGTAGCTACTTCTTTCAATTTCTGTTTATCTTGTCTCTGTAAATCAGAGATAGTAATATTCTCTTCAACTGTCAAACTGTATTTCCCATAATCTTGAAAAATAGCAGAGATATTGCTTCGTAATTCATTAATATCTAATGTCTTAATATCTCGACCATTGATTAATATAGAACCACTAGTCGGCTCATAAAATCGACAAAGTAATTTGACAATTGTTGTTTTTCCTGAACCATTACCACCTACTAAAGCTACATGTTCACCAGGTAATATCTTGAAACTCACATTATTCAGTATGTATTCTCTATCATTGTCTTGATCGTCGAAACTTGCATGGCTATCAATATCATAGTCTTCTAATGAATCATCATCTTCTTCATATTCATATTCATACTCATCATCATCATCATCATCTTCTTCTTCTTCTTCTTCATGCTTGCCATATGGATATTTAAAAGTAACATTTCTAAATTCAATGGACATTGGTTCCCCATACAATCCTGTCTGAGGATTAGGTACTTGATGTATATCTGGTTCGGATTCAATAAATATACGAAAATCTGTACCCATACGCCATAATTCAAGAGCATCAGCCCCATCATTACTTACTCCCATTAATTCTTTTGATAACTGAAAGATAGCCAATAAGTATAGAGCAATATCCCCAAGTGATATAGATTCATTACTGATTTGATATATAATCCATAAGTAACCTAATCCCGCAACAATTCCAGATAATAAACCCGTTAAAATTGATCCACGCACAAATGATTTTTGCATTATTTTAAATCGTGTGAATATATTTTGGAATTTCATTCGATACAGTTTTAAAAAAAATGATTCTAAACTAAATAGTCTAACTTCCTTACTAGCACGGCGACCTAACAGCATATCACGAGCATAATTCATACGGCGTCGATCTTCTGCCAATTCTTTTTCGTATTCCCAATCCAATTCACCATACTTGTTCTGCTTAAGAGCATAGGGTATTGTGCTTAACACAAGTAAAACCGCAAGGATAGGTGATAAGCTACCTATTAATAAAATGATTCCACCAATTGATATTAGGCCTGTAATAAAATTTATACTGACCGTTATAATTTGAGATGGTAACCATCCAGTAGCATCTTGCAATGTATCTAAACGATTGCGATATTTTTTTTCATCAAAAAACTTCATTCCAGGAACTTTCTCCCAAGCCTCTAAAAGAAGTAGATTGATAGATAGCAGAGAACGTTCCGACAAAATTTTTCCAATCCATTTTTTTATAGAGTCTAGTAGTACCATTAGAATCATACTGATAGCATAAATACACGCCCAGATAATACTTATGTCACTACTCTCCCCTTTTGCACTAATACCATCGATAATCTGCTTGGAAGAAAATAATTGAATTGCAGGTATTAATCCTTGTATTAACATAAACAGAAATATAAGTATAATTAATAAAGGTCCAGACCCCCATATCATCGTTCCTATAAGCTTCATTGTTTTCAGCTGATCTAGTAAGTATCGCTGCTTATTTTTTAATCTATCAACCGAATGCTCCTGATTTTGTAACATTTTCATCACCAACACCTATTTTTAGCCGAGACTTTTAAAATTCTCAAATCCTTGGTTCTCACCAATAATTTCGATATCTGATAACCACCTTGGTTTACATGGTTTTGCCCTTTCTAATACATGATTTTTCCCTTTACTCATCTCTCTTAACCATATTTCCATTTGTACAACCATAGACAAATATTGAAATGACATACCTAAATCATTATTAATATCCGAGGAACGGATTAACATCCCTAATAAATGTTCCCAAAACTTTTTCTTATCAATAATTTCTAAGTGGTCTAGTATTACTTCCTCTGAATGATCAAATAAATTTAATAAATTACTACGTTCATTCATTAAACTTTTCCTAGCCATATGTGCGTAGGACGTCTTGGTTACTCGATTATGAATATAAGAAGGTAAAATATCCGTAAATGCATTACGAATCAACATCTTTGTTCCAAAATAATTCTCTTCTTTTCCTCTTTCAAGATTAAAATGTTGTTCCATTGGTACAGAAAATGATAATTCTATCATTCTACGATCATAGAAAGGATGCATATTTTGCATTGAAATTCCAATGGCATCTAAATAACTGGCTCTAGGCCATGTATAGTCATAATGGAATCTACTTCCCCAATATTTAAGTGGTTTACTATTAAGATAACGTTTATAGTCATCCTTTTTTGCTTTATTTTCTCTCTCTCGATGAGTGTGTGTGAAATATTGTGGCATCTCATACTCATCATCTGACCAAGCTAACTTATAATATAATCTATCATTGAGCACAGGAATAAATGGAGCAATACCATAAATTGCCCCTAGTTGAATTGCTTTACCTAATTTATGATCAGACCAATCCCATGTTGTTTGTAACATTTTCTTAAATTTTCCTTGTCTAATCAAAGAATCTAATACATACTCATCTCCAGAAAATAAAAAGTCTCCACCTTCACCTGTCAAACCAAAGTCAGTTTTGAATTCATTAGCAATAGCATTATACATTTCATTAATTAACACATTAGCTCTTGGGTCAGGTCCATCTATATACCATAAGGGATCTCTCCCGATTTCCGCATTTGCAATTTTTAATGTATTGTCACCTAAAATAATAATTCCAGGTATTTGTAGATCAGTTAATAACTTACGCACAATATCCCTATCATTGCTTTGTACCATATCGTCGCTGGAAAATGATATATTTACACCCAATACTTTATGTTTGTTACCGCCTGCAATAGCAGCTGCAAGAACTCCAGCTGAATCTAACCCTCCACTTATTTCTAATATAGAAGTAGAGTGATAAAGGCGATCATTAACGGATTCAATCATAGCATCACGAAATTTCTGAACATAATCTTTTTGAATCATAGGTAACTTTAATAAGTCTTCCATACCCCAATATTTTGTTAATTTCAATTTATCCAATTTCCACTCTGCAATGGTAGCAGCGGGAATCTTTTTAATTCCTTTGAAAAATGTATCTTCTTCAAAGTTTTTTTCCCCCATTGCATATTGAGAAGTTAAATGTAAAAAACAATGTTCATAGTCAATTTCAAATGGAATATGGTTAATATGTAAAAGTGCTCTAAGATCATTGGATACAAATAGTTCTTTATGGGGACTAACCCAGTAATAAATAGGACGTGTTCCATACAAATCGCTACAAAAAATTAAAGATTTAGATTCTTTATTCCATATTGAAAAAGTAAAATCACCACCAGACAACAATTCATCTAAATTTCCACCTGCATATTGATATAATTCTTCTCTTTCTTCAGTTGATATATTTGTTGATCGAGAAGATTTCAGCCAACCATCCATTACAAAAGGAACATTTAACTTTTCTTTCTGAATATTAATTCTTTTATATATTTCATATCTGTAAGTGAACTCTGCCATGCTAACTTCTTCCTGTGCCGTCTCTTTGTAACTTATCAAAGAATCTTCTAACCAACTAGAGATATTATTTGTCCAACTTTTCCAAGTAGATTTATTTCTACTTTTCATTACAACCCATATTTTCATATTACTGAAACAGCCCACCTTTCAGCTTCATCTTTTAATTTAAATATCTGCGTTACTTTTAGATCACTATATTTATCTTGTGGGTCAATAACTTCACCATTAGGAAGTTTAACCCATGCATGAGCAAATAGTTTTCCATCAATTTTTTTAACACCAATAAGCAATTCAGCTTGAATACCCTTACAAAACAAAATTACTTGTAAAGTCGCTGCCACTGAAACACATGTTGCTACTACTTGCTCCTCTTCATCAAGTTCAAATAAATATTCACCTATTTCTTTCAATTGTTTTTGGTTAATAGAATTTTCTTTTCTACGTATTGCACTTTCATACAGAGGAAACATCTGAACAGCTAGTTTTTGATAAGATTTTTTAAAATCCCCATTCATGAACATATTACGTATCAATGAATGAATAATAAGGGAATAAACCTTATAATCTGTGTTTTTTTGAAATAATTTAATTATCATGTGTCAATCACAACCAAATCTCTAGAAGTAAGCTCATGTAAGGATTGTGAGAAAATATGTTCCACTTCTTCTTCTGAATGATCATATTTAGATTTCCATTTCTCCAGAATCTTTATGGTATCTACAGGGCCATCAGACAATTCATTCCACAACAACATTGTTGCCCCTTCCAGACCATAATAAATTTCTTTAGACATATCTAAGAGAACCACTTCTTCATCATGAATTGTTGAAGACACCATATCATTTTGTCTAATTATCATGTTTCAATTTCTCTCTCCATTTCCATATAGTTATAGAATGAGAGAGTTGCTACATGCAAACTCTCTCTACAAAAATACTATTTTGACGGAACTTAAAAGTATTAAGCTTTCTTCATTCCTCTTTTACCTTTTCCATGCTTACCATCACCAGGTTTACCAGATTTAGCAAGTGTAAGGTTCATGAATGTACCATATTCCTTTACTTTTCCAACTGTAAGTTTCATTATTTTCACCTCTTTTAAAAATTATAAGACTACTCCACTTGTGTTAAGGTTTATTATTACATA
>NZ_NUPZ01000048.1 GCF_002584985.1 Bacillus sp. AFS029637 | reverse complement strand
ATGGGCTATAGCCAAGCGGTAAGGCAACGGACTTTGACTCCGTCATGCGCTGGTTCGAATCCAGCTAGCCCAGCCATTTACGAGCCATTAGCTCAGTTGGTAGAGCATCTGACTTTTAATCAGAGGGTCGAAGGTTCGAATCCTTCATGGCTCACTTTTGTTTTTTTCGCGCGGTCGTGGCGGAACGGCAGACGCGCTAGGTTGAGGGCCTAGTGGGGGAAACCCCGTGGAGGTTCAAGTCCTCTCGGCCGCATCAAAAAATCTTTTTGAAAAAAGTACTTGCATTTGAAAATGTAGTATGATAAGATAATTGAGTCGCCAAAACACAACGACGAAAAAACATCATGAATAAGCGCCCGTAGCTCAATTGGATAGAGCGTTTGACTACGGATCAAGAGGTTAGGGGTTCGACTCCTCTCGGGCGCGCCAATTACGGGAAGTGGCTCAGCTTGGTAGAGCACCTGGTTTGGGACCAGGGGGTCGCAGGTTCAAATCCTGTCTTCCCGACCACGCGGGTGTAGTTTAGTGGTAAAACAAGAGCCTTCCAAGCTCTGGTCGAGAGTTCGATTCTCTTCACCCGCTTTTAGTTCTTTGAAAACTGAA
>NZ_NUPZ01000047.1 GCF_002584985.1 Bacillus sp. AFS029637 | reverse complement strand
TTAGCTTGATAGCGATGGGGTAGCACCACATGCCCATCAACTTAAGAAAACAAATCCACCCCAAAACGAAAAAAATTAGCTAAGTTCTCATAAGTAAATGTAGAAATATAGGGTACCGCCAGCATTTTGGAAAAAATCACGCTAAGCAAAAAATAAAATAAGCCATCCATTTGGACAGCTCCTTTACATAATTCTCGAAAGCGGAAGTAATTCTACTTGTATCTTTCGAAAGGAGTTGTGTTGTGGTTTGTTATATATTATTCCCACCACTCATTTTCAATTGCATTTTCAATTCCTTCTAATAAGTGTTCGTAAAAGTTGTCTGCTTCTGGATAGATACCTTTTTCATGGGCACTCCAGTTTACAACAGGACATTCATTGTTCATCATTTTTCCCGTATCTAAACAATAGGAATACTCATCGCAATGCTCAATAATAATATATCCTTTTGGAATGTTAAAGGACTTAAATCTGTCATGATAATACAAAATATCGTTGCAGCCGTTCACATATACACCATTACCTCCGCCGCCATATTCCTTTAGAAACCATCGATAACTGTCTGGAATCTTTACGTTCAGTCTCTCTTCAACTTCTTGAATGGCTTCTTCTTTCTCTTTATAGAAATATTTCCTTAAATCCTTGAATTCAAGCAATTCTCTAATTTTACTGCGATACAACTCCATTTATGTTCCCTTCCTTTTTTTCATCTCAACAGCAAACCCCTCCCCATTTGGAAAGAGGCACGATCCGTTCTCAATATCTTTTCTTTTTAAGTAAGTAAAGCCCTGTTAGACTAACTCCTGCTGCAATGACAATCATAATAATAGAAATGCTTAGAGAAACAGCATGATTCGGAATCAAATTAGCAATATTTGCCCAGAGTATTGCAAGACTCCCTAACCAAGCTAATCCGATGAGATAAGTCCAACCTGTTCTTTTTGTCATGATTCATTCTCCTCTTTTTTTCTCATTGTACCATTTGAAAGAACCTATTTGTTTAGATTTTTCGATGTATAATGAGGCTTTTTATTTGTGTAAAATCATAAAGAAAAGACACCCTCACAAGTGCCCGTCTCCGACTTGATAACCACTTTAATTTTAATAAGGGATCCCACCACATAGCCATTAACCTAAGATTTTGATGCCCACCACAACGATAAAAATAAACTTGGTTGCCATAAAAAACATAATGTTTTCATTCTGAAAGCATTATAGAAGCTTAATCTAATGATTATATAGCAGGTACTGATTATTAAAGAAAAAATCATCCTCTTTATTGTAGGATGATTTTTCGGAAATAAATTATATCCTTTATGTCAATTAGTTAATGGAGTAACTAAATTTCTTGAATCATTTCCACTCTGTTTCCGAATGGATCTCTAAACTCAAAACGTTCAAAGCCAGGTATAGGTACCCCTTCAATTATCTGAATGTCATTTTGTTCTAACACATTTCTCCAGTACGATATATCCTCTACTTGATAAGCTATATGGACTTTTGTTTTTAATCGGTCAAAACCATCCTCTGTACCTATATGTACTTCTCTATCTCTGACTTTTAACCAAAATCCTTCACGCCCCTTTAGTGATTCGGGCTTTTCTTTCTCAGGTAGACTGAGAATTTCGCAATAAAATTTTTTTTGCTCTATATAAATTAATCGCTCCTAAAGCTACAGCGATTCCAACAATCTGTAATGCTAGCTGATAACTATCCAATATATTTACTAATAAACCGAATAAAGTAGGTGCGATGACAATAAATAGTTGATTTAATGTCAAGGCTGAACTCACTGTTAAGCCTATATAACCGGGATCAGATTGCTCTGTGACACAAGCAATAAAAATAGAATACCAACCAATAGCTACAACCCCTAATAAAAAACAGAATAGTAGCATAAATATTTTGTTTTCTATATGAATGATTAGTGGCAAAATTACTGTAAATATTACTGTAACAACCATCACAATAAGCAATAATCTTTCTCTATAATTCTCGAAGAATTGATCACTCATCCATGCAATGACTACCCGTCCAACCATCCCACCTATTAATACGAGGCTTAAATATTTCCCTGCCTCTGTTAGCGAATAGCTACCTTCTTGATGCAAATAACTCATAAAATGTGCAATGATAATCATCTGTAATGAAATCATCACAACACCTACAATGTACATCGGATACAATTCTTTATTATTTTTAATAGTATTCATTTTCTGCTTAAACGATACCGTTGTCGATTCTGTAGCACAGGTTCTTTCTGGCTCACTATAAAATAATAAAAAAAGTAGCCCTCCTATAATTGCTACTCCCCCTTGTACAACATGCGTGACCGACAAATTGAAATGATAATATGTAAAGGATAAAATAACAGACGCTAAAGCCCCCCCTAGTGGTATACCTGTCTGTCTTATTCCAAGAGCTAGACCTCTATGTTTGTTGGGGAACCATTTTACGATAGCAGTACTACCACCAGTTTGAGCACTGCCATACCATATCCCAACCCATAATAGTAAAAGAAGCAATACCATATAATTGTTAACAAAAACCAGCGTTAATGCTGAGACCCCTAATAAAATTGTACCCCATCCAATAATTTGTTTTTCCCCTTTTTTATCCATTAAGTAACCAAACACTAGCATCGAACACATCGGACCAATATTTACAGCTGAAACAATAAAGCCTGTTTGCAGTGGTGTTAAGTTCCATTCAATTTGATAGAATGTAGCGATAGGTCCCATGCCATATGTCACAAAGGTTGCTGCAGTTTGTGATAGCGTAGCCACCAATACGATTAACCATTTATAATATGTGTTCATTTATGTCCCTCCATTAGCTTGCTATTACACATACGTATTCCTTCCAGTTTATTTCGGCTAGGGATCTTTTTTATAGAGAGAGTAGTCACATAATCTATTATTAGGTTGTAGCATCATCTCGACTCCTTACTTATTAAGCTAACTAGAGTTTACTCTGCCTACTGAGAAGCGTAAAATGAAGGAAAATGATAGGAACCATAAATTTTTTTTATAGGGTGTGTAACAAACAATATGAATATCGAAGAAATTGCAATAAAAATTGAAATATTAAATCGACAAAATTTAAGTAAGTCCGCAGAAATTACAAGCTATACTCAATCCGCCCTTACTGCTAAAGTAAAAAAAATGGAGTCTGAAATTGGCAAACCCGTTTTTAAACGTACACCCCAAGGATTGAAAATTACTAGCGTAGGTACCCAGTATCTAAAGTACCTTCAACTTATTACTCAAGAGTACCTAGAATTTTTGCAATCCATCGATGCTTATCAGATTAACTCTATAGTGAATTTTGGCACATCACATACAACCTTAAAAATCTACGGTGCCCCCATCGCCAACTCGTTGAACGCGAGAGACACTCAATTGGATGTAGACTTCGCAGTAGATTCTAGTAATGCTATAAATCAAAAAGTACACAATTCCGAATTGGATTGTGCACTCATTAGTGAACCTACTAAAAAATATCCCGATTTAGTATACGATATTGTTGCGACTGAAACATTTGAGATTATTTCAAGTAATGACCATATAATCAATTTCGATCAGAAAACACCTATAACATTGCTTGTATTGAGTAAAGGTTGTATGTATACAAGAGCTGTAGTTGATTGGCTTATGAATAATCAAATACAATATAAATTAAAGGAAATAAAATCAATTAGTAGTATTCAAGATTTTCTACAAATCAGTAATACTATTGCTGTTTTGAATACTAAACTTATTGACTTATATAACTATACAAACATTCACTATTACAATTTAATCTTTAATAATGTCATTAATACCGTTTTCATATATAAGAAGAACGAAAGTAAGCAGAACAATATTTTACAATTAAAAAATGTACTCGAGACGATTTGTTAATCTTACTATAAATAATAGCATTTTTATTGTTGTGAAAAATTTAATGAGAATATCGCAAAAAAATCCAGTTTGAACAAAGAGTGTTCAAACTGGATAGGATGCAATTGGAAGTCATCGCTTAGTTATCCTTGCTGATTTCCATTGATCATATATTTGATTAAATTCTTCCATAAGATTGGTTAATCAATCTGTTAAAAAATACCAGATAGTTGTGTATAGGATAGGTAAACAAATAACATTGTACATAAAGGGGTACCGCCACATCACCATCAAGCTAAGAAAATACAACTACCCCCAGAACGAAAAATTGTGCTTACTTGTAATAAAAATCTCATTTTTTCGTTTTGGGGTGTTATAAAATCTTTAAGTTGATGGGCATAGGGTGGGACCCCAAACAGTACGATTTTATTTCAAAGACACAACTATCTTACTACACACTTTTTATTTATCCCACACTCTCATCTGCTAGTATTACTATTTTTTATTACTAATGTTGCCGTTTCACTCGGATGGCTAAGAGGAAAATGATGGCCATATGGAACAAAATCAACCTTACCAAGATGCGATGGAGCAGAATAGCCTCTGTCATAATCCCCCCAAATAATGTGAAGATTATACTTTGTTACTTCATTGAAATTACCTTGATCGTTTTTCAGTAGTAAACTGTTAAGCTGAACCGTAGTATTTAAAATTCTAGGAGAAGTAAAACTGTTACTTATTTTTTCAATATAATGTTCAGGGATGCTCTCCGTACTTTCAAACAAACCATTACTTAATAAATAACACCCTATCAAATTAGTAGTTGCCAATTTTAATGTCCCTTTGTTCATAAATTGAGGAGCATTTAGCGATTTAGCATTTTTTTTAGCAACAGGTGGCTGAAGTAAAGTGATTGAATACTTCTTATCTATGTACTCTTGTACCAATGCTTCCAGAAGAATAAACGCACCGAATGAATGGCCAATTAGATGTGCACCATTAGTAGCTTTCTCCAATAACTTTTTCACTACATTCAAATAGATATCTAGAAGATTTTTCTCTCGTTTAAAAGGAGAACGTCCCAAACCTGGAAGATCCAAGATCCATACAGGTTGACCAGTTTTTTCATGAAGCTCTTGTGCTAAAGGAAATAAATCCTCTCCATCACTCAATAAACCATGTAATAAAATAAACGGTTTACCCTCTCCTTGTAATTGGTAAAGGGTAGTGTTATCGCATAATGTTCGTTTAAATAAATGATTATGCTGGCCATTTTGATACATCATTCGATAATCCAGATCAGCTACTACGGCAGGGAAAAATTTCATTACACTCGTCTTCTTAAACCAATCTCCTCCCATAATTTTTTTCGCTGAAACATTTGAAAATTTTCGTTTTGTAATAAAATTCAGTCCATCAGAAGGAATTTTTGTTATTTTACTTACTCCACTATTCATAATTGCCTTCATAAGTGGCATTGGGACAGAGATTTTTGGTGCCCTCATATTCATACTTTCCGACATAATACTTAATAATTCAGCAATGTTCTGATCGTGCTGTTTGTCTTCAACAAGTGTATATGTTTGAATAGTCGGTTGCTCCAATCTGAAAACCTGCACAATAAACTTCGCAAGCTCATCGTTTGAAATAAGTGGTAACCTATATCCCTTACCTCCAGGAATCACTGGCATGAGCCCTCTTCGCATACTCATCACAAGCAAACCTAATCCTGCTATCTGCTCTGTACTCCCTGTTTTACTACTACCGACTACAGTTGGCGGATTAATTACAGAAAGCGGATAACCTACTGCTGATGCCTGGTGACGGATATAAAGATCTGCTAAAAATTTTGTTCTCTCATATGGATTTTTTATTTTCAAATAATTGTTTCCTTCTTTAAACACATCAATTGTAATCTTGCTATTTTTATCATCAAAGGGACTCATATAACCTACAACATGAATAAATTGTTGCAAGCCCTTCAATTGATGAATACTTTTAGCTAATTCACTAATATGTTTGGCGCCATTTAAAAATACGGAAGCTGCCTCTTTACTTGTCACTTGAATATCCATGGGGCCTCCTGCGTGAATAATCACATCCGTTTTCAATATCCTCTCCTTATCTTCAGCACTTAGACCTAAATCTATTTTCGTCAAATCACCTTCAATAAAGTGCATAACTGCCTTTTTTAAGATGCCTCTTTCTTGAAAAATGCGTGTTGCTTTACTTTTCGACCTCACTAAAAGAAGAATTTTAACATCCTCTTTGGCTAATTCTTTCACTAATTGCTTTCCAATAAAGCCTGTTCCACCAATTAAAAATACTGTTCTCATATAAAACCTCCTTTTTAGTACTATGTAGTACTAATTTGATGTAAAAAAAAAGCTTCTTTTATCGAAGCAAGTTAAAAAAATGATCTGCTGTTTTCGTGATTACAGTTGCATCCTTCAATGTTTCTGAAATAAATAACGCTCCTTCAAGATTTGTAATAAAAAGTGATGCAACCTCATCAATATTAATCGTATTTCTGAATTCCCCATTCTCTACCCCTTGTTTAAGTAATAGAGAAACTTTCTTTTGTAATTCTGTAAAAAAGAGACCTATTTTTTCTTTTATTTGCGTGGCCTGTGTAGGACTTTGAATATAAAGAGTAATAAATGGACAGCCCCCCTTATACTCTCTCGACTGAACTCCTTGTGATAATTGCTTTAAAAACAGTTGGATACGATCTTCAACTAAAAATTGGTTCTGAGAAAGTACGTCATCAATTGCAGATTGATACATTTCAATCCAATAATCAACGACCCCTTCTAATAATTCTTCCTTATTAGAAAAGTGATAATACACATTAGACTTTGAAACTTTGCTTACACGTACTAATTCATCCATACTTGTATAAGCAAACCCTTTTTCTAAAAATAATGTTGCAGCTACTTCAATCACACGTTTTTGATTCATTAATTTTACCTTTGTCATAACTAGAACTATATAGTACTAATTTAAATATTGCAAGTATTTATGTTAATTTAGAAAAAAGTTTGATTAAAAAAGTTCCACTAACATTGATTTTACTGCAAAAAAATCTTATTTTGAATAAAGTTGAACTGAACCCCGAAATTGTTAATTCACTATCGTCTAATAGGGGTCACCATACATGCCCATCAACTTAATAAAAAGAAATGCCCCCAAAACGAAAAAATGAGCGGCTTCTCAGAATAACTATCTGTAGAGAAAGAAAATTTTAATTTAGGGGGATATGAAAATATTAGCTTGATGGTGATGTGGTGCTACCCCATCGCTATCAAGCTAATAAAAAGAAATGTCCACTAAAATGAAAAAATACGCTATTCTTTCTGTAGAATCATAGGAAAGGATGGCGTTTTTTATGTCTGTTTCTGTGTCTGACGAATTACAACTATTTGCTCAAGAGATTCAAATTTTTTTATCTCCAAATACCTTACGGGATCTTGCTAGAGATGTTGGTTTTGTACAACGAACTAGTAAGTATCAAGCAAAAGATTTAGTAGCTTTATGTGTATGGGTCAGCCAAAATGTAGCTATGACTTCTTTAACTCAGTTATCTAGCTGTTTAGAAGTATCAACAGAAGTACTCATCAGTCCTGAAGGACTAAATCAAAGTTTTAACGCCGCAGCCGTCCAGTTTCTACAACAAGTGTTAGCCAAATTTCTCAACCAAAAGTTATCTTCAGCTAAGCTGATTTCTTCTCCATATACTTCTATTTTCAAGCGTATTCGTATCTTAGATTCAACTGTATTCCAACTTCCAGATCCTTTTTCATTCGCTTATCCAGGTGCAGGTGGATGCAGCCATACAGCGGGAATAAAGATTCAGCTCGAGTATGATCTATTAAGTGGACAGTTCCTTCATATTCATACAGGTCCAGGTAAACAACATGATCGAACCTACGGTTCCCTGTGTGTCCCAACTGTAACAGAAAATGATTTATGTATCCGAGATTTAGGTTATTTTCATTTGAAAGATCTTCAATATATACAAGATAAAAAGGCTTATTATATCTCACGTATCAAATCGAATACACGTATGTATCAAAAAAATCCTAACCCTAATTATTTTCAAGATGGCAGAATCAAGAAAAGTACAGAGTATATCCAGATAGATATGGAGATTGTAATGAACTCTCTTCAACCAGGACAAACATGTGAAATATCCAACGCTTATGTAGGAATGACTGATATAGTACCAACTCGCGTGATTGTTCATCGACTAACAAAAGAACAACAAAAAAAACGATTACAAGATCAAACTGTAAGAGAAAAAAAGAAAGGAATGAAGTATTCTCCTCGTAGTAAACGACTCACTGGTATCAATGTATATATGACAAACACGCCTACAGATATTGTCCCAATGGGACAAGTGCATGAGTGGTATTCTTTACGTTGGCAAATCGAAATTTTATTTAAAACATGGAAATCATTCTTTCATATTCATCATTGTAAAAAGATAAAACGAGAACAATCGGAATGCCATTTGTATGGGCAACTGATTGCCATTCTACTTTGTTCTTCTACGATGTTTCAAATGCGACAATTACTTCTTATGAAAAAGAAACAAGAGCTGAGTGAATATAAGGCCATATATATGATTAAAGATTATTTTCTTCTTCTTTTTCAAAGTATACAAAAAGACACCCAAGAGCTATCAAAGATTCTACTTCGCCTGTTCAACCTCCTACAGCAAAACGGACGAAAATCCCATAAGTATGAGAAGAAAACAGTCTTTGATATATTAGGTGTCGTTTACGATTGTACCATGTCTGATAATCAAGTGGCTTAAATCAAAAGCTTGTATTATCAATGCAATTTTTTATTTCTCTTATTCAACTAAGGGAACAAAGTAGTATCAGAATGGGGAGGAAGGGAAGCTACTCCTATTTATTGAATGTCTATTTGAAGACAGTATTGTGAGGAGGGAATTAAATGGTAGTGAAAGAAACAGACGTTATCTTAAACAGAAAAGGAGCCAAGAAAACAAGCGAAATCCCTAGTGAGGTATTACAATTACTAAATCAAGGGAAATTAGAAAGTGTTAATCTAACAGAATGGCTAGCTATAAACCATATTGAATTACTTAAAAATGTTTTGCCTTCAATAGGACTCAAAGATAGTTTAGAATTAGTGGTAGCTGAATTGGAAAAACAGAACGTTGAAACTGGAATGAAAGTCATACGAATGACAGGAACTTTATTAGATAAAGTTATATTCAAAGAGAATGAAAGGAAAAAGGCAGACTTCTTATTAAAATTCTCTAATCACATCTCAGATAGTGTACGATGTTGGGCAGCGTTTATGAATAAAAAACCAAATAACACATTAAAAGATAAATTGAAGTACATTCGCCCTTTTGCAGCGGATCGTCATTTTGGTGTTCGAGAAATTGCTTGGATGTCTATTAGAGAAGACCTTTCACAAAATATAGAAAAAAGTGTGGAATTGTTAGTAGACTGGGCAAAAAGTGAAGATGAGAATATTCGCAGGTTTTCTGTAGAATCTATTCGTCCTCGGGGTGTATGGAGTAAGCATATTGAAATATTAAAACAAGAACCTGATAAAGCACTTCCTATTCTTAATTTACTTAAGTCAGATCCATCAAAATATGTTCAAGATTCGGTTGGAAACTGGCTAAATGATGCAAGTAAAACCAAACCAGATTGGGTGATCAACCTGTGTGAAGAATGGACAAAGGATACTGACATAAAATCGACTAGTAGAATTATTAAAAAAGCTAAAAGAACAATATTGAAAAACAAGGAACACAAATAATCAATCTTTTTTATAAAAGAATAATTTGAATAAAAATGAGAAGAGTATGTTTTGATCAATCTTTGTTCAAAATATGCTCTTCTCATTTTCTTTTATATCAGTGTTATTAACGTTAATTGGATTAAACTTTATTCCAAAACAACACGGTCGTTTATGGAACCTTCTTAACGTACGGAAAAACCAAGGTTTTTAAATAAAAGATTTCTTAGCGTACGAAATTCGCGTTATGTTGGCGGGACCCCATGCCCATCAAGCTAAGCTTATATGAGTTTAATTTCATATGAGATTTTTTCTTTTTTCTAAAGATCCAGTGTAAGTTCTTTAAAAATTTGCATACGAAATAAACCCTATCGGGTTTCATTTTTTTGATTACGCTACATGATTTTGAGATATAGAAAAGTTGTATACGACACCTAAGATATCAAAGACTGTTTTCTTCTCATACCTATGAGATTTTCGTCCGTTTTTCTGTAAGAGATTGAACAGGCGGAAAAATATCTTTGTTAATTCTTGAGTGTCTTTTTCTAGAGAGTGATATATTAGCGGAAAATAATCTTTTATGATATAAATCGCTTTATATTCGCTTAATTCTCGTTTCTTCTTGATGAGGAGTAATTGGCGCATTTGAAACATGGTGGAGGAACAAAGAAGGATACTAATTAATTGTCCATATAAATGACATTCTAGCCGTTCTAATTTTATAGAATTACAATGATGAATACGAAAAAATGATTTCCATGTTTTAAATATCAATTCAATTTGCCATCGTAAGGAGTAAAAATCGTATACTTGTTCCCTTGGTAGGTATTCCGAAGGGATATTCGTAATGTAAAAGTTGATTGCACTAAGTCGCTTACTGCGTTCTTTATAGGTGATTTGCTTCTTGTGTTCTTTAAAGGCTAAGTCCTTTTGTCTACGTTTCATTTGCGTTTCAGTTAATTTATACAGAATAAGTCTTGCAGGAAGTTTTTGATACATTCCAATATAAATCTCAGGAATCTCATATGTTTCACCAGACTGTAATTGGTCAATGAATTGCTCCATATCTAGTTGGACGTACTCAGATTGCTTTTTTATTGTTCCATTTTGAAAGTATTCAGGCTCTCTATTCTTCTGATATATACGAGTATTGAGCTTTAATCGTGAAATAAAATAAGCACCACACTCGTCTATCGTATGCAGATCTTTCAAATCAAAATATCCTAAATCACGTATACATACATCGTGCGGTTGAAGAGACGTTAAGCAAGTAGAACCATAAGTTTTATCATTGTGTTTTCCAGACCCTACATGAACATGTAAAAACTGACCACTAAGTAAATCATATTCTAGTTGAATTTTTACACCAGCACTATGACCACTACCTCCTGAACCTTGATATGTAGAAGTAAATTTATCTGGAATCTGAAAATGTGTAGAATCCAATACACGAATACTGCGAAAATGGTTTGTATATAAAGTTGAAATCTTACTAGATGTACAGAGTTGTTGGTGGAGTAAATAGGTTAATATTTGTTGTAAAAACTGTACAGCCTGAGAATTAAATCGTTGATTGAGTCCTTCTGGACTCATAGAAATACCTGTATTCGTTTCTAAGCGACTACATAATTGTGTCAATGAAGTATGAGCTATATTTTGGCTTAACCAAACACATAGAGCCACTAAATCTTGAGCACGGTATTTACTTTTTCGCTGAACAAATCCTATCTCTCTAGCTAACTGTTCTAAAACATGTGGTGACATATATCGTTGTAATTCTTTAGAAAACAATTCTAGTTCATCTAAAATCGATAAATTCATACAAAAGCGCCATCCTTTCTGTATATTTCTACAAAAAGAATAGCGTTTTTTTCGCTTTATGAATACAATTTCTTTTTCGTTTGATGATGACCTTTTATCTTCCTCGATGTTTTGCTTTTCGTTTTTGAATTTTCAGTTGTCTCTTTTTTTCTTTTAATTCTTCTTTTTTTTGACGTGTAATACATTTCTTCGTTTTCTTTTTTTGTTCTAATTCTATTCTCAATGCTTCATACGATCTGTTAGAAACTCCTTGATTTTTCATCTCTTTAGCTGCTAATTTTATCAACCTTTTAGGATTGATGGTCTTCTTTTTTTTGTTATCAATAGAGTTTTTAACACCTGATGTACTATTTAATAACGGAATCAAATCATGAAAAATAAAATCCAATACTTCACTATCTTTAGGTTCTGATCTAAAAGTATATTTACATACCTTCAATTTATTATTTTCCATCATTTCAACTATTCCAATCCAAAATTGTCCATCAAAATAAATTGTAAGTTTCATTGAAAATCCCCCTTTTTTACTACACGAGTAATGGACATCCCAGGGGGGAAGGTTACTGACAATAATTATTAAATTATTGCGTTCGGACTACCAACCGAACTGTGTTTTTTTACTCTATACTTATTATATTTCAAAATTCAGATTTGTAAACATTTAGATAATATCAACTAGGTTAAATTATTTTCTTTTAACATCTACAAAAGTATATTCGAATAATCATTCATTAAATTTCTTATTAATCCCCCAAAATTATTTATCACGAGGGAGAGGTACGGGACCTTTTAGTTAAGAAATTACTTATTCTCGAAAAAAAAAAACGAATTAAATCTCCAGAAAATAATTGTAAAGATATAAAATTTTATAGCAACGAATTTCATTTTTATCGTTTTGGGGGTAGTTGCTTTTCTTAGCTTGATGGCTATGTGGCGGGACCCCATCGCTATCAAGCTAAGAAATGCAAATACCCCATGCCCATCAACTTAAGAATTCAGAATTACCCCAAAATGAAAAAATGCGCTTTTTTGTTACAAGTTAGCACAAAATTTCATTCTAGGAGTAGTTGTATTTTCTTAGCTTGATGGTGGTGTGACGCTCCCCTATAATGAATATATTGTTTGATTGTTAGTATTTTCTATAGGGAATGAATTCAATCGAATGTTGTTTACGTACAATCATGACAAGAAAAAGAGCATCCTTAACATGTAAGGACGCTTTCTTTTATTTAAGAACAGAAGGCGAAGTCTTTTCTAACCATAAAATTCCATCATATTGTTCGATAGGAATCATGATTTCTTCTCGCTTTTTGTCCCCCCAGTAACTTGCTGCAGTTGGGGTAAACATCCATGACGTTTCTGGTCGATTACTTTCTCCTTTTAAGTTTACAAAAACATTTGGACTTCCAACGGTGCTTATTATTTTTTCTACACTTTGTTCTTCATGTTCGGTATGTACAGGAACAATTTCGTCAATTTCAGAGTTCCAGCTGCTCCCACTATACGCAAACAGTCCAATTGTATACATTTGATTTTTAATACGCTGCGGAAGATAATCCATCATATTAGGGCCTACCAAATTGTATTGCTGCCACTTCGTATAGTCTAATATCATTTTCGAATTTTGTTTCCGAATATGATAATTATGTCCCCATACAATAATTTTTTTGTTTTTATATTGCATTTCAGTGAGCCATGCTAGGTTTTGAGCCATTTTTTGATCTCGGATATAATCAGCGTAGTCTCTAACATTAGTAGAGAAGATGCCACCTTTAACTTTCATTTGAGCATCTAAATGCGTTTTAATCGCATCAATCCGTATATTAATTGATTTCTCCAGAAAGTTCATATCATACGTAGGATGAGGTGCAACTTGAGTCAATTCAGCTTTATGATTTTGAATAAATGTTCTAACCTTTTCAAACTTGTTAATTACGGGCTGTATTTCAATTTTAAATTGATCATAGGGATATGTTATATTTTTATTGTAATACCTATCCAGTTCAATCAACTCTGTTACAGCTGCATCAAATTCAGATGCCACTTCAGGACTTAGTTTTTGCAACCATTCTTTTGCGTACGGGTGGAAGGATGAGCGATAAAACAAATTGATATCAAAACCAGCTAATGTGAGTGGTTTTCCTTTTTCTTTTTGTTCTTTCATATAGGTAAACAATTGTTCAACTTCCTCTGTTTGCCATACACCTTCTAAGGATTGTTTCATAGCTTCAGTAGCGGTTAAGTTATCAAAATTTTGTTGAACCGTACTTGCTTCTGCAAATCCTGATTCAAATGCAATTACATCATATCCCATTTCTTCATGTAAGTACTTAATCATACGTATTTTGGATTGATTCATTTCCTTAGCACCATGCGTACTTTCGCCAAGTACAACAATACGATTGTCCTGTACGGCCTCTTTTAGAAAAGATAAATCTTCTGTTGTTTGGGAAGTGGGTTCATTTAATCTTTTTGCATGTCCATTTAGCCATTCCTCCCATTTGGGTTGATCGACTGGCTTTTCTGCTGCAAATGCTACAGATGTGAAGGTAGTACAGGCAAGAAGCGTACTCATTAGCCCGATTTTCCATTTTTTACGCACAACAACGCCTCCAAGAATCATATTTTTAGAGATTGAATAGAATCTATGTTAAAAACTTACTAATATACCATTATTTATAATAATATATATACTAATTCTAAACAATATTAATATCCTAAAAATTAAAAATAACTTTCATACACATTGAAGAAACCTTCTATATAGGGGGCGTACCCCATCAAAATCAAGCTAAGAAAAGTAATATCCCCATATCCATCAACTTAAGAAAAATAAATGCCCCACGAGTTAGTACAAAAATTCGTTATGGGGGTACTATAAAATCTTAGCTTGATAGCGATGTGGCGGGTCCTCTAAATCAGCATTTCCAAAACAAAGAAACGTGCAGAATTAAAAAGAACAGACTTTTCTTTTTTGAAAAGTCTGTTCAAAAATAAATAAATTCAAGTACTTACCATCCAAGCCAAACAGTGCCTTGGTGCCATGAACCATCTGTATTTACTAGAGTTACAACATAGTTTCCTGCTTTCATAGGACCAAAGTAATTATAAACATAATTACCACCACTCATTGCCCCTCCTGTTACATTATGGGTTACGGTGTTTCCTGATGATAAACTTTTTACTACAACTTTAAAATTAAAATTTTTATTATTTTGAATAGCTACTCCAATAGTTCCGTTGTCTGCTACAGATACAGTTTTTTTCACTTGAATTGATGTAGAAAAATTATAACTACCGGAATATCCCCAATCAAATGCTGCAGCTGCTTTTTCTCCAATAAGATTGTTTTTATCAGAAAGATTTGGTACAAATGGTCTTTCGACTTCATTTGTATTTTCAACTATACTTTCAATTCTATCTGAAATAGGTTTTACTGTATCAGCTGACGCTGCACCAATCCCCCCAGTTAATGCAATACCTGTTGCTAATGCTCCGACTACTAATTTCTTGAACATAAAAAATCCCTCTTTAATAGTTTTGTAACTCATACCTCAAATGCATCATTTTTTACAAAAAATAAAATATTTAGAATTTATAGAAATATTAGTTTAATTATTAGAAATATTCAGTCTTAAATTTATCAAAGTTTGCACTCATAAATTACTGTAAAATAATAAAATTTCCGTTTTTGGGATACTTGAAATTACTAGCTTGATAGCAATGGGGTACCACCAGCATTTTGCAAAATAACCTACGCTATGTGGAAAAATACAATAAGCTGCCCATATGGACAGCTCATTTAGTCGGGTAAGCGAGGGGCATCACTGCCCCTAACTCCCCTAAGAACCGTACGTGACAGTTTCCCGTCATACGGCTCAAGCCTTCTTTTTGTCCGATTTCAGTTTTCTTTAATACAGGCATGGTAGGTGAACTAATTTTAAGTTCAGATTAGACGATATGAGGTTTTGATGAACAGGCATATCTTTTACGACTACCTTTTCACCATTTTGTAGTGGAATTTTGCAGATAGCGCAGCGGTAACCTTGTTTCTTAGCCAGTTTCATTCTATCCATTGTGTTCTCCGTATCAAATACCTTACGGTCTCGTTTCTCCCAGTATTCCTTTAACGATGGGTCATCGGGAATATTCTTGAATTTAACCATGTTGTGTCTCTCAATTTTAATCCATGACATGTGTAAGAGTTGGATATTTGTTTTCGGACAGGTTGGTGTCCAAGCGTTTCCACCATGGTGCGGATGTTTATAATATCGTGCTTGTATCCATTTCCATGATTTCTTAGGATGTAGCTGTCGAAAGTGTTTACGGATTCTCCAATAGATATAGCTATCCATTGCACCGAAAATCTTCTTAGAAACAACGTGTTTCCAATATTGCCCGTAACCTCTGATAATTGGATTGAGCACTCGAATTACTTCTCCAATAAGCTGACTTCTCATCATTCGCAGAGTATCTGCAATTTTCCTTTTAGCCTTCTGTATACTGCTCTTACTTGGTTTAATGAATAGCTTCTTTCCTTGTTCTGTTTGGTATTGTCGAATCGAGAATCCTAGAAATTCAAACCCTTCCTCAATATGTGTGATCTTCGTCTTCTCAGGGCTTAATTCTAAACCTCTGTTATCTAAATAGGGAAGAAGTCTCGTATATACAGAGAGTGCTTGTTCCTTTGTCTCAGTCAGTACAACAAAGTCATCTGCATAACGGATAAGAGTAAATTTGCAAGCAGGATTCATAATATAGCTATCATTAGCTTTATAGTTTTTCTTATAAGTAATCTCCAAGGTTTCTTCCATTCCATGAAGAGCGATATTAGCGAGAAGTGGCGAGATAATTCCTCCTTGCGGAGTACCTTCTTGTGTTTCAGTAAAGAGGTTTTGTTCTATATATCCCATTTGAAGCCATTGCTTCACTAGCTTTTTTCCTGGGAAGTCGGAAGTCTGTTTGAGTATCCAATTATGATTCAGATTATCAAAGCAGCTTTTAAAATCTCCTTCAAATATCCATTTCTTCTTTGTACCCCCGTTAATCCTGTTGAAAATACTTCGTATGGCATCATGTGTACTTCGTTTAGGACGAAAACCATAGGAAATAGCCTCAAATCTTGCTTCCCACTGCGGCTCTAAGGCATTTTTCACCATGTTTTGGTATACTCTGTCCTTTATAGTTGGGATGCTTACTCCGGATAAGTTGTGGGATGCAGCGCGGCAGCATTATGAGACTACCTTTCCTCTTATCAAGACCTGGGCAAAGCTGTACATTATCCCAAGCTAACGATTACGAAGCTTGCGAACCTTCACTTACGTTCACCATACTTATCTTCTCCTAGCAGTATTCTGAGCCATGTACAGACCCTCTGTTTCCTCATTTCCTCATGCAACCCACGGGCTCGTTACCAATCCCGCAGTTTCGGATGGAGATAGCCTTTGCATCTAGTCTAGTAGCGAAAGCTACACTGTGAGTATGCGACTTCTTGTCGCACCATAATTATCGTTATTGGAAGTCGTTTTAAAATTCTACATGTTTACTTTTTTCTTGTTCTTACGAATAAACCACAACACCACAGTTAAAAATAATAAAAAAATCAGTAAAAAGAGCGGTATTTTTTGAATAAAGAAAAATCCTTTCCAAAAATCTAACCTAGTACTATCAGGAGAATCTGTTGCCATCCCACCTATAAAAAAAGACAATGGAATAGCAAGTATATTTATCCCTAAACCGATCATTATGAATGATAGATTTTTATTCCAAATTTTTGGTAATGCAGCCATAATAAATAAAGATAATGCGGTACCAATTATAAGAAACAGTAATCCAAAATAAAATACAAAATAAAATACAATATCCATAATAAATCCCATAATATCCCTCCAAGACTTTAATTGTACCATCAATAAGGGGAATTTTGGTTGAATATGATATTCATAGAAAGTTAACATAACGCAATATTATCGGTGGCAAAGAAAAAGGGGAATCCTTACTCTCCCCCTTTTTTATTTTCTATAACGCTATTCATCTTTTTATACATTCCTATCCTGGCATGGGTTTTAGGGTTCTTGTTTGTTACCCGATTAGCCGAAAAACTGTATAAAATCTTGCATTCTCTTAGCGTAGTTTTTTTCCGAAATATTAGCGGTATCTCTAATAACATTTACTATCCGTCAATCCGAAGAACAAAAAGAACTTGTAGGAATCACTACAAGTTCTTTTTCAGATAATGCATCAAAGGTGAATCAAACTATCTCATTACTCGTAACGGGGAAACCATCTTACATATGGCTTGATTTCATTATATAACAAATATTAACATCTATAGATTTTAATTTTGAAAATTATGTGAATTAAGAAAACTGAATGATTTATCATTTTCTCTTCCTAAAAAATCCATTTAGTTATTTCGTATAAATAACTTTAAATTAATATCTACATCATAATTAATTAATATATCTAGGCAGATAGATAAAAATGGTGCATTATTCTTATAGAAAGACATATATTTATATTTAGGATTAATTAACTATAAGAAAATGAATTTCATGTTATTAAGAACTATAATTCTTGGATATAAGTAAAGAACTGACGTACAAAAGAAGACCCCTTAGTGTTGCTTTGAAATAAAGTTTGATTAAAAAGCATGGGTTGATTTTTTTGAGCTATTTATTTTTGTTATTAAGTTTGACAAGCAAATAGTGAAGATTAGCTTCCTGTTCAGTATTATTTACATTTACTACATAAAATTTCGTTTGCTATCTTAGCTAATACTTTATCTAATTGTCCAACAGGCATATTTTTATCTTCGGATAATACTAAAGAAACTGCAAATTGTTCACCACGTTCAATTGTTTTACCACATTGTGAACATACTAAATTTACATCTTTAAAATGATTTATTAATATATCTAACATATTATTTATTCCTCCCGCTCAATTTTTAATATAAAAATATATAAATATCATTATTTTATTATACAAAATTAAAAAGAAAAGATGGAGTAAAATTCCAATTCACACCATCTTTAAAAACAACTTTTTTCAAAACGTCGTGACTTTATTTCAAACCAACAGTTCCTTATCATACAAAGAACCGGGTAAAAGATATCCTAAATTATGTCTAACTGTACACAATTTCTTTTTAATCATGTACTTGCATAGAAAGATAATAAATTCCCTTATTGGTTACGAAGACATATTCTTCATAACTACAAGCATAATAGGCTCCAATATCTAATTTTACCCAATAAACTGCTCCAATCCCTTGTTCAAATATATTCAATAACTTTTCTATTATAAACTCCTTCGGTGTTAATCCTTTCAAATCATATCCACTGGGTATTGTTCCGAACCAATACTCTTCACTGTCAGGGAATTCACAAGAAAGGAAACCCTGCTGCCATTCATTCAAATGTATAAGTTCTATTGTGTCGTCACTAGTAGCTTTTATATCCTTTTTTATAAGCTCACATATATCTTCTTTTGTATTTTCTGATAAAAGATATAGTCTATAATCATTACCTACGCCATCATATTCATTAACCTTAGCAAAATCACTTAATATTCTATTAATATTTTCCATGTCTAAGCTCCTTCCTCAATAATTAGGAAATAGTTCCAACATTATTATAGCAAGGTGCTAAACGCTTCCCTATGGATAGGTTTTATATTTAGCGGTATGCCTTATTTACAATGTTTTGAATGTATACTTTTCTTGTTGATTTTGAGGGTATTAGGCGGATTGGGTTAAAGTCAATGTTTTCGATAGTTCAAATGTAAATAAATGGGTAAAAGTTTACATTGGAGTTTTGAATCATTTATAGCTAATTTTGTAATAAATTTCTCAATATAGATATACTTGTTAATTATGGTTTTAATATTCAAAATTAACAAAAATTGAAGTGTATTAAAAATATGATGGTTATCCCTTATGTTTACCCCTTGTGCTAAAGATAAGATTGTGTTCCCGATCTTATCTTTTTTCTTTGTAGATTTTTGATACAAAAAAAGGAATCCTTATAATAAGGATTCTGCAACAGGAAATAACAAAATATAAACAATAAAAAGAATTACTTATATTATAGTTTACATAGTAATAATATAATATTGAGAAATATTTACATAAGCCCAATATGTATTACATAGCAAGTGTAGAGATTGCTTGTTTGTAGATTAGTTGTTGTTTACCATGAACCATCATTAGGACAGTAAATTTATCTGTTGCAAGGATCTGCCCACGTACTGGAACGCCATTCTTTAAAAATACAGTAACTTCCCCTTTTTTCGCTTTCAATTGTTCATACAAATCTTCTTGTAAATTAAACATGAAATACGCCCCCCTGGTTTGTTTGTATTTACTATTCTTCTAATACCTGCTGTTTTTCAATGTTAGATACTTGTGATTCCCATTCACTTTCTATTTTTCTAAACCATTTTCCAATTTTGCTTAGATAATATCTTTTCACTTCACCATAAGGAATCCAAATTTCACGTTCCTGTATTTGATTCATCACTTCATGAAGAATCTCATCATGTTCATACTTTCTAGGTTTTCTATAATGTGTTTTTACAAACTGCGTATATTCTCTACGTAACCGATTAGAAATATTTTCTCTTTGTTTTTGCTTGAGATGTGACCATTTTTTATTTGTTTGAAGGATTTTTCCGTTTACTTTTATGTGGTTTTTCATCGACACTCATCTCCTTTTACTAGCAAAACGAATATATAACTATCGTATCACATTTAAATTGAAATACTGCTCTAGGTACATATTTCGCAAGAAATCTATCCAAGACGGGGTACCGCTAGCATTTTTAAATAAAACCACACTAAGTAAAAAATACAATAAGCTGTTGGTTTGGAATAAAGTTTAATCACAAACACTCCACAAACCCATATTATATGGTAAATAAGAAGACTCCATTTTGAAAAAAGATTAATCAAAATGGAGTCTTTTGTTAAAAATCTGAATTTAGTTTTTATAAAAAAGATTGATCAAAACTCATAGACATATCTATTACAACAATTTACTTATACCTAACCTATTCTTCAAACCAAAACAGAACTTCAATAGGTGCTTTCAAAACCTTCGCAATATCATAAGTAAGTTTGAATGAAGGATTATATTTTCCATTTTCGAGATTGCCAATTGTTTCCCTTCTGACACCAACCTCATTGGCTAAATCTTCTTGAGACATACTTAGCTTTACCCTATATTCTTTCATTCGAGTCTTAAGTGGCATCTTGCATCCCTTTCTTTTCTCTACGCTCAAATATTTCTAAATTAATTATGAATGTACCTAAAGGTATGAAAAACGAAAATATAACAAAGAACCGAATTACATGTAAATTTTCAAAAATAAAAACACTTAAGAGTAGTATACTACCTAATACTAGTGCTATGAAAAAGGCTCTTGTAGCTGCGAGGCGAACATGTAGCATAAAAAGCTCATCTGGTACTACTTTTGCATATGCGAAGAAGAAAAAGAAACCGAAAAAATAAGATGCCCATGAAATATTACCTAAAAATGAGAACGGACCTAAAAAACCCAAAAAACCGAGAAATCCTAAATAAGCTAATTTATTTTTCATATAACCCTCCTGTGTGATATATTTCGCTCTTTATGCTATAAATATATCACATCGACTTGGAAATAAAAAGGATTGAAAACGGTGCGACTTTTTTATAAGCAGTTGATCTTTTTTCAAAACGGTTAAACTTTATTTCAAACCTACATTGGAATAAAGTTTAATCAGAAACATTACGCAAACACATATTATATGGTAAATAAGAAGCATCCATTTTGAAATAAGTTTGTTCAAAATGGATGCTTTCCTTGTGAATTAGTATACAATTTTTATAAAAAAGTTTGATCATTTTGTTCTCTGTAAATTTAAGTACCTTTCTTCCCATTATATTTAATAGAGCTAAACATAATAACTATTAATCATTATATAAATATTTATGATAATATATAAACTAAGATTATCAATGCAATGGAGGTTCACAATATGAAAAATATACAGGAATTCCTAAAAAATTCATTTATTAAATATCCATTAGCCATAATTTCAGCTATAGCTATAATAAAAACAGGCTATGATTTAGGCTCTTTTATAATAAAGTTAAAATACATTTAAATCATAAAAAAAAGAAATTAATCTTTNNAAAGATTAATTTCTTTTTTTATCGCAACTTTCTTTGAAACATCGTGACTTTATTCAAAATATCGCGTCTTTTTTATAAACATCATAACTTTATTTAAAAGCAACAACTTACTTAAATAAACGCAGTTGTTAGTTTAACTATATTCCTTCATGATATAGTATATAAATTTCACTTTTTAAAAGAAACATTTTGTTCAATCGTCTAACAGAACAAGATAAAAAGCCTAACTCATATTAGTAGTTTTTCCTGTTTCTGTTGATAAATATAAAAATACTGCCTAGCACACTTAATGAAAGCACAAAATATAACAATAAATCAGGTAGAAATTCTGAAGGAACAATATCTATCGATTGAAAAATAATAATAGCAATGATACCTAAATATAGGATGTTGTACAACAAATTATTTGTTTTATATTGAATTTCTCTCCCTCTTTCGTCTTTTGCTTCATCACTTGATTGAAATTTTATTACATACATCTGACTGATGAATATTAAAACTAAAAATAAAGATTTTAACCACAACATATGTCTCACTCCTCCTGATAATCGAACACGTCAGTTATTGACTTTTCAAATATATTTGCAATTTTAAAAGCAAGAATTAGAGAAGGATTATATTTATTTTTTTCAAGAGTAGCGATAGTTTGACGACTAACACCTACTCTTTTTGCCAGTTCTTCTTGAGTCCAACCTTTTTCTGCTCGACAAACTACAATTTTATTATGTAACAATAGCAACACCTCTTGAAAAGATTGTAATTTATTTCTTACAATTCGTAAAGTATTTTTGACAAAATGTTTTTTGTAATTAATAATACGCACAAAAAATATCCCTTTATACAAAGGGATAAAGCGGTGCAACTTTTTTATAAACGGTATAACTTTCTTTAAAACGGTACATCTTTTTTATAAACAGTATGACTTTATTTCAAAGGTACATGTTAATCGTTTATCGAGCTTAGTTAATTGCATCTATCCTCAATCCTTATCATTATTCAAAATAAAAAAGCATCCACTATGTGAACACTTCATGTTATTATGGTTAAGCTATATTAATTCATATTGATATGTAGGTGAAACAAATGGAAAATAAAGAACCTCAACAAGAATACAATCTAAGTAAAATATACACATATAAAGAGTTCCCTGATACAATTTAAATAGACTAAACTAATAAGAGGATAGTATGTTCAATATAAGAGCATGCTATCCTCTTTCTTGTATATATTAGAATTATTAACATGATATTGAAAATATAGTTTAATATGTTTAAAATATCAAGCAAGAATCTATGTTCTTTTTATGGAGGGTGTAGTGTACATTGAAAGGTGTACTGAAGTCTTTAAATTGTAAATTTCGTGATTGAGGAGGAATTGTTATAAGAGTACAAGAGGTTCTTATAGAGGGTAATAAGAAAAGATATATATTGTTGAATCAAGATGGATTTCCAGTGGTACCAGTTATGAAGTATATCAAATATTTAGATAAGACTGGGAAAAGCCCAAACACTCAAAAAACATATTGTTATTCTTTGAAGCACTTTTTTACATACCTGGATGAAACAAAAAAAGATTATAGCTGTACAAGGTTCGAAGATTTAGTTCAATTTGTTGGTTGGTTAAGAAGTCCTTATGAAAGTTCGAAAGCTATTCCCTTTAAGAAGGAAAAGGCACTTCAATGTAAAAAGTGTAATAAATAAAAGAGTACCAGTTTGTTAAACATATATTTAAGCAATCGGTACTCTTTTTGTATTTGTATTTGTTTTAATTAAATTCAAAGGGAAAAAATATTAAACAGCTTGCAAAGGCTTATTTTCAAGTTGGATAGATTTTCTGAAGTCTTCAGCTTCAGCTAACTTTGTAAATTCAACCGTCTTGTTGTGGTTTTTCTTCACAACATTTTCTATTTCAGCCAACTCAACCCGGAAGAATTCTTTTCTTGCATTTACCTTGTTCACTCGTTTATCGGCAAATGCTTGATGAAGGGCATTTTCCAAAGCAGGAGCATCTTCACTAAAGATCATTCCATGTACATCAAACGTAAATGGAACCGATGCATCACCCAATTCTTTCACACGATCCATAGGTTCTAAACGACGAGTCATACCGATTTTAAATACGTTTTCACCAAATGAACCTATATTTGAAATGATATACACGTAACCGGCACGAGTGTTTTGTACTCTGTACAATACATCTTCTTTATTTTTCCGCGTTTGCTCCAGCTGTGCTTCCAATTCTTTAAGCTTCTCAATTAATTTAGCCTGTTGGTTTTCAGTTGTTTCAGTCATTTGCATTTTTAACTTTTCAATTGCTTGCTCGAAGTGCTTTTCTTCTTTTTCCACTTTCTCTTTTGCTTTTTCTAACTCTTTTAATGCTTTCGCTTCTTCTCTCATGCGTTCTTTTATCTCAAGCTGCTCTTCTTTTTCTTCTTGTTTCATTTGTTCAAATGAATACTTTAAGTACAACTCTTCGATCTTTAATTTTAAATACCCTGGTGTAATTGATACCTGTTGCATATCAGTGAGTTTGTTCAATTCATCATAAATCTTTTTAATCCTTTTCTCACTTGCTTCCAGGTTAGAGTATTTTACTTTTGTAATGATATTGTCGCATTCATTATTGAATGCTCTCAAGGTAAGTTTAATTGTATCAAGTATGAATTCCTTACCTTTCTTTCTATCATCTCCAATTGTCCAGTCCAAGCGATGAAATGTAGCTTCTTTATCCTTAACCATTTTCTTTTGTTTTTGTCGAATCTCATTCAATTTGATTTGGAATGCCTCTGACGTTTCAAAACCATATTTCGGATTTGTAAATCCAAATGATTGCATAAGTATGTCCTCTTTTAGAAGGATAACTTCTCTTTGCAAACTATCAATCTCTTGAATAATTGCTTGTTTATTGGATGTGAATCCTTCAATCTCCTCGATCAATTTTTGTTTAGATTCGGTTAGATTTACAAGTGATTGAACATCCTCAATTCTTTTTGCAAGGGCATCCTTTTCTTTATTCATATTATCAATTTGAGAGGAAATGCTATTTTTCACTTCCGTTAGGTCTGTAATAGGCTTGAAAGTTTCGAGTTCCGCTAGAACTTCTTGTTTAGCTAATGTTAGCTTTTGCAACTCTTCACTAAGACTGGCAATTTGCTCTTTAACATTTACAACTTTATCAAATCCATTTTCTTCCCAAACTTGTTGTACCTTCTTCATTTCCTTATTTCGGTTAATGATAAGGATGATTGCGATGATAGGGGGGATGATGAGGATCCATAAAGCAAATAAAATTCCAGTTACCCATGGTGAATACAGAAATTTTTCTTTATACATAGTTTTTTTTCTCCTTTATTTACTTTTCTATCTTTATATTATAAACTCCCTAACATATTATAAAAAGAAGCTATTTTTATTAGGTTCTTTTCGCAAAGATTGTTGCCAATGGATTATGTTAATCAGTGTTATCAGTAGCAAAGACAAGGCGGAATCATACTCTCACAAGGAATCCGCCTTTTTCTGTTTCTATGACTCTATGCATTTTTTTATACATTCCTATCCTGGCGTGGGTTTTAGGGTTCTCGTTTGTTACTGGATTAGCAAAAAACTGTATAAAACCTTGTATGCTCTTAGCGTGGGTTTTTTCCAAAATGCTGGCGTACCCCCATGCCCATCAAGCTAAGATTTTGAAGTACCCCCTAAATGAAAAAAATTCTCCCCAGTTAGTCATTTTGAGAAATTAGCTTATTTTTTCGTTTAGAGAGATTTTCTTTATTTTAAATTTGGTATGAAAAGGTTATATATTCATCTCTTATTTCTATCTAGATTTCTGATTTTTTTAATGTTGGATATTAATCATTGCAATAAGCTGTGGGATATTTATATATATATACGTATTTTTGCAACCTTTTTATTCTCTCATTCGACTATATTAGTAAAGGGAGGAAGGAATGAAAATGGATATAGCCTATCTAGTAAAACAAGCAAAAAGAGGAAATGATCAAGCATTTGAACAACTTATTACTTTTGTTCGCCAAAAATTATATCGAACAGCCTATTCGTATGTAAGAAATGAACAAGATGCATTGGATATTTACCAAGAGACAATTTATGAAGCATATCTTTCATTGGGAAAATTAAAAAAACCTGAGAAATTTCAAAGTTGGATTACCAAAATTCTTGTTTTTAAATCTATTGATTTTGTAAGGAAATCCTCTAGACAATTCGTTGCAAATGATGAAATATTCGCCAATTTATGTACAGAAGAGAGCATGAATAAATTAGAACAATCATTGGATTTAACCGAGGCATTTAATTTCTTAGATCCTACTTACAAAACCATTATTTTATTAAGGTATTATCACGATTTATCTATTAAAGAAATTGCTGAGGTTCTTAATTCTCCAGAAGGAACGGTAAAATCTCAATTACATCGAGCAAAGCAAGCCTTACGCCCCATTTTAAAGGAGGGATATAGTTATGAATAAAGAAGAATTTAATCACCATATCAATGATATTCCTATACCAGAAGATCGATTAATTCAAAGAGAAAAAACAGCCATGCTTCAAGCTAAGAAAAAACAATACCGTAGAAAAAAAACAATCCAGTATTCTAGTCTTGCTGCTTGTGGAATATGTGTTTCGCTTTTAGGTTTTGGATTCATTTCTCCTGCTATGGCGAAGACATTATCGGGTATTCCAGTTATAGGCCCCATTTATTCACAATTTAATGATATTGCTTCTGATAAAATTGAAAAGGATGAGCTTGCTACATCAATTGAGAGACAAGATACCCATAGTGGTTTAACGATGAATGTGAAAGAAGCTGTTTACGATGGTGGACGTTTAGTGGTCACGGTGGAATACAAAGGAGAAAATATTGCTTCCAATAGCAATAATGAAGAAAAAGCTGGATTTACTTATGTAACCATTAATGGGAAAGAAGAAATCAGACCTGCAATTGGTTCTGCTTCACAGAAGTCAACAGGACGAAACACTATTATTGAGCAGCATGAATTCACTCTGGCTAATTACGGTGAATTTGGTGATAAAATTGATGTTGCTGTCCATGGGAAAGATTTATTTGGAAAAACAGGAACATGGAACGTAGCATTTCCTCTTGCAAAAGTTGAAGGAAAGATTCGTAAATTCACTCCTAATATAAAAACATTAACGGAAGATAATCTATATGCATTAACAGTAGACCAAGTGACCTTTTCTTCACTTTCAACGAGGATTGATTTGACCTTTGATTATCCAAAAGAAATGGAAGCTAATGACGGTTGGCCAGCGTTTGATTATACTGTGACTGATGCTAATGGAAAAACATATGAAGGAGAAACCTTGCAAATTGGTAGCACGGGACTATACGGACACCATATTGTTTTAGCTCTGCCACCAATGGATAATCCTCCAAAATCCTTAACAATCGAACCTATGTATCGTAGTGGTCCAAATAATACATTAAAAAATGGAGGTGCTGAAGATTTGAAAATGACTGTTTTGCTACAATAATTGAAGGATTTTGTTAGGTTTCTATGTCTATTAATTGCTAATAAGTGATGTTATGTTAATTTGACGTGTATGGAAAAAACATCGCTACCAAGCTAAGGTAAATTTGTATCCATATAATCAAAAAAAACGCTATTCTTTTTGTAGAAATATACAGAAAGGATGGCGTTTTTGATGAACTCTATCATTTCAAATGAACTGAATCTTTTTGCACAAGAGCTACAATACCTTTTATCTCCAGTAGTCCTACAAGATATCGCCAGACAAGTTGGCTTTGTAAGGCGATCTAGTAAGTATCAAGCAAACGAACTCATTGCTCTTTGCGTATGGCTCAGTCAAGAAATCGCTAGCACATCACTTACACAATTGTGCGGTCAGTTAGAAGCCTCAACTGGGGTATTGATGAGCTCAGAAGGATTGAATCAACGCTTTAATCCAGCAGCTGTCGCATTTCTTCGGGAAGTCTTTACTTCTCTTCTCACACAAAAACTCTGTTCAAATCACTCGCTTTCTGCACATATGATCTCTACCTTCAATCGTATTCGTATTTTAGATGCAACAGTGTTTCAACTGCCTGACCATTTCGCCACTGACTATCAGGGTTCAGGTGGGAGTAGTAATACGGCAGGCGTGAAAATCCAATTGGAATATGATTTACTTAGTGGTCAATTCCTTAACGTGCAGCTTGGACCAGGAAAGAATAATGACAAAACATATGGTACCATCTGCCTTGAAACCGTAGAGGCGGACGATTTGTGTTTACGTGATCTTGGTTACTTCGATTTAGGAGACTTACAAACCATTCATGATAAAGAGGCTTACTATATCTCGCGCTTGAAGTTGAATACACGCATTTATATCAAGAACCCTGAACCAGAATACTTCAACAATGGTACGTTAAAAAAGCAAACAGAATACATCCAACTTGATATGACACAAATGATGTCTGGTCTAATCCCTGGCGAAACGATAGAAATCCTCGAGGCATACATTGGCCAAAATCAGAAGCTTCCAGCACGTGTCATTATCCATCGTTTAACCGATAATCAAACGCAAACACGCCTGAAAAACCAAGCGATACGTGAAAAGAAAAAAGGCATTGTCATGAAGGATAAAAGTAAACGTTTAATGGGTATGAATGTATATATCACGAACACGTCTCTAGAAGGAGTACCAACGAACTACGTGCACTCATTGTATTCACTTCGTTGGCAGATTGAAATTTTGTTTAAAACGTGGAAGTCATTTTTTGAAATTGATGAATGTAAAAATATTAAAAGAGAACGCCTAGAGTGTCATTTATATGGACAACTCATCGGCATTCTCCTCAGTTCTTCTACGATGTTTCAAATGCGACAGTTTCTGCTTGAAAAAACAAAGCAGGAGCTGAGTGAATACAAAGCGATTTATATGATTAAAGATTACTTTCCGTTACTGTTTCAAGCGATAGCCGTTGGCACAGAAGAACTTTTAAAAATTCTGCATCGTCTTTATCGGCTACTCAAAAAGAACGGTCGTAAATGTCATCGGTATAAGAAGATGACCGTCTTTGATATTCTAGGGATTGTGTATAAAACGACGGTGAAGCATAGACAAGCTGCCTAGTGAAAAAATCACGTTTTAATAGGCTTCTTTAGCATGCCTACTTTTCTATCACTTACTAGTTTTGAACCAGGGATCGTTTCATATCTAGTAAGTTACTTGGTTAGCTTGATGGACATGTCGTGCTACCCCTTATATAAAATATAACTTTCAAAAATGGGGAAAATTATAGATATGGTAGATTATTTCTAAAATCGTTGCCGTACCCCTAAAGTAAGTGGTTAAAATGTGTCCAAATTGTATCTAAACGTACAATTTTCTTTTTTTTGATATGGTGCCCCCTAATGGGGTACGGAAACGATTCTGGGTATGAGGGGCCACTCTGGGAAAGTATTCAAATTGATACAATAAAAAACGTAGAAAATAATTATTTCTACGTTTTTTATGTTTACCTAAGTTCTTTTTAGTTATTTTACAACAATGTAGAATTTACCTGCCATTTTTTCTTGAGCATCTTGAAATGTTTCTAAAATTATATCTGCCTCTTGACCTAACATATTTTTACTTTCTAAAAAAACTCCCACTCTATTGTTAATGGAAGAATGCCCCATGCAGTTAAGCAATCCCATAGTGCATCAGCATTTTCTTCATAATAATCAGAAAGACCTAGCTTTTCCTTTAATATTTTGTGTGAAATTTCTTCACTTGTAAATTGTCGACCATCTACATTTAAAAATTCCATAAAAACTCCTCCTACTTTATTTCAGTAAATGTTTTATAATGATCCGAAGTTTTATAAATTAGTCCATCACTAGATGACAGCACATGTAAATCGATTTGGAAAGTAGCATATTGATTTAAATCGAAAACCACCCGAACTACTATTTGACCTTTCATTTTCTTCGAAAAAAGTAGTTTTCACTTAAATAATGTATAATAAAAGCCGTAGGAGTATAATACCTACGGCTTTGTAAAAGGAATCTTGATTTACTATAAAATACCCTCTAAAGGTTTATTATTACGATTTAAACCTCCTGTAAAGCTTTCTGTTCACTTTGTAAGAATGAATCTAGTTTATTTATCAGTCGTTTAATATTTTCACTTTTGGTATACTTAATTGGATCATAACCGTCATCCGGTTCTAAATAATAAATAAATCCTTTCATATCGGCTGGATAATTAAAATCACTATACAGGTTAGCTATATTCTCTAACAAAGCATCGTAATCGTTATTTTTTTCTCTCATAGACATTAAAATACAGTACTTCCATTTTCGTTCCTCAACATCACCATTCCAAGGTATTGCTAAATCCATTATTATGGTTTCTATTAATTCAATAGCTTTTTCTTTATCGTATTTTCCCCATGTAAGTTCTAATAATGCATCATCTCTTACGTGGGGATTATCAATCAAATAATTTGCAGCATATGTATCAATTTCTTCAATGGATAAAAGGCCTAATTTTAATCCGGTTAGCAAAGTAGCCCAACTATATTGTAGTCTATACGTTTTGAAAATTTTATAACTATACATTATATTTTCACTTCTTTCTTGCATTCGCTTTCCCTGTTACGCCAACTCCCTCAATAAACCTTCTGTGTGTAACACCTTTTTTAGGGTCAGGGTCAACAATCCATTCGAAAACACCTTTTTTACCATTTAACGAACCTTCTACCTGATAAAGTTGTCGCTTAATTCCGTCACCTTCAACTAAATCAAATTTCGATGCATAACTAACATAATTATCAATACTTTTATTAAATGCATGTAGTTCATCTATTTTTAATGCACTACCTGTACGAATGTTATCTAAAACAGGATTATTTATTTCTATGGTTTTTGGCTTATATTTAGCAGCGGCTTCCAGTGCTTTTCCTTTCTTCTCTAGGTCACCAATTTTTCCTGCAACTTTACCAACTACTCGTGAAGTACCACCAGATACGACCGCTAATGTGCCCCATCCATAATCTTCTGGACCTTATTTTGGGCCTGTTACTACATCTTCGCCATTGATGAGCTGACCAATTTCTTTTCCTGTTCCAATCCCTGGTGTGATATCTAAAACGAACGATAAGTAAACGTATCTTAAGTCATTTTAAGAGATAGAACAGGCGCACATTTAGGCGCCTGTTCTATAAAAAAACACCTTATTTGCTATAAGTTGTTTTTTTATTTCATCTATTTAGAACTCCTCTATTTGAACTGTAAAATGTGGCTTGAATTTTACTTCGATTGTTTTGTTTTCTACGCCGCCTTGGACATATAATGAATTATTACGGGTATAGATTCGTTTCGCCGAACCCATCTTGGTTTCAAAGATACATTTATTTTCATAAAACATTTTTAATTCAACAGTTTCCTCGTAATAACACATAATCATTACTAATTCAAATCCTAATTTATCTATTTTACTATATCTATATGCACCTGCACCAGGAATAAAATAATCTTCTGGTTCACTCTCGAAAATTTCTAACAATTCGTATTCATCATATTGAATATTCATTTTAATAACTCCTTTCGTGAAAGGGCTCAATTTACTTTATTTATGATATTCACGATTTATTAGGTACAACGGAAACAACATCACCATTATCATTCAATACGACTCTAACATCTTTCCCATCGTATTGCCATAGACCAGGTTTATTTCCTGGTTTTTAGTACTATGCTTAATTGCATATTTTATCTTCTCAATAGAGTGTACGCTATTGAGAAGATTACAAGTTATTGATTTTTAAAGGATTTAGAGGTTCTCAAATACACTTATCAGAATTGAAGTATGGTATTTAATTCCAGAGTAGCCCTTGAAAACCATAATCGTTTTCGTACCCCTTATTGTAGTGTTTTAGTTTTTATTAACTTCTACGATACGTGAAATTATTATGCGTTGCAATTAAAAGCCCCCATAGCATAGACCATAAATCTATGAGAGCTGCCTAAAGGTATTTCACATTCGACCTGGTTCTATTGTAGCAAGCTTTCACCAAATAGCAAAAACATAACGATCCAAAACCAAATAATTAAACGAAATGCACTCTTAAATCCTCCCCAGAGAGAAAATGTTTCCTCTTGCATTATTATCCCCCTTTCCTACTTGTCTTTTAGTTCTCCAAACCATTCATACATTGCCTGTCAGCTTATAATCTATTCCGTACGCTTCCCTTCAGGATGCAAAAAATACTTCACTAAACCGTCTTGTACCATGCGCTCTAAATCATTTATTTGCTTCTCGTTATTAGAGAGGGGCTATACTTATTCTTAATTGTCTCACGAGGAATCCCCCAATAAAAAGCTGCTTCAGATGGTGTCATGTATTTATCAATTTCTTTCATGGGAATTCTCCTTTGTTTGTACTTTTCCCTTTATGTTACAATAAATAAAGAAGGAAATGGACTAGATTTCCTTCTACTTCAGTCACTCATTAACTATGCCCTTTATTTGCTGTTAAGCAAATGAAGGGTTTTTATTTTGCTTGTTTATATTTACTATCTATAACAGCCAAACGGATCAACTTCAGCTTAATATCCTTACTAAGAGAAAGCCATTCAGATGTACCCATTCTCATATCCTTTTCCTCCCCATTCCCTTTTTATACTTCAAGAAAATTAATCCCTTAAAACATTTGTATTTTACACTAATTTAATAACTAGGGAATCCTCATCATATTCGTGAATGTGTAATTCATAGCGCATATCTGCTGCATCCAGTACTTTACAAAACCACTGATAGTAAGTCGGATTACTTACTTCCATGGCAATTTCTTCATTCCTGAACAGATACTCTAAATCATCAATGATTTCTTTCACTGTATTTTCCAATATTCTAACTCCTTATCTTTATAAAATAACCTTGTAAGGTTATTTGTTTGTTTTTCAGATATTTTACAGAAAAATTTCAAATAACATCCTTCACTCACTTTAAACCACTTATTTCCGCTTACAACACACCCTTTGTTATTTAGGTCTTATGTCATTCACTTTTAAATAAACATTGGTTAAATTGAAATCTGAGAAGCCGTTTTTTGATGAGAGTATGATTTTTTAAAAGTTAGTTCCTAAAAATAACAAAAGAGCCGGGTTTTCATCACAGCTCATGTATTAATTGGTTCTGTATGTGTACATGTAGGATATTGAGAACAACCAAAAAACTCATTTCCTGTTTTATTTGAATTACGAATCACTAAATCATGCTTACATGTTGGACATTTCCGTTCTGAAGGTTTTACCCCTTGATATACATCTTCAGCCGTATATTCGGGATTAATTTTATTAATCAATTTCTGAAGTTCTACACGATCTATTAGTTTTACATTACAAGCTTCCGCTAATTCTTTTGCTTGTCTTGTATATACACTGTTTGTTACAACCCAGCCCTCATGTGCTTTGTAATAGGCTTGTGCTGCATATATCTCTTGTACGGCACTGATGCCGACTCTATTTTTCATCCCGTAGCGTTTGGCCTGGATTACAATACGATTTTTCCCCCTTAATACCAGATCCGCTCCGAAATCATTTGACTGCTTTGTGACTGTTGGAGAATAACCCAACTCTCGAAAGAGAGCTTTTAGGTATACTTCGAATTGATGGCCGTCCATTTTGTCTATATAGCGAATACCGGACTTAGCCATTCGCTTTAATATTCTTCGCTCCTGGATCTTCCGGTACATAAATTTTAAAATACGAAAAAGAACATAAAGAATAAAACCATAAATCAAAATCTGTAATATGTTTGGCATTCCTGGTAGATTAGACACTTCTCTCCACCTCTTTAATTGGTTTCATTTTCTTTGGTTGAGCTGCTTCTTTTACCTGCTGCTCACTCACTTGTTTCTTCCGGACATCGTTCCAATCTTTTTCATTCGTTGGAATATCCTCTTTAAGATCTACAAAGCATTTCATCGTTTGAATAAAGTCTTTCCCGGCTTTATCGTTATCAACTGCCATAATGACCTCTTTAATATCGTGCCCTTCTTTTTTCGCATCCATTAAAGATTGAATCACTGTTTTTGACTTCAATCCATGCATAGAAACCAGGCGAGCATTTTGTATTTTATTTTGCTTGATACTCCAATGGGATAACATGTCGATTGGATCTTCATAAAAATAAATCTTATCCGGTTTACCTACATCAACCGTAAAACCGGCATTGATTTTTTCATAATTCGGGACAATTTGCTTAAAACTACCCCTTTTATTCTCCATTTTGACCGTACCTTGACGGTTCATTCCAATGACTTGCCCTTTGCCTCCTTCTTCCCTCCATTTGAACACCACATTATTTTTCTTATCTTGGGCGATGAGATCCTTTTTAATCAGCCAATTCACTAAGCGAGGATCAATTTTTCTCTCATCAATTAAGTATTGCTTTATTTCTGTTTGTTTTGGCACCTCTAAGTGTTTTGGATAACTAAAAGGCTGCTGTTCTTTTTTGCGTTCCTCTTCAGCTTTTGAACGATCAAACTCTTTGTAATCCCCTTTATTGATGTCTAATACAGCTTGCGGAAATGTCATTTCATAGTACATCATCGCAAAGCTAATCGCTCCATATCCCTTCTCCCCTCGACTATTCCAGGCGTATTGATTCCCTTTAATGATGAGACTGTCATGTTCCGTATGACGATAATAGTTCCCTTCCTTCTTAAACGTTTCTCCCTTTGCTTCCAGATATGAAATCAAGTCTATGTTTCTTGCTTTCATCGCATCCTCCGTACTGACATGTGCCATTACGGAATCCCCCCTTTACTCTATAAAATGAAATAAAAAAGAGGACTATTCCATTTCCTAGTCCTCTTTTGCTACTTATTGTCTTGATATAAAAAAAGAGCTTTACTAACAAAATACTTAAACACCGCATTTTTGAATGAGTAAAAATCTTTTTTATTTTTTACTTTATAACTACCTTTGTCCTCAAATTTAAATTTTCATAAGGTTATACATTACTATAAAAGGAAATGAATTTTTTAAATTAATACCTTTGCTTCCCTACCATTGTCTCTATAAAATCATTAATAAAGTATTTTTGATTTAATTTTAAACCAATGCGAACTCCTGTAGCTTCTGCACCTGAACGAAAATCAGCAACGGTTTGTCCTCTAAAAGATTTTAAATCAACTTCTACTTTACGATACATATATTGAATAAAACTAGGGTTAGCTATTGCGCTCATTGCAACTACATCATGTAAAGGAGCTCCTTTAATACTTTTATTCAATTTTTTATAGGCACTGTAATAATAATCATAGATTGGTTTTATTAATGATTTGAATGGACTATTTGTATGTTCCACAATATAATTCACTTCGTTCGGGAGCAATACAGCTGAATTTGTTACATTTAAAGGAATCATTGTTAAATTTTTCGACTGATTAATTACAAACTGTGTTGAAACAGGATCACCATACGCATTGGCTTCTGCTACAGATGTGACATTTCCTGGTTGTAAGAACACTCCGGACATGATATATACTTCTTTTACACTTTGCATTAATTCTTTCCAAATATTTAATACCATCGCAAGGGAAGTAGATCTTCCTACATCAATAATTGTTAACTCTCCCTTGTACCTTTCAATAATTTTAGGGATTAAGCTAAAATCATGAACAGAAATAGTTGTTACACTTTCAGGAGGCCGAATAGGACCAAGTCCTTCTGGACCATGGATTTCTGGATAATAGGTAGTAAACCCATTGAAAAATGGTAAAGTTGCACCACTTATAACAGGGATATCTTGTCTTCCAGCCAATTGCAAAAGATACAAGGCATTTCGAGTTGTTTGTTCTTTGGTAACATTACCGTAACTCGTAACAATTCCAACAATTTCAATCTTAGGATTTAGTAGACCATATATGATAGCTAAAGAGTCATCAATACCTGGATCGCCAAATAACAATACTTTCTTCAAGGTATATCTCCTTTCTTACAAAAACTACTTTTATAAGACAAGCCTCATACCATTTATATGTAAGAAATTAGTGTATTTATGACGCATGTTTTGAGATATTCCCTCTATAAGTAATTTTCTACTTAACCTCGCATAATATGAATGATAATAGGTTTTTCATGTGTGCTTTTTCGTTATTTTTCCTATATAGTAAAGAACTTTTTTATTCAGCAAAAAACTTCTTTATCTTGTTACACTTATAGTTGATACATTTCATTTTTATTTGCCGAATAAGAATTTTAATCGCTTCTCCTGTACGCTGTATGATAAACGAGCGTCAAATTTCTTTCCGTTTTTGTTTGAGATAAACCCTTTAATTTGATCCGTCACATTCTTTTCTAATAGCTTTTTTACATGGTTACTACTTAGATTTTTACCAGAGAATGTACCAAAAATGATGAAGTCACAGCCCTTTTTGTATCGCTCACATAAGTAATTACTTTTTCCTACAAGAACTCTACTTTTGCATAGTGGGCATTTACCGATTGTACGATCTTCAGTTGTTGGAAAACTGAATTTCAGACTTCCGTCCGCTTCCATATAGATAGCTGCCGTAAATTCTCCCTTTTCCCCTTCAAAGCGATTTATAAAATCTGTTGTTTTATACTGAATCAGCTTTTTCATTTGATTACTAGGGATTGCTTTCCCTTTCATCTTTGCTGGTAACATAAAATCACATCCATTTTTATGCTCCGTACATCCATAAAACGTTTTACGATGAAGGATCTCACCTTTTTTACATTTTGGGCATTTACCAAATGACAGCTCCTCTTGTGTTGGGAACTGAAATTTAACTTTTCCTTCATGTAACACTAGATAAGCGGAAAACTCTTTCTCATTGGACTTAAATCCTTTTAAAAGGTCTATTTTCTTATCCTCAAACAGCTTTTTCGCTTGTACCTCCAGAATCGCTTTTTCTTTGATTTTCTTTGGTAGAGAAATTTCACATTCTGGATAATTACTGCACCCATAGAAATTACCTTTGCCCTTTTACTTTAATATAGGTTTCATCAACTCTCCATGAATCATTTGTTGATTTTAGATGATGTCATACTTTCTTTTCTAATTGAGGCCCATATTGATAAACCCAGCGCATAATCGTTGTGTGAGCAATGGATAATGCCCTTCCATCATTTTCACCAGGTTACGGAAGCTCAAATTGTACCGTAGGTACCATCTTACTGTTAATAAGATTAGTTCAGGCTGATAATGTTTCCACTTGAATAAGTTTTGCTTTTCCATACTGATCACGCCCTTTTTTTGAGTACTAGTATCAGCATGTCTAAGTATCAGAGATTAGTTACATAAATCTTATAGTTTTGCACCAGAACCACTTCGTCTATGCAAAAATATATTCACCGTACATTTTATCTATTTTTGATACTCTACAACATATATGACGAAATACATATGACGAACCCTTTTTTATCATTAGAGTTCGTCATATGTCCTCTTATCTATGTCGAAGTATATATGACGAACTCTAATAGCAAGTTTTCACTTGATACCATTGAATTTTACTACTCACGCTTGACGAAGTAATATGTACTTTTAAATCAAGAGTCCATAGGGGATAACGGTTTGATTTTTTGCAAATTTCAGTTGAAATATACTTTAATCATTTTTATGTTCTGAACTGCTTAATTTATCCGACATTTATTACTTTTATTTCATGACTATTGCACTCGATTTTATGCAAGTTTCCGTATATTATTTCCATATCACAGGGGTGTTTGAAATTGAAAAAATCATTTAATCATACCGTTAAATAGGTTCTGATGCAAAAATAGAATAAAAGATAATAAAGTGCATAGATTCCTAACGGAATCGTATCTTATGCTGCAAGTCCAAACAATTGATGGATGAACTCTTTCTGATTTTGGACAGACTGGTCCCGTAAATCAACCTGTTCTTTTTTCATCATATGCATGGCCTCTACTCCAGAAAGAATGGATGTAGCTGTGTCAAAACATTTGAACCCTAGCATAGAACAAGATCATCGCTTCTTTATAAAGCGATGATCTTGTTCTACTATGTTATTCAAGTACTTTTGTTGTCTAAGTCGCATGCCACCAGCTATGCTTTTTTCTTTTTTCAATTGTTCAATTGCTATAGAATAAATTGGATTTTTATCGACTGTTATAATACAAGGTTTTGAAACATGAAAAGACTGCAGGGCCTTCTTGAAAAAGCGCTTTGTAGCCTTCTGGTCTCTTGTTTTGCTTAGGTAAAAATCGATTATATTTCCTTTCGAATCAACAGGACGATACAGGTACATCCATTGACCTTTTACTTTGATATATGTTTCATCTACTCTCCAGGAGTCATTTGTTTGTTTAAGATGACGTCAATTCAAGACCGTACTGATCAACCCAACGCATAATCGTTGTATGAGAAATGGGTAAGCCCCTTTCCTCCATCATTTCCACTAAATCACGAAAACTGAGGTTGTACCGTAGGTACCATCTTATCGTTAATAAAATAATATCAGGCTGATAATACTTCCATTTGAATACATTTTCCTTTTCCATATCATTCACGCACCTTCTTTAGATTAGTAGTATCAGTATGTCCAATATTTGTAGATTTACTGCAATTGTCCTGATTTTTTTACACCAGAACCCTATTTTCCCTAAAAAATAAATTCAAAACACCTCTCAGATTTTATAATTATTTCTCTTTTTCTAAACTATTCAGCTATGAAATTTCCACTTATATGAAACTGAAAATTCTATCATTTACTCTTGAACTACTCACCACTTAGCATCCTCGCGGACTTTTTGAAGTGGGAGATTCCTA
>NZ_NUPZ01000046.1 GCF_002584985.1 Bacillus sp. AFS029637 | reverse complement strand
GCGGAAGCGGCTCGTTCAGAGTCGCTTTTTTCTATTGGGTGTTCCCATGTAACGGTACATGAAATTATATTAACGATTTTTCAAATATATCGATCATAACTCGCAATATATCAACGATTTTTTCATTATATCGATCACAACTCACAATATATCAACGATTCGACAAAGAATATCGATTTACCGACAAATCACGACAATATTAGCACTCTCCTCCCCTATTTTTATCAATATATTACAATCTCATTTATGTTAAAATATAGGAAACACCCTTTAGTAACTAGATCCAAAAAGCTTTTCCAAGTTCATCATTTACTACTTAAATGACGGGAGTGGTTCAGTTGAAAGACTACTTAATTAGAGCATTTTTTGCGTTAATAACAGTTGGGATTGTCTTACTTATAGCTAATATTTTCAATATAAATGTCGCGGTGAAAGACTATGCTTTCCTCGTTGTTGTAGCGATTGGTGGCGGCTGGGGTGGCTGGTACCTGTATAAAAAACAAAGTAATCAAAATGATAAAGGCATTCCAAAGTAATATGGAATGCCTTCCTTGTTATTTCCGTCTATAGTAAATAATGAAATTTAGACCACTGATCACACCAATCGCAATAAACATATTAAAAGACTGCACATCGCCACCTAGATTATACTCATCAACAATAAACCCAGACATAAAGAGTGTGATTGCCGAAACACCGATACACAATATCGAAATAAACCAAAAAGAAAATTCATTAATTAGCTCTTTCTTCTGTGTTGAAACAATTAGCATAACAAGAACAGATGCTGCTAATATACTTTTAAAAACAGGACGTAAATATACAAACTCCCCCATCTATTTCTCCTTTTCCAAAAACATTATATCTCAACATTAACATATTTAACCAAATTAAAAACACATGCCTTTTCAAGGTAAAATGACATGTGTTTCAAAAAATCTCTATAAAATTGTATTATGATAGCTGTTTCCACTTCGTCCCTAAAACAGGGCGCTCATAATTTTGGATTTCATGAATGAGTTTATCTGCCGTCTCTGCTGAAACGATCAACTCTTTATTTGATGGATTCATAAAGCCTTCTTCTGCTGCACGTTCAACCATTTGCAGAATTGGTCCGTAAAAGTCTTTAATGTTTAATAAACCAACCGGCTTATTATGTATACCGATTTGTGACCAACATACAACTTCAAATAGTTCTTCAAACGTTCCATATCCGCCTGGTAGTGCAATGAAAGCATCCGCAAGCTCTGCCATTTTTGCTTTACGCTCATGCATCGTTTCTACTTCAATTAGTTCTGTTAATCCTGTATGTACAATTTCTCCTCGGAATAAACCGCGCGGCATAACACCTGTTACGCGTCCACCTAAACGAAGGACTTCGTTTGCTACTTCTCCCATTAATCCAACGCATGAACCGCCGTATACGAGCTCATAGTCGTTCTCAACAAACATTTTTCCTAATTCAATTGCTTGCTCTTTAAACTCTGGTCTCTCCCCTAAATTTGAACCTGCAAACACACAAATCTTTCTCATTCCTACACCCCGAAACTATATATTGTTATGATACAATTGACATTGTACAACATATTGAGGAGATGAGGAAGAAATGGATATCGTCGCATTTCAAAGATGGGTTGAGGAATTTTACGAAAAACGAAGCTGGTCACAGTATAATGCCTTTATTCGCTTAAATTTCTTAACTGAAGAAGTTGGGGAAGTTTCACGCGTTGTTCGCGCTATTGAAATCGGCCGTGATCGCCCAGATGAAGATGCGAAAACAGAAGAAGAGCTAAAACAAGAACTAAAAGAAGAACTTGGTGATGTACTATCTAATCTTGTTATTCTTTCACAAAAATATGATTTAGACCTGCAAGACATTATGGACACACACGTCACAAAGCTTTCGAAAAGGTTCGAAGCATCCAAATGAGAATATTATCAATTATGATATAATATTCTTGTCACAATAATAAGGGGGATTTTATGTTATCTAAAAAATTGCACGACGCACTAAACGATCAAATGAACTTTGAATTTTATTCCGCTCATGCTTATATGGCAATGGCAGCTTACTGTACAGCTGAGAGCTACGATGGATTCGCTAACTTTTTCCTTGTACAAGCTGAAGAAGAGCGTTTCCACGCAATGAAACTTTACAACTATATTAATGACCGGGGCGAGCGCGCTATTATTACTGGTTTTAATAATCCAAATAACGAATACGAATCTGTATTACACGCTTTTGAAGTCGCACTTGAACACGAGCGTGAAGTAACGAAACGTATTTACAACTTATCTGATATCGCTTGGGATGAGCGTGAACACGCAACAATTACATTCTTAAAATGGTTCGTTGATGAGCAAGTTGAAGAAGAAGCTTCATTTGATAGCATCATCCAAAAATTAAAACGTATTACAAGTGATTCAAACGCACTATTTATGCTAGATGCTGAATTAGAGAAACGTACATTTACGCCTCCAGCTGAGTAGTATTTCAATCACCTTAATGAATGTATTAAGGTGATTTTTTATTTCAATGACTCCTTATAATCAACTGGAAATTATATCGAAAAAATGTATGAATTTGTTTTTGTATTATTTATAATAACACTATAAATACTATAGGGGGTTCGGTATGGGAAATGTATGGCTTACAAGAAATTTAAGAATCGGATTTTTTTCAGCGTTCTTTATTATTCACATGCTAGTATTACTAGTTTCTTTATTATCGGGGGCAATTCAATTCGCATTTATTTGTCTATTATTCTCTATTCCATTTGCATATCTCGGATTTGGTATTGATATGCAACGAAAGAAAAAAGCAACTCAAGTTTTAGAAGAAAAGATGAGATCCATAAATCAAGTAGAATCTATTCAATGTATTGCCGACGGATATCATGAACAAAAAGGCAGAGGCCACTTAGCTTTAACAGATCATTTTCTCTTTTTTATAACAAGAAAAAAAGAAATTTACTCCATAGACCTACATACAGTCGAACGCTATGGAACACGTGCTGATGGAACTGGTGTTTATGGAACAACCATCCACCACTCTGGTCCCATTAGTATCGCAAGTACTCAAGAAGCAAAGATACCTATGTTTTATGTTGAAGGTATTCATGCAGGTGAACATTTCCATTATGCCTTTAGTACCTTCAAAAACACTAAATTCTTTAAAATTTTAGATCGTAATTTAAGCTCTGGAAAAATCGCAAAAGAATCTGCCGCCAAAAACCAGGAACAGCAAAAGCAACAACAAGTGTTTGAAAATGAAAATGCTGTTCTTATCCAAAATATGAATCGCATTATGGATACAGAAATCAATGATTTAGATACACCTCTTTATTTACAAAATGGAAAAGCATATTTAGAAATTTATTTTGATATTTTTAAAGAACAATTTCCAAATTTAAACGCTTTGCAAGAGGGTGAAAAGCATACATTTTTCAGTTATCTACAAGCTTGTATGCTACGTGGTTCACGTATGTATAGTACGATCGTAGAAATGAATCATGGGAAAGTTTTATCCCTACAAGAAACCCCTACTCTACCAATAGATTTATTAGAGGAAAATTTCCCTAAAACATTCATGCCTAACTATCCTGCTGTCAAACAAATTGTATACAGTCAATTTAGAGGTTTTAGATATCAAAACCAAACCATGATAACAGAAGAACAAGCTCTATCCCTTACAGAAGAATATATAAAAATTGGATTTAGAAATGCCATGAGTAATTTCTTAGCATATAACGAACTACAAAATAGAGTGACTGTATAAACATAAAAGAGATGGGCAATTGATTGCCCATCTCTTTTTCATACACTTTTTAAATTTTATTAAAGCATAACCCCAACGATAATCGCTGATAATATACTTACTAATGTTGCACCGTATACAAGTTTTAATCCGAATGATGATACAACGTTTGCTTGTTTGCCATCAATACTCTTCGTTGCACCTGCGATAATTCCGATAGATGAGAAGTTCGCAAATGATACAAGGAAGATTGATAAAATACCTACTGTACGAGTTGATAACTCACCAGCTACTTTACCTAAATCAAGCATTGCAACGAATTCGTTCGTTACTAATTTTGTTGCCATAATTTGTCCTGCTTGTAGCATCTCTGATGTTGGAATACCCATTATGAATGCTAATGGTGAGAAAACGTAACCTAAAATGCTTTGGAATGTGATTCCGAAAATAGAATCGAATACACCGTTAATTGCTGTAATTAATGCTACGAAACCGATTAACATCGCCGCTACTGTTACAGCGATAGAGAAACCAAGCATAATATATTCGCCTAACATTTCAAAGAATGTTTGTTTCTTATCTTCTTGTAATTCTAAAATATCGTCTTCTTCTTTTACGTCATATGGATTAATAATATGAACGATAATGAATCCACTGAATAAGTTTAATACAAGTGCTGTTACTACATATTTTGGATCAATCATTTTCATATAAGAACCGACGATTGACATCGATACTGTTGACATTGATGATGCACAAAGTGTGTATAAACGATTTTTCGGTAATTTGCTTAGTTGATCTTTTACTGTAATAAATACTTCCCCTTGACCAACAATTGCAGCTGCTACTGCATTATATGATTCTAGTTTTCCTAAACCGTTAACTTTACTTAATAGGAAACCGACTGCACGAATGATAATCGGTAAAATTTTAATGTGTTGCAGGATCCCGATTAATACCGCTAAGAAAATAATCGGTAATAATACTGTTAAGAAGAATGGTGCTTGTCCATCGTTTGCTAGACCACCAAATACGAAATTAACCCCAGCTTCCGCAAATTTTAAAATAGCGCCAAATCCATCTGCAATTCCTTTAACTAATACAAATCCGATTTTTGTATTTAGTAAGAAATACGCAAGTACCAATTGAATGACAAGCATAAGTGCAATTGGTTTATATTTAATTTTCTTACGATCTGAACTTATAAGGAAACCTAGTACAAATACTACAAGTAAACCGACTAGAAACATTACTATTTTCATATGTGAATCCTCCACTTCTCCCACGAGTTATTAGTCATCTAACGAATGACGTCTGACCATTGTTGTTAAAAAAATTTAAAACCCCTAAATACTATTCAACTGTTATCTAAAATCAGTAAGCGTTTACATAAATTGCAATTTATAAAAGGTAGCCTCGTATCTCCTACCATATTTGAAAGTCTGAAATTGATACCACCTACAAATCAAATTGTAAGCGTTATCTAATCGAAATGCAATATAAATTTTAAAAGATTTTCATATGTTAATATATTCCTAACTAATTGGTTTTTTCATGTAAATTTACCATAAAAAAATAGCCCTAGCTTTGAGCTAGGACCATCCCTTTTTATAACATAACACCAACGATAATCGCTGATAATATACTTACTAATGTAGCTCCGTATACAAGGCGTAGACCGAATGATGATACAACATTTGATTGATTTTCATCGATACCTTTCGTTGCACCTGCGATAATTCCGATAGATGAGAAGTTCGCAAATGATACAAGGAATACAGAAAGAATACCGACTGTACGAGCTGATAAATCACCAGCTACTTTTCCTAGATCAAGCATCGCAACGAACTCGTTTGATACTAATTTCGTTGCCATAATTTGTCCCGCTGTTACCATCTCTGATTGCGGGATACCCATTACGAATGCTAATGGTGAGAAAATGTATCCTAAAATAGCTTGGAATGTAATACCGAACATTGAATCAAACAAGCTATTGATTGCTGTAATTAATGCTACGAAACCAAGTAACATTGCTGCTACCGTAATTGCAATCGTGAAACCAAGCATAATATATTCGCTCAGCATTTCAAAGAATGATTGCTTCTTCTTATTTTCTAACTGCAGTGTATCTTCTTCTTCTGTAATATCGTACGGGTTAATAATATGAATGATAATGAAACCACTAAATAAATTTAATACAAGTGCTGTTACTACATATTTCGGTTCGATCATTTTCATATAAGAACCGACGATTGACATCGATACTGTCGACATGGAAGATGCACATAATGTATATAAACGGTGTTTTGGGATTTTACTTAATTGATCTTTTACTGTAATAAATACTTCTGCTTGTCCAACAATTGCAGCTGCTACTGCGTTATATGATTCTAGTTTTCCTAGACCATTTACTTTGCTTAACAAAGTACCAATAGCACGAATAAATATCGGTAAGATTTTAAAGTGTTGCAGAATTCCAATTAGAACAGCAAAGAATACGATTGGTAATAAAGCTGTTAAGAAGAATGAAACTTCTCCTTTATTGACAAGACCACCAAATACGAAAACGATTCCAGATTCCGCATATCCAAGAAGCGCTCCAAATCCATCTGAAATTCCTTTTACTAAAATATAACCAATTGGCGTATTTAATAAGAAATACGTTAACGCTAGCTGAATAACAAGCATAATTGCGATTGGTTTATACTTAATCTTCTTTCGATCAGAACTTATAAGAAAACCGAGTCCGAACACAACGAGTAATCCTACAAGAAACATAACAAACTTCATGAATAAAATCCTCCATTTAACTCTTCATTAACGTTGAACGTCTGACCATTCAAAACAAGAAATAATCCGAACTTTCCATTTCCCCTCTAAAACCTTCAATTGGATATAAAAATTCATATAACCTCTTGTCCCAAAGGCATTTTCCATTCTAACATAAATCCCAATTCATATCCTCCCTTTTCTAAAAAAATTACATTTTATTATAAAACGCTCATGAATGTTCGTCTTTTTCATTATGTAATAAAAAAAATGAGCATCAAGTTTCACTTGATGCTCACCTCATTATACAGCTTTTTCTTTATCAGCTACTGGCTTATCCCAGCACTCTGTATTGTTCAATCCTGGAATAGACTCCGCATAAAAGACTGGATCTTTTCCTTGTTTCTTTTGCTTTACGTAATCTGATAATGCCGCGAAAGCATACTTAGAAAGGAATACAATTGCTACTAAATTAATAACAGCCATAATACCCATGAATAGATCTGCTAAGTCCCAAACAATTTGAATTGTTGCGACAGACCCTAACATAACCATACCAAGTACAGCAATTCGATAAGCATTTAATAAAACTTTACTTCCATTTAAGAATTCAATATTTGTCTCACCATAGTAGTAGTTACCTACTAATGAACTGAATGCAAACAAGAAGATTGCAACTGCTACGAATATAGATGCCCACGATCCAATGTGTTGACTTAACGCTTGTTGCGTTAATTGAATTCCATTTAAATCAGCTGCACCAGGTACATCAGATAATAAAATGATGAATGCTGTACAACTACAAATTAATAATGTATCTGTAAATACCCCTAAAGTTTGAATGAAACCTTGTTTAACTGGATGTGTTACGTTTGCAGTCGCTGCTGCGTTTGGCGCACTACCCATACCAGCTTCATTTGAGAATAATCCACGTTTTACTCCTAGTAAAATCGCAGCTCCTAATCCCCCACCAACTACTTCTTTAATTCCGAAAGCATGTAAGAAAATTTCTTTAAATACATACGGAATTGCCGTAATGTTTGTTACAACAACAAATAATGCAACTGCTACATAAATAATTGCCATTACCGGAACGATCATTTCCACTGCACGAGCAATTCGCTTCACTCCGCCGAAAATAATGATTGCAAGTAAACCAGCCATAACAACACCAACAAGTCTACCATCTGTTTTAAATGCCTCATCAAAGGCTGCTGCTACCGTATTTGATTGCACAGCATTAAAAATTAATCCGAAACTAACCGTTATTAAAATAGAGAACACAACACCTAACCAGCGTTTCTTTAAACCCTTCTCCATATAATACGCTGGTCCCCCACGGAATGTATTCCCATCTTTTACTTTATAAATTTGCGCTAACGTGCTCTCTACAAATGCAGAAGCACCCCCAATTACCGCGATTAACCACATCCAAAATACAGCTCCAGGTCCTCCCATAGAAATTGCAATAGCAACCCCTGCTAAGTTACCAGTACCTACACGAGAAGCTGTACTCATACAAAATGCTTGGAACGATGATACACCGCTCTTCTCCTTTTGCGCTTTTCTTGTCTTCGAACTCGCCCCATCCCCAAGTAAGCGAATCATTTCACCGAAGTAACGAATTTGGACAAATTTCACACGAAATGAAAAGTAAAGTCCTAACCCAATTAACATTGCAATAATGATATATGACCAAAGAACATTATTTACATCCCCAATTATATTAGTTAAAAAATCCATAATTGTATTGCCCCCTCTTCCTAACAATAAGAAAATTATATTCTAAAAACTTGTGGCAATCAAGAATTTTCGACAAAAATGCAAGGTTTTTTAACACAACTATGTAAGGATTTCTGACACGAGCGCTTTTTACATCTTTTATTACAACAAAAAACGAGCATCGAATTCATCTCGATGCTCGCCTTTTTATTACACTGCTTTTTCTTTATCCGCTACCACTGGCTTATCCCAACACTCTGTGTTCGTTAAACCAGGAATAGAGTCTGCACTGAAAACTGGATCTTTCCCTTGTTTCTTTTGTTTCACATAGTCTGCCAATGCAGCATACGCAAATCGACCAAGAAGTGTAATCGCAATTAAGTTTGTCATTACCATTAGACCCATAAATAAATCTGCCATATTCCATACCATTTGAAGCGTCGCAACAGAACCGAATAATACCATTGCCACTACCGCAATACGGTAAATTGTTAACCAAGTTTTACTTTGTTTAATGAATTCAATATTCGTCTCACCATAATAGTAGTTTCCTAGAAGTGAACTGAAAGCAAATAAGAAAATAATAATCGCTAAGAAGCTACTTGCCCACGGGCCAATTTGTGAACTTAACGCATTTTGTGTTAATTCAATACCTTCTAAATTCGTTGCTTTATATGCACCAGAACATAATACGATAAACGCTGTTGACGTACATACTAAAAATGTATCTACTAAAACACCGATTGTTTGAATAAATCCTTGTTTTGCTGGATGCGTTACGTCAGCTGTTGCCGCCGCATTTGGCGCACTACCCATACCTGCTTCGTTCGCAAATAATCCGCGCTGAATACCATATTTCATCGCAGCACCAATACCTCCACCTACAGCTGAATCTAAACCGAATGCACCTTTAAAGATTTCTGTAAATACATCTGGTAGTAAATAGAAATTTTTAATAACAACGAAAATAGCTACCGCAATATAAAGAAGTGCCATTGGTGGAACAATCATTTCTGACATACGTGCAATACTTTTCACGCCACCAAAAATAATAACCGCAACCAGTGCCGCTAATACGATTCCGACAACATAACGCTCAATACCAAATGCATTTTTAAATGCTAATGTAACTGTATTCGCTTGTACTGAGTTAAAAATTAAACCGTAACTAATTGTGATTAGAATAGAGAACCAAATCCCCATCCAACGTTTATTTAAACCTTTTTCCATATAATAAGCAGGACCACCACGGAAGCCACTGCCATCTTTTATTTTATAAATTTGCGCAAGCGTACTTTCCACGAAACTTGAAGATGCTCCAATAATTGCAATAACCCACATCCAAAATACAGCTCCAGGTCCTCCCATAGAAATAGCTAGCGCTACACCAGCTAAGTTACCGATTCCAATACGAGCTGCTGAACTCATACAGAACGCTTGGAAAGAAGATACACTACCCTTTTTACGCGTCTTACCAGTTAATCCATCACTCATTAATCGAACCATTTCCCCTAAATGAGTAATTTGTACGAATTTTAATTTAATAGAAAAATAAAGCCCTAACCCAATTAACATTGCAATAAGAATATATGACCAAAGAATTGTATTCGTTGATGAAACGAATTGATCTAAAATATTCATACAATTAACCCCCTCCTTTTATTCATAAAACGAATTATATTTAAAATACACTTAAAAATCAACATATTTCGACAACTTTCGACTTCCAAATATTAGAGATTCTACGACTCCCCCTTTCAACAAATACACATACTAAAACAAAAAATATTTTCATAAACAACGCCATTGACAAAAATACACATCTGTAACTATAATAGTTACATCAAGTTGTAACAAAACTAATTACAATACATTCATTCTTTTTCAGATATACATTTTAATAAAACACTTTGGAGGGATTCATTATGAAAATCGGAATTATCGGAGCAAGTGGTAAAGCAGGAAGTCGTATTTTAAAAGAAGCATTAGATCGCGGACATGAAGTAACCGCAATCGTAAGAGATGCCGCAAAAATTACAGAAGAAAATGTAAAAGTTTTAGAGAAAGATGTATTCTCCCTTACATCTAACGACCTAGGGGCATTTGATGTAGTTGTAAATGCATTCGGCGCTCCAGCAGGACAAGAACATCTTCATGTAGATGCAGGGAACGTACTTATTGAAGCTGTAAAAGGTGCACCAAATACAAAATTACTTGTAGTCGGCGGCGCTGGTAGCTTATTCGTAGATGAAGAAAAAACAACACGTGTATTTGATACACCTGGATTCCCTAACGAATACCTTGCAACTGCTCAAAACCAAGGTAAAAACTTAGAAATCTTACAACAAACAAATGACATCACTTGGACATTCATCAGCCCTTCTGCACTATTCGCATTAGGAAAACGTACTGGCTCTTATACAGCTGGTAAAGACAACCTTCTTGTTAACTCAAAAGGGGATAGCTACGTAAGTTACGAAGACTTCGCGGTAGCAGCTCTTGATGAAATCGAAAATCCAAAACATGTAAATGAACGCTTCACAGTTGTTTCTGAAGCTGAGTAATAAAAAAAGCTCGTAAAACATATTGTTTTACGAGCTTTTCTATTTTTTTAAACCTTACCTCTTGTATACCTTCTGTTTTTTCAAAACCTTGTTCTGTAATTTTAAAGAAAAAGCATCGGCACATGCCAATGCTTTTTCTTTATCTCTTTTGATTCGGTTTGTGTGGTTCATTTGGAGTATGTGGTTTATTATTATCATGACCATTTGCTGTTTTCCAACTTACCGATAACTCTGGACTTGTTTTTTCTTCACTACGCTCTAATAATACAACTGCATTTTGAATCGTCGGTGTCCCTTTATGCGCAATTCCTTGTAGTTTCGTTAAATTGCCTGATACTTTAAAGCTAAATCCACCTGCTGGTGTTTGTTTCGGAATTAAAATGCGGAATTTCTCTCCCACATTAAATTCTGTTTTTGCTTCGCCTTTTTCATTTACAAACTTCGCGCCCTGCGGTGCACCTGTTGCCTGTACTTTATATGTTCCACTTTTCGCGTTAGTTTGTACTGTGTATAAACCTGTTTCAAAAAACTCATCTTTTAATACCGCTTGTTGTTCTTCTGTAGGCGTTACACTCATCGTAATTTCTTGTAATTCTTCACTAGCGTTTGCTTTTGCAACGATATCTTTCGTTACTTTTTCTACATTTTTATTACGGAAATCTAAATCGTTAATATCGATTTGTTTCAACGCATTCCACACCGCGAGCTGCGTTGCGTAATGTGCATCTCTCCAATCAGAAACACCTAATTCTTGCGGGCTCTTTTGTGGATATCCATTTAATAATACACGGTATACGTTAATATCCACTTTCCCCATTTCCGGTAAATCTTGACCGCTTGGAGATTTCAAATCTACATTTAAACAAAATGCAATTTTCCCATCTGCCGTTTTAATAAGCTCTGTTCGGATTGGTTTCTTCTTAGACTTACTATAACTCCAATCCATTTGATACTTTGTATGATCCATAACTTCTGCGAATGCCTTTTGAAGTGGGAATAACACAAATAAAACACTTAAAAACACAGCTAAAAGTTTGAACGATTGCTTTATATTCATATTTACAGCCCCTTAATAACAAACTTAATACTAAGTAGTATTTATTTAGAAACTATTTTTATGCACAAAAAAAGAGTGCTTTTACGCACTCTTTTTTCTTACCTTAATCTTAGAAATCGAAGTTATCAGGATCTGGACCAACGCGGTGATTTTCATTTAACGCATCGATTTTTTCCATATCTTCTTTCGTTAATTCAAAGTTAAACACATCAGCGTTTGCAACAATACGGTGTTCTTTCGTTGATTTTGGAATTGTGATTACTCCATTTTGAAGATCCCAACGTAAAATGACTTGCGCTGTTGTTTTATCATATTTAGTAGCAATTTCTTGTAATGTTTCATTATCTAATAGTTGACCTTGCATAAGTGGTGACCATGCTTCCATTTGAATACCTTGTTCTTTACAGAAAGCTTGTAATTCTTTTTGTGTTAAACGCGGGTGATATTCCACTTGGTTAATCATCGGTTTAATTTCCGCATCTTTCATTACATCTTGTAAGTGATGAATTTGGAAGTTACTTACACCAATTGCACGTACGCGTTTTTCTTTATAAAGTGTTTCTAACGCTCTCCATGTATCTTTATATTTTCCTTCTACAGGCCAATGAACAAGATATAAATCTAAATAATCTAGCTCTAATTTTTTTAAGCTCTCTTCATATGCAGCAAGTGTCGTTTCATATCCTTGATCCGCATTCCACACTTTTGAAGTAATAAATAAATCTTCGCGAGAAATTCCAGCTTCTTTTATACCTGCGCGAATTCCTTCACCTACCGCTTTTTCATTTCCGTAAATTGCAGCTGTATCGATGCTGCGGTATCCTGCTTTAATAGCCGATTTTACAGCCTCTACAAGTTCCGGTCCATCTTCTACTTTAAATACACCTAAACCGAACCAAGGCATTTCTACACCGTTATGCAATGTTGTTGTACTTTGTAAGTTTTTCATTTTATTTTCTCTCCTTTTATTTCACTTGATCTCTTTTTTCTAATGCCATGCTCCACGCCGTTAAAATAACAGCACCTGCTACCATAATGCCACCTACCCAAGCTGTATGAAGTAACCCTAACGAGTTCGTTACAATACCGCCTAAATAAGCACCGAGAGCGATTCCAGCGTTAAATGCTGCAATATTCATTGCTGATGCTACATCGACAGCACTCGGCACGAATCGTTCAGCTAATATAACGACATATACTTGTAATCCAGGAACATTCATAAATGCGAATAGTCCCATAAAAATAATCGTAATGAGCCCCACTACTTTAAATGGTGCTGTAAATGTTAGCACGAATAATACAATCGCTTGAATGAAAAACATATAAAATAATGCTCGAATTGGATTACGATTTGATAACTTACCACCGATCATATTCCCAATCGCAATTGCAATCCCGTACACTAACAAAATGATTGTAACGGTACTTGCTTTAAATCCGGTTACTTCTTGTAATAGCGGTGATAAATACGTAAACGTTACAAATGTTCCCCCGTATCCTAATGCAGTAATGATGAAAACAAGTAATAACCTTCCGTTCGTAATCAATTTGAACTGATCACGAAATGATACGGACGTACCTTTTTTCAAATTAGACGGGACTAATATACTATTTGCAATTAAAGCAACAATTCCAATTACAACAATTACCATAAAGGAAGCTCTCCAGCCAAATTGCTGACCAATAAACGTTCCAATTGGTACACCTGTGATCGTCGCAACCGTTAAACCAGTAAACATAAACGCAATTGCACTAGCTCGTTTATTCTCTGGTACAAGTGCGGCTGCAATCGTGGATCCGATCGACATAAAAACGCCGTGTGCGAAAGCAGATACAACTCTCGCGATAAGTAAAACAGTGAAACTTGTCGCCACAGCTGCAATTCCATTACCAATAATGAAAATAATCATAATCCACATTAATAACGTCTTTCGCGACATACTAGCTGTTAACGACGTTAACACTGGGGCGCCAAACGCTACCCCTAACGCATATAAAGAAACAGTTAAACCAGCTGTTGTGACAGAAACATGTAAATCTTCCGAAATGGATGGTAATAAACCCACACTTATAAATTCGGTCGTTCCTATTCCAAACGCACTAATAGCTAATGCTAACAAAGCAAACATACTTCTTCGATTCGTCTGAACCTCCGAAGATGATATTGTATATGAACTCAATTGAATTCCTCCTTATTACAAGAAATCCAATCATAATAGTGTGATAAAAAGGCCCTTTTATCTTCTAAAAAATATATTTACTCTCTACAAATGCTATTATGAATGGTTTCATTCCTTTTTGAAAGAACGCACTTTTAAGTACGATAGGCACCAAAAAGTAACATAGGCACTTTTTAGTACCGTACTACTCATTTGCCTCTTACGTATGCTATTATGAAACATATTCAACATAATAAAAAGTACGTACTTTAAAGTGCTATAGGCACTAAAAAGTAACATTTACATTATTTAGCTTCTTTCGTTGAAAAGTATAAATCCATATTCATCAAAGGAGATTTTTTATATGAAGAAATACAATATTCCTGTAGAAGCGACTTTAGAGGTTATCGGCGGAAAATGGAAAGTCGTAATCCTTTGCCACTTACAGAAAGGCACAAAAAGAACGAGTGAACTCAAACGTTTAATGCCTGGTATTACGCAGAAAATGTTAACTCAGCAATTACGTGAATTAGAAGAAGACGGAGTTATTCAAAGAAAGGTATACAACCAAGTACCCCCAAAAGTAGAATATTCTCTTACTGACTACGGCTGGTCTTTAGAAGCCATTCTTGATTCTCTTTGCACTTGGGGCGAATGCCATCTTGAAAAAGGCGGTAACACATCGATGCTTATGACAGAAGCTGAACAATAAGAAAAAGGAAAAAAAGAACAGTAATTTGTTCATTTTTTCCTTTTTTTCTTCATATATATGTACATTTCTCATTCAAACAAAATATTTTATGCGCTTTCATGCCTTGTCAGTACTAGGTTATGCACTTAATATCAAATAATTAGGAATCATTTTTATGTTAACATAGGTGTATATAGTATATAATATAAGATATATATTATATACACTTTCCGATAAAGGACCTTTCCATTATGCGGACAAGCCATGTATCGGACAGTTCATAAATAATAGGTAAGACGTTATGGTTTTAGATTTATGATTTCAGCTTATTTGTTATCATAAATTTAAAGGCATTTTATTGTGTTTTGTGAAACTTTGTATAAAGTTTCGTAAACGGTTACTATCTTACTTATCAAAAATAAGAGTATTGCTATCGTAAAGGAGAATTGGAGATGCCAGAAACTATGACTCAAACAAAGCCAGAACAAGAAACTGTACAAATTTCTGCTAGCCAAGGACAACTTGATGTACTTGATCAGTTGTTAAAACCTGAGGTACAAGAATCATTAACAACACTAGTAGAACAGCTTCCAAAATTAACTGAGCTTGTTAACATTTTAACTAAATCTTATGACTTCGCTCAAACTGTTGCTACTGATGAAGTATTAAAAAGCGACACTGTTGGTGCAATCACAGAGCTTGTAGAACCTGTAAAAGATACAGTGAAAAGCATGGCTGCGACTGCAATCGAAGCGAAAGATCGTGCTGACGAAAGTAATGAAGTTATCGGCCTATTCGGTCTATTGAAATTACTAAAAGATCCACAAGCACAAAAAATGTTCCGCTTTGTGAACGCATATCTTCAAATTAGTGCAGAACGCAACAATAAATAATTGAATTTATAACAACAATTAGTAAAGACGGGGGATATCATACTATGTCAAAACAAATTGTCATCTTAGGCGCTGGTTATGGCGGTCTTCTTGCCGCTTTAAACGTACGTAAATATTACAGCAAATCAGAAGCACAAGTTACAGTGATTAACCAATACCCAACACACCAAATCATCACTGAACTACACCGCCTTGCAGCTGGTAACGTTGCTGAGCAAGCAATTGCAATGCCACTTACAAAGCTTTTCAAAGGTAAAGACATCGATCTTAAAATCGCAACAGTTGAGTCATTCTCTGTTGATAGCAAAGAAATCAAACTAGCTGGCGGCACTACTTTATCTTACGATGCACTTGTAGTTGCTTTAGGAAGTAAAACTGCTTACTTCGGTATTCCAGGACTAGAAGAAAACAGCATGGTATTAAAATCTGCTGCTGATGCAAACAAAATCTACAAACACGTTGAAGACCGTATTCGTGAATACGCGAAAACGAAAAACGAAGCTGATGCTACAATCGTAATCGGTGGTGGCGGATTAACTGGCGTTGAGCTAGTTGGTGAGCTTGCTGACATTATGCCTAAACTTGCAAAAAGCCACGGCGTAAATCCAAAAGAAGTGAAACTTCTTCTTGTTGAAGCAGGTCCAAAAATCCTTCCAGTATTACCGGACCACTTAATCGAACGTGCAACTACTAGCTTAGAAGCACGCGGCGTTACATTCTTAACTGGTCTTCCTGTAACAAACGTTGCTGGCAATGAAATCGACTTAAAAGACGGTCAAAAACTTGTTGCTAACACATTCGTTTGGACAGGCGGCGTACAAGGTAACCCATTAATCGGTGAATCAGGTCTTGAAGTTAACCGTGGTCGTGCAACAGTTGATGCATACCTACAATCTACTTCTCACAAAGACGTATTCGTTGCTGGAGACAGCGCTGTTGTCTTCGCTCCAGACGGACGTCCATACCCACCAACTGCACAAATCGCTTGGCAAATGGGTGAGTTAATTGGATACAACTTATACGCAGCACTAGAAGGCAAAGCATTCGAAGAGTTCGCACCTGTAAACTCTGGAACACTTGCTAGTCTAGGACGTAAAGATGCTGTTGCTACAATCGGAGCAAGCAATACTCCACTTAAAGGCTTACCAGCATCATTAATGAAAGAAGCAAGTAACGTTCGTTACTTATCACACATTAAAGGTCTATTCAGCTTAGCTTACTAATCTGAATATAAGCCCGAATCATGCCCAGCATGGTTCGGGCTATTTTTATCCGTAATTTTCTCTAACTTATTTATTCGGCAGAAGAATACTATAATCCTCTATAATTATCAAAATATACTGACTCTTTTTAGTAGAAGCTGTCCCGTTTGGAACAGCTTCTATTGTCATTTTTTGTCGGTAAATCGATATATCGGGAACATCGCTGATATATTTTGACTTGCGGTCGATATATTTTAAAAATCGCCGATATAATTCGAGTTACGGTCGATATATTCGAAAAATCGCCGATATAATTTTTCGATTGTATTCGTTATCCTAGCTTCACTAAACTGTAGTTCTTCTTCCCTTTACGGATAATAATAAATCTTCCATCAAATGAATTTTCTACAGTTACATCCGTACCAACATCTGTTACTTTTTCACCATTCATAGAAATCGCGCCATTATTAATGTCTTCACGTGCTTGTCGTCTAGATGGTTCAATTCCTAAATCAACTAGCCACTCTACGATGTTTTTCTTCTCTTTTGAAGACTCGAATGTTGGCATCTCTTTAAAACCTTGTTCAATTTCATCAGCTGTTAACGTTTTAATATCTCCGCTAAATAACGCTGCTGTAATTTTCACAGCCTGCAGGAACGCTTCTTCACCATGAACGAACTTCGTCATTTCTTCTGCTAATACCTTTTGCGCTTCACGTTTATGAGGCTCTGCTTCTACCTTTGCTGCTAATTCATCAATGCGCTCTTTCGTTAAGAACGTAAAGTATTTCAAGTATTTCACCACATCACGATCATCTGTATTTACCCAGAACTGGTAAAATTCAAACGGTGTTGTTTTTTCAGGATCAAGCCAAACCGCACCGCCTGCTGATTTACCAAACTTCGTACCATCTGATTTTAATAATAACGGAATTGTTAGTCCAAATACTTTCGCCTCATGACCTTCTAACTTACGAATTAAATCTAAACCGCTCGTAATATTTCCCCATTGGTCACTACCACCAATTTGTAGTTGAACATCTTCTTTCGTGTATAAATGATGGAAATCCATCGCCTGCAAGATTTGGTACGTGAATTCAGTGAAAGAAATTCCCGTATCTAAACGACTTGCGACAATATCCTTCGCTAACATGCTATTAACGCTAAAGTTTTTCCCGTAATCACGTAAAAACTCGATAATGTTGATTTCATGTGTCCAGTCGTAGTTATTTACCATCTTCACTTCGCTATTCCCACCGAAATCAAATAGCTTTTTCATTTGCGCTGTTAACGCATCCACATTATGCTGAACGACTTCTAACGTTTGAAGCTGGCGCTCTGATTGACGTCCACTTGGATCACCAATTGTTCCAGTTGCTCCGCCAATTAAAATAACAGGATGATGGCCAGCTAACTGGAATCTCTTCATCATCATAAACGGAATCAAATGCCCAATATGCATACTATCACCAGTCGGATCAACTCCGCAGTATAGTGAAATCTTTTTCTCTTCTACTAGCTTACGTAAACCTTCTTCATCTGTCTGCTGATTCACAGCACCGCGCCATTCTAATTCATCAATAATATTCATGTTTTGTCATCCCCTTTATTTTTTCAAACAAAAAAGTCCCTATGTCTACGATAGACATAGGGACGATTATTCACCGTGTTACCACCCAGTTTGCATAAATAGCATAGCTACTCATACCACTCTTAGCAATAATATCGATTGCCAATCCGCTTAGCATTACCTAAGATACTCCAGAGTGTAATTCACAAGTTTGTTTGTGCTAGGTTCCAGCAACCCCTAGCTCTCTCGTTAACAGTGACAAACTGCTACTGGGCTCTTTCAACGTATGTTATTTGTTAAATTATTAGCCATTATATTGAATTAAAAACAAATTGTCAATAATCACCAAATATTATTTTAAAATAATTCGCATCTTCATACGTATTCCTTTATTACTTATCTTCTCCAATAATCCTTACTTCTCGCTCTAACTTCACGCCAAATTTCTCTTCAACTGTTTTTTGTACGAAGTGAATTAAATCGATGTAATCTTGTGCCGTTCCGTTATCAACATTCACCATAAATCCAGCATGTTTTAAAGAAACTTCCACTCCACCAATTCGCTTACCCTGTAGTCCTGATTCTTGAATCAATTTACCAGCAAAGTTGTTTGGTGGGCGCTTAAATACGCTACCACATGAAGGATATTCTAGAGGCTGTTTTGATTCACGCTTAAACGTTAAATCATCCATTTTCTCTTTAATTTCTTCACGTACACCTTCTTCAAGTTCAAACTTCGCTTCAAGAATAATGTAATGATTGTTCGCAAATACACTCTTACGATATCCAAATGCAAATTCATCTTTCGTTAAAGTACATAAGTCTCCATCACCCGTCATTACGACAGCTTCTGTTAACACAAACGATACTTCACCGCCGTAAGCACCAGCATTCATATATAATGCTCCGCCAACTGAACCTGGAATACCACAAGCAAACTCAAGACCTGTTAAATTGTGATCTAATGCAATGCGTGATACATCAATAATTGCTGCACCGCACTGTGCTACAATCGTCGTTCCTGTTACAGTAACACCTGTAATATGAATTAAACTTACTGTAATCCCTCGAATACCACCGTCTTTAATAATGACATTCGAACCGTTTCCTAAAAACGTAACTGGAATATTATATTGGTTAGCATATTTAATAACTTCTTGAATTTCATCATAATTCGTAGGCGCAACAAACACATCTGCTTTTCCGCCAACTTTAATATGCGTATGATTCTTTAACATTTCATCTTGTTTCACATGACCTTCAGGCAATACCGTACTTAAATATTCATAAACCTCTTGCATATTCATTTTACGATTCCTCTATTTCTATATTCTTTTTATCCCGTTATACGGGCCCATAATATCCCCACATACATGAACGAACCTAAAGTGGTGGATACAGTGTACCCAAAATCAATTCGAGACACCTATAAACCTCTTAATTTATAAGAGGTGCCACTCATATTAAAATATATATTGCATAATAAAGCAACCCAAATGGGCTACTAAACTTGACATGTCATCAGAAAGACAACAATTTGTAAAATATATTACTTTTTCAAAACACTATCCCTCAGTATCTTACTATACCATATGAAAAGAAAGTGGTATTTTTTTGTAATCTCTACTTTATCTTCTTCAACAAAAAAAAGAGGACATCCCACGGTGGAATGCACTCTTTTTTCGTTGCTTTACTTATCGTTCTCTTCTTTTTCCTTGTCAAACCATAATAGTTCGTCATCATCAACTTCACCGTTATAGTTGATTAAAATTTCTTCTCCAGCTTTTATATCCTTATAAGCGAAAAAGTTAAACGTATGATTCTCGAAGACAATTTCATACGTTGCATTCGGATTATATGCATGATTAAATAACATGCCGTATCCTAACAGAAATGCCGTATGATTTACCCCATACTCAAATGCGTAGTCAGCAAGTAACGTTTTCTCAATGTGTTCATGTTGTTCATTCGGATAAGAGATAACTGGTGCTGAGTGAATCAACTCACCCTTTTTAATATCACGAGTTGCAAATACACCTCTATTAAATTCTCCATCACTAAGTTCAGAAGTCTTAACTTCGATCATATAAGTCACCTATATAATTCTTTCTTTGAAGTATTTTTCTCCTTAAGCTTGGCAGAAAACGATGAGAAAAGCAATTAAATTCCTACCAAATGTAAAAGGAGCACATTATTTGTGCTCCTTTACAGTCATATTATTTTTCTAAAATCTCTTCTAGCAACTTGATTCACTTCATTACTTCAACTTAAATACCGCACTCACTGGGTTATGATCACTATTTTCAAACTTCAAATCTTTCCCTTGTACATTTACAATCTCAACATTCGGTGAAACGACGAAGCCATCAATAATCGTGACAAAATTTTCACCTTCTACATATTTCTTCACATCATCTCTCACAGTCATAACAGACGGATCTACAGCCCACTGGAATCCTCCGTCAGTAAAATCTTTCGGCAACTCTACTAACCATTCCGGGCGCTCCTTCACAAACCTCGGATCGCTTAATTGAACATCAGAAAGTAATTGATTCCAATCTCCACCCATTATTACGTAATCGCCATTTTGATAATGCTTGTTCATATATTCCTTTAAATATTCTACTTGCTGCTTTCTAATTTTTCCGCCTTCATCATAAGCAGACAAATGTAAGTTTACGAGTCTAACAAATTTCCCGTTATTAACCGGGATTTTATACTCAACAATCGCTCGGTCCAAATCAAATAAACGTTTTGGCCAAGGCTCCATACCTGGTAATTGGAACTGTGTCGCCTTTTGAACTGTATATTTAGAAAACGTACTTAGTCCAGCCTCAGCATATCCCATTGGACTTGTTACTGGCACCGGAACCCATTTTGTATCGTAATTCTTTCCAAATGACGAAGAATACTCAGATAGTCCATTTTTCAACAATTCATGTTCATTTACATCGAATGATCGAAGTGATTTTATATCAACTTCTTGTAATAACGTAAAATCACTATTCTCATTTTGCAAGAAAGAAAGCATCTTCTTTAAGTTCACTTCAGTCTGTTCTTTACTACTTGAACCAGAACCTTTTCCGCCATCCATAAAGAAGTCTTGCCCCTTATCTAATCCAGCATAGCCAATATTGAATGTCGTAACTTTAAACTCATTTCCTTGCTCTAATACGCGTTCCTTATTATTTTCCACCTTCAAACTTATAACATCAGCCGGCTGTTCTTTTGTAAGTGTCATATATCCTAAAAACCCACCTAAAATGCCCACTCCTATTAAAATAAATATAAGTATTACCTTTAAAAATTTCTTCAAATAAACGACTCCTTTTCTAAAAACACAACTCGTTTTTCTTTATTTTCAGTTAATTAAAATAAAATAGCAGACGTAAGAAATATTTTATCATAATTAAAATTGCACATCACCACATTTTGGTTATTAATAATAAACCTACTTCAAAATTCCCATTGAAATTTAACATCAATATTTAGTACACTATATGTAATAATCATAGGTGATGGAGTTCGCCATAACCGCTACTGAGCTAATGACTCCTACCAGTATACTTGCTGGTAGGAGTCTATTTTTTTGAACAAACTATGAAAGAGGTGAGGAAATTGATTTATATTATCGTTGGCATAGCCGGTATATTAGGAGCTCTTTCCCGTTATTATGTAGGGCTTACTATTCATACATTTTGGCATCATTCATTTCCGTTAGCTACATTACTTATTAACTTAGCTGGCTGCTTCTTATTAGCCTGGCTAACTACTTATATCGCTCGGCTGAACATCTTACCCTCTGAGGTGATTACAGGCATCGGGACTGGATTCATCGGTTCCTTTACGACGTTTTCAACGTTCAGTGTAGAAACCGTACAATTAATCAATCATTCTGAATGGAGCACAGCTTTCCTATATGTATCATGTAGCATGCTGGGTGGCCTCATTATGTCTGGTCTTGGCTATACACTAGGTGATTTCTTAATTAAGAAACGCCTTACGGAAGGTGATTTCTCATGATGGAGGCTTTATTAGTAGCAACTGGAGGTTTCTTCGGCGCCATTACACGATTTGCCATTAGCAATTGGTTTAAAAAAAGAAATACAACTTCCTTTCCAATCGCCACGTTTCTTGTGAATATAACGGGAGCCTTTTTACTCGGATATATAATTGGAGCGGGAATAACCACAGATTGGCAACTTCTACTAGGTACTGGTTTTATGGGTGCTTTTACTACATTTTCAACGTTTAAATTAGAGACATTCCAGCTTCTCAATCGTAAAAAATTTGGCATACTATTGATATATTTAAGCGCTACTTATATGATTGGCATCATCTTCGCATTCCTCGGGATGAAGTTAGGTGGAATATAAAAAAGCGACTCTTTTACAGGTCGCTTTCTTTCATAAGAAGTATCTCTCGCCATACAAAATTAAAAATAAACGGGCTGGATATACGTTGCTGTAGTGAACCACTTTCGTAACTTCACTACAACTCATCCTTTTCATATTCTAAAATATCGCCAGGCTGACACTCTAACACTTCACATATCTTCTCTAAAGTCGAAAACTTAATCGCTTTCGCTTTTCCGTTTTTCAAAATAGAGACATTTGCCATCGTAATTCCTAACTTGCCAGATAGCTCTGTCACACTCATTTTCCGCTTCGCTAACATTACATCAAGATTTACTATAATCGCCATAACAGAGCACCTCAAATCGTTAAGTCGTTATCTTCTTGTATATCACTCGCTTTCCTAACTAAATGAGAAAGTAAAGAAGTGAAAATGGATATAACAACTGAGAAAAATAAAATAAGTAATAGAATCACTACAATACTCGTATGATAATTCCCTACTATAGAAATATACAATAATGCTCCAATATATAAAATACCTTCCATCATCGATAAAATGCTAATTGCCTTTAATCTCTTCGCATTTTGTAAAGTAAATGCTTCATCTACAGCAATATCTGAACATATTTTCCACCCTAAAAATAAGGAAATAAAATATGGAATTCCTGTAATACAAATAAACGTACAAAAAAACGGCAAATGTGATCACTCGCCGCTTATATATATTTACTTATTCCCTTTTAAGTTTAATCGAATAAATGTAAATGAACCTGTCACTATAGCCATAAAGAATAGCAAATAACTTACTGGTACTAAGAAAAAGTAAGGCTCCATTAGCATACCATTCTCCGCTACTGTACTATTCGAACCATGTATCGATAAGCAAATAACTCCAAGCACGATTAACATAATAGATACTATATATTTTTTCATAAGACATTCTCCTCTATACGTAAAATTCCTCTTCACTAACTACCATCATAATAACGATATATATATTATAAGTCAATTATTTTTTATTGTTTTACAATAAATAAATATCATTTCAAATAAAAAAAGCGTTTATAAAGTTAATACTTTATAAACGCTTTTTTTCTAAATATTGCTTCTGAAACATGCACATTCTTATTGCATTATGATACGTGCCATCTACGAAGAATTCATCTTGTAGCTCGCCTTCTACTATAAATCCAACCTTTCTATAAACATGCACAGCTTTTTCATTCTCTTTATCGACAACTAAATATATTTTATGCATATTTAATACCGAAAAAGCGTAATCCATCGCTAAACGCGTTGCATCAGCTGCATATCCGTGACCTTGATAACTCGGATCAATAATAATTTGGAATTCCGTTCTTCGGTGAATATAATCGATTTCTACTAACTCGACCAATCCAACCATTTCATTATCTTTCTCAACGATAAATCGGCGTTCACTTTGATCGTGTATATGTTTATCGTACAAGTCCTGCAATTCTACAAAGGCCTCATACGGCTCTTCAAACCAATACGACATAATATGTGCATTATTATTAAGTTCATGTACAAACTTTAAATCTTCCCGTTCTAAAGGACGTAACTTCAATTCCTGACTCATTTCTATAACCTCCAAGTAAAAGAAACCTCTTCACTTAATTTCTCAATTTTTTTCAATTTCAAACGCCCTACTTACATTGTAAACTTTCAAGCAACTTGAAGGTCAAGACATAAAAAAGTAGCACAAACAAAAGTCCGCACTACTACTCTTTTCTCAAATCTCTCAAATTTGATATGTATAAAGCAATAACTAAAACAAGAATGGAACCTGCATATAACAACGTCTCAAACGGTTCATCATGCGACACAATAATTAATCGAATTAAAGCCGTAATCCCGATATAAATAAAATAGCGTAACGGAAAATGGTAATTCGATTTAAAATACTTAATAATTAATGCGATGAACTCAAAGTACAAGAAGTAAACAATGATACTTTCCACTAACTTATAAGATGTATACTTCTTCGCTGAAAATATGTATTGAATAAATGTGATTGTCTCATTAATTAAAAAGATAGATAAGACAATGGATAGTATGATTAGTGCTATATTTAATATCCATTGTAAAACGCTAGCGATAAAATGATCAATATTGAATGATTTCATTTTCTCATTAAACTCCCCTTCGTATAAGTGCGTATTTATTATAGCAAAATTATACTTACAGAAGTGTTAAATCATATATGATCGTCCTCTTTCACTATCACTTCGCCTTTCAAGCTCTTTCAATTGCTCGGTAAGCATCTTTTGTGTAATACCAGTTACCAACTTTTTTAACTCACCCGTTCTTGTCGGTCCACTTGTTAAATGATGTAAAATGTGGGATTTCCACTTTCCTCCGATCACATCCAAAACGACTTCAATTCTATTGTTATACTCTTTTTTCATACTGAACTCCTTCTGTATTTTGACAGGCACTTTCTCGTGCCTATGTCACGGAAAATTGCGTACTTTTCATAGTACCTGTACTATACCATAATGATGCATGTAAGCAACTTAGTGGAGGTATTTTAAAATGAAAAAAGAAAGGATAAATAGCTTATTCTTTCTTTTTTTCCATTCCCCGACATTTTTTCTCAAAAGTTTTGCACTACAATCGATTAGCTCTATTAGCAATTACATTATTGTTAGCGGCTTTCCTTTTTTCTTTACAATGCATTTTTTGATTACTCGTAGGCGCTACAGCAAGCTAGCGATTTTTTTATAAATATGAACATTTTTTAGGAATTAGTTTATCTTTTTTTAATGTTTTATTTAGAGGCAGTTTATAGTCGGGTATTAACATAAGAAACGTAGTAATTACATTCAGGAAGACGAACTATTTAAAATCACAAAATAAGGAGACGATAAAAATGAACAAAAAAACAAAAGTACTATCATCCATACTGCTCGGATTCACATTAGCATTAACAGGGTGTGCTGGTACTAAAGCTGAAGAAAATCATAGTAAACAAGAACAAGTTGCTAAAGAAACAAAAAAGGAAAATAAATTAACTAAAGGGCAAAAAATGGCTAATATTCTTAGCGAGACAAATTGGCAAGGTACACGAGTGTATGACAAAGATAAGAATGACTTAACAAAAGAGAATACAAACTTCATTGGTCTTGCAAAATATGATGCGAAGTCAGGCAGATATGAATTTTTTGATGCTAAAACAGGTGCAAGTCGTGGTGATAAAGGAACTTTCTTTGTCACAAATGATGGGAAGAAAAGAATATTAATTTCAGAATCAATGAAGTATCAAGCTGTTGTTGACATGACAAAATTAAATAAAAATATATTTACTTATAAACGAATGGGGAAAGACGCTAACGGTAAAGATGTAGAAGTTTTTGTTGAACATGTTCCATATAAAGAAAAAGAACTTTCTTTCACTGATCCGGACAAGCAGCTGAACACGACTACAGGCGATATTGTTAAAAACGTTGATGGAGATAAAATTTTAGGCAGCACCCTTTGGCACGGAACAAAGGTATTAGATGAAGCTGGTAACGATGTAACACAGTTTAATTCAAATTTTATAAGTCTAGCAAAATTTGATGACAAATCTAATAAATATGAGTTCTTCAATAGCGAAACAGGTCAAAGCCGCGGTGATTATGGCTACTTCGATGTTGTACACGAAAATAAAATAAGAGCCCATGTTTCAATTGGAAATAATAAATATGGTGCTGCTCTTGAACTTACTGAATTAAATAAGAATAAATTTACGTATAAAAGAACTGGTAAAGACCAAGCTGGTAAGGATATAACTATATTCGTTGAACATGAACCTTATAAAGGGGATATGAAACCACAATTTAGCTTTTAAAAACGTTTGATTAAAGATCCTGTACTGAGTTGCAGGATCTTTCTTATTAAGCAAGAGAACGAAAAGACGAAAAACATGTAGCTTTTCGTCTTCACAATATTCATACATGTCATTACAATTGTAGCAATCCAGCTTTGGAAAGAATAAAATTTGTGACTAAGTAAAAAAGCGCCCTACTTATAGGGCGCTTTTTTATACTTAATGACTAATACTAGCTGTTGGGTATAATGTTGTTCCTCCAATTGAAACTTTTATTTCATTTGTTAATGGAACGTTTTGTTCATTAATAATTGTTCTCCACCATTCCCATGCAAGACCTGTACATTCTCTTGCTACAATTTTTATATTTTTTGAATTTGGTGGAAGAGGGATAACTGTAGAGTAATGAGCCGTTTTGTCTTTTCCGCTACCATCCCATGTTTTATGTGTTAATACTTCGTTACCCTTTTGGTCAAATGTGAACTCATCCCAAGATACATCAAATTGAGCAACGTAAGCACCGTAATGATCAAGTGTCATTTTAGCACTTGAATATTCTGTAGTTGTCGTCTCAATATAATCTGTATTGTTATGAACAGCAGCAGTTGCATTATCTTTTAAGAAAGTACTTGTATATGAAATTGGGTATGCTGGATTTTTAAGACTTAATTCAGCATTATCTTTAATGATATTTCGGATTTCATTGAAATCTTTAGTAACAACCTTGTTATGCTCTTTCGCATCTCCACCTAATACTACAGCAGTAAAGGTACTTTCCTCAAAAATATCTTTATACTGTCCACTTGTTTCAACGCTGTTATCCTTAAGTAAGGCTTTAAAAGCAGCTTGTACATCTTTGCTCTTAGATGTTGTTTCTAATTTTACATAAATCGTTCTACCATAAGCTACATTTGAAACCATAACAGGTGGAGCCGAATTACTTACGCCTTTTCGAGTTAACTCACCAAAAGTAACACTATTATCAAAAAGGTCGGATGGATTGTTAGGTAGTTCAGCACTTACCGTATAAAATATTTGCTTATATGCGGCAACCATCACTTTTTTCTCTCCATTTGCAACCGCATTAAAATCAATGTTTAGACTGTTATCAAGATATTTAGCGTTAACATTAAGAGCACTTGCGATTTGTGATTTACTATAAACCATAGATTCCGTATACTGCATTCTTGCAGGTAACGTATGTGTTGTAGAATACTTTTCATTCCAAGTAGATACTAAATCATCTACTGCTCCAGCTACATTACCATATGTCGGATTTTGGACAGTGATTGTATTTTCTTTTCTCATGCCCGGTAAGTCTATACTAATATTCAAAGGCTTTCTCTTAGCCACTAATAAACTTGGTTGATTGTCTGCAAAAGCTTTATTTGCAAGTTGTACAGCTCCTGGATACGTGCGATTCACTACAGAATCAATAATTGAAATATCGACTGGTGACGTTGTAAGTGATTTTTTCTCGCGTTCCACTACTACAAATTTACCATTTGAATTGATACTTTCTTTCGGAACAAAACTCTCTACTTTATCACCATTTACAGCTAAAACCTCTTGATTATTATATTTAAGATTTGCTATACCAGTATCAATGCCACTAGCATTTTTGGTTACATCAGTTGTATTACTTGCTTGTGTTTCTGCGAAGGAAATAGATGAATAATTAATAGTGCATAGACTAACTAATAAACATGCAAGGAACTTTCTTCTTTTAGTGTTTTTCTTAATATTCAGAAAAATCACCCCGTTCTTTTTTTTAGTAAAATATTATAATGATTGATAAATGATAGCTAACTAATAAACTTACATAAATGCTTTTAATAGTTCTTGAATTAACGGGATTACGCCACCTACAAATTTTAAAACTGCCATTGCGATTTCCATATTATTTCCTCCTTTTTATTGCTACGAAAATGTGATTTATCTTTATGCCCTCATTATAGTGACCCCTTACACTTTTATCAATACACTCTGATATGCAATATTACATATAAAAAACAAGCTGAATTCTTTTAAAAAGTTATACAGAGATATTTTTTCCGCTTGGTAGATACTTAAAAAGGTGAAACATTCTTTTGCACTTTATGAGTAATCACATAAAAAAAGCTGCTGCCTATAAAATACAGACAGCAGCTACAGTATACATGTTGTAACTAATAAACAGCGATTGGACCATAAGGACCATCGATAATTTCTATTTTTGTTTCAAAAATATCTGTCAAAAGTGTTGGGTCCATAACTTCTTCTACTGTTCCAAAAGCAGCAATTTGTCCGTCTTTCATAGCACAAATTTTATCAGAGTATTTGGCTGCAAAATTTATGTCATGCATAACAGTCAAAATTGTTCTTCCAAATTCATTAGCAGCACGTCTCAAATGCTCCATCATTTGAACAGAACGAGCAACATCAAGGTTGTTTAGAGGCTCGTCCAAAAGTACATATTCCGTCTCTTGGCACAATACCATCGCTACATATGCCCTTTGTCTTTGACCACCAGAAAGCTCATCTAAATATCTATTCTCTAAACTAGTTAAATCTAGAAAATCGATATACTTAGAAATAATAACCTCATCCTCTTTAGTCAATCTTCCCTTTGAATAAGGAAAGCGCCCAAATCCAACTAGTTGTCTAATAGTAAGCCTAGTTACAAAATGATTTTCTTGTCGCAATATCGTCAAAACTTTTGCTAAGTCTTTTGATTTGGATTCAGAAACATCCATATTTGCTACCTGAATTTGACCTTCATCCATATCTAAAAGTCTTCCAATCATCAAAAGTGTCGTAGACTTTCCAGCGCCATTTGGTCCAATTAAAGAAGTAAAGCCCGCTTTTGGTATTTCAATATCCAAAGGTCCTATTTTTACCTTATCAGTATAGAACTTTTTAACATTATCAATTTTTATCATAAAGCCCTCTTCCTTAAAACTATAATTAAAAATGTGATTCCACCAAATAATTCAATAATAACTGAAACTACACCTTGAGCATGGAATACATGATACATTAAAAAGTATGCACTCGTCAGTATCAAAAATCCTATTGCAAAAGCCATTGGAAAAATATATCTATGATCATACGTTGACGCCGCCTGATAGCTCAAAGTTGCTACTAAAAAGCCGTAGAAAGTAAGTGGTCCAATTAGAGCTGTTGAAATGGACATTAAAATAGCTACTAATACAAGCGTATAAATTACACTAGGTTGATATTTAATTCCAAAAGAAGTAGCAACATCCTTTCCTAGTGATAAAACATTCAAATTTTTAGAATGAGCAAAAATTAATACCGCTACAATTATGATCATAGGAATTACAATAGGAAAATATGCAGGATCGGCATGATTAACAGAGCCAAATAATCTTGCTTGTAAAATATCAAATTCTGAAGGCGCAAGTAGTTTCCTCATGAAAGTTGACACAGAATTTAGCCCGGTACCAATAATAATTCCAACTAAAAGCATAAGTTGTAAATTCCCGTATTTACCGGAAAGTAACCATCCATAAAGTATCAAACTCATGAAAACCATAACAACAACTTGGAATAAAAATGATCCGATTCCATTAAAATTTAGTAATACACTAGCACCAAAGAAGAATATTGTACTCGTTTGAATCGCTGAATAAAGTGATTCGAAACCTAAAAGCGAAGGCGTAATAATTTTATTATTCGTAATAGATTGGAAAGCAACTGTCGACAAGCTATGGCAAACTGCAGCAATAATCATTGCAACAAGAGCTACTATCCTTCTCTTAACAACTGGGATAAAAGACGGTGAATCTATCGGAACTGGATTGTTATAAACTAAAAGTCCATATGAAGAAAGAAGGCCTAAACCAATCAATGTGATCAGTAAAATCCAATAACGTCTTGCTTCCTTCTTAGAACGAAAAGCACTAGCTGATCTACTTTCATTATGAAGGCTAGAATCGATTTCGACATTTTCTTTATTTTTATATTCTAATGTGATCATCGTAGCCTCCTTGGTTTTCTTTTTCTCAATAAAATAGTAATAAACACGACTGCTCCCACTGTTGCAAGTATTAAAGAAACAGGTACTTCAAAAGGTTTTATAATTGTTCGAGAAATGATGTCACAGGCAGTTATTGTCCCCATTCCGATCACACACACCCAAGGTAAATTACTCCTAAGATCATCACCTCTAAACATGGAAACAATATTTGGCACAATTAATCCCAAGAAAGGTAAGTGTCCAATAACAGCTGCAACAATTCCAACTGCAACAGAGATAAGAGCAGTTCCAAAAAGCACAATTCTATTGTAATTAACTCCAAGGCTTGTTGCGACATCTTCTCCTAGTCCAGCTAAAGTCAATCTATTGGCATACATAAAAATAAGCAAAGTAATGATAACAATCAGCCATAAATATTCATATCTTCCCACCTGAATGTTAGCAAATGAACCTACAAACCAAGTTTCAATACTTTGCGTCATTTGAAAAAGAAGTCCCATAAAAGTAGACACTGCAGAAATAACTGCTCCAAGCATCAATCCAATAATCGGGACAATTAAAGACGAACGAAGCTTAACTCTTCTTAAAAATAGAAAGAAAATCATAGTTCCTATAAAAGAAAAAATGATTGCACCAGTCATTCTTTGAACTAAGGTCGGGGCAGGAAATAATAAATACACAAAAAGCAGGCCTAAGCCTGACCATTCAATTGTACCCGTTGTAGTAGGTTCAACAAAGCGATTCTGTGTAATTAGTTGCATGACGAGTCCTGCCATCGCCATCGCAGCTCCAGTAAGCATTAATGCAGCTGTTCTCGGAACACGAGTTATGAAAAACATCTCTATTCCGTCCTCTTGTCCACGTATATCATAAACTCCAGTAAACAGTGATATAATCCCTAAAATTATTACAACTATAATCGCTATTATAAAAGGTTTTGTCCATAATTTATTGTGATTATAAAACTGGGGTTGAGAAATATTCTCAACCCTAGAAATTATATTTTTTGACACTGTTTCGTACTCCTTTACACTACTTAGCTAAAGTTTTTGCAATATTTCCAAATAACTCTATGTAAGTTTGAATTGATTCATTTGTGTAAGTATCTTCTGGTGCATAAATAACTTGGTTTTTAGAAACAGCAGTTGTGTTTTGAAGAGCAGGTGATTTAGAAATAACATCCTTAGCAGGTGTTGAAGTAGCTGCATCAGACGTTGCAGCATCACGATCTAATACGAAAATCCAATCAGGATTTGTTTGTGCAATAGCTTCAACAGAAACGTCGTCACCTTTATGACCTGCAGTAGAATTCGAAACTTCTAATGCTGGAACCCAACCGAAAATTTCATACATTGGTCCCCAAACACGACCAGAATGTGGAGCAGCAAAACCAATATTACCACCAGTAACGATAACACTCATAACTTTATCTTTTCCGTTATAAGCAGATTTTGCATTTTCAATAGATTTATCAAAATCAGCCACTAATTTTTTTGCTTCTTTATCTTTATCAAAGATTTTTCCTAAAGTCATTGTAGAATCTTTAAGTCCTTTTACTAAGTTTTCTCCAGGCTTAGTAGCTTTCTCAGAAACATCAACGTTAAGATCAATAACTGCTGCATTTGGTACTAATTTTTTGATTTCTTCGTAATGATCAGCAAATCTTTGACCAACGATTACAAGGTCAGGGTTTGCTGCTGCAATAATTTCAAGATTTGGCTCGCGATGATTTCCAATATTTTGAACTGAATCGTCCTTTTTATATGCTGAATCTGCAGGCATTATATCCTTCGGAGCAGCCGCTAATTTAATTCCCCAATCAGCTAAAGTTTCAAACGTTCTATTATCCAAAGCAACTACACTCTTTGGATTTACAGGAACTTTAACCTTTCCATGTGCATCAGTGATTTCAATCGTTTTTGGCTTATCACTACTATTACCTTTAGTAGCCTTCGAAGTTTCTTTACCTGAATCTGAGCAAGCTACTAACATTAAAGTGAAAATTGCTAGAATACTCAACAATTTTAAAAGCATAGATTTTTTCATACATATACTCCTTATAATGTGATTTATTTCGAAAATGATGCCGTCCCTAGATTGAATTAAATAGTAACTACTATTCACCCAAATCAATATTGATAATCATTTTCATTTGAATATCCTGTTAATTAGTATAATCATTAATTCTGTGAAAATCTTGTGAATGGTGTGAGTTAATAGAATTAAGCATAATTTGTATTCAAAAAGGAATATATGCCGTCTGGCTTGTTAATTAACCTTTAGAAAATACATGAGAGAAGTATTTTTTTATGTTTTCCATCTCTTTCATATTTCTCATAAACTATTTGACTAGCAAATTTAATAGAAAAAACGAGTAAANNTTTACTCGTTTTTTCTATTATTCTAGGTATTGATTATTATGATAAACTGTACTTTACCTATTATCATTCAATCATTGAATAGCCCCTGCCATGTATCGTTTGAATATATCTGTCTTTCTTCTCGCACTTTAATTTTTTTCTTACATACCCAATATATAAATCCACTACATTTGGATTTACTACTACGTTATGTCCCCAAACCTGGTTCAAAAGCATTTCACGGCTCAATATTGTATTTTTATTCTTGATTAAAAATACAAGTAAATCATACTCACGCTTAGTAAGCGCGAGATTTTCACCATCTTTTTTTACGATATTGCTAGATGCATCAACAAAGAGATCTTTAAACCGCAAAAAGTTTGTCTCATTTTGCTGGATACAGTCGCTTCTCCTTAAAATCGCTTGAACCCTTGCTACTAATTCTTCTTTCACAAATGGTTTTCTTATATAATCATCCGCTCCCGCTTGTAACCCCGCTATGCAATCTTTGCTAGAAATATTGTCGGTCACAATAATTATCGGTGTCGTTTTAACGAGTCGTATTTGTTTACAAATTTCTGGTCCAGATATACTTAACGAATCCCAATCCAATATGATAATATCCCAATTTTGTTCATATATTATATTTAAACCTTGGTTTTCATTGTGAAGTTTTAAAATGAAATAGCCTTCTTGCGTTAGACCGCTTACGATTTTCTTTGCTGAAGACCGTTCATTTTTAATCACCAACACCTGCTTCACCGATGATTCACCTCTACTTCAATATAACTTATTTAGATAAAAAATTATCCCGAAAAAATAATTTGAAATTTATAAATATTAAACTCCTAAAAAAACCATTATAACAGCTTATTAGGAGAACTCTATATAATCTTACAATAGATATGGGTGAAAATACAAAATATATGAAAATTTAAATAAAGTGAAATTTTCATAACCACTCACCAATCGGGCGTTTACGAACAGCCGAGCTTCCACCTAACTTCTTTGCTTCAGCCGAATTTTGAGGTGGGGGGGGTTCTGCCCGGCAAATAGCGTGATAAATATTATTTAATCATTAAGGGGTAGCTATAGTATCTACCTACTTATCGTCAATAACTATTTCTTCATTTTCTATTTCAGGGGTACCACCCATCCCCATCAACTTAAGCATTTTATAAAATCTCCAAAACAAAAAACGGTATCCTTCTTATTTTAAGACTAAATTTAATAGAGTTTAAGGCCGATCTTCTATAATGTAAGTTAACTGATAGTGAAAAAACTAGGTGTAAAATAAAGTGAAACTTTAATCAGTGGGGATTTTCTTCATCCCCCACTGATTATTAGCCTTCACCAATCGGACTTTTATGGGCAGCCCGACCCCCACCTAAATTCTTTGCTTTCGCTGAATTTTGAGGTGGGGGTCTTACTGCCCATTAAAGCAGGATAAATTTTTAAAAGGATCATCACTTTATTGATGATCCTTTTCCATTGCTTACTGATACATTGTTAAATCATACTTCCTCCCTTTATTCTCACCGACATACGGGATTTCAAGTAATTGAAGTATGCGTTTCATAATTGAACTTGATTGGATATTTAGAAATTCTTTCAACTTACTATTGGTAGCCACGGTTTCAATAAGAAGTGCATAATCTTGTAAAGCACACTTATGTGCATCCTTAGATAAAGTATTACATTTCGAGCAATGCCACCCTTTTTTCACTTTAACCATTGGTATAGAGGTACATTCCTCACACAGTACCCCCTTTAACAATTCTTCTTTTTTCATTTGATATTTCTCAAGGACATTTTGTTGCAATGGTGAATGCTCCATCATCATTCGCTGAATAAGTTCATTTATATTATATATAGGTTTTTTCTTATATTTACTTTCTAGCCACTTTATTTTATGAGGTAAATTAGCACTATGAATGATTTTATTAGAGAGGTTATCATCTGAAGATTTAATAACGGTACGCGGCGTACTAATAACAACGAAGGATTCAATTGGGAATTTAGAAAATCCGTATAACCTTAACCATTTCTGAAGCTGTAATTCCTGTCTTTTCACTTGCAAAATTGGATCTGGAAACCCTTCTGACTTTTCTTCGGATATTCGAATGAGCTGATTAAATGTTGAGTCAAAAAGTAGTGTACCTACTATATTCTTTATTTCTAGAAATAGAAGAAAGCACGAGGAAATGATGATGGTATCAATTTGAAAGTAATGATTTTGATCAAATAAACGAATGTCATGTAAAATGCTATAACCTCGCTCAGGGAGAAAACTTAATGGATAATCAACAGCTCGTTCCCCTTTATAACCTGCCTTATATTTCGCTATATTTTCAGCGATTATATTCCGTTTTGGATGATGAACAGGCAATCTTCTGAGTAGCGCTTCTAGTTGGCGTAAATAAATCGGCATTCTCCGTTCTTTCACAATCATTTTATCACTCCTCTAGAAATATATCGGCGATTTTTCCAATATATCGACCACAACTTCAATTATATCGGCGATTTTTTCATTATATCGACCGCAACTTCAATTATATCGGCGATTCGACATAGAATATCGACCGCTCGACAAAACACGACATCACCCCACCTCCCAAAACAGCATACCACCCGAAACCCACTACCAGCAAAACATGAAAATCCTATTTTCCTGCAAACAAAAAGAACCATAACCTCGCCAATCTGGCAAAGTTATGGTTCATATCATACAAAATAAAAAACCACCAAATATGTATTGGTGGAGACGGTGGGAGTCGAACCCACGTCCAAAAATATCGGCACTTAAGCTTCTACGAGTGTAGTCGATATATTAGCATTTCGCGAACTCTTCGGCCTATCGACAGGCTTCCAAGTTGCTAGTCTGGTTGTTCTCTTCCTTTGTCCTCAGACGGCGAACTCCGGCGTAGTCCACTTAGTTTGAGTCCCTTACCCTACCACATGGACGATGGAGGGAGGAACCTTTAGTGCAATTAAGCAGCTAAAGAAAGATTGTTTTGTTTGCCAATTATAGGCTTTGACGTTTTAACGAGGCCGATCCCCTCGACTCGCAACCTAAGCTCGAACTATCCCTGTCGAATCCGTAACGTCCCCATGATAGAAATGGAGCATACGAAGAAATATCGTGATAGCTACTAAGAGCTGTTTTTCAATGTGCAACAACCTTACATAAGTTATTATATCATACGCGCGCCGTTTTACAAATGTAAATATTTGTATTACATCTTTTGACGATCACGGAACGCGCGTGCAATTTCACGTTTAGCTTCTTTCTCTTTTAAATCGTGACGTTTATCGTATTGCTTCTTACCTTTTGCTAAACCAAGTGCCATCTTTGCAAATCCATTTTTCAAATAGATTCTAAGTGGAACTAATGCGTAACCTGTTTCTTTTGCAGCCCCCGCTAGCTTATCAATTTCTTTTTTATGAAGAAGTAATTTTCTCGTACGAAGCGGATCATGATTGAAACGATTCCCTTGCTCGTATGTATTAATATGCATATTATGAACCCATACTTCACCATTATGTACACGTGCAAACGCATCTTTCAAGTTTACGCGTCCAGCGCGAATCGACTTAATTTCCGTTCCTTGAAGGACAAGCCCTGCTTCATATGTTTCTTCGATGAAATAATCATGAAATGCTTTTTTATTTTGTGCAATAACCTTACCTGTACCTTTTGGCATACAACGTCCCTCCTCTATTTTTACTATTGTAACAAATGTTATTAAAAAGCGAAAGTGGCTCG
>NZ_NUPZ01000045.1 GCF_002584985.1 Bacillus sp. AFS029637 | reverse complement strand
TTCGTTAGCTATCAAAAGTAGCGATAAACCGAGAAGCCCCCACTTTGGGGTAAGCTCGTAAGAGATACTAAGTGGTGGGTAGTTCACGGAGAAACGATAATATATTATTCGTTTTTGATGAAACCAAGCTTATCAATTATATGTAAGTGAAAATGAAATTGTTAAACACGTATCTATCAGCAAATCGAAAGCATGTCAAATTAGGGATTTTTTTAATTATAGGCAAATACACATACAAAGTGATAATTGTCCTACATAAATTATAAAGGAAAGGTAGTTTGACTATGAGGAAAGGAGTGGCACATTGGGATGGGGATATCCCGATAGTAATTGTGAATGGAGTTATGGAGGACTTTGTGCTAAAAGGCTGTAGGATGTATTTTGAATTTGAAATATTGTTTTTCTATTTATTTTAGCAAGTGACGGTATTAATCGAAAAAAGAGCGTCGTGCCGAACTGATTAGTGTGGTTAATCGGTTCTTTTTTTATTGTATAAAAAGCAAGATATCATATGTTAAATGTTAGTTGTTATAAAAAGAATTGTTATACATTTCGTGAAGTTAAGTGTCGAAATTTGTTTAAAAATATGCAGTGTAAAGTAGGATAATAGGAAGGAGTTTAAAGGGAGTACTGTCGAAGTTTACACAATGTCGGTATTTGAGGGAAGCTGACATTATGTTAATAAAGTATTTGGCATAACACTAATTTTATATAAGGGAGGGTTATTTGAGCGGATATAAAGGATTAGTCTTCATTTTCAGTTCTGAATTTTCTGTTTTTAAAATATTTTTTAGCACTCATTTGTATATTTTATAATAGTTTTTTGATAAATTCACTGCTTTTGCAGAGGATTCTTTTTTATGAAAGAAACGTCAATTTTCTTCATATATATATACAAATTGGAGAAATGGGGGAGCGCTATGCGCGATTACTTAATTAAACCACTTGTTGGTCAGCCGTATCCAATGATTTCACATGGAAAAGGTGTCTATTTGTATGATCAGAACGGAAATAAATATTTTGATGGTTCTTCAGGAGCAATTACGGCAGGGATTGGGCATGGTGTAAAGGAGATTGCAGACGTTATTAAAAAGCAAGCAGAGGAGATTGCTTTCGTTTATAGATCACAGTTTACGAGTGAGCCGGCTGAAAAATTAGCGAAGAAGTTAAGCGATTTAAGTGTAGGAGATTTGAACTGGAGCTTTTTTGTGAATAGTGGTACGGAAGCAAATGAAACAGCTATGAAAATCGCGATTCAGCATTTTCAGGAACGCGGTATTCAAGGTAAACATAAAATTATGTCACGATGGATGAGCTATCACGGTATTACGATGGGTGCTTTATCAATGTCTGGGCATCCTTTGCGCAGACAACGTTTCGTATCTATTTTGGAAGATTATCCAACTATTCCAGCTCCATATTGTTTCAGGTGCCCGATGCAAAAGGTATATCCAACTTGTCAGCTTGCTTGTGCAACTGAGCTAGAAAGATCAATTGAAAGAATTGGTGCAGAGCATATTGCAGCTTTTATCGCTGAACCGATTATCGGAGCAGCTGGAGGGGCGGTTGTTCCGCCGAAAGAATATTATAAAGTGATTAAAGATATTTGTAGTCATTATGATATTTTATTTATTGCAGATGAAGTAATGACTGGGCTTGGTCGTACTGGTGCATGGTTTGCAATGGAGCATTGGGGCGTAGAACCGGATATTATGACACTTGGTAAAGGATTAGGAGCTGGATATACACCGATGGCAGCGACTGTTGTAAGTGACCGTGTTATGGAGCCGATATTACGTGGATCACGTTCTGTTATGAGTGGGCATACGTTAAGTGCAAATCCATTGTCTGCGGCAACGGCACTAGCTGTTATTGAATATATGGAGAAACATAATTTACCTGAAAAAACAGCAGAAAAGGGAGAGTATTTAATAAAAGGATTACAGAAAGTTCAGCAACAATCGACAATCATTGCTGATGTGCGCGGAAAAGGGTTGCTGATTGGAATAGAATTGCAACCGTTTACAAAAGCGTCTGAACTTATTTCGGTTGCAGCTAAAAATGGACTTCTTTTATACCAAGCTGTTTCAGGGCAAGCAGGAAAAGAAGATAGTGCACTGCTTGTAGCACCGCCAATGACAACTACATATTCCGAGTTAGATGAATTACTTTCAATTTTTTCTAAAAGTGTAGAAGAGATGATGCAAAAAGGAGGGCATAGTATCGCATGACAACTATTACAAATACGTTCGATAAATTAAAAGAAATAGATGAAGTAATTTCTTTGTTCCACGATGATATGACATTAATGTTTGGGGGATTTGGGGGGATTGGATCCCCTCCATCTTTAATACAGGCTATTTTAGAAAAGGGAGTTACAAATTTAAATTTAATAGGAAATGACACGGGATTTCCTGATGTAGGAATCGGTCGTCTTGTTACGAATGAAAGAGTAAAATCATTAATTACTTCTCATATTGGCTCAAACCCGAATGCAGGAAGACAGTTAAACGAAGGAAGATTACAAATAGAGTTTTCTCCTCAGGGAACATTAGCAGAGCGTATTCGCGCTGGAGGCGTTGGGCTTGGTGGAGTTTTAGTTGATGTTGGTTTGGATACGATTGTAGAAGAGGGAAAGCGAACAGTTGAAATGAACGGTAAGACTTATTTAGTTGAAACAGCATTAACTGCTGAAGTTTCGATTGTTTATGCGAAAAAGGCGGATCCATTTGGTAATCTTGTATTCGATAAAAGTGCGCGAAATATGAATCCTCACGTAGCTATGGCAGGGGATATAACAATTGTAGAGGCCGAAGAAATTGTTCCACTTGGGAGTTTAGATCCAGAGGAAATCGTAGTTCCAGGTGTATTCGTAAATTATATCGTGCCATCGGAAGGAGTGAATTGGAAATGGGTATGGGCGTAGAAGTGAGAGATAAGATTGCTAAGCGTGCCGCGAAAGAAATACAAAATGGTATGATCGTAAATTTAGGTATTGGAATTCCGTCGCTAGTACCGAATCATTTACCAGAAGATATAAACGTCATGTTTCATGCGGAAAATGGAATCGTTGGTATGGGGCCTACGCCAAGTAAAGGAAATGAAGACGAAAATTTATGTAACGCAGCAGGTTTACCGACTTCCCTTATTACAGGAGCAAGTTATTTTGATAGCTGCACAGCGTTTGGGATGATACGAAAAGGTTTACTAGACATAACAATTCTTGGTTCATTACAAGTAAGTGAAAATGGTGACTTAGCAAACTGGATTGTACCAGGGAAACGTGTTCCGGGTATTGGGGGAGCGATGGATTTAGCACAAAAAGCGAAGCGTGTCGTTGTTGTGATGAATCATGTTGATAAGTATGGAAATGCAAAAATTGTTTCAGAGTGTACATTGCCGTTAACTTCAAAGAAATGTGTAGATTTAATTATTACGGATATGGCGGTAATGGAAGTGACTTCAAATGGACTTGTTTTACAAGAATTAATGAGCCCATACACAGTGGAAGATATAAAACGACATACGGAAGCTGATTTTCAAATTGGCTCGAATTTACTAGTAATTGAATGAGGGGAGATGTAATATATGGAGCAATTAAAAAAGCAGGTTTGCGATTATATTGAGAGTCATGAAGAGGAAAGTGTGAAATTTTTAAAGAGATTAATTCAAGAAAAAAGCGTATCTGGTGATGAAAGTGGTGCACAGGCAATTGTGATTGAAAAGCTACGTGAGTTAGGTTTAGATCTTGATATTTGGGAGCCTTCTTTTTCTAAAATGAAAGATCATCCTTATTTTGTATCACCACGTACAAGCTTTTCAGACAGCCCAAACATTGTGGCTACTTTAAAAGGAAGCGGCGATGGGAAATCTATGATACTAAATGGGCATATAGATGTAGTTCCAGAAGGAGATGTGAATCAATGGGATCATCATCCTTATAGTGGTGAGAAAATAGGAAATCGTATATACGGTCGTGGAACGACGGATATGAAAGGCGGAAATGTCGCACTTATGCTTGCGATGGAAGCGATTATTGAATCGCGTATTGAATTAAAAGGAGACATCTATTTTCAAAGTGTAATAGAAGAAGAAAGTGGCGGGGCAGGAACATTAGCGACTATATTGCGAGGATATAAGGCAGATGGTGTTATTATTCCAGAACCGACCAATATGAAGTTTTTCCCGAAACAACAAGGGTCCATGTGGTTTCGTCTCCATGTGAAAGGAAAAGCAGCACATGGTGGAACGCGTTATGAAGGTGTAAGTGCAATTGAAAAAAGTATGTTCGTTGTGGATCATTTGAGAAAATTAGAAGAAAAGAGAAATAGTCGAATTACAGATCCATTATTTAATGGGATTCCGATTCCAATCCCAATTAACATAGGGAAAATTGAAGGTGGTAGTTGGCCAAGTTCTGTTCCTGATTCGTTAATTTTAGAAGGAAGATGCGGTATTGCGCCGAATGAGACTATAGAGGCAGCAAAAGAAGAGTTTGAGAGTTGGATCGCTGAATTACATAATACGGACAATTGGTTTGTAGAAAATCCAGTAGAAGTAGAATGGTTTGGAGCGCGATGGGTTCCTGGTGAGCTAGAAGAAAATCATGAGCTGATTACAACACTTCAGCATAACTTTGTTGAGATTGAAGGGAACGATCCAATTATAGAAGCATCTCCGTGGGGGACTGATGGAGGTTTATTTACACAGATCGCTAACGTACCAACGATAGTGTTTGGACCAGGAGAGACGAAAGTAGCGCATTATCCAAATGAATATATAGAAGTTGATAAAATGATTGCTGCCGCAAAAATTATTGCATGTACATTACTAGATTGGTGTGAGGTGAAAAAATGAAATACTATGAATCTTTTAAAGAACAGACGAATTACTATACAGTAGAAGGTGTTTTAGATTTTTTTAATAAACGTATTCGAGTAGATCACTATACAGGAAATGTTGAGAGTATTATACAAACTATTGACGAACTAGCAGAGAAACATTCTTTCACTAAATGTATTATAAAAGGAAAGGGAGAGCATGTTTCAACATGGCTCTCTTTCGGTTTCTTATTGGAAGCTACAATACCTCATTATTTTCAAGGTCATGATGCGTACTTCTTAGTGAAGTTTAATAATGATGAAAGACGAAATAGTATTCATTGGTCTGAGGAAGATACCATTTTAAGTGGTGTAAAAGCAAAAGAGGTTACGGAAAAAATAGTCCCAAAGGAATTTCTGTTAAGAAAAGCGACAGAAGCGGATGCGGAAGAGTTAGCGGCTGTCTTTGGAAAAGTATTTGAAGTGTATCCGACACCTTTAAATGAAGCGAGTTATGTATTACAGACGATGAAAGAAGACGACACAATTTACTACGTGTATGAATGTGAAGGGAAAATCATTAGTACAGCGTCTGCAGAAATGAATGTGAAGGAAGGAAATGCAGAATTAACGAATTGTGCTACTTTACCGGAATATCGTAAACATGGGTTTATGAAAAGTTTATTAATTAAGTTAGAGGAAGAGCTTCAAGAAAAATCTATTTTCTGTTCCTATACAATTGCTCGCTCGCTTTCTTTCGGAATGAATGCGGCCTTTCATCAGTTAGGTTATACGTATACAGGAAGACTCGCGAATAACTGCTACATTTTTGATAAGTTGGAAGATATGAATATATGGGTGAAAGATTTATCTAATCATAAATAGGTGAAAGAAACATAGGTAAGTATTATAAAAATAATAGGACGGAATCGTCATGCTTATAATCGCACAGAGGGATGCCGAAAATCCGGCGCTTAATTTGCTGAATTTTCGGCAAAAGGAGGGATGACATTGCTAGCAGTTTCGACACAAGAAGTCATTGAAGCGATTTTGGGCAGTATTGATGAGGCTATACACGCAGTAGATGAAAATGGGATTACGATTTTTTATAATACAGTCGCTGCAAAGCATGATGGATCAAAAATTGAAAAAGTATTAGGTAAGCATTTGCTAGAAGCGTTTCCTTCTCTATCTAGGGAAACAAGTACATTGATGAAAGTATTAGATACGAAAAAACCAATTGTACATCAAGTACAGCACTATCAAAACTTAAATGGGGAAGATGTTTGTACAGTAAATACGACGTTACCTATTTTTATAGATGGAAATATTGCTGGTGCTGTTGAAATTGCAAAGGACTATTCTACAATTCAACAACTTACTGATACAATTGTCGATTTACAGTCAAAAATAAAGCGCTCATCTAGCAAAAAAGCGGTGAAAAAGCATGTTGCCTTTGAGACGATAGTGACTAATGATGCTCGATTTAAACAGACGAAAGAATTAGCACAAAAAGTAGCGCCAACTGATGCAAACGTTTTAATATATGGGGAAACGGGAACAGGGAAAGAGCTATTTGTACAAGCGATTCATGAAGCTTCTAAACGGAAGAACAAGCCATTTATCGCACAAAACTGCGCAGCATTACCAGAATCGCTATTAGAAAGCTTATTGTTTGGAACGACAAAAGGAAGCTATACAGGTGCAATTGAAAGAGCAGGACTATTTGAACTTGTGGATGGAGGGACATTATTTCTAGATGAACTGAATTCAATGCCACTTGATTTACAAGCGAAAATGCTTCGTGTATTAGAAGATGGTGTTATTCGTCGTATAGGTGATAATAAGACGAGAAAAGTAGATGTTCGCGTCATTACTGCTATGAACCAACCTCCAGAAATATGTTTAAGAGAGAATAAAATTCGAACTGATTTATATTATAGATTAAATGTCTTTTCGTTATATATCCCGCCGTTACGCGAAAGAACCGAGGATGTCGTATTATTAGCTACTTATTTTTTGAAAGAATATAATAAAAGTTATAAAAAAGGTGTACTTCAAATGGATAAGGAAGCGAAAGAAATACTACAAGCTTATCAATGGCCTGGAAATGTTCGTGAGTTAAAACATACGATTGAACATGCTGTCATTATCGCAGAAGGGAATACATTAAAACCCAATTGTTTGCCGCGTACATTTCGGAAAGAGAATCTTCCAAAGAAGAAGAGCATTTTACCACTTAGAGAAGCGCTTCATCAAACGGAAAAGGAATTAATAGATCAAGCGTTAATTGAAACGGAAGGGAATATATTACAAGCTGCCAAAATGTTAGGCATCCCTCGTCAAACGCTTCAATATAAACTGAGCAAGTACGACAAAACCGCCGAATAATCGGCGGTTTTTGTGTGTTTGCACCAATAAAAGAGCGTTTACATATATAAAATGTAATGAATATGATAGTATGTATCGATTTAGTATAGTACTTAAAAATATTTTTTCTCTTATGTAATAGGATTCTCCGCACATTTACTTATCAACAATATAAAGTTGGCATAACTATTGCTTATATAAAGGATGAGCGTATAAAAAGGGGGAATAGCAATGTTACATGATGTATACAAACCAAATCGTCACTGGAAGGATATCGAATTATGGAAGGATGTTACTGAAGAGCAATGGAATGATTGGGTTTGGCAATTAACGAATACGATCAAAACGTTAGATGACTTAAAGAAAGTGATTAACTTAACACCTGAAGAAGAAGAGGGCGTTAAAATTTCAACGAAAACGATCCCGTTAAACATTACACCGTATTATGCTTGGCTAATGAATCCTGATGATCCACGCTGTCCGATTCGGATGCAATCAGTACCGATTTCGGAGGAGTTATATAAAACGAAATATGATTTAGAAGATCCGCTTCATGAAGATGAAGATTCACCAGTTCCAGGGTTAACGCATCGTTATCCAGACCGCGTACTATTTTTAGTAACGAATCAATGTTCGATGTATTGTCGTTACTGTACACGCCGTCGTTTTAGTGGACAAATTGGAATGGGTGTACCGAAGAAACAATTAGACGATGCGATTGGTTACATTCGTGATACACCACAAGTACGAGATGTATTAATCTCTGGTGGTGACGGTCTTCTAATTAACGATAAAATTTTAGAATATGTATTAAAAAGTTTACGAGAGATTCCGCATGTCGAGATTATTCGTATCGGAACGAGAGCACCGGTTGTATTCCCGCAGCGTATTACAGAGAATTTATGTAATATTATTAAAAAATACCATCCAGTATGGTTAAATACGCACTTTAATACTTCTATTGAAATTACAGAAGAATCGAAAAAAGCATGTGAAATGCTAGCAAATGCTGGTGTTCCAATCGGAAACCAAGCAGTAATTTTAGCTGGTATTAACGACAGCGTTCCGATTATGAAAAAGCTTATGCATGATTTAGTAAAAATCCGTGTGCGCCCATACTACATTTATCAATGTGACTTATCTGAAGGTATCGGCCACTTCCGTGCACCAGTATCTAAAGGGCTTGAAATTATTGAAGGTTTACGCGGACATACATCTGGTTATGCGGTTCCGACATTCGTTGTCGATGCACCAGGTGGTGGCGGTAAAATTGCGCTTCAACCAAACTATTTAATCTCACAAAGTGCAGATAAAGTTGTACTTCGTAACTTCGAAGGTGTTATTACAACGTATCCAGAGCCAGAGAGCTACATTCCAGGAAGAGCAGAAGGATACTTTAAAGAAATTTATCCAAACTACGAAGAAAAACGTTCAGATGTTGGTATCGCAGGTCTTATGAGTGATAAGAAATTTAACCTTGTTCCAGACGATTTACAGCGTATGAGCCGTCGTAAAGACTATGAAGATAATGACACGCATGCATCTTTAAAAGATAAACGTGATAAGCGCGACCAATTAAAAGATAAAAAGTATCAAGCGCAAATGGCTAAATTAGAAGAAAACGACAAAAAAACTGAGGGTGATGCAGTATGAATTGTATGTGGTGTGACAGTACAGAAGCGAAAGAAAGCTTGAATACTGTATATTGGGAACTACCAGATGGTACGAAAGCCATTGAAATCCAAGAGACACCATGTATTTCTTGTTCCTCATGTGGAATGGACTATCAATCAGATCACACAGTAAAAGAAATTGAAGATCAGTTGTTTTTAATTTATACGAAAGATTTGCCGAAACAACTAACATATGAAGAATTAATGGGAAGACCACGTTTATTAAAAAGGAATTATTTCGACTTTTAACCAGCTTTTATGCTGGTTTTTTTCTTTTTTGCCTTGTATAATGTACCCAAGTTAGAAAGGTAGGGAATACGTTTGAAAAAGACATTTTACCATTATATGATGAAGCATCGTGCAGCTTTATTTAGAAATGAAATTTCAGATTTAGCAGAGGCAATGTATGATGATTTAAGTTTTCCGAAGCAATCTGAAGACTATGATGAAATTAGTTCGTACTTAGAGTTAAGTGGAATGTTAGCCAGTATGTCTATATTTGATGAAGCTTGGGATTTATACATACAAGATAGATAAAAACTATATGAATTTTTTTGACAAGAAGCTAGTCTATTTACTAGCTTTTTTACGTTGTAAATAAATTTTTATGTGTTGCTATTTTTTATTGAAAAAATTTATGAATATAAGCTTCTGTGATAAGCGTTTTTATGTAGGTTGCATATACTGTTATCAAAATCACGACGTCAAAAAAAGGAGAGATAGAGATGGCAAGAAAAAAACAACCTAAATACAACGTAGGGGACATAGTCGTGATTACGCTATATGGAACCGTTGGGAAAATCACAAATATGAAAGTTTTAGATGGAGTTTACGTATACGAAGTAAATAATCACGATGGGTTTTACGTAGAACAAACATTGCAGCACGTTTCAGAACAAGAAATGAAAAAGGGCGACACAGAGTGGATTGAATTAAATTATAATTTCACATTTGGTGATCTCGTGCAAGTAACAGGATATGATAAAGATGTTTTCCGTATTGTCGGTTTTCGAACAGAAGTATGGAGATATAAAAATGACGCATGGGAAGATACAATATATGAATTGTCACGAATTACAGATGGTGAATGGTTAGAAGCGGATGAATCAGATTTAACATTACTTGCCAATGCTCAAACGGCAAATGCAATTTTGAAGAAAATGAAACAAGATAAAGCTGGTATGAATAAATTAGATTTAGGAAAATTAAAGTCAATTAACAACTCGAAAAAAGTGAGTGTTAAGACGAATCGTCAAGAAATCATTGATGGATTACTTGATATTTATAACGATTATCAATTGTTATTTGATACATTTAAAGATGAAGAATATAAAATTGTAATGGATGTTGTTCATAATTATTTAGTTAAATTGACAGAGAAAAAATAGTTAACTAGAAAGAGAGAATAAATTGAACAACAACATATGCAGTATAAGGTATGCCTACAATTATTAAAAAAATAAAAAGCCATTTAATAAGAGAGTCTGCCCATTGATCTTCATGCATGAACTCTTCTTTTGTTTGCTCTACTTCATATTGATATTCCATTCTTATTTCCCCCTTTGGATAGCTTGTACTACCATCGTATGCACCTTGTCCGAATGATATGACCTATAAAAAAATAAAAACTATTTTTCTAATCTCATATACATAATTTTGAGATTTTTTCATAAAACAGAAATAAAGGAGTGATGCTCATGAAGGAAATTGAAGTCGTAATTGATACGGAAGAGATTGCGGAGTTTTTTTATGAGCAACTAATTGAACGAGGATACGTCCCAAAACGAGAAGAAATTGAAGATCTCGCAGATATTACATTCGAGTATTTATTAGAGAAATGTATGATTGATGAAGTTTTTGATGAAGAGGATGAGTGAAAGTAACGGCGGGCTTAACTCGTCGTTTTTTACTCTTTACAAACTTGTCACAAACATAGTCGACAATTGTTGGTATAATTAAAAGAAATTTACTCAAGAGGTGAAGGGATGTTCAAAAAAATTATTGATTCTATATTAGGAAAGAAAAGATATCGTTCGTATTCGAGTAGTGATTATCGTCATAGAGGGCGCTCTTATTCAAGTAGCGATTATAAACGACATTCATCTGATTATGGGCATCATCATTATAAAAGAAAACGTAAAAGCCGTAGCTTCTTTTCAAGTAGCTGATGAAATGGCGTCGTGTACTAGCTTTATTTGATAGACCACTGCGAAAAAATACAATTGTTGCAGAACGTTATAAAATTGAATCAGTAATTGGAATGGGTAGTTATGGGGTTACATATGTCGTTAATGATTTACAAATAAATAGATATAAAGTCTTAAAGCAATTAAGACGAAGTAAACAAAGATATGAGTCTGGTAGAAAATCATTTGAACAAGAGAAAATGATTTTACAAACATTAAATCATCATGCAATTCCTAGTCTATATGATTATTTCGTATGGGAGAAAAAGAGCTTTTTCGTAATGGAATATATGCCTGGTAAAAATTTCGAAGATTATATTTTTTTAGATGGACATATATATACAGAACGTGAAGTTTTTGAAATTTTATACGAAATATTAGAAATTGTTTCGGTGTTTCATAGTAAAGGCATTATTCACAGGGATTTACGTATTCCGAATATATTAATGAAAGAAAAACAGGTTAGTATTATTGATTTTGGATTGGCTAAATATAAAGGGGAGGGGGATGAGCGAGCTACAACTTATGAAGGTGAACAAGCTTTAATGCGAGAAGTTCATTTTCGAAGTGATTTTTATGCTCTTGGTCATTTCTCTTTATTTTTATTATATGCAGGTTATGAATCTACTGAAAAAAACGAAAAACCATGGTATGAAGAGTTAATTTTGGAAAATTATAATCGCGAAATACTCATGCGAATGTTACAAATAAAATCACCGTACTATGAGAATGTACACGATTTAAAAAAAGATATAGCTTTTGCTTTAGAAAGGATGGAGGATTCATGTTTCAAAAGTTTTTAGCAAGCGTTGGTATTGGTAGTGCAAAAGTAGATACTATTCTTGAAAAAGATGAGTATATTGTTGGAGAAGAGATAGTAGGTAAGGTGCATATAACTGGTGGTTCAGTTAGCCAACAAATTGAAAGCATTTACTTAACGTTATCGACTTCGTATGTACGAGAAGTCGATGATAAAAAAGTAACGGCAACGTACGATTTAGAGCGAGTTCGTTTAACAGAACCTTTTTCGGTAGAGCCGAATGAAAAGATGGAAATTCCTTTTGCATATAAAATGCCAGTGGAAGCTCCACTTACACTCGGAATGAAAACAGTTTGGGTGCATACGGGTCTTGATATTAAACGTAGTATTGACCCAAGTGACCGTGACTACATTCAAGTGTTGCCGAACGCACTGTTAAGTAGTGTATTAGATAGTGTAAATCAATTAGGCTTTAAAGCACGTCATATAGAATGTGAAGAATTACCGTATCGATTACGTAAGCAAGTTCCATTCGCGCAAGAATTTGAGTTTATTCCGGTTTCCGGAGAGTATTATGGGAAGTTAGATGAGTTAGAATTATTAATCTTGCCAAGTGCTTACGACCGCCTAGAAATTGTTATGGAAGTAGATAGAAAATCTCGTGGATTAGCTGGACTATTTGCAGAAGCGCTTGATCTTGATGAGAAAATTATTCGCTTAACAGTAACGAATGAAGATATTCCAACGATGAAGCAAAAAATTAACAATTATCTTTATTAATAATCTATGCATAAAAAAGAAATGGAGTGGGAAACTAAAACAACCGCTCCATTTTTTTGCATAGTGAGGTTATGTATGTGAAACGATATCGACATTTATACTTGTTAAGCTGTACTTTACTTATTTGTTTTGTCGCACTATCACTTTCGTATCATACCGCTTGTATTGAAAAATTTGATGATGTAGTTGCACACTTTATTCAAAGCTTTCGAAACGATTACTTGACAGCCTATTTTACTTGGGTGTCTTTTATCGGTTCCAAAAGAATATATTTCCCGATACTCATTATACTTGTAATGTATTTTCTCGTTAGAAAAAAGTTGCTTAGTGCATTACTTCTAACAATTAATTATTACGGATCTCGTTATTTGAACAGTATGCTTAAACTATGGTACGAACGAGCAAGACCAGATGTAACGCAGCTTGTTACTGCAACTGGATATAGTTTTCCGAGCGGTCATACGATGAATGCTACTGCTTTTTTAGGATTTATTGCATACGTCACAATTACAGAAGAGCGTATTACACTGCATAAAAAATTGTTGATTATTTTTATAGCAAGCTTTGTTGTATTATCTATTTCAGTTAGCCGAATATATCTTGGCGTTCACTATCCATCTGACATATTAGCAGGATGGGCAGCTGGCGGTAGTTGGCTCGTTTTATGTGTTATATTTCATAAAGCGTTCATTAAAAAAGAACCTATGTCAAAATAGGTTCTTTTTCCATTGGTTCAACATGAATATGAGCATGGTAAATTCCAAATTTTTTTCGCAACATAGCCTCGATGTTGTCAGTAATACAGTGACTTTCACCAACATCCATACGAGCATCTACCTCGATTGTAATATCAACGTACGTTTGATTCCCATACATACGAGCGCGAATATCAACGATGTTTTCCACGCCACCAATATGTTCAATAGCATCAGCATATTCTTCCATTTTATCAGGATCAATTCCATCCGTTAACATATGGGAAGCTTCTACGAAAATCTCCCATGCAGTTTTACAAATAATAAGGCCGACAATTAAAGCGGCAATAGGATCTAAAATAGGCATTTGGAACTGTGAACCGACAATACCTACTACTGTACCAATACTTACGAGAGCATCTGATAAATTATCCTTCGCAGCGGCTTCTAATGACTTACTTTTTGTTCGCGCTGCAATCTTTTTCGTATACAAATATACAAAGTACATAACGACAGCAGAAAATAAAGCAACCCACGCAGCGAGTACATTAGGCGCAGCTTGTTTCGGATTTAAGAAAGATTGAATGGCACTAATAACAACTTCTAATCCGACTGTTGCCATAATAAAAGAAGCAACAAGTGATGCGATTTGTTCTGCACGTGAATGCCCATATGGATGATCTGGGTCACGAGGTTTACGAGAAATTTTTAGACCAATTAATATCGCCAAAGAAGCACCGATATCCGTTAAGTTATTTAAACCGTCAGCACGTAATGCACTAGAGAGGGTAATATAACTGATGATGATTTTCATAGAGGATAAAAATATGTAGGCCATAATGCTGACAATAGCACCTTTATCAGCTTCTTTATGAGAAAGAGTATCCATTATAATCACTCACCTTTCTTTAAAGGAATTTCTTTCTATAAATAGAGTATCAAACGAAACTCGTGTGGGTCTATACAAACATTGTTGACGTTTTATAGCTTTTTAAGAAGAGGATAACAAAGTTTCGTGAAGGAAAAATATGTTGTAAAGTGCAAAGCGATAGTTGGTACACTATGTATCAGCATTTAAGTATGGAGAGAGGTATATAGATGAAATCCCGAATCCTTTCTTTACTATGTATTTTTTTCATAATGACTGGATGTAATACTATAAATGAAAAATACCTATCCTTTGGAGGAGAGGGGAAAAGTATCATCATTCTCATTTTCCATGAAGAAACAGCGTAGTGTACAAATGAAGAATTAAAAAAGATACTACGAAGAATCGTTGTGAAAATAAATGAAAAACCTCTGAAAATTATTCAGAGGTTTTTTGCATCTTAGTATGCTTCTAAAAACTCAGTAACTTGCTCTTCAGTTTTTGCATTAGCGCTATGTAAGTGTCCTAGCTTCTCACCATTTTGATATACAAGTAAACTTGGAATACCCATTACTTGATACTCTTCAGCAATACTTGGGAACTCATCTTTATTAATAGAATACCATTCAAATTTATTGAACTCTTCCATTACATCTCCGATAAAGTTGTCCATACGCACGCAATCTGGGCACCACGTTGTAAAAAACTTAACAACTACTGGCTCCTCGCTTGCGATGATGTCTTTGAATTCTTGTTCAGATTTGATTTCTTTCATGTTTTTGACTCCTCTCAATGTCACACGGATAAGCTAGTATTTTTATGCAAAATCCGTAATTGTAAAATCTTCGACAGTTTTTTCTTGTAGGCCTGGTACGACATGTGAGTAGGTAACTAATGTAATGCCTACTCTTTTATGTTCTAATTGTTCACTGACAATCTTAGAGTGGATACCTTGTTTCAACATTAAGGTTGTATAGGCATGCCTTAGATCGCGGAACTAAATATCAGGAACCTCACTTTTCTTTATAAGCTTTTTCTGGAGCTGTGTCAAACTTCTGAAATTGCAGGGTTGCTATTATAAGCAGGGCAAAACCAGCAATCTCTTTCCGAAAGAGGTTTTTGGCTCTGTGTATGGATATGAATTTTTGGCCTACACGATTCAAAAGATATCGTAGTGGATATTAGGGAGGCTCAAAAAGTAAATTTGTCGCGTGTATTATTTGAAAGGGAAAATCCTGAGACATGGGCTTTCAGAAGAGAAACCAGAAGAAATCAGCAACCATAACAAGTGTTTTACTTAACATTAATATATTTTAAGTTTTTGATAAAAACGAATTAAAGTATAGGGGAATTAAATTATATTGTGGTTAGGATGTCTTATAGGTTATTTAGCGGTTACAGTTTCCGCTACACAAAATAGGAGAATTGAATAAAGCAGAGAGACGTTGGTATCAAATTAACTTTATTAAGGAATCAACAAAGAAGGAAGCAGCGCAACTGAAAGAGATAAAGAATGGTGGGAAGAAAGCCCAATAAAGTTTGGATTTTGTACAGAAATGGGGAATGGAAAATGATCTTTGTCAAAAAAGAAACTATGTACACTTATCAAATGACGTTGACAGATAAGCTGGTTTTAACGGGAATTTTAGTAACTTTTCATGAGAAGGGCGAGTTAAAAGTAAATGACAAACAAAGCGAAGAGTATATCAAGAATTAACTTTATGCGATGAGAGATTAAAACAAAAGCGTTATTTGATTACATGGTATATAAACAAAGAAGAGCCTGATATGGCTCTCAGGCTCTTCCCTCAATAGCAAAGAGTAAGTCTTTTAATTACTCTTCTACTACATAATACACAAAATTTATATGGATGTGTAGAGCAAGAAATTCCAATATAACTATCCGAATATAGTGTTTAAAATAATATTCTAGATTTTTAAATAAGGAATTAAATTACAAATGTTGATGTAGTGCGTTATAGAAACTCATTTATATAAAGTTATAGCTAATAAAGTGATATTGAGATAATAAAATATGAAATATTGCATATCGAATTGTGGAACGAGAAAAAGTGAAAATGGCAATTGAATAAAAATGCTATTTGCGTAGAAAGGAGAAACGGGTATGTAAATTGATTTATTTCACGAAATTGTAGTCGATAACTTCGCGGGCGGTGGCGGAGCGAGTACAGAAATTGAAATGGCGACGGGTTTAAGTGTTGATATAGCAATTAATCATGATCCAGCAGCTATTGCGATGCATAAGGTTAATCAACCAGATACAGAACATTACTGCGAAAGCGTTTGGGATGATGATCCTTCAGAAGCGGTTAAGGGGAGAAAGGTAGGTCTTGCCTGGTTCTCCCCAGACTGCAAACATTTTTCGAAAGCAAAAGGCGGTAAACCAGTTGAAAAGAAAATAAGAGGATTAGCATGGATTGCTGTTAAGTGGGCAATAGCTGTAAAACCACGTGTAATTATGTTGGAAGTAATGATAATAAAGGTGCAGCTAGAATAGGAGGGTTATTATTAAGACTCCCTATCACACTATTTGCTGCTTTTTATATTTTGGGTTAAAAAACAAACGAACATAACGAAAGAAAAAAGCAAGAATCAAATGATTCCTGCTTCATGGAGAGCTCGGATGAATTCCGCAATAGCGAAAATAAGCTCAGGTGATAAGTTGTTGTTCGATTGTTGTTGAGTTTCTGTTTTCATCGTAAAATCCCTTTCTACTTTGCGTTACACGGGTATATACAAACTAGAAGAAGGTTCTCCACGAAAACTGAACAAAAACAGAAGTTTTTTGGAAATAAGATTCATTTAGTAATTAGCGATGAGGTGGTAGATATGAACAACTAACAATTCCAAAATAAAATAGCAGTGGCCAAAAGAGACTTAGAAATGACCGATGAGCAATTATCCCGTCATTTGAAGGTCTTTTTTGCGTATTACATGAAAATCGTGAAAGGTAAGGTGATTTTTCCGGTGATTAAGCGTAAAGCATTTCTTACATGTATTGACGGATTGTATAAAAGGTGTGGGATGAAATCGCAATTACTACATTTTATTCCATATATAACAAAGCTGGTTAGCTTCTGATTCAAGTGCTATTAAATGCTCATTATTAATAGAGTTATTCGTAAACATTCTGTTCTTTTGGATGTTAAGGACTGTATAATTCACATCGTTATGTTCATTATTAAATGTTGATTCATTTAATAATGTTAGTGTTGAGTTGATGTTGTATTTATCAATTCGCTCTCTTTTTCCTTTGAAAAATAGTTTAATAAGATGCGGCTCATCATTAATAAACAAACCGAGTTCAGGTGATGAGCGAACGATTAAATCATCTGATATCCAATGTGATTTACCTGGATCGAACCAAGAGATGTCTTTGTTTTTAATAAATTTTTTGTACTGTTTTATGACATCAATGTAGTTTTGCTTTTTCTTCTGATCAACTGTTTGCACTAATGTTTCGAAACATTCAAAAGGTAGTTCATTTTGATGGAATTTAATAACAGTTTCTCGTAAGTGTTTCCAGTAATCAAAAACTGGTTGGTATTCAGGTTGAGATTTTAGATTTTTTACAAAGGTTGTTTTAGCTGCACTACTTTTCAGTGTGAAGTCTAAAAATTGTGTAAGGCTCACTTTAATTTCTGCCATAGTACACTCCCTTTCCGAATTTTACTAATTTGATAATAGGAAGGAAATCCTTCCTAAAAGAGCAGCTAGCAAAAGCTAACTGCTCCACTCATGGAATATTGAGTTTTATCCCGCTATTTGCCGGGCAGTAAGACCCCCATCTCAAAATTCAGCGAAAGCAAAGAAGTTAGGGGGTGGTCGGGCTGCCCGTAAAAGCCCGATTGGTGAAGGCTAATAATCAGTGAGGGATGCACAAAACCCTCACTGATTCAAGTGTCACTTTATAAAAGTCGGGATAAAATATCTTTGATTAATCCTGAAGCCCCAATGAGGAGTATCGATAGAAAAACAATTGATAATATACTTTTTTTCGGTTTTTTAAACTCTAGGTATAAGTTAATAATTGCACCAATTGCAACAATAATAAAAATAACGAGTCTTAATGTATCTGTCATAAATAACACCCCTATAAATTACTTAATTGTATTATAAAGGGGTTTTTCTTGTGGTTAGGTTGTTTGAGCAAGATTTAAGGTAACTTTAAACGAAAAATTGTATGAAAGAAGATATGTGAAAAAGAGATGGTGTAGAACTCAAGTTTTTAAACTGAAAATAGGAGTTTGCCTTAAACATTAATTGCAATCAAGAATATTTATAACAATATGAATAAAGAAATAGGTCCAATTTTTGTAATGGTGGAGGGGATTATTGTGGACATAACTCAAAGTGTGGTAAGAATAGTGGTTAATGGGAAAGACCTTCCGTTCACTTCAGTTCAAACCTCTGCATGGAATCATGGACCTGTAAATGATTTAATCGTCTCGACGAATCAGAGAGTGAATGAGCTTTATCAATTCATGTGGTCACAAGTACCGACTACGCTCTCGGTATATTTTCTTCAAGGGGCGGACTTAATGAGATTCGTTAGAGTTGCTGGAATTGATGAACGTGTAACGGGAGAATATATATATCATTTCATTTGGGGATAAGAAGAATTCAAAGTAGCCTGAGAGCTGCTTTTTTATTTTGTCATTTGAAGAAAATGTAGTCAAAAAAGTGTCCCCCAATTGTTAAAGAGTGTGTAACAATTGAGGGCACTTCAATATAGGAAGGGTTTTTCATTTTTTATGAAACTTGCACTATTGTTAATGTAGCGCCAGCACTTCCAGGTAATAAAGTAGCGGCGCCGAGTAATCCGAACAATTGTAATTTTATAGTACTTGCTGCTGCTAACGATACTATAATTGTATTATTAAACTGGCTAGCTGAAAGTATTGGAGTAATTGTAGAAGCTGTATTAGCCGAACCATTAATAATTAATCGTGTACTTAGTAATAGAGCAGCGGTTAAATTGACTCCATAGGTAATTAAATAACGACCAGCATTAGGAACGGTGAAAATAGTATTTGTACCATCAACTGTAATACCACCAGATAAAGTTTGATCACTAGGAAGAGGTACATCAGTTCCAAGTACAATTACACCGATTAGTGCGCCGGTAGTATTAGCGGCGAAACTTGATACATTTGTAGTACTAGTCCCAGTAGATCCGGTAGCCC
>NZ_NUPZ01000044.1 GCF_002584985.1 Bacillus sp. AFS029637 | reverse complement strand
TTCTCCACAGCCTGAAAAAAGCATACGATTAATCGTATGCTTTTTTACATTCCCCTCCAAAAATCATGCATGATAAAAAAGTACAAAATAACGAGAACGACTGTCCCACATAAGGTAATGCGCCGATATATACTCTTCTCTCCTTCCCTCGCTTTAACAAATGCACAAATAAATCCGAAGAACAATATTAAATCCACATATGGAACATAAAAAGAAAAGACGAGAAACGCATACAAATACACGATAAATAAGCAGGTCGTTACTAAGAAAATTTTAAATGCAAATTCACTTTTCATACTGTAACCGCCCCCAATCTGTACTGTATTATATTCAACAAAATACAATAGTTGCTGTTTCTTTTTTCATCCTGCTATTTACGAGCATCGCGATTCGTTTAAACTAATAATTCATACAAAATCTGCTTCACTAAATTACAAATAAGCTACCGCCTATACACGGTAGCTCTTACAGTACATTATATTTCCGTTTATATATATTACTTAAAATCGAAGAAGGAATTTGCTCATAACGAACTTTTTCTCCCGTTTCATCCATAATATACAAATTGTTTCCTATATAATATGTTCTATCTTTCCTTTTGGCATACACTGCATACCTTTCGTTTGGTAATACTGTTTTTACTTTTGTTAATTGCCCATTTGGCTCTTGCCAATATATATTGACACGGTCTACTAACGTAAGTATTCCAATTTGGTCTTCTTCCACTTTACGACCATTCCAGCTCACAACGCGATACCCCAGCTTATTCGCTTCAAATTCGGGACTCGTATGAAAACGAGAAATGATTACTTTTGTCTGCAATTGTACTCGGTCATATAACCATTGTATATCTCTGTCATGCATGCGAATACAACCATTCGATTCCCTACTTCCAATCGTCCATTCTCTATTTGTCCCGTGAATTGCATACTCCTTTTTATCTAATCCAAGCCACCTTGTACCAAGAGGATTATTCGGTGCACCACCAGGTATCTTTTTACGATGGTATTCTTTATTTTTATATTTAGTTATAATACAAAAGTTTCCTTCTGGCGTTGGGGTGCGATCCCTTCCAGTCGTTATTGGAAATGTCCTCGTATAGTTTCCATCTTCAAAAAAAGATAGCTGATTTGTCGTAAGATTCACTAGTATTAAATGATCTGTATTAGCAAAAGCGCTAGCTGGTAGGCAGAAAAATAGGATTACGATACACCATATTTTTTTCATCTAAATCCTCCCTAGCACTAATATCATAATAAATGCAATTAGCTTTACTTTGCTCTTATAGATGAAAACTATCCATTTACAATAACGCCTCCGTTTACATGTATCATTTGCCCTGTCACATATGTGGAATCCCCAGACGCTAAATATACATACGCAGGCGCTAATTCATATGGTTGACCAGGTCTTTGCATCGGAACATTACTCCCAAACTGTGATACTTTCTTCTCATCAAAACTTGATGGGATAAGTGGCGTCCAAATCGGCCCTGGTGCAACACCATTTACACGAATCCCTTTTTGCACTAACGACTGAGAGAGTGATCTTGTAAAAGCTACAATCGCTCCTTTCGTTGCAGAATAATCAATTAACGTTTCATTTCCTTCGTACGCAACAATAGAGGCTGTGTTTATAATGACATCCCCTTGTTTGAAGTGAGAAAGTGCTGCTTTCGTAACATGAAAATAAGAAAAAATATTAATGCGAAACGTTTTTTCTAGCTGTTCCGCTGTAATATACTCTAACCCTTGCTGCGGATATTGCTGCGCGACATTATTTACTAAAATATTCAAACCGCCTAGCTGCCGGACGGTCTCTTCCACAATATGTTTACACTGTTGTTCATTACTTAAATCACCTGGCAACAATACACACTTTACGCCTTCTTTTTCAACACGTTGTTTCGTCTCATTTGCATCTTCTTCCTCATCTAAATAAGCAATCGCAATATTTGCTCCCTCTTTTGCAAAAGCGATAGACACAGCTCGTCCAATCCCGCTATCTCCCCCTGTAATTAATACATTCTTTCCTTTTAACTTGTCGCTACCTTTATAATTCGGATCTTCAAACTGCGGAAGTGGATTCATGAATGATTCAATACCAGGCTGTTTATTTTGATGTTGCGCAGGCATTGTTACAAAGTTTTTTTGCTGCGGCATACTTTCAATCAGCTCCTTTTCCTTATCATGTGCACAATAACAAAAACTACTTACACATAAAAAACGTAATTTACACGTAGTTCTACGATTAATATTCGAATTTACGACACAAAATATGAGTTATCATAAACTTTTTATGCAAAACTATTGCAAAACGCACAAAAAACGAATATTATATATAACTGTTGTGAAAATTATTCGTAAACAGAAAGGATGTTTATATGTTTAACCTTTCAAAACATAAAACTTCTATTAAAACTGAAATTATGGCGGGTATTATTACCTTCTTAACAATGGCATATATTATTGTCGTAAACCCTGTCATCCTTGGTGATGCAGGTGTCCCATTTGAACAAGCATTTACAGCAACAATTATCGCTGCTGTTGTCGGAACATTATTTATGGCGATCTTTACAAACTTACCAATCGCAATTGCACCAGGTATGGGATTAAATGCTTACTTCTCTTACTCTGTTGTAAAAGCTCATGAAGGCATGACTTTCGCAATTGCATTCTCTGCTGTATTCGTAGCTGGTATGATTTTAATTTTGTTATCATTCACATCATTCCGTACAAAATTAATGGAAGTAATTCCTGAAAACTTAAAACATGCACTTACTGCTGGTATCGGTCTTTTTATCGCTTTTATCGGTTTACGCTTAACAGGAATTGTAACAAAACATGAATCTAACTTAGTTGGACTTGGTGATCTTCATTCCCCTCCTGTTTTACTAGCATTAGCTGGACTTGGAATTACAATTATCCTTATGTCTTTAAATATAAACGGGGCACTATTTATCGGAATGTTATTAACTGGTATGATTGCTTACTTCACAGGTCAATTAACATTTTCAAATGGCGTTACATCAATGCCTGGATTACCAGAAGGAATTATCGTTGCAAATCCAATTACTGCTGTATCTGATGTAATTAATTACGGATTATACGGTGTTGTGTTCTCCTTCTTCCTTGTTACATTATTCGATACAACAGGTACATTGCTTGGCGTTGCACAACAAGGCGGATTTATGAAAGATGGAAAACTTCCTAAATCAGGACGAGCACTTCTAGCTGATTCGTTCTCAGCAACAATTGGATCTATGTTCGGAACAACACCATCAACAGCTTACATTGAATCATCTGCTGGTGTTGCAGCTGGTGGGCGTACTGGTTTAACAACCGTTACAGTAGCTGTACTATTTGCAGTAGCAGCATTCTTCGGACCTTTAGTGAGCGCTGTTTCTGGTGTATCAGCTATTACAGCACCATCATTAATTATCGTTGGTAGTCTTATGATGGGTTCAGTTCGATATATCGATTGGGATACGTTCGATGAAGCATTCCCAGCATTCTTAGTAATTTTAAGCATGCCACTTACATCAAGTATCTCAACAGGGATTGCACTTGGATTTATTTCATACCCACTTATGAAAGTGGCAAAAGGACAATTCCGTGCTGTTCATCCACTTATATATTTATTTGGAATTTTGTTTGCTTATCAATTGGTATTCTTACCACATTAAAATCCCTCTTTGTGAGGGATTTTTTTATGAAAAATTATTTGACAACACGACAAAATTGTGGAATAATTCGAAATAGTTAAATATTCGATGTCTTATCAAGAGCAGGTGGAGGGATGAGCCCTACGAAGCCCGGCAACCGACCCATTTATGGGCACGGTGCTAATTCTTACAACACGTTGTGTTGAAAGATAAGAGTAATATGATAAGACGTCTTTTCTATATGAAAAGGCGTTTTTTATTTTCACTCCCTCCTCTCTCTTCTTAATTTAGGAGGGATTTTTTCATGAAAAAATTATGTTCCATCGTACTTATTTTTCTCTTATTTACATTGACAGCTTGTACAAATGAACAAGATGCTATCTCCTCACAAAAGCAACAAACTGTGAAAAAAGCGACTACAACAGTAGAAAACAACTTACCAACAGAAGTTCCAAGCCAAGTGAAGAAGCCATTAAAAATCGCATTAATCATGCAAATGTCCATCGGAACTTTTTCCTCTCAATATATTGAGGGTGTCAAAAAACAAGTCGAGCTATTTGGCGGCAGTGTACAAGTCTACAATTCTGATAACGATTTAGCAAAAATGGCTGCAAATTTAGATACTGCTATTAATTCAAAAGTGGATGGAATTTTAATTGATCACGGCCGCTCTGAAGCACTAAAACCGGGAGTAGAAAAAGCTTTGCAGGCGAACATTCCCGTAGTGGCATTTGATAACGACCTACGCCTGCCTGGTGTAACGATTATTGATCAAGATGACTATAGCCTTGCATGGAAATCCTTAAAAACATTAGCAGAAGATTTGAATGGACAAGGAAATATCGCAGTCGTATGGGTTGGCGGATTTGCTCCAATGGAACGTCGCAATGTTATCATTGATGCTTTTTATAAACGTTATCCAAATATAAAAGAAGTTGCACGATTCGGTACTGCTAGTAATAACACACCGCTTGATACACAAACACAAGTAGAAGCCTTACTAAAAAAATATCCGAAAAAAGGAGATTTACAAGCAATTTTTGCTTCGTGGGATGAGTTTGCTAAAGGGGCTGTTAAAGCACTTGAACAAGCCGGTCGTACAGATATAAAAGTATACAGCATTGACTTAAGTAATGAAGATTTACAACTCATACAAAAAGAAAACTCTCCTTGGACAGCTACTGCTGCAACTGATCCAGCTGAAGTAGGTAAAGTTCAAGTGCGATTTTTATACAAAAAAATTGCTGGTGAACAAACGCCAGATATTTATTCACTAGAACCTTATTTAGTAAAGAAAAATAGTTTACCAAAAGAAAATATAACGATGGATCAGTTATCAAAATATATAAACGGTTGGGGAGACTCAAAAGATGCATATTCTCCTTGGATGAAAAAATTAGAGAAGGAGAAAAAGTGATGACATTCTCTCTTCAAAACATTACACATTCTTATCATGTTGCCACACCTGTTCTAGAAGATGTTTCTATTCATATTCGAAAAGGAAAAGTGCACGCTTTACTAGGAATGAACGGTGCAGGAAAAAGCACTTTACTAAAAATAGCAACTGGTGAATTTCAACCAGTTGCTGGCAATATAAAAATTGATAATCAGTCTGTTTCCTTTACTTCACCACGCGATGCAAAACAGCACGGTATTTCTTTCGTAACACAAGAAGTAGATCACGGACTTATTCCCGGATTATCTGTATTAGAAAATGTACTTATCGATCATTTAGCAATGCAAAATAAAGTACTATTTTCAAAGTCAAAATTAGTCGCACTCGCTAAACAACACTTGCAAACTGTACAGGTAAATTTAAATGTTTCAGAAGATGTTTCAAACTGCTCATTACATGAAAAACAATTACTTCTTATCGCAAGGGCTTTATCTAACAATACAAATTATCTTTTATTAGACGAGCCCACTTCTTCTCTTGGGCCAAAAGAAGTTGAAACCTTTGGAAAGCTCTTAAAAGATTTAACATCAAAAGGTATTGGCATTATCTTAATTTCTCATCGTTTATCCGAGATTCGAAATTTCGCGGATGATGTAACTGTATTACATAATGGGAAGGTTTCCCTTTCTGAAGCCATTACAAAGATTACAGATCAGCAAATTGTGGAAGCAATGACTGGCAAACAACTTACACTACCTATTAATACAGCGCCAAAATGCGGGAGCGAAGAATTATTTAAAGTACAAGAGCTTCAATTACGCGAAGATCATTCTCCCCTTTCTCTTACAATACGAAAAGGAGAAACTGTTGTGATATACGGATTAATTGGAAGTGGAAAAACAACACTTGCCGAAACTTTATTTGGTGTTCGTCATACTTATCGCGCAAAAATAGATGGTCAAACAATAACAATTAAAACACCACGAGATGCGATTAAAGCGAAAATCGCACTTGTACCAGAAGAAAGAAGAAAACAAGGTGTATTTCTTTCGGAAGATATAATAAGTCACACTAATTTACACCAATCAGGATGGCGACGAAAACAAAACGAATTAAATAATGCTACTACAGCAATTGATTCTTTCAGTATTTCACCAAATGACCCAAAAGCTTTTATTCACTCACTTAGCGGTGGAAATCAACAAAAAGTCTCAATTGCAAAGTGGGATGGATTCAAACCTAATCTATTTCTTTTGGACGAGCCAACTAAAGGTGTAGACATAGCTGCGAAACAAGACATTTTTCGATTCATTCGCAACATTACAGAAAACGGAAGCTCTGTAATTTATTTCACAGGAGAACAAGATGAAGCGCTACATATCGCCGATCGTATTCTTATACTGGCAAATGGAGAGTTTGTAGGTGAATACTTGCCAAACGATCTATCGCCTGAACAACTTTTACATTTATCTGAAGGGAGCTATTCCATTGAATCTCGCTCATAAAACTAAAACTAAGAAACTATATTTACCTACTCATCTTTTTTATCAATTTAGTACAATTGCTATCATTATAGGTGTTACAATTTTTTTCTCTATCGTCAATGATTCTTTTTTTACATACAACAATATTAGTGATATTTTACGTTCTATTTCTATCGTAACGTTACTTGCGATCGGTGTTACCTTTACATTGATTGTAGACGGGTTTGATTTATCAGTCGGCTCTACTGCTAGTTTAGCAACAATTGCCGCTGCTTCCTGTCTCGTTTTATATCGACAAGAACTATTAGTCACACTACTTGTTCCTATTCTTTGCGGACTATTAGTTGGATTATTAAATGCACTACTCGTTATCCGAATTAAACTACCAGATTTACTAGCCACATTAAGTATCATGTACATCGTTAATGGACTACACTTAACATTTTCAAAAGGATCTTCAATTTATGAAGGAATGTCGGGTGCCACAGGACATTTTATTCCATCCTTTTTATTTATCGGTCAAGGTTCCGTTTTAGGAATTCCAGTCCCTGTCATTATCATGCTTATCGTCGTTTTAATTGCACATCTATTTTTAGAAAAAACAACGTACGGTCGTTTCTTTTATATGACAGGTGGGAATCGAGAAGCTGCTAGACTAGCCGGTATCCCTACTGATCGTTACCGTGTATATGCTTATATGATTAGTGGTTTACTTGCATCCATTGGTGGTATTATTCTATGTAGCCGCGTTGGAACAGGGCAAGTTTCAGCTGGTGCCCCATTATTAATGGATGCAGTTGCAGCTTCCTATATCGGTTATGCAATGTTCGGTGCCAAGAAACCAAATATAGTCGGAACATTTCTCGGCTCCGTATTAATTGGAATTATATTAAATGGCCTCACAATGATGAACGTTCCTTATTATGCACAAGATATCATCAAAGGCAGCATTTTAATTACAGCTTTAGCCTTTTCATTTATTAAAAAGAAGCGTAAATAAAAGAGTAGAGCATCGAATTCCGATGCTCTACTTTCCTTTTGCAACAATCACACGAAAGTCTCCACTATTCCTAAACTATGAAAAAGATAACAGAAGTTACAAATTATTAATATTTCTCATTCACCTGTAATTCTTTACTATACTTTTGAATAAAAATTGATGAAATAACCATTATCATCCCTACACTACAACCAATAAGCTGATCTAATAGTATTTCATCATGAATGAACCAACGCAGTAAAAATACGCTACTAAAAATAAACATCATAGTAAACCCAGTATGTCTAAGCCCTTTATATACATTTTCCATATGTATCACCTCTCCACATACCTTTATCCATATTATACCATAAACAAAAAAACCTCTATATAGAGGTTTTTAGCTTTGCAAAAACGCCTGTAAATCCGCAAATTGTCTCTTTGCATCTTCATAGCCTTGTTCATATAAACTTTGTAATTTCGCCTTATCTTTTTCCATACGATCTACTTGAAGCGGCAATTCTGGTCGGATGACAAATAAATTACCATCTTGCTCTTCTTTTTCAATGTAGTGAAGTGTTTCATTATACACTTCATAACGATTTAACATCGTGTTAACAAGGTTCGGATATTTTTTATAAGCTTTCGCTGCCACCCATCCGAACTTTGATTTTTTCTTCGCGTAACCATGATTTCTCGTTAAAATAACGACTGACTTTTTAAATCCATCTTCCTGTGCTTTACGAACTGGGATCGGATCAGAAATCCCGCCATCTAACAATTGTTTACCACGGTAATTTACTACTGGTGCAATGAAAGGCAACGAACTAGAAGCTTGTAATAAATTTAGTGCATCATCATTCGTTCCCTCTTTTTCAAAATAAACAGACTGTCCTGTTTCACAATCTGTTGTTCCTATAAGGAAACGCTCTGGGCTATTAAAATATGTTTCAAAATCAAATGGGACATGTTTTTCTGGAATTTCATGAAAAATGAAATCCATATCAAATAACTGACGTTTTCTCCATAAGTTTTTATACGATAAATATTTCGGATGCGATGCATAATCAATATTTACTGTCTTATTTCTATTTCTTTGCCTGGAAAGATACGACGCTGCATGACAAGCACCAGCTGATACACCGATTACATATGGAAAATATAAATCTTGTTCCATAAAGTATTCTAGTATCCCGCCCGTATATACACCACGCATACCGCCGCCTTCTAATACTAACCCTGTATTTTCAAGCATGTTACTCTCTCCTCTTTATATATATTGACTCTTTAATTATTCACTATGTTAAGTATCTTTTTCTATTATATATGAGTTCTTTTAGAAATTATATTCAAAAGGCTTGAAAAAAATATTTTTCGTCCACAGTCTTATACATGATAAAAACACGCACAAGGCAAAATAGAGACTACTAAAAAAGATAGCCTCTATTTTAAACTCTTTGATCCGCCACAATATGAATATCGATATACTTCGTTTCCCTCATAATTTCATTTACAATCGAACCTTTTCGTATTTCTTCCCAACGCGTTCTTGCCGATTGTCCGAGTAAAATTTGCGTTACTTGTAATCTTCTCGCGACTTCAATAATAACATCCGCTGGCTTCCTTCCTTTCGATTCTTCTAATACAAAACTTGCATCAAATTGATTCGTTAGCGACTTCCACTCTTCAATTGTTTGCTTCTTACTAGCTGAAAGAGAATCTATATTTTCTCTTTCAACGTTTAATACATACAATTCGGCGTTTAACCGATCAGCCATGCGCCATCCCCGTCTTATTAATTTCTCTGCTGTTGAACTGTATTGTACACAAACGAGAATTTTTTCTTTCATCCCAATTGGTTCTATAACGGTTTGGCTAATTTTCTCATCCATATCATCGGCAACTTCACGAAGCGATAATTCCCTTAGTGCTCCTAAATTATTAAGAGTGAAGAAATTTTGTAAGCTTTGCTGAATTTTTTCTTCCTTATATATCTTTCCATCTATTAATCTCTTCCGAAGTACCTCAGGCGTTGCATCAACAAGCTGAATTTCATTTGCTTTTTGCAAAATAAAATCTGGAATACGTTCTCGTACTTTTACATTTGTAATTTGAGCTACAATATCATGCACACTTTCTAAATGTTGAATGTTAAACGCTGATAATACAGATATTCCACAATCTAACAATTCCTGCACATCCATATAACGTTTCTTATTTTTCGACCCCGGAATATTACTATGTGCAAGTTCATCCACAACAACAATTTGCGGCGCACGCTTTATAATTCCTTCTACATCGAGTTCATAAAATACTTTTCCTTTATACTCTATTTCTTTTAAAGGAACTTTTTCTAAATCAGCAATCGCTTCTTCCGTCTCTTTTCTTCCATGTGTTTCAATTAAACCAATTACAATATCAATTCCATCTTTTTTCATTTCTCTTGCATCAAAGAGCATTTTATAACTTTTCCCTACTCCAGGAGCAGCCCCTACGTATAGCTTTAACTTCCCACGATTTTGCTGCCGAATATATTCTAAATATTCCTCTGGCGTTCGCCTTTGAAAAGTCGGTTTATAGTCATCCGCATACAACACACACACAACCTTTCTTTCGAAACAACGCTACCTCAATCTGTTAGATTGAGGTAGCTCTGTTACTATTTCATTAATTTCTGTAATTCTAAATTTAACTTTAAGACATTTACACGATCTTCTCCAAATAAACCAAGTGCAGCACCTTCTGTTTGCTCCTTAATCAATTGATTTAGTGTTTCTTTCGGAATATTCGTTAATTTCGAGATGCGATCTACCTGCACAGAAGCCGCCTTCGGACTAATATCAGGATCAAGCCCTGAACCTGAATTTGTCACTAAATCAATCGGTACTTCTGTAACTGGAACGCTCGGATTTTGTTTCTTCCACTCTTCAATACTTTTCTCTACTCGTTTCTCTAAATCTGGATTAGACGGTGCATAGTTATTTGAACCAGACGCTTCTGCTTTATATTCAATACTAGAAACACGCCCATGAAAATAGCGTGGATCTGTGAAATTTTGACCGATTAATTTAGAGCCAATCACTTCATTTTTATCATTATATATTAGACTTCCATCCGCATTATCCTTCATTACTGCTTGTGCAATCCCAGTAACAATAAGCGGATATACAAGTCCGCACAACACTAAAAATGTAAAAGTAATACGGATGATTGGTGATAGTATACTTTGTTTCTTCGCCATCTTTTTCCCCTCTTCCTTATATGAACAAGCCGACAATTATATCAATTACTTTAATTCCAATGAACGGAACGATCACGCCGCCAAGCCCATAAATGAGTAAGTTTCGGCTAAGTAGTGCATTCGAACTCATCGGTTTATATGCAATACCCTTCATTGCTAGCGGAATAAGTAACGGAATAATAACAGCGTTAAATATTAATGCTGATAAAATTGCTGAAAGCGGTGATGTTAATTTCATAATGTTTAATGCTTCCATTTGCGGAATTGCCAGTGTAAACATCGCTGGAATAATTGCAAAATATTTCGCAATATCATTCACAATACTAAACGTCGTTAATGCACCACGCGTCATTAACAATTGCTTACCAATTCCTACAACCTCAATAATTTTCGTTGGATTCGAATCTAAATCAATCATATTCGCTGCTTCTTTCGCAGCTGTCGTCCCACTATTCATCGCTAACCCAACGTCCGCCTGCGCTAATGCTGGTGCATCATTTGTACCATCACCTGTCATCGCTACAAGTTTCCCTTTATCTTGCTCTGCTTTAATAACCGCAATTTTATCCTCTGGTTTACACTCGGCAACGAATTCATCTACCCCTGCTTCTTTTGCAATCGTTGCTGCTGTTAACGGATTATCACCTGTACACATAACCGTTTTAATCCCCATTTGGCGCAACTGTTCAAAACGCTCACGCATACCAGGTTTTACTGTATCCTTTAAATAAATTAAACCGTAAATACGATTACCTACTGCAACTACAAGTGGTGTCCCGCCCTCTTTTGAAATGAAATCTGCTTTTTGATTTACATCTTTCGGAATCGTTCCGCCTTGTGATCTAACCCATTCAATCACGCTACCTACAGCACCTTTTCTCACTTTCGTTCCGTCCTGTAAATCAACACCACTCATTCTCGTTTCTGCTTTAAATGGAACAAACTCACCTTGTTCTGCAAGTTCTCTATTATATGATATAGATTTTGCTTGCACATACTCGATAACAGATCGACCTTCTGGCGTTTCATCTAAAACAGAACTAATAGCAGCCCATTTTCCTACTTGCTCAATCGTTTCATTCCCTACAGGAAGCAATGTATGTGCCATCCGGTTCCCGAACGTAATCGTACCTGTTTTATCTAAAATAATTGTATTAATATCACCAGCAGCTTCTACTGCTTTACCTGACATTGCTAACACATTAAACTTTGTCACACGGTCCATCCCAGCAATACCAATCGCTGATAATAATCCGCCGATTGTCGTTGGAATTAAACAAACTAACAATGCAACAAGTACAGCTGTATCAATTTGAAATCCTAAATAATTTGTAAAAATCGGCAGCGTCACAACAACGATTAAGAAAATAAGCGTTAAACTCGTTAATACTGTATTTAAAGCAATCTCATTCGGTGTTTTTTGACGGGCAGCTCCTTCTACTAAAGAAATCATTTTATCAATAAATGATTCGCCAGGATTACTTGTAATGACAATTGTAATTTCATCACTTACGACCATCGTTCCGCCTGTTACGGAACAAAAATCACCGCCCGCTTCTTTTATTACAGGAGCTGATTCCCCTGTAATTGCAGATTCATCGACAGACGCTAATCCTTTAATAACTTCCCCATCATTTGGAATCATTTCACCTTGCTTTACAATAACAACGTCACCTTTTCTTAGGTCAGTTGCTGAAACTTGAACAATGTCTCCATTTTCTTTTACAACATTTGCAAACACATCTTTCTTCGATTGTTTTAAAGAATCAGCTTGTGCTTTACCACGACCTTCAGCTAACGCTTCTGCAAAGTTCGCAAATAAAACTGTAAATAATAGAATGAGAGAAACTGTTATATTAAACCATCCTGGTACACTACTAGAACTACTTGGAAGAAAGGATAAAATTAACGTAATGATAAATCCAATTTCCACAACGAACATAATCGGATTTTTTATCATTACTTTCGGATTCAATTTCGCAAAGGATTGTTTCATCGCATGTTTGACGATATCACGATCCATCGTTTTCGCTTGTCTAACCTCATCTTCTACAGCATGTACTTGTGGTTCGTTCACTCTTTTTTCTTTTACTACTACCGGTCTCATCATTTACCCTCCATTACTTCAATGTAAGAAATTCTGCCATTGGGCCAAGTACTAACATCGGGAAGAATGTTAACGCTCCAACAATTACAATCGTTCCGATGAAAATCCCTCCAAACAAACCATTATCTGTACGGAACGTTCCAACTGTTTCTGGCACTACCGTTTTTTCTTTCAGCGAAGATGCCACAGCTAGCATCGTAATTAAACTGAAATAGCGTCCTAAAAACATAACTAAACCAGTCGTAATATTCCAAAATGGTGTATTATCTGCTAAACCTTCAAATCCAGATCCGTTATTCGCAGCTGACGATGTGTATTCATATACAACTTGCGTTAAACCGTGGAAACCTGAATGAGAAACGGCATCCGTTCCTAAATTTGTTGAAAGAGCTAATGCCGAAAATCCTAAAATAAGCAATGGATGAAATAATATCGTTACCGCGATTAATTTCATTTCCTTACCTTCAATTTTCTTACCTAAAAACTCTGGTGTTCGTCCTACCATTAACCCAGATATAAAGACCGCAATAATCGCATACATAATAATGTTCACAAAGCCTGCTCCAACACCGCCGTATACTGTATTTAACATCATATTTACGAGTGGAACTAACCCGCCAATTGGTGTTAACGTATCATGCATCGTATTCACCGCTCCGGTTTCAGCAGCTGTCGTTACTGTTGCGTATAGTGAAGAAAATACTGTCCCAAATCGGACCTCTTTTCCTTCTGTACTTCCTTGTACATGTTCGATACCCATTCCATTTAACGCTGGATTCCCATTTAATTCAGATGTAGTAATCGTTATAAACCCTAATAAAAACACCATAAATAGTGAAACGAAAAGGATACGACCTTGTTTTTTATTTCCTACCATTCGTCCGTACGTAAATGGAAGTGCTGTTGGCAATAACATCATAAGCATCATTTGCAAAATATTACTCATTTGTCCTGGATTTTCGAAAGGATGTGTAGAATTTGCCCCGAAAAATCCACCGCCGTTATTTCCAAGTTCCTTAATGGCAACGAATGAGGCAACTGGACCACGTAAAATACTTTGCTTCGCACCATCAATTGTTTGTGCTGTAACCGCCCCATCTAACGTTTGCGGTACACCAAGTGCAACAAAGACTAGTGCTGCAATAAATGCGATAGGAAGAAACACTCTCGTTAATGCTCTCGTAAAATCAACGAAAAAGTTACCGAGTTCTTTTCCAGCAAGCCCTCTTATAAATGCCATAACAAGCGCTAACGTCGTTGCTGGTGCCGCAAACATTAAAAACGTAATCCCAATTAATTGCGATAAATAAGATAAACCATTTTCACCGCTGTAATGTTGTAAGTTTGTATCAGCCATAAAACTAATCGCTGTATTAAAAGCGAGCGTAGGCTCCATCCCTTCAATATGCGCTGGATTTAGTGGCAATACCCCTTGTAATCTAAAAATGAAATATACAACAACAATCATAAATCCATTTAATAAAACTAATGATAATGCGTACTGTTTCCACGTTTGATTGTATGCTTTTACACCCGTAATTTTAAAAATAAGTTTTTCAAAAGGCCCGAATACTTTATCTAGCGTCTTACTCCCCTGAAAAGCTTTTTCTAAATAAATCCCCGTTGGCTTTGCTACTAAAATAAACAAGAGCATCGTAATAACGACTGCAATCCAAATCATAATGAATGATTCCCCCTAATTAAAACTTCTCTGGATTTAATAATGCATATACTAAATACACCGTAATCGCTGCGACAATAACTGATAAGGCAATCATCATGATTGCTTTCCTTCCTTCACAACTTTATCTGACCAACTTGCAAGACTCACCATCGATGCAACTAATAGAATAAACGTCCCGATCATTACAACATCTAACATAGCTACCCCTCACTTTTTTGTTAAAATTTACCATTGAAATATTAAAAAAGAACACTGAGCTCTACTCAGTGTTCAAAAAATGAACAACACAAAGTAAACCTCCTCTCTAAACGCTTACGAGGTTAGCTGTCGGATTCGGGCCTAAAGAGTAGCCCTACTTTCAAAACTGAAAGATTCACCCCAAGTGACGATGCACAAAATTGGTTCCCCCGCTCCATTTCTGGAACTCAGCGATTTTAGGTTTTTTTGGAAATTTTATGAATGATTTATGAGAGTAAATATACTCCTCTATATTTCACTTGTAAAGAGCTAAATTAACTAAAATAAGAAAATATTTTATCGTTTAAACGCTTACATTTAGTGTTATTAATATTTTTTCATCTGTTTTCTTGTCTTTTCTTTCTTTTTCGTAGAAATTATCTTTTTAATATGCAAAAGAAGGGCGAATGTATATAAGCGCCCACCTTAGGTCCACTTAACATTCGCTCTCTATTTCATTCAAAATTTATTCACCTCGTAAAAAAGCACGTAAATTTCTCCCTCGAATATAAACTTGTACCAATTCGGCATGTAACTGCTCATATTCGGTAATATCCGCCTCTAAATACAAAACATCTTTTGATGGTAATATAATATATGGACCTGGAAAAAGAGGATCAATCTGGATCAATTTTTCAACTCTCTCTATCGATACCGCCCAACGATTCGCTATATCTCCTAGTAACAACACCTTCATATTCACTCTCCTCCGCCCTATTCAAAAAATAAAAAAGAAATGTTATCACAATTCGTAAACACGACGAATTTAGCTCCAATCGTTTCATAGAGCCTCGCTGGATATCGTTTATTTCTTGTAACAACAGTAATAGGTGCTTGAAAAGAAAAGCGAATGTGTTCTGTAAAGAAACTAATGATTGGAAGCTCATCCCCTAGTAAAATCACCTTCTTAATACACTCACAAATACTAGTAAAATCCTGCTCCTTACTACAACTATACGTCCAATCAAACCCACAATTCCTCACTTCAACCGCTATCTCTTCATTTGCTGTAAAAATAATTAACTCATGTTGAAATGCTACTAAATCTATTAAACTATTTACCTTGCTTTCTTCTCCAACACAAATAAGTGTTAGTTCCATGTACCTCATCCTCCTTAGCATAAAAGAACTCCAACATAAATTGATATTCCCCTATACTAATCAGATCGATGAAGTGATGTATCCATCATGGCACCGTCCTCTCTCAAGACGCTTACGAAGTTAGCTGTCGGATTCGGACTTTGAGAGTAGCCCTACTTTCAAAACTGAAAGATTCACCCCAAGTGACACTGCACAAATTGGTTCCTCCGCTCCATACATTTGGACTCAGCGTTTACAAAAAAATGTATTCTGGCTGATATATTACTCTTGTATTTGGAAAAAGTAAACAGGAGAAATCTCCTCAAAATCAAGTTTTTTATTGTTAAACATTATAAATATTTACACTCAATAGGAATTTTCATTAATCGTATTGTAATAATACTAAGTAAAGAAATGATTAAAAATTAAAGATGAAATGAGGATGGTATATGACCGAGGATAAAAAGAAAAATTTTATTCAAATAATAACTATTCTAGGCAATTCGTCACTAATAATTCTAGCGATTTTAGTTACTATTCCTAGTTATACTGAATTCCGTACTACATTAGAAATCATTTTTTTAATTTCTTGTTTGTTATTAATTTATAGTAAACACTTAAGTAATAATAAGAAAGCTATGATTCCCTATGTTATATTTTTCATATTAATATCATCACACCTTTTATATACTTTACTCATCTAAAGGACACATGTAAGCCAATCATATTTGCTAACATATATTAAAAATCATTAATAACCCGTGGGGATATAGCCCCACGGGTTAAATTTTCACTATGCTTGTGTCTTATTCAATTTATACGCAAAATGATTCGTCGGTCCATGACCACTGCCAATATTCAATGGCTCTTCAATTGCTATACTAATAAATCGTTTTGCCTCTTGAACTGCCTCTTCGATTGAATATCCTTTCGCAAGTCCTGCTGTAACTGCTGAAGCAAATGTACACCCGCTTCCGTGCGTTTGTTTCGAAGGAATTCGTTCACTTCTAAATTCAATAAACTCTTCTCCATCAAAAAGTAAATCAATTACTTCATTACCTTGATATTCTGCATGTCCGCCCTTCATAAGCACATATTTAGCACCTAATTCATGCAATACTTTTGCAGCTTCCTTACTATCTTCAATATTACGAATCTCCATCCCAGTTAACACTTCTGCTTCCGGAACATTCGGTGTTACAACCGTTGCTACTGGTAATAAGTATTCTTTTAATGCTTGCACTGCTTCTTGTTGTAATAATGACGCACCGCCCTTAGCAATCATAACAGGGTCTAGCACAATATTATTCCAGCCAAATTTCTTAATCTGCTCTGCCACAATTTGAATAATTTCACTACTAAACAACATTCCTAGTTTCACAGCATCTGGTGTTAAATCCGTACCAATTGAATTCAGCTGTTCCGTAATACCTTCTAACGGAACAGGATATACCCCTTGCACACCAAGCGTGTTTTGAGCAGTAATTGCCGTAATAGCTGTCATTCCATACACACCAAGCTCTTGGAATGTTTTTAAATCTGCTTGAATTCCAGCACCGCCGCCACTATCAGACCCTGCAATTGTTAAAGCTTTATTTACTTTCATCCCACTCATCCTTTTCTATCCAAAATAGCGATGATAAATCGTTTTTGCTTCACTTATATCTTTCGTTCCATGTACGAGTACACGTCCATCTTTAAAGGCAACCAATCTCTTCTCTTCAATAGAAAATGATAGTAAATATGGATTTACATTTAAATCTGTCACGCGACCTTTCAGCAACCCTTTATATTGTTCAAAATTCATTTCCTCTTTATAAGGTGGCCTAATTTGAACTGTATTTCTCCCGCATAAAACTGCTGTTTTCGATGTATTTTCTTTATTTAAATACGGATATAATGCATTCTCTCCGCACGAAGGACAATTATGCTTACGAAGCTTTTGTACATTCATACATGAATATTCATTCTTCCACACATCAAACGATACAAGTCCATCCCGGAGTGACTCATAATCTTCTACTAGCAGTTTAAGCGCTTCTGTTACTTGATGAGAAACGACAAGAGATACAGCAGGCGATATAATACCCGCTGTATCACATGTTGCTCCGCCAAGCGGAATCGATTGTAATAAACATGATAAACATGGCGTTTTACTAGGAAGAATGGTGTAAGAAAGGCCGTAACTCCCCACACATGCCCCGTAAATCCATGGAATAGAATATTTTTGTGCTATATCATTTACAATGAAACGCGTTTCGAAATTATCAGTTGCATCAATAATTACATCAACGTTTGTAACAAGCTCTTCTAATTCCTCAGCTGTTACATCTTGAACGAGAGCTTCTACTCTTACTTCACTATTAATCACTTCTAGACGCTTCTTTGCTGCTACAGCCTTCGGAAGGTTATTCTCTACATCACTCTCTGCGTACAATTGCTGCCTTTGTAAATTACTCCAATCAACATAATCCCGGTCAACAATCGTTACTGTACCAACGCCTGCTCTTACGAACATTTCTGCATTTGCACTACCTAGTGCGCCTGCACCGATAATGAGTACATGCTTTTCTCTTATTTTTTGTTGTCCTTCTTCTCCAATTGGAGAAAATAGTTCTTGGCGAGAATATCGATTATTCAACTACGCTCATTCCTTCTAAAGGACTACTTGCAGTTGCACAACGCTTACGTGCAATACGACCTGCTTCAAATCCTAAACGTCCTGCTTCAATACTTAATTTCATTGCCTGTGCCATTTTAATAGGGTCTTTTGCACCAGACACTGCTGTATTTAATAACACGCCATCTGCTCCTAATTCCATTGCAAATGCCGCATCAGCTGGGCTACCGATACCTGCATCAACGATAACTGGTACTGTCGCTTGTTCAATAATGAAACTTAAATTTAACGGATTTACAATACCAAGCCCTGAACCAATTGGAGATGCTCCTGGCATAATCGCGTGCACGCCAAGTTCTTGTAATTTACGTGCTAATACAACATCATCCGATGTGTACGGAAGTACGATAAACCCTTCTTCTAGTAACATTTCAGATGCTCTCAATGTTTCTACCGGATCAGGTAATAACGTTCTATCATCACCAATAACTTCAACTTTGATCATATCGCAAAGCCCTGAAGCTTTTGCTAATTTTGCAATACGAACAGCTTCTTCAGCATTTTTTGCTCCAGCTGTATTCGGTAATAACGTATATTTTTTTACATCAAGTTTCTCTAATAAATTAGGCTGTTTTGCATCAAATATATCCATGCGGCGTACTGCGAACGTTAAAACCTCAGCCTCAGATACATCAATTGCTTTTTGCTGTACATCAAAATCAGGGAATTTTCCTGTTCCTAATAAAAGTCTAGAATGAAATGAAAATGGTCCAATGTTTAACATAATCAACCGCCTCCTACGAAAGTTACAATCTCAATTTGGTCTCCATCAAAAACAGATGTATCTTTATGATCATCTTTTTGTAAAATATCTTTATTACGCTCTACTACAACAATTCTGTTATCTAACTCTAAATGTGTAAGTAACTCAGCTACTGTTTTCACACTCGCTGGCACTTCCATTTGGTTACCATTAATTTTTAAATTCAAACTTCCATCCCCTTTCTAAACCATTTTAGAAAGCAATGAATCTAGCAAGTGATTCTCCTGCTTTCCTTCTATTAAATCAGCCATATACTGACCAGAAACAGGGCTTAATAAAATACCGTTTCGATAATGCCCAGTACAAGCATATAAACCTTTTATTTCTTCATGCTCTCCCATATAAGGAGCTTCATGATTCGATTGTGGCCTTAATCCAGCCCATGTGCTTTCCCACTCTGCCTCTTTTAAAGCCGGTAATATTGTATAAGCACGCTCTAATATAGAAGTAATACTTTCTGGCTGTACAGTTTTATTGAACGTATGAGGCTTCATCGTTGCCCCAATTACGTAACGCCCACCGCGCTTTGGTGCAATGTAAAATCTTTCTTGGAAAATAGGTGCCTTTAAAAGTGGTTTTCTGCTTCTTACTGCAACCACTTCTCCTTTAACTGGATATGTACCCCAATCACGGTGAAAATGGCCTAGTAGCTTCGTGCTCCATGAACCTCCTGCAATAACGACTTTCTCACACGCGATAATACCTTCGCTTGTAACAATTCCAGTCACTTTATTATTTTCAATACGAATATCAAATACCTCTGTCTGTTCATATATATCGGCACCGGAAATGGCTGCAGACTGTGCGAGTGCTTTCGTAAGCTCTGGTGCAATAACGTGACCATCTTTCGGATAATATACCGCTCCGATAATTGATTCGGATAGAAACGGCTCTTTTTCTCGTAAATGGTCTCCTGTTAGAAAATAGGAATCTTCACCTGTTTTTTGCTGCCAATCCATAATGTGAAGAATTCTTTCCTTCTCCCCTTCATTTTGAGCAATGCGATATATTCCTTTTTCCTCATATCCAATATCAATACCCGTCTTTTCACGTAAAACTGTTGCAAGTTTTGGGAATATAGCACGGCTTTCTCTAGCAAGTTCAAATAGCGGGTCATACGCATCCCATTCTGCCTGAACACCGAGCAGGCCAGCAGCAGCTTTCGAGGCTTCCGAGGCAATTCTCTGCTTCTCTATAATTGCTACTTTATGTCCTCTTTCTGCTAGAAAATGTGCAACTGAACTACCAATTACACCACCGCCAATAATCGCTACATCATACTTCTCACACATGTTTCCCCGCCCACTTTCTTATTGATTCCTTATAAGATTTCGCTCTGCTATACGGGTTACTATTACTTACAATTCCAGACATAACAGCAATTCCACTTACTTCACTTGCAAGAACATCCCTTGTATTTTCAGGAGTAATTCCTCCAATAGCTATAATCGGTATCGATAAGCTCTTTGCAATGTCCGAAATTTCCTCTAACCCTCTCGCTGGCACACCTTTTTTGCAATCTGTTGGGAATACATGGCCATAAACGAGCGAATTAGCCCCATTCTTAAAAGCCTCTATCGCTTCTTCTAAAGAATGTACGGAATAACCAACATGCAAATACGAAAACTTTTCTTTCACTGACCTTACATCTGTGCTTCGATACCCTAGCTGTACACGCGGGATATTTAATAAAACAGCAATATCAATTCGGTCATTTATAACAAGTTTAGATGCCGGAAAGCCTTTTTTTAAAAGGCTTTCCACCCCTTCATATAATTCCTTTGTACTTTTCTCACGCTCACGAATATGCAAATAATCAATCTCACTCTCAATTTGCATCGCTACATTCACTAACTCTTCGAACGGCATATGGCCATTTGAGATTACGTGAAGCTCATTTTTCATATTCATTCGCCTACTTTAAAATATTTTCGAATAGCTCATCGGCTGGAACGATTTCTTTCGTCATTCCTTTGTCTTTCAACCATTTACTTTGTTTCTCCCAAGACTCTTTTGAATCTGATAAGAATGGCTCATCTTTCGTTTCCATCTTCTCTAATAAAATTTTCATACTTTCTTTTTCAACTTCTGGCACAAGCGGGAAGTTTTCTTTTTCTTGATGATCTAATAAAATATTTAATGCTTCATCAGGGTTTTTCTTCATAAAGTCATACCCCTTTTTCGCCCCGCGTAAAAAGGCTTGCAGAGCTTCTTTATCTTTTTCCAATGTTTTGTCACCTGTTACAAACACAAGCTCATGATAATTCGGTACGCCGTAATCAGCTGGATTAAAGTACGCTGGTTCATGACCTTCATGACGCATAACAGGTACTTCATGGTTAATGTATGCCCCTGTTACAGCATCTACTTTTTTCGTAATTAATGCTGGCACTAAATCAAAGCCTACATCAACTACTTTCACTGTATCTGGATTACCACCATCTTCTTTTACCATCGTTTTTAAATATGCTTCACTTAAAGGCGTTCCAGAGTAACCTACTGTTTTGCCTTCTAAATCTTTCGGTGATTGAATGCCTGCTGATTTCAGCGATACAACATGATTTAACGGTGAACGTACGACAGCTCCAATTGATTTCACTGGAATTTGTTCATTTGCTCTAGCCATGACAACATCTGGCTGATAATATAAGCCCACTGTTACTTTTCCTGCAGCCGCCAACGTTAATGGATCAGTCGGATTAGAAGGGAATTTAATATTTACCTTTACTCCTTCTTCTTTAAAGTATCCTTTTTCAATTGCTGCATAAATAAAGCTATGCACCGCATTTGGGTACCAATCAAGCATGACCGTTATTTCTTTCTCTTTTTTCCCCTTGTCTGATGCTGAATTACTTGAACATCCAGCAATCATTGCAACTAATAATGTAAACACAATGATGCGTTTTAAAAATTTCATGAATGCTTCCTCCAACTAATGAATTTCTTTTCTAACATAGAAATAAGTATGACGAAAAAAATAGCTAATAATGATAGCAATACAATTGGTGCAAATACCCCCGCACCATCTAACTGCGTCATCATCCTTTTACTGAAATATCCAAGCCCAGCTTGTGCACCGAGCCATTCCCCAATTGCTGCTCCAATCACACTAAGTGGGACTGCAATTTTTAAAGCCGAGAAAAAATAAGGAAGAGCAGATGGCAACTTTAACTTAAGAAAAACGTCTTTTTTCGTTGCTCCATATGTAACTAAGAGCTCCTCCCATTCTTTTTTCGTACTACGCAGTCCATCATACGTATTGACCGCAATCGGGAAAAACGTAATTAAAACTGTAACAACGACCTTACTCCAGATTGTGTATCCAAACCATAAAACGAAGAGCGGAGCAAGCGCGGTAATCGGGATCGTTTGTGAGGCAACTAATAATGGATAAAAAGCTCTTTCCATCCATGTACTCGCATTCATTAACATTGCTAGCCCCACACCTAATACGACAGAAATAACAACACCTATTAAAACGACGTATAACGTTGCCGGCAAATGAACCGTAAATAATATATCTTTTAGTTTCCATATCTTCATTACGATTGCAGACGGTGACGGTAAAATGTACATCTCATCTACAATTCTTGCGCCTATTTCCCACATAACAAGTAAAATACTAGAAAGTGTAATGGCAGGAACTAATTCTTTCAATCGGTTCATCATACAAGTACCTGCCTTTGTAACATACTAAGAAGTTCCTCTTTCAGCGCTAACACGTCCGGTTTATATAAATCCTTTCGTGTTCTGTTATGGCCAAGTGGCACAATTCGCTCAGTCAAAGTCGTTATCGGTTGCTGTTCCACTACTAAAATTCGATTCGAAAGGAACAATGCTTCTTCAACATCATGAGTAATGAATAAAATTGTTTTTTCCCACTCTTTCCATTGTTCAAACAACCATTCTTGCAAAGAAGCCTTCGTTAAAGCATCTAACGCGCTAAACGGTTCATCTAATAACAATATCTCTCCGCCTGTTAACAATGTTCGAATAAAAGATACACGCTGTCTCATACCTCCAGATAAATCTTTCGGATATTTTTTCTCGTATCCTTGTAAACCAAATTTATGCAACAGTTCCTTTGCTTTCACTTGCGCTTCTTTCTTCTGCACACCTTGGCACTCTAGCGGCAGGGCCGCATTTTCAATAATCGTTCTCCATGGCAGGAGCATATCTTTTTGGGGCATATACCCTACAGGATGACTCTTTGTTTCTGTCAGCTCTATCTTTCCAGCGCTTGCTTCTTCTAAGCCTGTTATAAGGCGAAATAAAGTACTTTTCCCACAACCACTTGGTCCGATAATACTGACAAATTCTTTATCTTGTATAGAAGCATTTAATTCACTGATGATTGGTTTCTCATCATAATGAAAAGAAACATTATGAAACTGTAGTATGTTCTTGCTCCTCAAATCCCCACATCTCCTTACGATAGGACATATCCCAGAATAAATATTCAAATCGGCTGGAATATAAGAAAATCTCCTCTAATCGTTCTAACTCTTTCTCTGACTTTCCAACTGCCATTTCATTTAATAAATCAATTAACCAAACACAAAGATTACCGTATTCTTCAGAACTATATCCTTGAATCCATTCGCCAAAGAACTCATGATCTCTTGCTCCCGGAATATCATTTAAACGCTTTCCAATTTCCCAGTAACTCCACATACACGGAAGAAGTGCTGCGATTAATTCTGCAAGTGTGCCATTTTGAGATACTGACATCATATAGTTTGTATAAGCTAAATTTTTAGCAGATGGTTTTGCAGATTCCATTTCTTCTACAGAAATACCCAGTCGTTTTGCATATTGTTTATGAATCGTCATTTCTCCATTTAATATTCCATCAATTTGTTCAGCAAATTTCCCCATTATTTGTGGGTTCGTTGCCTTTACAACACCAATTGCATATAGCTTTGCATAATCTAATAGATATAAATAATCTTGAATAATATAATACTGAAATCTATCTTTTTCTAACGTACCATCCCCCATACCTACTACAAACGGATGATTATGACTTTTCTCCCAAACAGGTTGCACAGTTTCTAATAATCTATCGCAAAACTTCATTTCTATTTCCCCCTTCAATATATATATCTAAATAAAAAACCACTTCTATATAAGAAGTGGTTACAGCAAATAAAATTATACATTTATTCGTTGTTCCACTTCCCTTCGCTAGTATTACCTAGATCAGGTCTGTAAGGGTTAAGGATTAGTCCTCTCTCAGCACATCAAGCACCCCTAGTGGTTTCAATATGAAATTTTTAAATAAAAAAGCCCCGTTTCTATACGCAAAGAAACGGGGACTCATAGTTAGTGTCCGAATTGCTTCCCTACGCTAGCATAATCTAGATCAGGTAATGAAAAGGATCAAAGGCTTACGGCCTACTCTCAGCTGGCAACACCAGCTCTCCTAGCAAACTATAAAATTATCACTGTCAGTATAACACCGTAATAAGACATCATCAACTGTTTTAATTTTCTCAATTGTCAACAAAATCATCAAGCTATACAATAATTATATTCCATTTTAGAAAATGATATCCTAATTAATTGGATTAAAAAGAATCATTATCCTCAAAAAATTTATTTTTATATTGATTTCATATTACATTTATGTGAATACCCCCACTATATTATATCTTTATACTATAATAAAATTACAACTATACAACTAGAGGAGGTCTCTATTATATGAATATGAAAGCTACTGCTTTAACAGCAACTACTGTCGCAATTGCTTCTTTACTACCTTCTATGGGCGAAACAAATGTACAAAAAGCAAACGCTGAACAATTATCTAATGTTAAAACTGGATATGTCAAAGTCGACCAAGCAACTTTACATAAAGAAGACAATACAAATAGCACATCTATTGATACGATCCGCTTTAATACGAAAGTGAATATACTTGAAACAACGAATGATTGGTATAAAGTATCTGTTAATAATAAAGTAGGTTACGTACAAAAAGATGCTATTCTACTAAAAAACAAACTTCAATCTAATAATCAATACATCGTCAATGCTAATGCATTAAACGTTCGCTCTGAACCTAATTTAGAGTCTTCAATTTTAGATGTATTACCAAACGGTAAGTTCATTACCATTCAAGAAGAACAAGGCGAATGGTATAAAATTTTACATAATGGTCAAACAGGTTATGTACAAAAAGCATTCATATCTAATGGTTCACAGCCTTTAGTAAAAGGAACTACAGTTCAAAATAATACGAAGTACACAGTTGCAACACCAAAACTTAATGTACGTAGTAATGCTAGTACAAGTAGTGCTCTACTTGGTTCATTACAAAATGGTACACAAGTACAAGTAGTAGAAACTGTAGGAACTTGGTATAAAATTCGTTTTGGTACAGGATACGGATATGTGGCAAAACACTATATAGTACAAAATCAACCGCAATCACAAGCTCAAACAGCTCAATCTTCTTCAATTCCAGCTGCTTTCAAATTTCCTACTCAAGGAAAAGTTAGCTCAACCTTTGATATGCGCTGGGAACAAATGCATTATGGTATAGATATTGCAGCACAAGGTAACGTCTCTATTCAAGCTGCTGCTGCAGGTAAAGTTGTGAAATCTTATTATTCAGCTAGTTATGGTAATGTCGTGTTCATCTCCCATCAAATAAACGATAAATTATATACAACCGTTTATGCTCATATGAAAGACCGCACTGTACAAGTTGGTGATCAAGTACAAACTGGGCAATTAGTAGGTCATATGGGAAACACAGGTCATTCATACGGACAACATCTCCACTTTGAGCTACACAATGGAGAATGGAATTTTGAAAAAACAAATGCAGTAAATCCACTGCCATATTTAGTTAGGTAAATTGTATGCCACGCAATATACCTCTCTTAATTGAATACTTAGCCTTTTTAGGTTTAATTTTTTGTTTAATCATTTATAATACGAACACTGTATTTTTATCTATTATCATTGCCTTTGTTGCTTTAGAAATTATGATGGAATCATTTCAAGTGCAACTAAAACTAAAAATTGCCCATATCTATAATGCTATTTTTCTATTAAGTGCCCTTATAACAAATGTTATTAGTAATGGTTTTTATGTATCTACCGTACTTCCTGTATTCTTTATGGCTATTTTATTATTCATAGCTAGATACGTGAATGTCCCTAATAATAAAAAACATGAACAAGAGGCTTAGAAAAAGGAGACACTGTGTACCAATCTTTCAAAGATACTCCAATGAAATATATATTGAATTTATATGAAAAAACAAATACTTTTTTTGGTATACAAGGAAGTTATACTGCACAATTTCTCCTTTATGGAATGTTATTTCTCATCTTAATTACTTTCTCCTTGTTTTACTAGCAAAAAAGGATCTCACATAAATTTGAGATCCTTTTTAATTTATATTAAATTTTCATATAAACAGTACTGTTTATCCACAAGCATATTTTTCATAAATAAAACTCAGATTATATTTTTTCTCTAAGCTCATTCTTTGTTCATCGTCGCACCAATAGAATAAAATATCATGAATCGTTGCATAACGCTTATTTTTAAGAAATAGTTTAAAGAATGATGGTAAACAATCATGTAATTGTATAAAGATATAATTGCGTAATATTTCTTCCTTATATTCAATGCCCTTACAAATATACAGTAATTCTTCACAATAATATGCATGCTGTGGAACTTGAATCATTTCGAAAAAAGGCACATAAGAAAGTAACTTTCCAATAAAATGACCATAACGATCCATTACCCCTATCGTCATATGTTCCATCATTTCTTTCATTACATATAAATAATCATCTACATGTGTTGTCTTTAGTGGGTCTAATCGATCGGAAATTTGAGAAAGTACAGCTCTTTGACAAGCTAAAACCGCTTGACTCGGTCCATAATATGATAAAAAGTCTGTACACTTACGATATTTTCGTAATAAGTCATGTGTATATAAATCATACACAAAAGTATTACAATACATCGCTAGACTCATCATATCACTATTTAATTGCTCTTTTGACAGTAACTTCGCTCTCTTGCACATATAAAAGAATGTAAATTCCAATACTTCTTTATGGGATAATAGATGTTTACAATCTGTGATACATTTCTCATTAAATTTAACTCTATCCCAAATTTCTGCATCCTCATCTCTTAATTCACCAATACGATATTTAATAATTAAGTAGTTTAAAGCAACCACTTGCGTCAAAAGGTCCCATGTTTCATATTCTAATGACGTTTGGACAAACTCATCTAGCCCTTGTGTTTTCATAAAAGTATTTGCCTCTTCATACCAACCAATCTCTTGGCATAGACGTAGAATACGTACTAAAGTTGGGATTTCATCTTTATGAAACTGCGGTAGATTTTTCACTTTATTTATTCCGTATACGATAAACGCCGCTACATTTTCTTCTTTATAAAATTCTTTTTCTTTCCACACTAATATAGTACGCTCGTTCCCTTCACCTTTTGGATGACAAGGTACAAGCAAAGAAAATAATTCAGCGAAATTAGTTGGTTCTATATATGTATCTGTAACCAAATTCCAATTCGGATCACCCTGTACAGCCCTCATATAATTCTCCTTCCCTTTTTATCCCGCTATTTGCGGGCAGTAAGACTCCCACCTCAAAATTCAGCGAATGCGAGGAAATTAGGTGGGAGATAACTGCACGTAAAAGCCCGACTCTTTCAACTAATAATCAGTTGGATGATGAATCCCTCCCCTGCTGATTAAAGTTTCACTTTATCTACATAAGAAATATTAATTCATTGTTACATCAATAATGATAAATATTGTTATATTCAAAATCTATCATAATGCTTATATCTATCAGTATATCATTTTTTCTCTTATTAAAAATTAGGAATGACAAATGTTACAAAACTGTCGAAAATATGAACTGTATACCTATTATATAATGCCCTAGATACATCACGCTAACATATTAGTTTAGTCTATATACTAGAATGATGTATCTGTTCTTCATACGTAATTTATCTTACTATTTGCGGGCAGTAGACTTCCATTTATTAAGGTTTTATCTTTATTCTGTATGTCCCGATATTTCGCCTAAAGCAAATCCCGCTTGATCATCTGTCGATTCTCTTATAGCTAAGTCACCTAATGCTAACATCCCAACTAATTGACCGCTTTCAACTACTGGTAATCGTCTAATTTGATACTGTGCCATTAATTCTGTAGCCTTTTCAATCGCATCATCTGGAGAAACTGAAACAATGTTTGTTGTCATGACATTTGTAATTTTATTAGATCCAGGATGTTTCTCAGCAATCCCTCGAACAACTAAATCGCGATCAGTAACAAGCCCAACAACTTGTTCATTTTCAACAACAGGAATCAATCCAACCGATTCTTCTTTCATCTTTACAGCGGCCTCATATACATTATCTAGCGGTGTACAATGTACAATATGAGTACTCATAAGTTCTCGAACTCGTGTCATTTTTATCTCCTCCTTTTAATACATACCATAGCTTTTCCTAAATCCCTTTATTTATTTCAGAAAAAGAAGATGATAAAAGAGGATTAAACATAATAAAAAAGAGTCAGCATATTGCTGACTCTTTTTTTATGACCCGTACGGGATTCGAACCCGTGTTACCGCCGTGAAAGGGCGGTGTCTTAACCACTTGACCAACGGGCCATGGCTCCGCAGGTAGGACTCGAACCTACGACCGATCGGTTAACAGCCGATAGCTCTACCACTGAGCTACTGCGGAATATATATGGTGGGCCTAAATGGACTCGAACCATCGACCTCACGCTTATCAGGCGTGCGCTCTAACCAGCTGAGCTATAGGCCCATATACTTTACAGGGGCAGTAGGAATCGAACCCACACTGGAGGTTTTGGAGACCTCAGTTCTACCTTTAAACTATGCCCCTAAATGATGCCGGCTAGAGGACTTGAACCCCCAACCTACTGATTACAAGTCAGTTGCTCTACCAATTGAGCTAAGCCGGCATAAAAAAAATGGTGGCTCGGGACGGAATCGAACCGCCGACACGAGGATTTTCAGTCCTCTGCTCTACCGACTGAGCTACCGAGCCAACATAAATGGCGGTCCCGACCGGG
>NZ_NUPZ01000043.1 GCF_002584985.1 Bacillus sp. AFS029637 | reverse complement strand
ATTCCTGTTGGCATATAGGTTTTTTGATTACTTCTTCTTTCTCTTTTTGCTTCATCCCCATAACTCCCTGTAGCTGGAAGATCAAACTCCCTCTGTTCATATTGGTTTGTAGTCTGTGCAGCAATCGTTTCAGCATGAACAATCAAGCCATTTGTCATGACAGGTGAAAATAATGTAGTGGTCAAAATAACAGATGTCGCAAGTACTGTCATCGGTTTTTGAAACATATAACGATTCCTTTTCTGCATATAAATAATCCTTTCCTTTTCAATTAGTTCCATTAAAGTCCTTTCGCTGAATGAATGTAATTAATTTCGATTTCCTGTCGGTTTATTTTTTGAAAATTAAGAAATAATAACTCGTAAATCTTCATATAGTCTGATAAATATAAAACATAACTGAAGAAAGAAATCTCCATTCTTATTCATACTAAATAATTACGAAAGCTAGGATATGGGAATGGAACGAACCCATTTCCTTTTTTTCTTACTACTACGAACTTAACATCGAACAGGTCGTACAGCAATAAAATTTGACAATTACAGCTATTTTTCGACATTTCTCCCGCCTTACACAAAAATATTGAAGGTACCTGAAGTTGTTACATCCCTATAAAAAAACATACAACCTTACCAACAAATACAAGGTTGTATGTTTTTAATAGTATTCAGTTGCAATCCGGTCCTATTTGCGGTTTTCCTATTTGTACAATCTATTTATTTTCTACAATCTTAGCACCTTCATATAATTTATCCGTATAATTTTTAAGGTCCTGCCAATTATCCTTCGCTGTATTCAGATCTGCTCTTATAATCTCATCAAACAGGTCTAGATTAATGTTGTCAACACTGTCAATCAATGATTTATATTTTTTCTCCACTGTCCCCCACTGAGTCTTTATATTTTCAAGAGCAGTAACAGCTGTACCAACTGTTGCAGCCATATGTTCCGTTTTATTTTTGGCATCAGTCAAAATAACTACTTCTGCCTCCGCTCCAGAAATTCTGGACTTTATTTGTTCTATTTCTTGTTGTGCAGATGCGATATTATTGTCAACTTGGACAATCATTGGTATACCATATGGAGGCAGGAGTACAGCCGCAGCTATATATTTACCACGATTAGCATAGTTTTCTTTAATTATATTATTACAATTCTCAATTCGTTGTTGTAGAAGCGGAATACCAGCGTTCGTACTTTCTAGAATATTCTCCAATTGATTGAAATCTTCTTTGAAATTTCTTGTATTTTCTGCTATTTCACCTTGAAAATTTTTCAATTTTTCTAACAGTACATCTAATTTTTGACTATTGTACAAAATACTATTGTACAAATTTTCTAGTTCATATTTTAATTTCTCTGTATCTTTTTGCTCTATAGCAGTTAGTAAAAGCTTATAACTTGCTTGAAACGTATCATTATAACTTACAATATTCTGATGCGTGTACATAATACGAGTTTTAAAATACATGAACCAAAAGTCGGCATTCTCTATTGCATCCTGTTGATGCTTAATCATGTTGGCTTGTAAATCACCATTTATAGAACTTATTTTACTTAAATCTGTCAGCTGTTGATTACTGATTGTATTGGCATATGAATCCATTGTAAGGATATTTGCCACCATGTTTCCCATTACTTCTTTAAATTCACCAGGACCAAGGGAATAGTTCTTCAAACTTTCTTGCTGTTGGGACACAGTTTGTTCTGCTGCCAAAGTATGAAGTGGAATTACATTACTCGCTGCCATTCCCGTAATGATTGTTGACAAAATAATTTTCTTATATAAATTCTTATTCATCTTTTTCACCTACTCTTTCACATGCATCGCATACTTTATTAAATTCATAAGCTTCTATTCTTTACTTCAAATGAATTACGATTATTGCAAATAAAACAACATATTAAAATAGAGATTCTCGTACTTTCTTATTCTATAATCTTTATTAAGTTTCATAACTATATAGGAAGTCTCCTGCTCAAACTTGAACAGGAGACTCACATTATGTGTTCTTCAAAAGTGAAACTCAGTATATTATATTTTTCATTACTTCGGCAATTTCTTGATGTAATATTATTTGTTCACGAATGAAATCTCACTACTTTGAATATTTTCAGCATACTTTCTAATCTGCTCCCAATGATCCTTCGCTGTATCCAGATCTGCTGTTATATCCATAGCAAGGAATTCTGGGTCAACAGCTTTAGCACTCTTAATCAATGCGTCATATTTTGTTCCCATTCCATCCCACGCAGTCTTTATATTTTCAAGAGAAACAATAGCTTTATCAATTGTTTCTGTTAAATTTTTAATATCACTTTGCACTATCGTTAACCTAGCTGACTGTAGTTGCGCCATTGAAATATTTTGTGTTAGCGTTATAATTTCTTCTTGTGCCTTGATTATCTGCTGCTGCGATGAAACTACTCCGTATATCCCGCCTCCTAATATAGGTGCACCAAAGGGCGCAAAAGGTGAAAGAACTAAATATGCACCAGCAGCAGTTGCAACCGACGATGCAATATAAATTTTATTATTCTCATCGATTACTGCTTTATTTGTTTCGATTTGTTTCTGAAACAGTGGAATTCCAGCTTCTTGACCAGTTAAAACATTTACGATTTCTTCAGCATTCCCTTTTAAATTTTGTGTATCTTTTTCTAATTTGCCACGAAAGCTTTTTAAATCCTCCACTAATTTAGTCACTTGATCTTTATTCTGTGAAACTTCACCATTCAACTTTGTAAGCAAAGCTGTTAGTTTTTCTGGATCATTTTTATATTGTAATAAATAACGAGAATAATTTTGGAATTTTGTATCATAACTGATAATATTTTGATTCGTCGTAACTATCCCTGATTTCAAATTATTTAACCAGTATGTTGCATTTTCTCTAGTAAGATTTTGGTTGGCTTTAATGTCTGTTTTTAACTTATCGCCAACTGAAGGTAAACCATCCAAATTAATATCTGCTTGTTTAAGAATAGTTAAAGCATACAGGTCCATTACCAACATATTGGATTTAGTGTCCTTCATCGCATGATCAAGCCCTGTTGGTCCAAGGTAATAACTAGGGTATTTAAGGTCTTGATTTGCATAAATAGGTGCTGTTTCCTCTGCCGAGGCATATGATGGCATAATGCCACCCGCTACGATTGTTGCTATTAATGTAGATAAAGCCATTACTTTATAAGGTTTTTTCATCACATTTTTCTCTCCTTACATTATATTATTAAGAATTATTGTTCTTCATTCTACAAATTTCATCCTGTTACTTTTATTTTTGTAACACTCTCTTGATATTCCGTTGTTTGTTTTTTCAATTCATCCGTAAACTGTTTGAGTTCTTTTAATCGTGCTTGTAATGAATTAGAATCTATTTTCGCATCAGTATTAAGACTTGTCCCCGTTTCAGTCACTATGTTATTAAAGGTGTCCCAACTACTTACTAGATTGTCAAAACTCTGAGTTTGCTTTTTAACTGTTCTTGTAAGGTTATTTAATTGCTGCTCAATAAGTGTCATTTGAGTTGCTTGCACTTCAATATTCGCTAAATTTTGTACCAATTGAATTAGTTTCTGTTGCTTCTGAGCAATAGCTTTATTCAGTTCTGTTACTTTATCATTTGTAAGTTGTCCATATTGGTTATAAACTGCTTCCAAATTAGACACGTCTACAGTTTTATCCTTAACTCCATCTTTCAAAATATTAATAATCGACTTTGTAATATTTAAAGAGCCGTCTAGATTTTCTTTTGGTAGAGCTAGAAGTTTTTCAAAATCTTCTTGAATATCTGCATTAAGGTGTCCAATTTCCGTTCTGAATTTTTCAATGTCTCCGTTTGAACCCTTATAAGATTCAAACGCTCTGCTAACTTTACTAGAAAAATTATTACTATCTTCAACCAATTCGTTTTTAGAATAGTTTAAGTCTTCTGAAGTTATTTTCATATTATACTGAATTCTTTGCACGTCACCTTGAAGTAAATTAAAAATACGTACAAATAATGCCTTTGCTTCCGAATCTTCATTCATTTTTCCAGCTAGTTCAACTAATTTATTGTAATAATTTGTAAATCTCATTTCGAAACTCTGTATGTCTTGATTTACAACGAATAATTTGTGGTTATTTACATCCAGGTAGTCTCGAACATGGTTTCTTACAGTACCTTGATCAGTTGTTATTCCATATATAGTATTTACATCAAGGTCTGGTTGCTGTAATATGATTAGCCCATATCCTTGAATTAATGGCGTCTGTGATCCTAATGTCGTAATCGAATTTGATAACCTATCCATAGCGGGTCCAAGTATACTACTTGGTTGTAAATAAGTTGTTTTACTTTCTGCAAAAGTATTTACAGGAGCGAAACAGCTTGTAGATACTACTGTAGCTAATAACCCTACGACTAACGTTTTTTTCATGGTAATTCCCCCCATAAATTGGTGTTTGTTGATAAAATAGTTAGACTAAATTTTAAAGGTTTCATTTTTATTTATATGAAATCTAGCCTTGCAACTATTTATGCTTTAATTAGCTTTCAAATGAATAGCTATTCATTTGAAAGCTGGAGCTGCTTCATTTGCAGGAAGCCCAGATAGATTGAGTCGTTGCTCCTATCATTAATCCTGTCATGAATTTTTTGATAGCGATTTCATAAGATCCTACAAAATTACAAAAAATGAAATTATACTTGTACATTGCTTATACTTTTATCTCGGGATAAAATAAGGTCATTTTTGCTATGTAGAGACTTAGAATGCTATTTTTTATAAATGTGATAATTTTGTAGTTGTAGATTGTTTCTAAGCTTAATTAACCGAGTATTAAGAAAATTAATCCGACATAACGTTACTTGCTACTTCACTGCACTTTTTATTCGTATAATCTTCTCCTTTCTTAGTGGTCATACCAATTACACCTTTATTAAAACATTAAATTTTTAATGCGTAAATAGTAGAATTTTGTCGAATAAATCTAAAAATTCTACTATTAATCATTAGTTCCACTAGCAATATTATCCTGGTAAAATTACTATTTAATCTTATTTATATTCAATCTTATTCAATTAACTTATAATAATTATAAGTTAATATATATATATTAAAAAGATAGTTAATTTAGCTTATAAGAAAAAATAAAATGCAATTAAATTATATTAAAATAATTCAATCACATCCTGCATACTCATTACCTTTATTTGTATATGTAAAATTGCATGACCTTTGGTAATTTACTCCAGAAGTCTTTCATCAAATTACCGAAACCTAGGATATTTCCACTTATATAGGGATAGTATCAGTACTTCCAAGTTCCGAAAATTCATTGCATACATTCTCTAGTTTTTGTACCAGAACAAAAAAGAGACCGTAGCGAAAGTATAAAATACTTTTGCTACAATCCCATTCATCTTTCAAATACTAATTATATAATTTTATTTCTGAAGCTGAAGCAAATCCACCGTGTCCTGATACAACTTCTAGCTTTACATACTGAGCATTTACTTTACTGAAACTTGCATTCTTTGTAAGATTATTATCTTCCCACGTTCCAGTAGCAACCTTTGTAAAGTTAACTCCATCTAGACTTGTGTATATATTATAACTAGTTATGTTACCATTAGAGTTACTGTCTTGTCTTGGAACATAAGTTAATTGTGATATACCAGTAACTTCATTAAGCTTTATGGTAATGTATGGAGCCTTATCACTGCCATTCCATAACGTATGCCACATTGTTGCACCGTTTCCATCGATTGCATTTGCAGCACCATTATTAGCCGAAACTTCCTGACTTGAGACACCTGCAACTGATAAGTTTTTGTGCGGTATTAATCCTACTACAGCGGTATCAGTAAACTTTAAGTTAACAGCATCACTTGCTGGATTTGAACCAACAGCAAATTTTCTAACTGTTAATGTAACATTTCCTGTTAAATCCGGTAAATTAGGAGCAACTGGATTATATTTTGTCCAATGTGAACCTTGGTCTATACTGAATTCCATCGTACCGTCTAGACCAAAAACTAAATTCTCATCATCATTTGAAGAAACTTTGACTTTGTTAGCCTTTCCAATTGGAATTAATAAGGGCTGCTCTGTTCCGATCACTCTTGTTAAAATGCCATCCGTTGAATTGATTGCTGAGATCTCTTCATTGCTAAAAAGCATATCATTGCTTGTAGCAGTTTTATACGTTTTTCCTCCATCGATACTGTATTCCGTATCGGGTTTAATTCCCATTAGTTTTCCTGCATTTGCTCCATCAAAACTAAAAGTAGCAAGGCCTAATCCTAAACTTGGCATTTGATCTTTAATTTTATTAGCTACTTGCTTTTGATTCACATCCGTTATTGCGTTAAATACATTTAATATATTTAACGTATACTGTTGCAGTTTTGCTCTATCATTTGTGTTCAGAACATGGCTTCTAATTTGAGTAAGAAGATCCATCATCGGTCTTGGCTCATTAGCAAAAGAAGAAATAATACTACTGTTTAATTCTTGCCACTCAGCATCTGTTGCATTTGGATTTTGTAACATAAGAGAAACGTAATCTTTCCATACTAAAACATTAGTTGGTAAAAGTTTAGTAGCTATTTTATAAATTGCAATTTTCTTATCTGTGGAATTCATCGCTTTCGCTAACCAGCGTAATCGCTCTGATTTATCTAGTTTTACTGGGGTACGTTCACATACCCATCAAGCTAAGATTTTATAGTACCACCAGAACGAAATTTTTATCTCTCTACAAGTTATTTATGTGAATTCAGCTCGTTTTTTGCGTTTTGGGGTGTTATAAAATTCTTAAGTTGATGGATGTGGAGTGCTCCTCCTATACATTTTCTAGGTTTGCTCGTCATTATGATTAGTAGTAAAATAAAATACATATTTCCTAACCAGAATGAATAATTTCACAACATGTCAAAGGAGTACATTATGTGTAAATATTTACATCGTTTTATTTATAACTTAAGATTTCCGTATTTCATCATACTTATGACTATAGCTACATTTGTACTACCATTGGTATCCTTTCTTATACCAATAGAAGCAGAAAGAAATCCGATTGAGGATGTCTCTCTTATTCGGCAAGTTATATCTGGTTGTGTCGTAGCTCCACTAATAGAAACAGCTCTTTATCAGATGTTTTTGTTTTGGATTTTAAAAGATATTCCATTTGTACGTAAATACGATAATATTCCAACGATTTTTCTTTCAGCCATTATTTTTGGAACTATTCACTCATATGGGATTTCCTATAAAGTTTATACGGGCCTAATGGGTGTCATTCTAGGATACTCATATTGGATTTATCAAAAAAAGAAGGAAAAAACACCTAAAACACTCTCCGCATATTGGGTTGTTTTTTTAATTCATGCATTACATAATTTTTTTACCTTTATATTAAAAAATTTCACTTAATAGAATTAGGATTTGTACAGAAACCGAAGGGAATCTGAAAGTAAGAATTCTGGGGTAAACATAATAGGGTATGTGAACTATTCAAAGAATGAGGGGTTTATCTGGAGTTTAATTGCAATTTAATTTCTACAAGTAGGGATATTGACACATCGCTATCAAGCTAACAAAAAGAAATATCCTCAAAATGAATAAAATGCGTTATTCTTTCTGTAGAATCATAGGAAAGGATGGCGTTTTTTGTATGTCTATTTCTGTATCTGACGAACTACAACTATTTGCACAGGAGATTCAGAGTCTTTTATCCCCAAATACCTTACAGAATCTAGCTAGAGATGTTGGGTTTGTACAACGAACAAGTAAGTATCGAGCACAAGATTTAATAGCTTTATGCGTATGGATAAGCCAAAGTGTAGCAAAAACTTCCTTAACTCAGTTATGTAGTTGTTTAGAAACATCAACAGAAGTACTCATCAGTCCTGAAGGACTGAATCAACGATTTAACGTCGCAGCCGTGCAGTTCCTACAACAAGTATTAGCTAAACTTCTGAACCGAAAATTATCTTCATCTATGCCGATTTCTTCTCCATACACTTCTGTTTTCAAGCGTATTCGTATTTTAGATTCAACTGCATTTCAACTTCCGGATGTATTTTCATCGGTTTATCCAGGTGCAGGAGGATGCAGCCATACAGCTGGGATAAAAATTCAACTTGAGTATGATTTGTTAAGTGGACAGTTCCTACATATTCATACAGGTCCAGGTAAACAACATGATCGCACTTACGGCTCGCTGTGTGCCCCAACTGTGACAGCAAATGATTTATGTATCCGAGATTTAGGGTATTTTCATTTAAAAGACCTTCAATATATACAAGATAACAAAGCTTACTATATCTCTCGTATCAA
>NZ_NUPZ01000042.1 GCF_002584985.1 Bacillus sp. AFS029637 | reverse complement strand
TTGATACGAGAGATATAGTAGGCCTCTTTATTTTGTATATATTGAAGGTCTTTTAAATGAAAATAGCCTAAATCTCGGATACATAAATCATTCGCTGTCACAGTTGGGGCACACAGAGAGCCTTAAGTGCGATCATGTTGTTTACCTGGACCTGTATGAATATGTAGGAACTGTCCACTTAACAAATCATACTCAAGTTGAATTTTTATCCCAGCTGTATGGCTGCATCCTCCTGCACCTGGATAAACCGATGAAAATACATCCGGGAGTTGAAATGCAGTTGAATCTAAAATACGAATACGTTTGAAAACAGAAGTGTATGGAGAAGAAATCGGCATAGATGCGGCCATTTTTTTGCTTAGTAGTTCGGCTAGTAGCTGTTGTAAAAGTAGGACGGCCGCCTTATTAAACCGTTGATTCAGTCCCTCAGGACTGATGAGTACTTCTGTTGATGCTTCCAAACAGCTAGATAATTGAGTTAAAGAAGTTGTAGCGACATTTGGGCTCATCCATACACATAAAGCGACTAAATCTTTTGCTTGGTATTTACTGGTTCGTTGTACGAAACCAACATCTCTATCAAGATCGCGTAAGATATTTTGAGATAAAAAGCTTTGAATCTCTTGAGCAAATAGTTGTAATTCATCAGACACAGAAACAGACATAAAAAACGCCATCCTTTCTTATGATTCTACAGAAAGAATAACGTATTTTTTTCATTACGAAAATAATCCCAGCTTTCTAGATAAAAAGTTGGGATTATTAGATTTTTAATAGACTTAGAGGAATGAATAATATTCTTCGCTTATTCAAGAAAAGCACCCATTAGTGCATTAACAAAATGTAATGTACATGTTGACATCCTACAAAAAAACAGAAAAATCATTAATACCTGCATATGGTACTTGATTCTTGATTTTGTCTTCTAAGCTAAATAAGGTGTATTCTTGCCATTCTTCTAAATTATTCGTATCCCATTTTTGAATGAATAATTGATACAAATAAATCTCTCTTATTTTTAAGAAAATAGGAATTTGTATAATTATATCCTTATGAAGCGTATTTTCTGTTTTATATCCTGCAAAAAAATTACTCATAAATATATCACAAAAAGAATGTGTATTGCCATTGAAGGAGCTATGTTGCCAATAAGCATGATAGAAAGCTACTGCAATATCCTGAGCATACCAATTAAATGAGCAGTCATCAAAGTCAATTGTAGTTATACGACCTTCCTCATTAATAATTAAATTTCCTAGATGATAGTCATTATGAATAAGTCCGAAAGTATCAGGATTAATAATATATGAAGTTAGACTGTGTACCAACTTTTCATATTTCTCCCTAATCCATGGGTCTAACTTTCTTCTAATATCAAAGACATCAGGATTTTCAACTTTCCATTCAGGACGTTGTATTGTTTGTAATTTAAAATCTTTGGATAGTGCATGCATTCTTCCTAAAATTTTACCAAGTTTTTTAAAAGTTTTTTCATTCCAGTGGGATTTATTTGTAACATCAATTTGATCGCCCTTAATAAATTCAAAATATGTTTTAACCCGTTCTTCCTCACACTCTAAAGGAATTATTGGCTTAGGTACAAGTACACCTTTTTCATATAAAAAATTCATCCACTCTATTTCTTGTAAAACCATCTCTTTTGTTTTACTCTTTTCAGAAATTCTAACTACCCTTTCTTTCTCTTTGATATAAAAAATGTCGTTATTAAATCCTCCATTCAATCTAACACGATTTTCTTGCATCCTGTTTTCCCCTTTAACTCTCAATTTACAAGAACACTTTAATAATTCTTCTCCTTATTCATTATTAATCATCTTACAACTATAAATTATAAACTTAATTCAGTAGCATGTAGTTCTTTAAAATAGTACTTACATTTCTTTAAATACTACAGAAATTTTGCTTAGCGTATATTTTCGTTAAAATGTGGGCGGTACGCCATGTCCACCAAGCTAAGGTTTTGAAGTATACCCTAAATGAAAATTCTCTTTCTCTACAGTTAGTTTTTTTGAGAATTCAGCTCATTTTTTCTTTTTTGGGGTGTTTATTTTTCTTAAGTTGATGGGCATGTGGAAATACCCCTAAGTAACCTAAAAAACTCTAATGCCTACTTGACCATCACCAATTTCCCCTTGACTAGCTCCCGCTCATGGAAAAAAATGTGATGATTGTTCCTGGTTTTCCACCCTCATTACCAAAATAAAGATGGTAGGTACCTGAGTCATCGAAATTTACAGTTTTTTTCACTAAACGTAAACCTAATACACCTGCATAGAAATCAACATTCTCTTGAGGATGACCAACAATTGCAGTTATGTGGTGAATACCCATCGTTGTTTTACTCATTTTATATTCACTCCTATTTTTATTTCTAATTAGACATTTAACCTAAAAAAACATCTTCAATTTATCGATAATTTATATACGACTTCCAGGGTGTTTTTTCCTTTTTCTGAAGTTTTTTATTGTCTATAAATATTGGTCTCTAATTTTATTAAAAACACATTAATAGAGATTATTAACAATACCCATTACTAAGTTTGTTATTAGCCATTCGTAAAATATTAAGATAATAAAAGGGGATTGCCCAACATTTTGGATATCAAATTAAGTATTAATAATATAGGATTTCCAATTAATCATTTGAAATAGGTCAGAAGGAGAAAAAGCTATATTTGAGGCTGATTATTGTATTTTTTACCAGGAAGCCATTTTAAATTAGGCATTGCTATTGAAAATAGCAAATAGATTCACCTTTATTCAATCAACGAAGTAGATACCTTGGCAATAAAACTACTTTTTCCCACTTACCTGAAATAAAAAAGTGCTCTTAAGTTTACAATCACTCTTACCATTAGTGCTGATATGTGATTACCTACTATATTTTTGGAATTTTCCTAAGTAAACCTAGAAGCTGTTTTTTCCCTTGTAAGCTAAGTTGGAAAATTTTGATGCTTGAAATTGTTCTTGTTTCGAAACAGCTTCATTAAAAAACTCTTTTCCTTCCTCAGTTAATGAAAGGTATTTTGTTTTCTAGCCCTGTTCCCGATTAATTAATCCCAACTCTTCCATTTTGGTAACCTATTACAGCATTTATTTTCTGTTCTGAATTAAATTTAGTCATAAAAAAACGCCCCCCAGTTGTTAGACTGTGTCTAACAATTGGGGGGCAGTTCAAGTTTTGATACTGGTTTTTTTATGCTTTTATTTATGTAGTTGTTAATTTAGCATAGATGATAAAAAATAGGGTTAATTGCCCTATTATCACAATATTTGGTACTACTACAACCAAATTAATAACAAAAAAGACTGCTAAAATCCCTAAAAACAGGCATAAATGATAAATTTTCAAACGGTGTTTTTCAAACCTGTATTGATGAAAAACAATTGTAGTTGACAGGAAATAGAGCAATACAGAACCAAAAACAAAATATAGGATAAATGAATAATAGACCTCATGTAAAAATAATAGTCTAATGGATGCTGCAACCATACTCAAAGACATAAAGATAAACAGATGACCGTAAATAATAATTTGACCGGAAGTTTGTCTAGACTTGTCGAGTTTCTTCTCCATGTTATCGAAATATTGCCACCACATCGAAATAATGAGGATAAATGAAATGATCGCAAAGCTTATTGAATCCCAATTTCCTTGTTTAGGTTGAATGACCACAAGAGTACTTATAAGAGCTTCCCCAAAGAGAATAATGGTAAATAGACCAAATCTCTCTAACAAGTGAGCTGTATTTGTAGGAACTTTTTCTAAACACTTTCTTCCAAGCAGTGGGACAATAATATCGATAAAAATTCCTAAATACAACGCAGCATATCGAATCCAAGAATCAAAAAAGACGGATAATAATGAAATAACGATTCCAATCCAAAAGTATCTTCCTAAAAAGAGTGCTGCTTTTTTTCGAGCTCCCTCTTCTATACGCTGGACAATAAGATATTGGATTGCAGTCACGGCCCTTAAGCCAATATAGCCAATTAAAAAAGACAGATAATAAGGATCAAAATCAGCGGATAAGCTTGATGTCATTATTAGGACAAAAAACATTTGCAGGATCAAAAAGATCCGTTGATGAAATAAATCTTTTCCAAACCGGTTAATAAAGATGGTTTGCCCTACCCAAGCCCACCAGATTGGAATAAAAATTAGGACAAACTTCACTAAATACTCTGCATGGATATAACCATCTTCAACATGGAGTAAAACATGAGTCGCAGCCGTCACCGCTGCCACAAATAACAAATCATAAAAGAGTTCTAACCACGTCACTTTTTTTCTTCCATTTTCGCAATCCCTCCTTATAGTTAGTAGTATGCTAAAAACATATAGTAATAGATTTCATCCAAACGCCAAGATAACAATGTGTTTTTGTTTTTCTTCTTCCAAATGTGATAGATAAGATTTCATCTGTATTCGGCAAACCTATTTATATTTCCCGAGTCTCTTCCCTTAACCACACTTTCTCTTCTTCATTTAAATAAGGAGCGAGCTTTATGTATACCTCTTGATGATAATTGTTTAACCATTGCTTTTCGCTCTCTGTTAACATATCCTTATTGATACCGGCTAAATCTATAGGGCAATACGTAATTGCTTCAAATTTCATAAATTGACCAAACTCCGTTTTCTCGTCTTCTACTACTAACATCATATTTTCAATTCTTATGCCGTATTTACCTTCTAAGTATATTCCTGGTTCATTCGTAATAATCATGCCTTTTTCTAATATAACGCTATTATTATTATTCCTTATGCTTTGTGGCCCTTCATGAACATTCAAGAAAAAACCTACTCCATGTCCTGTCCCGCACTTATAGTCCAAACCATACTGCCAAATAGGTTGTCTTGCTAATACATCTAAGTGAGGGCCTGTTGCTCCGTATAAATATTTTACTGAGCTTAATGCAATAAACCCTTTTAACACCAATGTAAAATCTCTTTTTTGTTCATCGGTAAGTTCTCCTAAAACAATCGTTCGTGTAATATCTGTTGTTCCATCATAATACTGTCCGCCTGAATCAATTAAAAAAAGACCTTCATTCCTAAGAGTATGTTGCGTTTCTTTATTAGCTTTATAATGCATCATCGCAGCATGTTCTTTATAACCCGCTATTGTATCAAAGCTAGGTCCAACAAATCCTTCCTGCCCCCTTCTAAAATCTTCCAATCTTTCTTCTGCGGCAATCTCTGTAATTTCTTCTTTATCTACAAAATTTTTAACCCATTTTATAAATTTCACCATGGCTAAACCATCTTTTATTTCACACCATTTTAAATTTTCTATCTCAACTTCATTTTTAATAGCTTTTAAATCATCCGTGATGTTAGGGCTTTCAATTTTCTTGGTATTACTGTTAATGGCATTATATAATATGATATTAGTTTTATCCGCATCCAAAATAACGGTATCTCCGCTTGAAATATTTCCTAAGAATGTTTGTATTTCATGATTCGCTTTTAACTCGATTCCTTCCGCTTCCAGTTCTAATTTAACCAAAGAGGGAACCTTGCAAGAATCAATAAATAAATAACATTTTTGTTCTGCTACGATTACATTAGCTATTACAACTGGATTGTTAGGCACATCGGCTCCTCTTATATTCAAAAGCCATGCAATTTCATCAAGTGAAGTTAAAATATAATAATTTGCTCCTTTATTTTTCATCTCTTCTCTTACTTCATTTAATTTTTCTACTCGTGATTTGCCTGCATATTTTACGTCATGGGTAAAAATTGGTCCTTTAGGAATCTCCGGTCTATCTTCCCACAGTTCACCAATTAAATCTTGATTCATTTTTAATGCGACTTTCTTTGCTTTTAGATCTTTTTCCATCTTTTTAACCATATTAATTGAAAAAACATTTCCATCAAATCCTACAATGCTTCCTTCTTTAAGAACGTCTCCTAGCCATTCTGTATAAGATGGCACCCCTGGATCTACCATTCTAAACAAACTGATTCCTGAGTTCTCAAGCTGCTTTTCAGCTTGAATATAGTATCTACCATCTGTCCATAACCCAGCATCATTTAATGTAATAACTACAGTACCTGCTGACCCTGTAAATCCTGATATCCATTGTCTACCTTTCCAATGTTCTGCTACATATTCACTCTGATGTGCATCAAAACTGGGAATTATATAAGCATCCATTTGATTTTCTTTCATTAGCTGCCTTAACTTTTCAATTCTATTCCTGATATCCATTACTAATACCTCCATTTTCCTTAAGACTAAATTCTTTACTTTCACGCTTATAAGATAATATTTCTTCATCTTTCTTTTGAGAAAGTATTTCTATAAACCTTGGAACAAGTTGTTTATTTTCTAAATTTGTACTTAAACTATACTTAATAAAGCCACCTTCTACTGAATCCACTATTTCTTGTTCATAACTTCTTAAAACCCTATCTTTCCTTTTAAGTGGATGATCAAAAAAATGTGTTAAATGTACTTCAATAATATCAGCTAGTTTTTCAAGTGAATCAACTGCTATGGTAGTAAGCCCCCTTTCAAATTGAGACAGAATTTCAACAGATAGTTCGCTTTTTTCACTTAACTCTTTCAAAGTCATTCCTTTTTCGGTCCTCAATTTCTTTATTTTTATTCCTATATTCATTATTTTACCTCAAATTTCATTTTTTTGAATCTTATAATTTTTATTAGCGTAAAACGCAAGGTTTTATAAAATTCATTTAATTAACGTTATCATATATTCTCTCAAGGGTTCTGGTGCAAAAAATACTCGATAGAAACATAGAGTGTCAATTTCCTTTAAATCGCTAGCTTTTGAAGCTAATCCAAACGATTTATGAATGAAGAGCTGTTATTGATTCTAAACTAGATGAAGATATGAAAAGAGAAATATTTAATTTAAATTAATCCCTAATTATATTTGAATTATGAGTGTAGTAAAAAGCCTTCCGTGTTTTTGCACGAAAGGCTTTTCATAAGATTGTGTATATATAATAGTTGTATAAACACCGTTCAAGGTTGTTAAGTTTTGTCTGTTTTTAGTCATGATTATTGTGAGATTTGTTAATCTGATTTAATTTAAATCTATTTTATGAGTTGTTTGTCATTCCATATACAAGCCCTGAAATATATGGAATTAACCAAATGAACCACACAATTACACTAAATGTATGGAACTTTGCAATCATTTTTATATCCTTCTTCTTTAAAACTAAAGTGGCCCAAACAGCATGAAATAACATAAGTAAAATTGCCGATAAACCCGTTATCCCATGAAAGCTGAATAGAGAACCTTCTGAAGCCATTCTCTCCATTAATGTAGTCCCAATCGTATCGCATGCTAATCCAATCCAAAATATATACACATGCCAAGGTTTTAATGTTTTTTGAATTTTTTCACTCCAAACCCCAAATGAATAAAAAATAAGTGCAGCTGTAATAAATGTAATAGCTGATGCTAGCACATCAATCCCCCCTTTTCTAAACTCTCTCTTCCTTTTACGAGATTTATTTTATCTAAGGATTATGAACAGGGTATGAATGGAATATTACATTACGCCATTTAACTTCTGTATATTATAATTAACATTGATAAAAAGGCTCTTATATCTAATTCTATAAGAGCCTTTTTATCTTTACCTATTTTCAAATTTCATTTTTCCGTAGTAATTTTCCATCTCTAAGCGTCAATATACGGTCACATACATCAAGCATTTTTTCATCGTGCGTAATCATAATTGCTGCTTTTTTTTCTTTACCATCATTTCAACAACTTCTCTAGCACGTTTTGAGTCCAAACTAGCAGTAGGCTCATCGGCTAAAATCAAATCTGGATTATTCATAAAAGTACGAGCAATTGCTACACGTTGTTTCTCACCACCAGAAAGTTTTCTAGGATAATGGTTAATTCGATGTGTTAATCCAAAAGTTTTTAGTAATTCAGTTGCATATTCGTTTGCTTCAGTTTTATTTTCTCCTTTTAATTTTGCAATATATAGAAGTTGTTCTTTAACTGTTAAGAATGTTACAAGATTCACAAACTGAAATATAAACCCGATTCGTTTCAAACGAACCCCCGTCATTTCTTTTTCAGATACATAAATATTTCCTTTAGAAGAAGATAAAAGTGCACCCGCAATGGAAAGTAATGTACTTTTACCTGATCCAGATGGCCCAACAATACCAATGAATTCCCCTTCCTTTACATCTAGTGTGATTGGATGTAAGGCTGTCACTTCTATATCGCTTTCTACTTGTAAATTTCTATATACCAATAACTGTTACCATAAAAAATTGGTCCGAAGTGTACTTATATACAGTCCCTTTTTTGTCCAAATGAATAAAACTAAATATTTCGTCAATAATGTATATGAAATTAGATTTTTTCCTTGTTCCCCCTTGGAGATGAGCAGTTAGCTAATTGAGCTAGCTGCTTTGTTTTTTAACCATTTTTGTAGGAATATAATTTATATGCATAATTTCTGAAGTGAGATCTATACTATATTCAGGTCTTTGGTCTTAACATCTAAAACCCTTATTTCAGCCTTAGACCTAATAAAGCGCTCCTCTCTCTTACTTGGGGCTAAGCAGTTAGCTTTTGCTAGCTGCTCTTTTATTTTCTTCAATTGGTTACATTTACCTGATGTTTTTAACGTAATATTACATTAGGATATAAAAAAGTGAAATATATTGAGCTGTTATACCATTACCCTAGGAAACTAGGGTTTTTATTTCTACAAAGTGAAATTTTTATATTAATCTTCCTCTGTATATCTTCTTGATCTGCGCTTCAGTGAATCCCTTTTATACTGCAAACACTTCTGGAAACTGACTCAAACACATATCAATAATCGTGTCGTCTGTTGTTCTAATAAAGAAGTACTTAACCTTACCCATATAATCGTTGTGTAAGTAATAACTCTTAATCTTGTGAGGGGAGTTATCAGCTTCCAAAACTTCATACAGCTTGATTTTCGTTTCATCCATATCGAACATAGATAACTGCCCCATCCACTTAACAACTCCTTACGTATCAAATGAAATTTTATTTTTATCCTTGTCATAACCTTGACACAGTGTAGAGTTATAGTTCAAATCACACAAAAGTTGCTTATTGCTATTCTAGTCTACTTTGCCTCACTTAAACGGACGCTAGTATTATCCGAATAACTAAGTAAAGTTGTATTTTTAAGATGAAGTGCTACCTGTACCGCCAAGTAAACCACCAAGGGACTTTATCAACTTTTTCAATACTGGTGTAATATCTTCTTCGGAAGTTATTCTAATACACGGTAATTCAACTTGGAGTTTCGTCCCCAAAAGAACAACTGTAATTGGAACTGGAATTGAAACACAAAGAGCTTCTTTCCCATCACATTGACACTTATATTGCTGTTGTTGTTGCTGCTGTTGTTGCTGTTGCTGTTGCTGTGGTTGCTGTTGTTGCTGTTGCTGTGGTTGCTGTTGTTGCTGTTGCTGTGGTTGCCATTGTTGTGGTCTTATCCCTCTACTCATATCTATATTTCTGTTGTCCATTACAAAAGGATAAGACTCGTTTGGATAATATTGATGAAAAGAATTTTTGTATTCATAATGACCATTATTCATTTTTTCATCTCCCTCCCGTTACATCGTATTAACCTAGTAGCCAATAGGTTCATTGGAATAACATTATCATTCGCTCATTATTTTATAGTGAAAAGCTTCCATCACTTACCCATATCTTATATTTTGTGTAACTGCCCCTATCGCTACATCCCTTGGTATTTATGGCTTTATAAAACTTCCCTTTCCGAATTACACAACTCATAAAAAATGGGTAATTATAAAAAGAAAAAAATAAAAAGGATGCTGCTATATTTTAAATCGTGTCATAGCTTTATCCATTGCATCTCGGTTTACACCAATATATCTTAATGTAACTTTCTCTGATGAATGATTGAATATCTCCATCAGTAAAGCGATATTCTTTGTTTGCATGTACATATGGTAACCGAATGTTTTTCGTAATGTATGAGTGCCTATTTCCTTCAATTCAAATTCTTCTGCTGTACTTCTAAGTATCTTATAAGCCATGCTGCGTCCGATTGGTCTATTAGTACCTTCTCGGCTCTTAATTACATACTCACTGTCATCTCGTTCTTCAATGTACCAACGTAGTTCTCTCTTTAACGCTGGATTTAGTTGAATACGTTTCTGTTTTCCTGTCTTTTTTTCTCTCATTGAGATATGGCTACCTTTTAAATCACCTATCCTCAATTTGAGAATGTCGCTAATACGTAATCCCGTGTTGATTCCTATTACAAATAAAATATAATTACGTTCATTGTTTTCCTTCAAATATTCTTTAATCTGTTGTATTTGCTCTGGATCTCGAATAGGCTAGACAAAATTCATCGTTCGTTCCCTCCAATACTCTCTTCTGTTTCATATATTTCTAATCTAAGAGCAAAAGCTAGTTTATAAAAAGCATTAGATTTATTTCGTCTATATGTACGTTCACTCATACCAATCTCGTTATAAACCATGTAATCAAAAACTTCTTCATCCTCCAAATATCGTTTTACAATGATGTCCCTTTGGGTTTTGCTAAAACGACTTAATGCCTTATCAATTTGAAAAGAAAAACGTTGTAATTTCACTTCTCTTTCACTCATAGCAACATCTTCAGCTGGATTTCCTATTATGTTTGTTGGACCATGATACCTCACCAGAGGCTGTGACCTTCATCTCGTTTCTAATCATCCCAAATTGTCTGTAAATACGAATGTTTTCTAAAATTTCTTCTAAACGAACCTGTGTTGCTTTTCGGTCAATTTTAGGTAAGAAAGTTAATTGCATCATATATATAAACACCCCTTATCTATTTTGTTAAAAAAACAAAAAGCGGACACCGAACTATAGAGCAATATCACTAATGCTCTTTATAGTTTGATGTCCGCTGGTTCTTCCAGTAGTACTAAATGTGTAATTGATATTATTATATCATTTTCTCATATTTTGGTAACTTTCTTATTAGAAAAGGAGTATTTTGTAAAAAGTGTATAAAATCCATCTTCATTTAGCAATTTATATCTAAAAGGAGTAATTATGAAAATTTTGAAATACATATGACTTAGCATTGGTTGGATTGCATTATTCGCAATGTGTTGGACTATATTCTTTCATTAAATACATCTACTCCCTGGATAAAACTCAATATTCCGTCAATACTGTAGATAGGCTGTTAGCCAGAACTCATTTAAAGTAGTTTTCTCTGTATCTCCTTGTAGGGAGCAGTTAGCTTTTGCTAGCTACTCTTTTTTATTAGTCTGATTATAAAATTTTGTTCTTATTTCTTTTTTACACCATATTCTTCTAGCCTAGACTCAGCTCATAGAGTGACCTCCTATCTTGAAGAGCACTTGTGCATGGTGCTCTTTTTTAGTTTCCTCATTTTTACACAATGCAATTTTTGTGCAAAAGATACACACTCAATTAAAAATAACCTCATATCATATCTTCTACCCTCTCTTTTTAGAATAAATAGCCTTTACAGATCACTTTCCAAAGTGCTCTAACTTTTACATATCAAATATCGTTTTTATAGAAAAATCTAATTAACCCTTTAATGAAATTTCACTATTGTAATCACAAACCTAAGTAAATAAATGCATACGTGAGTTTCTCTTTCGTCCTTTCCCCACTAATCATTTGTGTTGAAGTTACAACTCAAACGGTTGATGAAGTGTATACACTAACAGCCGACGAAGTAACATTCTCACCTTTATCAACAAGAATAGACCTAACGATTGATTACCCTGCCGAAATGGATGGTTCCAAGTTAACATGGACTAAAATTACCCTCTATAATCAGGAGAACGATCAAGTCCAAACCGATTTTTGTATGCAACATATATTGATTAAATGTATTGATAAAGAAAGTGAGGCTAAAACAGGTGAACACTCCCCATCAATTCCCTCCCCCTCTTTTGTTTATCACAAAAGAGAAAGGATGTTACGAAAAAAGAAAACTTGTCTTGGTTTCTATTAAGATAGATCCCAAGATTTTATCTCTTTGTTCAGGTTCGAGTCACCAATTTACTGCGATAGGTATATATTCCGATAAATCAACTAGAGACATTACAAATCTTGTAGAGTGGTACTCCAGTAATTCTTCAAGTGTAATAGTTTCAAATGAGGAAGAAACAAAGGGTTTGACTACAGCAATTGATACTGGGGGAGCTCAGATTTTTGCAAGATTAGACGGAATCATGAGTTCGGATAGTTTTCTCACCGTTGTTGAACCAGTGGTTCAAATGAAAACTTTAAAGGAATCCAATGATTGTACGTTGGATATAAAGAGAACAGTTTCTATGAATGAAACGATCAGTATGAATTTTCCTGGCAAAGCTTTCAGCTTTGGTAAGGGTATCTTACTCCTTGAGAATGGTGTTGTTTCCTATGATTTTGCTAAACAGCTCTGGTCACTCACTAAATATACTGTTGTACAGATATCCTCATCAATTATCAAAGATCAATACAATACAGGTAAACAACTGGCAGCGGATTACTGGTGTGTTTGGATGGGAATCCAAGGGGATATTACTGATATGGACATTATAGCAATGATGCAGCCAGGAGGGATCATTGCTGAATTCATTGAACTTGGTGGAATTTTCATTGTACAGGATACTAATACTAATCCAATAATTGTAACATCTCCTGAAGGATTTGAGTTCATTGGGGATGAATCTGAGTCACTAACACAATTCTCCAGGCCTGTACAAATACCTTTGTCATTTGAGTATCTCCGAACATATTTATATATTAACTCTATCAAGAAAGGAGGTAACTCTATGGCCCTTGAAACGAACTGTCAGACTTGTACGCCTCCTGAAGGTTCCACATCGATCCTCACTGTGGATATACCAGGTGGTCTAGCTATAAATCTATTGGGGATTCATATCGAAGCTTGCCCAATCTGCGTTACAGTATTTACTGAGGGATCTGGTACAGCTACATCTCAGCAACAAGATATTGCAAATAATCTCATTAAGGTCGTTCAGAATTTGATTCCAAACATTCCTAGTGCTTAAAGGGAAATAATCTGTAATTTAATACGAGGCCTGACTAAAAAATGGTCAGGCCTTTTTTATTTTTTTTGGATTGAGTTTGGATATTATTAAGTTGATACGTTTAATACTATGAAGTTTCGCTCCTACACGACGAATCAGTATTCTAGATCAAAAGATCAGAACATAATTATAAAAAGAAAAAACCTTTTATGAATGATTATTCACAAAAGGTTTTTATAACATCCTATTATCGCGATTCAATATATTTAGAAGACTATTAAAAGTCCTCCAGATTGTTTAATTGGAGGACTTTCTTGTTCACAAAATTATCGTTATTGGAAGTAAAGACAAACTCTTCCTTACATGTTACTTTTAGTTTTTATTTTTTTACATTGATTTCTTAGTCATTGATATATCTTATAACTGCCATTTCTTTACCGAACCTGTCACCATTATCAACAAAACCTAAACTTGAATACAAATAATGGGCCCCTTTATTTTCTGGATGGTAACCCACTACTATTTTTTTTGCATTTGGTAATTTAGTCATTTCTTCAATCATTAAGTTAGTTGCTGCTTTCCCTATACCATTACCTTGGAATTTTTTATCAATCATTATTCTATATACCCAATACCCATCAAGTTCTTCCATTTCAGAATTAAACATTAAAAATCCTACCACTTTTTCTTCGCAATAAATTGCATAGGGTTTTAGAGTTGGTTCGAATTTTGATTGAGCTATTGAAATAGCATTTGGTTCAATATATTCTGCTTGTCCATCTGATAACTCTAATTCACAACATTCATACCAGTTTTCTGCATTTAATTCTACAAGTTTCACAGCGGTTTTAATCATAATTTTTCCCCTTTCCAATTTAGGGCACACCTATACCATTTATGTTAATTAGGTGTTATTCCCTTAAAATCATTAACGATAAAAGACCTTCCGTTTTTCATAAAGAACGCCTTTCTCATAATGAATAGTCTCTAAATTTATAATTTTTAGATAATTTATTATATCATGTTTTCCTATCAAGTTATTCTTATAATTAAATTTTATTATTTTGGGCTAGGTAATGTTTTTTAAGTGAATACATTATATATCTAGTTTACATAATATCTCATTGTCGGGATTCAATGTATTTAGAAGACTATTAAAAGTCCTCCAGATTATTTAACTGGGGGACTTTCGTGTCCACATAATTCTTGTTATCAGAAGTTCTACCCTTTATGTTCAGGATGAAAATCTAATGGTTTAGTTCAAATTACGAAGGTCAGGCGTAGTGTTTAATATAGAGTTGGAGTCGGAGGAGAACAATGGAAGGAAACAATATCGTTTATAGCAACCGAATAATGATTCCATCTCCCGCCGAAAAACCTATAGCCATAAACTCTTTCGTGCCCAACAGCCGTCAAAAAAAACCAGAAATTGTCTTCGTTTCTAAGCCACAGATACGTGAATCGAAATATACAATTTTGAAGACCCCAAGGGCTCTGGGCATAGAGTGGCATTTGTCGTATATATACCATGATTCGAGGTTCACTCCTTATTGAAATTAGACTTATAACTAATTTTATGCTCAGGGGCAAAGCTTAGATTGGATGTATGCCTAGTAGCCTACTTAAATTCGATTTTGAATGTATATAGTATATATGTGAAGTTAACATAACGTCCCATTATCAGTGGTAACCAAATCCCGGAAAGTCATTCATATCAATAGTTTTCTAGCTTTCCGTTCCCTTCTCTGTATGTAAAATTTCATACATTCCTGTACAATAGTATTTGGCAGCTCAAACCGTTCTTGTAGTCTGCATGAAGTCCTGCATATTCTTAGCGTTTAAAATCTGCGTTTTGCCGTCAGTCCCCCATGCCCATCAAGCTAAGATTTTATAGTACTCCCAAAACGAATTTTGGTACTAACTTGCAACAAAAATTCGTTCTAGGGCATTTATTTTTCTCAAGTTGACGGGCATGTAAGGTGAGGCTTATTATGTGAAATATTCCAACTTTGCATTTTGAAAAAACTTTTTCATATAAGAATAAAGATGATTTTTTATATCCTCCTCTTCTTCTTTTTGATAAATATATTTTCCGATTCCATATTTCCCCCATTTATATCTTCTTCTCTCTTCATCTAATAATGTTAATGCGTAAGTTTTTTTAATACATTTACATGTTCCCTATCTTTATCTAAAATATCATGTATTAACATATGACTTGCTGGATCTAAATCACCTTGTACAATTTCTTCTGATATTTGAACACCATAATATCCTTCGCCCTTTAACGCGCTACTTAAAATTCCTTCTATTGTATCTGGTACTGTAAATTGACCTATCAAACCTTGAACAGACCCAACGATTCCTTCATTATCAACTGGCACTCCTCCAAGATTTTGTATTCTTTCTGCTACTTTTAAGGCATGTTGTTTGTGATCTTGTTGTATTCTTTGAAATTCCTTTTTTATTTCTGGATCTTTTAACTTCTCTATATAATGCTCATAGGCATGAATACCCATGTACAGCCCTTTTAGAAAGGCATTTAATGTATTGACTACACTCTGTTTTTCTATATCATCACTTCCTTTTTACGTTATCCTTTTACAGAATTCGATGGATTATCCATATCGTGTGTGCAATACTACCAGTTAATTTCCTGTTATATCATATCTCTAAATCTTCGCTCCTCTTCCACTCACCTTGATATAAATATCATTTTTGTTTAATCAATTCCCATTAGGCTCATACTAACTTTTGTTTAAAAAATATGAGAAATGGAGCTGGATTAAATATGGAATTTTAAGGTAGAAATTCTACATAATCTGCACTTCTTCATTATAAGTATGGTTTAGGTTTATTTACTGAGAAGATGCCTAAACTAGCCGAACAATTTAATTCCTTTACAGAGGAATGCTTTAAAGAGGGCACCTTATCAAAAAAACAAAAACAGTTAATTGCTTTAGGTATTAGTCTTTATTCTCAGGATGAATATTGTATCACTTATCACATTAAAGGATGTCTAGATCAAGGAGCTTCAGAACAGGAGATCTTTGAGGCGGTGGGAGTGACAGCTGCATTTGGTGGCGGTACAATAAGTCAGGCAGTAACTCTTGTACAGGAGTGTATCCAAGAGTTAAAGCAGTAATAGGAATATATTTCACGAGTTGATGTGTTGCTATCTTTACACAATAAATAAAAACGAAAAAACTTGTGTGCATTTTTTCTATGGCTAAATTTACAATTGTTTCAATCTCTTTCTCCCACGAAATATGTGACTTTTATACGTGTTTAACTTTAAATCTAATACAGAAGCACCCTCTTCGTACGTTAATTGATGTACGTCACATAGTAAAATAGCTTGTGCCTCTACCAATGGTAAAGTATGAATAATCTGAATTAATTTTTCATAACTATTTTTTGCAACTACATACTCCTCTGTAGATTCACTTGCTTGTATTGTCTCTAATTCCTCCGTTCCTACAAAAGCTACTTTTTTCTCTTTTCTAACAAAATCAATAAACGTATGATATGCCACTTTAAAAAGCCAAGATTTTACCTTTTGGTTTTCATAGTCTTCTAGATAAAGATACGCCCTGTAAAAAGTCTCCTGCATCAAGTCCTCCGCTACGTGACGGCTACGAGAAAGGGAAAATAAATACCGATACACATCGTTTATATAAACCTTGTATATTTCTTCAATCTCCATCCCCCTCCTCCTTTCATATATAACACGAATACGCACGTTAAAAAGTTGCATTATTTTTGCCTTTTATATTTTTTATTTAAAAAGAAATAACATTTGTACATTTTAATAACCATTTACAATTATAAACAAAATTTAGGATGTTATAACTATAAATTCATAAAAAAGAAAATACACTTGTCAGTTCTATTATTTTCATTCCCCTTCCCCCTTATAAAATGCATAATAATACCTAAATCATCCACATACATTTTACTGTACATATTTAGGTAGCGAAATAATGTGAATCATTGCATAACTCGCATTATTTTATTTTGAACAGGTAATTTCCTATTTTCATGGAAATATACAATAAGAAAATCAATAAAATTGATTATTCCCTCACTTCTTTGTCTATCCTTTTAAAAAATCTATGTTTTTGTAAAAGGAGTGTTTATATGGAGAAACAGACACTTTGGAAAAAATTCAAAAAAAGCTCAGCAAACCTCGGGAAATCTAGTGTATATGAAAGTATTATTTTGTACTATACAATGAGAAAAAAAGGGTTACCTACTAAAGCAAAATTCATCATATTAGCCGCTTTATCTTATTACGTATTAACAATCGACTTCATTCCGGATATAGCTGCTATTATTGGGATTGGCTTATTAGATGATATTTTAGCAATTGCTATAGCACATAAATATGTAATGCGGCACGCAGACAGTGAAATTCGAAAAAAGAGTAAAATCAAAATGGAGTCATTATTTACTTCCACACAAACATAATAAAAAAGGAGCTAAGATAATTTCTCTTAGCTCTTCTTTCATAAAATTAATGTTTTTCAAATACTATTTCACTTCATTCGCTACAAAAAATTGCTCACAAACACTCGAAATACGCTGTAAGTCTACGTTCCCGCCAGATATAACCGCTACTACTTTTTTCCCTTTAATATATGTATCCACTTTCCCTGCAAGTAGAGCAGCAGTAGCTAATGCACCTGCACCTTCTACAACAGCTTTACCACGCTGTAATAAGTCTTTCATCGCTACTTCTAACTCGCCTTCTGATACTGTTACAATATCATCTACTAATTCTTTTACAACTTCAAAAGTTAAATCGCCTGGTATTTTAACTGCGCAGCCATCTGCTATAGTAGGTGCCTCATAATGTTCTACAATCGTACCTTTGTCATAAGATGCCTTCATTCCATGAACATTATCTGCTTGGACACCAATTATATTAATGGATGGATTAAAAGATTTTAATGCAACAGCAATACCAGAAATAATCCCACCTCCACCAATTGGTACAATGACAGTATCTACATCCCACATATCATCAAGAATATCTAATCCTATTGTACCTTGACCAGCCATTACTTCTACATCGTCATATGGATGTAAATATGTTTCACCTGTTTCCCTAATAATCTCTTCACATTTTTCCTTTGCATCATCAAAAGTTTCACCATGTAAAACCACTTCAGATCCATATCCTTTAGTTGCATCAACTTTCGCCTGAGGTGCAGAAATCGGCATAACAATTTTACTCTTAATACCGAGTAAATGAGCAGATAAAGCAACTCCTTGCGCATGATTGCCTGCTGAACATGCAATAACTCCTCTTTCTTTTTCTTCGTCTGTAAGCTGAGACATTTTATTAAATGCACCACGGAATTTAAAAGAACCCGTTAATTGCATATTTTCTAATTTCAAATGAATTTCTCCGCCGGTTTTACTGGTTAAATAAAAAGATTTTACTAATGGCGTTTTACGGGCATTTCTGTCTAAAATGTTTTGAGCTTTTTTAATGTCTGCTATATGTAATGGTAGTTTTTTAGTTATCATACTAACACCTCTTCTAATGATTTATAATTTACTGTTTGTCTCATTCCTAAGCTTTCGTAAGTAATAATCCCTTTATACGCAATCTACTATGTTAAAAAATCATTTCTCATATATGTACGCTATTCTTTAAAGTACACATATGTAAACAATTCAACATCCTCTTCATATCACGTTCTTTGTAATGATTCAGGCATGCGATTTGGATCCAGTTATTCTTTTGTAAATACGCTGATTCGTAATGGACAATATATCCTTGTAACGCTAAGGCATCGCCTGTCGCCTTAGAAGACTGATCTTCATTTAATTGAATGGTAACTATAATTGGCGCGGCATGTTCTTTAGGTGAAACAAGATTTAAACCCATATTAGTAATAGCTTGTTCAATATATGCATACGTCTCTTTTATTTTTTTAAATGCTATTTCGCCTTCAAATCTCTTCAATGCTTCTTGCAAAGCATAAATTAAATTCCATGAATGAGAATATGGAATGCTTTCATTTTCTTCGTACATACCAATGTCCATATAGGCCGGTAATGTCTCGTTTACTTTCACATTGTGATTATGAAAAACGAAAGATAATCCAGTAAACGATTTAATTGCCTTTCCACTAACACCGCTTGCAAAATATACATCCTTCAAATCTATCGGTATTGCTCCAATCGAACTGATACAATCTACACATAGTTTCACTGTATACTTTTTACATAAAACATTTAGCTCATCTAAATTATTTAACATTCCAGTTGAAGTTTCATGGTGAACAAACCAAAGCCATTCATAATTTCCAGTTCCCATTATTTTTTCTAATTCTGTATAAATAAACGGTTCTCCTATTTCTTTTTTATACGTATCAAAATGTAATTGCGCACGTGTTGCATGTCCCACTAATCTATTACCAAACTCCCCATTTGTTAATACTAGTCCTTTCCCTTTTAAAGAGCGTAACTGTAATGCGATCGCATCATTCGCTAACGTCCCTGTTCCTAACATGATTTGTACACGCTTTGCTTTTGTCATCTGAAGTAATCGTTTCTTTACATTGCCCATCGTCACTTGAAATGACTTAGAGCGATGCGAAATAGGCTTAGTAGAAAATGCCTTTCGAACATTTTCTTCAATATCTACTGGACCAGGTAAAAACGTGTATTCTTTCGTCATAATACCCCCAACGCTCGACTCTTCAAACATAGCAGGGGTAACATACATTGGCTGGAAAGCTGCTGCTTCTGTACCAACTAACGTATGGAAAGGTTTGAATCCCATTTGCTCATATAAAGGTAGTTCACGTGTTGTGGCTGAAATGAGTGCCAATTCATATCCATTTAGAAGCAAATAACGATGTAAAAAGCGAATTAAACCTAACAACGCTCTCCCATTTCGATATTCACGTTCTACTGAAAGCAAACGAATTTCATATACATTTTCTCCATGTTCTTGCAAATAAAAATCTAGATTTGGAATTTTATAATCTAACGAAAATGGTCGTTTTCCTCGCAACGCAACCATACCTACTAACTTACCCGCATCTAAACAAATTAAATATGTATTTTCTTCATGAAAACGATCAATACGAACACGCTCTTTCGTTTCTTCATGTTGCGGAATTTCTTCTACAAAAGTTTTATAATTTAATTTATGTATACTTTCAAATTCCCAATCTTGATCAGCAACTTTATAAATTAACCCCATGTTGTATCTCCTTTGTGCATTTAATAAAAATTATAAGTGGAGATAAACTCCACTTATTAAAAGTTCATTTCATTCTCGATTTACATATAAAATAAGTACAATTATAAGTGCACTTATAATTGTCGTAACAATAGAGTAAGAATACAAAATCATGCAAATTGGTAAACAAGCAATTGTAATTAACCCTGGCTTTGTAAATCCTTTAAATATTAAATACAATACAATGAAAATGCCTATAAGAGTAAGCGCTATCAAATAATCGAATGCGATGAGTCCTCCAATAAATGTTGAAATGCCTTTTCCGCCCTTGCCTTTAAATAAAACTGGGTAAATATGTCCAATGATAACGGCCAATAATGTTAACATTACGAATGTAGAATCTTCAAAAAGGTATTTTGCAATAGAAACTACGATTGCCCCTTTGATTGCATCACCTAAAAATGTAGCGATAAAATACCCTTTTCCATATACGCGCCCCATATTTCTTGCGCCAGGATTCCCGCTTCCTTCATCCCTAATATCAACGTTATGTCTCCACTTTGTTACGATATAAGCGGTCAATATGTTTCCGAATAAATAAGAAACCACCAAATACAAAAACTGCATACTATTAATCATGTAATCATTCACTTTCTACATGGGAATACATATACAATATTCAATGACTACCTATATTGTACGTTTTTAACATACATCCCTTTATACATTTTAACATCATATTTTTACAAATCATACCAAAATATCATTTAATTATTTATACTTTAAAATATAAATCCTTCATTAAATAATATGTCCCTTTCGCTGCTAGTTCTGATTGTGATACAAATGTAACTTCTCCCATACTTTTCCCACAGCATTTCTTAAATTCAGCATATATTTCAGAAACGAAACGTAATATGCTGCCACTTACTGCAATTGGAGTTGATAAATCAAACTGCATCTTGTTATAAATATCTACTGTAATTCTTGCTAATTCTTTTCCAGCTTGCGTCATAATTTCATGTGCGTCATCATTCCCATTTCTCGCTTCCTCAATAATGAATGGTGCAATTGCTGCAACTTTATCTTTTGAAGAGCTATATACTAGTCTTTTTATGTGAGACGATGTCAAAAGTTGAAACCGCTCTTGAATCCTTAAGCTTAATGGACAAAGTGTAACTCCTTGATCAAATTGATTTGCCATTCTCTTTAAACCTTGTAACGCAATCCAATATCCGCTTCCTTCATCTCCTAAAATATGTCCCCATCCCCCGCTATACTCGTACACTTCTCCCTTTTTCCCAATACAAATTGCACCTGTACCGCCAATCGTTAAAATTCCATCCTTCCCTCTTAAAGCAGCCGCATGTGCAATCATTGCGTCATTAAAAACTTCAATTTGTGTTCCGTACTTCTTTTTTAGACGTAATGTTAATTCATCTGTATTTGCTCCACTTATACCTGCTAATCCTAAACAAATACATACGCATTTCTCATTTATTAAACTTTCCCGACATTGATCAATCGAATCCATAATATGTGAAAGTGCGTCCTTATAATCTATTAATATATTTCCAAATCCACTCGTACCTCTTGCAAGTTCATTTCCATCTTGATCAAAAGCAATCGCCTCTGTCTTTGATCCCCCACCATCTACTCCAATCATATACTTCATAGTATGTTCGCCTCATTTTCTTCTTATTGGAGGGAAAGTTATATTCCCTAAAACTACAGATTTCTTTGCACCTGTTGCGCTCGGCACATTACTCGGATTACGATGATGCGTTTCGTTTGCTAAAATTGCAAATGCGATTGCTTCTTTCGCTGCGGAAGAATAGCCTATATCTTCTTGAATAAAAATTGCGCATTTTTCTTCTTTCAATCCATTTCGTACCATTTCAACAAGTGTATCATTATAACTTCCACCACCCCCTAAAATCACCTCATCGATTTTATAATACGGCAAAATAAACTCCTTATAATGATGAACAATTGAAATTGCTGTAAACATCGTGACAGTGGTCAATATACTTTCTTTACTATACTTTTCAAATCGTTTTAATAATTCACTTACAAACTCTTTTCCAAATTGTTCTCTACCAGTTGACTTCGGTGGACTCATTTTCAAAAATGGATGGTTCATACAATAATTCAAAATTTCATCTACAATTACTCCCTGTTTTGCAATCTTACCATTTTGATCATATGGCAACTGAAATAACCTTTGACAGACTTCATCAATTACCATATTCCCTGGACCTGTATCAAAAGCTATAACGCTCTTATCGCTCCGTTGACTTGGTATTACAGTAACATTACCGATCCCGCCAATATTTTGTAGGAGTCTATTTTTAGTTTGATGACGATACAAAATGACCTCTGAATATGGCACAAGTGGCGCACCTTGTCCCCCTGCTGCCATATCCATCGTTCGGAAATTAGAGATAACCGTCGTGTTCGTTTCGTATGCTATAACTGCTGGTTCTCCAATTTGCAATGTGGAAGGAATCATATTACCATCTTGTTTTGGCTGATGATAAATCGTTTGTCCGTGAGAACCTATTAAATCTAATTTTTCCAATGATACATTTGACTCTTTACAAACTTCCTTTACAGCGTTTGCAAAACATAAACCGAGCTTAAAATTCAAACTGCATATGAGTTGGACATTTGAATTTTCTATTGATAAGGATTGTTGTATTTCATTTTTTATATCGTTACAAAATGGAACAGTATTAAAATGTATGAGTTCGACCTTAGATTTTACACCACTCCCTTCTATATGGACGAGCGCTACATCTATTCCGTCTAACGATGTACCGGACATTATCCCTGCAATATACATAACGTGCATGCCCCCCCTATTCACTAAAAAACAATTATGTAAGTAAACAACGTACAACCTACAGAAAACACTATAAATCTAATAAACAACTGGACTTTCGATACAAATGTGCCATCAATGAAAGAAACAACAATCGTAAGCAAAACACTTGCTGCAATACTTGTAACGAGCCATATACTATGCATTTGTGATAGATTTAGCATCCTTAATAAAGGTACAAAAAGTAAATTTGCACAAATCACTCCAAATAATAATAAAAATACACCTTTATAACTAAATTTTATATTCATTCCATTTCACCCTCTCTAGACTTAATATGAAAGAAGTGATAGACAAAGAGCCTATCACTCAAAATAACAGTATAATGTTTACTGATTAACAGATTCCCCGTCACCGCTCTTTTCTATTTCAAGCATATTTTTGTCGTACATTTTAAAGAATGGTAAATAAATAAGGAATGATATTGCTATATTTATAAAAACTAATACAACTGCACGCCAATCTCCACCTGTAGCTAAATAAGCGCCAATTGGAGCTGGTAATGTCCACGGCGGCATTATATGAGTTGGTGTTACAAATCCCATTACAGTTGCAACATACGCTATAGTAGCTGTTACTAGCGGTGTAATGACGAAAGGAATAATTAAAATTGGATTCAGTACAATCGGTAAACCGAAAATAACCGGTTCATTAATATTAAAAATTCCAGGTACAATACAAGTTCTCGATAATGCTTTCGAATATTTTGATCTACCAAATACAATCATCGCTAACACAAGACCTAACGTTGCACCCGAGCCACCAATCCAAATAAACCATTGATAAAACGGCTCTGGTGCAATGAATGGAAAATGGCTCGCACCACTCGCTACAGCTTCACCGTTCTTCCCTAAATACACATCCCAAAGCGGCCTCGCAACAGTTCCTACAACTGATACACCATGTATGCCGAAAGACCAGAAAAATGTAATTAAAAATACAGGTATAATAACGCCAAAGTAACTATCACCTGCTTTTACTAACGGGGCGGCTAATTTATCTACAACATAATGTACATCAACTTTAAAAACAATCGTAATAAGACTCATAATAATAATAACGAAAGCTGCAGGTATAAGTGCTTCGAACGAACGCGATACTGATGGTGGTACTTGTTCTGGCATTTTGATTGTTACGTTATTCTTTTTACAAAATCTTAAAATCTCAACTGATAAAATAGAAACAATCATCGTCACGAATAATCCATGACCTCCGAGATTTGTCATCGGAAGCATAAACCCTTTTTTATCGATTAATTCAGGGGTTAATGTTAATAGCAGTGAACATACTGCAAGCTGCGCTCCCGATAAAGCATCTAACTTATAACTTTTCGCTAAATTATACCCTATTCCAAATGCTATATATAAAGACATAATAAACATCGTTAACCGATATGGTATTAATATACTTGTTTGATTTTTTAATGCCCAAACTGATATGAAACTATCTTTCGGTAATGGCGGAAATGCTATGATTAAAAAGAAACTTCCAACGATAATAAATGGTAACGCCGAAATAACTCCATCACGGATTGCTTGTAAATGCCTCTGTTCAGAAAGCCTTGCCATCGGTCCAGATAAATTTTTATCAAGAAACGTGACAAACTTATTCATAACGCTTCCCCCTAACTAATTAATTCATTTACAGTTTTCAATAATGTTGGTCCACCAAGCGGTGTGTATGCTTGCGGCGGTATGATACCACATGGAACAGATTCCTCTTCTGCAAGTTTTTTTACAGAATCAAATCGATGTCTAATTTGAGGGGCAACCATTACAACATCCCAACCATTCTTTACTTCTTCTTCCACCTCACTTGTTCCAATTGCATGCACTTCCATGTTTACACCCTTTTTCTCCGCCTCTTTTTTTAAAGCGTTTACAACAATTGCGCTGGACATTCCTCCAGAACAAACGAATAAAACCTTCATTATTGAATCCTCCTATGCTTATAAATTATTTCCTTCAAATGAAAGAAAGTTTCACTTTACTAACAAGCATATGAAGTAATGAAACGATTTAGTTATATTGAAAGTAAATTTCATTAAAAATATTCCTCCTATTAAATTAATGTTTCAATATCATTTTCTCTCAATTGAAAGGCCAACCTGACCTCGGATAGTATTTTAAATAAACATATGATAGGAAGGCGTATAAATGATCGTTAAACGTTTATTATTGATATGTTGTATCGTCATCTTTTTTATTCCTTTCTCTTTTATTTCCACTCATATAACCAACCTATTCATAAAAGAAACCGTCCCATAATACCTTTTGGGACGGTTTCTTTTCATATTATGGCTATTATTAAATTATATCGTTAATACTGTAATTTCTGATTACAGTATTATTTCTATCAAAAATAAAAAGAGATCCCTCAAAAAAGTGATAACTTAAAACTTTTTTAAGGGAACCTCTCTTATTTATTCTTAAACTTCTCAGTCGCTGCTCTCATCTTCACATTCAAATCGTGATCAATGGAATCACGAATGTCTCGCTCTACTTCTTCCATTTCTTTTTTGAAATTTTGCAAGTAGATTTTTAATTCTTCTTCTTTTTCCGGTCGTTGTGACGGTGGTAATTGTACTACTAACGATAACATCGCAGTTAAATCTTTCATTAAGAACGTTTCAAGTTTATGCTGTTGTTCAAACATACGCTGCTCTTGATAGTATGGCAATGCATTCAATACTGAAATTGTAATGTCATCAACCGTTCTTTGTAATGAAGGATTGATTGAGCGCTTATACGCTTGAATTGTATTCAATGCATCTGGATATCGATCATAAAAATACAATTTATAAAACGATAAGTCTGTCGGTTTTACTGTTTGTTGTGATTCTTGCCTTAAGAAATCTTTCACTTTCATCGCAGCCACATCGATATCTTCATTTGTAAGCTTTTTCGTTGTTTTTGCCATTACATGTACTTTTTTCTGCTTTTCTTTCGGTAACATAGAGAATACTTGCTCTCTCGTACGTTGTCCTGATGTACAGAAAAGAGTATTTAATGTATGCTGTTCTTTCTTCCCTTCCGTACGAATCCAACGATAAAAGAGTGGGTGCTGCGTAAATTCTTGTAGAAACGGTATTGATTTATTCGATAACTTTTCTAAAGAATCGTGTGCTCTTTTATATGGTTTCGTCCATGAAAAATACAGTTTTCGTCCGAAATATACAACTAATACAACGACAGTAAATGCGATTAAAAGTAATGTACCTAATAGTACTAGTACTGTTTGAATGAAACTCATTTTTTCACCTCCTCTAATAATCTGTTATTTCCTTGGACGTTGAATGAGTTTCTGCTTCATCTCATCGTTAAATGTGTCTAGCTCAATAACGAATTTCTTACTAGATTCGATAATCCGTTCTGAAGATTTCTCAGAAGCTTCAATAGCCGCAAATACATTTTGGAATGATTCGCGTAATTTATCCATGCTAATAGCAGGATTTTCAAGGAGTTTTGTTGTTTCTTCTGTATTTTGTTTTAACGCTTGAGAATTGCTTAATACCATCGATTCAATCGCTTCATTTGTCGCATTCACTGCATCAATTGTTTTACGTTGATTCGTTAATGCTAGCTGAATAGCAGCTGACACTGTTACAACGTTTTGCGTCATCGTAATGGCATTACGAATTGCTTCTGTTAATTTTTCATTATTTTTCTTAATAATGTCTACAGATGCGATAGATTGTAATAATACACTTTTTGCTTGCTGCATATTACGTGTACGTACAAGTATCTTTTCTAATGCATCATTAATTAATGGAATATCTCTTTGACGCTCTGGATTGTGTTTCTCAGCTTCTAGCATACCAGCAAGCTTTTTCCCTAAGTATACTTGTTTATCAAGAGCGTGAATTTTATCGTGCGATTGCTCCTTAAGCATCTCAAGACCAACTGTATCTTCTTGTAAGTTATCACGGCCAATTAAAAGCGATCTTATAATCTCCTCAATTTGCTTATCTATAGACTGATATTTATGCACGTATGTTTCAAGAGGGTTTTTCTTAAATACTTTAAACATTATTTTTTTCATACCACTTGCTTTTAATGAATTCGGATCAAGTTCAGATACCACTTTTCGTAACTCTAACAATGTATTTGGAATTTCTTCATTTTTCCCATTCATCATCGCTGTTACAGGACGTTTTAACGCTGATAACGTTTGTCCTGCTGCTTGTTGCTCTTTATCCCCTAAATCTCCTAGCTGAGACAATACTTTTGATAAATCCGTATTTTGCTCGCTATTTAACTTTTGTACATAAAGATCTGCTTCTTTATTCAGTTCCTCTAGTTCTTCATCTTTTATAACTGTATCTACTACTACCTCTACATTATTGTCTTTCACAATCGATACAGGTTCTTTTTTCTCGAGTTCAGTCAACAAAATCGCTCCTTTATTTATATGTGCGAATTTATATGCACTATATTTCATCTATTATATCGTATTTCATATACATTTTGACTGCTTGAAATCGATTTTTTAGAAATGCCTGTTTATGCAGTCATTCCCTGTTTCTTACTATAAGTATACCTGTAATCAACATAATTTTCCTCAGACTTAAGACCTAGAGAACAACATGCTGAAGACGGATTCTTCGTATGTTACCTATATAATTTGTGTTCTTCCTTTTTGCGGCGCTCATTTTTTGACAGCTATCCGCTTTCAATGTGATAATTACATTACGCTCACATCTATTTATTCTTTCGAGCTACAAATGCTCCCTTTTGAAACGCTAATAACACCGTTTCAAACGTATCATCCTCTTCGATCATTTTTATAAACTCAGCTAATTCACTTGCATGAGAAGTTGCATTATCGATAACAAGAAGACCTTTTGGTTGTAACATACGTTTAATATGCTCAAGCCACCACATATATTGCGTACGCTCTGAATCTAGGAAAATAAAATCAAATGAGTGATCTAATTGTGAATCTAAAAATGCCCCCGCTTCTTGATTATGAACATCGATTCTTTGCAAAAGGTTTGCCTTTTCAAAATTTACAAGCGCCTCTCCAACTCGTTCTGAAGAAAGCTCGACCGTTGTTACATTTCCATTTGTTTCTTCTACCGCATTTGCTATCCAAAGTGTAGAATAACCATTAGAAGTTCCAATTTCTAAAATGTTTTTTGCATTACACCCTTTAACTAAAATCGATAAAAATTGCCCCATCTCACGAGAAACATTCCGCAATTTTTCTTCCCTTGTTTTTTTATTTCTATCATGCTCTTCTCCATATTGTTCAAGTTGCAATAATAATGAATCTAAAGTATCCATTCTTTTCATCGCCTTTCCAAGCAATATGATGAAAAAGCTCTTGCTGCCCGTCTACTTTTTATTATATGCGAAACGAAAGCCTTTTTCCCGTTATATGACAAAGTTTTATAATTTTTTATAGCATATTGTTTCGTTTTTTGGTAAAGTTAATTTCTACGTGCAATTATTCCATTCATATTATTTCACATTAAAATTGCAGTTATAAAATAATATAAACCCCATTGAAATGAATCGGTATTTCAAATTCAATTAAGCGCCCTTTTCGGACGCATTTTCTTTTGTTTATATATTTCTAGAGGAAAGGATGCTTACTTATGAACGTGATTAGCTTAGATGCTGCTAGAAAGCGAAAGCAGCACAAAAAATTAATGATTACTATACCGATTATTACACGTATTTATGAAGAAGACGGGGAAATTAAATTTGAGGTAGCTGGAGAAAAAGATGTACCTCTTGAAATGTTAGAAAAGTAATAAAATAAAGACGCATTCCCGTGAAATGCGTCTTTATTTTATATTTCCACATTTAAATGCATAAGTTTTTCAGGATTAACCATCATATAAATATCCATATTAACATTATTATAAATACGAAGTACCACCTACGTTATTTATGAAATAGGTAAATTTATTATGATACCGACAACTGCACATAACAAACACTAGACACATATCCTAATTTTGTACCTTACTTACTAATAGAAAGGCGGGTAATACAAATGACTTCCAATATCGACTACACATCTCCTTCAACCAATTTCACTTATGACTTGGGTAAAAGTAATTTTTTTACGAAAGATGCCCAAAATTATATAAACGTTCTTGGCATAAAACAATTAAACACTTTAGAAAATACTTCTTTATTAGATATTTATTTAAGTACAGGTAATGTTGTAGAACCACATATTCATCAAAATGCAGCTGAACTTGTTTACTGTATTTCTGGGTCTGCTGTTGTTTCTTTACTTAATCCATTTACGAATCAAATATTAAACTTACCGATTCAACCAGGGCAGGTTGCCAACATTCCGCAAGCATGGTGGCATTATGAAATCGCTTCAGCAGATCATACTCATTTATTAGCGATTTTCGATGCTCCAACCCCAGAAGTTATTTTCGGTTCTGATATTTTAAGATTAACTCCCGCTAATATAATGGCTCATACTTATTGCCTCAATGAACAACAATGGAAACAAGCGGTATCCCCTATTCAATCTACTACGGTAATTGGTCCTTCGGCAAACTGTAATCAAAACCGAGGAATGATAAATCCACCAACTCCTCCTCCTAATCCACAACAAAATTTATATTACCAAGATTCATATTATTTCCCACCATATTGGGGCTACTGATTTAAGTCATTTCTATTAGAAAACTAAATTAGAAAACTAAAATTCATCTCCTCGGAAAACCCTTGGAGATTTTTTTAATAGCAACATCTTAATTTCCTATTCTTTATCGTAACGATTAATAGAGCTAGTACATATAATAATTATATATTTAATTGGAGGTGATAGTACTATGAGTAATTATAACTATCAACAAAACTACACTCATAATAAAAATAGTAGCTCGTCAACATCCTCTCAGTCTTCGAATTCTCAATCTTCCAATTCCCAATCGCAAAGAGATTTAGCCGAGCAAGGCTATGTAAAGAAAAAAGGATGTAACTGTAATAAAAATAAGTAAAACATTTCAAAAATACTATATTCAGCCATAAAAATTAATACTATTTTTATAAAATGCACCTATAGGATAGACACTAAAAAGTCTATTCTATAGGATATTTCTTGTATAATGAGAGAAAATTGAAATCGTAGAAGGTTCAAAATGACAATTTTTCACCGAAAGAGATATTCAAATTCTATCAAATAACCCATACATAAAATCTGTAAGTCAGAGAAGTGCGTAAAGAAGATGACTCCTGCTGGATACAAAAATCCTCTTCTTGATGTTGCCTAACTTTTTTCAAAATGTCCTTTACAAAGGGTACTGATTATTAGTAGTATTCCTTTTTAATTTTCCTAAAATTCAAACTTAAATCTAACACGCTAAGAATAAAATTATCTATATTAGTATACAAATTGTATAAATGCTAGAACTATATCCTAAAATTATAACTGTGTCTAAATACACCTAATTCCATTAGGTGCTCAAGTACAATTATTTAACAGAAAAGGCGCAATCATTAAGATTACGCCTTTTCTTCTTAACATAGTAACATTCTCTTGTACCTAAAGAATAGTTACCCCTCCACTCGCATAACCAGCTGCAGTAGTAGCTGCTGAAATACCTGTAGTTGTAATAGAGAATACCATTAACAAACGTGTCTGTGGAGTTACTGATATCGTTAATCCAGGTGTAATGCCACTGCGAATCGTACCAACGTTAATAAGACCCTTTAGAGGAGGTGCTAGCGTTACCGAAGCACCTTCTATCGGTGTGAAGATATTATTAGGTGTTGTAGATTCGTATAACTGCGCCGTAATGGTAACATCTACCCCTATAATATTCATTTTGTCATTTGAAGAAAATGTAGTCAAAAAAGTGTCCCCCAATTGTTAAAGAGTGTGTAACAATTGAGGGCACTTCTGAAGTGAACCCGAATAGTGGTACATGAAAAAAACAACTCCTGAATTCGCATACTAAGTATGCAAATTCAACGGAGGTGTTTTTCATTTGAAAGAAAGAGTGTATTACCCAGAAGAAGTAAAGTGGAAAGTGATTGAGATGAAAAAGGATGGTTATTCAAATCGTATCAATATGGAAACACTCGGAATTAAAAATGTTTCCCAAATTAAGAAATGGATGAAATGGTATCGTACAGATCAAACTCATCGTTTTCAACAACCTGTAGGAAAGCAATATTCTTATAGAAAAGGACCAAAAGAAGCTAATTGAACTGGAACAGCTACGATTAGAAAATAAACACTTAAGAACAAAATTACTTGTATGGGGAAAGTAGCTGGAAATCAAAAGGAGCTGAAACCACATACCGTTATTACTCTATGGAATGAGTTGAAAACAAACTCTAACATTAGCGATGAAGACATTAAAACAAGCAATAAAAGGGCAAAAAGTAAAAGGTGTCATCCTTCACTCAGATCCGGGGAGTATTTATACTGCGAAGGAATTTCAAGCGTATGCCAAAGAAAAAGGCATTATCACCAGCATGTCCCGGAGAGGAAATTGCCATGATAATGCCGTCATGGAAAGCTTCTTTGGTCATTTAAAAAGCGAAGCTTTCTATTCACAAAAGATAACAAAAGTATCCAACACAACTTTGTGAAAGATTGTGCTAGAATACATTCATTACTACAATTGTGTGCGAATTCAAGAGAAATTAAACCACCTATCCCCTAAAGAATATAGGGAACAGATGGTTTAGGTGTTTTGATAGGTGTCCCGTTTTCGGGGTTCACTTCAATATAGGAAGGATTTTTTCATTTTTTATGAAACTTGCACTATTGTTAATGTAGCGCCAGCACTTCCAGGTAATAAAGTAGCGGCGCCGAGTAATCCGAACAACTGTAATTTTATAGTACTTGCTGCTGTTAACGATACTATAATTGTATTATTAAACTCGCTAGCTGAAAGTATTGGAGTAATTGTAGAAGCTGTATTAGGCGCACCATTAATAATTAATCGTGTACTTAGCAATAGAGCTGCGGTTAAATTGACTCCATAGTTAATTAAATAACGACCAGTATTAGGAACGGTGAAAATAGTATTTGTACCATCAACTGTAATACCACCAGATAAATTTTGATCACTAGGAAGAGGTACATCAGTTCCAACTACAATTACACCGATTAGTGCGCCCGTAGTATTAGCGGCGAAACTTGATACATTTGTAGTACTAGTCCCCGTAGGTCCCGTACCTCCCGCTGGGCCTGTTGCTCCTGCTGGGCCTGTTGCTCCTGCTGGACCTGTTGCTCCTGCTGGACCTGTTGCTCCCGCTGGACCTGTTGCTCCTGCTGGACCTGTTGCTCCTGCTCCTGTTGCTCCCGCTGGACCTGTTGCTCCCGCTGGACCTGTTGCTCCTGCTGGACCTGTTGCTCCTGGGTCTCCTGTTGCTCCCGTTGCTCCTGCTCCTGTTGCCCCCGCTGGACCTGTTGCTCCCGCTGGGCCTGTTGCTCCCGCTGGACCTGTTGCTCCTGCCGGGCCTGTTGCTCCTGCTCCTGTTGCTCCCGCTGGACCTGTTGCTCCTGCTGGGCCTGTTGCTCCTGCTGGGCCTGTTGCTCCTGCTCCTGTTGGACCTGCCGGACCTGTTGCTCCTGCTGGGCCTGTTGCTCCTGCTGGGCCTGTTGCTCCTGCTCCTGGAGTAGCAGCAATTAGTTGAACTAATAAGTTTAATAGAATTTGTAAACATGCAGGGTCAATAATTAACGAATAGAAGAATGGTGGAAGAGCGCTGTAGAATTGTTGTAATAAGGAAAGTAATTCGCTTAAGTTTGGATTAGGAGATTGTAGTACAGTGATAATACTTTGAATTAATTGTTTTAAATATTTACCTTCTGAAGAAGGTGGTAATTCATTTAGTAAATCCAGTAGTTGCGTAAACAAGCCGAGTAAAACTAATCTGTTTGCGTTACTTGGATTTGCAAAAAACGCTGCAACTGCCGAAATTAAAGATTTTAGTATAGCTTTTAATCGCCCTAATTGCTCATTAGAAATTGGAACTGTTTGTGGATTATTACAACAATCTGGTGTAAAAACTATCGGATTGCAGTGATTATGACCAAAACAATTATTATGTGTCATTTATTTCCTCCTTACTTATTTTGTATTTGAGTGTTTTCCTATTTTAAGAACAATATGAAATGTAATAAAAAAAGAATTTATATTATATGTTTAACTTAAAATAGAAAACATGAATTATAATTAAAATACTATTTAATTATGTTCATGACTCACATATTAATTATATGTTTTTAATAATTGACTGCTTAGATTATTCACCTAAACTGAAGAGTTTATTTTATTTTTCCACGTTTATCTCTTAGGTCCAAACACACATTTTAATTTGAATACAAAAACTCAAATTAACCATTAACTTATATTCCGCAAGTAACAACACCACTTTTCACATATAAATATAGATTATTTCTTTACTAAAACTGGGTTTGCCTTTAAATAGGAAGCCGTTTCTATTATAGAAAGTTCTCATACAATATAGCGGACAAGTTATTCTATACTTCAAATAAAATATGAAAAGATATGAAATTTAATTACCAATCATTCAACCATTTATGGCATCTAGAAGATTTACATCCCCTTCTACCCATGTTACATTAAATGTGAAGACAGTTTCTCCTTTACGAACCATCTCAATACGTATTTGAGGAACACTCTCCAGTCCTATACACGAGAACAATACTATGTTGACACTCAAATGAGTGTCTTTTTTTGTGAATTACAAAAATAAAAACCATCTCTCAAAGATGGCCTTATCATTACACCTTTCTTTATATTACTAAATGTAAGTGCACGCTTATGAAACAGGATAATAAATTGTCATGCTTAATCGAGTTAATGTTCGACCAGAATTTTTATAAGTGTGCGATCTATCCGCCATAAAGCGAATTGAATCTCCGTTACTTAATGTATATTCGCAATCATTTACTTCAACTATCAATTCTCCTTCGAACACTGTTATAAATTCTTCCGTTCCTTCTTTATGCGCTTCCGAACTTAATCTTCCTCCTGTTTCAATTTCAATTGTATAAATTTCAAAATGTCTATCATCTTGGAAAGGAAAAGAGGTATAAACTTTATATTTCCCATTGTCTTCAGACAATACTTGAACATCATTTCGTAAAACAACTTTCGTATCCGGCTGTGGATTATTGATTAAGGAAGTAAAAGACACTTTCAATCCATTTGCAATTTTCCATATTGTTGTTAACGTAGGACTTGATTCTCCTCTTTCAATTTGTCCAATCATCGTTTTACTTACACCAGTTAATTGTGAAACCTTTTCTAAACTTAATTTTTCTTTCTCTCGAATTATTTTTAAATTTTTCGCCAGAATAAGTTGAATTTCTTCCATAAAAAACACCTCTACACTATATACAATATAACGACCGTTATGTATAATAAAAAGCACACGTTATATTGTTCTTTTCGGTCATTATAACATACTATTTTATCAGGAGGGTTTTGAAATGCCTATATTTTCTTTTTTATTATTTGTTTTTATAAGTAGCTTCACACCCGGTCCTAACAATTTTTTAGCGATGACATATGCCAATCAACATGGGTTAAAGAGGAGCATACAATTTTGCATTGGCGTAGCTCTTGGTTTTTTCATACTTACTTTCTTATGCAGTTTCTTTAATGTTGTCCTCATTAATATACTACCCATAATCGAATTACCTTTAAAAATTTTAGGTGTAGCGTACATGCTATATTTAGCTTTTAAAATACTTACTAGTAAAGGCAATACAGAGCCCACTGAAAAAAGTAATACAAACTTATTTACAGTGGGGATTTCCCTTCAATTTGTTAACCCTAAAGGGATATTATTCGGACTGACTGTAGTATCGACTTTTATACTCCCTTATTACCAATCTTATTTAAGCTACGTTTTCTTTTCCTTATTTCTAGGTTTAGTCGGTTTAATGAGTACGTTTAGTTGGAGCCTATTCGGTTCAATGTTTCAAAAAATATTATTAAAACATACTCGATTATTTAACATCCTTATGGCTATTTTATTAGTTTTCAGTGCATTTTCAATTGTAGTAAATTAAATTCAAATCCTATATTTCTTTTCTTATTAAAGATATTTTTCACCAATAAAGTTGAGATTCTCAATGTATTTTCCACTTACGGGCAGTCCACTACCTAACCTAATTCCTTTGCATTCGCCTAATTTTGAGATAGGCATCTTACTGCCCAGCAAATAGCGGGATAAAATTAGAAAAAGAGGATTACTAAAAACAAGTAGTCCTCTTTTTCGATCTATCGCTATTTAACTCTGCCACTAAACCAAAATATTTTTATTTAACTTCATACCACCAACCTTTACGATCTAGGTAGTCCGTCATTCCATTAAGTTGTGCATCTGAAGTTGGTTCAGAAATAAAATACGTTAAACCATCAGATTGTAAGATGAAATTAGCTGTCATTTTTAAGGACGTTAATGCCCCCATAACATCAGGCGTTTCATATGGTGAAAAAGCTCCTGATTGGATGATATTTTTTTTTGATGGTGGAGGCGGAGTTGCCCCACCTGATTGTCCAGTTAATGCGTATACAATTGAATTTGCAATCTTATCTGGATTCCATTTTGCCATATCTGCTTCATTATCTATAAATCCAAGTTCAATTAAGATTGCAGGTGCTTTCGTATTCGCTAACACATAAAGATCTTTTCTTTCCTTCGCACCACGATTTGACCAACCAATATCTTTTGAAAGTTGCGCTGCTACTTTTGCTGCTAACGCCTGCTGGTCATAGTAAAGCACTTCAACACCATTAGCATTCGTATCATACGAGTTTAGGTGAAATGAAATTACTAAATCTACATCGTGTGAGTTAGTTTTTGTTACAATGTTACTTAAATTTTGTGCTTGTGTTGTTCCTACCTCATCAGTATCATCATAAACTGTATGTCCCAATGCTCTTAATTTATTTACAACTGCATCCTTAACTTGGCGGTCCATAATGTGTTCTTTCCGATTCCCATAATTTGCACCCTGTACAATACTATTGTGGCCTCCATGTAAACTATATCTAGCCATTGTTCTACATCCCCTTTTTTATTAATATATTCAAAGCTCGTCTTATTGTCCGACCAAATATTCAATATAGTTACAACAAACAATAAATAGGGCGCTAATCTATTTAAAAATTTTTCAATTCTAGATTATCTATTTTCTAAAACAAAGAACTTCAAAAATAAAAACCACAACTATCGTTTTAAGTTGTGGAATCTGTATTTCTTTTGGGGAAGTTTTGTAATTCTGAACAGCTTCATATTACTATTAACACACGCTTTAGATTTAACGCATATTCTTCTTTATTCAACCAAAATTGCTCTTGAGGTTGTTACGATACCACGTAAATTATTTCTTCCATCTGTCACTGAGGCTGCTAGTTTTTGCTAAAAAACACTTTACATATTGTTACGTAATATATATAAGGATATCTGTTTTCTAATTATCGTTGCAATTTTAAAATAAAATTTTGATCAGTGGGGATTTCCTTCATCCCCACTGATTATTAGCCTTCACCAATCTGACTTTTACGGACAGCCCAATCCCCACACCTAACCTCTTTGCTGAATTTTGAGATAGGGGATCTTACTGCCCGCAAACAGTAGGATAAAATATGCAATATTTCATATTTTATTATCTCAATATTACTTTATTAACTTTCAATCAATAGAAGTCCGCTCATAACACGCTATAAATCAACATTTACAATTTAATTCCTTATTTAACTTTTATGATTTTATTTTTAAACACTATATTCGAATAATTATATTGGAATTTCCTGTTCTATACATCTATATATATTTTGTGTATTATGTAACAGAAGAGTAATTAAAAGACTTACTCTTTGCTATTGAGGGAAGAGCCTGAGAGCCATATCAGGCTCTTCTTTGTCTATATACCCTGTCAAATACAGATTTGATAACACAAACAAAATACTAATTCCTTAAATCTGACTTGTTATATACATCCAATTCTTTCGTTGTTAATTTCTCTTCGGAATTTAGACACTTCCATTTTGTTATAGTTCTGTTTTCATACGAAATTCAATTATTTGGACTGAAGTACGTTACGTATAATGAATGTGCAAAAATATTAAAAATGCGATTTCTCCTTTCTAGAGAAACCGCACCACATGAATTTTCTTATTAAATTTTAAACTGACTTGTATATAAATCGAAATAAAACCCTCGATCCTCCATAAGAGATTCGTGATCTCCTCGCTCTAAAATACTACCATCTTTTATTACGAGAATTTGATCTGCCTTTTCAATTGTTTTGAGTCGATGAGCGATTACAAAACTTGTTCGACCACTCATTAAATTGTTTAGCCCTGTTTGAATTTGTAATTCTGTTCTCGTATCAATATTCGATGTCGCTTCATCAAGAATTAAAATATCTGCATCCGCTAAAATTGCACGTGCAATCGCAAGAAGTTGTTTTTGCCCTTGACTTAAATTCGATCCTTCTGAAGCTATTTCTGTTTCATATTGATTCGGTAAATGCTTAATAAAAGAATGTGCTGATGCTGCTTTAGCTGCATTGATTACTTCTTCATCACTAGCATTTAATCGGCCATAACGGATATTATCCATAATCGATCCAGCAAATAAATACGTATCCTGTAACACTACTCCTATTTTACTTCGTAAAGAATTAATATCATAATCCTTTATATCTTTTCCATCAATTTGAATTTGGCCTTGCTGTATATCATAAAAACGAGTTAATAAATTAATGATTGTTGTTTTTCCCGATCCAGTCGGACCAACTAAAGCAATTGTCTCTCCAGGATTCGCCTTAAGACTCACTTCTTTTAAAATCATTTTATTTTCCGCGTAGCCAAATGAAACATTCTCAAGTGCGACATGCCCCTGCAGATTTTCTACAACAAATGCATCTTTTTTATTTTGAATTTCTGGAACTTCATCCATAATTTCAAAAACACGTTCCCCGCCAGCAACTGCCGCTTGAATTGTATTCATTAAAGTTGCAAATTGACTTAATGGTCTTGAGAATTGACGCGAATAATTAATAAAAGCTGCAATGACACCTACTGTAGTCATTCCATTTAAAACCATAACTGATCCAGTTCCGATTACAAGCCCCATTCCCAAGTTATTAATAAAGTTCATACTCGGAAAAATAAAGGCTGAAAATGTATCCGCCTTCGTAGCTGAAATTCTTAGTTGTTCATTAATTTTGTTGAAATTTTGTACAGTTTCTTTTTCTTTCCCATATAACGTTGTAACATCCGCCCCTGTTATAGCTTCTTCAATAAATCCGTTTAATTCTCCTAAATCTTTTTGACGCTTCGCAAAGTTTTTACCACTATATGCAACTAGTTTTTTTGTAACAATAAACATAATAGGTACTGTAATTAAAGTTACAACTGCTAAAATCCAATCTAATGCGAACATCGCAATCGTCACACCTATAAAAGTTAACGCTGATGAAATAATTTGCACCACACTTTGTGTCAACGCTTGATTCAAATTATCTATATCATTTGTCACACGACTCATTAAATCGCCTTGAGAACGTACATCAAAGAACCGTAAAGAAAGTGTTTGGATTTTCTCAAAAATATCTTGACGTATTTTTTGAATTGTTTTTAATGCAACGTTAATCATGACGTACGTTTGTAGCCATGTTAAAAGCACCGTTACACCGTAAATCGCTATAAGTAGCATACACATTCTTGCCGTACCGCTTAAATCTTTCGGTACAATATATTGATCTATAATTACACCCATAAAATACGGACCTAATAACCCAAGTAACGTCGTAACAAATACTAGAAATATAACGAACATAAGCGCAGCCTTTTGATACCCCATATAGTTCCATACACGCACTACAGTTCCTTTAGTATTTTTCGCTTTTCCCATCTTCGGTGCGTTACGTCCACCTTTATTTGCAAATTGTCCTTGAAAATTACGCATGTTCTTTCCCACCTTCTTTATGTAAATTGCCACCTTGGGAAAGATAGATTTCCTGATATACATCACATTGTTCTAACAGTTGTTCATGAGTACCATCACCAACTAATTCACCATTATCTAGTACGAGAATTTTATCAGCATCTATTATAGATGAGATTTTAGAGGCAATTAATAATGTCGTAGTTCCTTTATATTCTGTTCTTAATGCTGATTGAATATTGGATTCTGATTTAGCATCAACTGCTGATGTAGAATCATCTAAGATAAGAATGGATGGTTTTCTTACAAGCGCTCTTGCAATAGATACGCGTTGTTTTTGTCCACCTGATAAATTTGTCGCACCTTGTGTTAAATTATATTGATAAGATTCTTCCAGTTTGTTGATAAACTCCGTCGCACAAGCTGATGAAGCTGCTGTTTCCAGTTCATCGCGCGCGGCATCTTCTTTACCATAACGTAAATTCCCTTCAATACTTCCTGAAAATAACAATGCCTTTTGGGGTACAAAACCTATTGAAGCACGCAATTTTTGTAAATCGTAGGATTTAATATTTATTCCATCTATACATATTTCACCATGATCAACATCATAAAGACGTGGTAATAGTTTAGCTAAAGTAGATTTCCCACTACCTGTTGATCCAATAATCCCTACTTTTTCCCCTTTTCGTATACTAAATGAAATATCTTTTAAAACATATTCATTATTTTTCGCGTAACTATAACTTACATTTTTAAAGTCAATATTTCCTTCGACCTCCTCAGGTACAAACGCGTTTGCTTCGCTCATAATATCAACTTCAGTATTTAAAACTTGCTGTACACGATCTGCGGATGGAAAAGCTCGAGCAATTTGAATAAATACCATACTAATAGACATAAGTGACATTAAAATAATATTCAAATAGTTAATAAATGCTAAAATCGCTCCCACTTGAAGAGTTCCATTAAATACTTTTTCTCCACCAAGCCATAATGTGGCGACAATCCCGCCACTTACAACTAGCATAATGATTGGCATCATTAATGAAATAAGCTGCACAGCTCGAATATTTATCTTCGTTAAATTTGTATTAACATTTCCAAACTGACCAATTTCATATTTTTGTCTTACATACGCTTTTATAACACGTACACCAGATAAGTTTTCTTGTAACTTTGTATTCACTTTATCTAGTGCCTCTTGTACTTTTTTAAACGTTCCGCTCGCTTTACTTGCAATTAATATAATCGCTAGTAATAAAATCGGAACGACTACAAGTAATATAGGAAATAATTCTCGAGCTGTTACAAAAACGATAATTATACTTCCTATAAATAACAACGGGCCACGAACAAGAACACGCAATGTCATCGTCATCGCCGATTGAATTGAAGTAACATCATTTGTCACGATCGTTAGTAATTTTCCTGTTCCAAATGAATCACGATTATTGCTAGAAAAAGTTTCTATTTTTGCAAAAACATCTTTTCTTATGTCTGTTGCGAAATTAACAGCTGCTTTTGTAGAATACATCATACACCCAAGTCCTCCAACTAAACCGAGCGCCGCTGCTCCTATCATAAGAAGCCCCATTTTTATTACATAATTTAAATCCCGATTTGCAATCCCAACATCAATAATATGTTGCATAATAGTCGGTTGAATTAAGTCCATCGCAACCTCAAGTACCATAAATAGCGGTCCAATAATAGCGAAGAACATGTATGGTTTTAAATATTGTAATAACTTACGAAATGATTTCATACATAATCTCCTTTTCCCATGAAATTACCAGTGAATAATTCAGATCCCTCCTTATTTAAGCGATATATTTTGTAATTTCTTCATTACTTCTATTATATTATGTAAATTAATATTTAACATTATTAAATGATAAGTATTAATTCCTATCTGGTCAATAAATTTGCTTTTTATCATGGAAATACAAAAACCGCATTCTTCATTATAAGAATGCGGTTTTCCATCTATATTTGTTCAATTGTAAAATTTTAAAATTCAGTCTCGAATTCATTATTATTAGATGAACTACATGTGTAAAAATCTATTTTAACAGGCTTGTCATCTATATCCTCCAGCAAAATACTTTTTAAAACTCCGTTAATACTGGGAATTTATACCCTTTAAAATCTAACGCTTTACTACTTCGAACCATCAAATACTTACTAGACTGTAATTCTGTAAATTGTACATCCTCAATTCCTAATTGATCTGGAGAAAAATAAAATTCGATTTCTGTAAATTCCTCATTAATTTCCTCACATAATTCATCTAAAACTGGAAGTACCGGTGCGAACACTCCAAATAACTTCAACTTTTGATCTTTTACTTCATATACAATTAAAGCATCTAGTTTTTCTGAATAATACAGTTTTTCATTCCAATTTGAGTTATACATATTCAAATAAAGTGAAGATTGGAAGTTTAATGTTGAAAATATGTTCGAAAGCCTTTGACTATTATCAACAGCCTCATGTATTAACTGTCTATCCTCTTCAGTATAATAGTCTACCTTTCTAAGTAAAGAATCCTTATTATTATTTTTATCGTATGGTATAGTCATCAGATGTTCTTGCACAACTTTAAACCCAAATGATGTATATAATTCAGGGGTTTCAGTAAACAATAACGCACACTCACATTGCTTATCGATTTCTTCTATCATCTTACGCATTAATTGCGTCATTAGTCCTTGTCTACGAAAACTAGGGTGCGTCATTACTGATTGGATGGCTGCTGCATGTATTCTTTCACCATCTAGTAGCAATGGTAGTGAAAATGCTGCAACATTTGCAATCACTTTATCTTCGTGTAAACATGATAAAGCTTTATATGTATCATCCCAATATCCTTTCTTCGAAAAATCATTCAATGTTTGACTTGTAATACCAAACACTTCTTCAAATAAAGGAAATAACTGCTCTCTTTCTGGTTCTTCTATTAGAAGATTTGCAAATTTTTCAACATTACCCATGTTGTACCTCCATACGTCAATTCCATTAAATTAGATATACTTGTATGACCTACTCATAAAACAATAGGTCTTACAAATCAATATAGTATCATAAAATATAAAAAAATAGTCTAATAAATTTTATGTTTCAACCATTCAAAAATAAGTTGAATAAAACAATATTAATATTTTTGAATATTAATAAGTTAATTACATAAAAACAGTGCATTTCTACTTAGCTTTCACTAATAGAAATGCACTACTTATAATAAAATTTATTTATTCTTTTTCCCCTTCAATTCTCTCTTTCGTACTAATTTCTTCTCCCCGCATTCGTTTTTCAAGTGTTTTTCGCCAACTAGTAGACTACTCTCCTTTCATAGTGAAATACAAAATTTCGTATGAATTTCAATGTACCTTTTTATCTTTTAGGTATCAAATCATTTCTCTCTTCTCTCCAAAAGTCAGTATACGTTTTATTTTTAAAGTTCACATTCACCTCAGAAAATGGAAGACTTCCTCCTACTTTCAATGAATACCAATCATTGAAAAGTGGCGATCCAAAACAGATATTCATTGTACAATCATGTAAATCAAATAATACAGAATGCAAAGTCCCAAACCATTCTTCATAATTATGTACTGTCAGCCCTACAGGATATTCTTCTTCTACTAATCCTTTTAAAGACTCCATGCTCAACTTTTCATCTCGATTTATATGTTCATGTAAAATGTGATATCTCTTTGTAGATTGTTCTAATTTCCTATTATTTAATTTCTGAATAGATGAACTAACTGCATGATTCGTTGATACGATGAAAGCTTGATTGTCATCTTCATTTGTTGTTATGGATTTATGCCCGTCAAATATTTCAATATGTGCTGCATTTATAGGATCTGCTACAATTATATTAATATTACTTGCAATAGGCAGTTCTTTTATTAATGATATAGCTTCCTGAACATTTTTACATTTCTCCAATAATACCCGGATTACCGCAAAGCATTGTAATCCATTTACCTTTGGTTTTCTTAAACCTTCAATATTCCCAACTGGTTGACCACATGCGGAAAATGTAGCAGATAACCCATGTTCGTTAACCCCTTCTGTTCGGCCAAAATATTGAGAAGAAAAACCACTATGTGCATATGCCCCTTCAACATGCGTCGAGCAAAAACGCATATCATCTATTTTTGGTGATAAATCATAATTTCTTAATACATATGTGTGCTCTGAATCTGTCTTTTTAGGTAATACTGCACAATGACTACAACCTGCTTTTAATAATGTTTGATAATAATACATCATATTTTTAGAAGGTATTTTCAATACTTCGCAAAATCCTTCAATTTCTTCATTAATCCCTGGACAATATTGCCCCAATATATTCCTAGATTCTTTCCAATAATTATCCGATACTGAATGTTCTTGTTGTATAAATTGTGGAATGAGATACGGATGTTGTTTCACAAATTCCCCTTGCTTTTTTCCAATTTGATAATGGTTTCCTTTTAATAATGAAAAATACCCTTTTACTTGATACATCTAATTCCCTCCTCACATTGTATATATCCATATCATACCAAATGAATTTTATTCATTCTTGATGTTTTTTACTCTCTTCCCTTCATGCATCTCGTTTTAAAATCTCAAACTAATAATTATTTACTAGATAATTAGAGCTTTGCTAATATTACTGTAATACCTTTATTGAACCCACTTATAAGCAATCATCTTATTCTTGAAATTAAGAAACTCATATAAATCTAGATGGGTATCCCCAGTACTTCAGTCATTTCTTACCTTACTAGGGTGCGACTACACTATTAAAAAATTGCACAAAAAAGAGTAACTGCCAAAAAGCACTTACTCTCTTTCATTGATACATATTTTATCCCGCATTAACGGGCAGTAAGACTCTCACCTCAAAATTTGGCGAATGCGAGGAAGTTAGGTGGGAGATCAACTACCCGTAAAAGCCTTCACTTTATTTATTAGGCTGTCCCCCACCTGCAATTAATTTACTACCTGAATATGTACCTTTTTGCATAAACACTTGATTAATTAATTCTTTTTGCTCCTTTTCTGACATTACTCCTTTCCCTTCTCCTAAATTCCCGCTTTGTAATTTCCAAATCTTATTGTGATCCGCATCAACCTTTTCATATTTTCCTAGTTTCCATCGTTCTAAAATATCTACATATGTACTTTTTTGTGCAACATCATTACTATTTATTATTTCAAGTAAACTTTCAATACGTTCTTGTGTTATAAAAATATAGCCCCATTTTTGATCTGCTTTCGTTTTTTGATGTGCCATTTCATGTAATGCTGTTTGTATGTTCTCATCTGTCCATTTAAAATTTTTATTAAAACCACTATTTGGTAATGAATAGTTGCCATTTTCTAAAAGCTTTGCATCTTCCGCTTTCACATTACTATCGGCTAGTACTTCTACTGCTGGAGCTGCTGGTGTTGTCTTTTTCGCAGCCGGTTTACTATTATTCAAATAATATAGCATACCATATGTTAAACCTACTCCGATTACCGCCATACCAGCTATAATACCTATTATTTTTAAAAATGTTTTCATCTCGCTTGTTTCCTCCCCAATATCCCTGTCCATAATTTTCCTCTATTAAACATCGGTGTAGCATTTCTTTATTTTACATCTTACCGCTATTCATTTTTTTATATTCACATAAATCCTCCTTTCTATATAAATCGAAACATTGATTATCATTTGGACTAATCATTCTTTTAATGACATTAGATTTCCTCCAGCCCGATTTTCCCTCTTACATATTTTTAACTGCTTAAACCACATACGCATTTCCTTATATTGTATTTCTTTTCATTGTAAATTAAAAGATTATTCTGTTAAAAAAATCTTTTTTCAAGCACTATTCAATATACATAAAAACAACGAGCACCTTATAAGGCACTCGTTGTTTATTTATGCACGATTTTCTTTTAACCACTTCGTAATAACATCGAACCTCGAAACATCAAAACGTCTTTCTTCACACACGTTCAAGCTTTTTAAACTTTTTACAATTTCTAATTCATTCGATTTTACACTTTTCGCCTCAATCAATTTACAGTACCCGCCTGTTATGTTATTTAAATTTTCATAATAACGCTGAAACATTTTAGCTATATGTAAATGCTTTTCAAAGTTTCTTCTTCTTTTCGTCTCATCAGATTCTTTCCGTTTTCTCAGTTCTTCATCATTCGTGTATAAATAAAAATATTGATCTGGAAAACCAATTTCCCTATTTATCATCTTTTCTTTATAAAAGCTTTCTATTAAAGATAACGGTTGATTAAATATATCAAAATGGAAACACCAATTATAACTAAGTGGCTGATATATGTCCCCATCAAGTATTACTAATTCATATTGCTCCGATTTCTGCACTGCTATATTCCAACGCTCTACTTGCTTTTCAAAATACCATGTTCTATGTTCATTTTTAGGTCTTTCAAATAATAAGTTTACTTCAGGTATAATATAAGCACCATAATTTTTTTCTAGTTCACGACATGTTGTACTTTTACCAACAGCGCTTGCTCCCTCAAACGCTATAATCCCCATAGTTTCTCCCACTTTCATTAAATAAAATCTCGTTGTTTCGCTTTTCTCCCCCATAACTGTTTCCATAAAACAATTGAAGCGATAGAAAGCAATATTGTTGTAATGATACTCCCTTCAATTCCGAATGAACCTCCATGAAAGATTTCTGCTCCATTTGTTACAGGTTTAAATAATGACGTTGAATATATCGTCATGCCACTAACTGCAAAGCCGTAAACATTATATTGCGCCCAATTCCAAATGGAATGCCATGCGCATATCCCCCAAAGACTACTGTCCTTTAATACGTAAAAAGCCGCAAATATACCAACTAATATTATATTCGATATTGAAAGAATTGTAATACCTGGATTAAGTAAATGAAGAAACCCAAATAAAAAAGACGTCACAACAATCCCAACCCATATACGACTTCTAACAGAAAGAATCGGAAATAACCAACCTCGAACAACAATCTCTTCTGTCGCACCTTGTATTAAAAAAGCAACTAAAGATCCCGCAATTCCAAGTATAGTGGTAGGTGTAATTTGTTGCATTTGTAGTTGTACAATTCCTGTTAATACAAGTATCATTACTGGTATTGAAATGAAAATAAACCCTATACATGCACCTCTCACATATTTTCTTATCCATTGATCTTTCCAAAAACCAATTGATGAAAATGATCTTTTCTCTACAAATCTAACCCATAAAAAAACAAAAAATATAGCACCGCCAAACGTTAATATCATCTCAATATTGCTATAAATCGCCTTTATAAAGGTTGTTTCTGCTTTCGGTAAAAACAACATCAATAACATAAACAATTCACCTAACGTTAAAAATACAATCGCAAGTATAACAGCAAATACAGGATGAACTTTTCTTCTTCCTTTTTTTGCTGCTTCAATTATTTTAAATTGAGTAGGTTGCAATATTCTCTCCTCCTTAACAAATACATCACCACTATTCTTAAATATATATCGTTTCCCTTATAAAAATTTTCAATAAAAATGTTCTTAGTTTAGCATAAACCAAAATTAGGAATAATATATAAATAAAAGAGATGCCTTTGTGCCTTTTCCCATCCTATTCCTTACTGATATTACCAGCACTTGCTATTTCACACCATTTGTTGTAAGATAGTAATTAAGGTCAATTTAACACTATATTTTCTTTGCATATTATCAAGTATCAATCAGGACCATTTCGTACTCCTTATGGGTTTTTGATAATATGTGAACTTTTATTTTTCATTCAAATAAGGCCGATCATATTGTAATCTTTTTAAATTTTAGGAGGCATTACCATGACATTAACAGGTAAAGTAAAATGGTTTAACAGCGAAAAAGGTTTCGGTTTCATCGAAGTTGCAGACGGTAACGACGTATTCGTTCACTTCTCAGCTATCACTGGCGACGGCTTCAAGTCTCTTGACGAAGGTCAAGAAGTTAGCTTCGAAGTTGAAGACGGTAACCGTGGACCTCAAGCTAAAAACGTTGTAAAGCTATAATTCAAACAATAAAAAGGTTGTTACCAGCTCGGTTAACAACCTTTTTAATATATAACTAAAATTTTTACATAAAAGGAGTGGTTACATGTATCGCAATCGAAAGAACGATGTAGCAGAAGTACCACCAGAACAAACCCCTGTTTGGGAATGTGAATCAGAGGATTGTTTAGGATGGATGAGAAAGAACTTTTCATTTGAAGAAGAGCCTAAATGCCCTTTATGTAAAAGTAGCATGAAAAGCGGAGAACGTTTATTACCTAAGTTAGGTTAATTTTACTTAACCCCTCTTTTAATAAGAGGGGTTTTTATTATAAATTTACATGCTCTACATCCGTTCGAACTATAGAATACAGTAATGCATCATGTTGCTTATTTCCTTGATGAATATATCCACGTAATAATCCTTCCTTATGAAAGCCTATTTTAGATAACATTTTACAAGATGTAATATTTTCAGGGTATGTAATAGCTCCAATTCTAAATAAGCCTAAATCTTGAAATCCATAATTGATGATTTCCCTGGCTGCTTCTGATGCATAACCATTTCCCCAATATTTGGGATGCAAGTCATAGCCGATCTCGGATCGTTTACTCCATAGTTGTAAATTATTTAATCCAATTGTACCTAGTAAAGTATTTGTTTCTTTTAATACAATCCCCCATCGTATTGCCTTTTTCTCGAAGTAATTTTTTGAAAAAGATTCAATCATACGTGAAGCTTGTCCAAACTCCGTAAAAGAATTCATACCGTAATAACATGTTACCTCATCCAGTGAAAAAATTTCATATATTTTTTGACAATAAGATTGTTCTATTTCTACTAAACGCAAGCGTTCTGTTTCTAATATAGGAAATGCCATAGGCTCACTCCTTTCTCTCTACTCATTTATTATAGCAGAAAACATATTTAGAATTAGGAAAGTCCTCAATGTTCCATTAATCAAATATTTCAAGAGAAGCTTATCCTCTTAATTCAATACGAACTACGAGTAACCCTTCTTGCTCTTGCATGATTAGAAAAAATAAAGAGATGATCAAAATACTATGATCATCTCTTTATTCCCTATTTATGTGCAACTAATGCCCAATGACATGGAGCTGTTTGTCTCCAATTTACACTTGAAAAACCAGTTTCTCTAAGTAGTGTATCTAACTCATTAACAAACGGATATACTTCTGTACTATCCCACTTTCTCCCGATTCGTTCTCGCGCTTCATTTAATGCAAAATCAGATACGAACATAATATCTAAGAGAAGAAATCTCCCTTCTTTCCTTACTATTCTATAAACCTCTTCACAGGCTTTCTTCCTCTCTGAAGGTAACACCTCATGAAAACAAAAACTAGAAATAACTATATCAAAAGCTTCATCCTCTTGATTTGTATTTGTAAATGATCCTACCTCTAAATGATACGTTGGATGTTTTTCTTTACATGTTTCTAACATCTTTTCTGATACATCCACCCCTACTACACTCTCATTATTTTCACTCACTAATGAAGCAAATGCACCCGTTCCAATTCCAATATCAATAATTTTTTCTCTCTTATATAGTCGGATCATTTCTTTCGCTTCAATCAAACTATTGTTATATCCATATAACGGACCTGTTGCTTCCTGTAAATTTTCATCGTAAGTTTTTGCCCATTCGTCAAATAATTTTTGCGTTGCTTCAACAGTACGTAACAATCACATTCACTCCTATTATCCTGTTCTTACCTTCATTTTTTAAAATTAATTGTATTATTTTCATTTTCATTTTCATCACTCCGCCCGTATAATATATCTTATACTTTCGATTCCATGCTCACTTTTTCCTTCTAAAATTACACCATACCCCATACGTTTATGGTAAAATTTAGTTGGCATATTATTTTATTGCGGAGGTGTAAATTTCCTATGTATATATTCATCGGCTTATCCCTCTTACTCATATTACTCATTTTTTTATTTGCAAAAAAGGTCGCCCCAAACTCATTCATGATGACTAGTTTTAAAGGAAATAGCTTTAGGACGTTTTCAATTAGCATTTTAATCGCTGCCACACTCTCACTTTCGTATGGAATATACCATGCAGCAACATATCAACCTAAATATTTAGATATTACATTACAAAATCAAAACTTTACTGTTTTCGGTAATGTTGGAGAGCTTGGATATTTTTCAGATGAGTTACTAAAAAAAGATAGAGAAGTTGAACTACATTTTGCCTCTTGGGAACCAATGCAATTAAATAATCCAGTAATAATAGTAAAGTATCCTTCAGGTAAACAGGAAACATGGAAACCGAACATAACATTACTTCCTGCCAATAAATTAAAAGAGAAACATGGTATAAAAGAGCTTTATCAATTCTCATCATATTCATTTAAAGAATCCGGTAACATAACATTAACAATTACCGAGAATAATACAACTAATAAAAAGGTCTCAATTCAAGTGAAATAAATAAAATGTCCCTCCAGCATAACGGAGGGACATTTTATCAATTTATTTATGTATTATTAATTTGACGGTTCATTTAATGTTGCAATTATTTCATTTGCAGTGTTCTTTCCATTTCCAATACACGCACCAATTCCAACACCGTAATAGGAAGCGCCAGCTAAGTATACATTCGGATAAAGATTCGTCATTTTTTCTTGTAATGTTTGAACCGCTTGATTATGTTCTAAATGATATTTCGGCATTAAATCTTTCCAATTCGTAACTTCAACTACTTCTGGTTCACCTTTTATTCCAAGGCTTTTTTCAATATCATATAAAGCTACTCGTACTAATTCTTCTTCACTATAATTTTTGATCGTTTCATATACTGGGTTTGTACTCTTATAAAACATTCTTACCAATAGCTTTTGTTTACCCGATGTATGTTTCCACTTCCGGCTTGTCCATGTACAAGCATCACAATGTAAATCACTGTTTTCCGTTACGATAAACCCTGTACCATCAGCTGGTAGTTGTTCATCTAGTATGTCAAAACCTAAGTAAATACTTATAAGAGATGCGTTTTTAAATGTATGAAACTGCTCGTTTAACTCGTTAGACTGTAATAAAGTTTGTGCGATATCATGCGGAGCTGCTAAAACAACATAATCAGCTTGGATTGACTCATGATTTGCAAAGGAAATTTCATAGCGATTACCTTTTTTACTTACAGCTGTCGTTACAACACCTTTTTTTATGACAGCCTCACTCAGCATTTCTTCTAAGCGATTTATAATTGTAGATAAGCCACTTTTAAATGATACAAACTTTTTATTTCCTACTGATTGAAATTGTTTTTTATTCTCTTCAAAACCTTTAATAATACTTCCATACTTATTTTTATAATCCAGTAAATACGGTAATGTAGATGCCATTGTAAGTTCATTCAAATTACCGGAATATACCCCTGAAAGCACAGGGGCAATTTGTCTTTCTACTAACTCTTTCCCTAAAAAGCTTTCTAAAAATACAGCAAGTGATGTGTCTTTTGTGAATTCTTTATTTTTCGTTATAAAATCTTTTAAAGCAACAATTTTCCCTTTCGTTGAGACTAGCGTACTGCTAAACAACGACTGGGCGCTCATCGGTATCCCAAATATAGTGTCAGAAGGAATTGGATGTAAAGTATGATCAGAATATATGTAAGAAATACCCGTTTCATTATATACCATTTCTTCTTCTAAATTTAAATCTTTTACAAGCGGCATAACATGTTCATTACGAGCAACGATAGAATCCGCTCCTGATTCCATAATAAAATCCTTTTCTTCTACACTATGGATTTTACCACCTAAATACTCTTCTTTTTCGACAAGGATTAAATTTAAATCGATATTATAATCCTTTTTTAATTTTTCTAAATAAAACATAGTAGAAAGTCCAGTTATACCTCCACCGATAACAACAACTGTTTTCATATGTGCTGCGCTCCTAACCGATACAATTAATAATTCCTTTATTATTATACCCAAAAGTCCTTATATCCGACTAGCAGCTTGATCATTCTGTAAAAAATTAGACAATATATACGAACATATTTATTTTTATACTCTTAATTAATAACTGTCCTGAATGTATATTTACTCAATAAAAAAGAACTATAACAGTTTCAAATCACGTCATAGTTCTTTCTATTTTACAAACATAAAATAATTAATCAATTTGTCTATTTCTTGACTCAGTGTCAGTACTTTTTCATGTTGAAATCCATAATCCGATACTAAATATAAAAGCTCTTCTTTTTTAACCTCAATTACTTTTTCTAATTTCGATACTTCCATGTTGTTTTATTTCTCTCCAATAATAAAAATGTATGTATTTTAGTATAGCCCACTTACATAATTAGTAAAAGTAAAACACGCATGTAAAATCTTACAAATTTTTAAATAATATACTATCAACAAATAAGTGACTCAAATTAAGTTTCTTCCGATTATCACATACCATTAAGAATTTATAATATAACAAAATTTTTCTAATGTTATATCTTTATATTCTGGGCCCTCTTTATATAATCAAAATAACTATATGAAAATTTAAAGACATGCCCTAAATCATACATGATATTGATTGCGTGAGAATAAGTAAGCATATGCCCAATTAAATCATGATGCGATTCCGCTCGATAAATAATATTAAATTTTGATAGTTCATTTAAAATGAAAAGTCCACCTTTTAAAATGCTTTTATTTTCCATTTTCTATCTCCCATAATAAAAATCACTATATTTTCACCCTAAAGATGGTGTCAATACAAATAAAATGTGATTTGATTCATCACTTTTATTCAAAAAGCGATGCTTCACATTTGGCGGGATACGTACAACATCCCCTTCTTCTAAGAAGTACTCTTTTCCTTCTAATTCCACAAACACTTCTCCTTTCATGACAACAGCAATTTCTTCCTTCTCTTCATGTGAATAGTGACTTTCTGTTGTATTTGCTTGTTTATTTAAATCCATCATTAACATTTCAATACGTGCTTTCATGAAATCCGGTGTTAACACATCATATACTATGTGATCGCTATTTTCCCGATATACTTTCTTTCTATCTTTCTTCTTAGAAATGAGTGAATCTGTATCAATATCGTTAATAAACAGCGTAAATAATGGTACATTTAATGCTTTCGCTATTAATTCCAAAACACTTAAAGAAGGATTGGCATGTCCTCTTTCAATTTGACTAATTAGTGATGTACTAATCCCTGCATACTCAGCGAATTCACGAATTGTCATATTATTTTTCTTACGATAACTTAAAACAGTTTGTCCAAGTCGATAGTGAATCAAAATAACTACTCCCTTTCGTCCATCATAATGTATGTTTCGTTCCCGTTGTGCTGACATATTAAACAAAGTCAAATAATACTTTCTTTCATCTTCTAGCCCTTATATACTTACCTTTGTACATTATATCGTAAATAGTTCATTATAATAAACAAACTATCGGAGGGATAGACTTTGAAATCATCTACTTTTTCATATTTCATCTTATTTTTCGGTGTATTCGCCTTATCAACTTCAGCGATTTTTGTAAAATTGGCCGATGCTCCTGCGGTAATTATTGCTTTTTACCGCTTATTATTTGCAGCAATCATGCTACTACCATTTCTAATATGTAATAAAAATAATCGAAACGAGCTAAAAACATTAACGAAAAAACAGTGGAGATTCGGTTTCATATCTGGGCTATTTTTAGCTGCACATTATGTATTATGGTTTGAATCATTACGATATACTTCTGTAGCAAGCTCGACAGTTATCGTAACGTTACAACCTTTATTCTCAATGATCGGTGGTTATTTTTTATTCAAGGAGAGGTTTACGAAAGGAGCGATTATTGGTTGCCTCATCGCTATTTCAGGAAGTATCGTCATTGGATGGCAAGATTTCCAAATTAGTGGAGAAGCTTTATACGGAGATATTTTAGCATTTATTGCAGCCGGAATAATTACTGCTTATTTTTTCATTAGCCAACACGTTCGTAAAGATTTATCACTTATTCCGTATTCGGTAATTAGTTATGGAAGTAGTGCCTGCTTTCTCGGTATATTTGCTTACATGCAGCAAGAATCTTTCTTCCATTACTCTACACAAACATGGTTGTCCTTCATAGGATTAGCTTTCATTGCAACGATTTTAGGACAAACGATTTTCAATTGGTTATTAAAATGGATGAGTACTACTGTAATTTCAATGAGTATTTTAGGAGAAACAATTGGCACTTGTGTACTAGCCTATTTTATTTTGAATGAGACCATTTCTCTACAACAAGCACTAGGAATTTCAATTATTTTCATTGGATTGGCATTATTTTTATTACAGCCGAAGCTTCCAAATCATAAATAACAATCCAAAAAGCATGACATTGACTTGTCATGCTTTTAACAATTAATTATGTACAAGTAAACCATCAGGTCTAAAACGACTCATCATAATTTCATTAATAAAATTTCCATGAGCCTTTAAATTCCCTACCTTTATCCCCTCTTCTACAAATCCGAATTTTTCATATAGTGCTTTTGCTTTCGGATTTGTTTCTAACACACCAAGTTCTACTCTCTCTAACATTAACCAATTATCAGCGAGATCAAGCATTTTTGTAAGAAGTGCTTTCCCAATACCTTTATTATGGTATTCGCTATCTACCCCGATAAATAAATCACCCGAATGAGATCTACGCCCCGGACTTTGGGTTAAACCAATGAAACCTACTACTTCTCCACCATACTCCGCAACGAATTCATATTGATTTGGTGCTAAGTTTCGAATTCTATTTTCCATAGCATCTACTCGCATGCTAGGTAAAAAAACCATGTAAGGTAAAACGTCATCCTGTATACATATACGATGAATTGCTCTAGCATCTTGTATTTCTACTGCTCTAACGTTAATCTCCATTTTTCTTCCCTCCATATAAACAACCTTATCTTCTTATAACCTATATTAAATCCCTTCTCATTCGCATTTCTTTATGTTATTTTTATATAACTATATTTATATTTCATTCAACTAACTAATTTCCCTTAATTAAGTTAGTTATTTACCCGGTTATACAACGCCAGCAAATCTTCTATTAAAATACCGTTTATTTTCATACCATTTACATCACAATTTTCTATTTCCATATTTTTAAGATTACTATTACTTATCATGCTACGTTCCAAATCGCATCTATTAAATGAAATAGGAGCCTTCTCTTCCCCAAGGTTTGTATCTTTAAATTGAACTCCACCTAAAGTCACCAAACTAAATTTACTGCCAGAAAGATTTAAATCTGTATATGAAGAACTTCTAAAATTAATATTTCTAAACTTTGATTGACTTACATTACAATTGCTCATGTTCATATTCATTACATTGCTACCAACAAATGAACTATTTTTTAAATTCACTTGGTAATACTCTGTATTTGCTAAGTTACAGTTTTCGTATTGACTATTTTTCATATCTTCATTTTTAACTACACTCTCTTTGTTTGAGCTTGTCTGTATTCTTTTCACGTAACAATACTCATCTTCAGATTTAAAAATTATTTCATAGCCCATTTTTTTATAAAAATGATGATTATTAATTTGTCTACTAGATGTTTCAAGATCCCAAATCCTTATGTTCGGATATTCCTCTTCCATTAATTTAATAACATGTGATCCAATTCCTTTTCCTTGATAAACAGGATCTATAAAAATACGATCAATTCGGCCGTATGACTTACCAGAGACCGTAACTATAATTCCCCCAATTATTTCTTTATCCATTATCACTTTGAAAGAATCCAGTTCTTCAATCGAATATTTCATCATTTCAACGGAAGAATATCCTGGCGGTTGAATGTTATAATCAATGACATCATCTTGGCCGTATAACCATTGTTTTGCTTCTTCATCAAATGTTCTTTTCATTATTTCCGTTAAATCTTCTGCATCTAAAATTGTAGCTTTTTCTATAGATATTATCGTCATTTTTGTTTTCTCCTTTATGCTTACAAACCAATAACTTTTGTTTTTAATACTTTTCCCATTATTACATAAGGAACATCATCTTTACTTGGATAAAATGGATCCAATATATTTACCCAATCTAATCTTTCATATAACGAACGTGCCTTTACATTGTTTATTTGTGTTGTTAATACACTCGTTCTATTTGAAATACCGTCTAATAATCTATTATGTAATTTCGTTCCAACACCTTCCTTTTGATATTTGGGTTGAACTGCTAACTCTACAAATTCAAAACAATCCTGTAACCATTCGTTTACTTGCTCTAGATGTAACGCTTCCCTCATTAATTGATTATAGTACTGTCCTTCTAATGAGCGATAACCATACGTAAAACCAACTACTTCATTTTCATCATTTATCGCTACTATACCTTTAAAATCTTCATATTCTATATGTCTTTTCACTCGCTCGATCATTTCATTGAAATTTGTTTTCTCAAATGCTTTACAATACAAATTTGCTATATTATGAATTAGGATCTCATCTCTTTCAATGCTTACGAATTTCACTTTAATTCCCCCTTATTAAAACATATAAAAACAAAGAAAATTAACACTAATCACTCTCTTTACTATTAAACTACAAATCACCCTATATTTTCCACAATTACTTAGTATTAATGAATAATAAAAAGAGACCATGCAATATAAACATGATCTCTTCTATTATTCATTTTCAATTGTATATACTTAAAAATTAGTTGTTATTTAAGCCACTCGTTGCAAGTATGACTTAACTCCTGCAAACCTTCTATAAATCGACTCGCATGATATCCATCACAAACCGCATGATGAACTTGCAATGAAACTGGTAGCATAACCTTATTTTCTTCATTAAAATATTTCCCACAAGTTATAATTGGTACTAGAAAATCAGCATCATTATTAATATTAAGATTAAATCCAGTAAAACTAGTCCAAGGTATGCTAGAAATCGGAAATACATTCGGCGGAATATTTTCTTTCGTGAAAAGACCATGAACATTAGCATAGCATCTCATATCTTCTTCATAGTTTTTATAGAAAATATGGAAATCACTATAATAATCCGTCCATATACTCGAAAAAGATTTATCATCTTTATGAAAAACTGTATAGCTGGGTATCATCTCCTCCCAATAGCCTAATACTCCTTCATCATTAAAACATGTTCGAAATTCTTTATGTTTATTTATTATTCTCGAAATTATATAAATAAAAGTCGGATAAAATTTAATTTCATTTTGACGTACTTTCTCTGTCAAAAGCGTAATATCAACATTTGCTGTCATACTAAACGTACATTTTAATTTTAAATAATGTTCAAAATACTGCTCTCTATTCCAATTTTCTCTATCAATTACATGAAACTTCATTTTATTAGCCTCCTGAAATTTTCTTTTTATTTTAGAAGGCTAATTTCCTTGCTTTCACCATAATTGTTCACTCCTAACCGTTTACATTTCACCATAATTGTTTATTTAATTATATAACATCTTTAAGAATCCATTCACATATTTCTGGAAATCCATCCACATACTATACATACATCAAATGAAATTTGGAGGATCCATAAATGAATAACAAAAATGTAAATAAAAAAGAAACTGTTACCGAAATCGCTACACCAATTCAAAATAATAACACTGTAAATCTTACTATCGAAGAACAAGCAATGAACGGCTTATATGGAATGCCAGAAACCGATATTGAAGATGTTGATCATGCTGCAACTGATGATCTGGCTTCAAAAAATTAATTACATTGAAAAAAGCCAAGGAAAATATCCTTGGCTTTCTCAACTATGCATCCACTTTTTGTATCTCTTCACTCTTTCTTGAAAGTTTCCCTGGCCAAAAAGCAAAACGGCCTAAAACAACTGTAATTGCCGGTACAAGTAATGGTCTTACAATAAATGTATCTAGTAATACACCGATTGCTGTTACAATACCAAATTGTACTAAAACTTGAATTGGTAACGTACCTAACACCGCAAAAGTTCCTGCTAAAATTAAACCTGCCGATGTAATGACACTACCTGTTTGTATAACGCCATTTTTTACTGCATCCAAGTGATTTTGTTTCTTTCTGTTTTTCCACATTTCTGAAACCATAAAGATATTATAATCTTCACCTAAAGCAACTAAAAATACGAATGCGTATAACGGTATTGCACCCTGAATAGCCGGTGCTCCCATACCGAAATGAAGTAATATCCATCCTGCTCCTAATGCCGAGAAGAATGATAAAACGACCGTTACAATTAAATAAATCATCGCAACAATTGATCGTAAGTAAACTAGTAACAATAAAGCTATAATACTAATCATTACTGGAATAATAACTGCTTCATCACGTTCTGTAATTTGCTTTGTATCATATAATGAAGCCGTTTCTCCACCAATCCATAGTTGATCTTCAGCATTACTAATCTCTGCATCTTTTAATACTTTTTCTACACTATTTTTCAATTTAGGGATTTGATCTAATGCTTCAATTGAGTATGGATTTTCAGCTAAAGAAACTTCATACATTTTAATTTGCTTATTTTCTTTACCCTCTTTTGGCTCTTTCACTGTTTTTACGAAAGAAAATTTCTCCAGTTCTTGTTTAACAGGAAGCTCTTTTCCTTTCGTATCAACAACAACTTTTACTGGCGCTAGTTCACCAGCTGAAAAATGATCACTAATTAACGTAAACCCTTCACGTGAAGGCATATCTTTTGGAAACGATTCTAATAAGTCATACGTATATTGAATACGTGGTACAAATGAAGCCAAACCACCTAATACAAAGACGGTGAGCATAATTATTGTCCACGGTCTTCGGACTACAACATCACCTAGTTTTTTGCTAAAGGTACCTTTTGACTTTTTAACTTTTACGACTTTCTTTTTCTTTCTTGCAAATTCCTCATTCATCGAAGTTGTTCTTGGTATAAATGGGAAGAATGCCGCTCTACCGAAAATTAATAAAAACGCTGGTAAAATTGTTAAAGCAGCAATTCCCATTATAAATACAGCAACACTAAATGGTACTGCGAATCGATGAAAGGCTCCATAATGAGCAAGTAATAACGTTCCTAATCCAAGTACGACAGTTAAGGCACTCATAATAATGGCCCCGCCAGATGCTTTAATCGCAAGTTGCAACGCTTTATATTTACTTTCTTCTTCTAATAAGTACTCTCTATATCTTGAAATTAAAAATAGACAATAGTCCGTTCCAGCGCCAAACAATAATACTGTCATGATTGATATCGCTTGGGCATCTACTTTAATCCATCCATGATCTGCTAAAAAACCGAGTGTAGGACTAATAATACCGTATGCAAAACCAACAACAAGTAAAGGTAAAATTGCTAAAATCGGTGAACGGTACAGTAAAATTAATAAAACTAATACGAGTAATACGGTAGCAACTAACAATTTTACATCCGCTTGACTAAATAAACTAACCGCATCCGTTTGAATACCTACAGGTCCAGATAGTCGAACATGTAAACCGGATTCACTAATTTTTCGTTTGAATGGATCTTCATCGACCTTACTATTCACTATGTTTCTTAAATCTTCAAGATTTCCTTTTAATATATCCGTCCCAGCAGATTTATTAAAAAATACTGGTGTAACAAATGATGTACCATCTTTTGATGCACTTTTTGATAATACTTGTTCCGGTATTGTATCAAATGGTGGTAACGTTGATTGTTCTTTTAAAGGACTATTCTTTAACTCTTTATAAACGTCCTGTATGAGCTTATAGTCATTTGACTGTAGTCCACCATCTCTATGCCATACTACTAACAACGGATTTCCTGCATTATTAGGAAATTCTTTTTTCATTACTGCTTCAGCTTGCTGCGACATAGCAGTTTCAGGTAAATTTTTCGGATTCGGTTCTTTCGTATTATTTACTTGTGGTAACGTAAATGAAAGTAATAATGTAATGAGGACCCAAACCGATAAAGTTATCCATTGTGTATTTTTCCCTGCTACAAGCCTCCCTAACATATGTAACGGGTGCTTTTTCATAAAAAAACCCACCTTCCTTTTTCCCTCCATTATTAATTATATATACTGGTCGGTTAATTAATCAAGAATGAATAAAAATTTGTGTTATAATTATCTTAACAATACATGTCAGGAGCGAATGAATTTGGAACAAAAACAACGTCCTCTTGGAAGGCCTCGTCAAAATAAAAATACAAAATCTACAAAAGAACTAATTTTAGAAGTTGCAACTCGATTATTTCTTACTCAAAATTATCAAGTAGTTTCCATGGATGAGGTCGCGAAAGAATGCGGTGTTACGAAAGCAACCGTCTACTATTATTATTCAACAAAAGCCGATTTATTTACCGCTACTATGATTCAAATGATGTTGCGTATACGAGAAAATATGTCTCAAATACTCTCTACAAATAAGACTTTAGAAGAAAGATTATTGGACTTCGCTAAAGTCTATTTACATGCAACGATGGATATTGATATGAAAAATTTTATGAAAGATGCAAAACTATCGTTATCTGAAGAGCAATTGAAAGAATTAAAAGAGGCTGAAGACAGCATGTATGAAGTATTAGAAAAAGTAATCGAGAATGTAATGCAGATTGGAGAAATCCCGAAAAGAAACGCTGAATTTGCCGCTCATGCTTTCGTATCTTTATTATCAATCGGGAATTTTAAAGATGAAAATCACAATCCTATTCTTCCAAATATAGATGAATTAGCACAAGAAATCGTTTCTTTTTATTGGAACGGGTTAAATCATTAATATGAAATATATCCACTCTAATAAAAGAGCATGTTTGAAGTAATTTTAAACATGCTCTTTTATTATTTATTAAGAGTTCAATTTATAAAATAGTAATTAAATTATTTTTTTAACATCGTTTAATGTGTTTTGTCATCCCAATCGAGAATGCTTCAAATCCGATAGCTTCATAGTAAGATTGCAATTTTTCTACACACATAAGTTGCGGAATAACCTTATGTTGTTCACAATGCTGGATTAATCGTTTCATTATTTCTTTCCCGATGCCACTAGACTGATATTTTGGCAATACACCCACTCCACAAATAATGCCTGTTATGACTCCATCTGATATGACACGCCCCATCCCTACTAACCTCTTATCATCAAAAACATAAATTGCATACCAACTTTGTTTACACATTCGTTCTAACTCGTTAACCGTTAATTTAAGAGAGTTCCATCCTAAAGATTCATATAAAGCTAATAATCCATTGAAGTCTGTTGGGTGTTCAATTGTGTAGCTTATACTATTATTCATGTGAATACTCCTTATTCTCTCGTTTGTTTGTATTTCGTAAAATTACCCTTAATATGAAATTAACTTAAACAAACTTCCATATAAACGATATAATTCCTTCTCAACATATAATAAAAAGAAGTTAACCTCACCACAGTTAACTTCTTTTATATAAAACTACCATTATATTATCAACCAAAAATCATACAGCTACATACGATAAGAACAAACAAAACTAATAAACCATTTGAGAAATAACCCATACAATACTACCCCTTTATTAAATTATGTAATAGATTTTATCATAAAATGATTTACAACATAATAACTGAAAAAGACATTATATTCATTAGTTATATATGTTTAGTAATATTTTATTTCCAATCATATTCTCCTTTCCTAAAATAACTACTCAAACACATCGACTTCAGTCCACATAAATTCAAAAACGACAAATTAGTAAATAAAAATTTACCATATTAAATAAAATTAATTGATTTATAGTTAAATTAGTAATAAAATAATTACTAAATTCATAAAGGAAGAGAAAACAATGGCCCATAACGAATTATTAAACGAATACATGAATTTATTATTAAATATGTCCGGTACTTTTAAATTACTATCGGAGAAATCCTCTGAGTTTACACATTTAGAGCAACACGTAGTGGAGTATATCGTCCAGCAAAAAGTACCTGTAAATTTAAAAATGATTGCTAGTTACTTAAACATCCCTAAGCAACAATTAAGTGTAACAGTACGTAACTTAGAACTAAACGGATATATTGTAAAAAAGCAAGATACGGTAGACAAAAGAGCTGTATTAATTTCTTTGACAGAAAAAGCTGAAAAGGTGCACTATGAGAGGTGGAAACAAATTTATAATAATTTCACAGTTAATCTCGATACATTATCTGAAGAAGATCAACGGGATTTAACTTACGGATTGTATAAAACAAATAAAATGCTTTCAAAAATGTTAAATAACGACTAATTATATTGTTTATTATTAAACGGAGGATGTTTCATGGTTAAAGAATTAGATTTACAATCAGTACAAGGTACTATGCTTATTCCGCTATGGGGGCGAGCATATGGCAGTAAGAACAATAAGGATATTTTAGATGATACAGAAGCTATTCGGATTATTAAAGAATGTGATTTTAACTTCTCAGCAATAGCAAATACCTTTGGTGAATACGGGTGTATCACATACATTACCCGTGCACGAAAAATAGACGATACTATAAAAAGATTTATAACAAAACATCCGAATGCTACTATTGTAAATATCGGTTCTGGACTAGACACTACTTTTTCAAGAATTGATAACGGTACAATACACTGGTATAACCTTGATTTACCCAATGCAATCTCTTTTCGAAAAACGTTAATTGAAGATACACCGAGAAATATTAGCATTTCTAAATCATTTTTTGATACTTCTTGGTTTGACGATATAAAATATAATCCGAACGATGGTATTCTTTTTATATCAGCAGGTGTGTTTTATTACTTTAAAGAAGAAGATTTAAAAGAAATCATAGTCGCTATGTCAAACCGGTTTCCTGGAGGAGAATTATATTTTGATGCTGAATCAAAATTCGCACTGAAACTTTCGAATTCTACTGTAAAAAAATCTGGTAATAACGGCGCTATGATGTATTTTTACGTAAACAATCCAAAGACAATAGAAAAATGGTCATCTAACATAAAAGTGTTGAACTGTTCCCCGTTCTTTAAAGGTATACCTACAAATAAAGATTGGGATGGAAGCACACGTATAATGATGAGAATTGTAAACTTAATAAAGATGTTGAAATTTGTTCATTTGCGGTTCGAAAAATAATAAATAAAGAAGACCCTAATAAATTTTAATTTAGGTCATAGATGTTAAACTTAATACAATCAAAAGCAGGAACATATTTGATATGTACAAAATGTTCCTGCCTTTTGATTATGGGGACCGGTTCATAACCATCTAGCTAAGACTTTGAAATACTTCAAAATCAAAAATTTCATCACACCACAATTTCCTATGAGAATTCAGTGCATTTTTTCAAAACAATCTATACTATGAAAGAAATAGAATAAGCTGCCCATATGGACAGCTTGTTTACATAATTATCGTTAGCGGAAGTTATCAATAATTCATATATGATAAGACAAGTTTTCCAACCCATACAAAAATAAGAATCCAAATAACAATGAAAATAGCACCTGTTATCCAATTTTTAGGCTTACCTGTTGTTTGTTTTTCTTCTACTTTTCTTTTACAGTCCTCCAACACTTCTTTAGGAATTAGTTTTAATGCCAAGGAAACACCCAATGGTACAAGAATTACATCGTCAAGATACCCCAAAATTGGAATAAAATCTGGGATTAGATCAATAGGGCTAAAAGCATACGCAACAACAAGCATTGTAAATAATTTTGCATACCAAGGAACTCTTTCATCTCGATATGCAAAATAAAGTATAAGAAGTTGTTTCTTTAATTTTTTAGCCCATTTTTTTAGTTTTTGTATGATAGATAAATTCCCTTTTGCTTTCATCAATTTATCTTGGTCCAAATTACTTCCCCCAATTTCTTTGTTCTAAGTCCATAGTATCAGAGTACTTACAAAAAACATTATGTATATTTTATACATATTAGGTTGAGTCGGGTAAGCGAGGGGCA
>NZ_NUPZ01000041.1 GCF_002584985.1 Bacillus sp. AFS029637 | reverse complement strand
TATTTATTGTTATAGCTATATTTTTCATGAAGAAGAAAATGAAAAGATAGCTAACATTGTGGATTTGAAATAAAGTTTAACCGTTTTGAAAAAAGTTTGATTAAAATACAACCTTTATTTCAAAAATACAACTGAAAAAGTCTATTTCACAATAAATAGAAGCTGATTGCCAATTGTATGTAGATGATCAACTTCTTTTTTCTGTATATTGATATATTTTGCTGGTTTTTAATCCTCTAAACGAGGTGTTTTCATTTCTACCGTATCTTCATTCTTCCTTACTCTCCCAAGGGTTTCAAGGACTCCATTTCACACCTTACTTTTTACGAGAGAACTACCCTGTGCTCAAATAGACTTAAATAATTCATTTTATTTACACTATTGTAAATATTATGATTTTAATTAAATTTTACATGTATTTTTATAGGGGAATGCCAAATACATTTACTTTGCTCCTTCTTTATTCTTTCAATTTACTGATGTCATTATGTTCAATTCTTTATATTTACAATATTAAAACTAATATTAATATTGCCTTAACATAGAAAAGGTATGCTTTAACTGTAATACATAATTAAATAACGAGGAGGAATTAGAATGAAGAAAGTTTTAAAATCCTTATTTTTAGTGGTAGCCGGTTTACTAGTTTTCCTAAGTGGTTTGTTACCGGGAGCTTTAACTGGGTTTGCTGCAGAAAACAAAGACCAGTCGACGGTGGTAGATGTAAAAGCGATGACTTTTAATCTAAGATACAAAAATAACAATGATCCATCACCACACACTTGGGATGAAAGGGTTCCTACCATTAAAAGACTGATTGATATGGAGAATCCTGATATCATTGGGACGCAAGAAGTGTTATATACACAACTACAAGATTTAGAAAATACATTACCTAAGTATAATTGGATTGGTTTAGGGCGTGAAGGTGGAAATCGTGGAGAATACTCTGCTATTTTTTATAAAGAAAAAGATTACACCGTACTTGAGTATGATCATTTTTGGTTATCCGATACACCAGAAGTAATTGGTTCGAAAACATGGGGAAACAATATTCCAAGAATGGTTACTTGGGCTAAGTTTCTTGATAAAAAAAGCAACCAACAGTTCTATTTCGTCAATACACACTTTGATCACCAATCCGCAAATGCAAGAGAAAAAAGTGCAGAATTAATTCTTGAAGTAACAAAAGAATTTGATCCAGGGTTACCGGTTATATTAACAGGCGACTTCAATGCTGGACCAGATAGTCTTCCACACCAAATTTTAACAAGTGACGGAGCATTCGAAGATTTATGGGAAACAGCTGAGACAAGAATCAATGAAGAATTAGGAACATTTAATGGTTTTGTTGATCCTACTGGTAAAGGACCTGGCAACCGTATTGACTGGATTCTCGGTAAAGGAAACCTTATAACTAATGAAATTGAAATTGTTAATTATCAGAAGAATGGACAATTTCCAAGCGATCATTTCCCAGTGATTGCTGACATCTCCTTAACCTACAACAAATAAGAGAATAAAATGAGCCAAGATCATTGATATAGTTGAATGGTGTTTGGCTTTTTTGAGTTACGGGGTATTGTGAAATTGAACTACTGTAAAGTTATACTGGAATTATATTCCAATTGAGCGCGTTTGTAGTAGATTATAGGCAGAAAATGATCAATCTTATTTCAAAATGGATTCTATTTTATTTATCGTAAAACTTGGGATTGTAAGGTGTTTTTGGTTAAACTTTATTTCAAAGCTACATACAATCGATACAATTTTATATTATCCTCGAAATGACATGAAATTAAAACGTCATATCACAAAATTAAGAAGTTCATTTTGTCTTCTACTAACATGGAAGCACTAATAAATTCCGAGAAAAAACAAAAAGAATTTACCCACCTAGTACACAATGAATATAAAAAAAGAAGATAAGAATTTTTTTATTTTTCATATTTGGCGAAACAAATGGTACAATGAAAGCTAATGTGAAAAATAAGGAAAAGAAGTGGTCTATTTGAAAAACTTTTTAGAATTAGGAATTAGTGAAACTTTTAATCATACATTACGTGAAAATGGAATTACAGAAGCAACACCGATTCAGGAGAAAGCAATTCCTGTTATTATGTCAGGTAAAGATATTATTGGGCAAGCGAAAACAGGAACGGGTAAAACGTTAGCATTCGTGTTACCGATTTTAGAAAAAATCGATCCAGAGTGTAGTGATGTTCAGGCTTTAATTGTTGCGCCAACAAGGGAACTAGCACTGCAAATTACAGCTGAAATTAAAAAAATGCTTGTTCAAAGAGAAGACATTAATGTATTAGCGATTTATGGTGGACAAGATGTAGCGCAACAATTGAGAAAGTTAAAAGGTAATACACATATTGTTGTAGCGACACCAGGACGATTATTAGATCATATACGACGTGAAACAATTGATTTAAGTAATCTTTCAACGATTGTACTAGATGAAGCTGATCAAATGCTTTATTTCGGTTTCTTATATGATATTGAAGATATTTTAGATGAGACACCTGGTAGTAAACAAACGATGTTATTCTCAGCAACGATGCCAAAAGATATTAAAAAATTGGCGAAACGTTATATGGATGAGCCGCAAATGATTCAAGTACAAAGTGAAGAAGTAACGGTAGAGACAATTGAACAGCGTGTTATTGAGACGACAGACCGTGCAAAACCAGATGCACTTCGCTTTGTTATGGATCGTGATCAGCCATTTTTAGCGGTTATTTTCTGTCGTACAAAGGTTAGAGCAAGTAAGCTTTATGATAATTTAAAAGGACTTGGTTATAATTGTGCTGAACTTCATGGTGATATACCTCAAGCGAAACGTGAAAGAGTCATGAAGAGTTTTCGCGAAGCTAAAATTCAGTACTTAATTGCGACTGATGTAGCGGCTCGTGGACTTGATGTAGATGGTGTAACGCATGTATTTAACTTTGATATTCCAGAAGATGTAGAAAGCTATATTCACCGCATTGGCCGAACAGGACGTGCAGGTGGATCAGGTCTTGCGATTACATTCGTTGCAGCGAAAGATGAAAAACATTTAGAAGAAATTGAAAAAACGCTTGGTGCACCACTGAAAAGAGAAATAATCGAACAACCGAAGATAAAACGTGTTGATGAAAATGGAAAACCGGTACCAAAGCCGGCTCCAAAGAAATCAGGTCAATATCGTCAAAGAGATAGTCGTGAAGGTTCAAGAAGTGAATCAAGACGTGATTCGAGAAATAGCTCAAGAAGTGATTCAAGAAATAGTTCGAGAAATGAAAACAACCGATCATTTAATAAGCCAAGTAATAAGAAAAGTAGTACAAAACAAGGTCAGCAAAGACGTGGCCGTTAAATAGTTATTATGAAAGAGTCGCAAAGCATTGCGGCTCTTTTTTATTTTTACTCAAAGCAACCGATATAAGTAGAAGAGTAATTGCATTGAAACAATCTTTAAAATTTCATTTACCGTATTAAAATAATTAAAAATCTAAAAAGGAAATAAGAAGTAAGGTGTTGTATATGTACAATAATTAGGAAACTTTTTACTAACTAAACATATAATTTAAATAGACCGACAGTCGGTCTGGCGGGAAGGAGAACGTGAATGCGAATTGTAAAGGAGTATGAGGAGAGACGAAAGGAAATTTTAGAAACTGCTGAACGTTTATTCGTTACGAAAGGTTATACGAAAACAACAGTAAATGACATTTTAAAAGGGATAGGGATAGCAAAGGGGACGTTTTATCATTACTTTAAGTCGAAAGAAGAAGTAATGGATGAGATCATTATGAGGATCATTAAAGATGATGTTGCTAAAGCGAAAGTAATCGTCTCTAATCCAAATATCCCAGTTTTAGAAAAGTTATTTCGAGTTTTAATGGAGCAATCGCCAAAATCAGGGGATGTAAAAGATAAAATGATTGAGCAATTTCATCAACCAAATAATGCAGAAATGCATCAAAAAAGTTTAGTACAATCCATTATTCATTTATCTCCTGTATTAGCGGAAGTTTTAGAGCAAGGAATTAAAGAAGGGATTTTTTCAACTTCATACCCACAAGAAACGATTGAACTATTACTATCCTCAGCGCAAGTCATATTTGATGATGGGTTATTCCAGTGGAAACCAGAAGAAATGATGAGAAGAGCGAAGGCTTATATTAAAATGATGGAAGTATCTGTTGGAGCGAAAGAAGGATCCTTTGATTATATGATGGAGGTTTTAATGAAACAGAAATAGCTTTTTTCTGTTTGGGCATTATAGACCGACAGTCGGTCTAAATTTGAATGAAAGGTGTGATGAGGATGCCAGCAAGTATAAAATCTTCTATGAAAAATTTTCACTTAATGGTGAGTGGGCAAATTATTACTATTTTAGGTTCAACACTTTTACGTTTTGCTCTGTCATTATATGTGCTAGATATAACAGGGCGTGCTGATATATTCGCAGGATTATATGCGGTAACGAGTATTCCATTTTTACTAGCCCCTCTTGGCGGAGCTATTGCAGATCGTTTCAATCGCCGTAATTTAATGGTCATCTTTGACTTTATAAACACTGCGATTGTATTAAGTTTTATAGTTTTGTTGTTTACCGGTTCTGTATCTATTGTTTTAATCGGAACAGTTATGTTTTTGTTAGCCGTCGTTAGTGCAATATACGCACCAGTTATAATGGCGAGTATTCCGCAATTAGTTCACGAGAAAAAATTAGAACAAGCGAACGGTATCGTAAATGGTGTGCAAGCATTATCTAATATAGTTGCTCCTGTATTAGGAGGAATATTGTACGGCATAATTGGTTTGAAAATGCTCGTAATAATAAGTTGTCTTGCTTTCTTTTTATCTGCAATTTTAGAAATGTTTATTACAATACCTTTTATAAAAAGAGCGCAAGAAAGCCATATCATACCGACAATTGTAAAAGATATGAAAGAAGGACTTGTATATGTTTTAAAACAACCATTTATTTTGAAATCTATGCTTTTAGCTGCATTACTAAATTTAATACTGACACCGCTATTTGTTGTTGGTGCTCCAATTATTATACGAGTAACAATGGAAAGTAGCGACACGTTATACGGAATTGGAATGGGATTAATCGATTTTGCTACTATTTTAGGTGCATTATCAATAGGTTTTTTTGCGAAAAAGCTACAGATGAAAACATTGTATTACTGGATGCTTTTAATAGGTTTACTAGTACTACCAATGGCACTATCAGTTGTACCAGTTATTCTTAATTTAGGATACTATCCATCATTTATCCTCTTTATATTTTCTTCTATTCTAATCGCAATGATTATGACAATTGTCTCTATTTATGTAATTACTGTAGTCCAAAAGAAAACACCAAATGAAAACCTCGGAAAAGTAATGGCAATTATAACAGCGGTAGCTCAATGTATGGCACCGATTGGGCAAGTCGTTTATGGTTTTATGTTTGAAGAATTCAGTATGAAAATATATGTACCTATATTAGCTATTAGTTTCATAATGATAATAATAGCGGTTGTGACGAAGAAAATATTATCGAATGAAGGGAACTAGCTTCATATGATTAGGAGAATGTTAAAAAGAGATTTCTCTCAAAATAAAATGATAATTACCATTTTATTTATGTTTATCATGTTATCAAGTCTATTAATGGCTAGTGCTTCAAGTAACGTTATAAATCTATTGAACTCAATGGATCAATTGCTTAAAGTATCTAAAGCACCGCACTTCGTACAAATGCATGCCGGAGAAATAAATCAAAGGTCAATCGATTCATTTGTAGAACAAACACCGTATATAAAAAGGCAACAGACGGCTGAGATGATTCAAGCAAACGGATCTAACGTATTTATAAAAAACAAAAATCAAGCGGAGCAAAATAGTGTAATGGATATTAGTTTCGTTAAGCAAAATAGTAATTTTGATTTTTTACTAGATTTAAACAATAAAGTGATCGATGTTAGGAATGAGGAAATAGGTGTACCCATTTATTATATGCAAAAATATAATTTGCGTATTGGAGATAAAATATGGGTTGTTAAAAATAATAATGAACTAGAATTTACTATTTCGACATTTGTTCGTGATGTTCAAATGAATCCATCCATCGTTAGCTCGAAACGATTTGTAATAAGCGATGAAGACTTTGAAATCATAAAACAAAATTTTGAAGAAAGGGAATACCTTATTGAATTTCAGTTAACAGATTTAAATAGGATAAATGAATTTGAAGATTTATACCAATCATCGAACTTACCTCAAAAAGGTCCCTCTATTACGTATTCACTCTTTAAAACGCTCAATTCATTAACTGATGGAATAATAGCTGCAGTGCTTATTATAATAAGTGCATTATTGATGTTAATTGCAATGTTATGTATTAGATTTACGATCATTACTTCGATGGAAGAAGACTATCGGGAAATTGGTGTTATGAAAGCAATCGGGATTCATAACAAAGATATTCAAAAAATATATGTAACAAAATATGTTGTTATCGCTGCTAGCGGATGTATATGTGGTTATATATTTTCATTATTTGTTACAAAAATATTTACTTCTAATATCTCGCTATATATGGGGACAGCAAATAAGAGTTTTTTACATTTTGTTGTACCATTAATAGTCACAACATTGTTATGTCTAACAGTTATCCTTTTCTGTCGTATTATTTTAAGGGATTTTAGGAGAATTACAGCAATAGATGCTTTACGATCAAGAGATAAACTAGGAAAAAGAAAAATTAGAAAATCCTTTCTACTCAATAAAACTAAAATTAAAAATGTAAATATATTTATAGGTATACAAGATGTTGTGAAGCGATTTAAGTTATACCGAGTAATAAGTATCGTTTTAATAATAGCGGTGTTCATGATTGTTGTACCTGTTAATTTTTTGTATACGATTCAGTCACCGAAGTTTGTGAATTATATGGGGACAGGAAAAAGTGATATACGAATAGATTTACAGCAAACTGAAAATATAGAGAAAAGATTTAAGGATGTTATATCATATTTACGAAATGATGATGAAGTAAAAAAATATGCAGCATTTGTAACGAGTACATTTAAAATGGTGAATGCTGATGGTACACAGGAAAACTTAAATGTGGAAGTGGGAGACTTCACTCAATTTCCAATAGAGTATCTCCAAGGTATGGAACCCAAAAACGAAAATGAAATGGCACTATCCTATATGAACGCAAACGAATTAAAAAAGAATGTAGGGGATGAGATCGTTTTATTTGTAGATGGAAAAGAGCAAGCGCTAACGATTAGTGGTATATATCAAGATGTAACAAACGGTGGAAAAACAGCTAAAGCGAGCTTTTCGTATAACAAAGAAAATATATTATGGTATGTAGTAAATGTAGATTTGAATTCTAATGTGGATTTGCAAGAAAAAGTGAAGGAATATAAACAAAATTTTCATTCTGCAAAAATAACAGATACAGGTAATTATTTATCACAAACTTTAGGAGAGACAATTATACAATTAAGACTCGTTACTCAAGCGGCAATTCTGATTGCTATATTGATATCGGTTTTAATGACTGCGATGTTTATTAAAATGTTATTGGCAAAGGACTCCTCTCAAATATTAATTATGAAAAGTATTGGTTTTTCTAACAAAGATATTCGTATACAGTATATAACTCGTTCTATTGTCATCGTATTAATAGGCATTTTAACAGGGACATGTATAGCTGCTACGTTTGGTGAGATGTTAGTAAGTTGGTTAGGCTCATTTATGGGAGCAGGTCATATAAAGTTTGTCGTGAATCCTATCGTTTCCTATGTAATATGTCCAGCTATATTATTTATATCTGTGATAGCAACAACACTTTTCAGTAGTTTTACAATGAAACAAACAGACGATTTAAAACGAAATGGAGAGTAGGGGTTGTAACGTGAAAAAATTTTTAGAAGTAAAACAATTAAACAAAACATATTCAATAGATGGAAATGCAAATTATCACTTGTTAAAAAATATAGATTTAGAGATTTATGAGGGAGAATTTGTATCGGTTATGGGACCTTCTGGTTCTGGAAAATCGACGTTACTTTATACTATTAGCGGGATGGATCAAATGTCATCTGGAAGTGTGAAAGTTGATAGTAAAGAATTATCATGTATGAAAGAAGAAGCGTTAGCGAAATTGCGCCTTACTGAAATAGGATTTATTTTTCAGCAGAGCAACCTTCTGAGAAACTTGAATCTATTTGATAATATCATTTTGTCAGCATATTTAGCGAAATGTGAGAGTAAGAAAATAGTAAATGAACGTGCTCTGGAGCTAATGGGGAAAATGGGGATAAGTGATATAGCGTCTCATTATATAACCGAAGCATCCGGAGGGCAATTACAAAGGGTCTCTATATGTAGAGCACTCATTAATAATCCAAATATTATTTTTGCTGATGAGCCAACGGGTGCTCTAAATTTAAAATCAACAGAAGAGGTAATGCAAATCTTATTAAATATTAACCGCGATGGAACTACAATTATGTTAGTAACGCATGATGTAAAGGTAGCAGCGAAAACAGAAAGAGTTCTTTTTATGGCGGATGGAGAAATTGTTAGTGAAATACAGTTAGGTAAGCTTAGGAGTGATGATTTAAAAGCGCGAGAAGAGAAGTTGTTAAAATGGTTATCTATACTTGGATTTTAAATAGAAAACCTCCTATTGAATGTAGGAGTTTTTCTATTTGCCTGAAATTTCTAAAAGATATATAATGATTTTCTGACTATTAATTCATGGAGGGGTATTAATGAAAAATGAAACGTTACGTACACAAGAGGATATTTTAAAAATGTTGGATTCATTATTAAGACCGGCAGAACCGTTTTGGAATGAATTTTATACGAATAGAGAAAAAGATGTTCCGTTTTTTGGGAATGTACCAGATGAGAACCTAGTTTCGTATATACAAAAAGAGTGGGTTTCAAAAGGAAATGCACTAGAACTTGGATGTGGTCCGGGTAGAAACGCAATTTATCTAGCAAATGAAGGATTTGATGTAACCGCAGTGGATTTATCTATAGAAGGCATTAATTGGGCGAAAGAGAGGGCTTTAGCAAAAGGGGTAGAAATTGAATTTATTTGTGATTCGATTTTTAATTTAGAGGCTCAAAATGAATTTGATCTTGTTTATGATTCAGGTTGTCTTCATCACATTCCACCACATAGAAGAATGAATTATATAGAGTTAATTGAAAAATCTTTAAGATCGGGTGGTTATTTCGGATTAACATGTTTTGCAGCAGGCGATTTAGATGAGCGAAATGGATCAGAAATAACAGATTGGGACGTATATAGAGGATGGAGTTTACAAGGTGGTCTAGCATATTCAGAAGAGAAATTAAGAGAGATATTTAAAGAATTTGAAGTGATTGAAATTAGAAAGATGAAACAAATGGAACAACCAAATGAAATGTTTGGAGAATCATTTCTTTGGACAGCATTATTTAAAAAGAAATAAAAAAGTAGATATTTGACAAACTCATCGTTTTTATAGACAATACATTTATAGGAATATACGTTCGGTTTTTATGAACCGATGTAAGTTTTGCATAAATACATAACAAGGGGCTGTCACCATATGAGTAACACAAATCAAAAAATTACTACGTTTTTAATGTTTGAGGGTAAAGCTGAGGAAGCGATGAATTTTTACACGTCGCTATTTGATCAATCAGAAATTGTAAGTATCTCTCGCTATGATGAAAATGGACCTGGTAAAGAGGGAACTGTAATTCATGCAACTTTTACGCTAAATGGCCAAGAGTTCATGTGTATTGATAGTTTTGTAAATCATGATTTTACATTTACACCAGCTATGTCTCTTTATGTAACTTGTGAGACGGAAGAAGAAATTGAAACTGTCTTTCATAAATTAGCGCAGGATGGGGCAGTACTTATGCCTTTAGGTGCCTATCCATTTAGTAAAAAATTTGGTTGGTTAAATGATAAATATGGTGTGTCTTGGCAGCTAACTCTTGCTGAATAAAGATATGAAAAGAAAAGCGTAACCTATTTTAGTTACGCTTTTCTTTTTAAGAATTTTGTTGGCCGAATCTTTTCCCAAGTTTAGCTAACAATTCAGGCTGATCCCCTTGGCTCATTACAACTTCAACAAAGGTAAGTTGATTCTTATTAATACTTATTTTAGTTAAGACTTCTGCTAACTCTGTTTCATTTGCTACTTTAAATGTTTGGCTTTTTTCTTCTGTTCCGAATACGTTCGCTAGTTTTGTGTAATCCCACATTTGTATGTCATTATACAGTTCGTTTTGACCGTGAATTGCACGCTCAACAGTATATCCATTGTTATTGATTAAAAATATAATCGGTTTTAAATTTTGACGTAGTATAGTCGATAACTCTTGGACAGTTAATTGAAAAGAACCATCACCGATAACTAAAATGTTGCGCCGCGATAAATTAGCGAGCTGTGTACCAAGTAGAGCAGGCATTGTATAGCCGATTGCCCCCCACAATGGCTGCGCTACATATGTTGTGTTATTCGGTAAAGGGATAGTAGCACTACCGAAGAAAGGGGTTCCTTGCTCTGCAATTAAAACGTCATTTTCTTGTAAAAAGTGGTATATTTGTTGCCAAAAACGTTTTTGTGTAATCATTTGTTCTTTTGGATTAAACTCTTCAGTAATAGATAGTGATTCTGAAATAAATGGCTTAATATCAAGTGTTTCCTCATTACGATGTTCAATTACATCACTTAACTGCTGTAAAACATCTTTCATTACAACCGGCCCATACTTTTTATCTATAATTTTCACAGTATATGGATGGATTTCTATTACTTGCTCTTTCGTAAAACCTTGTGTAAAACCGCCAGTAATAGTATCAGTTAATTTCACACCGATACTAACAATACAGTCAGATTCATCAATTCTTTTTCGCAAGTATGGAGAACTAACATCACCAGTATAAACACCTATAAATTGTGGGTGTTTTTCAGGGAATATTCCTTTTCCCATACTTAATGTTGCGATAGGAAACCCAGTTTTTTCTACGAAATGCAGTAAATCTAATTCGGCATGAAATCGATCCACTTCAAAATCAGCTAAAATAACAGGTTTTTTGGCACTATTTATTTTTGAAATGGCATGTAGAAGCATTTTATCTAATGCTTCTTTATTACTTAAAATAGGTTTATTTATAATCGGTTCTGTCGGTTTATTAATTGGTTTATTATATACATCAATCGGTAAATTAATATGAACAGGTCGTTTTTCATTCCAACACGCACGTAGTACACGGTCAATTTCTGCAGCAGCATGCTCCGGGGTCAAATTTGTTTGTGCTACAGTGATTTCTCGATACATATTGGAGAAGTGATCAAACTTTCCATCACCTAAAGTATGATGAACGAGTGCTCCGTTTTCCATTACTTTTGTTGTTGGCGTACCTGTGATTTTTATAACCGGTACGTTTTCTGCATATGAGCCAGCAATTCCGTTCATGGCGCTTAATTCTCCAACGCCGAAAGTAGTAATTAGAGAAGCGATTCCTTTTATGCGAGCGTATCCATCTGCAGCATATGCGGCATTTAATTCATTACAATTGCCAATCCACTCTAAATTTTCATATGCTAGTACATCATCTAAAAAAGCCAAATTATAATCACCAGGGACCCCAAAAATATGCTCAATTCCCAATTCGCTTAATCGGTCTAATAAATATGTACTTACAGTATATTGCGTTTTCAAGTGAATCATCTCCTAATTATGCAATGCATATTTCAATAGACTAAAGAAGTTCCAATGCGGTCATTAAAATATTGATTACTGGATTGTGGTATAATTTACATACAGGGGGAAAGTAGATGACACAACATAAAGAAGAACAGATGAATGAAGCATTAGCATTATTTTACTTTGCATATAAAACATTTACTGAAAAGCCAGATGAAATTATAAAAGAGTATGGTATTCAACGAGTACATCACCGAATTTTATTTTTTATCGCACGCTTTCCAGGGATAAGTGTAAATGAGTTATTATCACTGCTAGAAATAAGTAAACAAGCTCTTCACGGGCCGCTACGTCAACTTGTGGAAAAGGGCTTAATTGAGAGCAATGAAGCTACACATGATCGCCGTGTGAAACAGTTATCTTTAACAGAAAAAGGTACCGATTTAGAGAAAAAACTGAGTGATGTACAAAGACAACAAATGGGTGCCATTTTTTCAAAATTTGGTGAATCATGTGAAGAAAATTGGCATCAAGTTATGAATGCAATGGCAAATAGCCGTTCTGGTTTTGATGCATGGATATCAAAACGGGAAATACCAGTTGATCAAAAGTAAGGAATTAAAACATCTGTTTTATAGTTTGAAAAAGATTTGGTTTTATCCATACATTGGGTAAATATAAATTTAATCATAGTATGTGTGGATAAAAAAATTACATTACCAAAAACTTTATATGTGTACGCAATGGAACAATAAAATTCACATTTCCGAGAGGGGAATTATAATGATAAAACTTGTACTTATTCGTCACGGACAAAGTTTATGGAATCTCGAAAATCGCTTTACTGGTTGGACAGATGTAGATTTATCAGAGAATGGGCTAAGTGAGGCAAGAGAAGCAGGAGCAATATTAAAGAAAAACGGATATACGTTCGATATTGCGTATACATCAGTATTAAAACGAGCAATTCGGACGTTATGGATTGTACTTCATGAGATGGATCTCACTTGGGTGCCAGTACATAAATCTTGGAAGCTAAATGAAAGACATTATGGTGCATTGCAAGGGTTGAATAAAGATGAAACTGCGAAAAAATATGGTGAGGAGCAAGTTCATATTTGGAGAAGAAGTATTGATGTAAGACCGCCTGCTCTTACGAAGGATGATCCTAGATATGAAATGACTGACCCAAGATATAAAGCACTTAAAAAAGGTGAGTTTCCATTGACAGAATGTTTAGTGGATACGGAGAAAAGAGTACTTGATTATTGGCATTCAGAAATTGCGCCATCATTAAAAAGTGGTAAAAAGGTAATTATTTCATCGCACGGTAATACGATTCGTTCACTAGTGAAATTCTTAGATAACCTTTCATGCGATGGTGTTGTTTCATTAAATATTCCAACGAGCATACCACTCGTGTATGAATTAGATGATGATTTACGTCCAATTCGTCATTATTACTTAAGTATGGATGGAGAAGTACCTGAAGGGGAAATTCCGAAACATATATCTTTTTAACATGAAAATTTGAAACACATGCTTGTCTACATATACAATGTAGATTCATGATCAAAGACGTGGCACCTTCTAATGTATATGCGATATTGCTAAATTTAGAAGCTTGTCCACGTCTTTTGTCATAAAGAGAGCTGCTTGTGCATGTAATGATATCGTGAGTAGTTTTTGAATGGAGGGTGATGTCATTGGTGATCTCTAACATTCGAATCGGCTTATTTATTTTAGTAATCATTTTTCTAGTACTTGTTTTCTTTTATTGGAAAAATGAAGAGCTGTACGAGGAGAAGAAGCAACGTATTAGAAAGACTTGGTATGGGTTGTTTATAATATCAGTCACAGTGTATTTCATGATAAAAGGAATTGATTTAACCCTCTGGAAAAATCTATTAATGTTCACTGCAATGGTTATTTTCGTTGATATTGCATTTATTTTAACACCTAATATTTCAGAAATATGGGGAGCGAAATTTAGCGATATCGGCAAGACAGTTCAATCGATAAAACGGTCATTAATTGCTTCTAAAGCAAGAGGAGAAATATACACAACAATAATCCAAAATGTCAATCCAGCAGTGTTCGGTACAATGGAATGGCTTACGGAGGAAGAATATACAAAAAGCTTAAACGCATTTTTAGATTCGTATGGGGAAAAGATTGGAGCAAAAATTGTTGTATTTGAAGCGGCAAAGGAATTAAATACAAACTTTCGTGGTATCCGTTCTCAATTTAGTATTATCGTTCCGTTTGAACACATCGAGCAATTGAATGAGCAGAAAGCGGTGCAAGTAGATAACGTCGGTATTATACCAGCAAAAATAGTGAGTGATGTTTTTATTATTATTGATGGGAAGAAAAATAATCTTCAAGATCGGGATTTTGAACATGTATATAATCTAACGATACATCATAGTTATTTTAGTAAATAAGGACAGGATTTTCTTCTGTCCTTTTCACTTATACATAAAGGGAAAGCAAATTTAGACAAACTTGTATAAAATCGGACAATCATTCCTACACTAGCACGTAGAGGTGATTGTAGTGATAAAAGATTATGACAATGATTTTTTTAAAGAAGATAATGAAGATATAACAGATTTTTCTTTAATAAAAGGAGATACTTTGCAACAAGTAGAAGATTTAGAAGAAGAATTAAAAAGAAAATCATGATTGTACACTTTGTCTGTATTTGCTATATAATATAAATAGAAGATTGTATCTTTTTGAAGAGGGGGAGAAGAGATGGCTGAAGTGAATATACAAAAGTCTTCATTTTTTAAAGAAAAAAAAGAAGAACCAAATACAGATTTCTCTCTTGTGAAAGGTGCATTAACGGAAAATATAAATCGGTTAGAGAAACTGATGAATAATAGCAGTTCAAAATATATACGAGTGAAAAAAACAAAAGAAAATGCATAGTGCATTTTCTTTTGTTTTTTATTGCGTTATTCGCGAATTAATAAGTAGTGGTGTATGGGGAAAACATAAATTAAAGCTTCAATTTCAATTTTTTAAAAGGATAACAGAAAGGTAAAATAATGAATCATGGTATAATGATAAAAGACTTACATATTATTTTGTCATTTTGAGAGGAGCTTAAAAATGTATTCTACTTTAGAACAATTAACAAAGCACCCTGTATTTTATCATTTTGCAGAAATTTCAAAGATTCCTAGAGGGTCAGGTAATGAAAAGGAAATTAGTGATTATTTAGTACGTTTTGCGAAAGAGCGTAACTTAGAAGTCATTCAAGATGAAGCATTAAATGTCATCATAAAAAAAGAAGCGACTGCTGGTTATGAAAATGTACCAGCTATTATCATTCAAGGGCATTCAGACATGGTATGCGAAAAAAATCAAGCGACAGTACATGATTTTGAAAAAGATCCAATTGAATTACGAATTATTGGAGACATGTTATATGCAAATCAAACAACGTTAGGTGCTGATAATGGTATTGCAGTTGCGTATGCATTAGCTTTATTAGATGCATCAGACATTCCGCATCCAGCGCTTGAAGTAGTTATTACTACTGAAGAAGAAACGACAATGGGCGGGGCTTTCGCAGTTGATGCAAATCACTTTGACGGAAAGATTTTTATTAACATTGATTCTGAAGAAGACCACAAATTACTTGTAAGTAGTGCAGGCGGTGCAAAAGCAGTCGAAACAATTCCAGTAATTTGGGAAGAAGCACCAGTAAATATGGATACATATCGTCTCTATGTTGGCGGACTTAAAGGCGGACATTCTGGCATGGAGATTGATAAGCAACGTGGGAATGCGAACAAAGTATTAGGACGAGTTTTACGTGATTTATCTGTAAATATTCAATTTGAAATCAGTGAGGTTCACGGCGGATTAAAAACGAATGCAATTCCGCGTGAAAGTGTAGCTACACTTTTATTACGTCCAGAAGATGTAGAACAAGTAGAAGAAAAGCTAGAATCGTGGACAAGAGTATTACAAGAAGAAATGCGTGCTGTTGATCCGGATGTTCATGTTACAATTACAAAATTGGATGAGAAAGTAGAAAAAGTATTTGCTAAAGAAACACAAAAGCAGCTTATTTCATCGTTATTCTTAATTCCAAATGGCATTCAAAGCATGAGTATGGATATTAAAGGTCTAGTTGAAAGTTCAACAAATTTAGGCGTTATTGAAACGCTGCAAGATGAAATTAAATTACGTAACGAAGTGAGAAGTTCTGTAAGTAGTTTAAAACAACATGTTGCAGATGAAATTAAATGTATTGCCGAATTAGTTGGTGCAACATTTGAAATAGAGTCAGAGTATCCAGAATGGCCATACAATCCAAATTCACAAATTCGTAATTTGTTTGAAAAAGTGCATCAAGAAAAATACAATAAAGATGTTGAAATTTTCGCTGTACATGCTGGAATTGAGTGCAGTGTATTCGTTCAAAAAATGCCAGAGTTAGATGCAATTTCATTTGGTCCAGACATTTTTAATGTTCATACACCAGATGAACACATCAGTATTTCTTCTGTTGTGAATAACTGGGGATTCTTTGTTGATGTAATGAAGGGTACGAAAGAATTAGCTAAGTAATGATGAAATGAAAAGTAGCCTATAAAAATTTATAGGCTACTTTGTTTTTTAGTATTGAATATTTATTTTGAGATTTTAAAGCTGCCACCATAATAATAATTTTCTCCAAGTTTCATAACAGCTACATACGTTCCAGGATTATAAACCTTAGTAATAGGCGTTACAAATCTACCATAATTATGTGATAAACCTGAGTCGTAAATGGTTTTATATCTATGCAAGTTTATTTCATCATTTTCATTTTCACTCAATCGATATATTTTTACAATGCCAGTATCCTTACCACCAGTGTATATATTAACATCGAAGGTATCTCCCTGCTTTAAGTTACCAACTGCTAACTCTTGTAAAAAATCTGCATTATGATGTAATGAAAAATAGTTTTGCCACTGCCAAGTATCTAGAATTGGTGATCTTTTTTGTATAAGTTCTGATTCAGCAGACACAGGTGTGGTGGTACTAATTGTATCCGAAAATAAAAATCCTCCAACAATCAATGCCCCAATAATTGCTGATTGCTTTAAAAGTTTCATCTTCTAAACCTCCTAATTAATAAAGGATTCAGAAATCGTTTTTGTGAAAAAATAGCTGTGAAATCTAAAGGATGATAATATCTTCTATAATCATATTAACATTCATTGATTTATCAGACAAATCAATGAATAATAAAATTATATCGAGGGAGTTAAGGCTAATATAAGAAAGAAGTAAGATATATAACTAAGAAATCTTTATCGTATGTAATTGGGAGCTATGTTTGTATTGCTAGCGGAGTAGTCATATTAATGGGTGGTAATCACAATCATCACTCAGAATGGATTACAGTATATCCATTCGCTGAGCAAATTGAATATTCATATAAACCGAAGGGCGATACAGTCATTAAAAGTGATGCTTGGATTGGAATGAATGCTATTATTATGCCTGGCGTTACAATCGGTGAAGGTGTAATCGTTGCAGCAGGATCTGTCGTAAGTAAAGATATTCCACCATATACAATAGTTGGTGGAAATCCTGCTAAGGAAATAAAGAAACGATTCACTGATACAGAAATTAATATGCTAATGGAAATGCTTTGGTTTGATTGGGATAGAGAATTAGTTGAGAAGGCAATTCCTTTTTTATCTAGTTCATCTATTGAATTATTGTATGATTTTTATAACAAGGAAGTAAAAAATAGATAGATCTGTGAGGAAAACTACATTCTATATAGGATGTAGTTTTTTTGAATGTAATTGAAATCGAAAAACACTTAGAAATAACAATTACGTTGTGAGCTATTGTATAGTATAGATATGGTTAATAATAAAGGGGGACTACATATGTGGAAGCGATTTGTAGCGATTGGTGATAGTTTTACAGAGGGGATAGGGGATGAAGTTGAGGGAATAGCATTAAAAAGCTGGGTAGACCATTTTGTTCAACTGTGTGAAAACGATATAGAATATGCTAATTTTGCCAAGCGTGGGTTAGTAACTAAAGAAATTCGCTCACAGCAATTAGAAAAGGCATTAACTTTTAATCCGGATTTGGTTAGTCTAATTGCAGGTGCAAACGATGTATTAAAAGGACGTTGGAATCATCATGCATATAAGAACGATATGAAATTTATGATAGATACATTAAGTAAAACAGGTGCTGATATTATTATAGCAAACCTTCCAGATTTTACAGTAAGGCTTCCTTTTTCTTCTGAAAAAAAACAAGTGTTAAAAGAACAATTATTAGAGGCAAACGAAGTTATACTTTCATTGAGCAGAGAGTATAAGCTTCATTATGTTGACTTTTGGAATCATCATTTAGTTAATGATAATACGCTTTGGTCTACGGATTTAATTCATCCAAACTCAAAAGGATATGTAAAAGTTGCTGAATTGATTTATAGTAGTTTGTCTGTACATGACTCTTTTAAGCTTTAGAATGAACTAGCCCCCTGTCGCATATAGCGCAGGGGTTTTGATGCGAAAAAGAAGGATATATAGTGCCTATAAATTATAGTTTAAGTAATTCTTTTTATTGTCTATATTTTTGTTGTTTTCTGTTGCAGGACCCTTAATATAAGGGTCCTTTTTTCTATCAAATATCTACAAAATAAGATCGGAGAACCCAAACTAAAAGATATTTTAAATAAAATTGTTAAAACAGTACTAATAATGATACCGATTGCCAAAAGACTCGCTGGTTTTCATTTTTGAAAGGTTGGCATTGCTAATAGTAAATAGAAGAGTAAAACAAATTGAAATGGACAAGTAAGAGTAATTTTAAACTTTAACAAAACAGTTATTTAGTAAAACATAAATAGAGCACACAAATAAGTATGCTCTAAGAAAAATTGATGATACAAGTGAAGTGTTGCGTGAAATTCACAAATAATAATCAGATTTTTATGAGTGTATTTTTAACATTGTATGCTTTACTTGTTTTTTAGGAGCCTGTTATGTAAGAGAATGTATAGGTGATTATTTTATGAAAGTAATTGCACACCTTACATCCTCAGGAGGATTCTTCTATCAAAAAAAGATAATCAATGGAACAAATGAAACTTGTATCTTGTCTAAGCGAAAGCAATTGCTACGAATCTTAAAGCTTTTACGGTCGGAAATGCGCTTCCGGTTCATAAGCGTAACATTCTTACAGAGTGGATGAAAGGGAATGCTACAGGAGACAAACTTATTCGTGCAGGCGTGCCAACTGACTGGGTAGTTGGGGATAAATCAGGAGCTGGAAGTTATGGGACACGAAATGACATTGCTATCGTTTGACCACCAAATAGAGCACCAATTATTATCGCAATTTTATCCAGTAAAGATGAGAAAGAGGCTACCTATGATAATCAACTAATTGAAGAGGCAGCTGAAGTTGTAATCAATGCTATTAGATAATAATCTCTTAGTGATCTTATTTCTTTACCAGATGTTATTGAATGTATTCTTATTATAAAAAAAGTAAAAATATGAAACATATATTACGTATTTCATCTGAAATTTCATGTACTGCATTTTATTAACTTAAAAAATTTCAAAAATGTATAATAAAATTCAGTTAACATAAAATAAGCGTTTTATGAAAATAAAAGGAGAGAATATGAAGAGAAATATTAATAGAATCATATTGTGTATTGGCACAGTAGTAGGATTGAGTATCTTTTTATCCCTTTCGGCAAGAAGACTCCATCTGATTTGTGTTACGGGTGAAACCCAACAATTCAGGTGGAGATGAATTGCCGTCAACAGGTAGACAAAACAATTTTGTTTCTTTTGTCTTACGATATAATCTGCCCTAGATAAGGAGGGAATATATCGTAGGATAACGAAATTAGATAATGATAATCATAATCATTTGGCTGCTTGAACCAAAAAGAATTACGATGAAGACCATGTTCACATTTTGTTCCGTTCTAAATCTTGATTTGTCAAAAGTAATTAACAGTTACACAATTATTTCTTTCCTAAGNNCTTAGGAAAGAAATAATTGTAATGAACTCTCTGAGAAAGGTGGTGAAAACAATGGCTAGAAAGAAAGCGGTAAAAATATTACGTAAACAAAAGAAAAGAGAAACCATGCAACGGTTCACGCAGAAACAGCATATCGGACGAGCTTGCCTCACAGCTAAAGAATTTCGTTTACTTCAGCGTATGTCGCATAGTTCAAAAGCGTTGCGAAATGTTGGATTGTACACCATTAAACAAAGTTATTTGAACGATAATAAAACGGCTACTGTAAAAGAAGTGGACAATGCCATGCACGCTGATATGAACTACTGGGGTGTTCAATCAAACTCTGTTCAAGCCATTCGTAGAGCCTTATTTACAGAAGTGAAGAGCTTTTTTAAAGCGTTGGAACAGTGGAAGAAAAATCCTGAGAAGTTCACAGGGCGTCCTAAGTTTCCCAATTACTCTCGTTCCACTGACAAACGAATTATTGAAATCTATCAAGTTCCAAAAGTGGATGAGAACGGGTATTGGATCATTCCGATGAATGTGGCATTCAGAAAAAAATTTGGTTCTATTAGAATACGTATGCCTAAAAACTTAAGAAATAAAAAAATCTCCTATATTGAGATTGTACCGAAGCAAAAAGGTCGGTTCTTTGAGGTGCATTATACATATGAAATGCACGTTTCTCAAATGAAGAAACCATCCACGACTACTAGTAACGCTTTGAGTTGCGATCTAGGTGTAGATAGATTAGTAAGTTGCGCAACGAATACAGGTGATACGTTCTTAATTGATGGAAAAAAATTAAAATCCATTAACCAGTACTTCAACAAAATGATACGTAATCTGCAACAGAAAAATATGGAGAATGGACTTTCTAAACGTGTTGTAACGAATCAAATGGCTGCACTTTGGCATAAACGCGAAAGACAAATAAACGGTTACATTTCACAAACTGTAGGCCTGTTGTTCAAAAAAGTGAAAGCGTGCAACATAGATACGGTTGTCGTAGGGTATAACGCTGGTTGGAAACAAAAATCTGATATGGGAAAAAAGAATAATCAAAAGTTTGTTCAAATCCCATTTCATAAACTGGTGGCAGCAATTGAGAATAAATGTGTAAAAGAAGGTATCCGATTTTTAAAACAAGAAGAAAGCTATACTTCAAAGGCTAGTTTCCTGGATAAAGATCCGGTTCCAGTTTGGTCTAAGGATGATAGGACTCAGTATCGCTTTAGTGGCAAACGAATCACTCGTGGTCTGTACCAAAGTAAAGCAGGAACATGTATCCATGCTGATATTAATGGTGCATTGAATACATTGGAAAAATCAAAAGTTGTAGAATTGGAAGAGAATCTTAAAGTGAAAACGCCGATTCTATTAGAAGTACAAAAACGTAAGGCTGTTGCTTCGCGCATAGCTTAGTGGGTGCGTCAACCATCCATGTGTACGCGACTTGTCGGGGCTTGTAGCACACGCCGGATTCATCTGAGTGGTGGTTTCTTCTGCAAGGAAGAATTGCTCTTTTTCGAAAGGGTGGTGCAAGTGGGGAAACGAACGTTCGTTGCCAGTACCAACCAAAAACATACTTGGGGTGTTACCATAAGGTGGCATGAATGCTAGAGCGTCAAACAGTCTAGTAATAGACGAAAAGACCTAGCATTCTAACTCAAGCCCCCACTGAAACGTTTTATCTCAGTGGAGATAGTTGACATGAAGAACAAAATACAGCAATGATAGTTAGTCGAGGATTAGGAAATAGTATTATTCCGCAAAGAATCTTTAATAGGCCGGAACTTATAGTCGTACAGTTAAATTAAACTGTACGACTTTTTATGTGAAAAAGGAAAAGGTGCTTTTATATTTTATACAAGTTTACATTACAATTTTGTTAAAAATTTTCTACGTTACATAAAGTAACAAAATTTGACCCAAAGAATTTGTTATAGTGTAAATAATCAAAAAACTTAAAAATTAGTCGAGTGAAAAGTGTGATAAGGAATTGATGTAAAAAACTTAAAGGGGTGTACACATGCACAAAGAATATGAAATTGAAGAGTATACGGCGATTGAGGAACAAATACATTATTATTGTAAATGTTTATTAGTAAACCATCCTGATCAAATTATAAAGTACTTAGAAAAAAGATTGGAAAAATATGCAGAAACATTACAATATGCACATTTATATCCCGACACAATTATCTTACCGTTACAGCAATTAGTTATCGAATATTCTTTAGACGTTGCTAGAATTAGGAAGTATATGAATTTAAAAACATAAAATGAAATGTATAGTGTAAATGAAACAGAGTCGACTTTAAGAAATAATATTCTAATGTCGACTCTGTTTCATTGTTTAATATTTTTGATTGAAAATAAATACTAATAAATGAAGTTTGACATATAATTACGCAAGAGTAAAATAAAAGTGAGTACTCACTCATTTTGTAAAAAGGGGGATAATACATGGAACAGCCTTCAATTATTTTACGGACTGTATCAAAAAGTTTTGGAAAAAAAGAAGTTTTACACAATCTTTCATTACAAGTTGAAAAAGCAGAGATATTTGGTTTAGTTGGTCCTTCAGGATCTGGAAAAACAACACTTATTAAAATGATTGCAGGTATAAATGAGGCAACGAAAGGTGAAGTACTTGTTTGCAGCACTAGTATGCCTAACTTAAATGAAATGAAAAGAATAGGTTATATGGCTCAGGCTGATGCATTATATGAAGAACTGTCAGCATATGAAAATGCAGATTTTATTGCAACAATGTATGGTTTAAAAGGTAAGCGTAAGAAAGAGCGAATTAATGAGGTTTTTGAACTTGTACAATTATCCGAGCATATGAAAAAGCCAGTACAGCAATTTTCAGGTGGAATGAAAAAACGTTTATCATTGGCGATAGCACTTCTTCATGAACCAGAAATATTAATTTTAGATGAGCCAACAGTGGGGATAGATCCACTTCTTAGAAAAACGATTTGGGAAAAGTTTTATGATCTTAAGAAGAAAGGTACAACAATTATTGTGACGACGCACATTATGGATGAAGCTGAATTTTGTGAACGACTAGGGTTGATTAGAGAAGGGAACTTAGTTGCGGTTGGAACACCTGAAGAATTGAAAAAACGTGTATCATCAGGACGAATTGAAGATGTCTTTTTATTAGAAGAGGTGGTCGAATCATGAGAGTCAATGGTGTAATTATCCGTATTATTCGTCAATTTTTTCGTGATAAGCGTTCGTTAGCTATGATGTTTGGGGCACCGATGTTATTACTTTGGTTATTATCTCTCGTGTTTACACAAAAAGATTATATACCACATATCGCTGTAGTGGATGTACCAGCTCCAATAGTGAAAGCAATGAAAAATCAAGACGCATCAATTTATGAATATGAAAAAGAAAAGGCATATTCTGAATTAGAAAAGCAAAAAGTGGATGCAGTGATACACTTAGAAAATGGAAAAATGAAACTATTATTAGAAGGCAGTGATTCATCCAAAAATCGTGCTGTACTTCAAGTATTGCAAAAGAGTACAGAAAAGAATGATGTATCGATTATGAAACCTGAAGTGGAGTATTTACACGGTTCTAAAGACTTTACGATGTTTGATGGGCTTGGGCCAGTATTAATCGGTTTCTTTACATTTTTCTTTGTATTCATATTGTCAGGAGTATCTTTCGTGAGAGAACGTTTAAGTGGCACTTTAGAAAGGTTATTGTCTACTCCGGTAAGAAGATGGGAAATAGTTGCAGGATATATTATTGGTTTTGGAATCTTTGCATTTATACAATCTATTATTATCGTAAGTTTCTCTGTCTATATTTTAGACTTGTATGTAGCTGGCTCTATATGGCTAACGCTCCTTATTACATGTATGTTATCACTAACTGCACTAACATTAGGAACGTTTTTATCGGCATACGCAAATAATGAATTCCAAATGATTCAATTTATCCCACTTGTTATCGTACCGCAAGTGTTCTTTTCTGGATTGTTTCCAATTGAATCTATGAACAAATGGCTACAAATGTTAGGAAAACTATTTCCACTCACATATGGTGCTGACGCGATGAGACAAGTGATGATTCGAAATCAAGGATTTAATGAAATTGCACTAGATCTTACTGTTTTACTTCTTTTTTCACTATTATTTGCAGTAGGAAATGTATTTGCTTTAAAGAAACATCGCAAAATATAATGATGACAAAAAGGAGCTATATAAATGGAGAAAGATTGGCTTGAAGAATTAGTTGCTGCAACGAATACAGATAAACGAAATGAACGTCAAATGCGTATTTTAGAAGCAGCCGTGGATATGTTTGGAGAAAAAGGATATGCTTCGACTTCAACAAGCGAAATTGCAAAGCGTGCTGGTGTAGCGGAAGGAACGATCTTCCGCTACTATAAAACGAAAAAAGATTTATTGCTAGCAGTCGTCATGCCAACTTTAACAAAGTTTGCAGCGCCATTTTTCGTACAAGCCTTTGCAAAAGAAATATTTAAATCGGAGTATGAATCGTATGAAGGACTTTTAAAAGTTGTAATTCATAATCGATTTGAATTTGCGAAAAAGCATTTTCCAATGATAAAAATACTAATTCAAGAAGTACCATTTCAGCCAGAGTTAAAAGCTGAAATACAACAATTAATAGAAACAGAACTCTTTTCACATTTTAAAAAGTTAATTGTAAAGTTTCAAGAAAAAGGCGAAATTATTGAGATGCCACCATCTTCCGTATTACGCCTTACTTTATCAGCGGTATTAGGATTACTCTTAACCAGATTTTTATTATTGCCTGAGGAAAAATGGGAAGATAAAGTGGAAATTGAAAATACGATTCAATTTATATTGTACGGATTAACGCCGCGGAGGTAATGTGATGCGCCAATTTGCTAAACCGAAAATTGTTGTAAGTAAATGTCTAGAATTTGATGCGTGTCGTTATAATGCAGAGATGATTCCAGATGTAACAATACGAAATTTACAGCCATTTGTTACATTTATCCCAGTTTGTCCAGAAGTAGAAATTGGTTTAGGAATTCCTCGAGAAACGATACGAATGGTAGAAGAAAATGGAATAAAAAGGCTTGTGCAACCGTCGACACGGGAAGATGTAACTGGAAAAATGGAGCAATTTTCAAAGGATTTTTTACAAACGATATCCGATGTGGATGGTTTTATTTTAAAGAATCGCTCGCCAAGTTGTGGTACGCGTGATGTGAAAATTTATGCTGGTTTTGAAAAAGCACCAGTAAAAGGAAAGGGAGCGGGCTTATTTGGCGGAGCAGTAATAAAAAAATTTTCACATCTTCCAATTGAAGAAGAAGGTAGATTGTCGAATTTTATTATTAGAGAACATTTCTTTACAAGGTTATTTACAATCGCATATTACAAGATGATTAAACGTAATAAAAATATGAAAGACCTCGTATCGTTTCAGTCGGACAATAAATATTTATTTATGGCTTATAATCAGGTAAAACAAAAGGAATTAGGGCGTATTATTGCAAATCACAAAAATGAAAAGCTTGAAGCGGTATTTGATAAGTATGAGAAGAGTTTATATGAATTGTTTATGCGCACACCCCGCTATACATCGAATGTAAATGTATGTGAGCATATTTTTGGATATTTTAAAACGAAGTTGAAAAAACAAGAAAAAGATCATTTTTTCGATTTGATACAAAAGTATATAGAAAAGAAAGTCCCACTTAGTAGCTTACTTGCAATTTTAAAATCATGGGCCCTTCGATTTGATGAAAAGTATTTATTAAGGCAAACATATTTCGAACCTTATCCAGAAGCTTTAGTAGAGATTTCAGATTCGGGGAAAGGTAGAGATTATTAAACAAAAAATTGCATAATTCGACAAGAAAACTCCTATGTTGTTGTAGAACAATGTAGGAATTTTTTTGTGCATTAGTACAGAATCTGTTTTAAAATTAAGTTATGACAGAATTATAACAATTATCTAACTAATGTTCTTGTCTTTTAAGTAGCAATGTTTGTAGTAGAAACTCGCACGCTGTCGAAACTCAATATTCGATAAGGGGTGTGTAGCGGAATGGAATTTACTCTAACTCGCGAAAAACAAATGATTAAAGAAATGGTACGTGACTTTGCTGAAAAGGAAATCGCACCGAAAGCTGTGTATTATGACAAAACTGCAGAGTTTCCATATGAAACATTTCAAAAAATGGGCGAACTAGGATTATTAGGCATCCCATTCCCAGAAGAGTATGGAGGTTCAGGTGGCGATACAGTATCGTACGCGTTAGCAGTTGAAGAAATTGGGCGCGCTTGTGGTGGTACAGGCTTAAGCTATGCTGCAACAATTTCATTAGGTGCTTCTCCAATTTATTATTTCGGTACAGAAGAACAAAAACAAAAGTATTTAGTTCCAATGGCGTCAGGTAAAACATTAGGTGCTTTCGGATTAACGGAGCCAAATGCAGGGTCTGATGCAGGGGGCACACAAACGAAAGCGGTTTTAGATGGCGATGAATATGTAATTAGTGGTGAAAAGTGTTGGATTACAAATGCAGAGTATGCAAATACGATTATTGTAACCGCTGTCAACGGTGTTGAAGATAATGGCAGAAAACGCATTTCGGCATTTATCGTACCAACTATTAGTGAAGGATTAACGATTTCTAGTCCTTACGATAAGATGGGTGTTCGTGCTTCTAATACTTGTGAAATCATACTTGATGGTGTTCGTGTACCGAAAGAAAACATTCTTGGTGATGTAAATAAAGGATTTAAACAATTCTTATATACACTTGATGGAGGACGTATTTCAATTGCTGCATTAGCTGTTGGTATTGCACAATCTGCATTTGAACGTGCATTGCAATATGCGAAAGAACGTCAGCAATTTGGAAAGTCCATCTCTAATTTCCAAGCGATTCAATTTAAATTAGCTGATATGGCGACTGAAGTAGAGCTAGCGCGTAATTTAGTACATAAAGCAGCTTGGTTAAAAGATAATGATAAACCTTTCGGTAAAGAAGCGGCAATGGCAAAACTATTTGCATCTGAAGCAGCTAGTCGTATTGCGAATCAAGCAGTACAAATTCATGGTGGGTATGGCTATATGCGTGAATATGAAGTGGAACGACATATTCGTGATGCAAAACTATTAGAAATTGGTGAAGGAACTTCTGAAATTCAACGTCTCGTAATTGCAAGACATTTAGGATGTAGATAAAAGGGAGGAATCACTATGTTTCAAAAAATATTAATTGCGAATCGCGGGGAAATCGCTGTTCGTATTATGAAAACTTGTCAAAAACTTGGCATTCGTACTGTTGCTATTTATTCTGAGGCGGATGAAAATGCTCTTCATGTGAAAATGGCAAATGAAGCTTACTTAGTAGGTGGACCGCGTGTACAAGAAAGCTATTTAAACCTTGAAAAAATTATAGAAATAGCTAAGAAGACAAATGCTGAAGCAATCCATCCGGGATACGGATTATTATCAGAGAATTCATCTTTTCCGGTTCGCTGTAAAGAAGAGGGCATCGTATTTATTGGTCCTTCAGAAGAAATCATTACGAAGATGGGAAGTAAAATTGAGTCACGTTTAGCAATGCAAGCAGCAGATGTACCAGTAGTTCCAGGGATTACTACAAATATTGAAACTGCTGAAGAAGCAATTGAAATTGCAAAACAAATTGGTTATCCATTAATGCTTAAGGCATCCGCAGGCGGCGGAGGCATTGGAATGCAGTTGATGGAAACTGAGCAAACGCTCACCAAAGCGTTTGAAAGTAATAAAACAAGGGCACAAAACTTCTTTGGTAACGGAGAAATGTATTTAGAGCGCTATATAGCAGATGCACACCATATTGAAATTCAACTTTTAGCAGATACACATGGCAACACAGTGTATTTATGGGAGCGTGAATGTTCTGTGCAGCGCCGAAATCAAAAAGTAATTGAAGAAGCACCTTCACCATTTTTAGATGAAGGTACACGAAAAGCGATGGGAGAAATTGCTGTACAAGCTGCTAAAGCACTTGGTTATACAAATGCAGGTACAGTTGAATTTCTTGTAGATGATCAAAAGAACTTCTATTTCTTAGAAATGAATACGAGATTACAAGTAGAACATCCAGTTACGGAAGAAATTACTGGATTAGACCTTGTAGAACAACAGCTCCTTATTGCAAGTGGTGAAAAATTATCATTTACACAGGATGATGTAAAGCGTTTGGGTCATGCCATTGAAGCTCGTATTTATGCAGAAGATCCAAAAACATTCTTCCCATCACCTGGGAAAATTACAGATTTAACATTACCGTCAAATGTACGTATCGATCACTTCTTAGAGAATCATGTAACAATTACACCTTTCTATGATCCAATGATTGCAAAGGTTATTGCTCATGGTGAGACTCGTGAAGAAGCGATTTCGAAATTACATGAGGCTTTAGAAGAATTAAAAGTAGAAGGTATTAAAACGAACACGCCAATGCTATTACAAGTATTAGAAGACGAAGTGTTCAAAGGTGGCATTTATACAACAGGTTTTGTAACGAAACAACTTGTTAAAAAATAAGATTTAACAATACTAAGGGGGAAAAAATGATGACGAAAGTATATGCATCGATGGCAGGAAACGTTTGGAAGATTGTTGTAGGAGTAGGAGATACAGTAGAGGAAGAACAGGATGTCGTCATTTTGGAATCTATGAAAATGGAAATTCCAATCGTTTCAGAAGAAGCCGGAACTGTAATGAAAATTAACGTGCAAGAAGGCGACTTTGTAAATGAAGGGGATGTATTAGTAGAAATTGAATAGGGAGATATAGGGGGAAGCGAATTGAAACTACCTAATTTTGCTGTCATTAAAGAAGTCGGGCCACGTGATGGCTTACAAAATGAAAAAAAGATTGTTGGCACAAAAGATAAAGTAAAATGGATTCAACTACTTACAGAGGCTGGATTATCGTACGTTGAAGTTTCCTCATTCGTTCACCCTAAGTGGGTCCCTGCATTAGCAGATGCAAATGATGTGTTTTCTGAGCTGAAAAGGGATCCAAATGTTACATATGCAGCGCTTGTTCCAAATCAAAATGGTTTGGAACGAGCTTTTTTGCAAAATGTAGATGAGGTGAATGTTTTTTTATCAGCAAGTGAATCTCATAATAAAAGTAATATTAATAAATCAATTAAAGAAGCATTAGTTGTAATTGAAGATATAACAAAACAGGCATTATTCGAAGGGAAAAAGGTAAGAGGCTATGTTTCTACTGTATTTGGATGTCCTTATGAAGGGGATATAAGTGTCGCAGCAGTTGATGAATTGTGTAATCAACTATTTTCATACGGCATTTATGAAGTCTCACTTGGTGACACGATCGGTGTAGCGAATCCGCTACAAGTAGAGCGAGTATTAGAGCATTTATTAAAGAAATATGATGCTTCGCAGTTTGCAATGCATTTTCATAATACGTATGGAATGGCTTTAGCGAATGTAGTTAAGTCGTTAGAGTATGGCATTACAACTTTTGATAGTTCTTGTGGTGGACTCGGAGGATGTCCTTATGCACCGGGAGCATCAGGTAATGTTGCTACTGATGACCTAGTATATATGCTCCATAAGTTAGGGGTCCAAACAAATATAGATGAAGAAAAGTTATTGAGAGCTAGCCAATTTATTCAAAGTAAATTAAATATCCAATTACCGAGTCATGTGTATAGAGCGCTGCAACATAAAACGATAAGTAGGTGAGAAGATGCTACAATTACAAAACATTTCAGTTGATTATGTAACACCTCACGTTGTGAAGGTTTCGTTAAATCGTGAAAGACAAGCAAACTCATTATCTTTAGCGTTATTAGAAGAATTACAAACTATATTAACGCAAATTAGTGAGGAGTCAAATACACGTGTAGTTATTTTAACAGGAGCTGGCGAAAAAGCGTTTTGTGCTGGTGCAGATTTAAAAGAGCGTGCCACTATGAATGAAGAACAAGTTAGACATGCTGTTAGTATGATTCGTTCTACTATGGAAATGGTTGAACAATTACCACAACCAGTAATTGCGGCTATAAATGGAATCGCACTTGGTGGTGGTACGGAATTAAGTTTAGCTTGTGATTTTAGGATTACTTCTGACACTGCAAGTCTTGGTCTTACTGAAACTACACTTGCAATTATTCCTGGAGCAGGCGGTACGCAGCGCTTACCGAGATTAATTGGTGTCGGTAGAGCGAAAGAATTAATTTATACAGGAAGACGTATTTCGGCGCAAGAAGCGAAAGATTATGGTTTAGTAGAATTTGTTGTACCAGCTGAAAGGTTAGAAGAGAAAGCAATTGAAATTGCAGAGAAAATTGCTAGTAATGGACCAATTGCTGTTCGACTAGCAAAAGAAGCAATTTCAAATGGTATTCAAGTAGATTTACATACCGGATTACAAATGGAAAAACAAGCGTATGAGGGCGTAATCCATACGAAAGATAGAGTAGAAGGATTACAGGCATTCAAGGAAAAACGTCAACCAATGTATAAGGGGGAGTAAATATGTTAGATCAAAAACAACAATCTAATTCATTTGAAGAACGAGTTGAAACAATTAAGCAAGGCGGAGCACCGAAATATCATGAACAAAACAAAGCGAAAGGTAAACTATTTGTTCGTGATCGTTTAGCTCTTCTGTTTGATAACGGTGAATATGTTGAAGATGCATTATTTGCAAATTGTGAACAAAATGGATTACCAGCAGACGGCGTTGTAACTGCAACCGGTAAAATACACGGTCGTACTGCGTGCGTAATGGCAAACGATTCAACGGTAAAGGCTGGCTCATGGGGATCACGTACAGTTGAAAAGATTTTACGTATTCAAGAAACGGCAGAAAAATTACGCGTACCATTATTTTATTTAGTTGACTCTGCTGGTGCACGTATTACAGATCAAGTAGAAATGTTCCCGGGGCGTCGCGGTGCGGGAAGAATCTTTTATAATCAAGTAAAATTATCAGGTAAAGTCCCGCAAATCTGCTTATTATTTGGACCTTCAGCAGCTGGTGGTGCGTATATTCCAGCATTTTGTGATGTTGTTATGATGGTGGAAGGAAATGCATCTATGTACTTAGGTTCTCCACGTATGGCTGAGATGGTTATCGGCGAGAAGGTAACGTTAGAAGAGATGGGCGGAGCTCGTATGCATTGCTCTGTATCAGGATGCGGAGATGTATTATGTAAGACAGAAGAAGATGCAATTACGCAAGCTAGACAATATATTTCATATTTTCCAAGCAACTACTTAGAAAAGACTCCATTGATTACACCTCAAGAACCGAAACAGTTCGATAAAACGTTAGAACAAATCATTCCAGAAAATCAAAATGCTCCTTTCAATATGAAAGATCTCATTAACAGAGTTATTGATGAAGGTTCTTTCTTTGAAGTGAAAAAATTATTTGCTCAAGAATTAATTACAGGTTTAGCACGCATTGATGGTAAACCAATCGGTATTATTGCAAATCAGCCGCGTATGAAGGGTGGCGTATTATTCCACGATTCTGCTGATAAAGCGGCTAAATTTATTAATTTATGCGATGCATATCATATTCCATTATTATTCCTTGCAGATGTACCAGGATTTATGATTGGTACGAAAGTAGAGCGTGCTGGTATTATTCGTCACGGTGCAAAAATGATTTCTGCAATGAGTGAAGCAACAGTACCGAAAATTTCTATTATCGTCCGAAAAGCGTATGGGGCTGGTTTATACGCAATGGCAGGTCCAGCATTTGAACCAGATTGCTGCTTAGCATTACCGACAGCTTCTATTGCGGTAATGGGCCCAGAAGCGGCGGTTAACGCAGTATATGCAAATAAAATTGCAGCTTTACCAGAAGAAGAGCGTGCAAGCTTCATTGCTGAAAAACGTGAAGAGTATAAGAAAGATATTGATATTTACCACTTAGCATCAGAGATGGTGATTGATGGTATTGTTCATCCGAACAATTTACGTGAAGAATTAAAAGGACGATTCGAAATGTATATGAGTAAATATCAAGTATTCACGGATCGTAAACATCCTGTATATCCAGTTTAAAAGCCCTATTTAGGGCTTTCTTGCTCAAAAAGTCAAGGAGGGGAAAACATTGAAACAAGCAGTTTGGTTTCCAACAGAAGAGTATAAGGAAAAAACGCGTTTATATAGTTGGATGAAATCATTAGGCCATGAAGATTACGAAGCCTTTTATAATAAATCAATTGAAGAAACAGCGTGGTTTTGGGGAGAAGCTGAGAAAGCAGTTGGCTATCAGTGGATGGAACGATATACGGAAGTGTTAGATTTAGAAAATGGTACACCGTTTGCACAGTGGTATACTGGCGGAACATGTAACGTTGTAGAGTCTGTTTTATCTCGGTGGATTGCTGACGATGGAATGAAAAGACAACCTGCACTTATGTACGAAGGAGAAAATGGAACTTCGAAATCATTTACATATGAAGAGCTTGACAGCTGGGTAAGCCGTGTTGCAAACGGTTTGAAACATGCGGGTATTGAAAAAGGTGACCGTGTAACAATTTACATGCCGATGATTCCTGAAACAGTTGTTGCTATGTTAGCAGTAATGAAAATTGGAGCGATTATTTCACCAATATTCTCAGGTTTTGCAGCTGATGCAGTAATGACACGTGTACAAGCAGCTGGTTCAAAAATGATAATTACGGCAGATGGTTTTTCGCGCCGAGGTAAAATTGTTTCATTAAAAGATGAAGTAGATAAAGCTTGTGAACATTGTCCAACTGTTGAAAAAGTTGTAATCGTTCGGCATGCGGGAAATGATTTTACTCCGCATAACTATGATTTCTCATGGAGTACATTAGAAAAAGAAAAACCATTTGTACATGCTGAAGAAATGAATAGCGACGATCCCTTGATGCTCATTTATACATCAGGAACGACTGGTAAACCGAAAGGAACAGTGCATACGCATGCTGGTTTCCCGCTAAAGTCTGCATTTGATGCAGGATTTGGAATGAATATAAAACAAGGTGATCGTGTATTATGGGTAACTGATATGGGCTGGATGATGGGACCATTTTTACTATTCGGCTCTTTAATTAATGGAGCAACGATGGTTATGTATGAAGGTGTGCCAGACTTCCCAGAAGCAGACCGCTTATGGGAGACGGTTGATAAATATGAAATCACACATCTCGGTATTTCACCAACATTAATTCGTGCGTTAATGGCAAAAGGTGATGAGTATGTAAATAAACACTCGCTCAAGAGTTTAGAAGTATTCGCATCAACGGGGGAACCTTGGAATCCGGATCCGTGGATGTGGCTGTTTGAAACGGTTGGAAAAGGAAAAGTCCCAATCTGTAACTATTCGGGAGGAACTGAAATTTCTGGAGGGATTTTTGGCAATGTGCTTATTAAGCCAATTGCACCAATTAGTTTTAACGCATCCTTACCAGGAATGGCAGCGGTTGTACTTGATGATCAAGGTAAACCAATTCGTGATGAAGTCGGAGAACTATGTTTAGAGAAACCTTGGGTTGGAATGACAAAGAGTTTCTGGGAAGACGATGAGCGTTATGTAAACACATACTGGTCACGCTTTGAAAATAAATGGGTCCATGGGGACTGGGTCATTTACGACGGTGAACAATATATTATTACAGGACGTTCAGATGATACGTTAAATATTGCAGGTAAACGTATTGGCCCTGCTGAATACGAATCTATTCTTGTGAAACATAATGATGTAATAGAAGCTGCTGCAATTGGTGTACCTGACGATGTAAAAGGTGAGGTTTGCCATTGTTTTGTAGTATTAAGAGACGGTGTAACATTCACAGGAGAATTAAAGAAAGAATTAATGAGTTTAGTAAACTCTCATATTGGAAAAGCATTATGTCCTAAAGATATTCACGTTGTAGAAGACTTACCGAAAACACGTAATTCGAAAGTAATGCGTCGTGTTATTAAAGCAGCTTACTTAGGAAAAGAGTTAGGAGATTTATCGTCACTTGTAAACCCTGAAGTAGTTCCGTTTATTCAGGGGTTGCAGTCTAGTAAATTATAAAACTAGGTATGAGCTCTATTTAATTAGAGCTCATTTTTTTGTATTAAAAAATATGAGGCCAAACAAGGAGAAAATATTGAAATAGAAGGTGGAAATTAAACTATGATGTTTTTCAATTTAATCTAAATGTATAGGTATTTTGTATGTCTTGAATTTGAAAATAGAAAGTGCATTTCGCTTTTCTTAAAAAATTCTAGTGTGAATTACGGTTGAGTTATGTTCGTTGTAATACAACTTGCTAAAAATTTATCATTAAATGTAAGTGCGCTCTCAATGGTAAATGGCATTACAATTGTTAGATTCTTACTCACATAATCAAATCCAATTTCTAGTTCGCATTCGCCGCAACTAACTGAAGAAGATATAAGTGTGCCAGATAAAATATTATAGACAATGGTAAACAAGCCGGACGAGTTAATCCTGGTAAGACTCAAGGCAAAGTATTTCGATCTCTTTTTCTATTAATAGGAAATGTAACGGATTCGCTTTTTGGAAAGGAAGAAGAGATTAAATTATAAATTTAAAATGAAAATAAAACGTAGGTTTTGTTTGTTGATTTTGAAGGGAGAGAGGGGAATTAGAAGTTATAATTCTATTTTCCCCTAACAAATTACTTAGATTAAGGTTGTGTTAAATTCGTTGTAACGCAACTTGCCTGGAATTTGTCATTGAATATAAGAGTACCTTCACCAGTAAATGGTACTCTTATAACTAGATTCTTACTAGTATAATCGAATTCAGTTGATAGAGCACAATTTCCACAATCAACAGTAGAAGATATCAGTATACCCGATGAAACATTATAAACAAGTGTTAAACAAAGTGACTGTGTTAAACCTGTAACAATACAAGACATTCTATTTACACCTCCTATTCTCTTACTTATTAATAGAAAATGCAAATGAGATAACTTTTGAAACGGTATATGCGGAAATGAATAAAATATTCCATCTGGTTTAACAGAACGAAAATTTCAAAGTAGATTTAAATAGCAAATTGATAGACCTTACTAAAATATAGATTTAAACGATCATTTTAAACGAACAAACCGGCATCTAATTGTTTGAGCCAGTTTGTTCGTTTTTCTAGAATTAAAATTATTCAAGGAAAAAACTATTGTTGTGATTGCGGTTATCTCAATTATTTAAATTAAAGGTTGAAACGGTACTGAATGTATTTTGAAACCAATAAAAAAATTTAGTACAAAAGTTTGTTTTTTCTTTTCTATGTTTTTGCCTTGTACACTTTTAAGCTAGTGGACATACTTTACTATTAGGAAAAATTAAGGGGTGAGATTTTGGGTTATCGTTATAGTAATTCTAAAAAGAAGTGTACATGTAAACAGGATGATTGTTGGGATGCTTTTGAAGAGTGCAAAAAAGAACAAGAAGAGCAAAATAAGGCATGTGACTGTTGCTGCGTGCAAGGAATTAGAGATGAGCTTAAAAAATTAGTAAATAGAGCAGTGCGCATTAATACAGGAAGTAATAATTATGCAGGGACTGTTTCTTCAGTCACTTGTGATGTTGTAAAGCTTGCTAATAGTGCTGGGGTAGTTACAGTCATTATATCAGTTTGTAAAATTGAAGCGATTGAGCCATTGTTGACATAGGAAATATGGTGTAATTAGGCTATGTTTTTATAAAGCCATTCTTATGAATGGCTTTATTTTCATTTCGTATAAAAGGAGAATATATTCTATATATAGAAATAAGCTTGAGGATATATAGAATGGTGCATGAAAGGAGAATGGAGTTGATTAAACTAGAACCCTTTAAAAGAGTCGATTTCAAACAATTAATAAATTGGATCCATTCCGAAGAATTTTTAATACAATGGTCGGGTAATGCATTTATTTATCCATTAGATGAACAGCAATTACATAAATATATCGAAAGTATAAACACACTAGCTTTCAAAGTAATAGATGAAGAGACTTTAAACGTTATTGGCCATATTTCGCTTGGACAAATCGACAATATAAATAAGTCTGCGAGGATTGGAAAAGTGTTGGTAGGTGATACGAAAATGAGAGGACGTTCTATAGGAAAACATATGATGAAAGCAATACTTTATATTGCTTTTGAAGAATTGAAACTACATAGAGTTACTCTTGGTGTTTATGATTTTAATACGTCAGCTATTTTATGTTATGAAAAAATAGGGTTTGTAAAAGAAGGTTTATTAAGAGAGTCAAAAAAAGTAGGAGATACGTATTGGAATTTATGGGAAATGAGTATGTTGGAATATGAATGGGACAATAAAAAATAATAGTTCTATATAATTGTATTATGTTAACTAAATGACGAGTGGGAAATTTTCATATTGTAGATATTGCGTATAGCTGGATTTGTGATTTGAAAAGAAGTAGATGAGCTGCAATTTAGGGGTTATCAATCAATTCAAAGTTTCATGGACGAATAAAGAGTATAGGTATGGTGAAGTATTACGACACGTTATTGTACATGAAATTCATCATATAGGTCAGCTATCAATATGGGCAAAAGAGTTAAACCTTCAGCCTGTTTCAGCGAATTTAATTGGAAGAGGGTATAGATCTTAAAACCGACTTACACTGCAAACGCAAGTCGGTTTTATATATAAGAAGATTATTCAGTTGAAATCCTCGGATTTTTTTTGACGTATATGTAAAAACATTAATATTGTAATGATGAAAAAAATTATCATCGTTTGTATAATTAAATTTTTAAATTGAAGTAATATTGACCAAGATGTAAGAGCATCTTTAAAAGCTTGAAGTGCGGAGTAGGAGGAAGGATCAAAACCGTACTGTAGTAATTTTTTTGTTTCGATAAAAGTACTGTTTTCTTCATCGGCTTCTAATATTACTGAAATGAGCCTTGTGTCACCTCGCTTAGCTGTACCGACAAAACTATAATTACCGTTAGTTGAAAAACTAGTTTGCAAGCCATCAACACCTTGGAGTTTAATGTTTTTATTAAGAGAATAAATCATCTTATTCGTGTTAAAAACTTGGAAATCTTTGAAGGTAAATTGGTAAGAGGTTAGTTTCGTAATGTTCAGCACATTTGGAAAATCTTTTACTAATTGTGTTGCTAGTTTAGCTGCGTCTATCGCTGTTGTACTAGGTTGTTCATTTGGATCTTGATTAACACCAGTAGAGTTTAGAAATGGAGATGATTGTGACAACTGTAATTGTTTTGCTTTTTCATTCATTAACGTTGTAAAGCTATCTTCATTTCCACCAATGTGTTCTGCTAGCGCAAGTGCGGAACGATTATTTCCTGTTAGAAGCAATACATAAAGTAAATCGCGAACCGTCGTTTTATCCTTTGACGTTATTTGAATAGGACTTGTTTCCACTTGGAACACTTCGTTACTTATTTTTACAGTTTCATCCAACTGTATTTTTCCGTTATTTAGTTGTTCTAACACGATATACTCTGTCATTAATTTAGATAAAGTAGCGGATTGTATTAGAGTTTCTTCATTTTTTTTATAAATAACTTCACCTGAATTAGCATCTATTAAAATAGCTGATTTAGCTTGAATAACTGGACCATTTACATAAAGATAAAAATATAAAACGATAAGTGCAGTAATGAGAAAAGATAATAATAAAACTGTTATTTTTTTTAAGAATTGCATAAGCGATCCTCCTACTATGACATCAATATTATTATTGTAAGAAGGAATGCTTAATTAGGAAGAAAGAAAAGGTAAAGAATTTCTAAAGATTTATAAAGGATTATTTAATTTTGGATATTTATAGAAAAACAAAAGGTTCAATTTCTTATCGTAGAAGAAATTGAACCTGAATTTAGGTTAGATTAACCTTTAAAAGGTAGTAGTTTTACAGTGAAAGTTGTTTTAGTGTCATCACTATATACTTCAATTGTTCCTTTATGCAGTTCGACAATACTTTTGGCAATTGCTAATCCGAGGCCAGATCCACCAGTGTTTGTTGAGCGTGATTTCTCAACGCGATAAAATCGTTCGAAAATCTGAGGTAAATCTGTACTAGGAATGGGTTGCCCGTAATTTGTTATATCAATTGTAATCATATTATTGCTTTCATAAGCAGTAAGGTCAATATAGCCGCCATCGTTTCCGTACGTGATAGCATTTATAATAAGATTTTCAAATACGCGTACTAATTTGTCACCATCAGCTAATACCATGAGTTTTTGAGATGGGAAGGAAGGCCTGCATTCTATGTTAGCTTCTTGAACCTGTATTCGGAATTGAACAGTTAATTGGCCAAGTAGCTCTACAATATCAATGGGAGCAGAATATAAACTTAACTCTTTATTTTGAACACGTGTATATTCAAACAAATCATTCATTAATGCATTAAGGCGTGTTACCTTATCATAAATGACCTGTATATAATGACGCAATTCTACTTCATCTCTATAATTATCATGCTGGATTAAATTTACGTAGCCTACTATTGATGTAAGAGGGGTTCGCAAGTCGTGTGATACATTTGTAATGAGTTCGCTTTTTGCTTGTTCCGCTTGTCTTTCTTCATCAATTGAGACTTTTAATTGTTCAACAATTTGATTGACCCCAGTTGCTAATTCTTCTAAATAATTATGATTTACGATGGAAACTTTGTGATTGAAATTTCCACTTGCGATATAGCGAATCTCTTCGATCATTTTTTTTATACAAGTTTCATAGTACATCTTTCTTTCATGACGATAAAAAATATATAAATAGGATGAGAAAATAGAGAATAGAAACAAATAAGATACAATCATCATCCAGAGGGATTCCTTTAGCCCTTTATATTTTTCATAGCCGAAAATTCTAATGAATTCTTTACTGAGTTCACTTAAAGTAAGGGAACTCTCAATTACACTCGTTATGAGGCGATATATAATTAATTCGGTAATAGGAGTTAGTGTGATAGCTAATAAGAGCCAAAAAATAATTTTCCATTTTGGAATATCTTTTAATATATCAAATGCTTCATTTCTCAATTTTATAGCCCACTCCCCAAACAGTATGAATAAATTTTTCTCCATTCATTCCTGTTTCAAGTTTATCACGTAAATTACTAATATGGACCATAACAGTTTTGTTAGAACCATAACCATCTTCATTCCATACGCGTTCAAATATTTCTTCTGAGCTAAATACTCTTCCTGTATTGCTTGCAAGTAAGTATAAAATATCAAATTCAATAGATGTAAGCTTAATATACTCATTATTTACTTTCACGGTATGATTATGCTTATGGATTTCAGCAGTTCGAATGCGAATGATACCATCTTCTTTCTTTTGAGTAGCAGTGTTTTGGAAAGAAGATCTTCTTAACAAAGCTTTCACTCTAGCCACTAGTTCTAGTGGGTTGAATGGTTTAATCATGTAATCATCTGCCCCTGTCATGAGCCCTAATATTTTATCCATATCTTCAGCTTTGGCACTTAGCATAAGAATAGGCACAGTATTATTTTCACGAACTTCTTGGCAAACTTCTAATCCGTTACGTTTTGGCATCATAATATCCAGAATCATAAGATCTACTTCATATGTACATAGCATTTGTAAAGCTTCCTCACCATCATATGCTTTATAAATATTATAGCCTTCATTTCGTAAATAAACAGCGAGTAATTCCACAATATCTTTATCATCATCAATAATTAATATGTTTTTATTCATTATTTAGTTAGTTCCTTTCCTTACAAATCATCAACATTACAATAATATCAAACATTTATGTACTTTGTAGCAATGATTCCACATAAAAATTTATTTTACGTATTAAAAAGGAATTAAAACATTTATAGCGAATACAAAATAAGAGTAATATTTAAATTTCGTATTATAACGAAGAATAGTTATAAGGAGGATTCGCTATGTTATAATGATATATATTCATTTATTCCAACTAGAAAAATTTTTAGAACGTGCTGCATTTGCTTATATTTCATATTTGTGGGAAAGAGAAGATGCATTGAAAGTTATACATCTGTGGCTAAAAGAAGCATATTGGTACTTTAAAAAAATTGTAGAATAGAGAGGTCATGAAAATGCAATTAAAAGAATATATGAATCAAACATTTCCAGGTGTTACATTAGTACCGTACATTTACTCTCAGTGGGAAAATCATTTGCATTTTGAGTTTGGGAAAGGTAAATTTCCATTCAAAGAAGGAATAGATGAATACAATATGGATTATTTTTATCAGTTATATAAGTACAATAATGAAGTATTTCATGACATATTCTCGAAAAAAGATACAGTGTTTTTAGTAACAAATGTTTATAGATTTAAAAAGGATAATATTAAAACTCCACAGAAAATGAATATATACAATAAATATATTAAGAAAAAAGATTTAAAGTTTCGCATAAGACAAGAAACATTATCATTTCTATTTGAAGATGATGAAGCAGATTTATATTGTACATCTCAATTTTCTTTAAAATGTCTTGCGGAAGATATTAAACATGAACCGCTTATTCAGGCTGCTAATCATGAAGACTTTCCAGAACTTTACCCTCGTTTTGGACGCGAAAAAAGGGGTTCTTATCCAAATATATTTCTCATAAATGCAACGAAAGATATTATCATGTTTATTTACGATGATAGAGGATGTGAAGTAATTGCGAAGAATAAAGAAAGAATACGAGATTTATATGAGAAATACAAAGAGTGGATTCCAGGTTATGAACGAGAAAGTATAGATAACTTATTTAAATGACAGTAGGGGAAGTGAAGTGTGTAATGAAACGTATTGCAATCGTATCCGCATGGGAACCAGAACTTACGTATTTGCATCAATATTATCCAAGTGAGCGCGTTGAAAAAAGAGCAGCTTGGGAATTTCATTTTCATACTATTAATGAGCTGGAAATAATATCAGTTGTAACTGGTGTTGGCAAAGTAAGTTGTGCTAGTTGTGTACAATTATTAATTAGCGAGTTTCAGCCAGATGAGTTATTTATGACAGGCATATGTGGAAGTCTATCAAATAAGGTGAAAAATGGTCAAATTGTAGTAGCTCTTAATGCAATACAACACGACGTTACTGCTGCTGGTTCGGGAGAAGATGTTTTTAATTTATATAATGGTAGAACAGCACCTATTGAAACAACAAAATCACTTGTAAGAAGAATAAAAAAAATACGGTCTTATGAACCGATTCATTTCGGTACATTCTTATCTGGGGATCAACGTATTCGCAGTTCAGAAATGAGATATTTACTCTATACTGTATACGGAGCTTTGGCGGTTGATCAAGAAGTGGCAGCTTTCGCTTATGTTTGTCACATAAATAAAAAACCATTTTTATGTTTAAAAGCTGCTTCGGATCAAGCAAATGATAAGACGAAAGAAGAACAAAAAATCTTTAAAATGTTAGCATGTGAAAGAGCATGTGAACATTTAATTGCTTTTTTACGTGTTTATGAAATTACTGTAGTAAATAATAGATAGCAAAACTTATATAACAAACCATACATGTATTTTAAGTTAAGAGGTGGAATAATATTGCATACGTATTATGGTGAACTTTGTACAAAAGTATATGAAAGTGATAAATCAATTGCGGGCGGAAAAGAATTAGAATTTTATCTTTCTTTTGTAAAAGACAAAAATATGAAAGTGTTAGAACCGATGTGCGGGAATGGTAGAATGTTAATTCCGTTTATGCAAAATGGTATTGATATAGTAGGGTTCGACCTTTCTGTAGAAATGCTGAAAGTGTGTAGAGAAAAAGCGGAGAAATTTAACTTGAAGCCAGTTATATCGCAAGAAAGAATCGAAAACTTCCATGGTGATAAAAAATATGATCTTATCATGATACCAATTGGATCATTTTCACTTTTACCTGATAATTTAGTAGATGTTAGTCTTCAAAATATGAAAAATAACTTAAACGAAAATGGGAAATTCCTTCTTACCGTTGTATTAGGAGGGAATAAAGAGGAAGAGATTCTTGACTGGATTGAAACAAATAGAAAAGAAATTAAAAATGAATTGATTGTTGAATATAGAAAAGTATCAAATGATGATGTGCAAAAGCTTTTGAATATTAAACTAAAGTATGAAATTATTCATGATGAAAAAATAGTACAAACTGAGATTATGGATTTTCCTATAAGATTATATGAGTTAAAAGAGTTTGAAAATATCCTTATTAATAATGGTTTTAGTCAAGTGGTTATTCATGAAATAAAGGATGGATATGGTGAAGGGAATTCATTTCACGTGTTCGAATGTAGTATATAACAAGCCAAAGCGGAGGATTATACTTATATGATTCAATACAAAAGATGTAGTGAAGTAAGTATAGATTTAGTGTACGAAGCTTTTAAAGATGGATTCTCAGATTACATCATTAAAATGGATGTTTCAAAAGAAGATTTTATTAAAAGATTTTTGGGACCAGAAGGAAATGCGCTAGAACACTCTTTTTTGGCTTTAGATGGTGATAAATCTGTTAGCGTAATACTGGGCGGTATAAAAGATTATGAAAGTATAAAAACAATGCGTTGCGGAACATTAGCCGTTCATCCAGAGTATCGAGGAATTGGTGTAAGTCAAAAGTTATTTGAACTGCATAAAGAAGAGGCAATTCAAAATGGATGTAAACAACTTTTTCTAGAGGTCATTGTAGGTAATGACAGAGCGGTTAAATTCTATAAAAAACTAGGTTATGAAAAAGTATATGATCTTTCTTATTATAATTTAAATGATGTAACTAAACTAACAAATAAAGATAATAAAAATGTTGAAGTGAAAAAATTTGAATTTCAAACATTTAAACTTGAAATTCAAAAATGGCTTAACTTCCATATAAATTGGCAAAATGATATTGATTATATTGAGAAAACAAATAATTCGTATTACGGTGCATATGTTGATAATGATTTAAAAGGTACAGTATGTATAAATGAACATGGGAAAATTAGCTTTATATTTGTAGAAAAAGACTATAGAAATATTGGTGTTGGAACGAAATTATTACGAGCATCAAGTGAAGAATTGAAGTTATCAAGTTTGTCAATCGGGTTTCCTAATAATGGATTACTGGAAGGGTTTTTAAAGAAAAGTGGATTTAAAAAGAATGCATTAACACAATATGAAATGTATCATTTATTATAGAAGCAGAAGGAAGTATGAACTGACCCCATAAAGTTAGACAGGTCGTTTCATTAGGCAGCCTTTAGGGCATGAGTTCGATATTGTAGCGGACTCATGCCTTTTAGTTTTGCCTTAATTCTTTTGTGATTATAATAATCGATATATTTTTCAAATTCTTGTTTAAAGTGTTCTATGCTTTCAAAATCTTTTAGGTAAAGAAATTCAGAGTTCATAGTACCAAAGAAGCTTTCAATAACCGCATTATCGTAACAGTTCCCTTTACGAGACATACTTTGCGTAATCTTGCGTTTCTTTAAGGCATGACGATACTTCTTCATTTGATAGTACCAACCTTGATCTGAGTGAATCAGAAGATTGGCTTCCTCTGGTAATTGTTGAAAAGCCTTCTCTAACATTCTTGAGACAAGTGAATAGATGTGCCATTTTCTAATAAGTCCAGGTAAAGAAATACTGAAAATAACTGCCGTTTCGTTTGGAGACGTCCCATTCTCGATCATATAATTTAGTACGTCTAGTTTATACTGTGCAGAATACGTTGTATAGCCTTTTTTAAACGCTTGAATTCCATAATATTAAAATTGTTCGATCCACATACGTACTACTTCATGATTCGCTCTCAATGATTTCGCAATATCTTTTATACTTTCACTTCCATCTTGATAACGTATAACTGCATTCATTTTGTTATCTGAAGTAAATTTAGTCATAAAAAAACTACACCTCCAATTGTTAGACTGTGTCTAACAATTGGAGGTGTAGTTCAAGTAGTCTTTCTGCTTTTTATTTTTGTCATAAAATAATCCCCTGTCGTACAAACCTCATATCTACAGTTTTCAAAGAACAATCTGTAGGACATGATTATAGTAAATGGTTATAACAAAGCCATATATTGTTAAAATGCCGTAAAAAGTATGTTAATTGAGATTTATTTTTTTAGCAAAATCAAGTAAAATAATAAAAGAGAACATATATTCTGTTGGAAGCAGAAGGAGGCGTATGAATAATGATTGCTATAATAGATAAACAAAATAATGAATACGTAGTACAATTTGAGCGGCATTTTCCATATTCGATAGAAGAAATATGGTCTGTGTTAACAGATAATAATAAATTGAAAAAGTGGATGTCTAACTTGCAAATAGAAAATCTTAAAACAGGTGGAATTATTAAATTCGACATGATGGATGGTTCGTTTTTAAATATTGATATTTTAGATTGTAAAATAAATTCAACATTAGAATTCACGTGGGATAAAGATCGTGTTCGATTTGAAATACATAAAGAGAAAAATGGATCCATATTAATACTTAAAGAATTCATTCATGAATTAACAGATCATACACCGAAAGATATAGCCGGTTGGCATATTTGTCTAGATCTTTTTTCTTCTGTTTTACAAGGAGAAGAAAAAGAATTTTCAAAAGGTGAATGGAAATATTGGTTTAATAAGTACAAGGTAAAGATCGATGAATTGAAAAGATAGCGATTATACAAGTTTTATTTATTATGTAATTATTATCTTATAAAAACGTATTTCTAAAACGATAAGAATAGAGGTTAGTATGAAAGTAAATCAATTAATTGCGAATAATATTAATAAATTGGATGCAGAAATATTGGCAAATAAATCGTTTGGAATTGCTGGTTTGTCTGGATCTGGTAAAACTACACTTTGCCAAACGATTGGCGAAGAATCAAAAAAACGATTAGTTTCTTTATTACCAAAGGCTGAATATCAATATTTATTTCCTAACATTATGGAAACGAATTTTAGTGCTATTAAGATGGAAGAAATGCCTTTAGTACTTTTTCTAGGAAAATCATCGATTTCATCTAATCCGCGTTCAACAATTGGTACTCATACTGGTATTTTTACAGAGGTTCGTGAAAAACTTGCTGAAGAATTCAACCTTTCTCCTGAGGTATTTTCGTTTAATAATCAGTTAGGCTGGTGTACTGGCTGCAAAGGCCGTGGTACTACTAAAAATATTGAGTGTAAAAAATGTAATGGAAAACGTTATAGTGACGAAATTGAACAACATGTAATTGACTTGTTCGCTAAACCACATACCATTTCAGATATTAATGATTTAAGTATTGAATCTATTCTTTCATTAGCAAAAGAATTAAATATTAGTGAAGCAAAACAACATATTTTGCAAAATATTATTAATATGAACATTGGTTATTTAACATTAAATCGAATTATGGGTACGTTGTCAGGTGGAGAGTTAACAAGACTATACTTGGCTGAATTCATGGCAGTAAGTGAAAATGCTGTGATTATTATTGATGAGATTTCAGTTGGACTTGATCATGAAACATTATTACAAATATTAGAAGAGATTAAACAATTAGGGTGTAAAAATCAAATTTGGCTTATTGATCATTCAGATACAGTACTAGATACAACTGATGAGCAATTGTTCTTCGGACCTGGTAGCGGAAAATATGGTGGGAAAATCGTAACAGAATCACCAAGACCAAAACCAATAATTTGGGATCGAAACAAAGAAGTACCAACAGACTATTATACATTCCATGATTTATATTGCCGTAATATCCAAATAGCAGAGTTTCAGATTCCTAAAAATAGGCTTGTAACTGTTACAGGAGAATCTGGATGTGGGAAATCTACACTTGTTAATGAATGTATAGCTACAGATTTCTTAAAACGATATCAAAAAGATAAACTAGTTATGGTAGGACAGGATCGAAACCAATCAATTACAAGTCGATCAACCGTTGCAACTTTCCTTGATATTAAAAAGAAACTGACAAAATATAGTGAAGAAATCGATGATATTTTTGAGCGCTCGATTGAGGATATTATTGATGAGATTCCAAGTGAAGATATTGCGTATAAACGTTTAAGCCTATTAATCAAATTAGGACTTGGCTATTTAACATTAGAACGAAAAACACAAACATTATCAACAGGGGAGTTTCAATGTGTTCATTTAGTTTCTGAGTTATTTGCAAAAACAAGAAATCCACATACATTATTTATTTTTGATGAGCCTTCAAAAGGTTTATCACAAAATATTTTAAATCAATTTATAGATAGTATTAGAGGGATTTTGCAAGATGAATCAGTTTCTATCATTATGATTGAGCATAATAGTTACATGTTAGAAAGCTCTGATTATATTGTTGATTTCGGGAAAAGGCAGAATGAATCTGTAGAGCATCTGGATGTTGTCAGTCATGAGAATTACTATCGTCAAAAAAGTAGTGTGAATAGCACAGAGAAAATACATATTTCTTCAATACTTAAACAGAAAAAAGGAGTTCACTATTTAAAAGAAAATCATATTAACTATTTTAAAAATGCCGAAAATATTTATAAAGGTGGTATTTTAAAAAGTTTATCATCAATGGCCCGTTTAATTTATGGTGAATATGAATCGGATACAATTGCACCGGTTGTAGCGATTGATCTTGAAAGACATTTATATAGTCAATATAGTTTCTTATATGAGATCGGTGGACTAATTAATCATATTGTAGCTGCTCATCCGACTAATAAAGATGCGAGAAGTTTTGATTTTTATTCGCAGGACAATCATTGTCCATCTTGCTCTGGTCGCCTTCAAATTGAAGTTTTCGATAAAGATATTACAATTCAAAATAAAAACGTTCCATTTTGGGATGGTCTATTCGATCCGGAAATCATGAAAGTATTAAAATTTTATCAATATGAAAAAATAGAATTTCTATTTGAAGAAATTAAAAATGAACTTGGTCACGATTTATCAAAGAGCTATAATGATATGTCAGAAGAAGAAAAACATACATTTTGGTACGGATATTTTGAAAAATCATTTTATGATAAAAAAGGAAAGACACGTAGAACATGGGTAGGATTTAATACGATCATTGGGGGATATATCGTTATTTCAAAAGCAGCCATTAAAGAAGAAATTAAAGAATCTAAAGAAATGGTTGTATGTCCAATTTGTGAGGGAACAGTATTAAATCATCATAAACCACTTAAATTTGATAACTTCGATATTCGTGAAATTATCAATCAACCAGTTGATGAAGTGTTGAAAATAGTCGGTGATTTACCTGCACTTCATAAATTAAAATCTATTGTTGGTGGCGATATGAAATTGACAGAAGATGTTTCTTTGTTGCCAAGAAAACTACAAGTTGCACTAAAAATATTTGAATTAGAGCAGGCAAGCTTTTCAAACTATGAAATGGTGTTACAAAATGTTTTACCATTCTGGGACGAAATAAAAGGAAATATAGAATCTATTAGCGTTAATAATCAAATAACTGTTTGTGATTTTCCTAATGTGTATGAAACAAGAGAAACCATTATAGATAAGTATTTCACAAATGGTAAATATAAAAAACTAACATATGTGTATGAAGCATTTGGTTACAAAAAAATAGTTACCCAAATTAATAAAATTAAGAAAAGTAACCCATGCCCATTCTGTAAAGGAAAGAAAGTTATAACAGAAGATAATCTACATGACGGCGTGTTTAAATTAACAATTCCATGTGTAACTTGTAATGCAAGTGGTATCAATGATGAAGGGCTTAAAGAAATTGTTGAGGGCATAGATGTGCAAACATGGTTAATTGGAAAAGTTAGTGATGTTGTGGATGAAAGCTTACGAACGGAAGCTGTTGAGGATATACCTATTTTTAATCGTATTCGTGAATTGGATAAACGAGATATGATGGTGGTTTATGAATGTTTGGAGCTTAATAAGTAAAATTTAACTAGTCTATGTCTTATTAAAAAGACTAGCTCAACTGAAGCAGTTAATATAAAGCGTATATTCTTAATAATAAATGTAATAACGTGTTATGAATATTCCAAAGTAATGAAAGAGGGTCCAATTTCTTAATGTGAAAATTAAGAAATTGGACCTTTAAATGTTTTTATTTCCTACACATGTTATTTTACACTAAGACAAAGAGTTAAAAGATTGGAAAATAAAATGGTTCAATGCTTGATATGTTATACAATTATTACAGTATAAAAATAACGATAAAGGAGAAAAACAGTTTATGAGTACTGTGATATATTCATTAAATTATTTATCCAGCTATTTGTGGGCAGTAAAACTCCCACCAACGATAACGATTTGCTTATCTTTTAATGTAGTAAAAGACATGATTAAGCCTCTCCCTTAATATAAAATTAAAAATTAATCTGTGTTGCTTTTATTATTCGTTAAAATATGATTATCAACTTTTATTGTATATTTTGGGGTTACTTGAAGTTTACATTGAAAATAGGCCGGAATTTTGGACATCCTTTCACAATCTAATATAATTAGGTAACCAAAAATCACCAATGAAAAGTTCTTATATTAAATAAAAAAGCCGACTTTCAATCCATAATTCTGGAAGGAATAGTCGGCTTTTCTTAATTTCCACACTGTTTTTTGCTTATCTTAACCCAAAAGTTTTACGATTCTTTTTAAATTAACGGTGAATATGGCCATTGCTCCTTGTAATTCCATACCAATTAGACCAGAAGATGAAGCTACATCGTACCCGTGTTACCCTCAAAACTCATTATTTTTATTAACTCCTTTGATGGCACTCGCTACCCGAATAGCAATGAGATTAATGCAATTACAGTTGAAGAGGCTGAATGCTTCTTCAGTAAATTTTTATTTTAGTTTACTGAATTAATTGATTTATTTAATGGAATTTTTTTCGCTCTTTATATCGTAATGAAAAATGAGTGAATGTTAATAGTTATTAAAATCTTCAGATCCTTAAATCTCAATATGGGTGAATAGTGGAGGGAAAATAAATTGAAAATTATAAAAATTAATATTGCGCTCGCTTTTCACCTCTGATATATTATATTTAAGTAAAAATTCACTAAATTATTACTTTTATTTACTAAAAATAGAAAAAGAGGTAATCATATTGGTAACATTAAATGAAATTGCCAAAAAGGCACAGATATCAAAAACGACTGTATCAAGAGTATTAAATGAGGATCAAACTTTATCCGTTACAGAAGAGACTCGGAAAAAAATCCTTCAGGCTGCAGAAGAGTTAGATTACATACCTAAAAAGCAACGAAATATAGAAAAAAAAATTACCAATCCTAAGCAGTACGGAAAAATTGGGCTTTTGATGTATCTTTCTCAAGAATCGGAATTTGATGATCCATATTTTTTGGCCATTCGTAATGGAATTGAAAAGAGGATGATTGAATTGGGAATTGAACTATCGAAAGTGTTGAGACCTCCTTTCAATAAAAAGGATCTAGAAGGATTGGATGGATTAATAGTAGTAGGAGTCATAGGTCAAGAAGAGGTGGAAAATCAAGTAAAGCAAGTACAACATTTAGTGTTTGTCGATGTATCTCCTGACGAACAACTATATGATTCAGTGGTGATAGATTCTGAAAAAGCTACTGAAAAGGTTATTCAATACTTATTGGATTTAGGACACAAAAAAATAGGCTATATTGGTGGTCAATCATATACCGTTGGTGGATTATCTGGAAAATTAGAGATTCATGATGTACGAAAAAGAACATATGAAAAAATGCTAACGGAACAGGGATTATATAACCCGGAATATACTTATATTGGAAAATGGACAACAAAAGATGGCTTAACGCTAATGGAGGAAGCGATCCATTCAGGGAATCTCCCTACCGCCTTTTTCATTGGAAGTGACCCTATGGCCATTGGTGCTTTGAAAGCTTTAACGGATTCAGGATTAAAAGTTCCTGATGATATCGCAATCTTTGGATTTGATGGGATTGAATTATGCGAATTTGTTACTCCTCCATTATCCACTGTAAAAGTTCATACCGAGGAGATGGGGAAAGTAGCAGTAAATCTTCTAGTTGAACGCATTGATGGGAGAACACTGCCATTAAAAGTGGTGGTTCCGACTAGTTTGATTATTAGAAAAAGTTGTGGAGGTGAGGGGATTTAAAAAATTTTTAAGAAGGAATGAAAGCGCATTCTTAAATTTAGGTCTAAAGATTGTTTTACAAAAGACAAAATTGATCTTCAAAAAATGATAGGAGGATATATGTTGAAAAAAAGAATATCGTTACTATTAATTTTAGCTATTTCTTTTGCAATGCTGCTTTCTGCTTGCGGGAACAGTGAGAAATCTTCTAGCCAAGGTAAAAGTGGGGAGAAAGTATTACGCTTTGCTACATGGGATACTGGAGAGAGTCTCAAATACCAACAAGATATTGCGAAAAAGTTTGAAAAGGCGAATCCAGGAGTGAAAGTGCAAGTTGAAGCATATGCTGACGGGTTTGAGGATAAGCTGGCTGCTTCTTTCGGAGCAAAAAATCCCCCTGATGTTATGTATATGTGGAATTATCCAGATTACTATAAATCACTGGAGCCACTTGATGACTACGTAAATAAAGACAGTAGTTTTAAAACTACTTTCGATGATTTTTATACGAATATTCTAAATTATCACAAATTTAAAAATACTACCTATGGATTTCCAGTTGGTTTTACCACTCGCGTCATTTACTACAATAAAAAACTTTTCCAAGAAGCAGGGGTACCTCTTCCGACTTCTGGTTGGACTTGGGAGCAGTTCAGTGATGCGGCGAAAAAGTTATCCAATCCTGAAAAGAAACAATATGGGTTTGTTCTCTCTTCCAAAAAAAATTCATATGCATTCCAAGAATATGTATGGAGTAATGGGAGTAGTTTCATTAGTCCTGATGGCAAAAAGGTAGATGGATATATGAATAGTTCAAAAACACAAGAAATCCTTAATGGCTTTCAACATATGATTGATGAAAATAGTGCTATTGTGTCTGATAAAGTCACTGAAAGTTTCAAATCAGGGAAAATCGCTATGATCGAGAACGGCATTTGGCCTTTAGAAGATTTTAAAAAGGCTGGCATGGATTTTGGAACTGCAGAAATTCCATCCTTTCATGGACAACCTTCAAAGGGTGTTATCCATTCTGCAGGAATTGCAATGGCCAAAGACTCTAAAGAAAAAGACCTAGCTTGGAAATTTATCAAATACTTTGTATCAGCAGAAGCAGCAGAAATGAGAAAGACTGATATGCCAGTACTTAAGAGTGTGGTTTCCGAACAAAGTCATAAAAATGATCAGTTATTAAGTACATTCTATACTATGCTTGAAAGATCATCAGATACTCCAGGATTTTTACTTACAAACAAATGGACAGAAGTTGACAAAAAACTAGATTATGCAATTAGCAGTGTATTATTAGGGCAAAATTCAGCAGATAAAGCCTTGAATGAAGCGGTTAAATTGACAGAGCCTGCATTGAAAAAATAGTTTAAGAGAAAGAAGGGGATCATTTCATGATTATAAAAACTGAAAATAAAATAACTCAAACGGTTCCCGAACGACCCATATCCATTCTATCAAAGATTAGATGGGGAGACCTTACTCCCTATCTATTCATTTCTCCTTGGATCATTGGTTTCATCTGTTTTACGTTCGGACCATTGATTTTTTCTCTTATCATAAGCTTTTTTGATTGGCCTACTGTTGGAACCCCAACGTATATTGGTTTCAAAAATTATATTGATATGTTTACAAATGACCCAGTGTTTTGGCAATCTTTAGGAGTTACCTTTAAGTTTGCTGCTATTTTAGTACCGTTAAACATCGGTATTGCTCTCTTGCTAGCTATATTATTAAATCAAAAAGTAAAATGGCTTTCAGGCTATAGAACGATATTCTATCTTCCTACGGTTGTTTCGGGAGTAGCCCTTTCAATGATTTGGTCATGGATGTACGACGGAGAATACGGTTTACTAAACTATCTACTATCATTAATAGGCATTAATGGACCAAACTGGCTAAATGATCCAACCTGGTCACTTTTTGCAATCGTGTTTGCAGGTATTTGGGGGCAAGGGACTATGATGCTGATATTCTTAGCCGGTTTAAAAAATATACCGAAAGACCTATATGAAGCTGCAGATATAGATGGTGCAAGTAAATGGCACAAGTTCAGTAAAATAACACTTCCGATGCTGAGTCCGACCATTCTGTTTAATGTCATTACTGCTATCATTTCAGCATTTCAACAGTTAACACTCGCGCTTGTTCTAACAGGTGGAGGACCTTTAAGAAAGACGTATTTCTATGCGATGTATGTTTATGAAAATGCTTTCAAGTATTTTAAAATGGGTTATGCATCCGCAAATGCATGGTTTATGTTCTTAATTATTTTGGCTCTGACATTACTGGTTTTCAAAACATCTAATACTTGGGTTTACTATGAAAATGAAATGAAAAAGAAACAAAAATAGGAAAGGAGGAATATGATGATTATGAGAAGTATAACAACGAAGGTCATTGTACATACAATACTGATTATTTTTTGTTTATTTTTTATCGCACCATTTCTTTGGATGTTCATTACAGCTGTAAAAACCCCTGCTGAGACATTTGTATTTCCTCCGAAACTAATTCCGTCTCAGTTTGAATTTGGTAATTTTTATACAGCCTGGACAGTTTTACCTTTTACAACATTTCTGAAAAATTCTTTGATTGTTACAGGATTAGGAATCATCGGACAACTATTATCATCTTCTTTAGTAGCTTATGGATTTGCCAGATTCAACTTTAAAGGAAGGGACGTTCTTTTTCTAATTTTACTAACAGGAATGATGATTCCCTGGGATGTAACTGCAATTCCCTTATATATGGAATTTAATCAGTTGGGCTGGATTAATACTCTAAAACCACTGATTGTTCCTACCTTTTTCGGATCACCCTATTTCATTTTTTTACTTCGCCAATTTTTATTAGGAGTTCCTAAAGAAATGGAAGAAGCAGCGCTCATAGACGGGGCGAACCATTTTCAAATTTTTTATCGGATATTCATTCCGTTAATGGCTCCAGTATTGGTGGTTGTCGGTGTGTTTCAAATGTTAGGCTCATGGAATGATTATTTAGGACCATTAATTTTTCTGAACGATCAAAGTAAATACACTTTAACGTTGGGACTCATGCAATTCAAAGGGATGTTTGGAGTAGATATGACTTCTATCATGGCTTCGACTCTATTAATTTGTATTCCTCCCATTATAGTATTTTTTGTAGCACAGCGCTTTATCCTGGATGGTGTTCAAAATACAGGTATCAAATAATGTTTATTTCCTACCTGATCAAGGAAGACAGAAAGGAGGAAGTGGGCCGTGATCGCAAGGATTTATCATTTATTAGAATGGGTCATGAAATTGTTATTCCTTAATTTATTGTGGATTGGATTTACATTGATTGGTTTTGGAGTGTTTGGATTATTCCCATCGACTGTTGCTATGTTCCAATTAATAATGGATTTGATTAACAAAAAGGATACAAAAATGGTAGCAACTTTTTGGAATTCCTATCAATCTAATTTTAAAAAATCGAACAAAATGGGGTTTTTCATCGTTTTAATAGGTTCGATACTTATGACGGATCTTTATTTTTTTCAAATGTATGACACCTTGGTAAGTAGGGTTCTTTCCCTAATGAGTTTGTCAATGCTTTTATTTTATGTAGTGAATTTACTCTATATTATTCAGACATTTAATCATTTTGAAGTAAAAACATTTCATTATTTTAAATATGCCACATTTATAGGCATAGCAAATCCGATAAAAACGATCTTGATCATCATCACTCTCATTTTGATGTCACTTCTTTTTTTAATATATCCAGGTCTATTTTTCATGTTTGGTGGTAGTGGTATTGCACTAGTCATCGTATTGTTTACAAAAAATATTTTTGCTCGCTTAAAAGGTGTAGCTCTATAATTCAATATTCTAAAAAATAAAAAGAGGAGGAGAGGCTATGATCACACAAAAGGTAAACATTGAGGCCGTTCATGAAGATAGTGTCAAAGTCAAAATTGAACAAAGAGAAGAAAATGGAGTTTTATTTGTTCATATCCATATAGGATCAGAACAACCCATTGAATTCCCAAAAGTTAATTTAGTTTGGCATCACCCAATTGTTGATATTCAATCATATTGGCATCCAGGATCCTCCCGTAGTAAAAGTTTCGGTGTGGATTGGGATGGAGGTTTTTCTTCTAAAGCAACAGTATTAGCCCCGGTTGGCTGTTTCTATAATCAAGAAGGACAAAACAGGCTGGCTGTAGCATATTCCAATGCGATGGATACTGTTAATTTTAATTTGGGCGTCCATGAAGAAACTGGAACGATGAAAGCGCAAATCACATTATTTACAGAGCCATCTAAAGTTCGATCATCCTATGATGGAGTGATTCGAGTCGATATGAGGGATATTCCTTATTATCAAGCAATCCAAGATATTTCCGTGTGGTATGAGGGAATGGATGGATATGGGCCATCCTTTGTTCCGAAAACTGCGAAACTTCCTATGTATTCGACATGGTATAGCTTCCATCAGGACATATCTGATGATGAAATCGAGAAACAATGTGAGATTGCGAAACAGTTAGGGTGTGGGGCTGTTATTGTTGACGATGGCTGGCAGACAGAAGATGATCATCGTGGTTATGCTTATTGTGGAGATTGGGAAGTGTCTCCTAAAAGAATCGTGGGCATGAGGGAACATGTTGAGAGAGTACATGATTTGGGGATGAAATATTTATTGTGGTATAGTGTACCATTTGTAGGAATCTATTCAAAGGCGTGGGAGCGCTTCCGAAGTAAAATTTTATATTTCAATGATAATCTCCAGGCAGGAGTTTTGGATCCACGTTACCCAGAAGTCAGGGAATATTTGATATCTACTTACGAAAAAGCTCTGAAAGAGTGGAATCTAGACGGATTTAAATTTGATTTTATTGATTTATTCGATTTAAATCGAGCGGAGGGCCGAGCAATTCAATTTGATCCAGAACGGGATTATGAATCCGTACAGGAAGCGGTGGATTGTCTATTTACTGATATTATGGAAAGTTTAAAATTAATTAAGCCATCCATTATGGTTGAATTTAGACAAAGATATATCGGACCTTATATGAGGAAATATGGAAATATTTTCAGGGTAGGAGATTGCCCGAATGATGCAATTACAAACCGTGTTGGTATTATGGATCTACGCTTGCTATCAGGAGACACTGCTGTTCATTCCGATATGATTATGTGGAGTCCAGAAGATACGACTGAAAATGCGGCACTGCAATTAATCAATGTTATTTTTGGTGTACCGCAATTTTCCATGCGTTTTGAAAAATTAAATAAAGATCATTTTGAAATGGCAAAGTTTTGGCTAGGGTTTTCGAAAAAATACCAAGACGTTTTATTGAATGGTGATTTAAAGCCTACTGCACCAGAATTACTTTACCCGATAGTAGAAACTGTGAATGACTCAACCAAACTAATCGCCATTTACGCAGATGTTTGTATTAAGACTGGTACCAATATTCCCGAGGAATTTATTATTGTAAATGGCACTTTAAATGAGGAGTTCATCCTAGATTTAGAAAAAGATCTTATAAATATAACAATTGAGACATACAGCTGTACTGGAAAATTAATCCGAAAACATAAAACCAATCTATCCAAAGGGTTACATAAGATGGAGACAGAGAAATCTGGAGTTCTAATTTTTAGAAAGTCCTAAATCGGATTATGGCTTCATAAAAATGAATGCTGGTATTCAACTAGAACAAACTGTTTTTAGGAACACTGTAATGAGACGATTTTTTTCAAGGATTTTTATTCTAAAAAGTCGTTCCTAGTTGCGATAAATAATAAATTAAAATGGTTCATGAGGAGGAAAAAAATGTCTAAAATTACATTTATAGGTGCGGGTAGCACGGTATTTGCGAAAAATATTCTTGGTGATTGTATGCTTGTGCCAGCGTTAGAGGGATTTGAATTCGCACTATATGACATTGATGTGCAAAGGTTAAAAGATTCTGAGAATATGTTGACCAACTTGAAAGAAAACTTGAATAAAAATATTCAAATTAAAGCCTATTTAGATCGAAAGGAAGCGCTTAAGGACGCAAAATACGTCATTAATGCTATTCAAGTGGGTGGTTATAAGCCAAGCACAGTAATTGATTTTGAAATTCCTAAGAAATATGGTTTACAGCAGACGATTGCTGACACGGTAGGGATAGGCGGTATCTTTCGTAATCTCCGAACCATTCCTGTGCTGCTAGATTTTGCAAAGGACATGGAAGAGGTTTGTCCTAATGCCCTCTTTCTAAATTATACCAATCCTATGGCGGTATTAACAGGCGTGATGAATCGTTTTACAGCAATTAAAACAGTGGGCCTATGTCACAGCGTTCAAAGTTGTACAAGCGAACTATTCAAATCATTGGGCATGGATTCTGAAGGTGTTCAAGAAAAGATTGCAGGAATTAACCATATGGCATGGCTATTGGAAGTAACAAGAAATGGTGAGAATCTCTATCCAGAAATTAAAAGAAGGGCAAGAGAAAAGCAAAAAACAAAACATCATGACATGGTGAGATTTGAATTGATGGATAAGTTTGGATATTATGTGACCGAATCATCTGAGCATAACGCCGAGTATCATCCGTACTTTATCAAATCTAGATATCCGGAGTTAATCGAAAAATACAATATTCCCCTTGATGAATATCTGCGCCGTTGTGAACAGCAAATCAAAAGGTGGGAAAACATGCGGGAGGAATTAGTCAATAATAAGGCATTAGACCATGTACGCTCACAAGAATATGGTTCATGTATCATTGAAGCCATTGAAACGAATATCCCATTTAAATTTAATGGGAATATACTAAATACCGGAAGATTGATTAGCAACTTACCTGAAAAAGCCTGTGTGGAAGTTACGTGTATAGCGGATCGAAGTGGCATAACTCCAACGTATGTTGGAGATCTACCTGAGCAGCTTGCTGCATTAAACCGTACTAATATTAATACGCAGCTGCTAACCATTGAAGCCGCCATTACACGTAAACGAGAATATATTTACCAGGCGGCGATGCTAGATCCCCACACGGCCGCCGAATTGTCATTGGATGATATTGTTTCCCTTTGTGATGATTTAATAGAGGCACATGGAGAGTGGCTTCCGGAATTTATTAAAAAAGAGGAAAGTGCCTTCAGCTTGTAGGATTTTATTTTAATCAAGTAAAACAACGTACAAAGCTATATCAATCATAAATGATTTTTCCTGCAATCAGCAGTTACGATCTAGAAACTACTAAAAGTAGTTTCTATTCGAATGAATTCGAAAAGGTTTATGATTATTGCTGTCAAATCATAATATATTTTAGCGTAAAAGCTGCTTTCCTTTAAAAGAAAAGCAGCTTTTTGTGTGAGAAAGAATGCAGGAAAAACTTGAAAATAATAGAAATAAGTAAAGTGATAAATCAAAAAAACGAAATATGGAGGATAATTGTTTTGAAACGCTACTATATTAACAACGAAAAAATAAACGTACATATTACTGAATGGGGAAAAAATGACAAGCCCGTTATCTTTTGTTTACATGGATTAGGAAGTACGAGTTTAAGTTTTATAGAGATCGCTGAAGAATTAAAAGAAGAGTATAGATTCATCTCCATTGATGCACCTGGGCATGGTAAAACACCACCTTTAGAAAGAACAGAAGATTATGAGATGCAGAATTTAGCAAATTGGTTAAATGAAATAATAAATGAACTGAGAATCGCACATTTCTATTTTCTATCACATTCATGGGGAAGTTTTGTAGCGCTATTTTATTTATTGAATAATCCAGAAAAGGTATTAGGAAGCATTTTAATTGATGGAGGGTATCAAACGAAAAGGCTTAAAGAAGAAACGCTTCAAGAGGAAATTGCTTATTACGAAAAAGACTTTGATGAATACGTTTTTAATAATTGGGATGAGTTTTTCAAAAGTGAAAAAGAAGCTTATACTAGATGGTCTCCATTATTAGAACTTGCAGTAAAAGATCTTGGGGTTGAACTGGATAATAAAGTATGTTGGCATGCGAGGGGGACAACAGCTAGTGGTATAATAAGAGGTATGCATAAAGATGAAACAATTGATATATATGAGAAGTTACCATCTAATATTGTTTTACTTCGAGCTACAGTTCCGCAAATTTGGACGGATTATCGAGATAAGACAGTAAATATTTTTAAAGAAAAAACGAACAGTATAGTAAAAATAGTACCTGACACTACACACTTGTTACACTGGGATAAACCAGAAGTTGTTATAGCAGAAATAAAAGGTAATTGGAGCTAACCTACTCATACTAAAGTTGTAGTTTCAATATAAAAAATCAATCCTTCCGTTTGATTTTATCTATTTGTAATTGTAATAAAATACGAGTAGATAGTATATAGGGGGATGTAAAATGATTACACACATTTCAGATATTAAACTACAAACTGTTTCTATATTTCAGATATTAAACTACAAACTGTTTCTATAAAAGGAGTAAAACAAGTATACGGAGATATATTATCTTTTCCAATAAAAAAAGAAACAGCATCATTTATTCAATTTGAAGTAACACCATACACAACAATTAGTTTTCAGGAAGCATATGAACCAATTGCACCTGCGCATTTCGCATTTGAGATTCCATACTCAAAATTTCATGAAACGGCAAGATGGCTTGAAGGATCTGGACTACTCATTGTGAAGTGGAAAGATGGAAATACAATTGGTGAGGAGAACGGCCTATTCAATTTATACTTTAAAGACGGTGATGGAAATCTTCTCGAAATTATCGCACATAACTATGTTAAAGAAGATGTATTAGTACCGCATTCACCGTTAAATATTTTATACGTAAGGGAAATCGGTCTTCCCGTTAAAAGTGTACCTATATTTATGGAATGGTTGAAATCAAATCTAGATATGAAAACGATGGAAGATGGGGACATTTTCAACTTTGTTATAGGTGGAACTGCCTATATCGTTGCAACTTGGTGGCAGCGACCTTGGATTCCGATTGAGATGAAAGCTTTACCACCGAAAGTACACGTTTCTTTCGGAACACCAGATGAAGCATTTTTACAACGAATCCAAAATAATTTTAAGAAAAATAGTGTTCCGTTTGAATGTAAGCGTAATGAAGTATCGTTTATTCAACAGGGATATTCATTTACTGTCTTGCATACACCAGACTTTTATTCTGATATTCCTAAACAATTAAATCTACCACTTTCTATTTAAGGATAGAAAGTGGTAGATTTTTGTATCTTCGTGAAGAAGGTTTTCGTTATGATTACATTGAATTTAAATGATAAGATAAATCGTTATTAAAATTTATTTTAAGGAGGGAAACGAAGTGAATCTAGGTAATCCGATTGCAAGAGGGAATACAGCAGAAATTTATCTATATGATGATAAGGTTGTGAAATTATTTAAAGAATACCTCCCAGATACAGAGGCTATAAACGAAGCAAAAAAACAAAAATATACTTATTCATGTGGGCTGCCCGTTCCGAATGTATTTGAAGTGACAAAAATACAAGATAGACAGGCAATTATTATGGAATATGTAAAAGGAGACAATATTGGTGATCTCCTGCTTAGTAATCTAAATGAAGCAGAGCATTACATTGGCCTATGTGTTAATGAACAAAAAAAGATTCATGCTATACGAGTGAATACGGATGAAATGGAATCAATGAGGGAAAGGTTAGAGTGTCAAATTAAATCTGTACATAATTTGGATGAGAAACAAAAGGAAAATATATTGAAAAAGTTAGATTCAATCAAGTTTGAACCCAGATTATGTCATGGAGACTTTCACCCATATAATCTAATGTTGAGTAATGATAATGTGAAAATAATAGATTGGGTAGATGCTAGTTTAGGTGATATTCGTGCAGATGTGTTTCGTACCTATCTATTGTATGCTCAGGCTTCAGTAGAATTAGCTGAAATGTATTTACATATATATTGCAGAAATACTGATTTATCAAGAAATGAAATTTTTCAATGGGCTCCTATTATTATTGCAGCTAGGTTTTCTGAGAAAGTCTCTCCGGAAAACGAAATATATTTGAACAAATTATTGAACCTATATTTGTGATTAAAAGTAAAATGTTGCCTAGTATGTAATTAACTAATAAATGATGTTGCTCAACTAAAGTTTCCTTGTAGTTAAACAACATCCATTTTAAATATTGATACAGGGATACTTATTTTCAAGTTTCATTCTATAAAGATTCATTATCCGTACTTGTTCCTCAGTTAATTCTTCTTTATCCCAATACATATGCATTAAACTATATTCAAATATCTCCTTTAATTTTATAAACAAGGGAAGCTTGTCTATCATTTCTTTAGGTAATTCATTTTCTTCTTGATACCCATCAAGTATTGCTTTTGTAATTAAATTTTCATAGTCCGAAATATTTCCATTGCCGGCAAATGAGTATTCTATCGCGCTATAGATTGGAACTGCTAAATCGAATATGTAAAAATGTTTTTCACAGTCTTGAAAATCAATCATTGTTAAGTTTAAATCATTATCAACTAAAACGTTTTCTAGCCATAAATCCCCATGGATCAGGCCGTAGTTTGTAGGTGTTTTTGGTAGATTTTTTATGGAAGATAAAACATCAGATGCAATTTCTCTAATAATAGTCTCTTCTTTAGGAATATACTTAAGAAAATTATATTCTTCATTTTCATACCAATCGTTAATATGTTTTACTGGCTCGGTATTTTCAAAGTTGTTAGATATACGATGCAATTTACCAATCTGTTGACCAAGTTTTTTAAATACATTAGCATTCCATTCACTTCTTGGTAAATGTATGCCAGGGGCAGCTTTATATACTACTGCAAAAATCTCCTTGTCTAATGTTAATTTCTCAACTGAATTCCCAGTTAGTGAAGGTATTACGGGAGGAACACCTAAGCCATTTTGATATAAAAAATTTGTAAATGTAACTTCTTCTAACTGTTCTTTATACGTTTTATAGTTTGTAATTCTAATGAAGTAAGTACCTTCTTCCGCGAGACATTGATACATTTCGTTCGTTATGGATTTAATGTTAATAAAATTTAATGGATATTGTTCATTTATTAAGTGGAGTATCTCTTTTTCTAACTCGTTCATTGTAACTTCCTTTCTAAGCATAAATTTTCAATTGGAAAACTAATAATCTCTTAACTTACAAAATTCGTGTTTTAATTTTTGAAATCCTTTAAAATTGATAGAGTAGAGCTTTTAAAAATGTTTTTGGAATATATCCAAGAGAATTTCAACTAAACAAAATGCCTATTCAATCATTTGTTAAACTCAATATAGAAGGGGAGTGTAAAATGAATATTTCTAGAAAAGTAGAGGTTGAGCAGTTACGAAATACGAAGAGTGAGCTGTTTGATAAAGGTGTACTTCACATATTAAACGGTCAAATGATGTATGAAGAGTTTAAAAATGAAAAGCTAATGGGTGAGTCTGATTATGCACCATTTAACGAAGCGATGTGTGTAAATCTCGTTACTACACAAGTTTTTGATGAAGAATTTATTAAAACAAGAGCAACGGGGCATAATAGTTCAGTTGAGGATTATATAAAAAAAGTTATAGATCCATTACATAATCTTTTTAAGAACAAATATGAATGTATTGTCTTATGGTTTGGTGAAGATATGTTTTGTCAAATGAACCTACTTACAATACTTTCATACCTTGAACAGTCAGGATATGAGGGAAGAGTGGTTTTAAATAGCTTCAAAGAGGATGAATTCAAAGTCAGTCAAATTGAAATGAAGTTAGGAAACCATCACTCTGTATATACAGAAGTATTGGTGAATCATAGGAAACAATCTGTAGAGTTACTTCCAGTAATGTATCAGGCTGTAAACTTATATTTAGAAATGTTAAAAGAAGATAATGATGTAATAAAATTCATTTCCGAAAATAAAAATTTATCAACGCAAAAATTATTAACAAAGTTATTCCATCTTTTTCCAATAATCGGATATGGAGATTTTCAGTACATAGAATTGATTAATAAAATAAAGAAAAAAGCTGCACCTAAAATATAGGCACAGCTTTTTTCTTATATTTGTTCAAGTAATTGCAATTCTTTTTCTACAAATGCCATTAGTTCTTTAATTGTTTCACCTGAAAAATCAAAACGAATGCCAGCTGTCTCATATACTTCTTTTATGGATTTTGAGCTTCCTAGCGATAGAGCTTTTTTATAATTTACTAGAGCTTGGTTCGGATTTTCTTTATATTGTTTATACATTTGCAGTGCACCAAGCTGGGCGATAGCATATTCGATATAATAGAATGGCACTTCAAAAATATGCAGAACAGGTAACCAACTCGTTGCTATCCAGTTTTCGTAACCATCAATATGTATGACGCTCGACTGATAAATTTTTTGAAGTTGTAAGTATTTTTCATTTCTTTCTCCAGAAGTATGATTCGGATTTTCATAAAGCCAGTGTTGAAATTGATCTACGATAAGCATAACAGGTAAATATGAAATAACATCTTTAAAGAAGTTGATTTTCGCTTGTTTTAAATCTGTTGTGTTTGTATAGAAAGTATCCCAGTAGTCAATTGAGAATAATTCCATTGTCATACTAGCTAGTTCAGCTGTTTCAGCGGGAATTTCTATATATTGTCGTAAATCTAATGGTTTGATGAGTTCGTTATGAATGCTATGACCCATTTCATGTATGAAAGTAACAATATCATCTTGCGTATAGTTAAGGTTCATAAAAATATAAGATAATTGAGAAGTAGGTAAGTACTCACAAAATCCACCAGATGCTTTTCCTTTGCGGCTTATTAAATCGAGACAATCATGTTCATGCATTCGGTTTAAAAGTGCTGAAAATTCAACATCTAGTTTATTGAATATGCGAGTGCTTTTTTCAATTAAATCATTTTCATTTGTAATAGGTTTAAGTACTTTTTGATCAGGGGCTACAGCTGTTACATCCCATGGACGAAGCGTATCCACTTGTAGTTTCTCTTTTTTCTCTTGTAATATTTTATCTTTAAGTGGCACAACGTATTTACGTATTGATTCAGCAAGTTCATAGCAATCTGCTGCTGTATAATCAAAACGCTCATATTTTTTGAACATATAATCACGATAATTCTCTACTTGAATGTTTTTTGCCTTTTTATGGCGAATTTCAATTAATTGATTTAGTATGTTTTGAAGTTCTTTTTCAACAGATAAAAACTGTTCAGAAATAATTGTTTTTGCCTGTTTACGGATATCACGATTTGGATCTTGTAAATATGATTGTAATTCCGTAATTGTTTTTTCTTCGCCGTCCCAAGTTCCACTTAAACTCCCTGTAATTTCAAAGTACTCTGTTACTAATTTGTCTTCTTTAATTTCTAATTCTATGTTTTCCTCGCAAAATAACGTTTGAGCATTTTTTATTTTCACATCTAATAAACCATATACTTTAGAATCTAATTCCATTCGAAAAGGTGACTGTAAGTATTTATTATTAAATAAATGTTGATAACGTTTTAAAAGAGGTCTTATAAACTGCTGATCATGTTCAAAAGTATCTTTTATTTCTTTATTATTTGTATTACATTGAAAGGCAATATAGTGTGATCTTAATTGTTCTTCAATTTCCCAAATTAATTTAGATTGCTCTTTTAACCAATTTTCAAGGTCTTGTTTTGAGGAAATCACTTCATTTAATAAAGTCGAAAGAGCTTTTTCTAATTCAATTACATTACTAATATCAATCGTATTTAAGCGCTGCATTATATATCCCTCACTTTTTATTTATTCATGGAGATATTCTATTCATGAATTATAATTCCTTTGTTAAGTGGAGAAATTGTGAAGTAATATATAATTGAATAAAAAATCTAAATAGAAATTCGAAAAAGTATGTTCATAAATATAAGCTGTAACAATACAAAATTGCTGAAGAAGGTGTGAGATGTATAAGTATTTACATGTTTTAAACAACATAGAAAATATGATTCAAAATGGAGAGATAAAAGAAGGGAAGAAATTACCGTCTATTCGGACACTCGTTACGCAATATGAATGTAATAAGGCGACAGTTATACGTGCATTTCATGAATTAGAAAAGCGTCATATTATTTATTCCGTTCCTCAAAGTGGATACTACGTTGTTAAAAAATCAGGGAGTACCATAGAAAATAACGAGATAATTGATTTCGCTTCTTCAGCACCAGATCCAGATGTTTTTCCGTACTTAGATTTTCAACATTGTATTAATAAAGCCATTGATACATATAAAAATGATTTATTTGTATATGGAACGCCGAAAGGTTTACCATCTTTAATTACGGTTATTCAAAAACAGCTGGCAAACTATCAAGTCTTTACAAAAGAAGAAAATATTTTTATAACGTCAGGTGTGCAGCAGGCGCTTGCTATATTAACTTCTATACCATTTCCGAATGAAAATGAAACGATATTAATTGAACAGCCAACGTATCATTTGTATATTGAATACCTAGAAATAAATAACATTCCTGTACTCGGTATTAAGCGTACAAATGAAGGGATTGACTTGAGTGAATTGGAACGTATATTTCGAACAGGAAAAATAAAATTCTTTTATACGATACCGAGATATCATCATCCGCTCGGAACGTCTTATTCAAAGGATGAGAAAGAAAAAATCGTACTGTTGGCTAAAAAATATAATGTATTTATAGTGGAAGATGACTATTTAGCAGATTTAGAAACTGATTCAAAAGCGGATCCGTTATATAGCTTAGATGATTGTAACCATGTAATATATTTGAAAAGTTATTCGAAGATTATTTTTCCAGGTTTAAGAGTCGGTGTAGCAGTTATTCCACCGGCTATTGCAAATGCTTTTCATAAATATAAAAAAATTTTAGATATTGATAGTCCAATGATATCTCAAGCTGCTTTAGAAATTTATATAAAGAGCGGTATGTTTGAACGTCATAAAAGTAAAATTAATTCTTCCTACTACAATAGATCAATAAAACTAGCAGAAACATTAGAAAAAGTGCAAAATGAAAACCCACTTTTATTTACGTTTAAAAAGCAAAAAATATTTGGAATACACACTTGTTTAGAAATACAGAAAAACATATTTACAGAAACATTTATAAAAAAATTAAGAGAAAATCAAATAAGTATCGATTCAATTGATAGAAATTATTTAAATGATTTTCATAAAGAAAAGTTGTTAAAGTTAAACGTATCCAATGTAAAAGAAGATAAGATTGAAGAAGGTATTCGTAAACTAATTGAGGAAGTAAAACAATCGGGACGTCTAGATTTTCAATTTAAAAAAGAATAATACTTAAAAGGAGGTTTGTTATGAAATGAAAAATAATAGCCTTGTATGTATTGTTGTGAAGTCACTATAAAATTGTTAAATTACAAATGATATCGGAAACATTTACAATGAAGATACTTAAAAATCTCAGCCGTAATATGTCATTAAAGGGTCATTTTCTAGAATAAGAGATAGGATTATTTATAAGGAAATCGAAATTAATTCAGAAAATGTTATTTCGTTTAGTATTGAGAAGTACTACTCAATAGTATGGAGGGAATCGATTATGAACGATACAAAGACATTACGAGGACTAACCACAGTTAGTTTTTGGGCGGATGATTTAGAAGCAGCAAAGAAGTGGTATGCTGAGCTATTAGGTAGCGAACCATATTTCGAACGTCCAGGATATGCCGAATTTCGCCTTGGCGACTACCAACACGAGCTAGGTTTAATCGATAGCCGTTATGCGCCAGATGGTTCAGTGACCGGACCATCTGGTGCTATTGTGTACTGGCACGTTGATGATGTAACAGCAACTTTCAATAAGTTGCTGTCTATGGGAGCGAAAGAGTATGAGGCACCTACAGAGCGCGGCGAGGGATTCATCACCGCTTCCTTAGTTGATCCCTTCGGAAATATATTAGGCATTATGTACAATCAGCACTATTTAGATGTGCTGATTTCGAGCAGAAAAGTATGAACCACGCCGTTGCACAGCGAGGTATGGGTTGCGATGCTAAATCTAAATAAATTTAATTAATTATATTTTAACCCCATTCTTAATATCGGAACGGGATTATGCTTATTTTAGGTATTGTATTGTCATTTTATAGCATCAGAAACTCCTTTCTTCGTTGGACGCAAGCGATCCAAATGTTCATGAAAAAACAGACCGTACAATTAGTTCGTCGGAATTAAGAAGAGAGTATGTTTTTACAGATATAGATGGAATATGTACATTTATTATTAAAAATAGTTCAAAAGCTAATTTGAATACATTTTCATAAAAAGAGAGGGTATGAATGAAACAATATAAATTAGTTTTAGAAGGACTTAAACAACTAAAGTGGCAACCATGTGAAATTAGGACCATTCAGGATGATGAAATTATAGTTAAAACAATCGCAGGTGCAATAAGCATTGGGGCCGAGTTACCACAGTATAAAGAATCAGATGTTACAGATATTAATCCTTTTTATCCAAGAAAAACTGGATATGAAAGTTATGGTGAAGTTATCCAAGTTGGTAATAAAGTAACAAATTTAAAAATAGGTGATAAAGTAGTTTCCTTTTATGGGCATCAAACGATAGGGATAGTTAAGGGTCATAAAGTTATTCAAGTACCTAGTTGTATAAAACCTAAAGTTGCCTTATTATCCATCCTTTCATGTGATGCTGCTAAAGGGGTATTAAAACTAAATCCAGGTAAAAATAAAAAAGTACTTATAACTGGATTGGGAGTTATGGGTTTGCTCGCTTGTTATTTCTTGAAATACTATGCAGGTGTTGAGCATGTGGATGTTGTTGAACCTAATAGAACTAGAAGAGAATTTGCAAAGAAATTTGGTGTGAAAAACATATATGATTCAGAAGAGAAAATAATAGAAACATATAGTTATGGTTTCGAATGTTCTGCTACAAATAGTGGATTTCGTACATTGCAAAATGCTCTAAATAGTAACGGTGTAATATGTATACTTTCTGATGGTAATAAAGAAGAACTAACATTAACCGCCGAATTTTATGAGAAAGAATTGCAGATCATTGGGTCAAGTGACGGATATGATTATCAAAAACATGCAGATTGGTTTTTTAGTCAAATAGAGCAAACACCATTTATAGAAGAGATTTTTCAACATGAAATTCATTACACTACACTTGAACAATGTTTTGAGGAATTGAGTGAAGGGATAATAAATCCTTTAAAAGTGTTTGTTTCATATGAATAACATATAAATCTATCAATTACTTGTCACATATCTCATATATATTTCGTCACTTTTATGATTACTAAATGAGGAGGAACATATATGAAAATATTTGTGGCAGGTGCAACGGGGGTAATAGGACGTTCTTTATTGCCAATGTTAATAAAAAAGGAGCTCCAAATGATAAAGCACGTGTCACCTTTATATCCTTCATGGTCTGAAGGGTGTGAAAATTCATTGATTGTGTAAAAAATATATAATTCATCCTTTAATGGAGAACACTATTAATATTCAACATTAAAGGATTGAACGATAATGACTATACTATTTGAAAGTATTATTTTAATTTTGACTGGGATTTTTGTTTTAAAAATGACAGGAAGTATATCTGTTAGCCAAATGACTCGGGCTGAAATTATTATTGTTGTTTCTATTGGACGTATTATTGTAGAACCAGTTTTAAGTAGGAAAGTGATACCATCTATTGTTACTGCTGTTATATTTTCAAGCATTTTACTCCTCATTCATTTTTTAGAATTGAAATCACGAAAAGTGGAAGAATTTTTAAATGGAAGCAGCATCGTTATTGTTGAAAACGGAGAAATTATTAAAGGCGGCTTATCACAAGCAAAAATGTCAGAACAACAATTATATATGCAATTAAGAGAAAAAGGGATTCATGATTTAAAGAGTTTACAGCAAGTTACAGCAGAACCAAATGGGCGAATTGGATATCAGTTAACAACTAAAGTACAACCGATAACGTTGGAAATGTTAGAACAAGTTTTAGATCAATATAATTTGAAAAAGTAATAAAGAAAAAGTCAAAACTGGAATTGTATTTTTGGCTTTTTTCATCTACAAATGAATAGGGAATAGTTTGTATATTTAAACTCAAATTATAATATAAAAATTATTCACGAATAAAAAGGACAAGCATATATTGTCCATATCCACTTAACTTTCGTTAGGGGGTATCTCAAAATCCCTAGAAAGAGCACTTGCGGAAACAAGTGCTCTTTTATTCTTTTATGTTAAGTTAGGTGAAAAGAAATGTTTTCGCACAGTTTATTTGGATTATTAAAAAGTGAAATTAAATAGAAGGGTGGATGGATAACGCATCGATTTTTAAAACAATCTTTAAATTAGATATAGCCATATTAATATGCTATATTCAATGAAGCTAGAATGATTAAGATTAGTGAAACAAGGTGTATGGAAGAGAAGATTACATTTAGATTAACGGAACAAATATCCTTGTAGAGGAGTTTTTTGTATTTTGTATTTTGTACATAAAATGTGAGAGTGCTCTAGGATTTACATATACCAACGAATAGTTTGTACAATTAATGATCTATAATTATATAAAGAATAAGGAGATAGAACATAATGGAATTTTGGGAATCAAGTTTTATCGAGAAACAAACGATGTGGGGATTTGAACCTACAGATTCTGCAATTTTGACAAAGGATTTTTTCCTTGAAAAGAACGTTAAGGATATTTTGATTCCGGGTATTGGATATGGTAGAAACGCAAAGGTTTTTATCCATAATGGTATAAATGTAACAGGTATTGAAATTTCAAAAACGGCCATTGATTTAGCAAAGCAAAACGGACTAGAAGGTATTAGAATACATCATGGTTCGGTAAATGATATGCCTTTTGATCGCAACCTGTATGATGGAATATTTAGTCATGCGCTTCTTCATTTGTTGAATGAACCGGAGAGGGAGCAGTTTATTAAAGATTGTTATAATCAGCTAAAACCAGGTGGATATATGGTTTTTACAACAGTTTCTAAAAAAGCTCCAATGTATGGAAAAGGAAAACAGTTGGATCAAGATTATTTTGAGATAATGGAAGGCGTAAAAATGTTTTTCTATGATGAGGATTCTATAAAACAAGAGTTTAATAAATATGGACTAGTACAAGTTTCGGAAATTGACGAACCAAATAAGAACATGGAAAATAAACCATCAATCAATTTTTTAATGATAAAATGTACGAAAGAGAAATAAGTTTTTAAATAGTACGGATAATTGATATATATTAATTGTACACAAATAAAAGGGACAAGCATATATTGTAAATACCTCTTAACTTTAAGTAACATTAACTTTCGTTAATAGGATATCTCAAAATTCCGGAAAAGAGCACTTGCGGAAACAAGTGCTCTTTTATTTATGTAGTAATAAATTTAAGTCCTATTATTTGGATTTTTAAACCATAAATATAGAAAATATTTTTTTGGTATTACGATTTAAGCAGTAAGCGATTCTTATGGAGAAATCGTAATTGTAATGGAAGGGTATGTCAGTAAATAGGTAATGAAGTATTGTCCTAAGTGTTTTATAATATTATTTCTGTACGACAAACGTAATCGCATTCGTCTTTAATTGAATGTGTCTTTCATTACGAACTATCTCATACGCCAATTCTTTTATTTCAAATTTTATTTCTTTCCATTCCTTATAAATGCTTTTTAAGAGTTGTATCATATCTTCAGTAGGAAGGTTAATTTCAATTAAAGCATCTAATTCTTCATTCGTATGTAAGTCAATTTCTTGTATGTTCGAGTTAATAATTAAACAAATGATACCACCAGTCTTTGTACCTTCTTTCATAGAATGGAGCACGTTTGTTAAATCTTCTTCTGATTTAACATGCTCTAAACTGGATACTGCAACGATATAATCATAAGCGTTAGCGTCGATATGATAGTTTTCAATTGCTGCTTGTACGGTTTTAATAGTATTAATGACACCATATTCTTTACTATAAGTTTGTAGTTTTGTCAAAGCAGAATCAAGTAAATCGACACATGTAACAATGCCGCTAGTATTTTGTAGCTTTTGTGCAATTGGAATGCTATTTCTTCCGACGCCGGATCCAAGGTCAAGTACTTGTAAATTGTTTTGCCCTTCAAAGTAGTCCATTAAGTCCATAACCGTTTTAACCGGTTTGTTAAGCCAAGATCCAGTTTCAAATAGTTTATATTGTTCATAGCAAAGATCGTGATATTTCTTTTCTTCTTGTCTTATGTATTTGATACGATTCATATTGTTTCAGCTCCAATATTTTTATTGAAAAATGAATAGGTAGGACAACCTTTAACATTTGTTTGAATTCGAAAGATACTACCAGCATGTGGATACTTCTTTAATTCGTCATCCGTCATTCTTGTTCTAGCTGTTGTAACATATAAATCTGTTAAATTAGGCCCGCCAAATGTACACGACGTTACATATAACGCTGGAATTGGAATACTCAATATTTGTTCTCCAGTTAAAGGGTTCCACCTAGTAATCTTTGAACCTCCCCAATGAGCAATCCATAAACAGCCTTCTTCATCAATTGTCATACCGTCGGGTAGCCCATCATTTTTGTGGAAAATGATTACATCACTTGGATTACGAATTTCTCCAGTACGTATATCATAATGATAGCGAACCACTTTTTTAGTAGGTGTATCAATAAAGTAAAGGTATTTATGGTTAGGTGACCAAGCAATTCCATTTGATGTATTTACATGTGAAACTTTTTTCTCGACACTTAAATTATTATTTAAACAATACAAGGAACCTGTAGCATTAATACCGTATGTATCTGTAGTACCTGCCCAGAAGCGACCAGCTGGATCACATTTCCCATCATTAAAACGATTTTCAATTAAGTGTGGTTCGGGGTCAAAAATATGTGTCAGTTTTTCAGTATTTAGATTAAGAGAATAAAAGCCGCTTTCCATTGTTAAAAGTACTACATCCTCTACATATGGTACAACACAGCCAATTTGCTGATCGAGGGTGATTACTCGGTTCGTATTATTAGTAGGATTATAAATGCACAATTTTTTCTCCATAATATCAACCCAGTATAAGAGCTGTTCCTTTTCATTCCAACATGGTCCTTCAGCTAAACTAGCTTTAGCAGCTAAAACTAATTCTATATTACTGAACAAGATGTTCACCTCATTTTATAAGATATTTATATAATTCGATAAGAATAGAGGTAAACCTTTAGTGAGAGGATATTAAGATTTGTAAGGTAGAAAACCGACCTTCTCAAATTATTAAAAAAAGTGTATAAACACGGAAAGGAAAATGCATATGATGTTTTATGAGATTGTTTGCTTTTCGTGTAAAAATATATTCCGTGTATACGAGGGAAGTGAAGAATATAAGCGATTTAAAGAGAAATCGAAAGGGATATATTGCTGTGATGAATGTAGCCACAAAATTCAATTAGAAATGATAAAACATTTTTTTAGATAGCTATATATTTTTGTTCGGAAAAGTTTGACAATAAAAGCATTATAAATTATCATATAAAAAACTAACATTTAAAATGGCATTGAAGAGAAGAGTAGTTAAGAACGAATACGTACAGAGAGCTCTAGTAGCTGAGAAAGAGCGGTATACATCTTAATGAAAAAAGACTTGGAGCTGCGCAAGGAACTAATTTATTTAGGGATGGTGCGACGGGATCTCCCGTTATAGAGATAGGGTATAAGCATATTTTGCCGTACCTGAAGAGGTTAATGCGGTGACGTATTAACAAACTGAGGTGGTACCGCGAAGCTAATAACTCTCGTCCTCAAGATGAATAATCTTGGGGGTGGGAGTTTTTTTATTGCATAAAACTGAAAATGTGAAAACAAAAAACAATTGAGGTGAGTAAAATATGCATTGGGCGTATGAAGTAGCAAATGAATTAATTAGGAAACATCCAAACAAAGAAACTTTTGTTTGTGCATCTGGAATTAGTCCATCAGGTTCTGTTCATATTGGGAACTTCCGTGAAATCGTAACGACTTATTTCGTTGTAAGGGCTCTTCAAGATTTAGGGAAAAAGACTCGTTTCATTTTTTCATGGGATGATTACGACAGGTTTAGAAAAGTTCCTAAAAATATTGATCCATCTTTTGCAAAGTATATTGGTATGCCATACTGTGATATTCCAGATCCATTTGGTTGTCATAACTCGTATGCAGAGCATTTTGAAAAAGAGTTTGAAAAATCGCTCCAAGCATTTGGAATTGAAGTGGAATTCATTTATCAACATGCTGAATATAGAAGTGGAAAGTATAACGGAAACATAGTAGAGGCTTTGGATAGAAGAAAAGAAATATATGATATTTTAATGGGTTTTAAAACTGGAGAGTGTAGTGAAGAAGAGCGAGAGAGCTTTTATCCAGCTACATTGTATTGTGAGAAATGCGGGAAAGATACAACAAATATTTCACATTTTGATGAAGTATTAAAAAAAGTTCGGTATGACTGTAAGTGCGGAAATGAAAATGAATTATCGGTATTAAATACAAATAAAATGAAACTGAATTGGAAAATCGATTGGCCAATGAGATGGATGACAGAGGATGTTATTTTTGAACCGGGCGGAAGAGATCATTCATCGGAAACAGGTAGTTATAATGTATCAAAAGAAATTGCAAGGGAAATATTCAATCGTGAAGCTCCTCATTACGTTGCTTATGATTTCATTGGGATTAAAGGTAATCATGAAAAAATGTCCAGTTCTTTAGGGAATAGTATTACACCTAGCGACTTATTAAAAGTGTATTTACCAGAAGTGATTCTTTTTATGTTTGCAAAATATAGGCCAGGCGCTGCTTTTCATATTGGATTGGATGAAGATGTGATTCGCAATTATACAGAGTATGAACGATTGAAGGACAGTTATGAAAATAAAACGCTGAAAAATGAAGATTTATTTGATGCAATTAAACTCTCTAGAGTTGATAGCGGGTTTAAAGAATATCCAAAATTTAATCAAGTAGCAGGAACGTTACCATTATTAAATTTTGATTCATCTATTTTACAAGGTATATTAGAGAAAATAGATAGGAGCTATGCATTACCTGACATGATAGCGATAAGTAATCGTGCAGAGTATTGGATCAGAAACTTTCAATCTAAAAAATTGATTACGGTAAATCAAGAGAGAAATACAGAGTTTTACAACTCATTAGAGGAAAGGCAGAAAAAATGGCTAGTAGAAGTTTGTAAAATACTTCGTTCTAATAAAGATTATGCTAACTTAATGGAACAATTGTATCCGATTTGCCATCATGAAAATAAAAAAATAATGAAAGAAAATCAAAAACAATTGTTTACTATTATATATAAGCTCATTATGAATCAATCAAATGGCCCTCGTATACCATTATTAATACATGTGGTAGGTATCGAAAAATTCGTCACATTATTAGATTTCTAAAATACAGCAAATAACCAACGCAAGTAATTAAATGAATAAATACTTACGTTGGTTATTTTGGCTATCGAGTATACATTTTCGGACATTCATCACCTTTCGGTTCATAAAAACAATGGCTTTTAAATTGTCCTACAAACGGCTGATTATACCACTGGGGCGGGCAAGCCCCGACTGGACGAAAATACCAAAGAGCCCACCTTGCCGGCCAGCGCCATTCACCTTGTAAAACTTTTCTTGCGATTTCTTTTTCTGATTCACGGGCACGTTGATAAAAGTATCCGTATTGAACCGCTTCGAATCCACCAGGGCTTTGATATACAGCATCAGGTACGGTACGGAGTTGTTTAAAATCTAAGCAATCACAAAATACACGGTTTACTACAACACATCCAACAAGTTGTTCGCCTTGCCGACCTTCGCCTTCAGCCTCAGCACGAATTAAACGAGCTAGTAAATCAACATCACTTTCGTTGTATGGAATAAGGGGCATAGTGATACCACCTTTCTATAACTGTTATAGTAAAGAGTGTATGTTTCAAAATGAACTAAGTGCTTTTTTACATGCAAATATCATTAAAATTTCAAGAGGAGCTTGTATGAAAAAAGCTAATTAGCAATGAACTACAAATTCCAATTAATCCAATAATCGGTGTAATTGGTACTGCCCCGAAAGAAGAGAGTATTTCATGTGGGACACCGCATGATCACGGCGGAAATATGGACTGTAAAGAAATTTCGAATGAATAAACCATTCAACATAGTGAAAACTAATGGTTGATAAACATAAGAAGAGTAGCGATGAAAAAATACACTTTTGTAGTACATATAAAAATATTTACGCATACAGTGTTATCATGGTACAATATGGTTACTAATGATGGAAAGGAATGATGGGTGGACGATGATTAACTAATCTTATTTTTAAATGTTGAAATTAAATAAATTTCAATTTATAAAAAATAGGATTAGTCTGCCCAATTCCAAACAACGGTGTTGCTATTTGTTTTGCGTAATAGCTTATTTGGGTATAAATAATGTAACGACTAATCCTGCCAAAATTACTTTGGGAGGATTTTTTTGTTCTCCCTTAATGAAAGGGATCGATATTTATGAAAGAACTTTTAAAATTAAATGATGTTTATGTTGAAATAAATGAAAACACTTTGTTAGAAAAAATGAATGTGACAGTAAAACAAGGGGATGTTATCGGATTAATCGGTAAAAATGGTGCTGGTAAATCAACGTTACTTCAATTAATAAATGGGAAAGTTGAACCATCAAAAGGGATTGTTGAATGGCAGCAAATGAATATGACAACGGCATATGTTGAACAAGAAATAGAATCTTTTATTAGTAGTGATATGATTGCAACAGAAGCAGAACTTCTTGCAAAATGGGGCGTGCCAACGAACGATTTTGTGACGTTAAGTGGTGGTGAAAAGTTGAAGGTTCGACTAGCAAAAGGATTTGCTGAAAACCCTAATGTATTAATACTAGATGAACCGACAAATCATTTAGATGAGATAAGTACGGAATTTCTTATTAAACAGATAAAAAATATGAAAGGTACAGTTATCGTTGTATCGCATGATCGATATTTTTTAGATGTTGTCGCAACAAAAATATGGTCAATTGAGGATAAGAAATTAATTGAGCATAGTGGTAATTATACGAGTTATATGAAAGCACGTGAGCAAAAAAGAAAGACGCAGCAGCGTGAATATGAAAAACAACAAAAAAAGATAGAAGAAGTAGAAGCAAATATAAAAGAATTAAGTTCATGGTCACAAAAGGCACACGCGCAGTCCACAAAACAAGAAGGAGTTAAAGAATTTTATCGTGTAAAAGCGAAGCGAATGGATGCACAAGTGAAGTCAAAACGAAAACGTCTCGAAAAAGAGCTTGAGAAAACGAAAGTAGAGCGTGTGAAAGAAGAGTATTCAGTTGAGTTCTCTATTCAAGCGAATAAAAAAGTAGGAAAACGCTTTTTAGAAGTGAAACAATTGAGGAAAGAATTTAATGGACGAACATTATTTGAAAACGTTAATTTTACAATCCAACACGGTGAGAAAGTTGCGATTATTGGACCAAACGGTAGCGGGAAAACAACATTATTGAAGATGATTATGGAAACGGAAACTGTTCAAGGAGAAATTTGGATTTCACCATCGGCAAACATCGGTTATTTAACACAAGAAGTATTTGATTTACCACTGGATAAAACACCAGAAGATTTGTTTTTTAAAGAGACATTTGAGGAAAGAGGAAAAGTCCAAAATCTAATGAAACATTTAGGATTCCAAGCTTCTCAATGGAAAGAGCCGATTGAGCATATGAGCATGGGAGAACGAGTGAAGTGTAAGTTAATGGCTTATATTTTAGAAGAAAAAGATGTACTTATTTTAGATGAACCGACGAATCACCTGGATCTTCCTTCACGTGAACAGCTTGAAAATACATTAGCGGAGTATAATGGAACACTAGTTATAGTTTCTCACGATCGATATTTTTTGGAGAAAACAACTAATATGAAATTAGTGTTTTCAAATAACACGATACAAAAGCAGCTAGAAGAGTCTGCTAAAACAAGAGATGACATTGAAGAGCTACGTTTAACGCTAGAAACAGAGCGACAAGAAGTATTAGGTAAATTAAGCTTTTTAACTTCTAAGGACAAAGGATATAAAGAACTTGATGAAAGATTTATAGAACTTACGAAGCAGATAAAAGAGCTTTAATGTAATTATGGGTACCTCTAGCTAGGAGGTATCTATAATTATTTTCAATTTCAAACGTAATTAAGGGGGATTATTATGGGAGAAGAAAGTTTGACTAAGTTATTTAGAATAGATTGTGGAGATATTTACTTACAAGAGTTTACCATCAAAGATGCGGAGAGTATTTATAAAATATCAAATCAACCAGAGATAGAAAAGTATTTGCCAGACTGGAAATCAACAAAAGAACAACGAGTTAATTGGGTTGCAAATTATGAAATACCAGCAAATAAAGCATTTCTTGACGCCGTCAAAACCACATCTAACATAGATGGCTATTCTTTAAAGCTAGGAATATTTATGAAAAATACAAATGAATTTATTGGATGGTGCTGTACAAGTATGAAGGAAGAACTTCCGTCACCAAACCGAGAAATTATGTATGCCGTTTCAAATAAATATCAAAATAATGGTTACGCTACAATAGCGACTAAAGGAATGATTGACTATTTGTTTGAATATACAAATGTAGACATTCTTAACGCAATTGCTTTAATTCATAACGTATCATCAAATAAAGTTATTGAAAAATGCGGGTTTACTTATTTGAGTCAACAGACGATAGAAAACGAACTATACAATCATTATATATTGAGTAAATCAGAATGGATAAAGTGAAACTTTAATCAGTGGGGGACTATCCCCACTGATTATTAGCCTTCACCAATTGGGTATTTACGGGAAGTTATCTCCCAGCTAAATTCCTCGCATTTGCTGAATTTTTAGCTGAGAGTCTTACTGTCCGTCAATACGGAATAAAAAGTATCGCTCTTTAAAAGGAATTGTAATGCAATGAAGTATGTAAAAAGCTTAGAGCCTAAAACTCTAAGCTTTTTTACATACTATTTTAGTAATTATTATTTGTTATTTTTAATCTGTAGGTTTCCTCATTACCAAAACAGAAAATGATAAAGCCCCTCGATGGAATTCAAGGGCGCTTTATATTATATTGAAAGAGGGATTTGGTAGAAAAATATGGGGGGATATTATGAAAATTCAAATTGTGTTATCAGGATATGGAACAGTAGGAAGAGAGTTTATAAAATTATTAAATGAAAAATATTTATATATAAATGAAACATATGGAATAGATTTAGTTGTAAGTGGTGTATTAGGTAGAAATGTTGCAATACATAATGTGGAAGGGTTGTCTATTCATCATTTATTAATGTTTGGGAGCGGTACTGCTGCAATTGAAAAATATTTAGAACATCATCCGAATGAGCGTGCAACAAATAGCATCAGTGGTACTGTTTGGGTAGAATCAACCGTTACAAACCTTAGAGATGGAAATCCAGGGAAACAATATATGAAACAAGCGATTGAGAAACAGATGGATATAGTTGCAATTTCAAAAGGGGCACTTGTTACAAACTGGAGAGAAATAAATAAAGCAGCAAAGCAGGCGAATGTACGAATTCGATATAGCGGTGCAACAGCAGCTGCATTACCAACACTAGATATTGGGCAATTGAGTTTAGCGGGCTGTAATATTGAGAAAATAGAAGGGATATTAAACGGGACAACAAATTATATTCTTACAAAGATGTATGAAGATGATATTTCGTTTGAAGAAGCATTGCAAGAAGCACAAAATAAAGGAATTGCTGAAACGAATCCAATATTAGATGTAAGTGGTTCAGATAGTGCATGTAAATTGTTACTTTTAACAAACAGTTTAATGGGAGTAGAGAATGCGCTTACAGATATACATATAAAAGGAATTGAGAACGTTACAATACAGCAAATACGAAATGCTAAAGAACAAAATAAATGGATCAAACTAATTGCATCAGCGTATAAAGATAAGGATGGCAACGTGAATCTTACTGTTGAACCATATGAAATAGATAAAGAACATCCGTTAGCAAAAGTAAATGGGACAGAAAAAGGAATTACGTTCTTTACAGATACGATGGGGCAAGTTACTACAATTGGTGGTGCTTCTAATCCGCGCGGAGCTGCAGCGGCTGCTTTAAAAGATATAATTAACTTATACCGAAAAGATTTGTCCCGCTATTTATGAGCAGACCGATTAGTGGGGGGATATCCTCCACTAATTAAAGTTTCACTTTATAAGACCGTACCGCCCATTATAGAAAATACATATGTAGTGGACCTTTTGAGAATGAAATAAATATGCAAAAATAATTGCAGGGGGTAAGGAATTGTTTAAGGATTTTAAAGTTGTAAAAGATCGTCCCGTTTATATTCAATTAAAGGATTATTTGAAAAAGATGATTATGAAAGGGCATTTGTTAGGGAACCAAAAAATCCCATCAACAAGGGAACTGAGTGAATTATTATCAGTGAGCAGAAATACAGTACTCTCTGCTTATGCGGATTTAGAACAAGAAGGGCTCATTTATGCAGTTAAAGGAAAAGGGAACTTTGTTGCGAAGGTGGATATTTCTAACACTTCGTCTGTTGAAATAGATTGGAAAAATAAACTTAATACAGTTACCGCATTAGCGGATGAATTAGATTTAATGAAACATGGAGTTCGCTGGGAAAAAGGAATGATTGTTTTTAATAGTATAGCACCAGATGAAAAGCTATTTGATGTTGAAAATTTCAAAAGAGCTTTTCTTACTCGTATGTCCATTGAAGGGGATATCGTATTGAATTACGGATATGCAAAAGGTTATCGACCTTTAATGAATTATCTACTTCATTATATGGAAATGAAAGGTGTAGATATTTCGAACAAAGATATTTTAATTACAAATGGATTTACAGAAGGATTAGATATTGTACTCTCTTCTTTATCAAAGAAATCAGGGCGTGTTATTTGTGAGAATCCAACTCACCATGCTGCACTGAAGCTTTTTCGCTTGCATGGACTTGAAGTTCATGGGATTGATATGAATGATGATGGTATTGATACGCATGAAGTAGAAAAAAGTTTACGTGAAATGGATTTTGATTTTGCGTATTTAATTCCTTCTTATCATAATCCGACTGGCATTGTTACGAGTTCGGAGAAAAGAACGGAACTAATGAGACTATTTTCAAAATATAAGATTCCTATTATAGAAGATGGGTTTAATGAAGAATTACGTTATTCAGGTTCGCATTTAGCACCATTATTAACTTTTGCTGGAGCTGGTAATAATGTCATTTATATTAGTAGCTTTTCAAAGGTACTTTTTCCCGGGTTACGTGTAGGCTGGATTATCGCAGATAAAGAGCTAATTCATTATTTAGAAAGTGTAAAAAGAGCGAGAACGATTCACACATCTACGTTAGATCAAGCTGTTTTATTTCAATATTTACATGAAGGATATTTTGAAAAATATTTAAAAAAGGCAAGGTCTGTTTATAAGAAAAAATATGAGTTAGCTGTTGGAGCGTGCAATCAGTACATTCCGTTTAAAAGAATGACTGGAGACGGTGGACTTCATTTATTTATAGAACTAGAAGAGCATATTAATGCCCGAACACTTTTACAAAAGTGTTTTGAGAAAGGAGTTACGTTTTCTCCGGGAGATGTTTTTTATTCTGACGGAGGAGGAGCGAACACTTTCCGATTAGGATTTTCACGTTTGAAAGAAAAGGAAATAGTTAGCGGGATTCAAATAATTGGTGATACATTAAAAAATGAAACTTGGAGTTGAGAAGATGAGAATTGGCGTTATTATGGGAGGAGTATCCTCTGAAAAACAAGTATCAATTATGACTGGAAATGAAATGATTGCACATTTAGATAAAAGTAAGTATGAAATCGTTCCAATTACGTTAAATGAAAAAATGGATTTAATTGAAAAAGCGAAAGACATTGATTTTGCATTGTTAGCATTACACGGAAAATACGGAGAAGATGGTACGGTTCAAGGGACGCTTGAGAGTTTAGGTATTCCTTATAGCGGTAGCAATATGTTATCTAGCGGTATATGTATGGACAAAAATCTTTCAAAAAAGATTTTACGTTATGAAGGAGTAGAAACACCCGATTGGATTGAACTTACAAAAATGGAGGATCTAAACCTTGAAGAGTTAGAGAAGTTAGGATTTCCGTTAGTGGTAAAACCTAACTCTGGTGGTTCGAGTGTTGGAGTGAAAATCGTCTATAATAAAAATGAATTGATTTCAATGCTGGAAACTGTATTTGAATGGGATTCAGAAGTAGTAATTGAGAAGTATATAAAGGGTGAAGAGATTACATGTTCCATTTTTGATGGAAAACAGTTACCTATCATCTCAATTCGACATGCAGCTGAATTCTTTGATTACAATGCAAAATATGATGATGCTAGTACAATTGAAGAGGTGATCGAACTTCCAGCTGAAATTAAGGAACGTGTAAATAAGGCGTCACTGGCTTGTTATAAAGCATTAAAATGTAGTGTTTATGCAAGGGTTGATATGATGGTGGAGGACGGAATTCCATATGTAATGGAGATTAATACGTTACCAGGGATGACACAATCAAGTTTACTGCCAAAAAGTGCAGATGCTGCGGGGATTAATTATAGTAAACTATTAGATATGATAATTGAAACTTCATTAAAAGTGAGGAAAGAAGAAGGTTTTTAAGATAATTGCGCAATTAAAACTTTTGATAGTTCCACGAAGTATGCTATGATAATTACAATACGATAACTAAATATTTATCCACTAGGGGGGCCTTTTATAGGCTGAGATCAAATGGGATTTTGAGACTCTTAGTACCTGATCTGGTTAATGCCAGCGTAGGGAAGTGGGAAAGACGTTGCTATTTAATGAATAAATACTGTCAATTTCACTTTCTTTACGCCTGTAAAGAAAGTTTTTTTGTTTTATAGATTTAATAATTGTGGGTAAATACGTATGTTTTATAAATTATTGGAGGGATTTAAATGACTTTTTCACAATCATTACGTAAAGAAGTAGATTCAATTTGGGAAGCTAGTTTTAATCATCCTTTTGTAAAAAAACTTGGAGAGGGAACGTTAGATTTAGCTAGTTTTCGCTATTATGTGCTTCAAGATTCATATTATTTGAGTCATTTTGCTAGAGTACAAGCGTTAGGAGCTGCAAAAGCTCTTGAATTAGAAATAACTGCCCGTATGGCGCACCATGCTCAAAATACGTATGAGGCGGAATTATCATTACATGAGAATTTTGCCAAAAAGCTAGGGATTACAAAAGAAGAAAAAGATCATTTTATCCCTGCGCCAACCGCATATGCGTATACTTCACATATGTATCGAGCTGCGTACGAAGGACATTTAGGGGATATTATTGCAGCAATTTTACCTTGCTACTGGTTATATTATGAAATTGGTGAACGTTTAAAAGTGTGTCAACCTGAAGAGCCAATTTATCAAGAATGGATTTCTGCTTATGGATCTGATTGGTTCCGTACGTTAGTTGAGGAACAGATCGCTCGGTTAGATGCTATAGCTGAGACAGTAACAGAGGCAGATCGTAACCGTATGAAACAGCATTTTATTATTAGTAGTCAATATGAATATTCATTTTGGGAAATGGCTTATACTTTAGAAAAGTGGCCAGTGGATACAGACGTAAAAGATGTAATTGGATAAAGAGTAGAGGTATTGCTATACATAGGTATAGACAATACCTTTTTTTATAGTTTTTTGATGATCAAGAGAAATGAGAAAAGGAAGTAAGAATTATATGGGGGAATTACGGTTATTAACATTTATACATTTTATTGTTTCCTTCCCCACAAAATGGTGGGATTTTTTTAATTCTATTAAAAATAGTAAAAGCTCGTCCAAACTTTTTAAATCTATCTTACATAATATATAGTAATAAATTTGAAAGGAGATGTTAGTATGTCCTATTCTTATGGTGAAAATTGTAAGAGTTACAAAAAGAAATATCATGATTGTCAAAAAAGTAGTAAGTGTTATGACAAATATGATGGATATTATGAAAAATGTGATAAAAAGCATGAGGAAAACCCTTGGGTTCATGTGAAAGTGGATTGTTGTGATGATAAAGGGGAGAAGCTTGTAAGGGCGTCTGCTTTTAGAGCTATAAAAACAGGAAGCCAAAATGTTCCAGCTGATACTTTTGTTAAAGTATTATTCCAAAATGAACAATTTGATTTAGCGAATGAGTATAATCCAGCTACATCAATTTTTATTCCAAAGACAAGAGGCGTTTATTCTGTTATTGGAACGATTGCTTTTATTCCGAATAACATAAACGTAAATTATAGAGCGCGGGTAGAAATTCGTGTTAATGGAAATCCAGCAATTGCAATAGATAATGACTTTTTTGGTCCAATAAACTTTGCCAATGTCGTTGCTGTTTCATCAATCATTCAATTGAATGCAGGGGATTTAGTCGAGATTTTTGCACAAAGTAGCGCAGCTGGAGTTATTTCTAATGTAGAAAACAGTACGCATTTTGAAGCTGCAAGATTTCCGTCTCCAAAAGCATAAGTGATATGAAATTTCATCAGTAATTTTTTCTAAGGACATTCCCTAATTTATATTTGACCTGCATGTATGCAGGTCTTTTTTTCGAGAAAAAGGGGACGTTTCCGGGGATTTCTCAAAATAGAATCAATATACGCTATACCTATACAGTTCTTTGAAAAAAATAATGTGTGGATAACGTATCTATGCGCTCATAATCGATGATCGTAGCCCTTCTTATGTAGGGAAATTGAAACAACAATGGAAGCAAGCTAGTGTTTGGAAAGGACTAACTATTTGTAGTTTAAACAAGCATTAATTAATTATACAAACAAAAAAAGAGCACTTTGTATAGGTGACATGATCGGGCGTGCGTAATGATCAAGATAATTACTTGCCGCATATTTATATGTTTTAAATAAAAGCCCTTTTCGTGTAGATTGTTTTTTTTTTGCGATGAAAATAAGACCTTAGATCAAATCCAGGTCTTAAGTATTTATGAAAGCTTTCTTCGTATGGCGATATTAATCTTCAACACAATTTCTAAATTCAAACAATAACCTAAATAAATGCACAAGGTAGAATCCGAAAATCAGCTTTATAAATATAAATATTTACTAAAATTCTATTTTTTGTGCACATTGCCATTTAGAATATTGTTGCATTTTCTGATATTTCGCTTGATTTGCTGATTTTCAAAAAAATAAACCTCTGTACCTGCCCAAATAAAAACCCAACAGACAATGCTTAATACTCCTGCAACATAGGCATGAGTGCTTGAAAGTTTCAAGAATATTAACCCAACAATAATACCAAGCACAAACAAAACAATAGCCTTTTTGACATTTCTCGCATATGTATATTCCTCTTCGTTCAAGAGGTTAGAAAAAGTGTTAAATGTTGCAGTCTTCAATGACTTTTCGTCAAAATCATTCTGACCTGAAAAAAATATTTCTACTTCTTTTCTTTTGCCACTGTGCAGCTTTGACAAAATAAAATCTTCAAGGTCAGAGCTTAGGTGAACATTATCTGAGCTATAATATCTTGAAAACGGAGTATCAGTTTCATCTAAATAGATATTTATACTTAATTCATCTTTCATATTAACCCCCCTTTAAATCCAATTTACTAGTTGAAAGTCAACCTTTTATCAGTATGGTCAAGATAGCAACAATTCTTACGAAAACAACGTAAATAAAAAAACAGAACAGAATTCTTATTTAAACATAAAAGAGTGATTTCCAATGCGCTCTCTGACCAAAATTAATATTGAAAAAGAATACCAAATGTTATCGTATGTATGCTTCTTAGGTTTGTGTGGATTTAATGCAAAATCTTTATTTTAGAAGGAAGAGAACTAAATGGGAAAATTGATCTATGATTTTGAGTTAATGATACAAGATGGTGATTTGAAAGTAGGAGATAAAATTTATGCTCCTAATGATAGAAAAGCGGAAGTACTATCAATTAAAATTTTGTGTTGGAAAGTAAAGATTAAAGGAAAAGACAAGTTAAAAAGGCTATAATAAAAACACTATTTGAATAAAGGCTAGTGGGCCAGTTTTTAACACTCACTGAAATTAAGAATCATAACATACTTTGTAATAACTTATATGGAAGTGAGTTGAATAATAATGTTTTATTCATATTTTGATACCAGAGCTAGAATGCGTCCGTATGGTACGGCGGGTATTACGTATAGCGGAGCACAAAGTACAATTCAGGCTGTTCAACAAGCGTTACAAGCACAGCAGCAAATGCAACAAGGTATACAGCCGTACTATTCATCTACGGAATATTATTACCCAATGCATTATATTACGCCATACGGAATTTCTTTTGCAACGGTTCCATATGGAACTGTATACAATTTATAAAAATATACGGGAGGATAAATTTAAGTATTTAATTAAGGGAGCAAGCGCAGTGCGTCCTTATAAGAAATGATTCGTGTCTGATGAATTACTATTCAATTAAATGTGTAATTTAGATTAATATAAAAATTTCATTTTAAGGAACTGTTGAGTAGCAATAAAGTTCCTCCACTAAAGGGCCAGATTGTGGAGGAAACAGAAAGAGTAAGAATCCTGATTAAAGATCATTTGTGAAACGTTTTACTTAAACTAAACGTGGCAGGTTACTTTAAAAATATGCTATATTATCAGCTGCATGTCCTATACGAAAAAATCTCCGTAAGCATATATTAATTTAGGTAAAAGCTAGTTTTTTATTTAAAATATGTTTTTAAAAGGGTGATAAAATGCATAATCAAAAAGATCAGGACAGGTGCTTCCAGTGCGACTTTCTCTACATTGGTGATAGCTTCGACGACACTGTGAAGACTTTCGACCCGAAAACAGGGAAGTTCCTTGGCACTTTTGTCGCACCAAATAGTGGAAACTTGCATGGTCCCCGGGGACTTATCTTTAACCATGTGGGCAATCTCCTTGTCACTAACCAGAACGTCGGGCAACCCGAGAATGGCGACGTATTGAAGTTAAATGGGCAAACCGGGGCGTTCCTGGGCGAACTCGTCCGTTCAGCCGAACCAGGCGCTCCGTTGGCACCGCGTGGTATCTTACTCTCCAAACATAATGTCCTGTTTGTGGCGGATTTGGGTGACTTCGACTTCAACACGGGCATAGAAGTGCCTGGAGAAGTGCGGATGTACAATGGTTCCACTGGGATGTTTCTAGGCAATGTCGACCACCCCTGCTTCAACCCATGCCACCCCCGCGGATTGGTCTTCGGTCCTGACGGCTTGCTGTATGTCTCCGTCATTGACTTTTTAGATTCGAATAAAGGTTGGGTGCTGCGCTTCAACCTGAAATCAGGGGGATTCGATGTGTTTATTGTGAGTGATAACAAGAACAAACTCCATCGTCCCGAAGGTTTAGTCTTCGGTCCTGACGGCAACCTCTACGTCACTAGTTTCAAAAAACTTGATGACCCTAATGACACCGACAAAATTCTGATCTTCGATGGTGATACTGGCGAGTTTATCGACAAGATTGACCTCTATGCCCCGGGAAAACCACGTGCTTTCGCACAGGCACTCCTTTTTGGACCGAATGGAAAATTGTTTGTCCCTATTACGGGCCCGTTTGACAATGCTACGGGGGCCCCTACAGGCGAATTTACCGGTTCAGTACGACGTTATAATGTCCATAGCAAGAAGTTCAAGGAGGTGGTCCCCCCTTATAAAAAGGGCGGACCATTGGGAGTGCCGTGGTACCTGACGTTTGGCAATACGAATCCCGCAACACTAGCTTACCGGTGTAACCGGGAAGAGAACAGCCATCATCATCATCAACCTCATGAGTAAAGTAGTAACGAGAGCAGTAGTTAATATTTGAATATATAAGGAAAGACCGCTTCTAGAGTTTAGAACGGTCTTTTTAAACCTTCTAAAAGGTTAGATTCACAATATCCTATGATTTGTTAAACGATATTCCATATTCAGCGAACGGGTGCTTGTCTTGAATAAGATTTAAGCAATGATCTTCAACAATCGGGAACGATTGTTGAGCAAACACAGGTAGAAAAATGATTAAACTTTTTTATGAAAAATTATTCACTAGCAACAAATAACCCAAGGATTTTAATCAAAATCCTTGGGTTTCTTCTGTTGAAAAATCAATTTTTGTAACATGCTTTTGATCAAAATTTATTACAAACCACTAGCATTCACGGCAAGCTTATGGGTTAATAATTAAGCTACGGCAAAGATAAGCTTCCTTTTGCGGATATTACGTAACCTTTGGCCAGAAAGATGTACAAGTTATGGAATCGTTTGGACCTGTAAAAGATGAAGTCGGGAATCGTTATATGCTTAAATGATAGGGTGCTTTCTATTAGGTATAGAATTTATATAACTATGCTATTTTTTGGTTTTTTGTAAAAATATTGTAAATATTAAATGTAATACACTTGTATATTGTATAATCATAATGTGTAATTACAATGATTTCGAGAGGGGGATGTAAATGATAATTACTTTAAACTTTTAAAAAGGTTGTTTTAATAATGTATTATACAAATAAAATGTTTTTAAAAAAATACTCGGTTTAAATTGTTTAGATTAAGCAACGGCTTCTTCTAGTTTTTTGGATGATCAAGACAAATGAAGAAAGGAAGTAATCATTACATGGAAAAATTATCGTTATTAACATTTGAAAATATAGTAGAACCTCTTTTAAACGAAAGTGTATCATTTATATATTTTCCTATTGAATGGCTGGACATTGTAGAAATACATTATAAGACGTTTTTATTAACGAGTAAGTTGAAACGTTTGAATGAAAGATTGTACGATATGTTTTCTGATATATTGTTTATTCAGCATAATCCGTATGTATTAAATGAAGATACACCATGGATTATATCAAAAAAACCGATTAGACAAGAACAACTCGATTATATTTTCCAATGCTGGTATGAAGTCATTCATGATTGGAAACCGAACAAATTAATAGAACCACCAAAATATGAATGGCATAACGATTTAATTTCTAATTTGGCAATTTTACATGATAATGAAACGTATGCTAAGTGGGTACCCGCTTTAATTTCACATATTTTTTGTGAACGACCTGTACAAATGGAAGATAAAATTGAAGAAGAGATCTATTTTTCGCCACTACGATCACAAAATATTTGTGAGGCAATGTCAGAACCGATTAAAGATGAAAAAACACAAGATTTTTTTGCCTATGTATATAGGTTTGAATGTATAACTCGTGCAGGAGAGAATACCCCTTTATTAAATGTTTCAGTAGGTATTCGAAGATTCTATCAAGAATATAATCATCCAGATATTCCTTTGCTTTTGAGACGAAAACGGGGAATGATATTGATTTCTACCCCAGATTCTGCATTAAATAATAAAAAGTTGAGGTTTGTAAAACTGAAAGTACAGCAAGCGACAAACGGTATGAAATGGATTAAGATATTTAGAAATTTAAAAGATGATTTTCATATAGGTGGAGAAGTAGAATTAGACCATATTCTCGAATATCCGAAAGACTATATTATGGGAACAAATATTAAGGTACTACTTCCATATAATGAGAGAATATATAAAGTGCAAGGCACTAAAATAAAGTGTGGTATAAAAGTAGAGGATAGGAAGTATTTATTTAAAGAATTTCAGCAGAAGTTTACTTATTTCACATTACTCCCAGAATGTAAAAAGATAGTAACAAATAATGAAGATGAATTATTTCCTTTAATTGCCCCAAAAGGATTAGAGACTTTAACGTTAGAAGTTTGGTCTGAAAATATATCGATGGAAATAGAACAAGCATTAATGGATAGTGAACTTGTTTTAGCTACAATTGGTGAGTCATCTTATGTATTAAATACAGATTCACCAGTATTGTTAAAGGTAGTGAGATTTAATATTGAAAAGGTGTTGCAAAATCCATATAAAATGCAGTATTGCCAGAAGTATAAGACAAACCTTGTAGATGATGTTACGAAAGCGGTTTATGAAACTGCAGGAGAGCGGTGTGATGCGACATTAGCATTAATCGCAATGAAAAATTGTGATGGGCGAGAGAAAGTTGATCCAAAACAAATTGTTCGAGAAGGATTTGCACGAACAAATCGTATTTCATCATTTATTAATTTATTTATAGGTAAAAGTGTTTCTCGTAAAACAATTGTAGATTGTATTTTTAGTTTATTAGAACAAAAAGGGTTTTTGAAGCGTAGTTGGAATAAAATACATTTACCTTGTACATATGTCAATTTATCAATTGAACGAATTTCGAAAGTTGATTTCTTGCCTATTTTTTCGAAAATACAAGGTAGGGAAATTTTATATAAATTATATGGGAATAAAGAGTGGCAAATGATTGACCAGTTATTATTAAATATAAATAAACATAATGCATTTTTGCCGCAACCATCAAAAAGAAATGATATGGGGGCTCTTTTTAAACAATTTGTTTCCGATACATTAATGGAAATTTTACAACATGCGAAAGAGCGAAATGAACAAGTGTATTTCATTGTAGATGCGGATATGAGAAAATATTGGATAAAAGAGTTGCAAAATGAAAAAATTGACATAAATATTTTACCTGAGATTGTTCCAGCTATGCAAAAGGTTCCAAACTTAAATGTCATAAGAATAAATACAGCTTTTGATGTACCAAGCTATGGTGTGATAGAACATGATGATGTTACGGATGGCACAGGTTTATATGCAGATCAAAAAGGTATGTATTATAGCACTGGTGAATATGCATTAAATGGTCGTGAAATATTGCAGCGGCATATACTTGAAATTTTACCGTTAGGTGTAAAACCTATAGAAAGGGATTACATTGCTAAAATGATACATTACATGTGTTGTAATTCTAGTATGCTCTTGGAAAAGAATGTACATATGACATATTCCGGACATATGGTTAAAGTGATCAAAAGTTACGTTACAGATATAGATGCAAGAGAGTTTAAAGAGTTTGAAGATGAATTAGATGTAGATATAATAAAAATAGAAAAGAAAGATTCCATGATTCTACTATAAATAACGTTAACAAATCCTGTTCGTTATATACCGATCAGGATTTGTCATTTTTTCATGTAAATAATGCTATCCTTTGTCATGTATCGCTTCTTTTAAGTATTTACTTTATGAACATACAGGATTAAGATGTTTTTTAGAAATATAAAAACTATATCATATGAAAAAACGAGTTTTACTAATTTAAAAAATTGAAAGGAATGGGGAATTGTGAAGAAATTAGATGTTCTATTAATGCTACTGAGCGGCCTCTTTCCAATTGCAGGAATTATAAAGCAAATCCCGCTAGAACAATCTTTATATATTGGAGGACTATTATTTTTTACTAGTTTCGGTAGTTATTTTGCGAAAAAGATATATTCACGTATATGTAGCTGGATAGCGTATGCACCATTTATAACACTACTGTTAGTCATTTGGAATCAGGATATATCAACAAGTTCAATCATTTCGAACGCAAAAATTGCCGCTTGTATCGCGTTAATTCCGTGTTTATTCCGTTTTCGTACATATGGACTTACTTTGGGCTTATTCTCATTATGGGCTGCTTTACTATGGGATATAAAAGAAGTACAGTCGTTAGTCATACTTGAACGCATGACAAGTTTAATGACAAGCCATTATGTGTACCTACTACTTCTAATTGGAGGACTTATATTAGGAGGGTTACTTGCGATGTTAATACATCGCAAAGAGAAAGATAATAAAGAGAATACAAATCTATTTCAACAAAAAAAGAAACGCAAAAGGCTATCATTTAAGATCCGTCTTCCAAGATTACCAAAATTAAAAATGAAATTATTTAAGTTTGGGAGAAAGACGTCTAAACGTAAAAATCCAGAAAGAGTCCATGAGCGTAATTACGAAGAACCAGCTGCAACGTATGAAATGACAGAGCAAATAGATCAATATAAAGAAGGGACTGCTCAAGGACAAACAAGGATGGAACGTAGAAGAAATAAGTATAATACGTAATGAAATTTAGTAACCCTTTAATGATTTATCGTTAAATAGATAAATTATTAAGGGTTTTTTTATCTTTTTCGGCAATTCATCTCCATCTGATTTGTATTACGGGTGAAGCCCAACAATTCAGGTGGAGATGAATTGCCGTTAGAAGGTAGACTGAACTCTTTTGTTTCGTTCAAAATAATTTTTTGAGGGCGAATAGTTTGGTCTAAGGATAATAGGACGCATTATCGATATAGTGGCAAACGAATCACTCGTGGGCAGTACCAAAGTAAAGCAGGAACATGTATACACGTTGATATTTATGGTGCATTGAATACATTGCAAAAATCAAGAGTTGTAGAATTACATGAAAATCTCAAAGTGAAAACACCGATTCTATTAGAAGTGCAAAAACGTAAGGCTGTTGCTTCACGTATAGTTTAGTGGGTGTGTCAACCATCTATGTGTACTCGACTTGTCGGGGCTTGTTGCACACGCCGGAGTCATCTCGGTAGGGGTAGTTGACTTCTCAGGATTATATGTCATACGTCTAAAAGAGGAATTGATAATATGAACGAGAACTTATTAATTAATTGAATCGCATATGTGAATAATAATAGAAAGAAGATGATAAAGTGAACAAAGAAGAGCTTGTAAAGAAACAATTTGGTAGTAATGCAGAAAAGTATGTGAAAAGTAAAATTCATGCACAAGGACTGGATTTACAATATGTAGTTCAACAAGTTGAAACTCGCCATAATACTCGTCTTCTTGATATTGCTACTGGTGGTGGACATGTTGCAAATATATTAGCACCTATGTTCGAAGAGGTAGTTGCACTTGATTTAACAGAAACGATGTTGGAAAAAGCAAAAGGTTTTATAAAACAAAATGGTCATGAAAATGTGTCTTTTGTAGCTGGAAACGCAGAAGATTTACCATTTGCAGATCATTCTTTTGATACAATTACATGCCGCATTGCAGCACATCATTTTACGAATCCAATGCAATTTATTTTTGAGGTGAATCGTACGTTACAGGATAAAGGGCTATTTATATTAATAGATAATGTCTCACCAGAAAATAATGAATTTGATACTTTCTATAATTTTATAGAAAAGAAACGAGATCCGAGTCATGAACGAGCTTTGAAGAAAACAGAATGGATTACGTTATTGGAAAAAAGCGGTTTGCAAATGCAGTCATGTTTCACCTTTGATAAAAAGTTTGATTTCGACTGGTGGTGTGACATGATGGACGTACCAGTACAAAAGCGTGAAAAGTTAACAGAGTGTATGATGAAAACACCAAATGAAATGAAAGAATACTTTCATATTCAATTTAAAAATCATAAAGTAGAGTCGTTCTATACTGAAATGGCAATGTTTATATGTAAAAAAAGTACAACGTTAAAAAGATAAAGTGAAATTTTAGTCAACGAGGGAGTGCCCACTTATTTCTAATTACTAGTCTTCACCAATCGAGCTACCCGGCAAATAGCAGAATAAATATGTTGCAGTCTTTCCGAAGTACGATATACTTAGTACAGAGAAAATGAGAATTGAGGAATAGTAATAATGATTCGTGTACGTATTGAAGGAACCGAGGAAGAAATGCTTGAATTTATGGAGAAAATGCCGGACATTCCTGGTTTTGAAAAAACACATATGAGAGAACCGAGAAGAGGAAATAATCCAAAATATGATTCCAGTAAAAATGTATTAGCATATTTATCTTATAAAAAGATAGAAGTCGCCAATAAATAGGCGGCTTTTATTATTTTGTGCGGTTTCACCACCTTGTCTTTTTCGCATAATAATGGTAGTAGATTATGCTGAAGAGGGGTGAAGACAGTTAATAAGAAAATAATTTTTTTCGGAGATTTTGGTATTGATGATGCTGTTACTTTAATTTATGCGAATAAAACATGTAAATTAGATATTTTAGGTATTGTTGCAGAGTATGGAAATGTATCGAGGGAAATTGTTACGGAAAATGTATATTTTTTAGAAAGATATTATGCGACAGAAGTGAAAATTATTGAGGGCGCTAGTAGGCCTATGACAGCTGAAGAACCTTTATTTTTCCCTGAAATCCATGGTGATCATGGTTTAGGACCAATAATCCCTCCTGAAATGAGGATTTGTAAAAGGGAAAATTTTTGTGAGTTGATTACATTAATTGAGCCGTGTCCAGAAGAGATTGTTATTGTGGCGACGGGACGTTTGACAACACTTGCAACGTTATTTTTATTGTATCCAAATGTAATGAATCGTATTTCTTCATATTATATAATGGGAGGCGCTTTCCTATTTCCTGGTAATGTTACACCAGTGTCTGAGGCGAATTTTTACGGCGACCCAATTGCGGCGAATATTGTTATGAAGTATGCGCAGAACGCTACTATATATCCGTTAAATGTAACGCAAGAAGCACTTATTACACCTGAAATGGTCGATATTATAGATAAACAAGGAACCGGACAGGCGAAATTAATTAAGCCAATGCTTGATTTTTACTATGATAACTTTTATAAAAAAGAGTATCCGGGTATTGGTGGGAGTCCGATTCACGATTTACTTCCGTTCATTTCATTTATAAATGATGATATTTTTGAATATAAAAAATCCGCAATTTGGATAAATACGACAAATGATGTAACGAGAGGTCAAAGTGTTGCGGATTTTAGGAAAATAGCTGAGCCGACGGTGTTTGATAATAGGCCTGTACAAAAAATTGCGGTTGGTTTTAACTATCCGGCTTTTAAAGAAGAGTTTATGAAGACGATATTGAAGCCGGATTGTCCTTAAGTTTTGTATACACAATCTGATTGATTTTTGAAGAGCGAATAACTTATGAGAAATGAAACATAACTAATGGTAAGCAATTGTTTCTGATTATAATTTTTGTTTCTATATAAAGGAGGCTTTCATATGATTTGGTCTTTAATTGTCGGTGGTATATTAGGATGGTTTGCAAGCTTACTTATTGGAAGGGATGTACCTGGTGGTGTAATTGGTAATATTATTGCTGGTATTGTCGGTTCTTGGCTTGGTACGAAGCTATTTGGTAATTTTGGACCTGTTATAGGTGGATATGCAATTGTCCCAGCTTTAATTGGTGCAATTATTTTGATTTTCATCGTAAGTTTTCTATTTCGGTCAATGCGAAAATGAATACAAGGGACTGCTTGCATTTGTAAGCAGTCCCTTTGAATTATGTTGTTTAATCTGTTATGCTACTGTTATACAATCAGGAGGTGTCAGCATTGAAAACATTTACAGTAAATTTCCATCAAGAAGATAATGCAAAAGCGACAACAGTACATAAACTAAGTGAAGAGGACTTCAATAAAGCAACAGAAAAAGGTACTCGTCATCTATTTGATTTAGATACAAACGTTGGCTTCTTTGTATTCTTTGACGCAGAAGATGCAGAAGGAAATGATCAATACTTAATGTTACAATATGAAGGAGATCATGAAGAGCCTAGTGCTTGCTACGGATTTGATTTAAAACTATACTATCAATTTTTAGCACTATACTTAAACGATCTTGAATTCCATGGCGAGACAGATGAAGAAGAGGAAGAGTATGGTCCGATTCATCATTTAGCGCATTTACTTTATCATATCGTTGAAGATGGTAAATCAATCGAAGTGTAATATACATATTTGAAGCTGTCCTTAATTAGGACAGCTTTTTAATTATAGGATATGGGACATGTAGATTGCAGGATAAACAAGGGGAGCTTACGATGGCTTGTTTATTTCTTCCATATTCCTATGGCAATACATCTGTTCTAATGAGCGTAAGTAAATGTATGGAGGCTAATTCAATGCTTGTAGATGTAAAACACTTTATTAAAGCAGCAGGCTTAACATGTATAACGACACTGAGTGGAGATAATACATTTGCTCATAATTTTGAAACTGTAAAAAGTACAATTACTACATATGTAAAAAAATTAACATTTATCTCTTAGTTTTACTTTTATAAGGTATCTACATATATTATTTTGAAAAGAATCTGTTTTACTTCAGGTTTTTTTTATTTGGTATAAAGTCTGTTGTTTTTTGGCATTTACATATGCTTTTTGTGACATATTTTATTTCATGCAATAGAAGAAGGATATAGCAGGTAAGAAGAGAAGGTGTATATAAGGAAAGTATAAACAGCAAAATCTCAATTTATTTGAAATCGATGCAAGGTAAAAATAATGTTATAGAATGTTTATGAATAGGAGGTAGAAAAGTATGAAAGTATATTTGAGAGTACTGAAATTTTTTCTAACTTTAACATGTGTAATAACATTGATTGCTTGTGCGAATACCGAGGAAAAGAAACAAACAAATTCAACATCTGAAAATGATATGCCTGAAACGGGTAACAAGAATGAGGATACTGCATCGAAAAAAGAATCAACGGAAAAACCAAAAAATCAAGATTCAACAAAACCTTCAGCAGATTCGAATTCGAAAAATACAACACTTAATCAAAAATCAATTAACCATGTTAAAGAGTTATTTGAGCAAGCAAAAGAAGGGAAAGTACCTAACGTACCATACGCAGCACATACAGGTGACATCGAGGAAATTGAAAAAGCGTGGGGAAAAGCAGATAAAACAGAGCAAGCGGGGAACGGAATGTACGCAACTTTTACAAATAAAAATGTTGCATTCGGCTTTAATAAAGGATCACAAGTTTTTGATGTTCGTTCTTACCATGCTGAGCTTAAGTTAATTACGTTACAAGAAATCGAAAAAGCTTTAGGAAAACCGTCATCGGTTAAAGTAAATGGGAATGATAAAATATATGTCTATAAAGTAAACGACCAATTTGAATTAAAGTTCATTATTCCAAATTCAACTGGTAAAGTACATCATATTTCGGTTTTCTCACCGGAGGATAGTATGAATAAAATGGCAGGTTAAAAGAAAGAGCTGTTCCTATAGGGATAGCTCTTTTACTTTTGTTCGCTCTAATGACTGAACGAAAACTGCTTGAATAATTCCACCAATAACTAAGAAGAAGGCACAAATATAAAATAGAGTACTACCACTAAATATGCTTACTAATAGTGCTCCTACAAACGGTCCGCAAGTTCTTGAAATATCCCAGTGTATACCGTAAATCGAAAAATACAATCCGCGTCTATGACTTGGAGCAATTTGTGAAACGAATCGAAGCAAGTGGTTTAAAGCAATACTTTCCCCCATTACTAAAAAGAGTAATGTAAAGAATAATGACCATATAGTTGTAGAATAACCGTATCCAAGCGCAGCTAATGTATAGCAAGTATAGGAAATGATAATGATTTTAGACATTGAAAATCGTTCAGACCATTTTACAAGAAAGATTTGGAGAATGACTTCCATAACAGCTTTACAAGTCGAGATAAATACAAGTACGAATAGAAAATTTGGAAATACACTTTCGGCATATATTCGATAATTCGATTCGGTTTGAGCGTAGAAAAAACTAATAGGAAGTGTCGAAACCATAAGTCCAAATACAGCATAATGTTTTGAAATAAATTGTTTTGGTGAATATGCTTCTTTCGTTGTTTTGATGTTTTTCATAAGTGGCGCTGTTTCAGGAAGCTGCGTCCAAACAAGTACGGCATATAGCGTAAGGACTACACCTTGCAGTACAAATAAATATTCAGGGTGACTATTATAGAAAAAGGCGCCAATTAATGGGCCGATTACAGACCCAATCGCTCCCATCGTTTGCAAAACAGCAAATATTTCAGCCTGTTGTTCTTTCTTTGTTAAGTCAGCGATTTGAGCTCGCTGTGCTGGAATATATAAGGAGCGTCCAATACCATTTAAGATATAAAGTAAGGCGAAAAATACGACTGATTCAGCAAAAACGAATCCACTTATGGCAAAAGCTTGTAAAAGTAACCCGATTAACATGATTTTCTTTCGGCCGTATTTATCTGTTACGCCACCAGCAATTAATGTAAACACAATATCAGATAGTGGCTGTAATCCGAAAAGAAGCATCGTTACGATGATATTTCCATGTAACGCTTTATTAACGTGAACAATAAAAATGATGGCTAGCATCGCTTCTGTCGTTCGGACTAATAATTCACCAAAAAATCGAATGAGAATGGGCTTGTTATAACGTTTTATCAGTTGATTCATTTCTATATCCTCCTCTCTATATTGAAATGATAAGATGGAAGCAAGAAATGAAAAAGTGTAGAATGAAAGTGGAAGATTTTTCATCTTTTAGGGGGCGTTTTATGACGGTTTTGGAGCAATATATGCACCTATGGCTTCAGTATGGAAAAGGACGATCAGAGGGGGAACAAGTAGAAATAACAATACAAAATATATCTGAAACATTATTTTGTACGGAGAGAAATAGTAAACTAATCATAAAGAAATTGGAAGACTTACATTGGATTATGTGGTTTCCTGGCAGAGGAAGAGGAAATCGTTCGAAATTGTCATTTGAAAAACATCCACTATTTTTAATTTTAGAACGAGGGAAAGAAATAACGAGACAAGGGGATGTAAAAAGCGGAAATGCATTTATTGAAAGGTATAGCTCGTATTTTCCATCGCTTCAAACACAGTTTCAAACGTGGATCGATTCGATATTTGGTTATCAAGTTGAAAGGACATCTTATGGGAGAAGAGATGTGCTTCGTTTGCAAGTACAAATGAATCTAGATATCGCATTAGATCCTGTCTACGCTACAATGCGTTCGGAGTGTCATATGGTAAAACATATATTCGACACACTCGTGTATGTAGACGGTAATACAAACATTATAGAACCAAGACTTGCATTTCACTGGGAATATAATGATGTTGAAAAGGTATGGACGTTTTATTTACGAAAAGGAGTCTACTTTCATAATGGAAAACAACTTACTGCACATGAAGTTGTATACTCACTGAATCGATTTCAGAAAGCTGAAAACAATCCACATGCATGGATGTTACAACACGTTGCAAGTGTCCGTTCAGTAGATGATTATATTGTAGAAATTCAATTACATATGGAAAATAGTATGTTTTTACATATGCTAAGTACAGAACAGTGTTCTATCGTAAATGAAGATGAAGCAGGAAATTTAATTGGGACAGGGCCTTTTAGGTTATATAAAAGGAATGAAAATCTCTTTATACTAGAAGCTCATCATTTATATTTTCGAGAAAGGCCTTTTCTAGATCGCGTTGAATTATGGAATGTAAAGCAAAGTGTCAATACATATGATGTTTTAGTAAAGGCGCAGTATAAAGATAGAGAGAAACATAATAAAGACCTGTCTCGACTTGAGTCGAATGTAACATATATAACATGTAATCAAGTGAAAGAGGGACCAATGCAAGATGAGTTATTCCGGAAAGCGTTATATAAAATCATTCATGGCAATCCAATCGTTCAACAACTCGGCGGAGAACGTGGAGAAGTGGCAAAGGAGCTACTATTAGCAAATGGCAGTGTAATAGAGAGTGAAGAAGATATAAAAGGTTTAATTAAGAGAAGTATTTACCGTAATGAAGTACTACAACTCTATACATTTAAAGGACGGGACCATGTTGAAGATGCACATTGGATACAAAAAGAGTGTGCAAAATATGGCGTAAATATTGAAGTCAATTTTCTAGAAACAGAAGAGTTATTGCACATAAATATAATACAAAAAGCTGATATGATGCATGATAGCGCAACGATTAGTGAACGGTTAGAAGATAGTCTGCTGTACATGTTTCTTACAAAAAACAGTTTCGTTCATCAGCATAGTAATATAAATTTTAATGAAGAATTACAGCTGTATTTTACCGAAAATCAATTAGAGAAACGGGTCACATTGTTGCGCGACATTGAGGACACATTGTTACGTAGAATTCATATTGTTCCGTTATATCGCAACAAACAAGAGGTAAGTTCTCACGAAAAAGTACAAAATATAATAATTAATTCACAAGGGTGGATTGATTATTATAAAATATGGTTTAAACCTTGATGAATAAAGGTTCTTATGCATTTTCATGAAATGTACAAGAGCCTTTTTTCTGTGTAAAACAGGTTTGGTTTACACATTGTTACGCTAAATGTAGTAAAAGTTTATTTACAGCGTAACAGTGTTATGTTACATTGTTGTTAGGAAGGAGTGTTATACAGTTGAGTACAGATTTAATTTCAAAAAAAGATTTATTAGAGCTTACTGGTATTTCATATGGACAGTTATATAGGTGGAAGAGAAAAAATTTAATTCCGGAAGATTGGTTTGTACGGAAATCAACATTCACTGGTCAGGAGACATTTTTTCCGAAAGAAAAGATTTTAGAGCGTATTGATAAAATCCAAACGATGAAAGAGGATTTATCACTAGATGAATTAGCGAATATGTTTTCACCAAGTGTAACAGAGATTCTTTTAACGAAAGAAGATCTCATTCATAAAGGGATTACATCAGAATCTGTTTTACAGTTTTTCATAGAGCAAACGAACAAAACGGAAGATTTTCAATTTGTAGATATTCTTTATGTGTATATGTTAGAAGAACTATTGCAATCGGGAGAAGTTAGTTTAGAAGAAGGAAAAATGGTTCTGCAAGTTTTACGAGAAAATTATGAAGCGATTAAGCATAAAAATTGTGACTTAGTTATGATCCGAAAAATGGGGATTTCTACATGCTTATTAGTATCAAATGTTGAAGATTTGATTTTTGAAAGGGGAACGAAGATTGTTTTACGTGAAGCAATTATGAAGTATACAGAAGCATTAAAAACTAAACTATTGTAGTGGAGGAGAAATAATGCGTACAGAAAATTTAATTATAAACGGTTATGGTACATCGAATGGTGGTGGGTTTTATAAAGTACAACTAAATGGAAAAGGGACTGTGAATGGAAATGTTGAATGTGAGCAATTTGAATGTAACGGTTACGGTGCAGTTACTGGCGATTTGAAAAGTAGTAGTGCACGAATTAGCGGATCTGGTAAAGTCGATGGCACAGTTCATGCTGAAACGATGCGAATTGATGGAAAAGCAACAATTACGCAAAATGTAAAGGCAAACAGTTTGAAAATTGCAGGAAAAGGTACGATAGGTGGAAATGTCACTGGTGAAGAATTTAAAGTCAATGGTCAAGCAACAATTGACGGTAATTGTGAAGTGGATACTTTCTCTTCAGAAGGACAATTTACAATTGGCGGATTATTAAGCGCTGATGAAATAAATATTAATATTCACGGTACATGTCGAGCGAAAGAAATTGGTGGTCAAACGATTAAAGTAAGACATAGATCAGGTACATTAAGTAGGCTGTTTAAAACAGTATTTGGTTTGCAGTTAGAAGCGGAACTATTAGAAGGTGACAATATCGATATTGATTATGCTCACATAAAAACGGTAAGAGGAAACAATGTTACAGTAGGACCGAACTGTGAGATTGAACTCATAGAATATACCGGTGTTCTTACTGTTGATAAAAGTGCAAATGTAAAAGAAATTAAGCAGGTATAAAGGAAGGGAGAAATCAGTATGGAACATCAACATAGTCTTACAGTGAATGGTTCTGGTAGTTCGGCAGGCGGAGATTATAATAAAGTGAAGATTCGCGGCGAAGGAACAATTTCTAACGATATGAGTTGTAATGACTTTAAAACGTACGGCACAAGTGATGTACGCGGTAATATGAAAGTTAAAAATTATGTTGTGTATGGAGATAGTGAAGTACAAGGAAATGTAAATGCGGATTATGTAAAAGTATACGGTAATACACAAATAAATGGTGATGCTCATATTGAAAAAACAAAAGTTAGAGGTATGATTGAAGTGAAAGGAAAGCTTTCAGGTGATTTCGTAGATGTGAAAGGTGCTTTAAATGTGAAGGGAGATATTGAAGTAGAGGAACTATCACTAACTGGTGGTCTTGAAAGTGATGGATTACTTAATGCTGAAAATATTGAAATTTCACTTCGTTATGAAGGAAGTAAAGTAAGAGAAATCGGTGGTAAAAAGATTACCGTTCGTAAAAAAGCACGATTCGTTCCATTTATAAGTCATGCTGGAAGCCTTCAAACATCGATTATTGAAGGAGATGATATTTATTTAGAACATACTATTGCTGAAGTAGTAAGAGGAAACAACGTTATAATTGGTCCTGGATGTGAAATTAGTGTTGTAGAATATCATACTAGTTTTAATCAGAAAGGTAACGCAGTCGTAAAAGAACATAAACAAATATAAGTAATGCGAGGGAGAATACGAGATATGGTTGAGAAGAATAATAAGCTCGGCTTTGTTGTGGCGGGTTTATTGCTAGGTATTTTAATGGCATCAATGGATAATACCATTGTCGTAACAGCGATGGGAACAATCGTTGGTGACTTAGGAGGCCTTGAAAACTTTGTATGGGTCGTTTCTGCCTATATGGTTGCAGAAATGGCAGGTATGCCGATTTTCGGTAAACTATCAGATATGTATGGTAGAAAGAGATTCTTTATTTTTGGTTTAATCGTCTTTATGATTGGTTCGGCACTTTGTGGCACTGCTGAAAATATTACACAGTTAGGTATTTATCGTGCTATTCAAGGTATTGGCGGCGGGGCATTAGTACCGATCGCTTTTACAATCGTTTTTGATATTTTCCCTCCTGAAAAGCGTGGGAAAATGGGCGGGTTATTCGGAGCAGTATTTGGCTTATCGAGTATTTTTGGGCCACTACTAGGCGCATATATTACAGATTACATTAGTTGGCACTGGGTATTTTACATTAACTTACCACTTGGTATTTTAGCACTTATTTTTATTACATTCTTTTATAAAGAGTCACGAGTTCATAGAAAGCAAAAAATTGATTGGTTTGGCGCAATTACTTTAGTTGGTGCAGTAATTTGTTTAATGTTCGCCTTAGAGTTAGGTGGTCAAAAATATGATTGGGATTCTAGCTTTATTTTAAGTTTATTTGGTGGATTCTCTATTTTAATAATCGCATTTATTGTTATTGAGCGAAAAGTCGAAGAGCCAATCATTTCATTTGAAATGTTTAAACAACGCTTATTTGGAATGAGTACAATTATTGCCTTATGTTACGGTGCTGCGTTTATGTCAGCAACTGTATACATACCGCTATTTATTCAAGGTGTATACGGTGGTACCGCAACAAACTCCGGATTATTACTTTTACCGATGATGTTAGGGTCAGTTGTAACAGCTCAATTAGGCGGATTTTTAACGACAAAGCTTAGCTACCGAAACATTATGATTATTTCTGCAGTTATTATGCTAATTGGATTATTCTTATTAAGTACGTTAACCCCAGAAACAAGCCGTGTATTATTAACTATGTACATGATTATAATTGGTTTTGGAGTCGGATTCTCCTTCTCTGTGCTAAGTATGGCAGCTATTCATAACTTTGGTATGGAACAGCGCGGATCTGCGACTTCAACGAGTAATTTCATTCGTTCATTAGGAATGACACTTGGTATTACAATCTTTGGAATGATCCAAAGAACAGGTTTCCAAGATCAATTAGAGGAAGCTTTTAAAGGGATGAGCGGAGGAATGAATACAAATGCATTAGGAGATTCAAGAGCCATTCTATCAGAATCGGCAAGATCTCAAATTCCTCCGCAAATATTAGATAAAATTATTGAAGCTCTTTCTAGTTCAATCGTTCAAACGTTCATGTGGGCATTAGTACCAGCTGGTTTAGCATTCATATTCATTTTCTTTATGGGAAATGAGCGCATGGTAATTAAGAAACAACAAATGAATAAAAAGAGTGAAACATCAAAAGCGTAATGAAAAAGCTCCTTTCAAAGTTGAAAGGAGCTTTTTCGTATGTACGGCGTTAAATTAGCCTTCGATAATTTCGTATTCTTCGTCTGCTAATAATAAAATTTGTGTTTTCTTACCTTTGTTTTGAACTTCGATTACATCGTATGTACCTAAGTCTCTTACTTTGCTTTGAGAAGCGTTAACCATAACTTCAATAGAATCAATTAAGATATCTTCTTCAATATATGATTCAGGTAATGCCATATCTTCAGTATCTAATACACATGCGTATAGATTTTGTAAGTTTTCAGCAGTTGGGTTTTGTTCCTCAACATCAATGATGTTTTTTACTGCTTCCATATTTTCTTCTTTTGCTTGGTATACTTTAATTTTAGCCATTGTTTTAATCTCCTTTATAACGTAATCGTAGAGGCTACACATCATCCCGCGCTAACGAGCAGTAACTCCCACCCAAAGGTGAAGAAGCGAATGATGAGAAGCGTGGCAGATAACTGCCTGTAAGAGCTCGATTGGTTCAACTAACCATTAGTGGGGGAAATCTTCCCGCTAATGAAAGTTTCACTTTATTATAACGTTTTTTTCATGAAAGATGAAATTGTTATATGTATTTATAGGAAAATTTATGTGTTATTACGCATTATTGACGTAATTTCATTATTAATGTGATGAGTAGGTAACTATATTCCTACGTTAAAGTTATATTGTCCAAGCTTTTCTTATATTCCGCTCATATTATATGTATTAGATAAAAACAAATAGGGAAGGGATGGAGTGTAAGTGGATTGTGAGCCGAAACGTAATTATAGATGTCGCAAGAATAGAATTTGTGAATTTTTACGAAGTTTAGAACCTTTTACAAAGGTTGAAAGTGTCGTAATAGCTGGAAACGAAATTGTTGTATCTTATTTTCTCTCATTTAATAATATGAAAGGCATCGTATCATTCGTACAAGAGGACAATGATGTTATCTTTGTAGATTGTTCAAAGATTGATGCAATTCGAATAGGAAAAGTGTGTAGTTGTAAAACGAAAGTTAAATTTATTGAAGAGGATTTTAGTCTACTTGGAAATGTTTGTCCACAATGTTTAACGGAGGGAAGTACACTCTTTTTTGACTTTCACAATCCAGAATTGAATGTATCTCTACAAGCAAAAACAATTGATGCGCCTAGTTGTACTAAATTTACAGATGAAAATGGCAATGCAGTGAAGCAGGTTACAATAGTTGGGGAAGCGGTTGTTTCTAAAGATTTTGTGCAAGTACCTGAACTGTTAGATTTTCGATTAGTTTTATCGAATACAGCTGCGAATCCTTTGAAGTTTGGAGTACTGTTCATTAATTTCCCTGATGTTACGTTTATTATTCTTTTCGCATCAAGGGGATATCTCAACATTTCGAACTGTTTAAAAATAGAAAGTGGGACTGGTAATGTTGAGATTGAAGAGATGAAAAAAATGATAATTGATGATCATACTTTGTATAAGTCAATTATTAAGTTGACTAAAATATATACAAATGGTGCCACAGAATCCTTTACTTCTAAGAAGGAAATATAACGTATTTATAATTGATTAATCCTCTTGCAAGATAGTGAGAGTTTTTATATATATGAATTGAATTGTATTAACGAAAAAATTGCTTTGTTAATATGAATGTTAGTAAAGCAAATAAGAAAAGGGCTATTGAAGTAGCCCTTTTTTACTATGCAAATAGTTGTGAGTAACTTTTTTTAAGATTAATTAATAATTGTGTTATTTACTAAATTCTTTTTGAGCTCCCATGTAGCTTCCGATGATATTTTGATAACTTGGAAGGTGCTTAGCAAGTAAAGCTCCAAAGCCTTCAACATCATTTCGCCAGTCACGCTGTAATTCAGCTGCAACGCTAAACCAGTTCATGAGTTGAACTCCCCCATGGGCCATACGCATAAGAGCGGCATTAGCGACTTGTTTATTAAAAGTTCCAGATGCATCAGTTGCCACAAATACTTCATATCCTGCATTTACAGCAGATAGCGCTGGGAATGCAACACAAACATCAGTAACGACGCCTGCGATAATTAGCTGTTTTTTACCTGTTGCTTCAATAGCTTTTACAAATTCATCATTGTCCCATGCGTTTATTTGTCCAGGACGCGCTATTTTAGGCGCATTTGGAAAAAGTTCAATTAATTCTTGCATAAGTGGGCCATTTGGGCCATCTTCAAAGCTAGTTGTTAAAATAACCGGTAAATCAAAAAACTTAGCGGTATTTGCAAGAGCTAAAACATTATTTTTGAACTCATCAGCTCCATAGTCACGCACTAGGCTAGAAATTAGACCAGTTTGATGATCCACAAGAAGAACAGCGGCATCACTTTTTGAAAGACGAGAATAGAAATCAGACATTTTATAATCCCCCTTAAAAAGTTTATTTACAAATTAATCTTACAGTTATTTAGATGGGTTTGGTATACGTGAAAAAGTTTTTCAATAAATTGGTTTTATTTAGATATAAAGATGTGTATTTTGAAATTGCAAAAGTGAATTTTACTTTTTTGATTAGATGTTATAATAATTTTATATTTATGAATATTTTATAATTATATGGAATTTAGTAGACGTTTGCATATTTGTAGAATAAAAGGGCTTATGAAAAAAGTAGAGGTACATGGATTCTAATGAAAGCAGGAATGTAAATGATATATGAAGCGAATATGTATACAAGAGAAAAACTAGTTACTATGTTCGAAGATTTCAATAACGTTGTTTTACTGTCTTATTTACAGGGACATATGGGGACCGCTTGGGTAAATAATCTTGAAAATCCAACAGTAGCGCAAGTTACGATAGGGATTTTCACATTTTATGCTGGGGATTCAAATGCGAAAGAAACAGAAGAATTAGTACGTAACATTCCTGATAGAATGTTAGTAATCGTAAATAGTGAAGATTGGAAAAAGCGTTTAGAAACATTTTACGGAAGAAAAATAGATAAGTTTTTACGCTATAAATTCAAACGTAATGCTGAAGTTTTTAATCGTTCAAAATTACAATCTTTTATATCAGTGCTTCCAAAAGGATACGAGTTAAGAAGAATAGATGAAGATATCGTAAATAACCCTACATTACATAAAGCCTCTGAAGATTTTACAAGTCAATTTCAATCAGTTGAAGATTATATAAACCGAGGTATAGGGTATTGTATTTTGTATAAAGGAGAAGTTGTATGCGGTGCATCATCATATATCATTTATGATGATGGAATTGAGATTGAAGTTGCGACTGATCAAAATCATAGAAGAAAAGGTTTGGCGACTGTAGTAAGTGCGGCGTTAATATTGGATTGTTTAGAAAAGGGTAAATATCCAAACTGGGATGCAGCGAATACTACATCTGCCAAATTAGCAGAAAAGCTAGGATATATTTTTGACAGGGCCTATGATACTTATTTTGTGGATAATAGGTAAATGAACGGGGATTGATACGAATTGAACAACACAAAAAAGCTAATAAATCCTATTAAATTAATATTAATTAATCCTTTTTTAAAATGACAAATTGGGTATAAAAACTGACTTGAAAAAGTCGGTTTTTATTTTTTAACAATAAGGTAAGGTGCTTCCAATATTAATTTGCTGGTTCATGAATATTATGAAATGAAGAAATTAACAAAATTAATTTTATCTGTTTTAATAAATTTAAGAATAGAATTTTGAAAGTTTCTTCGGAAATATTGTTATCTTTTTAACTATTGAACTTACTCAACATATTATGGTATTTTTCCGCGATTCTAGTTAAGAAATTTCATTTTTAATAGGTAAATATTCATAAAAACTAGGTATATTAAGCTGGGTGTATTTGATTATTAAAGAGAGAACACTCTTTATATTTGCAAATGATAAAAGTGACTATGATACAAGCCCGCGCATTAATAGAAAAAGTACATATACAGTAAAGAGAGTTAAAAAGCTCTAAATTCTTTTATAAAGGAGATTATAAAATATGAGTGAACAATGCCCAATTAATGTACCATGTCAAGTAGAAGGACAAACTCAAACACCATTAAGTGATGCAGCTGCAACACCAATTCTTACTCCAGGAGCGCCAATTGTAAAAATACCAGTTGTATTAGCAGAAAGAACAATTCAAATTGTTGTAGAATCTGATATTTCATTAGATCCTCCAGCAGTGGAAATTAAACGTATTTTAAAAAATGTATTTTTAACACAATGCAAGTTAGTTCCTGTAGCATTTACTCCAGTACCAGGTACAAATTTCCGCCGAGTTACAAGAGCAAAATTATTTGTACAAGGATATATTCGTAAAAATATTGAATATGCAAATGATGAGTGTAATGGAGTGCTATATGACCGCGTTGCTAATGTTCCATTTTCTGGTTTTGCGGATTTAATGGAAGCTGATTTTCTATCACTAGCTTTAGTAGCTGCTTCCTCAGATACTACTTCTCACTTTATTAATCCTAAAAATGGTGATCTACCACGTTTAGACAAATACTTCTTCGAAAATACAGTTTTTTATAATGAACAACCGTATTGCGAATTAGTAAGCGCTCAATTTTTCGAGTTAGACTTTTCCCCTTGTCCAACAGAATTAAACGAGCCATTTGGTACTCTTCGTGAAAAAATTGTACTAGACCTTACTTTAAAAGTGTTGCAAGTACAACAAGTACAAGTATAAAAATAAAAAAGGCATTGTCTTTAATAAAAAGACAATGTCTTTTTTATTATTATAAAACATATATAATGATGAAATACTCGTGTACCAAAAGCATATTCTTATGAATTTCATCAGATGGGGGGGGATGGTGATGAATAAGCCATGGGTTGGTAAGGAAATATGGAACAAAGTTTACAAAGAGAAAATACTGAATGGTCAAGATGATTCGGGCGAAATAAGAAAAAAAGGGGGGATTGAAGAAATTGAATCAAAAAAAGAAGACGTAGTAATTGAACCAGAGAGAGAAGAAATGACAATTGAATCAAAGAAAGAAAGAGAAGAAACTGGATCAGTAAAAGAAGATAAAGAGGTTAGATTAGAGGAAGAGGAAATAGCAATTGAATCAAAGAAAGAAAGTAAAGAAATTGGATTAGAGAAAAAAAGTATAGATTCAGGATCAAAAATAGAGACTTCAGTGCGTTCAATAGTAGTAAAAACTCCATTTTCTATTATTTCGGATGTGACTAGTTTTATAAAATTCCCTAATATAAATGTGAAAACTCAAGAAGCGTTTCTATTTCGTAATGAACAAAATGTAGGCGGGCGTGAGCTGGATGCTAAGTTATTAACTACAGTGCAACATTATCATGGAGAAGTTAATTGTAATTTAATTTCTTCAAATCTTTATGAAAAGAGAGTGCTTTTAGAACTTCCTAATAAAAAAGTAAAAGGGAATATGGAGGAGAATTGGGTAGATGCATCTTCGTGGATTCCTATCCACGGTATAATATTAGAGAAGGAAGATGAGGCAGACGTAAATAATTATATAACTGCGAAACTACCAATAGAAATAGGGAGATATAAAGGTGAAATTAGTTTGCAAGAAAAAGTGGAATTTAAAGAAAAAGTTACAGGGATAAAAGAGGTGTCACAGGAAATTATTTTAACAAAAAAAGAATTCTTATTGCCTAAAATAATAAAGGAAGGAAATAATCCATCTAAAATTGAAAAAGGGAGTTTACTTGTAGAAGGTTATATTTTTCAATGTATAGAATTTATATCAGAGCGCAGTACATTTCATGATAATGCGTATCAGCTAATACAAAATATTGTATTGGAATTAACAGTACAATTATTACAAGAACAGGAAGCTTGGGTGCGGATTAAATAAATGATCATATCTCCATAAATTAGCTAATAATATCTTCAGGAGTATGTAATAGTGAAACTTAAAAATAATGCTAGCAAGTTTGTAAACGAGCTAGCAAATAAGGGATGGGAAAAAATCCAAAATACAACTGATGGGTTGATTGAAAAAATTATGCAATTATACGATAGATAAAACGGATAAATATTCGTTAAAACATGATGTGTATTAGAAGGTATATCCCCTACAAGTAAAGAAAACTCACAACTTAAATAGTAATACATGTTTATCGTAAGTTTTTAAACACCAATTATATTTTTTTAGAATAACTGGATGGACAACCTCTTGTGTAGTATCTATTTCAGTAAAACCATATTTTTTATAAAAGTTTTTTAATTCCTCGAAAGGGAGACAGAATACATTTTGAATATGTGATTCCTGCGCTGTTTGCACTAAAAATGAAACGAGTGCTTCTGCTAATTGTAACCCTCTAAATTTAGGAGCGATGAAAATACCACCCATTTCCATAGTCTCTCCGTCAATTTGGACTAAACGACCTACACCTGCATACTCACCCTTACATGTAATAATCGCAACTTTATCCCGCTTTAAATCACTTGGTGCAAATCCTACAGATGCATATTGATTATTAATCCATTCTAAATCTTGAATGGTGGCTAGTTGTATACCCATATGCCTCCCCTTTCGGAAAAGTATTAATGTTCTCATTATATATAGCTCAATAACTGGTGAAAAGAGGATAAATCGAAATGATTTTTCTCTGTGGTTCAAGTTTTGAAGAATAGTGCATACAATATAAAGTCTTTCCCTTTCTTCATTTATGTTTTACGTATATAATTTAAAAGTACTATTATTTATTATTATTTTTTTATATTTTAACAGAATAGAGGTTTAAAAATGGGTGTTAAAATCATTACGGATAGTGCGGCGGATTTACCGGTAGAATTGCTGCGGGCATATGATATTGATTTAATTCCACTCCGTGTATATGATGAAGCAGAAACAGAGTATTTAGATGGAGTTACATTAAATTCAGTTACATTATTGCAAAACATGAAAGAAGGCGCGGCTTACAGAACGTCATTGCCTTCACTTGAAACATTCCAAGAAAAATTTGTTTCTTATGCAAAAGAAGGTAATCCTTGTATATATTTAGCTTTCTCATCTGAACTATCAGGTACATATCAATCGTCAGTTCTTATTAAAGAAGAAGTGAAAGAAACATACGCTAACTTAGATTTAGAAATTATCGATACGAAATGCGCTTCACTAGGTCAAGGGCTTGTCGTATTAGAGGCTGCTAAAATGGCAAAAGAAGGCGCAACAAAAGAAGATATCTTAAACCGTGTCGCTTTTCTAATGAAGCATATGGAACACATCTTCACTGTAGCTGACTTACAGTACCTTGTTAGAGGCGGGCGCTTAAGTAAAGTAGCAGGTTTTATCGGCGGTTTATTAAACATTAAGCCGATATTAAACGTGGAAGAAGGAAAACTTGTACCACTTGAAAAGGTAAGAGGGAAAAAGAAAGTACTTGGCCGAATTGTAGATATTATGGAAGAGCGTGGAAAAGACCTTAAAGGTCAAACAATTGGTATAACACACGGTGATGACTTAGAAACAGCTGAAGCGTTAAAAGAGTTAATTACTGAAAGATTTGGCTGTGAAGTATTTATTGTAAATACAATCGGAGCAGCAATCGGGGCACATACAGGACCTGGTGTTATAACATTGTTCTTCTTAAATAAAGTAGGGTAAAGGATTGATCTTTTGATCAATCCTTTTTGTTTATTGTTATAATGCTAAGAAAATTATTATTTCGTTTGTGATTAAGTCTAAGTACGTATTTAATCTAAAAAACAGAATTCAATCCGATAACAACAGTAGCGTCCAATTTCTCGTCTCTAGCCACTTTCGTAGTGAGGCCAGCACGAGTGAAAATTTCAAATGTCTGAGGTGCCTGTATTTCACTCGTCTCTATCAAAAGATGTCCTCCTGGTGCTAGCCAGAGAACCGCTTCATCTACTACTCTTCGCTGAATATCAAGTCCATCCACTCCGCCGTCAAGCGCCAACTTTGATTCATATAGGCGAGCCTCCTGTGGAAGCAGTTTGATAGCTTCAGTAGGAACGTAAGGTACATTCGCAACTAAGGTGTTCACATGACCTTTAAGTGAAAGGGGAAGAGATTTATACAAATCACCTTCAAAAACATGGCCACCGAAATCCATTACGTTGCGTCCAGCGCATTGTACTGCGATAGGGTCAATGTCAACAGAATATAATTCAACCCGTCCTAAAGCTGCCGACAGTGCGACACCTACAGCACCTGATCCGCAACATAAGTCAACAATGACATCATTGGAGCATGACAGGGCTTCAGCTTGGTGAACAAGGAATTTGGTACGTTGGCGCGGTACGAAAACACCTCGGTCCATTTCTATCCTCACACCACAGAAATCTGCATATCCAACAACATATTCTAGAGGTAAACCATCAACTCGCATTTTCACCATTTTCTTAAGGTCATCAGGAGTTCGTGCCTCTGAGATAAGGAAACGAGCCTCTTCTGCTGCGAAAACACAACCAGCGCTCTGAAGCTGTTTAATTATACATTTTTCCATTTTATCGTCTAATAAGAAATTAAATTGTTTTCCTATTTATCTCACCACTTTTGATAAGGTTATTTATAATCCTGTATTCGTTAAAGAGTGAAGATATCCTTCTGTTGTGGTTGGAGTTAAATTAATAAAGAATAGGCTAGGTGAAATTTTTTCTATTATTGCGTTTACATGTTGTGAAGCGGTTTACCCTTTTATTGGAGGAGTAATACTTATTCCAATAGCAGTAGATTTAGTGCTTTAATGCTACTTACATTCGAAAAAAGGTAGACTTTTAAATAGGAGAAAATAAGGAATGTTAATCTGGATTCGTTTAAGAAAGAATATTTAAAAATATTAAAATATTGTAGGTTCGTATATAATTGTGGAGAGGTTAATTTTCTGTAACTATTTGTAAAAATAGGAGGCTATTAAAATGAAAATGCTTATACAAGCTCCGACTAACTGGAATTTATGCAGATTATATTCCAATGAACAGGACCTTATGATTTCTATAGAACAGCTAAAAGTAGAATATAAAGCAACAAAAGACCAAGTAATCCTTTCACAACTTATACAGGCAATTGAAAAAGCAGAGTATTACTTATATTGCCGATCTATTGAAGATGATACACAACCTGAAGATACTTTACTAAGTGTAAAAACAAATCAATTAAAGAAAGAAGTTCAACTATTAATAGAATCTAGTAAGGAACAAAGTGTTAACAATCCAATTATTAACCTATTAGAAAATGAACTGAAAGCTTGGGAAAATATGTATATACAATTACGAAACAAGATTGAAGTAATACATGGTAAAGATACGTTATTTTATGGACAAGCAAACTACGTTGCAATGAATAATGATGATCCTAATAAAAGATTAAAAGTATTTGATTCTCTTACAAATGCTTTGAATAAGGAAAAAGAAATCTTTGCGACTGTGTTAAATCAAATAGGGAGATTACGTAATGCAAAAAGTTGCGAGATAGAAGATAGTGAGATTTTAACACAATCTCTTCATGCAAATGGTATTTCTGAAACTGTATTATTACAAATGTGGAATGCGACAGAAGAAAATCTTAATAAATTAGTAAGTGCTTTAAACGTGTATAAGAAAGGGAAAACTCCGATTACATGGCATGAACTTATGACAGTAAAGGAAAATAATGGGGATAGTATTCCTTTTTCAGTAGCAGTACAAAACATATATGATGCATTAAAGATTATAGATGAAGAATTAGCAGAATTTGCACGGAATGCGATTGTGAGTGGATGGATAGATGCGGAACCGAGAGAGAATAAACCACCAGGTGGATTTTGTGCTCCTTTTTTCAGTGAGAAAGAATCGCGAATTTCAATGCGTTATGATGGAAGTATTGATAGTGTAAGGGTACTTGCTCACGAATTAGGTCACGCTTGGCATTTTTATAATATGAGTTTTGAACAGTCTAGTTCATTTTTAGATGATTATTTGCCAATGAGTACAGCAGAATCAGCGTCTATTTTTTTTGAAACTGTACTCATAAACTATTTAATCGAAACTACAGAGTGTATTGATATGAAAAAGTCATTGCTTAGTTGGAAAATAAGAAACTGTTTTAATTATGTAATGGCAATTCGAGCATCGTTTCAATTTGAGAAGAAGTTTTATGAGAGATGTAAAGCAGGTCCTTTAAGTGCTGATGAAATAGAAAAAACATCTATAATAGCACAAGAAGAAGCGTATGGAAATGCTTTAAGTGAATACCAGCCCTTCGTTTGGATGAAATACATTCAATTTTATATTGCAGATGTTCCTTTTTATAATTATCCATACACATTCGGGTATTTAGCAAGTTTTAGTTTATTAGAAGTAGCTCAGGAAAGTAAAAGTACTTTTCATTCGAAGTATAAAGAGTTTTTACGAGAAACAGGAAAGGCCCCAGTAGAAGAACTTATGAAAAAACATTTTGAAATAGATATAACAGATTATGAATTTTGGAATAAAGCCTTTATGCAAATTCATAAAGATGTAGACGAATATTTGAGGCTTATTTAAAGGAATCGAAACTAAATAATGGGGACTATTAAAAATATATCGAGTGAATGCTCTAATATTTTTGAGCATTTTTTCATAGATTTGAACAAGTAATTTTAGAATAGCAGGTGAAAAGAATGGATAGCATAAATTATCAATTAGAATTTGAAGGGATATGTAAACAATCTTTTCTTGGAGAATTGTTAACTTCTCCAAAACCTATATGTGGAGGTCTTTTGCATCGGATGTATGCAATTGAAACGACAAAAGGAAAGTACGCGATAAAACTTTTAAATCCACAAATTATGATTAGAACGACGGCGGTGCAAAACTATATACATTCAGAAAAGATAGCTACTCTCATATCGAAGAAGGTACCAGCTCTTCCCGCTAAAAAAATCAATGGAGATTCCTTACATAAAATTAATAACCAATTTTATCTTATATTTGATTGGGTGGAAGGTAAAAGATTGAAAGACGATGAAATAAATAATACCCAATGTGAAAAGATAGGTGAAATACTTGCGGAAATACATAAAACTGATTTTACAAAGTTAAGTATAACCAATGATACATTCGAAAACGACCAATTAATTGATTGGAACTATTACTTAGTAAGAGGCGAAGAAGAACATTTGGAATGGTATCAGCTATTCTTAAAAAGCTATGAAAACCTTAAAAGGTGGAATGCAATTGCGAATGAAGCATCCAAAATGCTATCAACAACTACGGTAATTAGTCATAGAGACTTAGATCCTAAGAATGTAATGTGGAATTATAATAAACCAGTACTTATCGATTGGGAATCAGCTGGTTATATTAATCCGATGCAGGATTTAATAGAAACTGCAATTTATTGGTCAAAAAATGAACAAGGTAAACTTAATAAACAAAGATTCGATTCTTTTATAAATGGATATAAAAAGAAGTTTGGTGCACTACATGCGAACTGGGAAAATATATTAGCAACAGGATTTTTAGGGAGGTTAGGTTGGCTAGAGTATAATGTAAAGCGCTCGTTAAGGCTTGAATGTACGGATGAAGAGGAGCAAAAACTAGGAACGAATCAAGTGACTACAACATTAAATGACATCAATCTTTATGCAGATACTATTCCTAAACTATTGAATTGGTTAAATAATGAATAAGCAAACGTTCAAATAAATTTCAAAAGATGGAGTAGGTGGCAAAGTTGAAAGAAATACAAATGAAGAAATTTGAAGATGTATTCAAATATGAGATTCATCACCTTGTCCAAGAAAGTAAAGAAGAAGGCTTTAACTTCCTAACGAAATTAGTAAATGAATATGAAAGCGAAGTAAATACATTTAATAAAACTGGTGAATGTTTATATGGTATGTTTCAAGAGGAAATGTTAATTGGAATTGGGGGCTTAAATCAAGATCCATACACAGAAGATAATAAGATTGGCCGGTTAAGGAGATTTTACATTTCAAAGGATTATCGGCGTATAGGGTTAGGGAACTTATTATTAAATCGGCTATTAAGTCATGCGGAGAAGTATTTTCAAATTGTTATTTTACATACAGATACAAAACAAGGTGATGCGTTCTATATGGCAAATGGATTTGTAAGAGGGAACATGTATAAAGGATCTAGTCATTATAAAGTATTATAGGAGTAGCTGTCCAAAGAAAAGTTTTGGACAGCTATTTTAGTTGTTGATTTATATTGTGAAAATTAGATTAGAGACCAATCCAATTACATTTTAACTTTCATCTGTTTCAATAAAACTTTTGGATCACCTTTTACATAATAAAAATGTGGATTATTTTCATCATCGTAAAGCATAATATAAGGTTTTTCATTAAGAGGAAGTAAGATAAGTACTTCATCAATTGTTGAATGTAACCATTGATTTGTGATGGAAACTGGTTTAGATAAAGGGATTTTTATCATATGGCCATCTTTCGGAACAACATTTAAGTTTTTAAATGGGCCAGTGATTGCTTTAGCGTATTGGACTGCTTCTTTTTCAAGCGCTGGATTTAAAGATTGCTTTTGAACGACCATTTCTTTTTGACAATCAAATAATTCAATTTGTTTATTTGTATTTGCGAAAGCATTTGTTGATAATAAGAAGAAAAGAAGAGTAATGACGCCGATTTTTTTAATCATAGTATAACACCTCATCATTACTATACCCTCAATAGATATAAATATTTTTCTTTCACATTCATGTAACAAAGAAGTTGTATGATACAATTGATTTTTTGTTTAAAAGTAATGGAGAAATAAGCATGAAAGTATTAATTGCAGATGATGAACAAGATATGTTAAAAATTCTAAAAGCTTATTTTGAAAAAGAAGATTTCGAAGTTTTATTAGCGAAAGACGGTTTTGGATATGAAGTTTCTATTATAGGTGAAGAAATACAATTTTATGTGAATATGAAAAGAGGCTAATGAAATATTAGTCTTTTTTACAGTTTTAGAAATTACCGATGATCGATAGATACATCACCATAAATTTCTCAACTTTTACACAAAATTAAAACTGAATTTTCAGTTATTTTATTATATAGTAAAAGAGAGCAATTAAGGGGAGGGGACATTTTGAGTAAAAAGAAAATAGCAATTACACTGTCAGCAATGCTATCTGCAACTTTTATACCTAACTTGACAACGGATGTGCATGCAGAGAAGAAGGACGAGACAAGCAGTACGAAAATTGAATTAGAAAATGGGATGACAAAACCAATTTATTCTCTTGATGAAGCAATTATTGAAAATTTATTTGTAGAGACAGAAGTTGATAGTGATCGCGATGGTAAAAAGGACCGCGTATCAATAAAGGTAATGCGTCCAAAGACTGAACCGAATGTGAAGGTTCCTGTTATTTATGAAATGAGCCCATATCGGGCAGGGTTAAAAGATGTTCCGGTTTACAATGTAGATAAAGAATTGTATGCGTATGAAGGAAAGCCGTATGGGGCGGTTAATCTTGGTTCATACGGAAATTATTACGTGCCAAGAGGTTATGCCGTTATTTTAGGAGAAAGTATTGGGACTGGAAAATCAGATGGGTGTCCGACAACTGGAGATGAACAAGAAATACTTGGGACGAAATCTGTGATTGATTGGGTGAATGGACGTGCGAAAGCCTATACAGAAAATGGTGAGGAAGTTAAGGCTGATTGGTCTACAGGAAATGTCGGTATGACAGGGGTTTCTTACAATGGTACATTACCAAATGCTGTTGCAACGACTGGAGTTGAAGGATTAAAAACGATTATTCCAATCGCAGCGATTAGTAGTTGGTATGATTATTATCGCGCAAATGGTGCAGTTATTGCTCCTGGTGGATATCAAGGGGAAGATACAGATAATATGGCAGAAGCAGTACTAACAAGAAAGAATCCAGAAGTTTGTGGTCCCATAATAAAAGAACTGACTGCTGGACAGGACCGAAAAACTGGTAATTATAATGATTTTTGGGATAAACGAAATTATGTAAAAGATGCTAAAAATATAAAAGCAAGTGTATTTGTCGTTCATGGTTTAAACGATTGGAACGTAAAAACGAAGCAGTTCGCACAATGGTGGGATGCGCTGGGAGAAAATGATGTACCTCGTAAAATGTGGTTACATCAAGGTGGACATGGTGGTACGTCAAGTAATGACTGGCAAAAAACACAAAATAAATGGTTAGATTATTGGTTGTACGGAATTGAAAATGGAATTATGGATGAACCAATGGTTGATGTACAACGAGAAAATAAAGCATGGGAAAAGTTGAAAAATTGGCCAGATTCAGCAGCTGTACCATCAAAAGTTCGCATGTATTTAAGTAATAAAGCAGTTAATTTACCATTAAGTATGGGATCTGCTAATAAGGTTTTCTCATTTGTTGATGATGCAAAAATAAAGTCAAATCAATTAGTAGAAAATCCGGATCTAGAAGTAGCAAATCGATTAGTGTATACAATGCCTGTACTGCAAAAAGACACGCGTATTAGCGGTACACCGAAGATTTCATTTACAGGAAATATTGATCGCTCTGTATCTAATTTAACGGCATTACTTGTTGATTATGGCGGAGCGAAGCCTGAAATCGTTACGAGAGGTTGGATGGACCCACAAAACTTAAATAGCATAAAAAACTCAACAGCACTTCAACCAGGTAAAGATTATACATTTACATGGGATATGCAACCAGATGATTATGTATTTAAAGCTGGGCATCAAATAGGAGTTGTTTTAATCGCAAGTGACTACGACTATACAATTAGACCGAAAGCTGGAACAAAACTAACAGTAAAATTAAGTGAAGTGACATTACCGATTGTGAAATAAATGATTAAAAACAAAGAGCTTACTCTTACTATAGTAAGCTCTTTGTCATTTGAAATGATATATTTTTATAAATGTAGTGATTTATTATGAATTTTTATTTGTTGAAACAAAAAAACTTACAACAAATAAGACTATTGCATTTATGATTAAAAGTCCTCCAAAGGTAAGTCCAGCAATTCCTCCAGCGAAGCCATCTCCTACTTTTTCACCAATTATGTGCAAAGTGGTGAAAAAAACAAGAGGAGAAGAAAGAATAAAAATACAACTAGCTATTTTCCATGTTTGCTTATATTTCTTTGCTATAAAGAAAATTAGTGTATTAGAAGCGATAAGAAGAAAAAGAAATCCAATTAATGAATTCATTATATCCTCCTTTTGAGAATTCCACATGTTTATTTTGAAGGGAATATTATACAATATGATTACATTCTATGGAAATGAGTATTGCCAAGAACGTTTTTTAAAATTCTCAAAGAAACGTTAGAAGTGGCACGAGTCATTATTTCATTTCTTAAGGATAATTTTAAAGTTGATACAAAAGTGACTGCCTTATTTTCAATCTTATGTGGTTCGGAGGAAAAAATATGAAATTCATAATAATATTTGGCCCACAAGCAGTTGGGAAAATGACGGTTGGACATGAATTAGAGAAAATAACCGATTTGAAGTTGTTTCATAATCATATGACAATTGATTTTGTTAGTCCATTTTTTGATTACAGTACAAAGGAAGCAAAAAGATTAGTGAGTTTGTTTCGGAATGAACTCTTTGAAGAAGTGTCTAATAGTAACCTATATGGAATGATATTTACATATGTTTGGGCATTGGATCTGCAATCTGATTGGGAATATATAAATCATATAGTAAGCATTTTTGAATCAAAAGGTGGCACAGTATATTTTGTAGAGCTAGAAGCAGACTTAGATGAAAGATTGGAACGCAATAAAAGTTCACATAGATTAGAGCATAAACCGAAAAAAAGAGACATTGAGTGGTCTGAAAAAAATTTAAAAGAGACGTTGGAAAAACATAGATTAAATTCATTTCATGGTGAAATTGAAAAAGAAGATTATATAAAAATTAATAATACTCATTTGAGTGCTAAAGAAGTAGCTGTAATGCTTAAGGAAAAATTCCGGTTGTAAAATACTTAAATGTTGTTATGTTTTCGTTGTCCAAGCATTTTCTTAATAAACACATATACTATTTATATTAAAGGCGGTCACTAATTTACTGAGAAACCGTCATTTATATAAAAATGACAACTTCAGAAAGAAGGTAAGAAGAAATTGGAAAACGAACAACCTGGAAGAATTGAAAATCAAGTGTATTCTAATCGAGTGCTAAGATCGGAATTTGATAAGAATTGGGCAACTTGTATTTCGAAGAGTGGATATGTAATATATACGGCTACGAATGACAATGCAGAAGTAGTAGTGTTACTTTCTGATGGTTCAAGAAAATTATTAATCTTTGATAAAGGTGGAAAAGTAATAGTAGGCGGTGGTGGAACGAGTCATTATAGTAAACCACATATTGCAAGAGATATTATATAAGGTAAAAATGTTAATCAAAAAGACGTAGGTAATCCCATAATTTTTAATCCGTATATATGTGTTTCATTTTGTAACGGAAATGATAAGAGGGAAATGTCGTTATAAATGTAGAATCGCACAACAAATCATAATACAAAAAGGGTATTTCGTTTTTAAATAAATGCCCTTTTCTATAAAAACTAAACTTAAATTTACTAGAAGAGAATCAATTTTGATCAATCCTTTCAAAATTGATTCTTTTTATTTATCGTAAAACTTTTGGTTATGAGGTATTTTTGAGTGAACTTTATTGTAGAGATATAGAATACTATGAGGGGAGTATCCCTTTTTGGTATAAGAAAAATACATAAATTGATAGAGTTAAAAAAGATGTAAGTAGAGGGAGAGATGAACAACTTGCATCTTTTTTTATTTTTTATCAAACCATTTAAACCTTTCTATCGTTACCTTAAATATAAATAAAAAATTGAAGGAGGAATCAGTATGAAAGTATGGCAATGTATTGTGTCTATATTAGCAAGCCTTTTTTTATTAACAGCGTGTAATAGCGATCAGAAAGAAGATTCTCAAAGTAAGAAAACGGGTGGAGAAAAGGTGAGTGAAGTTAGTAGTGATAAAAACGAATCTCCTAGTTTACAAGTATTAGAGAACGATAAGGTTGGAAAATACTTAACAGATTCAAACGGAAAGACACTCTATTATTTTGCAAAAGACACATCTAAGGTAAGTAATTGTAGTGGTGATTGTGTAAAACTTTGGCCACCATTTGTTGCGAAAGATTTTGAAGTTCCAAAAGGATTTGATAAAAAAGACTTTGCTACGATAACAAGAGAAGATACAAAAGAGAAACAAGTAACGTATAAAGGCTATCCTCTTTACTATTTTGCTAATGATAAATCAAAAGGGGATATAAATGGACAAGGGGTTAAAGATATATGGTTTGTACTGAATAGTGAAACTACATTTAAGCAGTGATGGGAAGCATGTTGAATAGGGCACATGCCAGCAGTTATTCACCTCAATGAATTTTGAAGTGGGGGTCTTACTGCCCGCGAATAGCGGGATAAATATTCTGCTAAAAGGAGCGACCAACGTTGTTGGTGGTTCCTTTTTCTCTATTTGGATTATATAATTAAGTTAATTTAGAATTATCAAAAATTAAAGAAAAACAATAGGGAGTGCAGGTGAAAATGAAAGAAAAAAATGATTATGAGTTAATGCAATTAGTACAAAGAAACTATCGTCCTGCATTAGAAGAAATATATGAACGATATGTTAAGTTGATATATAGCTTCACTTTTAAATTTTTCAAAGGAAATGAAGACAAAACAAAAGAAGTTGTTCAATTAATTTTCTTGAAACTTTGGACAACTAAAAGTATGTATAATCCTTCAAAAGGTGATTTCGTAAATTGGATACTTACTATTACGAGGAATGTATGTGTTGATTATGTCCGAAAAGAAAATAAAGAACTTATGTATAAAAACTTTCAAAATATTTATGATTCTGAAAAACATATGCATATAGCAGATTCGGAAAATCAAATCGAGCAAAGGATGCACAGTGTTGAAATTCAAAAGGCAAAGCAGAATTTGTCTATATCTCAAAAAAGATTAATCGACTTGCTATATTGGAAAGGTTATTCCCTTAGTGAGATTGCTAAAATGGAAGGTGAACCAGTAGGAACCACTAAAAGTCGTCTTCATCAATCTTTAAAGCGATTAAAAAGATATCTAGAATAGAGGGGATAGTATGGAGAGAGAATGTGAGCATTTATTATCTTACGTTACGAATACATTTGATGAAAGAGAACAAAGAAAGTTTCAAGAACATTTAAAGACATGCCTGAAATGTCAAACTGAGTATTCATCAATGCAGGCAGCTTGGGAAGCGTTACATTTCGATTTTGAAGAGAAAGAAGTACCAGCAACATTAAAAGCGGAAGTGTTTGATTTTATATTTGTTCACGAACAAACGAGTAGAGATAATACAGTAACAGCGAAATTGAAAGAATGGACGGGTTTACTAAGAAAACAATTTACACCGTTGGCAACGGTATTATTAGGGATAATGGCAGTGATTACTGTAGCAGTAACAATCGAAAATTCGCAATTAAAAATACAATCTTTAGCTAAGCATGAATTAAGCAGTGATCCGATTAAAGTAATTTCTACTCGGCCATTAATATCAAGCGATCAAAACCATGAAAATACAAAGGGCTATATATTTGTTATGCAACAAGGAGAAAAGAAAAAATTAATTGTACAAGCCGAACATTTGCCACAAGTAAAAAATTCAGAAGTGTATCAAGTTTGGTTGTTAAAAGATGGAGAAAGAAAAAACGCTGGAATATTTAAACCTGATGAAACTGGTTCTGGACTCTTGACATATGAAATCTCACAAAAACAGCCCGTGTCCTTTGATAACATTGGTATTACAATTGAACCAGATTCGAATAGCACGAAACCTCTTGGTAAAAAAGTACTAGGGACTTAAACATATGCCGCAGTAATTTCACGGAAATTTCCAGTGTAGTCAAATCGTATGAACGTGTTGTAAAAAAGATTGAAGGGTTGAAATTTACTTAAATATGTTACCAATACATCAGAATGGCCAGGAGGTTTAGGGGGAGAATGGACAGATAATAATATAAAGTATAATATAGGGCTAGAACAATCATATCAATTATATAAATAAAATAGATACATATAAAAGGCATTTCCAATTTGGGGAAATGCCTTTTATATGTTATAGTGTAATAGTGTTTTAAGACGATGTTATTTTAATATATTTCGAATTTTGTTATGTATTATTTTTATATTAAATAATCATTTAACGTATTTTTTTATATGAGGAGTAAGAATTAGAGAAATGAAAAATATAGACTTTATATTAGAAAGTGATGAGGCATTAAAACCGTCAGAGCGATTAGTACTATTATTATTAGAGAAACATAGAATGTTATATACGAACGATCTATTGGCGCTATCTAATTTATCATATAAAACATTAACAGATTCGTTAACCGCTCTTGTTTTGAAGTCGTATGTGTTAAAGGAAACAGGTAAGGGCAGAAGACAGAATTGTTATAGATTGGTATGATAAGGCTACTAAATTAAGAGAGTTTTATACATATTTTTCAAATGTAAGGGTAAAGTGGATTTTTGTTTTCGAATGATAAATTCTATCGTGATATACACGAATATATTCTGATTTCATTTTTCATTAATGAATTTCTATTAAGAATAAAAATAAGAAAAAATAAACTGCATAAAAAAGAAATACAAAAACAATCCATTTCAAAAACGGATTGTTTTTTGTATTTATTGGAATAATATTTTTTTATTAATTGTAAGCATTAAAAATTATTTTACTTCACTTGTATACTTTTCAGGTAATAATTCCATTACGTTACATTTTACAATTTCGCCATTATAAGAAAGGATAACGTTCGTATTTTTTCCATAATCACTTATTAATTCTCGACACATGCCACATGGAGCAACAACCCAACATTTTTCTATATCTTCGTGAGGGTGTGGGTGAGCAACTGCTACAATAGTATCAAATTCATGATCACCTTCTGAAATAGATTTTCCGATTGCCATAGCTTCACCGCATACTGTTATTCTTCCGACGTTTGCTTCAACATGTACTGCTGCATAAACATTTCCCGTTTTAGTTCGTACAGCTGAACCGATATGGTGGCGACCATACTTATAGTTTTTTTCGATTACTTTTTCAGCAGCTTTAATTAAATCATAGTCTTCAGTGTCTAAAGGCATTACTCGTAACATAATCTCTCCCCCTTAAAATAAGCATAATACGATTATTTTAACAGAAAATTTTAATATTTAAAATAGACAATAAAGTTTAATTAAAATCAATCGAATAATATTATTATGTAAACTATTGATTTTCAAATGAAAACGTGCAATTAAGATAACAACTAGAAGTAGCCTAGTCGATGTTTATAAAAAGTTATAGAGTATTTCTTGGAATGAGAAATACTTTTTATTTTTCCTTGAAACAAAAATACAATAAAAATATTATTTTAATTGATAAAAATTTATTGTAAAACAATAAAGTTTGTATTAAAATCAGAATGAATAATTGAGGTGCTTTTTATTGAAAAAGAAACAACTTTGTATTTAAAAATAGCTGTTATTTTTTCAGGAGTGATGAAGACAGTTAATTACTGTCGGAGAAACGTAACATAATAATTATTAGGGGAGGCATAACTATGGATATTAACAATTGGATTGTTGAAAATATTGATAACCCTCATGAGTTGGAGAAAATGTATAGAAAAGACCCGAAAGCTTTTAAAAAGTCATTCTCACATGCATGGGAACAAAATCCTGATTCTCAAGTTCTGGGTATTTGGTATGAAAGATTGCATTTCAAGGAGGCGGAAAATACAGGGAAAACTTCCTTGATTCAAAAAGGTTTCTTATTCATGGGCATTTTATCCATTTTGGCCGGGATAAGCACTAGGATCATTTTCCATTTTGTTGAACAGGAAGTAATTGCTCCAATTAACCTAGCTTTTGGTATAATCCCTTTTATTGCTGCCTATTTTATTTACAAAAATACGCCGAAAAAAAGTGTTATATATTCCATTGCAGCGTTGTTCCTAATTTCCGGATTGTATTTTAATATGCTGCCATTAAATTATAAAGACAGTATTATCCTTGCCTATTTACACTTTCCTATATTTTTATGGGTATTGGTAGGACTTGCATTTACAGGAAATGAATATTCAAAAGGAAGTAAAAGATTAGCTTATATTAAATTCAATTTAGAATATTGTATTCTCTACGCCTGTATGGCAGTTAGCGGAATGATACTAGCGATATTAACCATGCGATTATTTAGCTTTATTGACTTGGATATAGGAGACTTCTATTTTAGTAATGTCGTTTTATTTGGTGCTGCCGCTCTCGCTATTGTGGCTGCATATGTAGTATCAATGAATCTTAAACTTGCTAAGAATATTACACCCTATATAGCTAAAATTTTTAGTCCGCTTGTCTTGGTTACATTGTTGGTATATCTTATAACGGTTATATGGGTAGGGAAAAATCCATTCTTGGATCGCAATTTCCTGATAGCCTTCAACGGGATACTTCTTGGTGTATTGGTAGTTACTGTATTTTCTATTACCGAGAGCAACTCAGACGAGCAAAAGAACATTTCAGATTATATAAATTTTGCCTTAATTGTTCTTGCGCTTATCATTGACAGTGTAGCTCTGTCAGCTATCGTATTTAGACTTTCTTCTTATGGGATTACGCCTAATAGGCTGGCTGTTTTAGGAGTAAACATACTTATTTGTGCAAATCTAATTTGGATTATGTTCTCCTATATGCGTTTTCTACAAAATAAATCTGGACCTTCAGCTATCCAAGATGCCGTTACTAAGTATTTGCCGGCCTATGGACTTTGGGCAGCTTTCGTTACATTTACTTTTCCGATCATTTTTAATTAGAAGAGTTCTGTAAATGTAATGAAAAGTTAATCTTCTATAACGTATAAAATTACTAGAGCCGATATTATACAGCATTGTGTAATATCGGCTTATTTTCATTACTAAAGTTAAAAAATAGGGTATTCAAACTAGAAGACATAATATATTGTCGCAACTGGATTCTTCAAAATATATCTATATGGATTTTTAACTTGAAAAGGTTGCTTATGTTGAAGTTTATAGTTGTTGGATTGATGAGGAAAAGGACATTACATATTAGTCATGTAATGTCCTTTCATTTATCTATATTTATTTTTTTGTGTGGAAAAACTCTTCTACAATAGTAGAAAAAGAATAACATAAACTACTATTTTATTGCAGCATACATAAAAAAATTCGATGGAAATACGGAAATGTCGTCGAATGCTATCTTTAATTGGTTAATTTATGAGATATTTTTGTGAAGGAGCTTATTTTATAAAAATAGAATTTAGTTAAATAAGAAAACGTGCCGATGGTAGTGAAAAATATGGGTTAGGGGGATTTGAATGAGGAAACTCAAACGAGTAAATGTTCCTAATATACCAGAGCAACAATCACAGCCTAGTCACAATCGTACTATAAACAAAAAGAAGTTAAGACGACTTATTTTAATGACCCTTTTTATTGCAGCAACTACTTTGTACGTTCAATATATTTTAACGAAGCAACAAGAGATAATAATGAATAAAAAAAATACGATTACAAGTCAAAAAAAACAATTAGTTTCATTAGAAAAGGATCATTTGTCTTTAAAGACGAATATCGAGAATTTAACGGATAATGAAGAGGAAATATTAAAGTTTGCGAGAAAAGAATATCAATTTTCTAAGTCAAATGAAACAATTTTCGTATTGCCAAAGTAATGAAACAGTTAGCTATAGCTAACTGTTTTTTATTTGTGAAGAAAGTGTGGAAAAAGAAGGAGTTAAATTTTAGCATGTTACAAGGAATAGTGACATATTTTTAGATGAAGAGTTAGAGATTTCTCCAGTCAAATGTATGAATATCCTTAATTATGGAATATATGTAAAAATAAATGTTGTTAAAATTCTGATAATTTTATATAATGTGCGTAAGCGGATACATTTCTTAATCAACGTTGAGTTACCACTCATACGTCTATTAAGAAAACCGTTATCCTCGTATAAGAAAGGAAGATAGTTGTGTACGCTTCAAATACAATTTATATTGTAGGAGATGCGAAATCTCCTCAAAATAATCCGATTACAGAGAAGTTTAAAAGTTATTTTGTAGCATTTGTAATCGAAAAGGATACAGGAAAAATTGTTGATGCAGATTGTTCCGCAACAATTGCATTAACATCGCAGTTCGTTAAATATTTATTCTTATATAAAAGTATAAACGATCCAGAGCTAGTCATGGAAATTAAAAATCGTTATTTCGGTTCATCTCAAAAGGCGCTACTTGTGGCGCTAAAAGATGCGCAAAAAAAATATAATCAGATTGCTGCTTTGTCTACTCAATCATAGACAAAATCCAGCCGTAAGCATGTTCTTACGGCTGGATTTTTTATTGGACAACGAAAGGATGATCGACATGAAAATTACGGATATAAAAGTGAAGCGCCGACATGTAAAGCTTCATACTCCTTTTAAAACAGCACTTCGCACTGTAACAGAAATTGAAACTATAGATGTATATATTCATACGGACGAAGGCATTGTTGGAAAGGGTGCCGCGGCTGCAACACCAGTTATTACAGGTGATTTTGCAAGTGGGATTGAGGAAGCGATATTAGGGCCGATTCGTTTATGTTTAATTGGTCAAGATATGATTCAATTTCAACAATTGATCCAGTATATTCAAATGAGTTGTATTGGAAATACAAGTGCGAAAGCAGCGGTAGATATCGCTTTATTCGATGTATATTGTCAATATCAAAACGTTCCACTTTACGCATTATTAGGCGGGAAGAAAGAAATTTATACAGATATTACAGTGAGTGTAGATGAACCTTTATTTATGGCAAAAGAGGCGAAGAAACATATAGAAAAAGGATTTCAAACATTAAAGATTAAAGTGGGGAAAGAGGCACATTTAGATTTGGAGCGCATTGAGGCAATTCGAAATGTGGTCCCAAAAAATACGACGTTACGTTTAGATGCGAATCAAGGATGGAGTCCAAAAGAAGCGGTATCTATCATTAAAGAGATGGAAAATCGTAATTTAAATATTGAATTTATTGAACAACCTGTACACGCGAAAGATTGGGATGGGTTAAAGTACGTCAAAGAAAATGTACAAACGCCAATTATGGCGGATGAAAGTATATTTTCAGCAAGTGACGCCTTAAAACTCGTTCAAGGAAGATATGCAGACTTAATCAACATTAAATTAATGAAATGTGGTGGCATACGCGAAGCATGGCGTATTGCAGATATCGCAGAAGCAGCTGGTGTGAGATGTATGGTGGGCAGTATGATGGAATCTTCGCTTTCTGTTAGCGCTGTTGCACATTTAGCAGCAGCTCATCCTAATATTCATTATTTTGATCTTGATGCACCACTGTGGTTAATGGAGGAGCCTGAGGGAATGACGTATTCTGGTTCAAAGGTAAACCTCCATTCTACAGTGAATATTTAATCTTAGAAGAAGTGACTAGTAAACTATCTTTTAAGGAGGATATATATGAAAAAAGTAGGAACTGCATTTTTAACAACTTTATTTATTTTTTCATCGTTTACATCGGTAAATGCTGAAGAAAAGAAGGATAGTACAGCATTTATAGATGTATCTGCTGCGACACTTTGGACTGCGCCTGATTCATTACGGCCAATTGATGCACCGAGCGCTACAAATCCAGTTGATTTATGGAAGTGGACGAAATCAATGACACTTGATGAGAAGCTATGGTTAACAAGTGCGAATAAATTAGAAACGCAAGCACTACTCGGTCAAGAAGTAACGGTTGTTGATAAGAGAGGTGACTGGGTGAAAGTGTTAGTCCATGGTCAGCCAACACCACGAAACGAAGAAGGTTATCCGGGATGGATGCCTGAAAAACAATTAACATATAATCAGGAATTTGCAGATAAAACAAATGAACCTTTCGTATTAGTAACGAAACCGACAGCGATTATATATATTAATCCTTCTGAAAAATATAAATCACTTGAAGTTAGCTATAATACGCGTCTGCCGCTACTTAGTGAAGATACAATTTCATACCGTGTATTGTTGCCAAATGGTCAGAAGGCGTGGCTACGGAAAAATGATGGCACTGTTTATCGTTCTCAAAATGATATTCCGGCTCCGACGGCCGACGATTTAATAAACACTGGAAAAATGTTTTTAGGTTTACCGTATATATGGGCAGGTACAAGTGGTTTTGGATTTGATTGCTCCGGGTTTACACATACGATTTATAAATCACACGGTATTACAATTCCGCGGGATTCTGGTCCACAATCAAGAAATGGAGTTGCGGTTGATAAAGAAAACTTACAAAAAGGGGATTTAATCTTCTTTGCACATGATCAGGGGAAAGGTAGTGTTCATCATGTGGGGATGTATATTGGTGATGGAAATATGATTCACTCTCCAAAAGCTGAAAGGTCGGTAGAAATTATACCGCTCAATACACCAGGATATATTGAAGAATTTGCTGGTGCACGTCGTTACTTGCCTTAAAACATAGAGGGGGGTTTTTACATGAAAAAAGTTGTTCGCTACTCATTAGTTAGTACTCTATTAGTTTCTTCATTTTTAGTTGGCTGTGCAAAAGAAAAAACAGCTACAAAGCCGAAAGATGAGAAGAAAGTATTACAGCTACTAGAAACGGGTGAAATTCCATCATTAAATTCAGGTAAAGTAACAGATGCGGTCTCGTTTAACGTTTTAAATAACGTGATGGAAGGGCTATTCCGTTTATCAAAAAATGATGAAGTGATTGAGGCGGGAGCACAAAAGTATGAAGTGAGTAAAGATGGAAAGACATATACGTTCCACTTACGTGATGCGAAATGGTCTAACGGAGATCCAGTAACCGCTCATGATTACGTGTATGCTTGGAAGCAACTAATTAATCCAGATATGGCTTCTCAATATGCATATATTGCGTACGATGTAAAAAATGCTGAGAAGATAAATAAGAAGCAGCTAGGGCTAGATGAATTAGGGATAAAAGCAAAGGATGATAAAACATTTGTTGTAGAGCTAGAACATCCTGTACCGTATTTTACGAAACTACTCATTTTACCGTCCTTCTATCCAATTAATGAAAAGTATGCGAAAGAACAAGGTGATAAATACGGATTAGAAGCAAATAAAACGATATATAATGGGCCATTTACATTATCAGAGTGGAAGCATGAAGCTAGTTTTACAATGAAGAAAAATGATAAGTATTGGGATAAAAAAGAAGTGAAATTAGATGAAGTAAACTATCAAATTGTTAAAGAAATTTCAACTGCGGTAAATTTATATGAGACAGATAAAGTTGATAGAGCTGTCATTTCCACAGAATTTGTAGATAAATATAAAACTAGTAAAGAACTAAAGCAATATACAGATCCGGTTATGTACTTCTTCCGTTTCAATGAAAATGTACCGATTCTTAAAAATAAAAATGCACGTCTTGCGCTGAGTACAGTGTTTGATAAGAAAGGCCTTGCAACTTCATTTTTAAACGATGGATCGGTTGCTGCGAACTACTACGTACCAAAAGGGTTTTTAAAAGGACCAGATAAGAAAGATTTTAGAAGTACAGCAGGTGAGTTTAATAAGACGGACGTAAAACTGGCGAAAGAATATTGGGAAAAAGCAAAACAAGAGACAGGTACAAATGAAGTGACATTAGAACTATTGAACTATGACTTAGAAAACTTTAAAAAAGTAGGAGAGTATATTAAAGAACAACTTGAGAAAAACTTACCAGGCTTAAAAGTGAATGTAAAACTACAACCACATACTCAAAAACTAGCACTTGAGAAGAAGAAAGAATATGAAATGTCATTATCACGTTGGTTACCTGATTATCCAGATCCAATGACTTACTTAGAAGTATTCCTTTCTGGAAGTACTGTCAATAATACAGGATATGCAAATCCAGAATATGATGCGTTAATTAAAAAGATTAAAACTGAATTAGGTAATGATGAAAACGTACGTTGGAAAGCACTGCAAGATGCTGAAAAAATACTTCTTGATGATGCAGTAATTGCACCGGTATTCCAGCGCGGTTTATCTTACTTGCAAAAACCTTACGTGAAAGATCTATACGTACATCAATTCGGTCCAGCAACAAGTTTAAAGTGGGCAAATGTACAAAAATAAAATGGTAGAAAAACAGACTTCACAAATGTGATAGTCTGTTTTTTTCTTTTATATTCAAATGAATTATAGACATTTATTATGTTTTTTCATCTTTGATAAATAAAATTGTTACAAAAATTCCAGTGTGAAATTTATGTAGAATCTTGTATAATTAACGTGTTTCTATGGAAACATTTTCTTGCGCTATTTATATAGGATTTAATAGAACAAGGAAAGAAATACATACATGTATATAATAGATAAATAGAATGGAACATGTATAGAGAAAAAGGAGAAAAAAATGACGTGTCAAAAACAAGGGTTACAATTTAATAGCGAGAGAAAGAGGAATAGACGATGAAGATGAAACATGCTTTTGGTCCAATTATTATAGCATGTCTACTCTTTTTCATTGTCGTGCTTATTCCATCTAAAAATTTAGTATCACTTATTAGCGATAAGAAAGTTGAAGATGCGGCAACTTCCTTACAAAAAGAAAAATTACAAAGTGTTTTCTTACAGCAGAAAATGTTAGAGAATTCGCAGTATTTACCGATGTACGGTTCATCTGAATTTTTACGAATGGATGCATACCATCCGTCCAATTATTTCAAAGTAAATCCAGCAGGTTTCACACCATTTTTAATTGGAACTGGCGGTACGCAAAGTTTAGCTCATATTTTAAATATGACATCTACGATGGATGAATTAGAAGGTAAAAAGGTAGTCTTTGTTCTTTCACCACAATGGTTTACAAAAACCGGTGTATCACAAGGGGATTTTACAAATAATTTCTCCAAACAACAAGCCTATCATTTTATTTTTAATGACGAAATAAATCCTGAAATGAAGAAAAAAATTGCGGAACGTTTGCTAGATTATAAAGTTGTTCGTAAAGATGCGATATTAAGTAGTTCTCTAGAAAGTATTGTATATAACGATACAAAACATAATATAAAAGCTGGGCTAGCTAAACCGCTAGCATATATGTACCGGAATATTTTAGATCATAGAGATTTATTTAATTCCCTATTTAAGATCGAACCGATGAAAGAGAAAACAAATACGGGACTACGTTCACTTTCTTGGGAAGATGCACGTAAACAAGCGGAACAAGAAGGTAAAGCGGAATCTACAACAAATACATTCGGAATTGAAAATCCGTATTACTATAAACATAATTTCAAGAAAAAATTAAAAGGTCTAAAAAACTTTAGAGCAAATGAATCGTATGATGAATCACCAGAATATGATGACTTACAAATTGTTTTAGATCTTTTCAAAGAAAAAAATGTTGAACCACTCTTTATTTCTGTTCCTGTAAATGGACCTTGGTATGATTATGCTGGTTTCCCGAAAGAACGCCGTGATGTGTATTATAATAAGGTTCGCGAGCAAGTCGAGAAAGCGGGATACCCAGTAGTTGATTTCTCTAACCATGAATATGATAAGTATTTCTTAAAAGATACAATTCATTTAGGTTGGAAAGGTTGGATTTACTTTGATGAAGCGGTGCAGAAGTTTTATTCTGAGAAATAAAGTAGAGAAACCGGAATGGCTATTAGCCGTTCCGGTTTTTTAGTATAGAGGATTTTGGTGCGGGCAATTAGGAAATGCATGTATATCTTGAATTTGTCTAAAATCATAATGTTTCATGGCGAATTGTGCTTGGTACAGGTATTCATATACATATAATTGGCCATCATGTGCTGAACATAATACACCAGAAGTTCCTTGCCCGTTAATGAAGGAAATGCCGATAGGGCGTCCAATTAAGTATGGTATTTTTTGTTGCCAGTGCATAGGAAAATCACTCCTTTTTGAGATAATATACGAAATGAATGAGTGAATTGTAGCTTATCCACATAATTATGGAGGCTTTTTTATACAATTTCTAGAAGATATTAATATGAATGAATTATAAGTACGAGAAAGGAATGAATAATGAAGAAAGAGAATATTTTGGAAGGAAAATTAAATTTAATAGAGTGGTGTCAAACATTACAGCGAGTGCCTGATGATATATGGTTTCAGGCATTAAAAAAAGGTTCATGGGCAATTGCGGATGTGATTTCACATTTTATCGTTTGGGATGTGTTTATAATAAAGGATAGAATTCCATACTTTATAAGTGGACAATCTGTACCAAATGTTCCAATAGATGTTGAGGAAATGAATATGGGAGCAATTAAATATGCGAGATCTGGTATTTCAAAAGAAGAACTATTAAATCAATTTAGTGTTACTCGTAAACAATTAGTGGATGAAATTGAGCGAATTCCCACCAAATATTTTTATAATGACTACCAATTTGACACTAAAAAAGTGAAATTAAATAATTACTTTTCATCACTCATTCAGCATGATTTAAAGCATAAAGAAGAAATAATACAATTTCTAATATATAATCAAGCCTATAATAAAAACCGCTAACATTCGTAATGAATATATAGCGGTTTTTATTTATATTTTTACGCAAGATTTTTACGCTTTTTTGTCCATTTTTTTATGACGAAGTATAAAAGAATAAGTATGACGCCACCTATTGCGAACGATTTCACATACGGTCCAGCAATATCATTAATATTCTCCCAGTTTTCACCTAGTTTTTCACCTAAGTAAATGAAAATGATAGACCAAGGAATAATCGCAAGTCCTGTTAACGTAATGAAACGTGAAATTGGCATTTTTGTAATACCAGCAGGAATTGAAATCGCATGGCGTACTACTGGAATAAAGCGGGCTGTGAAAATTACGCCAGTTCCGTAACGATTAAACCAATCTTCAGCAGCGTCTATTTGTTTTTTATGAATGAAAATATATTTTCCGTAACGTTCTAATACAGGGCGACCGCCGTATCGGCCAATCCAATAAATAAAGACTTGAGCAATAACACCGCCAATTGTACCGAATATAACTGCGCCTACAAACGAGATACTTCCATTTGATACTAAGTATCCTGCGTAAGCGAGGACAATTTCACTCGGGATAATTTCAATCATTAATCCAAGCATAATGCCCCAATAACCTAACCCTTCAAAAAACGTCAATACTGAATGAATAAAACTACTTAACATTGTTGCACCTTCTAGTTTATGAATTTTTGAATAGATAAACCTTTTTGTTAATAAAGTAAAAGGTTTATCATGTGTAGATTATACCTTATTTACATAGGGGATTGCTATTTCAATTCTTTTATGTCTCTCTTAAGTATTATAGTAAAGCATGTAAGCTGATTTTTCATGAAGTGATAATGAAAAGAGTATTAAAAATTTCTCATAAAAAATAGAAGCACTTCTGCTCCTATTTTTTACGGCTTTACATCTAAATTTTGTAAAAATAACGTTGCTGTTACGTAACGTTTCGCTAGCATTTGTACATAAGCGGTATGTACAGAAAGCGTGGCGATAATAATAGCGTTACGAATTGCTTCGCGTTGTTCATTATTAACTTGATCGAACTTGCTTGCAATTTTATCAGCTTTTTCTTTTACAATATTTTCAATCGTATGAATTGTATCTGTTGCATTTAGTTGTAAGCAATTCCCTTGATTTAGTTCTTCAAATAGAGAAGAGTATGCTACATATAAATGAACAGGATTGATTAAATCATCACTTCGATCGGCTGGGTCATTTACGATAAGGCGCAATAGCTTACGAATGGATTCAAAATCCAGTGCTGTTTTTAAATCTTCGACAATGAATAGTAAGGCTGCTTGTTCGATTGAATATTTCTTCCCTTTTTGAGGGGAGCCAATCATTTCTTTTATATCTCGTTTCACCCAGTTTTGCATAGCGGTTACAGAGAAACTCGTGTTTTCAATCTGATTACCAAGCGCAACTATTTCATTTAATGAAAAACCAATGTCTGTATCTTCAATTTTAATCAATTTTTCAAAAATAGGTGAAAGTGCGGTTGTAATAAAAGCTGTAACGCTTTGTCCGCTTTCAATATCTTTTTTATGTGACTTTGCCCAAGCTTCTTGTAAAATGCTAAGAGGCTTTTTCGGATTCCATCCTCTAAGTGATAGAAGGAGCGTTGCCATTTCGTTTCGTGTGAGATGAAATGTTTCCATCTTTTCACCTCCAAAATTATAAAAAGTTCTTATGAACTTATAATATGTTTTGTTTCATTTAAAGTCAATTCCGTTTTTCTTATTTTTTCCTTTGTTATGGAATTATTGTCTTAAGTAAATAATACTTGCATATTTCGACAAAAGTTCATATAATAAGTTCATAAGAACCTTTAAAATGATTTTAAAACAAATCTATCATTCTGAATTTACTAGAAAGGTAGATTTCACATATATCTATATAAAAGGAGAATGGATATAATATGTTGAAAAAACTTGTAGCAGTAATGACAGCATTCATGGTTATCTTTGGGGCTAGTAGCTTTATGTTCGTAAATCACGCGGAAGCGAAAAGTTACAAATCTGGTAAAAAATCATATACACCAAGTTCTGGTCAAAAGTCTAAGGTGGATTTAAACAAAAAAGATTCTAACGTAAATTCACAAAAAACGACAACAGATTCAAAAACAAAAGCAACAAACACAGCGCCAAAAAGTAATAAAGGAAGCTTTATGAAAGGTTTATTACTAGGTGGTCTTGGTGGTTTACTAATGGGTAGCTTATTTGCAAATATGGGAGCTCTTGGTTCTGTATTAGCGTTTATGGTAAATATGTTAGTTATGGCTGGTATCGTAATGTTAGCAGTTCGTGCATTTAAATACTTCAAAAATCAACGTAAGAAAAAGGCAGATGAAGTAGCATGGAAACAATAAAAATTTCCGAACAAGAACTTATAAATGCGCTTTGTGTGTATATCGCTGAAAAAAGACAAGTTGGTCCAGAAGAAGTTTTAGTTGAACTGATGTATGATGATGACTATGGTTTCTCAGCTGAAGTAGAGGTAAATGGTCGTCAGCAAATATTAATTCAAGCAAACTTAATTGAAGCGTTGCGCTTATTACTTGACAGAGAATATAATGTCAATGCATTCGCGGCAAGATTACAACTTGAATTAGATGATGAAGAAGGCATTTACGCATTAGCGAAATTTAATAACTCAGATGAGTAGGAAAAAGAGCTGTTGAGAGTAATCTCAACAGCTCTTTTTAGTATGTGCATATGAAGAGGAATAATCACGCCAAATTTCATTCATTTTTCGTCTACCAGCATCGATCATTGGATTAAACTGAATTGCTGCTTGTTGACGTACAGCGTGTACATGTTGAATTGCTTGTTGCAAGTGTTGTTCAATCGAATTAGATTTTATATTAGCGTGTTTTACAATTGAGTAGCCAGCAACTGTTCCTTGCGCCATTGCGATTTTTCCGCTTTCAATTCCTGTAATATTTCCAGCTACAAATAAGCCCGAAAGAGGGGTTTCCATTGTTTCGGAATGAAGAGGGACGTGTCCGCCTAATTCCGGGATGTAACGGAAAGGACAACCAGCTACAGCAGCAAGCTCGGCAAGTGGGTATAAACCACCAGCAATACAAACGAAGTCTGCCTCTAATATTTTTTCTGATCCATTAATAATATTCCCTATAGAATCAATGTTAGCAACACGAACACCTTCAACTTGATCTGTTCCAATAATTTCAAGTGCGGCTTTACGGAGATGAAGTGGTGTCCCATTTATTTTCATCCCGTTATTTGGGTAGAAGGTTAATCCGGCTTTTCGAATCCAATCATATTTCATAAAGCGGCTACCTATGCGTAGAAAAGCAGAAGGAGCAAGATGAGCTGCATTTAAAAGAGAGTTTAAAACTTCTTCTGGTTCACCAGCTTTTTGGCTTAACTCACTTTTTTCAGGAAGTACAATATGATCCACTTTAATTCCAGCTAATTGCAGTTCATTTAAAATCGCAAATGACAAAATGTTAGCACCAATAATGATTCCTTTTTTCCCAACTTGCACTCGGTGAACATTTGTCATAACTTGAGCTGCTCCAATTGACATAACTCCTGGAAGTGTCCAGCCAGGAAGGGGAATAGAATATTCAGCAGCCCCGGTAGCAATTAGTACAAACGGTGCTTCTAACGTACCGATATTTGTATGTACGAACCAATTACTTTCATCTTTATCTAAATTAAAGACGGAAACACCGCACTGAATATCGACTGAAAGGGATTTTGCTTCTTCGTGAAGGCGTTTTGACTCTTCTATTCCGTTCCACCATTCTCCAGTAGGTTCCTGGTGTAACTGACCTAATAATCTCCCACCTGGCTTCATAAATTCATCTATTACAAGTACGTTAAGTCCAAAGCGTGCACAAGAGATGGAAGCTGATAATCCTGCTGGTCCTGCGCCAATAATAATTACATCAATCATCGCTTTTTCACCATCTCTCTCACGATATTCGGGTGCTGTTTTCCGCTTTCCACAACCATATTGTTTTCAACTACAGTTAAGCAAGCTCGTACGTTCGTTTGATTGTTTACAGTTACGCGGCATTCAGAACAATGCCCGATATTACAATAAATGCCTCGCGGACTCCCGCTATCTTCATGGACTCTTAACGTTCGAATTCCGTTTGCAAGTAAAGCGGCCGCAATTGTTTCATGTTCATATGCTTCATATTGTTGACCGTTAAATTGAAAGGTGATGCGCTGACTATGATTTAAACTACCTAAAATAGGGTGATGTGTAATTCTACTCATTTACTTTCACCTACCGATCCAAAAGTAACCGCACGTACTGGTGGCTGATATTTCAAAGGAATTTCATTCGAATTTATATTAGGATTTGCATTTTCAATCATTCGATCTATCATCATTCTACATGTGCGGCCACCACAAAATCCCATGCCAGCACGTGTTCTTAGTTTTAATTCCCTTGCCGAGCAATTATATTCAGCGATTGTTGATTGAAGTTGTCCGTATGTTACTTCTTCACAACGACAAACAATTATGTTCTCTTTATTCGTCATATGTATTCCTCCTCTAGTTCGGTTTGCACAAATTATAATGCAAAAACTGTGCCAAAGTAGAGGGGAGAGGTGGTTATTGTAACCCAAGTTTTTTTAATCGGTTATATAAAGTAGCCCTCGTTATGCCGAGTTGCTTTGCACATTCTAATTTATTTCCATTTAGAATGCGTAAAGCTCGTTCAATTACCTTTTTCTCATGCTCATCCATTTCATTTTGTAAAGAGAGGATCGTGTTATTGTTACTCAGCAAAAAGGAATGAGACGTTTCGCTTTCTAAAGTATCATTTGTGTGAAATGGTAAATATTCTTGTTTAATAATACCGTCTGTCGCAAATACGACGAGCCGTTCGACTACGTTACGGAGCTCGCGAATATTACCTGGCCAATTGTAATGAAGTAGTTCATGCATAATACTTGAAGGTAAGTCGCGAACTGGTCTGTTATAGTTAATTGAAAAATCATTTAAGAATGAGTATGTTAATTCAATAATATCTTCTCGTCTTTCTCGTAGTGGCGGAATATGCAAACTAACTACATTTAAGCGATAATATAAATCTTCTCGGAAAGTTCCTTTTCTCATTTCTTCTTGTAAATCACGATTTGTAGCAGCGATAATACGGAAATCAATATTTATTTCTTTTTCTCCACCAACTCGGTAATATTTTCGTTCTTGTAGTACACGTAAAAGTTTCACTTGCATATCGAGTGGCATTTCGCCAATTTCATCGAGGAATAAAGTACCGCCTTGTGCCAGCTCAATTTTCCCTTTTTTCCCTTTACTATTTGCGCCAGAAAAAGCGCCTCGTTCGTACCCAAATAACTCACTTTCAAATAACGCTTCAGGGATGGCACCACAGTTGATCGAAATGAAAGGTGACTTTGCTGTCTCGCTTGCTTCATGAATTGCTTTCGCAAATACTTCTTTTCCAACTCCACTTTCGCCGAGAATTAAAACAGTCGACTTCACAGAACAAACCTTTCGAGCTAATTGTATCGTTCTTTGTATGACAGGGCTTTTTCCGTTCATTGCATGGAAAGGATCAGATGTATCTTTATACTTTGCAACTTCTTGTTCTAATCGGTGCATTTCATGCGACATATTAAATAATTTTTCATTCAAAGCGACTTGATTTGTAACATCCGTTTCTGAAACGACTGCCCCTATTATTTTATCGTTACAATAAACTGGGTTTGAATTAATTAATACGAACAAATCAGGCCGAGGCTGATGGAATTGAGCGATTATGCTTTTTCCACTATGTAATGATTGTAAAATTTCTAAATCTTTATAATCAAAAAAACGAGTGATCGGTTGCCCGATAATTTCATTATGGTTTACTGAAAAAATCTTTTCAGCACCATCTGTCCAAGTGCGAACGCATTCTTTATCATCAATGACTGTAACAGAAGAATCAGACGTTTCAATAACAGTGTTATAAAACGCTTGTAGTTCATTGTAATACTTATAAAGAAAAGGAATCATTTGCTGTGTAGTAATACAGTATATAGGTTCTTCGTCTTTGTTCATGATGACAACAGCTAGTTCATGAGAAAATGCGTCGATTAAAGCAGTGAAAGAGTCATCCTCATATATAACTGCGCAACGCCATTTTTCAGTAGATGAATGGATGTAATAAAAGTTCTCGTTTACTTGCTTGATTGATTGCATGATACTGTTGTGATCCATTGACAAAATTTTTATAAACTCTTTTATTGTTGGAAATGAAAATGTCATAGTGACCTCCTATTGTGTAAAAAAAAATAGACAGTGATAAAAAAATAATACACCTATTTATGATAAATTTAAAATATTTTTACAAATAAAAATATTATTTATAAAAAGTGTATATATGTAGAGTTGGCACGTCAATTGCATAAAAGAAAGTGAGAGATTTATGAGAAAGGAGGAGTGCTATGTGAGGCACTGCGACGTTTTAATTATAGGTGGTGGAATAATAGGATGTTCCATCGCTTATTACACTTCAAAATACGGAAGAGATGTAACAATCATTGAAAAAGGAGAATTTGTCAGCGGGACGTCTTCACGGTGTGATGGAAATATATTGGCAATTGATAAAGATCCAGGGTTTGATAGTCAAATGTCATTAGTAAGTCAAAAGTTAGTAACCGAACTAAGTGAAGAGTTGGAGCATTCATTTGAATATAGGGCACCTGGCAGCATCCTTGTTTGTGAATCAGACGAAGAGATGGAAGCGGCGCAGCAATGGGTAGACAGGCAAAAAGAAGCGGGTTTACCGTTTCGAATGTTAGATAGGCAAGATATAAGAGAGGAATCACCATTTTTTGCTGATGATTTATTAGGTGGTTTAGAATGCGCAACTGATTCAACTGTAAATCCGTATCTTCTCGCTTTTTCACTTTTAGCAGAGGCGAAAAAATTTGGTGCAAAAGCTTATAACCATACAGAAGTTAAAGAAATGAAAAGAGAGAAGGACGGCTCATTTATTGTAGAAACGACAAACGGTACATATACTGCGAAGCAAGTTGTGAATGCAGCTGGTGTGTGGGCTCCTAAAATCGGACAGATGTTAGATGTGAATATCCCAATTGAACCGAGAAAGGGACATATTATTGTAGCTTCGAGACAACAACATGTTGGCTGCCGTAAAGTAATGGAATTTGGTTATTTGATTTCCAAGTTTGGTGGGAAACGAAAAGTAGATGCTTTAACTGAACAATACGGAGTCGCGCTTGTATTTGAACCGACAGAAAGTCAAAATTTTTTAATTGGTAGTAGTCGAGAATTTGTAGGGTTTCACACGAGAATAAACAATGAAGTTATTAAATGTATTGCAAATAGAGCAATTCGTTTTTATCCGAAAATGGCGGATATGATGGTGATCCGTTCATATGCTGGATTACGTCCGTGGACAGAAGATCATTTGCCAATCATTTCACGAGTGGAACATATTCCGAACTACTTTATAGCAGCGGGGCATGAAGGTGATGGGATTAGTCTTGCGGCAGTTACTGGGAAGGTGGTTGAGGAACTGTTAAATGAAAAAGAAACAATCATTCCTATTGAACCACTTCGTTTGAGTCGTTTTACAGAAAGGGTGTTAAACGGATGAGGTCACAAAGAGTCTTTACGACGATTGATACACATACGGGCGGGAATCCAACGAGGACATTAATTAGCGGACTTCCTAAGTTAATTGGAGAGACGATGGCAGAGAAGATGTTGCATATGAAAAAGGAGTATGACTGGATTCGCAAATTGTTAATGAATGAACCACGTGGGCATGATGTAATGTCAGGTGCACTATTAACAGATCCGTGTCACCCTGAAGCTGATATAGGTGTTATATACATAGAGACAGGCGGGTATTTACCGATGTGTGGCCACGATACAATCGGTGTATGTACATCATTAGTTGAATCAGGCTTAATCCCAGTAGTTGAACCGGTTACTTCTTTAAAGCTAGATACACCAGCAGGCTTAGTTGAAGTAGATATTTTTGTTCAAGATGGGAAAGCGAAAGAAGTCTCCTTCTGCAACATACCAGCTTTTTTATTGAAAAACATTACTGTAGACGTTGAAGACATTGGAACTGTAGAGGCTGACATTGCATATGGAGGGAATTTTTATGCCATTATCGATGCGAAGTCAGTAGGTTTAGATTTAGTACCAGAAAACGCATCTACGATCATTGATAAGGCAATTCATATTCGAAATACAATTAATGAGAAGTTTGAAATCATTCATCCAAAGTATTCGTTTATAAGAGGATTAACACATGTTGAATTTTATACAGATCCTACTCATGAAAGTGCGCATGTGAAAAATACAGTTGTTGTTCCGCCAGGAGGAATAGATCGATCTCCATGTGGTACAGGAACATCCGCGAAGTTAGCTGTACTATATGCCCATAAAAAAATTGACATTGATGAAGAATTTGTTCATGAGAGTATTGTAGGTTCTTTATTTAAAGGGTGTGTTATGAGTACAACAAATGTAGAAAATATTGAAGCTGTAGTAACGAAAATTACTGGATCGGCTTGGCTTATGGGCATGCATAGATTTTTTTACAATGAAAAGGATCCACTTAAAGAAGGTTTTTTGTTAATTCCGCCGATGGAGCATGAAACGGAGGATGTAAAATGAACATTCAAAAAATGTATACAGCAGTAGATGTGCACGTAGCTGGCGAAGCATTTCGTGTAATAAAAGATGTACCATGCAAATACTACTACAGTTTAGAACATTTAAATGAACAGTTTTCTGGGGAATTAGCAGAAGAAATGCAGCTTTTATTAAATGAACCACGTGGTTTTATCGGTTTAAATGGATGTATTGTCGTTCCTTCTATTCATAAGGAAGTGGATGCAGCGGTATTGTTTTTTGATCATGAAGGATCTATTCCTCTTCATTATGGCGGTATAGTAGCGGTAATAACAATGTTATTAGAAAGTGGTTATTTAAAAAAGAGAGAGTCTAATCAATACAAAATCGAAACGCTATCTGGAATATTTTCGGTTCATGCGTATGTGGAGCATGATGAAGTTGTATCTGTTTCGTTTGAAAGCAAACTTTGTTATATGGTTGAGAAAGATTTGAAGATTGGTAATATAAATTACTCTCTCATACAAGCAGATAAAGTTTATGCAGTTGTAGAAAAGGATACGTATTCGCCTGAAATTTCTGTTGAAAATATATCTGAATTAAAAAAATGGGGAGAAGCTACACTTGAAGCTATACAAAAACAGTCACTTATAAAAAGACTTATTTTAGTAGATTCTTCGCAAAAAGAAAAGAATCATATAAAGTCAATCACATTTCATGAAGATAACTTTATCGTACGTTCACCAGGTTTTGTTTCTACAATTGTGTCTTATGTTCATGCTTTATTTAAAAATGATTATATAGCGGATAAACCTTTTAAAAATGAAAGTATTTTTAATAGCTTTATAACAGTGGAACAAGTGAAGAAAGAAGAATTAGGATACATTTTCCGTTTTGAAAGTAGAGGATTTATTACAGGTATGCAGACGTTTTTGCTAGATCCGACAGATCCGTTTCCAACAGGGTTTCTATTAAAATAAAATGTTAAAGGGAGAGATAAAGATGAAAAAAATTAAAGGGGCATTTCCAGTATTAATAACACCGATGGATGAGTTTCAAGAGATTGATTGGAAAGGTGTAAAACAAAATGTAAATTACTTTATTGAACAAAAAGTAGCTGGAATTATTATTAATGGAAGTACGGGAGAATTTGTTAGTTTATCAAAAGAAGAACGTTTTAATATGGTAGAAACTGTATTAAAAGAAGTTGATGGCCGTATTCCCGTTATCGTTGGTACTGCAGCAGAGACGACGAAAGAAACGATTGAATATACGAAACATGCGGAAGCGCACGGGGCGGATTGTGCGTTAATTATTAACTCGTATTATTGTAAACCGAAAGAAGAAGAAATCTATTTTCATTTTAAAGAAATCTCAAACGCTGTAAATATACCAATTATGCTATACAATAACCCATTTACTTCTGGTGTTGATATGAGTACAGAGCTTATGCTTCGCATTGGTAAAGAGTGTGAAAATGTTACACATATTAAAGAATCTAGCGGAGATATTCGAAAAGCGAGAGATTTAGTAAGACAAGGCGAAGGTGCTTTTCAAGTCTTCTGCGGATCTGAAGATTTAGTTATGGAATCTTATTTAGTTGGTGCCTCGGGATGGGTTTCAGTAGCAGGAAATATCGTTCCAGGTCTAGTTACGAAAATGTATGAGCATTTTCAAAATGGTGAATTAGAAAAAGCGTGGGAAATAAACGATGCGATTTTACCTCTTTGCGAGTTTCTTGAAGGATCGGGAAAATATGTACAAATCGTTAAACGCTCAATGGAATTACACGGGCAAGTCGGAGGACCTTCACGTTATCCGAGACTCGGATTAACTGAAGAAGAAGATCAAAAGCTTCAATCGATTTTATCAAATATCACAGCTCATACAGCTGTTTAAATAAGGAGGAGTGTATATGTTAACGACAAATATTGAGCTGAAACCAAAAGTGAAAGCGTTTTTAAACGAAGAAATTAAAATGTTTATTAATGGTGAATTTATTTCTTCTATTAGCGGGAAGACGTTCGAAACATACAATCCAGCAACAGAAGATGTTTTAGCTGTCGTATGTGAAGCGCAAGAGGAAGATATTGATGTCGCAGTCAAAGCAGCAAGAGCTGCATTTGAAAGTGGACCTTGGGCAGAAATGACTACCGCTGAAAGAGCACATCTTATTTATAAATTAGCAGATTTAATTGAAGAGCATGGAGAAGAATTAGCGCAGTTAGAAGCTTTAGATAATGGGAAACCATATCAAGTAGCACTAGATGATGATATTGCAGCGACTGTAGAAAATTATCGCTACTACGCGGGATGGGCTACAAAAATTATCGGGCAAACCATTCCAATTTCAAAAGATTACTTAAATTATACGCGCCATGAACCAGTTGGCGTTGTAGGTCAAATTATTCCTTGGAATTTTCCGCTCGTTATGTCTTCTTGGAAAATGGGGGCTGCACTAGCAACAGGCTGTACGATTGTATTAAAACCAGCAGAGCAAACGCCTTTATCGTTATTATATACAGCGAAGCTCTTTAAAGAGGCTGGTTTTCCAAATGGTGTTGTAAACTTCGTTCCAGGTTTTGGTCCTGAAGCAGGAGCAGCAATCGTAAACCATCATGATATTGATAAAGTAGCCTTCACTGGTTCAACAGTTACGGGAAAATATATTATGCGTCAATCAGCAGAAACAATTAAACATGTAACGTTAGAACTTGGTGGCAAGTCCCCAAATATCATTTTAGAAGACGCTGACTTAGAAGAAGCGATTAACGGTGCGTTCCAAGGTATTATGTATAATCATGGTCAAAACTGTAGTGCGGGATCTCGCGTGTTCGTGCATCGAAAGCATTATGAAACAGTCGTAAATGAACTTGTAAAAATGGCAAATGAAGTAAAGCTTGGAGCAGGTATGGAGAAGGAAACTGAAATGGGTCCACTCGTATCTAAAAAACAACAAGAGCGTGTGCTGCATTATATTGAACAAGGGAAGAAGGAAGGTGCTACTGTTGCTGCTGGTGGAGAACGTGCATTTGAAAAAGGTTATTTTGTACAGCCGACAGTATTCACAAATGTTACGGATGATATGACAATTGTTAAGGAAGAAATTTTCGGACCAGTTGTCGTTGTACTTCCATTTGATTCGACAGAAGAAGTAATTGAAAGAGCAAATAACTCTTCATATGGGCTTGCTGCAGGGGTATGGACACAAAATATTAAAACTGGACATCAAGTTGCTAATAAGTTAAAGGCAGGAACAGTGTGGATTAATGATTATAACCTAGAAAATGCAGCGGCACCATTTGGTGGGTTTAAGCAATCTGGTATCGGTCGTGAGTTAGGCTCATATGCGCTAGATAATTATACAGAAGTGAAGAGTGTTTGGGTCAATATTAAGTGAAACTCTATTTAGTAGCAGTCTTGTAGACTGTAAATAATAGGATAAATAAGAGAAGCGGACAACTGGAATGCAAGTCAAAGGTTGTCCGCTTTCTATATATAAATATTCTTTTCAAAACAAGTAAGAGGGGGACTTTGATGGAACAGTTAGTAGAATGGCTAGTAGGGCAAGTATGGAGTATTGGTTTAGTTGTTTTTGCATTAGGGGCAGGCATATATTTCACAATTGCGACACGTTTTTTGCAAATTCTTTATTTTAAAGAGATGATTACATTACTATTTGAAGGGAAAAGCTCAGAGACTGGCATTTCATCTTTCCAAGCATTCTGTTTGGCCTTATCAGGAAGGGTTGGAATAGGTAATATCGCAGGAGTAGCGACAGCTATCGCTTTTGGTGGTCCTGGAGCTGTATTTTGGATGTGGGTAATGGCTCTTTTAGGAGCAGCTAGTGCATTTGTTGAATCAACATTATCTCAAGTATATAAAAGTAAAGTAGGAAATGAATACCGCGGTGGTACACCATATTTTATTGAAAAAGGTTTGAAAATGAAATGGTTTGCGGTTATTGTAGCGGTGGTTGTAACACTGTCATATGGCGTATTATTGCCAGGTATTCAATCAAGTAGTATCGCTGTTGGATTTGAAAACTCTAATGGCATTAGCAAATATATAACTGGTATATTGTTAGTCATATTATTAGCAGCAATCATTTTTGGTGGCGTAAAAAGAATTGCGGGCGTCTCTCAAATGCTTGTTCCATTTATGGCAATTGGTTATGTAATTGTTACATGTATCGTATTAATTGCGAATGTAACGGAAATTCCAAGTATGTTCGCTTTAATTTTCTCTAGTGCTTTTGGTGTAAATGAAATGTTTGGTGGTATCGTTGGTGCAGCTATTGCTTGGGGCGTAAAACGTGCTGTATTTTCAAATGTTGCTGGTGTTGGAGAAGCGACATATAGTTCAGCTGCTGCTGAAGTATCCCATCCTGCCAAACAAGGGTTAGTTCAAGCGTTTTCTGTATATATCGATACAATTGTTGTATGTACAGCGACAGCTCTTATGATTTTAATAACAGGTATGTATAATGTTATACCTGAAGGAAAAAGCGCTATTGTAAAGAACATTGGGAATGTAGATGCAGGTCCAATCTATACACAACAAGCAGTTGAAACTGTTATGACGGGATTTGGTCCAATATTTATTTCAATCGCAATCTTCTTCTTCGCATTTACAACTTTACTTGCTTACTATTATATCGCTGAAACGACACTTACTTATTTAGATCGTGAGCTTAAATATAACTGGTTAAAACCCGTTTTAAAAATTGGATTTTTAATTATGGTTTACATCGGTAGCGTAGAATCAGCATCGCTATTATGGAACCTTGGAGATTTAGGAATTGGTAGTATGGCATGGTTAAACCTTATTGCGATCATATTATTAAGTAAAACGGCATTAAAAGTATTAAAAGATTATGAAGCGCAGAAAAAAGAAGGGAAAGACCCAGTATTTGATCCTAAAAATGTGGGGATTGAAGGCTTAACATTTTGGGAAGAGAGAAGTAAAGAGGTTGAAGGAAAAAACTCTAAAGAACAAGCGGTAGTGGATGATAGTCTGCAATTGTAGTCTTAATAAACTGAATATTCATTCTATTCTGTGTGGTATATTGCCTTCTTTTCATCACATACTACAGTAGGTACAGATAATTTGAATGGGGGTAATAATAAGATGGAAAACGAACAACATCATAGTTCAGTAAATGACGTTCTACATCATTATAAAGAAGGAATCGGTAGTTTCACAAACCAAATTCCTGAAATTGCTGAAACATATAATGCGTTCACGCAAGCTTGTTTTCAAGAGGGCGCTTTAACAAAAAGGGAAAAACAACTTATCGCATTAGGAATTAGTCTAGCAACGCAAGATGAATATTGTACCATTTATCATACAAAAGGTTGTCTTGATCAAGGGTGTTCAGATAAAGAGATTCTGGAAGCGTGTGGGGTATCAGCAGCATTTGCTGGCGGAGCTGCAATGAGTCAAGCGGTAACTTTAGTACAAGAGTGTTTAATTGAACTGAAAAATCAAAAGCATTGAATAGAAAAGAACGTTTTAAACTTTATGTTTAAAACGTTCTTTTACGTGAGATTAAATTTGAGTATGAAATTTACATTGTATGTGATGTAATAAAGTGAAAATTTTAAATCTAGTGGGAATGAGAAATCGAAACTATTTATTTAGTTTTAAGATTTTCTAAAAAGTTTCAATTGTTTCATATAATCAATAGCTTTTGTTTTGTTCTTTTGTTTACATACATATTCGAATTCATTCTTATCTCTATAATAACTATTCATTATATCTTCTGTAAGAACTCCATCGGATATAGCTTTTTTAACTGCACATTGTGGTTCATTTGTATGCGAACAGTTAGAAAATTTACAGCTCTTAGATATAATCACTATATTTTCATACCCAAAAGCAGAGTTATCTCTATGGTTTATCAAGTCAAATCCCATTTTACTAATAAGTAATCCCTCCACTTTTAAATTGTATGTAATTTAATATTCTATATTACCATAAATCGATTTCTTTATGTCAGGAAGAACGCTGTATATACTCTTACCGATTAAAGATTCTAATTCTTTCTTAATTGTATAGAATCCTTTCCAATGTAAAGATGTATGAGCAGTTGTTCCATGACGTAAGCCAACTGAAATTAATCTTTTTTCAAGGGTAGTAAAGCCATCTGCGTCAGCTAGAGCGTCACAAAGGGTGATTACTTTATTATATAAGTCGTAGTTACTATGTTCGTTCAATATTTCAATCAACCGGCTTTTCATATAATCGGGAACAAGACTCCACTCCGCTGCGATATCTATATGTTCATTTTTGCAAGGGAATGAATGTGTCACACAAATAATCGCGTTTCCTGTATAACCTAAATCATTCATGTACATATAACCATCATAGGAATGTATAACAGATCTGGTAAAACCTTTATACCTTCCTATATCATGCAGGAGGGCAGCATTATATGCTATGTCAGCATTTAGGTCATAATACCCATTATTAATAAGTTCTACAACTATCTTTTCCGTTGCAAGGGCAACATTAATTGAATGTTCAAACCATGGACCTGGATTTTGTTCATATGCCCACTCGAGTAATTCTCTCGCGTATGTCGTATCTAATATATATTTCATATAGGTATCCTTTCTCTAAAAATTCATATTTAAAATAATTTCATCTTAATATTTAATTATTCCTGCTTTAAAAATTGTTAAAATAAAAATAAAAGGGGGGAAAGTAATGGGGAATTTAGTAATTGAAGAAATTAAGAAATTAGAAAACAATATTGAAGAGCTTACTAAACTTTTGAAAACTGTAGTAGATGATGGGGCATCAATCGGGTTTTTACCGCCAATGGAACGAGAAGAAGCGACGAAGTATTGGCAAGCTGTCTTAGTGCCGGAAGTGATATTATATGTCGCTAAAATAAACAATGAAGTAGCGGGAAGTGTTCAATTACATTTAGTCACAAAGCCAAATGGTAGCCATAGAGCTGAAATTTGTAAGTTAATGACTCATCCAAATTTTAGACGTAACGGTATTGGACGTTTGCTTATGCAAAAAGCAGAGGGACGAGCAAAACAAGAAAACAGGTCTCTTTTAGTGCTAGATACGAGAGAAGGAGATCCTTCTAATAGATTATACAAATCATTAGACTATCGAGAAGTTGGAAAAATACCGGAATATGCAATTTCTCCGAATGGTGCGTTAGATGCAACGGTTATATATTATAAAAGTATTTAGTTTTTTGACCCTTTAACTATGGTTGGAATGTTCAATTAAAGGACTAGTTTGTAGAAGGTTGTAACAGTTTTTTTAGTTATTATTTAATAGGGGTTTAGCAGTCTTTTGGTGAATATTAAATGTTAATCTAAAAGATGGAGGTTGCTGTCATGTTGAAACTGTTTCAATATAATTGGCAAGTTCGTGATGAGTGGTTTACATTTTGTGAAGATATATCGGATGAAGAACTATTAAAGAAACGGGTTGGTGGGTTTGGTAGTATCCTACATTCGTTATTTCATATTGTAGATGTGGAGTATATGTGGATCTTAGGTTTGCGCGGTGAACCAGTGCCCGAGGAGCCGGAATTTGAAGATTATTCTAGCTTGCAAAAAGTGAAAAAACTCTCAGCTCAATACCACGAGAAAGTGCAGCCATTTGTGACCTCTTGGACAAGTGAAATGGAATCTCGGAAATTTTCAGAAACTGATTTCAATGACGCACCGATTAGCTCTAGAGACGCACCAATTAGGCGCCGAGTTATTGAATGTACACACGGAGAGATAATGCGTCATGTCATTGTCCACGAAATTCACCATATCGGTCAGTTATCTATATGGGCACGTGAAATAGGAAAGGAGCCAGTTTCCGCAAATTTGAGAGGGAGAGGGCTATTCGGTAATTAGACTGTCTTTGCCAATTTTGCAATTGGGCGCTTTAATGGTACAATAATCAAGAATGGAAAATATAGTGCAAGTGCCTACACTATTTTAAATTAATATACATTTCGATCATCTATTTCATTTTAGATGATCTTTTTTATGAAAATTATAGAAGAAAGTGCAATTATTTATAAAAAAATACGCTTTAAATATTGTCATATTTGCTTCTTTAAGATATCCTTTTCATGAAGAGGTGGAAAACATGGAAAAAGTACTAGTTTTCGGGCATAAAAACCCAGATACAGATGCAATTTGTTCTGCAATTGCTTATGCAGAATTGAAAAAAGAATTAGGAATGAATGCTGAGCCTGTACGTTTAGGCGAAATCAGCGGTGAAACTCAATTTGCGTTAGATTATTTTAAAGTAGAAGGACCGCGTTTTGTTGAGACAGTTGCAAGCGAAGTGGACAACGTTATTTTAGTTGACCATAACGAGCGTCAACAAAGTGCTAACGATATCGAATCTGTTCGTGTGTTAGAAGTTATTGACCATCACCGTATTGCTAACTTTGAAACAAGCGATCCTATATACTACCGTTGTGAGCCAGTTGGTTGTACAGCTACAATCTTAAACAAAATGTACAAAGAAAACGGCGTTGCAATTCGTAAAGAAGTTGCAGGTTTAATGTTATCTGCAATCATTTCAGATTCTTTACTATTCAAATCTCCAACTTGCACAAAGCAAGACGTAGCAGCAGCACGTGAATTAGCGGAAATCGCTGGTGTAGATGCAGATAGCTATGGCTTAGAAATGTTAAAAGCTGGTGCTGACTTAAGCGGAAAAACAATGGAGCAATTAATCTCTCTTGACGCTAAAGAATTCCAAATGGGTAACGCGAAAGTTGAAATCGCACAAGTAAACGCTGTTGATACAAACGACGTTCTTGTACACCAAGCGGAACTTGAAAAAGTTATCTCTGCAGTAGTAGAAGAAAAAGGTTTAGACCTATTCTTATTCGTTGTAACTGATATCTTAACTAACGATTCTGTAGGTCTTGCAGTTGGTAAAGCAGCAAACGTTGTTGAGAAAGCTTACAACGTATCTCTAGAAAACAACACAGCTACTTTAAAAGGTGTTGTATCTCGTAAAAAACAAATCGTACCTGTATTAACAGAAGCATTCCAAGCTTAATAGTATTGAGTACAGATAAACAAAAAGGACAAGTAGTCAGATGGACTACTTGTCCTTTTCTCTTTTAAATGGCGGGAAATCCAGATTTTTAATTAGAGGGACTTGCGTATGTTGAATGACTCAAAGTTGTTAAATTGGGATGAAAATAAGAAATGTTATGACTTGGAAACATTGAAAAATTTGATTTTTCGTAAGAAGTAGTACAAAATACGTTCAGGGCAATACTCAATACGATAAGCGAATAAAAAAGGATAGCATTTTCTATCCTTTTAAACGATTCTTATTCACATAAAAAGTAACGATAGCAACAACGAGGAAAATAGGAATTGCGTATACTTGCCCAACAAATAATTTCCAACCAACAGTATTATAACCGTCAGATGCTGGTAAGGTAATTACAATAACGCAAACGATAAAATAAACAAATAGTGCAGGGATAATATTTTTCATTGCCGTTCACCTCCTCTCTAAACTTTAATGTATAACATTTGTATATTATAATATTATTAAATGGAGTTGGATAAAAGCAAGTAATTTAAATTTGATTTATATACGTATGTATTAAAAGACTAATTGTAAATGAAACTTATGAAAAATGTGGTAAATAATGTATTTTCATTTCAGGATTATTATATAGTATTTTGTGAAGAAAATGTACAAAAAATTTAACTTTATATACGAAAGAAAAGAGGTAAGACATAAATATGAAGAGACTATGCATAATCCCATGTGGAAAAAAGAAAATTTGGGATAAGTATGTAGATTACGGGGAGACAGAGGCAAAAGATGTGTATATCAGTCCGTTCGGAAAGGCGTGTCAGGCATACGCAACTATGTTTTTTGAGAACTGGGTTATCTTATCAGCGAAGCATGGATTTTTAAGACCGAATGATATTGTGCAAGAAAACTATGATCTTGCATTTGATTCCAAGAGTAATGAGATTATTAGTATTGAACAATTACGACAACAGATCGTTGATAAAGAGTTGCTTCAGTTTGACGAAATCGTTTTACTTGCTGGGAAGAAACATAAAAAAGTAGTGACGAAATTATATTCGGAAGAAATTATTACATATCCGTTAGAAGGATGCAAAGGAATTGGATATATGTTGCAGAGGTTAAAGAGGGCTGTAGAGGAAGAGAAGGAAGTATAGTTTTTATGATAGTAGTAGGTTGGTCACATTTTGATAATAGGCATCGCCAAAATGGTGGTGCTTTTTCTATTAGTCAGTACAGCTCCCCAAATAGATTTGGTATTTGATAGCAATAGTTTTGTTCGTTAAGTGCCAATTTTCTTTTTCAAGTATAATGAATTAAAAATGCAGTAGGTAGGGGAATCATAGTAACACAAGTATTAACGAATCTGGTTGGATTTTTAAACGATAATAGCAAAAAAGACAAGCTATGAATATGATAATAAAAAAAGGAGATGTTGGATAATGGGTTACATTGTAGATATTTCGAAATGGAATGGCGATATTAACTGGGATGTAGCAGCACCACAATTAGATTTCGTAATTGCACGTGTGCAAGATGGTTCAAATTATGTAGACCCTTTATATAAAAATTATGTACAAGCAATGAAAGTGAGAAATATTCCATTTGGTAACTATGCATTTTGCCGTTTCATTTCAGTAGAAGATGCGAAAGTAGAAGCACGTAATTTTTGGAATCGTGGGGATAAAAATGCTACAATTTGGGCTGCAGATGTTGAAGTGAAAACAATGGATGATATGCGAACAGGTACACAAGCTTTTATCGACGAATTACGCCGACTAGGTGCTAAGAAAATCGGTTTATATGTTGGTCATCATATGTATGAACCTTTTGGGATGGCAAATGTGAAATGTGACTTTGTATGGATTCCGAGATATGGGGGAAATAAGCCAGTGTATCCGTGTGACCTTTGGCAGTATACTGAAACAGGGAATGTTCCTGGCATCGGTAAATGCGATCTCAATTCACTCATAGGAAATAAACCTCTAGCGTGGTTTACTGGAGCAGTACAACCAGTACAACCTGTGCAAGTACAAGCAAATAAACAAAATATCATTCAATCTGGAGCTTTTTCACCGTATGAAACGCCCGATGTTATGGGAGCATTAACTTCTTTAAAAATGACAGCCAAGTTCATTTTACAATCGGATGGATTAACATATTTCATTTCTGATCCAACTTCAGACACGCAATTGAATGCAATGAAAGATTATCTTGAACGTAAAAAATGGTGGTATAAAGAAATGTAGTAATCAAAGTTTGTACCATAGAGCGTGCCCCACCTAAAAAACAGCTTCTTATAGAAGATAAAATAGAATTCCCTTCGAAATGTATCCTCCTAAATGTATAAAATATATTTTCGATTCATAAAATAATAGATTATAAGTAATTGTTTTGTAAAAAAAACCAAAATGTTAGTGTTCATTAAATATGAAATATGTTCCCTAAACCTTAAAAACTAGACTAGTAAACAAGCCCTTCTATTAGTTCCAACATAGAATATAATGAATTCTATTTAGGAGGAAGTATATTCATGGGGAATCATTGTCATTGTAGACGTTCATTTTGGGATGATTTAATGTTCGGAGGATGTAGATGCAGGAATTGTCATACATGCAGTTGCAAAGAGAAAGCGAAATGCGATGGTGACAAGTGTAGTTGTAAGGAGAAACCGAAGTGCGATTGTGAAGAGTGTAAGCATAAAGAGAAACCGAAATGCCATTGTAAACATGAAGGGTACTAGTAATAAAAAAGAGTANNTACTCTTTTTTATTACTAGTTTATATTCCATCTTGAACTGATTTTTTTTCAATTTCCCATGTATCTTTCTTTTTAATTTTTATAGATACATAAGTTCCATTAGATTTTTGATAAAAGATATAGCCATTATTCGATTTTACATAGGCTAATGGCTCACCTATGCAATCTCGTGAACAAGACGTATTGATTAGCTCAATTAATGAAAGGTTACTTGGATCAGTTTTACTTGTATCTATAAGGGTATCGAGATTTGTTTTACGAAATCCCTGTAAATTTACATTGAAATTTTTTTCGATTTCTCCAGTACCGTTCGTACTTATTACCTCGGCGGAGTTTTTCTTTTCGAGAAGGAAACCACTTGTATAAAGGAATTTTGTATATCCTATCCAGGCGATTAAAATGATTGTAAAAAATATACTAGCTGTTCTAAGTTTGCGAAGCCGTTTGCTTACAATTGTTTCTGAGTATTTCATTCAGTCTAATCCTCCAATGTTTTTTTATCTAAAGTATGCTTGGACACATATATTTAGAAGAGAATGAAAGGTAAAGGGTTCTTGATTCAAAAAAGAAAGCATCCAGTATGAGATGCTTTCTTTTTTGAGTATTTTTTGCTATCTGTTAGTTACTTGTTTCATAAGTGGCCTTATTTCTTTCACAGGAGGCTTTTTATCATATGCATCAACGTAAGAAAAGTAATAATTTAAGTTTCTAAGAAGGCCTTTTCCTATTTTTGCGCTTAAGAAGGGGAATACTTGTCCCGTATAATCATCGAGGGATTTACAATAATATTTTTCATCTAAATATATACTGTATTTACATGTTAGTTCTACTAATGGGTTACCTTCATCATCAAATACTTCCTTAGAATCGATAATGTCTATTAATGCGAATTTTTCATTCAAATAAACTTTCTTTTTTTTCTCGTGTTTATTTGTGAGAATAAATACGAGACCAATGGCGTTAATCAAACTATGTCCTCCTATAAAAAACGGATATTAATAAAATATATCGATATACGTTAAATGTAAAGAGGAGAAGTGAAATATCCTTGAATGAACGTTTTATAAGCCGATTTGTTTTTTCAAATCGGCTTATTGTTATTGAAATACTTGCGGGAATTGTTTTACGATTGCGTCTGTTATCATGTCGGCCATTTCTAATGCTTCTTTTTCAATTTTATCGTACAATTTTACTCCTGCCTCATAATCTTTATTTAGGAAGGAAAGTGCTTCTGCTTTTGTTAGTGCTAAATGTTCATAAAACATTTTTCTAAATTCTTCTTTTTCTATATATGGGTTGATGCTAGTAAGAAACGCAACAATTTCATCCCCGTTAGCGTACCATTTTTTCTCTATCGCGGCAGCTGCATTTTGATCACCTGCTTTTGCAGCTTTAACAAGATCAGCGGCGATTACTAAATGGTCTTTAATTAATGCACTATATTTTTTTACTGCATCCTCACCATAGAACGGTTCAAGGGATAGTCCCATGTGTGTTGCGTTTTGTAGAAGGCGTCCAACTGAAACGTTAACATCTGGTAAATGAAAGACAATGCTTATAATGGCTAATCTCGTCCAAGCGACATGTTGTTCCCATAATGAACGCATATAACCTTTTAAAAAGTTCTCATTTTTACTAATTCGGTAATTACGTACGGGTACATCAAAGTTTACATAAGGGTTATGATAGGGGGAGTAATACGATTGCCAATAAGAATACATAAGTAGTAACACTCCTTTGAACATGTATATCTCAAAGTATGATGAAATTTATTTTTTAGTTACGTGTCCTAGATTATTTTCAACAATTAGATAGGTGGCTAAAAAGGTGAGAAGATTTGAAAACGAAGTTGTGGTATATGTGAATTAATTGAATATAAAGTAAAAGAGGCTCTGCAAGGGAAGTTGCAGAGCCTCAAAAGGGTATTGTCGAGATGTCGGACTCGACTACGTAATAGTACCATAATTTTTTTTTGAAAAACCTTGGTAAATTCGTCCAAATGAATGATTTAACACTTTAATAAAGTAAAAAGGAGTTGCTTCCCGCAGCAGCCCCCTTTCACTAGATAATGTTGATGAGTAAAAACTCATCTAGAGTACCTTTATAGTAACAAGTAAAAATAGTTTTGTGTATTGAGAAAAAACGAATTACATAATTAGACGTTAAGAATTTATATTTAAAATTTTTTCGATTATTATCATTTGTTGCGATTGGATTATGGTTATAAAATGTAGAAAAGGTTTGTATGCAAGACTAAGGGTAATTATTAAGTCGACCTGCTAATGTAAGCAGGTCGACTTAAGGGGTTTATTCAACAGATTATTTTACATGTTAACAGCTGTATTGGAGTAAGTCTATAAGTTTTATATTGAGAAAATTTATATGAATTATATATTTTTTGCACATGTATTACCGTCTAAAAAGTTGAAGTAGAAAGTTACATATCTTTCTATAAGAGAATAATGGTTGATATTTATAATATGATTCATATTTCCACGCATCATTATTAGAGAATTGGAGTTTATTCGTTTCTGTTTTATGTTTGATGGAACTAATATTACGACGCTTCATATAGTAACCTCCTGAATTTATACGTATATGATTAGTAGTATTCAAGGAAGGGAAAGAAAATGAATATTTAAATTGAAATTCTTACTTTTTGTATATTGAATATGCGTTGTAGATGTTAGGAAACTTAGAAAGTAACAAAACACCTATATGAATGAATATTTGATACGAAAGGGAATATAGAGTAATGAAAAAGGAATAAGCATGTATTCATCACTTTCAAGTCACATAAGTGATGATATAATAGAGATAGATGAAAGATAAAGAAAAGCAGGTGAATCTTTTTTGTTTACAAAAGCACAAGAACTTTTAGCGACTTACTTCGGTTATTCGTCATTCCGAAGAGGACAAGATGAAACAATTAAAAATGTATTAGAGGGGAAAGATACAGTTTGTATTATGCCTACGGGCGGTGGTAAATCCATTTGTTATCAAATTCCCGCATTAGTATTTGAAGGAACGACGTTAGTAATATCCCCTTTGATTTCACTTATGAAAGATCAAGTAGATACATTAGTGCAAAACGGTATTTCCGCTACGTATATTAACAGTTCTATTTCAATGACAGAAGCAAATCATAGAATTCAATTAGCGAAACAAGGACATTACAAGTTGCTTTATGTTGCTCCTGAGCGTCTCGATTCAATGGAGTTTGTTGACCAACTCATTGATATGAAAATCCCGATGATTGCAATTGATGAGGCGCACTGTATATCGCAGTGGGGTCATGATTTCCGCCCGAGTTATTTACATATACATCGTATACTAGATTACCTTCCAGAAAAGCCGCTCGTTTTAGCATTAACTGCAACGGCAACACCACAAGTACGTGAGGATATTTGTAACACGCTTGGAATTAATCAAGAAAATACAATTATGACAACGTTTGAGCGTGAGAACTTATCGTTTTCAGTCATTAAAGGACAGGATCGTAATGCGTATTTAGCGGATTACATTCGCCAAAATCAGAAGGAATCTGGGATTATATATGCAGCTACTAGAAAAGTAGTCGATCAGTTGTATGAAGATTTAATGAAAGCTGGAGTTTCGGTATCGAAATATCACGCTGGTATGAGTGACCATGATCGAAATGAGCAGCAAGAACTTTTTTTACGAGATGAAGTCAGTGTAATGGTAGCAACCTCTGCATTCGGTATGGGTATTGATAAATCGAATATTCGTTACGTTATTCATTATCAGCTGCCAAAAAATATGGAAAGTTACTATCAAGAAGCAGGACGTGCTGGCCGTGACGGATTAGATAGTGCATGTATATTGTTATATTCTTCGCAAGATGTGCAAGTACAGCGTTTTTTAATTGATCAATCAACGGGAGAATCACGTTTTTCAAATGAACTTGAAAAGTTACAAAACATGACCGATTACTGTCATACCGAACAATGTTTACAATCATTTATTTTGCAATACTTTGGAGAAGAACCGAAAGAAGATTGTGGACGCTGTGGTAATTGTACGGACGACCGTGAGAGCATCGATGTGACAAGAGAATCACAAATGGTTTTATCTTGTATGATTAGAACGAACCAAAGATTTGGAAAGCAAATGATTGCACAAGTTTTAACGGGATCAAAAAATAAGAAAGTTATTGAATTTAATTTTCATACTTTACCAACGTATGGTCTTTTATCAAACCGTAGTGTAAAAGAGGTAAGTGAGTTTATTGAGTTTTTAATTTCAGACGAGTTAATTGCAGTCGAACATGGTACGTATCCGACGTTAAAAGTAACGGAAAAAGGGAAAGAAGTATTACTTGGTAAAGAGAATGTTTTACGTAAAGAACGAGTGGAGACAAGGCAAATCGTCCAAGATCATCCATTATTTGAAGTACTTCGCGAAGTGCGTAAAGAAATTGCTCAAGGAGAAGGTGTACCGCCATTCGTTATTTTCTCTGATCAAACGTTAAAAGATATGTGCGTGAAAATGCCGCAAAGTGACTCTGAACTCCTAACTGTAAAAGGAATTGGAGAACACAAACTTGTGAAGTATGGTTCTCACTTTTTACAAGCGGTTCAACACTTTATTGAGGAAAATCCAAACTATGCGGAAACAATTAAGACGGAAGTTGTTTCAGAGCGTAAAAAGTCAGGAAAAGCTTCAGCAAATTCCCATTTAGAAACGTATGAAATGTATAAACAAGGTATTGATTTAAATGAAATTGCGAAAGAACGTGGGTTATCGAGACAAACAATTGAAAATCACTTAATTCGCTCTTTTGAAGATGGTATGGAAGTAGACTGGCATAGTTTCGTTCCGAAAGAGTATGAACCTCTTATTGAAACTGCTGTACAAAATGCAGAAGGTGGTTTGAAATCGATTAAAGAACAACTTCCAGATGAAGTGAGTTACTTTATGATTCGTGCATATTTACAAATAAGAAAGTAGAGACATATAAAGGGGATAGGGATATATGCATCATGTTTTCGTGTACGGTACGTTAAGAAGAGGGCAAACGAATGCTCATTATTTGCAAGGCGCAACATGCATCACTGACATAGCATGGACGTATGGGAAATTATTTGATACAAACGAAGGGTATCCAGCAATGATTTGCTCACATGAAGAAAAGGTATATGGGGAAGTTTATGAAGTAAATGATGATGTTTTAAAAAAATTGGATGAACTTGAAGAGTATACAGGTAATGCAGAGACTGATTTATATGATCGGATAACGCAAACAATGTATGTTGCTGATAGAGAAATACACGCGTATGTGTATATTGCCCGGAATAAAGAAATGTTAAAGAAAATCATTGATTCTGGGGATTGGCTCGTGTATCAAAAAGTATAATTAAAGCAGCCATAGATAAAAATTGGAAAGCAGATAATGGAATCATTATCTGCTTTTTAGTGTGTTTACAGTTGGATTTCTCAAAGTGATAGAGGATAGATTATATTATCTTGATAATAGTAATAGGGAGAGAATCTATTATGTTCAATCAATAATATAATGACACAATTGACAAAAGATACACCAGTGTTATAATGATATCTTGTTACCGAGGTAACAAAGTATTATTTTTTGGTAAGGATGTGAAATTATGAAACAAAATAATGAGCAAATAAATGAAAAGAATATAAAAATTAAAGTTGAACGTGTGCAAACGGGAATTAGGATGGAAAAAAGAATGGTAAAAGTTTTGAAAGCGATGGCAGAATACCATGATATTTCACTTGGTGTTCTTCTTGAAAGAATCGTTCTACATTCTTTTGAAAACAAACCTGTGTTTAGTGATGAAAGCCTTGAAAAAGTTAAAGCTATAAAAGAAGTTTACGATATGGATTATGGTCTAGAAATAAGTCGTAAGTGGAATGATTCGGATAACTAGAATATTAATAATACCATTTAGATTTTATGTAAAAGGTTTATGAAATATAGAAATGAAAATAAAGTATCAGGAGCGATATTAAATGAAATTCAGTACATTGACTATATTTGATAATTACCCCGATCAATTATCTCGAACTCCTAGACAATTCTATAATGAGGTATTGGAGCAAGCCGTTCGAGCTGAAGAAATGAATTTTGATGGGGTATGGTTTGCAGAACATCATTTCTCAGATTTTGGTATTAATCCTTCACCAGCAGTTTTGCTCGCTGCGGTATCTCAAAGAACGAATAGAATTCGCCTCGGCGTGGGTGTTTCAGTACTGCCATTACACAACCCTATACGAGTTGCCGAAGATTATGCGATAGTTGATCTTTTATCAAACGGAAGATTAGATTTAGGGCTAGGTAGTGGATATGCACAGAAGGAATTTGATGGCTATAATATTTCATTGGAGGACAAAACTGAACGTTTTAACGAGTCTCTAGAAGTGCTGCGTAAGGCATGGTCAGGCAAGATCTTTTCTCATCAAGGGAACTTTTATCAATACAAAGACCTTAAACTTAATGTTCAGCCCATACAAGCTCCTTTTCCGCCTCATTGGATTGCAACCTCTAGTGAAACAGGTGTTAGTCATGTTGCTAGTATGGGAAACAATTTCATGGGTCTTGGGTTTAGTAAATCACGAGATGAATTAGCAAAGCTGATTGATACTTACAAGAATACGTATCTAAAGTCAGGATACGGTAATCCAGAAGAACTGGAAATCCCTGTTGCATTTCATGTTCATGTCGGTGAAACATATGCAGAGGCTGAATCTAATGCGAAAGATCCATATCAACGATTTATGAATACTCCGCGTGGGACAAATATTTCATATGAAGACCTTACACATAAATTCAATCCAGTAATAGGAAGTTCTGATGAAGTTATTAAACAAATTCATTCCTACAGTGAAATAGGTGTTACGAATTTTATGGCAGTAATGAATTTTGGTGGACTAGAACATCATAAAGTTCTTTCATCTTTGGACTTATTTGGTAAGTATGTAATTCCTGCATGTAAGTGACAAATTAATTGGTCACTTAACTAATAAAATGAATGTATTTTTTATAAATAAATATAAAGAGAAAAAAGTTATTTTGAGGATACTTCAAAATCTTAGATCGAAGGGCATGGTTTTTTATGCCTTTATTTATTTTGGAAAATTCTCACTTATTCTATTGACTTTACGAATGGATTTTTAATAAAATTATATTTCGACTGAAAAAATTGGAACGGACAGGAGGGAATCATCAAATGAGTAACATATTTGAAGAAGAATTACAGAAAATGAAAGATATTTTATGTACGATGGATGAGCAATTAGAGCAGCTTGAAAAAATCCCAGTTTATTATGGAGAAGATTTTAAAGAGCAAATTCTTGAAAGTATGAGGGAGTCTAATAGACAAAACTTACGTATCGGTGTACAAGAGCCGTACTTTGGAAGATTAGACTTTCAGGAGGATGGCAAAGAAGATGTTATGCCTATTTACATCGGTAAAGTAGGTGTTTCAGATAAAGATACGATGAAACCGATGGTCATTGATTGGCGAGCACCTGTCGCAAGTATGTTTTATTCATTTACCGGGGGGGATGAATTAGCATTTTATCAGTCACCAGACGGTTTAGTAGAAGGCGATGTTTATTTAAAACGAAACATTTCTATTCGAAAAAGAGAGCTTGAACGTGTTGTAGATACATATGTAAAAGGAAATGAAGATGTATCGCATGCCGATGATTTTCTTCTATATCGATTAGGCGAGAATAAAGATAATAAATTGAAAGATATTGTTTCGACTATACAATCGGAACAAAATGATATTATTCGTGCGGAAAGAAACTTACCATTATTAATTCAAGGGGTTGCAGGGAGCGGAAAAACAACGATCGCTTTACATCGCCTTGCTTTTTTAATTTATGAATACCGTGAACAACTTGAAGCGGAGAGAATGATCGTATTCGCTCCAAACAGTTTGTTTTTAGACTATATTTCGAGCGTACTTCCTGAATTGGGTGTAGGCAATATTAGTCAAACAACGTTTCCAGATTGGGCATTGCGTATGTTAGAGGGTTCGGTGAAACTAAAGCAGACAGAAGAAAAATTGAAAGAAGCCTTTTCAATTAATCGTGATGAAAAAAAGGTTATGCTAGGTAAGTTTAAAGGCACGCTTGAATTTAAGTCATTCATTGAAGAGAGAATGGTTCAACTTGAAAAAGAATTAGTACCGACGAAAGATTTTGAGGCGTGGGATAAAGCTGTTATTCCAGTGGAAGACGTTAAAAAATGGATGCAAGTGGAATATAAACATTATCCATTAAAGAAAAGAAGAGAACGTTTAGTCGGCCGAATGAAGCGTTGGATTGAAATTGAACTTAAAAAGTTTGGAGAAACAAACGAGAAAAAGTTACTGAAAAAAGAAGCGACAAAGAGATTGAACACATATATGAATTTTTGGCCAAAGATGAGCCCGCTTTCACTATACAGTTCAATGTTGAAAAGTAAAGAAATACTCGACGTATTACCTGAAGAATTAGTGCAAGAAACAGAAAAGAATTGTCGTAAAAAAGAAGTGTATGTAGAAGATTTGCCTGCTTTAATTTACATACATCATCGCATAACAGGTATTGAAATCGGACAGAAATTTCATCATGTCGTTATTGATGAAGCGCAAGACTTCTCACCATTCCAAGTTTATGTACTAAAAGAAATTACACTAGGTAATTCTTTCACTATATTAGGTGATTTATCGCAAGCGATTTATGATTATCAAGGAATTGAAGACTGGAGTGCTTTTAAGGAAGTATTCCAAGAAACAGGTTATTTTGAATTAACGAGAAGCTATCGTTCTACAAAAGAAATTATTGAATTCGCAAATGAAATAATTAAAAATGCAGAAATTCCTGTAGGGCTCGCAACGCCAGTTTTCCGTAGCGGGGAAGATGTGAAAGTAATTGGTACAGAAGATCAATTCACTGAAATTGTGAAGACATTACAATATCTACAAAATGAAGATGTGAAAACAATTGCGGTAATCGGAAGAACGGACGATGAATGCCGTGAAATGTATGAAAAATTAACGAATGCAGGATTAAAAGTGAACGTAATCGAAGCGGATCAAAGCAAATATGAAGGTGGTATTTCAGTAGTACCTGTCTATTTAGCAAAAGGTTTAGAATTTGACGCTGTATTACTAATAGATGTGGATGAAGAACATTACAAAAACACAAAACACGATGCGAAGTTATTGTATGTCGGATGTACGAGATCACTTCATGATTTATGGATTTTCTATAGTGGGGAAGCATCTCCGTTAATTAAGAAATAAAAAAATTCAAGAGGACTTTCTAGTAATGAACAGAAAATCCTCTTGTTTTTCTATATAAAGATACGGGGGAAATGAGTATGATTACAAAAGTAATAACAAAAAGAAATTGGGAAATCGCAAAAACAACTGGAGAAATTAATGAATCCTCACTTAATGAAGAGGGATTTATTCATTGTTCATTATTAGACCAAGCTTTAAAAGTGGCTCAAAAACATTTTAATCATGAAGAAGAGGTTTTATTACTTACAATAGATCCATCTCTTGTAAAAGCAGAAATAAAATATGAACTTGCTTCAAACGGTCAAGAATACCCGCATGTATATGGAGTAATCAATGTTGAGGCGATTGTAGAGGTTATCCCATTTCCTAAAGAAAAAGGAGAGTTTATATTACCAGAGGTACAAAGTTAAGAGTGTTATAGGTATTTAGGTTAGCTAGAAAAGCACAAATCATATAATTTGTGCTTTTTATTATCCTTTTTTTGTAAATGATTATTGTTTTTGTCACACTAATACTGTACGATACATAGTATAAAACATATACTGTATGACATATAGTAATGGAAATGAGGTGAATAAATGGATGCTTTATTAAATTCATTAATTACTGAGCTTAGAAGAGGGACTTTAACATTGGCGGTTTTAAGCCAATTAAGAACGCCGCAGTATGGATATTCACTTGTCCAACTATTAGAGAAATCAGGAATCGTAATCGATCAAAGTACTTTATATCCACTACTTCGCCGATTAGAAAAGCAGGAGTTAGTGACGAGTAGTTGGGATAAAACGGAGAGTAGACCTCGTAAGTATTATGTTTTAAGTGAATATGGATCAGAGATATTTTTACAATTGAAAAAGCAGTGGGTAAAGGATTCAAAAGAACTTTATAACTTATTAAAGGAGGAGGATGAAAATGAGTTTGATTGATATGTACGTCCATGAAGTTGCGAAGAGATTACCTGAAAAAAATCGTGAAGATATTACACTTGAACTACGGTCAACAATAGAGGATATGTTACCAGACGATTATAATGAGGAAGATGTGAAGAGCGTACTCGAAAAATTGGGAAGTCCAGTTTCATTGGCTAATGGGTACTTGGATAGACCAATGCATTTAATTGGACCACGTTATTTTGATGTATATACGACGCTATTAAAAATGATTATACCAATTGCAGCTGTTATTGCGCTCATTTCAATGGTGGCAGAAAATTTTATAGGCTATAATGGTGATCAAGCGGTATTAAATGTTATTTTACAATTGATAGGTAAAGGTATGGGGGAAATTTTTGAAGTGGGTCTCCATGTATTTTTCTGGTTAACACTTGTATTTGCTGTTATAGAAAGAACTGATAAAGAAAAGGATCCACACCCATTAACAACAAGTTTAAAAAAATGGACGCCAGATGATTTGAAAAATATTTCGTATATCCCGAAGAAAAAGGCGATCTCAAAGTTTGAAGTTTTTGGAGGTTTAATGTGGACGGCAATATGGGCTACACTTTACTTTTATGCGAATCATCTTGTAGGCGTATATCATGGTACAGAAAATGGACTGAAGTTTGTCGCGCAGACGTTTAATCAAGATGTTTTACTTCAATATTGGCCAATCGTTGTGGTTATGATCGTTTTCGAAGTAGCTATATCTCTTTATAAGTTAGTACTGGGACAATGGACGAAAAGATTGGCAATTGGGAATGCGATTCTTCAAGTAGTCGGAGCAATCATATTCATTGTAATTGTAGTAAATCCACATTTATTTAACGAAGGATTTATTACGTATTTGGCAAATGCATTTACTACTTCCCCAGAGGAATTTAAAACGTGGTTAATTGGCGGTGGGATTTTCATCTACTCGTTATCTGCTGCGATAAATATATTTGATGGTTTCCGAAAAACTAGTATTCGTAAGTCGTTATAAGTCTGAAATTTCGGTATAATAAAACTACTAAAAAAGATAAGCATTTTGAAAGGAAGAAAACTATGATAAGGGAAGCAACGACAAAAGATTTAGCCTTTATGTTAGATATTTATAATGATGCGATACTGAATACAACAGCTGTATATGCGTATAAACCTGTGACCCTTGAAAATAGAATAGATTGGTATGAACAAAAAAAAGCTGACGGTTATCCAATTTTCGTATACGAACTAGATAATAAAGTAGTAGGATTTGCGACATTCGGTCCATTTAGAGCTTGGCCTGCCTATAAATATTCAATTGAGCATTCTGTGTATGTTGATAAGGAATATAGAAAAAATGGAATTGGGACTTCTTTAATGAAAGAACTAATAACAATTGCACAGGAAAGAGAATATATGACTTTAATTGCTGGGATTGATGCAGAAAATGAGAAAAGTATTGCCTTGCATGAAAACTATGGATTTGTTTATGCAGGCACAATTAAAAAGGCAGGTTATAAGTTTAATAAATGGCTAGACTTAGCCTTTTATCAATTGGAGCTTAATGGACCTGTAAATCCTACTGAGAAATAGATATATCAGTTATGCGAAATAATTTTTTAAAAAGATAGTGTGAAGAACTTTCATACTATCTTTTTCTTATTGTGTTCAAGAATATCATTTAACAAATAAAGGGTTTTTACATTCTATATCGAATTTTCAGAGGGTGATAAAATGATATAGAAAGAGGAATGAATATGGAAACTGTCATACGAAAAATAAAAGAAATACAAACTGGCCAAGTCGGAATACTCGTTTATTCAACAAAGAATGGAAATATAGTTGCTTCCCATAACAATGAGCTATATGTTCCGTTAGCATCAGCAGCAAAAGTAGCAATTGGATTTGTAGTAGCAAAAATGGTAAAGGACAAACAAATTAGTTGGAATGATACACTTCATCACATTAAGTTTAATCCAAATGAGGATAGTGAGCAATTATATCCTCATTTACAGGGAAGAAATACATTAACACTTAATAAAGCGGTTGAAGTGATGATAGCTTGTCACGACAGTTATATTGCTAAGTCAATTGTTATGTATTGCGGAGGATGGGATACTGTCAGAGAATATATTTCAACATACTTTTCGAAGATTCATATACAGGAAAATCCTAGAGATGAGCAAAATGTAGGAGAGTTAAATCAAGTTCTTTCACTTTTAGTACATATATTTCAAGGTTACAAATCAGAACCAGTAGTATGGGAGCCAATTATTAACGGAATGGTAAGACAGCAAGGCGAATATGAAGGAATACCTTCATATCATTTAGCTCATATGACAGGTGGATTGCCCACAGCTACAATAAATATTGGTATAATGGGAATGTTTTATGAATTCCCGTTCCTTTATGTTATTGGGGGGGAAGATTTACCTAATCGACTTGAAAATAAAGATGTTGATGAAACTATTACAACAGCTTTGAAATATATATACAAAGAATATAGTGAAAGCATGTTAGGGGGGAACGATTGAAAAGAAACTTAAAAACTTCAACAATCATCATTTTAATTTTAACAATTATTGCTTTGGAAGTTGGAATCGCACTATATGATCGTACTTTGTCATTAGATACAATTTACTTTGCCGCGATTCTTATTTGCATTGTATTGCTTTTTGGTACACGTATTTCTGAAGATAAAGAAAATACATCGAAACAGAGACGGAGAAAAACTGCTCTTATATTTTGGCCATCTATTTTATTGTCAATCGCTTGTTTTGCAGTTGTAAGTTACGTAAGAACAGGCTATGTCTCTATACCCGGGATAATTGGCTTTACATGCTTTATTACATACGGAGGATTTGTTTTTATAAGTATTTTAAAACGAAGAAATAAAAATTAAATGTAGCTTACTAAGCTGAAAGGATGGTATATATGAAACGCATAGAGAGTGGTACTCGCAATGAAGGAGAATACATAAAAAATAAAGTAATTCAATATAACATGTCCATCTTAACAGAGGAAGTAAAACAACAGATGGAACAAGTAAGTTTTGTAGTGAAAGATGAAGAAGGGAGAATTTTTGGTGGTGTAACAGGTACAATGTATTTTTATCATCTACATATCGATTTTTTATGGGTTGATGAATCAGTTCGTCATGACGGATACGGCAGTCAATTGCTACATAAAATCGAAGAAATTGCGAAGGAAAAAGGATGTAGATTGATATTATTAGATTCATTTAGTTTCCAAGCACCAGAGTTTTATAAAAAGCATGGATACAGAGAATATGGTGTTGTTGAAGATCACCCGAAAGGGCATAATCAGCACTTTTTCGAAAAGAGATTATAATAATGTTATGTAGACTAGATGACGGGAGTATTAAAATGTACAATTATAAATTGCAACATGAACAACCGATCTGTGTAGAAAAAATAAAAACACTTTATGATTCTGTCGGTTGGTGGCCAGAAAGAGAAGAAGTCGATATTGAAAAGATGTTAAAGAATAGCATAGCAATTGGAGTATGGAAAGAAAATAAATTAATTGGATTTGCTAGAGTCGTTTCTGATGGTGTTTTTCGAGCATACATAGAAGATGTTGTTGTACATGAAAGTGTAAGAAATAACGGCATTGGAGAGAAGATGCTTACAATGTTACTTGAAGAAATATCTCATATTCATATTGTTAGTCTATTTTGCGGAGAGAAACTAATACAGTTTTATGGTGAACAGCAATTTCAAGCGACGAAGCAAATTGTGATGCATCGTAATCAAATTGTGAAAGAATAAGAGGTGTCAGTAAGAATGAATACAACGAGAGAGTATTGTTTATCAAAAAGAAAAGCGACAGAAGATTCTCCAGATGGCTGGAGTGCTACTTGCATGAGGCTCAATAATAAAATATTTGCGATATTGAATCATGAAGAAGGTGAAAAAGCTGCGATTACATTAAAATGCGATCCAGAACTTGCGTTAAGAATACGAGAAGATTATCCTGAAACAATTATTCCAGGGTATCATATGAATAAAAAGCATTGGAATACAGTGTACATACATAAGGATATAGGACAAGAACAAATTAATAAGATGATAGATTGGTCGTATGATTTAGTACTGCACTCATTTTCAAAGAAAAAGCAGCAAGAGTTAATGGATGAAATGTAAAGTGAACTCGATTATAAATAGCTAGTAAAATGATTATATTTTACTAGCTATTTGCAGTTTTAAAATATTTATCAGGAGACTTTGAAATGAATACGAAACGAAATAGATTACGATATGCTATGTTTACTATCATTGTTATTATTTTAGGCCTTAGTTCAAGAAAGTTTGCTTTCGCGTTACCGGATTTATTAAATGATTACTTAGGTGATGCGTTATGGGCGTTAATGATTTTCATTGGATTTGGATTTTTGTTTCCTAAAATAGAAACGAAGAAATTAGCTTTTATTAGTTTAATATTTTGCTACGGGATTGAAATTAGCCAATTGTACCATGCGGCTTGGATAGATAGCATTCGCGCAACGACTTTAGGTGGACTTGTATTAGGGTACGGATTTTTGTGGAGTGATTTAGTGGCTTATACAATTGGTGTTGGGGTAGGAATGCTTTGTGAATTGATGTTACAGAAGAAATAAGAGGTTTGTAAAAGGGGGCCTTTATGAAAAAAATAATATTAATTGGTTCTGGTGGTTCAGGAAAATCTACATTGGCAAAGCAGTTAGGAAATAAACTAAATATTAAGGTGCATCATCTTGATGCACTATTTTGGAAACCGAATTGGGAAGGTGTTCCGAGAGAAGAACAAATAACAGTTCAAAAAAACTTAATTAAAGATGAGAAGTGGATTATTGATGGGAATTACGGTAGGACGATGGATATAAGACTGAATGCAGCGGACACAATTATCTTCCTTGATATTCATAGAACAATTTGTATTTATCGCGCTTTTAAAAGGATGATCCAGTATCGAAATAAAACAAGACCAGATATGGGCGCGGGATGTGAAGAAAGGTTTGATTTGCAATTTTTCAAATGGATATGGGAATATCCTAATGCAAAACGACCTACAATTTTAAAAGCATTAGAGCAATTTTCGGAAGAAAAAAAGGTAATTGTTTTAAAATCTCCAAATGAGGTTCGGAAGTTTTTAAATCACATACAATAATAGATTGTGACGTAACAAACCTTTGTGGATATTACCGATTAGTTTAATAAAACTAATCGTTTTTTATTATGAAAAATTTAATATTTTCTACAAATTGCATATTGTTATGAGTACATCATTATTAATCTATGTAAAATGAATGTTTGGAGGAATAGAAAATGGATAACGATTTAATTCAAATGGTCGATTCATTAATGATTAATATTCCAGCAGGAGAGGTAGTATTAAGAGATGATCGAATAAAAAAAGAATGGCAAGTTCAAATTAAACCATTTCTTCTTGCAAAGTATGTTGTGACGATGGAAACATATTATGCTATTACGAATAGTACAGCAAATAATAATAAAGATAATCATAAACCAGTTGTAAATATTTCATGGAATGATGCAATTGCCTTTTGTAATTTACTTTCTAAAAAAGCGGGATTAACAGAGTATTATTCCATTAGTGATGACGACCAAAAGGTTAGTTGTAATGTAGAGTCCAACGGCTACCGATTACCTTCTGAAGCTGAGTGGCAATATGCATGTAAAGCAGGGACAACGGGATATACGTATGGGGAACTTCAGGAAATAGCATGGTATAATGAGAATTCAAGTGGACAAATTCATGACGTCGGTAAAAAGGAACCAAATGCATGGGGACTATACGATATGTTAGGTAACGTTTGGGAATGGTGCTATGATTTGTATGATGAAAAAGTATACGGATCGTACCGGATTTTTCGTGGTGGTAGTTGGGCTGAAGCAGCCAGAGGGTGTGGGGCTACTTGTCGCCGGCGTAGCCACCCTACATTTCATATAGATGATCTTGGTTTTAGGCTTGTGAGGTCAATTTAGCAGGAGAATGAAACAAAGAATATGGAAATGATTTAACTTAAGGAGTGTATTTAATGGCTAAAGTTTTATTCATTAACGCTGGATCAGAAGGACATATAAATCCAACATTACAAGGTGTAGAGGAACTGATTTCCCGTGGTGAAGAGGTCGTTTATTTTTCAATAGAAGCTTTCAGGGAGCGTATTGAGAAGACAGGTGCTACTGTACGAACGATTGATGATCAAAAATTTTTAAAAGCGTTTCTTTCCGGTGGCCGAAATTATTTACAAGAAAGAATTAATGGCCTTCTACATACAGCGGATATTGTAATACCAAGTGTTCTTGAACAAATTGAAGGAGAGCATTTTGACTATATGATTCATGATTCTATGTTTGGATCGGGCCATCTAATTGCTCAAATTCTTAAACTTCCAGCAATTAATTCATGCACATCTTTTGCACAGGATGAAAAATCATTTAAACAAATGTTAGACCATCTTTCTAAAAATATCCCGCTGGAAATTCAGGATAGAATACATAATGATTTTCAAAACTTAACAAAAGGAATTGCAGAGAAATATGGTGTTGAAATAAAATCACCATATGAAGTTTTTTGTAATCCAGCACCACTCACTATTGTGTGTACAATTAAGGAGTTCCAACCTTTTGGTGATACGTTTGATGAAACATATAAATTTGTAGGCCCATCTATTTCTGCACAAGTAAAAAATGAAGACTTTGATTTTACTTCAATTGAAGAAAAAAGCCTGATTTATATTTCTCTAGGTACTGTTTTTAATGAAGCGCTTGATTTTTATAAACTTTGTATTAAGACGTTTGAAAATAGTGAGCATACAATAGTTATGTCCGTGGGCAATAAAACGAAAATAAGTGATTTAGGTGATATTCCGAAAAACTTCATTGTGAAAAATTATGTACCACAAACTGAACTTCTAACATATACGAAATTATTTATTACACATGGTGGGATGAATAGTACGCATGAAGGATTATATAACGGGGTTCCACTAGTTGTAATTCCGCAAAGTGCAGATCAGCCAGTAATCGCAAAGCAAGTAGCAGATCTTGGAGCAGGAGTTAAATTACATATGAAAGAATTAACCGAGGAGCAACTACGTGAAAGTGTAGAGCTAGTATTAAAGACTCCTTCATTTACAGAAGCTGCTTTAAATATGAAGGAGTCTTTCCGAAAATCAGGTGGTTATAAGCAAGCGGTTGATGAGATTTTAAAGTTTAAAAGTAAATATGATATTTAATTCAAAGTTAAATTTTATATAAAAACAAGTGTCTATACTACATGGTATAGGCATTTTTTTATAAATATATTAACAGTTTCGTGTTATATAAAGTGGAGAATTACACTCATTTAAGTTAATGGATGGGTGGTGTTAGCCATTTAAATCACCACTTTTTTGAATATAAAACAAAAATTCTTAATAGTAAGATGAAAAATTGAAGTCCTGTAATCATTCCATATTTCGCTTTATAATGATAAAATGGTATTTTGTGGTTTTTAAAATTGTATTATCATATTGAAATACTATTTAAATTAAACGATGTAAAGGAGTAATAAGAATATGGAAGAGGAAAATAATTTTTCAATAAAGAAAATGTGGAAGATAACTAATCCTTCTAAAATTCATTTTATCTCAGGATTAATATTATCTATTGTTTCAAGTGTAATTTCATTGATCATACCTTTATTAATAAAGGATATAATGGATGAACTTTCAAATGGTATATCTTTTGGTTTAATAAGTCAAATTTCTATTTTGTTAATTTTAGAAATAATTTTTTCAGCTTTTTCTCTTTATCTACTATCTAAAGTAGGGGAGGAAATAGTGAAAAACTTGCGTGAAAAACTTTGGGAGAAGTTTTTAAAATTACCTGTAAAATATTACAATGATAATAAATCTGGTGAGATGGTAAGTAGAATAACTAGTGATACTACTGCAATAGTGAATATTATTTCATCTGAAATTGTTGATTTAATCACGAGTTGTATAACGTTAATACTTTCTTTAATTATTTTATTTACGTTAGATGTTCCAATGACATTGGTTTTGATTTTAGTAGTACCGATAACCCTTTTTATTGTAATTCCTTTGGGAGAGAAGGTATATGATCTTTCTTTTCAAGAACAAAATAAAATGTCTCAGTTGACGGCTTATTTATCACAGACCCTTTCTGAAATAAAGCTTGTGAAATCTTATAATACTGAATTGAAAGAAACGGAAAATGGAAAAAAACATTTTGAATTTCTTTATAAGAATGGAATAAAGAGGGCTAAACTTAATTCTATATTAACTCCAGTTTTAGGGACATTTACTACTATAGTTTTAATTGGTGTAATAGGTTTTGGTGCCTGGAGAGTAGATCAAGGTCTTATTAGTTCTGGTGAGTTAGTAGCGTTTTTATTGTATTTGTTTCAAATTATGTCTCCCTTTATACAAATGAATCATTTTTTAACGAGTTTTCAAGAGGCAAAAGGGTCTATGAAAAGGTTATTTGAAATATTAGAAGAAGAAGAGGAAGTTCAAGTTGTTACTAATGCATGTATTGGATCTCCAACACAATTAGAGTTTAAAGATGTTTCTTTTAGATATGATGAAAAAGAGAATGTTATTGAAGACATTTCTTTTAAAATTAAAAAAGGTTCTTTGACAGCACTAGTTGGACCAAGTGGTTCTGGAAAAAGTACGGTATTTTCGTTAATAGAAAGGTTTTATGATCCAACTAATGGAGATATTTTATTAGATGATGTATCTTATAAAAATATAGATGTAGAAGAATGGAGACAGAAATTTAGTTATGTTTCGCAAGATACTCCAATTTTTTCAGGTACAATTAGAGATAATATTTTATATGGAAAAAATGATAAGGTTACAGATGATAAATTGATAGAGATTGCAGCATTTGCAAATGCACATGAATTTATTGCTGGTTTATCGGATGGTTATAATACGGAGGTAGGAGAAAGAGGTAATCAACTTTCAGGTGGACAAAAACAACGTATTGCAATAGCTAGAGCATTAATGCGTGATGCTGATTTCCTGTTATTAGATGAGGCTACAGCAAATCTAGATTCTGATTCAGAAAAACAAGTACAAAAGGCTATAAACACATTAATTCATAAACAAACAACTTTTGTAATAGCACATAGGTTGTCTACTATAGTAGATGCTGATTAAATTATTGTATTACAAAATGGTAGAATTACAGGTTTTGGAACTCATGATGAGTTATTAAGTAATCATGGGTATTATCAAAAAGTTATTAAACAGCAATTTGAAAGACAATAATTCACAAATCGATGCAAGCTTAATAGGGAAATTTAAAATCTATTACAGTGAAGAATATGATAAGTTTTATGAAACAAACGAATAGGCTACAGAAAGGGTATTATACGAATCCATAATGCAGATTCATATAATACCCTTTTTATTACGACAATTCTTTAATCATAAGTATATGAGGAATACCATCTTCCATAAACACATCAGAAGAAGTTTGATAGCCTAATTTCCCATAAAATCCTTCCGCTTGTGTTTGACCATGTAATTTCACTTTTGTTGCTTCTTTGTTTCGAGCAATCTCTTCTAATGCTTGAATGATTACTTTTCCTAGTCCATATTTACGATAGTCTTTTAAAATACAAATGCGCTCTAATTTTCCAGCACCGTCAACAAATCGCATACGACCTGTACCTACAGGAAGCTCGTTATAATAAACTAAAATATGTTTACATTCTTCACCAATTTGATCAAATGTATCGAATTCATCTGCAAGAGGAACACCTTGTTCTTTTACAAATACTTCTTTTCGAATATGAAAGGCGATTTCTAAATCTGTAAGTTCTGTTATGAGTTTGGATTGCAAAATATTCAGCCCTTTCTAGTGCGATATGAATGTGTTTTCATAGTATATCATATTGTAACGTAATAGTAGAAAAAGGCTGACTTTTATAAGTCAGCCTTTTAACTCTTTTATGCCGTTTTCTGTTCCAATAATCGCTTTACTCGTCATATTTATAAACAATCCTGTTTCAACTACACCAGTAATCATTTTTAATTGATCGTGTAAATTGGCAGGATTAGATATATGATTAGGGAATACACAATCGATAATCATATTATTGTTATCCGTTATAAATGTATCGTTATCTTTTAAACGTAACGTTGTTTGACACCCTAAAGATTGAATTTTACTTTCGGTTTGTTTCCATGAAAAAGGTACAATTTCAACAGGCAATGGGAAAGTACCTAAATGCGTAACGAGTTTCGATTCATCAACAATGATAATCAGTTCTTTAGAGGAGGCGGCAACGATTTTTTCACGAAGTAATGCACCACCGCCACCTTTTATTAGCTGTAAATTTGAATCAATTTCATCAGCTCCATCGATTGTCAGGTCAAGCGTTTGTATGTCATTTAACGAAATCAGCGGAATGTTTAGTTGTTGCGCTAATACTTCAGTTTCCTTAGATGTAGGTACAGCTTGAATGGATAAACCTTCTTGTACACGTTGTCCTAACTTTTGTATCATCCAATATACAGTTGAGCCTGTACCAAGCCCAACTTTCATTCCATCTTGTACAAAGTCAGCGGCGTATTCGCCTGCAAGCTGTTTTAAATTCATTATTTTACTCCGCCGGTCGTGGTCCAGCATCAAGACCGGAATTTTCAACTGTAAGTACCGGACGAACGACTAAATCTTTATGTACACGCATTTGACAAGATAATCGTAAATGGTCTTCAATCCCTTTTTCCGTCATCGCATTTTTTTCATTCGCACTCGCTTCACAGAAATCACCTGCTATTATTTCTACTCTACAAGTTGTGCACCTTGCTTTTCCGCCGCAACGATGGAGAATATTTACACCGTTATCTTCAATTGCTAATACTAACTTTGTACCTTCTTTTACATCAAACGTTCCTGCACCTTCAATTGTTAATTTTGGCAAATTTGTTCCTCCTCACGTAAAATTGTACATAACATATTTATGACCGCGAATTCTTGAACATAAACATTATTTTTTTATATGCCCCGTAACTTTTTTATTTGTGGAATCGTTTATTAAGTAAGCGCTGAAAAGGAGTGGTTATTTTGTGCACAAAAGTAACTCAGGTTTTAAAGAATCATATCGATATGAATCATTCAAATATAAACTTTTTAATTGAGCAATATGGAGAGTTAAAAAGGTACTGTACATTTTTAACGAAAAACAAATGGGACGGAGAAGATCTCGCCCAAGAAACAGTTTGTAAAGTTCTTCAAAAATATAAAAATAAAGATATTTGTATGACGCTGTTATATAAAATAGCAAGAAATCGTTGGTTAGACCAACTGAAGTTGAAATCAGTTCATGAAAAAATAAAAGAACAAATTACTTTTGAAGAACCACATAAGAAAATTGCAGATTTGCATGAAATGGTAGGTAAAGTATTATCTTCATTAAATGTACAACAATCCGCAATTTTATTATTAAAAGATGTGTTTCAATATAGTATCGCGGATATCGCTAAAGTATGTTCTGTATCGGAAGGTGCAGTGAAAGCTTCTTTATTCCGGAGTAGAAATAGGCTGAAAACTGTAAGTGAAGAAGGGATTGAGATAGTCGAATTTACAGATGATATTGACATTGTTGTAACGTCTATTCGTGAGGAAAGACCGGAATTGTTAACAAAACTTCTTCCGACAATAGATTTTACTAAGTTACCATCTAAACAGCCAGTCTTATTATATAGTGTCAAAAAGCCTTCTTCCTACAGTTGTATGCTTTGTGCGGCATAACAATTATTGGAGGGATTTAAAATGAATGCAATTCCATATGTTGTAGAACAAACGAAATTAGGAGAACGTTCCTATGATATATATTCAAGGTTATTAAAAGACCGAATTATTATAATCGGTTCAGAAATTAATGATCAAGTAGCGAGTAGTGTCGTAGCCCAATTATTATTTTTAGAAGCAGAAGATGCAGAAAAAGATATATATTTATACATCAATAGCCCAGGCGGTTCAACGACAGCCGGTTTTGCAATATTAGATACGATGAATCTCATTAAACCAGATGTGCAAACACTTTGTATGGGATTTGCCGCATCATTTGGTGCATTGTTATTATTATCAGGTGCAAAAGGAAAACGGTTTGCGCTGCCTAACAGTGAAATTATGATTCATCAGCCACTCGGTGGTGCACAAGGGCAGGCAACGGAAATTGAAATCACAGCAAAAAGAATATTAAAGTTAAAGCATGATATTAATAAAATGATTGCAGAAAAAACAGGGCAATCACTTGAACGAGTAGCCCATGATACAGAAAGAGATTATTTTATGACCGCAGAAGAAGCAAAGGAATATGGGATTGTAGATGATGTTGTTGCGAAAAAATAACATGAAGCAGGCTAGAGAGTAATGGATATTCTCTAGCCTGCTTTTTAATCTTTTATCCATTCATCAACTAACGATTGATTCTTTTTAATCCACTTTCGCGCAGCTTCTTCTGGATCTTTCGTTTTATTTAACATGACCATTAACGTACCAAGCTGTTCATCATTCATTTTCCATTTATCAAAGTATTTTATAACATCTGGGTGATCTTTTTCGAAACCTTTACGAACGGAGTAATAAATGTCATCTTTTTCACCATATACTTTCTTAGGGTCTTTTAAATATTTTAAGTTGAATTCTGAAAAGCCCCAATGCGGATTCCAAAGCGTTACAGCGATTGGTTTCTTTTTCGTATATGCTTTTTTTAGTTCGCTCATCATTGCAGCTTCTGAAGATTGGACAAGTTTTAGTTTAATATCATATTCCTTCATCGCATTATTCGTTAAATTCATAAGGCTACTACCGGGTTCGATTCCGACAATTTTATTATCTAGTTCATCTTTATGAGCATTTAAATCTTCGATACTGTTTATGTTTTTCATATAAGAAGGGACGACTAAACCTAGCCCAGTGCCTTCATACCATTTTGATTTTAAGACAATGTCATCTTTATAACGATTGTTTAGCGGTTTATCCGTAACTGGTAGCCATACTTCTAAATTAGCATCAACATCACCACGAGCGACTCCAGTCCAAATTGCAGCTTTTTCTAAATACATGAGTTCAACTTTATAGCCTTTTTGTTCTAGTAATACTTTCCACATGTTTGCTGTTGCGATGTTTTCTTTCCAACTTGTTACACCTAGTTTAATTTTTCCTTTCGAATTTGCATTTGTTGCATTACATGAGGTGAAAATCATAGTAATAAATAGTATAAGGCATATAAGCCATATTTTCTTTCGCATCGAAAACCTCCTGAAGAACGTTTGCCTTTTTAAATAAATGTATAAGTAAACATTCTTATTATGAACGGAAATGAGAATTTTAAAGTAGGCTTATAAATGTCATTTTTATCCCGCTATTTTCCGAGCAGTAAAAGCCCAATTGGTGAAGACGAATAATCAGTAGGGGATGCCCCCACTGATTAAGGTTTCACTTTATGTAATATTTCTTTGTAAAATCGCAACACTATGTGAATAGATGGGTAGAAAAGGAGTAGTGACATGAATAATACAAAGGTGCGTGTTGAAAATGTAACAAAAGTATTTGGGAAACACCCGCAAAGAGCCCTTGCCTTATTAAAAGAAGGGAAAAGCAAATCAGAAATTTTGAAAGAGACAGGAATGAACGTTGGTGTGAAAAAGGCAACGTTTGAAGTGTACTCTGGAGAAATTTTCGTTATTATGGGGTTGTCAGGTAGCGGGAAATCTACGTTAGTTCGTATGCTAAACCAATTAATTAAACCAACCGCAGGTCATATATACATAGATGGTGAAGACATCGCAACGATGGGGAAAGAAGAGTTACGAAGAGTGAGAAGAACGAAGATGAGTATGGTGTTTCAAAAGTTCGCTTTATTTCCGCACCGTACAGTAATACAAAACGTTGCGTACGGGTTAGAAATTCAAGGAGTTCCAGTAGAGGAACGAGAAAATAAGGCGTTAGAATCGCTACAGTTAGTAGGACTCGATCATCATAAAGATAATTACCCAAGTCAACTTAGTGGTGGTATGCAGCAGCGTGTTGGAATCGCAAGGGCACTAACGAATAATCCAGATGTATTACTAATGGACGAGTCATTTAGTGCATTAGATCCACTTATTCGAAAAGAAATGCAAGATGAATTGTTAGAGTTACAAGATAAAATGGAAAAAACAATTATATTTATTACACACGATTTAGATGAAGCGCTTCGAATTGGAGATCGTATTGCATTAATGAAAGATGGAGAAATCGTTCAAATTGGAACGCCGGAAGAGATAATGATGAGCCCTGCTAATGAATTTGTAGAGAAGTTCGTTGCGGACGTTAATTTAGGAAAAGTAATTACCGCGGAATCTATATTAAAACGACCGGAGACTTTATTAATTGACCGTGGGCCGCGTGTAGCACTTCAAATTATGAGGAACGCTGGTGTTTCTACAGTATATGTTGTAAACAAAAAGTATGAGTTTTTAGGTATATTAACCGCAGATGATGCGAGTAAAGCAGTGCAAAAACAGTGGCCGATTGCTGATTTACTACTTAACGATATTCCACATGTTTATTTAGATACTTTACTGGAAGAGACCTATGCGAAAATGGCGGAGATGAAATATCCGTTACCCGTAATTGATGAGAAGAAAAGACTAAGAGGAATTATTAAACGTGAAAGCGTCATTCAAGCTCTTGCAGGAAATATTGAGGAAGAGGTGAAAGACGATGAATAGCATACCTCGTATTCCATTAGGGGAATGGGTCGATTCATTTGTTGCGAGTTTATATGAGCACTTTGAAGGATTGTTCCGAGGATTCTCTTATATTATCGGTGGATTTGTTGATTTACTCACTAATTTTTTAACAATAATACCAGCTATATTGATGATTATTATCCTATGTTTTCTCATTTGGTACACAACGAGAAAATTATCTTTAGTCATTTTTACACTCATCGGATTGTTATTTATTTTAAATATTAATTACTGGGCACAAACGATGCAAACATTAGCACTCGTACTTACATCTGTTATTATTTCAATCATTGTTGGAATTCCAATTGGGATATTAGCATCTCAAAATGAACGTTTCTCAAAATTTTTAAAACCGACTTTAGATTTTATGCAAACAATGCCCGCGTTCGTTTATTTAATACCGGCCATTACGTTTTTTGGCGTAGGTGTTGTTCCTGGTATTATTGCTTCAGTGATTTTTGCAATGCCACCGACAATTCGTTTTACTGACCTCGGAATTAGACAAGTTCCAGAGGATTTAATTGAAGCAGCGAATGCATTTGGTTCAACCGCATCACAAAAACTATTTAAAGTGCAATTACCGCTCGCAACTGGAACAATTATGGCAGGTGTAAATCAAAGTATTATGCTTTCATTATCAATGGTCGTAACAGCATCACTTGTAGGAGCACCAGGTCTTGGAGTCGATGTGTACCGTTCTGTTACACAAGTAAATATCGGAATGGGATTTGAGGCGGGACTAGCCATCGTCGTGATTGCGATTATATTAGACCGCATTACACAAGGATTTCATCAAAAAAGAAGATAAAAAGAAAACACACTTTATTATACAAAGTGTGTTTTTTTGTTCGGAAAAATTACATACGAACAATAACAGAACCGCCAGCTGGTGCGCAAACTTGATTTTGCTGTTGTTCCATTGATTTTATTAAATGATTATTCTCTTCGATTAATGAGATTAATTTCGCTAATTGGCTTTCAAGGCTTGCAATGCGCTGCATCATATGCTGAGAATCATAATACAGTGTATTCCTTGTAGCGTGGGGCGAGTAAATATATTGTTGATTTAGATTTGGATTCCAATGAGGATGCATTTGAATCGTTCCTCCTTCAATGAATTACTGTTCTTTCTTATAGTAAATGCCTATGTATATGTAATGGTGACTTAAAAATCCTTTCAAATGAAGAGGATTATGTAGGGGGAATGGAAAAGTAATAAAGTACATATTTTGGAAATTTTTAAGCGGGAAAGCAAATATATTAGGAGATAGTAACGTTCATGTAAATGGATATTATATGAGGAGAAATTATGAGAGGAGATGCAGTTTTGGCTAATAATACAAAAAGAAATGACGCAATGACAATCGGTATCGCTATAGGTATTGTAATCGGTGTAGTACATAGTTTATTTACTGATAATTTAGTAATCGGAATTGTCATTGGAATTTGTATAGGGATTATTGTGTTGAAGAAATAATCAATTGTAAATATGAAATTTGATTGGATCGTATATGATTTTAATGAGGAAATTGCTAACTAAAGAGAGTGAATTTTCGGAATATAAAACCTGTTTTTCCTTTTTTTATGATATTATAAATGGAAAGGATGGTGATGGATATGTCAATTAATAATCCAGCAGATAAAAACTGTTTCATTTGCGAAAAACACAACGGAAATATTACAGTTCCAGGTGGTGCTATTTATGAAGACGATCTCATATACGTTGGACATGTCCATTGGGAAAAGGAAGAAACATATCTTGGTTACGTAATGATTGATATAAAAAGACATGTACCTGGTCTAGCTGAATTAACTGAAGATGAGGCAAAAGCATTCGGACTCATAACAAGCAGAGTAAGTAAAGCGCTAAAAGAAAGCGAAGGTGCAGAACATATTTACACTTTTGTTTCAGGAAATGGTGTACCACATATGCATATGCACATTATACCGCGTTATCCGAATACACCAAAAGAGTTTTGGTCACCGACTGAGGTAGCAAATTGGACTGGGGCACCATATGGAAATTCAAATGAAATTAAAAAAACTATGCGAAAGAATACGAAAGTATATGGTAAATGAGTATGCATACAACAAATAATACACAATATTCATGGGTTGGAAATACAGAAATGTGTTTAGGAGAAATCTCAGTTAAACATTATGGTGATATCGTGCTCGGTAAATACGGTGGGAATATAAGTGCTGGAGCGAAAAAGAATGAAGATGGTGCGTTAGTTTGGTCAAATGTTGACTGGGAATTCGCTATTATATTAGACGGACACAATAGCGCAGAAAGTGTTGAGCTAGTAGTACACACAATCGAAAAAGAATATGAGAATATCAACACGATTATGAAAGAACCAATTGAAACAGTTTTTCGATCTGTTGAAAATCATATACTTACAATTTTTCAATCGCAGTCATTTAAAGAAGAATGTGAAAAAATTAAAGGTGAGACAGCTTGTTTAATCTGTGTAAGAAAAGATAATTTTATATGGTGGCTATCTATTGGCGATTGTCTAGTGTATGTATTTCATGAAGAATTACATAAATTAGGACAATATACATTAAATCAACGTCATTTTTACGAATGGATTGGTAATGTTAATACATTTGATTTACCTGTTCCGTGCTATTCATCAGGGATTCGTGAATTACGTACTGGAAAGAATCGAATTGTAATGGTGACAGATGGGGTATTGGGATGTGGGGAACGACGATATGAAAAGTCATTAAATTTGTATGAAGATATGAATGGAAATAAGAAAGAGCTAACAGAGTGTGTTCGAAATGTATTAGAGCACGTTCATCATCAATTAGGACGTGATAGTGCGACAATTATAAGTTGGGATGTTGAAAATAAAGGGAATGCTACGTATCCGAGTGATCAGCCGGAGAAAATCCAAACGATTAAGTAAAGGAGGATACCTCTCTGTTTCATGTGAAAGTCATTGTATTAGTTTTATGGATCTTATTCTTAGGTGTTTTAGAAAATATAGTGAGAAAAAAGATGAATATACCGAAACAAAAAGGATGGAATAATAAATATGTAAACAAGTCTCATAAATGGGGAAACAGAATTATTATTTTTTCTTATATAGTGGTTATTATTATATGTTCTTCTCTTTCAAACCCCTTATACATGGGCTTTCTACCTTTTCTGTTTTTAATTACGTTATATAGTTTTGATACATATATGGAATGGAAATATGACAGGGAATCGAGGGAGTTCTTGATGTCCTTAGGTGGGGCTGTATCGATAATGATAACAGGGCTGATTCTATATTTTTTTATTTAATACGTATTAATTACAGCCCTATAGCAATGTCATATAATAAGCAATTAAAGGGAGAGAAGAAATGAAAAGTCCTCGATTACGTGCAGAAGCAATGATTTTAAACGAAGAACACACAAACATATTAGTACAATGTGATGAGAATGAATCATTTTACCGTTTTCCAGGTGGCTCCATTGAATTTGGTGAAACGGCAAAAGAAGCAATAGCACGAGAACTATGGGAAGAATATAATTTAAAAGTTTTTGTTCAAGAATTAGCAGTTGTAAACGAGAATATTTTTGAATGGAACGGAGAAAAGGGACATCACTGTACATTAATACATTGGGGAACTGTTCGAGAAGTAGTTGCAAATGAAATAAGGCACAAAGAGCATGAGGATATTATTTTAATCTGGAAAAGTATAGAGAAATTAAAGGCAAAGCCAACATATCCTGAAGGAATCTTAAGTTATTTAGAAGAGAATAACCGTAATATAGCCCACTTTATTTTAGATAATTCAATGGGGGAATAGGAGGAATGTTAATGGGAACTTCTACTTTTTGGATTATAAGTATTGTTTTTTGTATAGCTGTCTATTTTTTTGATAAGTTTTTAAGAAAAAAATTAAATATGCCAAAAATAGGTTTTTGGGGATATAAAAAACATGTAAATAGTTTGCATAAAAAATTGGAAATAGGACTACTTTTTATTTATTTAATAACTAGCTTTATTTTTATTTTTAAATTCGAAAGTATTAATATTGCTTATGTCATTTTCACTTATTTAGGGGGTACGTTGATCTTAAGAGCATGGATGGAATGGAAGTATGCTAGAGAATCGAAAGATTATATATTTTCACTAATTGGAGTATTTACATTTGTTTTTATGACTTCGATGCTATTTTACTTCGTTCCACCTGCTGCATAAAAAATGAAAGGGATATAAGGGGGATGAATTAAGTTGGATTTAGATGTGATTTTAAAACAGATTCACGAAAAATATAAAGAGCAATCATTTATAATAATAGGCATTGATGGTTGTGGCGGTGCTGGAAAAAGTGCGCTAGCCAATAAAATAAAAAGTAACCATTTATCTGTTAGGTGATAAATGGTTACTTTTCGTGTGAAAAATTACTATGTTATTAATCCTTAACTGTATTTAATATGCATTTAATGAAATTTGTTTTATCCTCTGCGTACTTATGTTTATCATTAGGATTAGCTTGTGAAAGCTGAATTTTTAACTGTTCATACTGTATACGAGAGGTTTTATTGTGTATTAAGTAATCTCTGAATTGTAGTTGTTCTATTAAATATTTGTTCCCTCGTTCATACATATGAATTTGATGAGTTCTTGGCTCACCTTTATTAAAATAATATCTTTCAGGCAATACATCTTTTCTGTACTTATAGTTTAATAGTTCTAACTTTTTAATACATTTCAAACCATCCGTATAATCTTCTAATTCAATTGCAATATCAATAATCGGCTTTGCACTTAAATGTGGAATGGAAGTACTGCCAATATGGTGTATTGCTAAAATATATTCGCCAATTTGTTCCTCAATGAATTGTTTCTCTTTTAAAAACTCAATTCCCCATTCTTCGTTCCATGGAACTAAAAACACTTTGCCATGTGGTAAACCTAACATTTAATTAGCACCCCTTACATAATTTTTCAATAATGTAATTACATCTTCTTCAAACTCCTCAAAACAAGGTACTCCCACAATCTCCAAGTAAGAATCTTCTTCACAAAAACCATAAATTTGACACCTTTTCCGATTGGATATCGTAAATTCGTACGCTTAGATTCAGCAATTTCTACGATTTTTTTAGCAACATCTATCGGATTACCCAATGTACCACTGCCGCTATTAATATGTTTTTGAATTTTATCCATATATTCCTTGTACGGAGAAGAAGTAGCAGATTGGTTTTCAGCTAGTTGTTTACCAACTTCCCAAATGTTCGTGTTATAAGAACCTGGTTCGATTAAAGCAACGTCTATTCCGAAAGGTTTTACTTCTAAACGAAGTGATTCACTCCAGCCTTCTAATGCATATTTGGAAGATACGTAAGGAGATAAACCAGGAAATCCAACTTGGCCGCTAATACTGCTTATATTAATGATTTTCCCGCTTTTTTGTTCTCTCATATATGGTAAGACAAGCTGGGTGATTGATATTGTACCAAAAAAATTCGTTTCAAATTGTTTACGGTATTCCTCCACTGGGATTTCCTCTACAAAGCCCCCAGTTGCATATCCTGCATTATTAATGAGAAGGTCTACTCTATTGATTTCTTTTAAAAATAATTGAAAGTTATATATAGAATTTTGATCTGTTACATCTAATTGTTGAACTTTTATATTTTGTTGTAAATTGAGTTTAGTAGCTTGAGATAGTAAGTTTGCTTGTTTTTCAAGGTTTCGCATTGTAGCAATGACTATATAGTCTTTTTTCGCAAGTTCAAGTGTAGTTAATAGTCCGAATCCACTTGATGCCCCTGTAATAACCGCGATTTTTTTATTCATTTGTCGCTCGCTTTCTTTTTCTTTTATCATAACGAGTTGTAAGCAGAAAATCTATTAATCTTACATATTGTTTCTATATATTCATTTTATTTCTAAACTACAGGCACTGATGTATGGTTCAAGTGCTTATTGATTCTTAATTTGCATATGTATGGAATGGTTTTAAAGCAGGGAATTGTGTGGAATCACCGTATATAGAGTAGAGAGTATGATATAAAAGTTGATGAAATGGAGGAAGAAAAATGACCCATGTGAAAGATGTATTAGCAGATCAGTTATTAGCAAATGCCAATGATCCTAGTTGGTATATTCCATTTTCAGATGCAGTTAAGGATTTATCAGAGAGAGAAGCTTTTTGGAAACCGAATGAAGAGAGTAATAGTATAGCAGAAATTGTACAACATCTACTGTACTGGAATTCAACGTGGCAAACTAGGTACAAAGAATCAAATGTTAATGCCGTACCTGCTATTGGAGATAATAACAAAAGTTTCATGCTTTCCGATAATCAAACCTTTGATGAGTTAAGAGAAAAACTACTAGAGAAACTGTTACAATGGCAAAAGCTTATAAATGAAGAGAAGGTTGAAAGTGATGTAGTAGGATTTCCTGTTTCTGCAAAGTGGTGGGAAGTGCTAGCGAATGTAACGACTCATAATGCGTATCATATAGGTCAAATTATTTACATCCGAAAATTACAGAAGAGTTTTGATAATGAATAAAGTAATGATTCTTTTATTAAGGGAACAAAAGTGGACAAAATGAGACATTAGTCTCGTTTTGTCCACTTTTTTATTTTTAAAAGAAAGAGAAAACCTATTAAATCAAGGATTAGAATTTGGCACAGTATTTGCAATATAAAAGATGAACAAGAAAATAGGAGGGCTGGACATGTTAAAAACAACTGAAAGTAAAGGGAATGAAATTACGAAAGAACAAGCTCGTTGGATGTATGAAAAAATGTTAGAGATTCGTAAGTTTGAAGATAAGGTACATGAATTATTCGCGCAAGGTGTTCTACCAGGTTTCGTTCATTTATACGCAGGTGAGGAAGCGGTAGCAGTTGGTGTATGTGCCCACTTAACAGATAGCGACAGTATTACAAGTACGCATAGAGGACATGGACATTGTATCGCAAAAGGCTGTGATTTAAACGGTATGATGGCTGAACTTTTTGGGAAAGCGACAGGATTATGTAAAGGAAAAGGCGGCTCAATGCATATTGCCGATTTAGATAAAGGAATGCTTGGTGCGAATGGAATTGTAGGCGGTGGTTTCCCGCTTGCTTGTGGTTCAGCATTAACAGCTAAATATAAAGGGACTAAAGATGTGAGTGTGTGTTTCTTCGGTGACGGAGCAAATAATGAAGGAACATTCCATGAAGGGGTTAATTTAGCGGCGATTTGGAAGTTACCAGTTATTTTTATTGCAGAAAATAACGGTTACGGTGAAGCAACGACATTTGAATATGCTTCAAGTTGTGATTCCATTGCGGATCGTGCGAAGGCTTATAACATTCCAGGTGTTCAAGTGGATGGAAAAGATCTTCTAGCTGTATATAAAGCTGCTGAAGAAGCAGTAGAACGTGCGCGTAATGGTGGTGGTCCGACCATAATTGAATGTATGACATATCGTAATTACGGTCATTTCGAAGGTGAAGCACAAACATATAAAACTTCAGAAGAAAAAGAAGAGCATTTAAATGAAAAAGATGCGATTGTGCATTTCCGTAAGCATTTAATTCATGAAGGATTATTAACAGAAACTGAACTTGTAGATATGGAAAAGGCAGTTGATGAAGCAGTACAAAAATCAATTGAATTTAGTGAAAATAGTCCATATCCAGAGGATGCAGAATTATTAAAAGATGTATACGTTTCTTACAAATAAGAGGAGGGTGAAAAATAATGACTAGAACAGTAAGTATGTCAACTGCAATTAATGAAGCGATGAAAATATCAATGCGTCGTGATGAAAATGTAATTTTAATAGGGGAAGACGTTGCAGGCGGTGCGCAAGTTGATCATTTACAAGATGATGAAGCTTGGGGCGGTGTACTTGGCGTAACGAAAGGGCTAGTACAAGAATTTGGCCGAAATCGTATTTTAGATACACCAATTTCAGAAGCTGGTTACATGGGAGCGGCAATGGCTGCTGCTGCAACTGGTTTACGTCCGATAGCTGAATTAATGTTTAATGACTTTATCGGTAGTTGTCTTGATCAAGTATTAAACCAAGGCGCAAAGTTCCGCTATATGTTCGGTGGTAAAGCGAAAGTGCCAGTTACAGTACGTACGATGCATGGTGCTGGTTTTAGCGCAGCAGCTCAGCATTCACAAAGTTTATACGCATTATTTACGAGCATTCCAGGTATAAAAGTTGTCGTTCCTTCTACTCCGTATGACGCAAAAGGCTTATTGTTAGCGGCAATTGAAGATGACGACCCAGTAATATTCTTTGAAGATAAAACACTCTACAACATGAAAGGTAAAGTGCCAGAAGGGTATTATACAATTCCTTTAGGTAAAGCAGATATTAAACGTGAAGGTTCTGATGTAACAATTGTCGCAATTGGAAAACAGGTTCATACCGCTCTTGCAGCTGCTGAACAATTATCAAAAAAGGGACTTGAAGTAGAAGTTATTGATCCGCGTTCTTTATCACCACTAGATGAAGATACAATTTTATCATCTGTTGAGAAAACAAATCGTCTTATCGTTATTGATGAAGCAAACCCAAGATGTAGCATAGCAACTGATATCGCAGCAATCGTAGCGGATAAAGGATTTGATTTATTAGATGCACCTATTAAACGAATAACAGCACCACATACACCAGTTCCGTTCTCACCACCGCTTGAAAAGTTGTATTTACCAACGCCAGAGAAAGTAATTGAAACGGTATCAGAAATGATCGGAGACCAATCTTTATTGCATGTGTAATGAACGATGAGAAGGGAGAGAGAAATATGGCTGTAGAAGTTGTAATGCCGAAGTTAGGGATGGCGATGAAAGAAGGTATTATTACAAACTGGAATATTAAAACAGGCGATAATGTAGCAAAAGGAGAACTAATTGCTAGTATTAACTCAGAAAAAATCGAAACTGAAATAGAAGCACCCGCTGATGGAACTGTACTTGATATAGCTGTAAGTGAAGATGAAGGAGTTCCACCTGGCACTGTAATTTGCTACATCGGTAAACCAAATGAAAAAGTAGAAGTTCATGAAAGTACACATGTTATAGAAGAAAAAACATCTAATATAGAAGTACAAAATGTACAACATCCAGAACCCTATGTGAAAGAAGTGGCGAAGCAAAGAATTAAAATTTCACCTGTAGCGAAGAAAATTGCCAAAACTGAAAATCTTGATATCAAGGCATTAGTTGGTACAGGTCCTGGTGGAAGAATTACCAAGGCGGATGTATTTAAAGCGCTTGAAATAAGAGTGAACGTTCCAGAAGTACTTGAACAAGAAAAAGAAAACAGTAAAGTAATTCCTGTTACCGGTATGCGGAAAGCAATCGCAAACCGTATGCATGCTAGCTTACAAAATAGTGCGCAATTAACATTAACGATGAAAGTAGATGTTACTGACTTAGTAGATTTACATAAAAATATGGCTGATACTGTACAAAAACGATATGGCAATAAATTAACAATTACAGATTTTGTTTCTCGTGCTGTTATATTAGCACTTGGGGAGCATAAAGAAATGAACAGCGCTTATATAAATGATGAAATCCATCAATTTGAACATGTTCATTTAGGCATGGCAGTCGCATTAGAAAAAGGGTTAGTCGTTCCAGCTATTCGCTTTGCTAATAATCTATCTTTAGTAGAGTTGTCTAAAGAAATTAAGAATGCGGCACAAAAGGCACGAACAGGCAGTTTAAATAGTGATGATATGCAAGGGACAACATTTACAATTAGTAATTTAGGTAGCTTCGGTATTGAATATTTTACGCCAGTATTAAATACACCTGAAACTGGTATTTTAGGTGTAGGTGCTATTGAACATGTTCCTGTATATAAAGGGAAAAAATTAAGAAAAGGAAGTATGTTACCTTTAAGTTTAACATTTGATCATCGTGTATTAGATGGTGCACCAGCAGCTGCATTTTTACGTACAATTAAAGATTATTTAGAAGAACCTGTAACAATTCTTTTATAAAGAGAAGGTGAGAGAATGAATAAATTAGTTGTTATTGGAGGCGGACCTGCTGGCTATGTAGCGGCAATTATCGCGGCTCAAAATGGAAAAAATGTCACTCTTATTGATGAAGCTAATCTTGGCGGGACTTGTTTAAATGTTGGTTGCATGCCTACGAAATCATTGTTAGAAAGTGCAGAAGTGCATGATATTGTGAGAAAAGCGAATCATTATGGAGTTACGCTTAGCGAAGGAAGTATTTCAATTGATTGGAATCAAATACAGACGAGAAAATCACAAATTGTTATGCAGCTCGTTCAAGGAATTCAATATTTAATGAAGAAAAACAAAATTAAAGTAATAAAGGGGAAAGCGAAATTCGAAACAGATCACCGTGTACGAGTGACACAAGGTGATAAAGAAGATGTAGTAGATGGAGAACAGTTCATTATAGCGGCAGGTTCAGAACCAACTGCATTACCTTTTGCTCCATTTGATGGGAAGTGGATTTTAAATAGTAGCCATGTGATGTCTCTAGAAGAAATACCAAAATCATTATTAATCGTTGGCGGTGGTGTAATAGGTTGCGAGTTTGCAAGTATTTATAGTCGACTTGGAACAAAAGTTATGATTGTTGAAATGGCACTGCAATTACTACCTGGTGAAGACGAAGATATCGCACATATTTTAAGAGAGAAACTAGAAAAAGATGGTGTAGAAATATTTACAGGAGCAGCTTTAAAAGGATTAAATAATTATAAAAAGCAAGCTTCATTTGAATATGAAGGAAGTATCCAAGAAGTTAATCCGGAATTTGTTCTCGTTTCTGTCGGCCGAAAACCTCGTGTACAACAATTAGATTTAGAAAAAGCAGGAATTCAATTTTCAAATAAAGGAATTTCTGTGAATGAACATATGCAAACAAATGTATCACATATTTACGCAGCAGGTGATGTAATTGGTGGAATACAGCTTGCTCACGTTGCCTTCCATGAAGGAACGACAGCAGCATTGCACGCGAGCGGAGAAGATGTGAAAGTAAACTATCATGCTGTACCTCGCTGTATTTATACGGCTCCAGAAATTGCAAGCGTCGGTTTAACAGAAAAAGGAGCAAGAGAACAATATGGTGATATACTTATTGGAGAATTTCCTTTTACAGCGAACGGAAAAGCACTTATTATTGGAGAACAAACGGGTAAAGTAAAAGTCATTGTGGAACCTAAATATCAAGAAATTGTAGGGATTTCTATTATCGGTCCTCGTGCAACCGAACTAATCGGACAAGGAACTGTAATGATTCATACAGAAGTTACCGCTGATATAATGAGAGATTTTATTGCAGCGCATCCCACTTTAACAGAAGCGATTCATGAAGCGTTATTGCAAGCTGTAGGACATGCTGTACATGCTTAAATGAAAATATAATAAACCACTATTCTCTAAATGAATGAGAGAATAGTGGTTTGCATTTTTATAGAAGAAATTAAATACCCTATTACTTTTTAACGTCAATAGCTGAAGTTTTAGAAATAAAAGGCGGAATATTTACAGTTTTACATTTTTTCTTTAAAAAAATAGTTATTGGAATGATATAATAAATATATCGCTTTTATTGGATGTTAAAATGTTTTAGGAGAAAAGCCTTTGAAGTATTTCAATAAAGATTGGTACAAAGAAATGCAAGTGTTTGGATTTTTAATTTTCCCAGAAACGTTGGAGGAATGGGAAGATATTTTGCGAGAGAGTAAAAAAATAGGCATGGATTATAAGCAAAGTTTAAGAGAAGACCTGGAAGAAAAGAAGGAAGATTTATTAAAGTTTCTACCTAAGTCATTACATCCATACATTCATGACAATACAATTAATTCAGAATACCCATCGGAAAAATTAAAGAAACTTATGCTTGAGTGAACAATAGATTATGAGAAAAGAATGAACGATTTGGAACAAGCGTATATAGATAATTATAATACTATAAAAGATAAGCTTGCGCAGAATGTCGTTCAACTACATGGATACTCACTACATGACAGTGTAATCAAATCAGTAGAGCGAAAATCTGAAGATACGCTAATTATAACTTTAGATTGCAGTGGTACTTTCAGTGAATTTGATAAACTGCAAGTAACTTTTACAGGAGTAACGAAATGTTCTATTCCGGAAAATTTTGAAGGTGCTTGGTGGTTATGTCATGAAATAGATCTTGCTGGAGATGATTTTGAACTGGGGGTTTTATGTGATTGTCCATTTGAAGAAGTGATGATTTGTGCAAATAATGTATTGCTGGAGATAGGTAACTAGTATACTTTATAACTTTGCAAATAAAAAAACAGTCTTATATGACTGTTTTTTATTTAGATGCTAAATTATCAAGTTTCCAATATGTATCTGTTAACGGCGCAGCTTTGCTATCTATATATAAATACATATTATTTAAATCTTTTGGTGAAGTTTTCATATTAAATTCAATGTCGGTAGTTAAAGAGAATTCGGATGGAACCTTTTTAGCATTTTCATTTTGTATAACTTCACCTTCGTATTTTTCACCCGTTTTGTCATCTTTTATGAAATATTTTATTTCTGAAAGATCTATCGTTTGTCCGTCAACACGAGCGTTATTTATAGTAACGCGAGCTGTGAGGCGCCACTCTTTGTCTATTTTTTCGAATTTAGCATTTTCAACAGTTGCTCTATAGTATTCGTTTTTATATATTTCCCCATAGTGCATTGCATTCTTTTCAAGAGCGCTCTTTTCTTGTTTTGGTGCAGTATTCCCATTACATCCTGCCATTAGTCCTGTAAATAATAATGCTGTACAAGTTACTTTAATTATAGATTTCATAGTAATTCCTTTCTATGTTAAAAAGTAAAACATAGGAATAATTTTACATCAATAGGAAGGTAAATGGAAGTATATTTGTGGAATATGCAAATATGCATTTATCCCGCTTTAATGGGCAGTAAGACCCCCACCTCAAAATTCAGCGAAAGCAAAGAAGTTAGGTGGGGGATCAACTGCCCATAAAAGTCCGATTGGTTCAACTAATAATCAGTGGAGGAGGAAGAAAACCCCACTGATTAAAGTTTCACTTTATTTCGTTGTCTAGTTAACGGAATAGAAAGAGGGGAAAAGCAGAATAAAACGGAGTGAATAAGAATTGAAAATATTGTAAAACGGAAGAGACATGCATATAATTAAAATAAGGATAAGATTTCAGAATCTTCAATAACGGCGGTGGGCATATGTTTACTGAAGAGCGTAGAGAGAAAATTTTAGAGTTACTTAAGAAAGATGGAAGGGTAATTGCTAAAGATCTTGCGGAAAATTTCGATATGTCTATCGATTCTATAAGAAGAGATTTGTCTATTATGGAGAAAGATGGCTTGTTAAAAAGAACCCATGGAGGTGCAATTGAACTTGCTAGAGTAAGGAATTTAGCCGCCGATCCATTTGAGCGTTATAGTAATGGTTCTATATATGAAGACGCAATTGCAAAAATCGCAGCTTCTTATATACAAGAAGGGGATTCCATTTTTATTGGTGGGGCTTCTATTCATTATGCCATGTTAAAATATTTACCGGAAACATCATTTACAGTTATTACGAATTCTATAGAAATTGCTAGTACGTTACGGGAATATAAGAACATTGATACGTACTTAATCGGTGGAAAGGTGAAACCATCAGGAAATATGACAGATACACTTGCCTCTGAATTGATAAGTAGATTTTCTATTGATCTTCATTTCTCTACAGGTGGTGGCATTTCATTGAATGGTATAAGTAATGAAACGCCGGAAGTTGCTTATTTTAGTAAAACAGTAAGTAAGATTGCTAAAATGAATATTTGTTTAGCGTCTCATTATAAACTCGGAATAAATTGCTTTATAAATGGAGAGTCACTGAAAGAAATTCACCTTATAATAACAGATGAAGAAGCTAGTAAAGAAACGATACAAGAATTTGAGAAACAAGGTAAAGAAATTGTAATAGCGTCAATAGACTGCATGTAAAGGGAGTTTGAAATGCTTATAAAAGGACAAGAGTTTCATATAAATGGATTAACTTATACAATTCGTTCTGCAGTTGAAACAGATGCTGAGCAGTTATCGGAAATTAGAGTTCAGATCGATGGCGAAACTGAAAATATGGATAGAGAAGCTGGAGAGGGATTTATAGATAAGATAGGGTTTCAAAAAATAATAAAAACAGATAGTGAAGAGACAAAGAATCTATTTTTAGTTGCAGAAGTGCACAATCGAATCGTTGGATTTTCAAGATGTGAAGGGTCAAATTTGAAGAGATTATCTCATAAAGTAGAATTTGACGTTTGTATTTTAAGAGAGTTTTGGGGATCTGGAATGGGCAAGAGTCTTTTGCAACAATGTATTCAGTGGGCTGATGAAAATGAAGTAAAAAAGATATCATTACAAGTGTTAGAGACAAACGAAAAAGCAATTCAGCTGTATCAAAAGTTAGGTTTTGAATTAGAAGGTATTTTGAAAAATGATAAAAGACTGTCGGATGGGAAGTATTATAATACGGTAGTAATGGGAAGGTGTTTTTGAGTCTGTTTATAAAAGAGGTGGAAATATATGTTTTATAGAAGGAAGTACTATATAATAAAGAATGAATTTATAGAAATATTTAATGAGCATTTTACTAACACGAACTTACCTAATCAATTAAAGCATGGTTCCAGGCTAATAGGACGCTGGATGAAAGATAATAATGATGGTACAACTGAAATATTCGCTATATGGGAATATAATAGTTATGAACAGTATAAAGAAATTGAATCGAAAATTAGAAGTGACGAGAAGCATACTAGAAGAATACATAAATGGTATGAAAAACATGACGGGAAAGAATATGTTTTAAAGGAGTACATAGTAGCGATGAAAAATGAAGAGTTAGTATGTACTATAAAGTGATAGAGGGGTGAGGGATAATGGGAATTAAAACAAAATTATATTTTAGTTTAGCATCCACTATTTTATTTGCAATAGCGGTGATAGTTTTCTTTATAAATGATACTCCGCAAAAGTGGGTTTGGTTATGTATTTTCTTTGCGTCCATTATTCAAATCATAGTGCTACTAAAAAAGAATAAAGAAGCGCATTAAGATATTCAAATTATTAACATATTTGTGTCGTCTTTCTAGTTTTATTGAAAACGCTTTTATTCAGTTTTATAATAAAAGTATGTTTTTACAAATCTCCAAAACAATGAAAAGGGAGATGATACAATGTTAGCTTCACCGTTTTACTTACATACATGGAAAAAGTTTGTTGATGAAGGAGTCCTTGATTCAAACCGTATAAACGAAAGAATTTCAGAGTCATGGCATCGATGTAAACAAGCAAATGTGAATCCTCATATGAATAAAGGTCAGAAAATTTTGTCTTCTAATATTTTTCAAGACCAAAAGAAAAAGAGTGAAATCTTCCTAGATATAGCGATACCACAAATACAAAATATGAGAAAAACCATTGATGAACTGCAAATGATGGCATTATTAATTGATCCAGACGGTTACGTTCTATCATTAAGTGGAAATCAGCAAACGCTAAAACGAGCGAAACATATTAATTTTATTGAAGGTGTAAAATGGACGGAAGCAGCTGTTGGCACAAATGCGATTGGAACAGCGTTAGAAATTGAAGAGGCTATTATGATAAGTGGTACAGAGCATTATTCTGTCGCATCTCATAGCTGGAGCTGTGCGGCCGCTCCCATTCATAATGATGATGGGAAATTAATAGGTGTTTTAGATTTTTCTTGTCCGATTGAGTTTTCGCATCCATATATGCTCGGAATGGTAACTTCGATTGCACATGCGATTGAACGTGAATGTAGTATTCGAGTGCATCAAAATGAACTTCATTTAATCCATCGTTTTTTAGATGTAATTGACAGTGATGAACAAGTTGTTATTTGTAATCATCGTGATATTATCGTTTCTGCGAGCAAGAGAATTCGTGAACGAGTATGTAATTGGTCACGAATGAAACTTGAAGATTTAATGCACAATGGATTGAAATCTAAGTTAGAAGTACCAGTATACAGTAATAACAGAATGATTGGGAAATGTATTTATTTAAAGGAAAATAAACAAGAAAATGCACTCTATACTTCCTCATTTATAAACGGAATTACTTTCCCTGGAGTTATTGGAACGAGCAGTGCATTTCAACATACTTTAGAAGAAATTAAGCTTGTATCACCAACTGACGCTAGTGTATATGTTTGTGGTGAAACAGGTGTAGGGAAAGAATATGTTGCGAGAGCGATTCATGAAAATAGTCCAAGAAAAAATGGCCCTTTTATAGCGGTTAACTGCGGTTCATTACCGAAAGAATTAATGGAAAGTGAATTATTCGGTTATGCTGAAGGTGCGTTTACAGGTGCGCGGCGCCAAGGATATAAAGGGAAATTCGAACAAGCAGACGGAGGAACAATATTTTTAGATGAAATTGGTGAAGTGTCGCCAGAGATGCAAGTAGCATTATTACGTGTTTTACAAGAGCGAACAGTAACTCCAATTGGCAGTTCAAAAGAGGTACCAGTAAATATTCGTATTATTACTGCGACACATAAAGATTTACTGCGATTAGTAGAAGAAGGGAAATTCCGTCAAGATTTATATTATCGTTTACATGTTTATCCGTTATATGTTCCATCGTTAATAGAAAGAAAAGAGGATATTCCGTACTTCATAAAACATTTTTGCGAACGAAAGAATTGGAATGTTGTATTTCCAAAGAGTATTTGTAATCAATTTTCTCAGCATACATGGCCAGGAAATATTCGAGAATTATTAAATGTATTAGAACGCATTTACATTTTGTCGCAAGGACGGGAAATATGCGAAAAACAAATCTCTTTTTTATTACAAACAATGATGGGAAATCAACATCAACTTGAATTGCAAGCAGAAAATAAAGCAGAGAACACATTAAATTTTCGTGAAAAAATACAGCGTGATAGCATGATTGAAGCGTTAGAAAAGACGAATGGAAATGTTTCGTTAGCTGCAAAACTTTTAGATGTACCTCGAAGTACATTTTATAAACGAATGCAAAAATATAAGCTATAAAGTAGATTTTTGTAATCTACTTTTTCTTTGTGGGCTCATGTTCTGTCGGAATATGCGCTTACCGGGGAAATAATAGAATAGTTAGAAATTAATTTCCGGAAGGAGGACTTATGTGAAGTATATTGAAATTGGCATCGGAAATAAGTGGTTTGTTCGAACAGAAACCGAAAATAAAGATGGAACTGAATTTGAAGAACGAGGAATTATAAAACCTATTTATTTTGAGTCTTTATATGTACGAATGTGGTTTCGGAAAACGTGTTTAATTTTTGATACGAAAGAAGGGTTTAAGAGGGTTAAGAAGAGGAGGATTGAATATAAATTTATAATTGGAATTGTAAGTAGACTGAATAAAGAAAAAGCGTGCTAACATACATAGTTATATTGGCCAGGAAATTCTTTTGACTTATATCAAATTCATAAAAAGCAATTTTACTAAATATAAATTGTTAATAAAACCACTAAGGAAACTTAGCGGTTTCTTTTTTTATCCCGCTTTAATGAGCAGTAAGACCCCCACCTCAAAATTCAGCGAAGGCAAAGAAGTTAGGTGGGGGATCAACTGCCCATAAAAGCTCGATTGGTTCAACTAATAATCAGTGGGGGATGAAGAAAATCCCCACTGATTAAAGTTTCACTTTATAGGAGGGATTTTCATATGAATAGGATTTTAACGATTGTACTTGCGATAATTATAATGGGATATTCTATTTATAGTTGGAATGACACTTCGGAACAGAGTATGCTAATTTTACAAACGCTTTTAGGGTTTATGTTAGTTAGTTTAGGGGTGCAAAATTTTAAAAATAACGAAAAAGAAAATAGAAGTATAGGGATTGCTTTACTACTTGTGGCTTTGTTTTTAATTGTTGTATCTTTAATAAAATATTTTGTATGAATAAGTATTTAAGTTACTTATTCACGATTTTCTTATTACAATAAACATTCTCGTAATAAAAGTTTAATTTCTACTTGTATTTCACTATATAAAATATGGCATAATGATTTAGTTGAAATAGAAATGGATAGGGTATTTGAGAGGGGCAGTGTAATGAGTTTTGCAATAGAAATAGTAATAAAAGCACCAATGGATGTTGTATGTGACTACATAATAGAAGATGAAAAAATAAAAGAATGGAATACGTTTATAATAGAAAATCGCTATCCTTTAAATATGGATCAAAAGAATCCATGTGTAGGAGATAAATATATTTCTGTTCAAAAAGTCGGTAAGAAAATATTCGAGGCAGAAGTAGAGATCCTTGAATACGATGCACCGCATATTATTTCACTAGGTAGTGAAATGAAGCAAGGTTATTCAGCAATGACTTATATGTTAGAAGAAGATGAGGAAGGTACAGCACTAACATTAATTTCAGAATATGAACCTAGTAATTTTTATTATAAAATGATGTATAAGTTAACAGGCTGGATTTCACGAGGTTTAACTATGGAACAAATGGAGCGTCTAGCAGAATGCGTAGAAACTGCTTATCATAAAGAAGATTAATATTAAAGACATATATTAAGGTAAAAGCGTTATTCAATTTTTTGAGTAACGCTTTTATTATTTGAAGATTTTCAATGGAAAATCTTAATAGCTCTTTCATATATTTCTTTATCAAAAGAATTTTTTTGTTATCCAATAAGTAAGTTCAGAAGGGTTAAGGATATGTTCTATTTGTTTATCTGTGAAAGTGTGCTATTTATACAATCCTGTCGTATACATTTCTGTCAACGTATACACTATTTCTTCTAGTTCTACTTCTTTGTTATGTTGTACAATTGTCCAAAGAAAAGATTCATTCATCGCGAACCAACCACGTGCTACAATCTCTTTATTTAATTCAGGCTGTGCCAATCCACTTTCTTGAGAGTAAGTAATATCCTGCGTAATACTTTTTATAAAGCGTTCGCGAATCTCCTCCCATTTTTGACGTATCACTTTTGATACTCCTATTGCTTCTTCAACAACTTGCAAGATAGCCCGTTCTTCTTCAGCTAATTGTAAGAATGCTCTAACTTGATTTTGAATCATATTATGTGCTTCTGCTTTTGATTGAGGGAAAAAAGAACGCTCGGCAATATCATAAAAGCGATTCATAACATCTTCCATTAAAACGATAAGGAGAGCATCTTTGTTTTTAAAGTATACATATGCTGTTCCATAACCAGTTTCTGCATGTTTAATAATTTGCGTGATTGTCGTTTTCTGAAATCCATTTTTTATAAAAATAGTATAACCGGAATGTAATAGTTTCTTTTTCGTTTCTAAGGAGCGGTGTTTTCTTGTTGAAAGCGTAGAATTTTCCAAAGAATCACCTCTTTATACTGAAATGTCTGAAAATATAACTGTATTGTAAAAGAAATTCATATATAAAGTCAACTGACATAATATCATTGACGTTATATCAACTAAGATGATATATTTCAATTAGTTAGAATAAAAAGAAAATTAAAAGAAGGTGACACCATGTATAAAGAACCATTTCAACCAACTTATGAATATGCGCTTGAATGTGATAAACATGATGAACTGAAAGATTTTCAAACTGAATTTTATAAAAAAGAAGGAACAATATATTTAGATGGAAACTCATTAGGACTACTTTCAAAAAGAGCAGAGAAATCGTTACTTACTTTACTAGATTCATGGAAAGAGTATGGTATTGATGGCTGGACAGAAGGCGAGCATCCGTGGTTTTTCCTTTCAGAAAAATCAGGTGAATTGACGGCACCTCTTATTGGAGCTTTACCAGAAGAAACTATTGTAACTGGTTCCACGACTACGAATATACACCAAGTTATTGCGACGTTTTATGAGCCGAAAGGAATACGCACAAAAATTCTTGCGGATGAATTAACATTTCCATCGGATATATATGCACTTCAGAGTCAAATTCGTTTAAAAGGTTTAGATCCAGATGAGCATTTAGTACGAGTGAAGAGCCGAGATGGTAGAACACTTTCTGAAGATGATATTATTCATGCGATGGAAGATGATATCGCTTTAATTTTATTACCTTCTGTTTTATATAGAAGTGGACAAATTCTCGATATGAAACGTTTAACAGCGGAAGCACATAAACGAGGTATTCATATTGGGTTTGATTTATGTCATTCAATCGGTTCTATTCCGCACCATTTCAAAGAGTGGGATGTTGATTTCGCTGTTTGGTGTAATTATAAATATTTAAATGCAGGACCTGGTGGTGTTGGGGGCCTTTATGTAAATAATAAACATTTTAATAGACTTCCAGGATTGTCTGGATGGTTTAGTTCTAGAAAAGATAAGCAGTTTGATATGGAACATTCATTAACTGCGGCTGACCATGCAGGTGCATATCAAATCGGTACACCTCACGTATTAAGTACTGCACCGTTAATCGGTTCTCTTGAAATTTTTAAAGATGCTGGTATAGAACGTTTACGTGAAAAATCTCTACATATTACGAGATACATGCTTGATTTAATTGATCAGGAATTAAAAGGTTTCGAATTTACAATTGGTAATCCATTAGAGGATGCAAAACGAGGCGGGCACATTTATTTAGAACATGCAGAAGCAGCACGCATTTGTAAAGCATTAAAAGCAAATGGAGTTATCCCTGATTTCCGTGCACCTAATGGAGTAAGACTTGCGCCAGTCGCTTTATATAACACATACGAAGAAGTGTGGAAATCTGTACAAATTTTGAAGAAAATCATGAAAGATGAGGAGTATAAGCAGTTTGAAAATAAACGAGAGGTTGTGGCATAAGTATGAAAACATCAAAGTGGATTGATATTTCACAACCGCTAAATAATGATATTGCTACTTGGCCAGGGGATACACCGTTCTCATATGAAGTTTCATGGTCAAAAGAAGAAAGTGGTTCAGTAAATGTCGGAAAGTTAACGATGAGTATTCATACAGGTACTCATATTGATGCACCGTTTCATTTTGATAATGAAGGAAAGAAAGTAATAGACTTAGATATTCAAGTTTATGTCGGACCTACGAGAATCATTGACGTTTCTAATCTTGAAAGCATTGGGAAAAAGGAATTAGAAAATTTCCATTTAGAAGGCGTAGAACGCTTATTGTTACGCACATCTTCACATAATAAAGTTAATGAATTCCCAGATGTAATCCCGTATTTACGTGCGGATATAGCACCGTTTCTTTCAGAGAAAGGTATACGTTTAATCGGGGTGGACGTACCTTCAGTTGATCCATTAGATGATAAAGAACTAGCAGCGCATCACCAATTGTTTAAATATGGAATACACATTTTAGAAAATGTCGTACTAGATCATGTAGCAGACGGAGATTATGAATTAATTGCATTACCACTCGCATTAACAGATGCAGATGGAAGTCCAGTTCGAGCAGTTATTAGACCAATATAAGTAGAAATATATAAAAGGGGCGTTTGGTTAATATGAAAGAAAACGAAAAGGTAATTATGGAAAAAGGAATTCATACGGACTTTAAAGAGAATATGACGTACGGGGAGTATTTACAATTAGATAGTTTACTATCTTCTCAAAAGAGGTTATCAGACCATCATGATGAAATGTTGTTCATCGTGATTCACCAAGCGAGTGAACTTTGGATGAAACTCATTTTACATGAGCTAAATGCAGCGATTGAATCTATTAAACAAGATAAATTACAGCCAGCATTTAAAATGTTAGCACGTGTATCAAAAATTCAGTCTCAAATTATTCAATCTTGGGATATTCTTGCGACGTTAACACCATCAGAATATATTGAGTTTCGTGATTCACTCGGTCAAGCTTCAGGTTTTCAATCGTATCAATATCGTATGATTGAGTATGCACTTGGTTATAAAACACCACATGCATTAAAAATTTATGAAAAGGATCCTGAATTACACGCTCGTCTTCATAAAGCGCTACATGCACCAAGTTTGTATGATGTGGCAATAGAGGCACTTGTAAAAGAAGGATTCCCAATTCATAAAGATGTGTTAAACCGTGATATTACGCAGCCTTACGAAGAGGATGCAACAGTAGAAGCAGCTTGGATAGAAGTGTATGCGGACGTGAAGAAATATTGGGATCTATATCAGCTTGCTGAAAAATTAATCGATATTGAGGACTGGCTACAACAATGGCGTTTCCGTCATATGAAAACGGTAGAACGAATTATCGGACATAAAATGGGAACAGGTGGCTCTTCTGGTGTATCATATTTAAAACGAGTACTTGATCAACAGTTCTTCCCAGAGCTTTGGAATGTTCGTACGAAATTATAAAAATAAACCTGTCAGTTTGGCTGACAGGTTTATTTTTATATTCGAGCACAATTATGTATTCAGTGAATGAAAAAGATATAATAAATTAAATAACTATTTAATTGGAGGTGAAATTTTTGGATTTCAAGCAACTAGAAAATAAATTCGAAAAGAAAAAAGTGAATACATTTCTCGTTTATCAAAAAGGTGAATTAACAACGGAATATTATAAAACATTAGAATGTGAAAATAACTTATATAAAATAAATTCGATTACAAAAAGTGTTGTATCCATATTAATTGGTATCTCAATTGATAAAGGATATATAAATAGTATACATACACCGATTACAGCGTGGATTGAAAATGTCCCTGAGGAAAAGAGTGATTTGACGCTTTATCACCTATTAACAATGACAACGGGAGAGGACTGGAAAGAGTTCGGAAATGGAGTTGTATTCCCTAGTGATTTTGTTGAATCAGATAACTGGGTAAAGTACATTTTAGAAAAGTCGCTAATTGAAAAACCTGGTACAAAAATGAATTACAATTCAGGCTCTTCACATTTACTGAGCTATATTATTCAAAAGGCTGCTGGTATATCGACAGAGCAGTTTGCGAAAAGATATTTATTTGATCCATTAAAAATTACCGAATATGAATGGCAACAAGACCCGCAAGGAATACATGTCGGCGGCTTCGGTATGAAAATGAAGTCGAAAGATTTATTAAAGTTAGGAATAGTATGTTTACAGAATGGATATTTGCAGGGGAATGAAATCGTATCATCGAAATGGTTAGAAGAATCAAGTACGGCTCTATTTGAAACGTATGAACATGTCGGGGCATATGGATATCACTGGTGGGTATTGAATAACGAAAGATTTCACATACCGTATTGTATGTACTTTGCTATGGGATACGGCGGACAATATATCGTTATCATTCCCCAGTTAGAAATCGTATCTGTAATAAGTAGTCATATGCCTAAACGGGGGCTCGTTCCATTAAAGTTATTTATTGAGCATGTACAAGAGAATTATAAGTTTATATAAGGAGTGGAGAGAATGTATGAGAGGTGTAAAAACGTTATCTTTATTTAGACTATGTTTAAGCCTTTTAGCATTTAGCGCCCTTATTACGCAATTTATAATAAGGGCACAAGTGAAACCGTTTAATCCAGTAAATTTCTTTAGTTTCTTTACAATTGAAAGTAATATTTTAGTTGCATGTATTCTCCTTTTAAGTAGCATTGGAACAGCTACATTTGGTCGTTCAGAACAGTTTGGTATACTTCGTGGTGCGGCGACTGTATACATACTTACGACAGGACTCATTTATTTTTTATTATTAAGAGGGTTAGAAGAATCACTTCAAACCGCAATACCATGGGTAAATACGGTGCTACATTATATCATGCCGATTGCAATGCTTTTAGATTGGATTTTAAATCCACCTAGTAAGAAAATAACTTGGAAACAAGCTGCAAGTTGGCTCTTATTCCCGTGTTTTTACGTTGTGTATAGCATAATACGTGGTCCAATTGTGAATTGGTATCCTTATCCGTTTCTAGATCCGAGAATAGATGGATATGATAGAGTGCTTTTATACAGTATAGGGATAGCAGTTGTAATTGGTGCTATTTGTATATTGGTAAGATTTTTAGGGAATCGAAATTTTAGAAATGAATTTTAGAAATGAAGAACCCCCACTATNNATAGTGGGGGTTCTTCATTTTATCTACTTGTCTTTTGAAACGACATCTTTATAAATTTCTCTGTCTTCGTATCAAATTCTACATCGACAAAAACACCATATTCTTTTCCATTTTCACGTAGCCATAATTTAAACTTTTCAACTGTTACTTGAACTGTTTTTGGTTTTCTACCTATATGAAGATAATCAATAATCTCTGCCTTTGGGTATTGTTCCTTCGTTTTTTCTACAGCAAGTTTACCCCATTTCGCATAAGGTGGCTGTGCGTGAACAATTGATGACTCCGTATATATACTTGAACATGTTGTTATGAACAGAATGACGAGTGCGACACGCTTTAACAATTTCTTCATGATGAACTCCTTTTATTCTTTTTGTATATGGTTTACATATTCTTTCAACGATATAAGCTTGGATTTTTTTGTCTTCTTTACATAAAAGCGATGGTTTTACAAAACATAACCAAGAAATCATTTCCGTAATTAAGGAGGGAAATCTATGCGTAAAAAAGCTATTTTTAAAATAGCAGTTTTACTTGCGTTCATAGGACTATCTTTGATGGTCAGTAGTATACAACTGAAAAATGTAGAAGCCTTTTCGAATCAAGTCATTCAAAGAGGAGCATCTGGTGAAGATGTCATTGAACTGCAATCTCGTTTGAAATATAACGGATTTTATACAGGGAAAGTAGATGGTGTTTTCGGATGGGGTACATACTGGGCACTTCGGAATTTTCAGGAGAAATTTGGACTACCTGTTGATGGTTTAGCGGGTGCTGCAACGAAGCAAAAACTTGTTAAAGCAACGAAGTATGACAAATCGACCGCTAATAAAGGTACTACAACGAATAAAGGAAATAGCAGTGGTACTGCACAAGAAAATAAACCACCACAAAGTAAAGGGACAAATGTTCCAAATGGTTATTCTCAAAATGACATACAGCTTATGGCAAACGCGGTATATGGAGAGTCACGTGGGGAACCGTACTTAGGACAAGTTGCAGTAGCTGCAGTTATTTTAAACCGTGTTACAAGCGCATCGTTCCCAAATACCGTTTCAGGAGTAATCTTTGAGCCAAGAGCGTTCACAGCGGTAGCAGATGGACAAATATATTTAACTCCAAATGAAACAGCGAAAAAAGCTGTACTCGATGCGATAAATGGATGGGATCCAACAGGTAATGCTTTATATTATTTCAACCCAGAAACGGCAACAAGTAAATGGATTTGGAGTCGTCCACAAATTAAAAAAATCGGTAAACATATTTTCTGTAAATAGAGCGGAGGTGGAAACATGTTACGAGGTATTATCATTGTATTATTAACAGTCGGTGTAGTTGGAACAGGATATTGGGGCTATAAAGAGCATCAAGAGAAAAATGCGGTTTTAATTCGAGCGGAAAATAGTTATCAACGTGCATTTCATGATTTAGCATACGAGGTTGATTTGTTACACGATAAAATTGGGACAACGCTTGCAATGAATTCGCGTACATCTTTATCACCAGCATTAGCGGATGTGTGGCGTTTAACATCTGAAGCTCGTTCTGATGTAGGTCAACTGCCATTAACATTAATGCCGTTTAATAAAACAGAAGAATTTTTAGCGAATATCGGTGATTTTAGTTACCGTGCAGCCATTCGTGATTTAGAAAAAGAACCGTTAAATGATCAAGAGTATAAAACTTTACAAACTTTATATTCGAACGCAGGTGATATTCAAGATGAGCTAAGAAAAGTACAGCATCTTGCTTTGAAAAATAATTTACGATGGATGGATGTGGAACTGGCCCTTGCTTCAAATCGTGATCCAGCAGATAACACAATTATTGACGGATTTAAAACAGTTGAAAAGAATGTAACATCCTATTCATCTACAAATTTTGGACCGACATTTACAAGTGCGCAAAAAAATAAAAAAGGGGGATTTGAAGCAGAAGGAAAAGCAATTTCTGAAGATGAAGCAGTAAAAATCGCAAAATCATTTTTGAATTTAAAAGGAAATGAAAAAGTAGATGTTGAGAAAAGTGGAAAAGGTGCAAAAGAGTCTTTCTACAGTGTGAAAATTAAAGACCCAGCAACGAATAATGAGTATTATATGGATATTACAGGAAAAGGTGGATATCCAATTTGGGTAATGAATAATCGAGAAATTAAAGAGCAAAAAATTAGTTTAAATGATGCCGGAAGTAAAGGGTTGACGTTTTTAAAGGATCATAAGTTTAATAATATGGAGCTTTATGATAGTTCTCAATATGATAATATTGGCGTGTTTACGTATGTAGTAAATGAGAATGGTGTACGTATTTATCCGGAAGCAATTCAAATGAAAATTGCTTTAGATGACGGTTCCATCGTAGGATTTTCTGCAAAAGAATATTTGGCATCACATCAAAAACGAACAATTCCATCTGCAAAGCTTACTGCTGCAGAGGCAAGAAAGAAAATAAACCCTGATGTAAAAGTGATGGAGGAGCGAAAAGCTGTAGTCGTAAATGACTTGCATAACGAAGTACTTTGCTATGAATTTGTTGGTACTTTAGGGAAAGATACGTACCAAATTTTTATTAACGCAAATAATGGAGCAGAGGAAAAAGTGAAGAAAATGCAATCCGTTGAAAAAATTTATGATTAAACTTTAATAGTAAAGTGGTGAAAATAATGAAAATCCTAATATATATGTTGATGCTTTGCTTCATTATCACTGGATGCAGCATTGGCAAAAAAGACAATCCAAACGAAAAGCCAGAACAAAAAAATGTTTCAACAAAAAATGTTAATTATACGAACAAATCAAATAAGCCAAATGAAAAAGCAGCGGACCATTTAGCATCTTTAGCTGCAAGTGTACCTGGAGTAAATGATGCAACAGCAGTAGTAGTTGGCAAATATGCTGTTGTCGGTATTGATGTAAAAGCAAAACTAGATAGAACTCGTGTAGAATCAATTAAATACTCTGTTGCAGAAAGTTTAAAAAATGATCCTGATGGTGCAAACGCAGTAGTTGTAGCGGATATTGATACGTACGAACGTCTTAAGGAAATTGGAAAACAAATCAAAAAAGGTAACACGGGAGAAGGTATACTAGAAGAATTAGCAGCAATTGTTGGCCGAGTAATGCCGCAAGTTCCAAATGATATGATTGAAAATCGAGAAACGAATCCAATTAAAGATAATGACAAGCAATTACCAAAAGATGAAGAACAAGAACTAAGAAAAGAACAGGATGACCAATCAAATAATCACTTGAATAAGTAAAATGAGCCTCGTACTACATTGTGCGAGGCTTATTTTATCATATCATTAAATATTCAGTTTATTTATAAGGAAATATATGGTTTAATTATGTATAGGAGGGACAACTGTTATGATGAAAAAAAGCGCATGTATATTATGTAGTTTATGCCTCAGTTTCAGTATGACAGCGTGTGAACAGACGAAAGAAGTGAAACAGCAAACAGCAACTTCTTCTACTGTAACGGAAAGTCAGCAGAAAGAATCTATAAATATAAACCATTTCACGAAAATAAATGAAGGAATGACATATACGGAAGTTAAGGATTTAATTGGTTATGAAGGGGATTTACTCATAGAAGAAGGGGTAGAACATTCTGCACAAATTAAACAAATTTTTGCTTGGAAGGGAAGCAGTCCTAAATCAATTGTTGAAATTACATTTCTAGATGGAAAAGTACATTCTAAATCACAACAAGGTTTGAGTTAAAAAGATAAAATGCGGGAGAGTTTAGCATGAACATACATACAAGGGAAATTGAATTAGTTCCATATAAAGAGCAGTATAAAGAAATGATACAGTCATTTACTTTACCAAGTGAACAAGTTTAATTCACATCAGATCCAGGTTAATTACTGGAGAAAGCCAAAAGTGATTACATGAAAAAAATTGTTAAGTCCATTTAAAGATGAGGGGTAATGATATGACAATTTATATTGCACTGCTAAGGGGAATCAATGTAGGTGGACATAAAGTGATCAAAATGGCTGATCTGAAAAAAATGTTTGAATCAATAGGATTAAAACAAGTAAAAACATATATACAAAGCGGTAATATCGTGTTCGAATCTGAGGAAGATATAAACTTTCTAAAGGGACGAATACAATCTGAAATTAAAAACGTTTTTGATTTTGATGTTCCAGTTATGCTAAGAACATATGATGAATTTGTAAATAGTATAAAAGGGTGTCCTTATGAAGCGAATTCATTGCTAGAAGGAGAAAGTATACACGTTGCTTTCTTAGCGAATGAACTTTCTGAAAAAGAAAAAGATCAGTTGCTTATGCAAAAAAATGAGACTGAAGATTGTTATATACATGAAAAAGTTGTGTATTTATTTTTCAAAAATAGCATTCGGAATTCTAAATTAATGAACCAGTTTCAGAAGTTACATACACCAGCTACAGTAAGGAATTGGCGGACTGTGAATAAATTAAAAGCGATAGCAGAGGGTTTGTAAATATAAAAAGATGAGGCTTTCTACATAGAAAAACCTCATCTTTTTATTTATATTGTTTCGCAACAATGAGTTCAATGATAGGGGAAATACAGAATGAAAAACAAAGTACGATAAAAATTTGAATGTAAAAGAATGGGCTCGCATATATTGGGAAGGGATGTCAGATTAAACTAGGGGGTAGTTATGTCTATTCTTTTAAAAGCGGGTGCAGATGCAGGAAATAACGGTCTGAAATTAATGGTGAAAGGGCAAGATCCTATTTTTATTCCGAGTATTTATTCTTTATATATAGGAGAACCTACAGGATTGTTAGAAGAGGGCGATGTTTCGTTATCAGAATTAGAAAATCACATTGATGTGACCATTAGTTCTCCATCACTAATGTTAAATAATGTACGGTACATCGTTGGAGAAAAAGTAATTCAAGATCAATTAAAAGGTACTGAGGTAGAGAAGAAATCGAATAAGTCGACGGATGAGTTAATGGTTATTACAATTCTATCAGGTTTAGCGGTAAGTGCTATGCGTCAAAGCCCAACTTCCGGTCATATTAATATTCGATATGATTTATCGGTCGCTCTTCCTATGCAGCTTATTACACAAGAAATAGCTGCGGAAAACGCGAAACGTTATATGGGCAATCATAAGGTTGTTTTCCATTATCCGAACGGACGTGATGTGACAGTTAATATTTCTATCGAGTATTGTAAATGCCTACCTGAAGGTGCTTCTGGGACGTGGGGCATTGTATATGATGAAGAAGGAAATGTTGTGAAGCATAAAATAGAATGTGAACAAAACAAAGTTTCTGAAATTGATTTTGTAGATAAAACGTTACTATCTTTTGATATAGGTGCTGGAACGACAGAAGAAGTTGTATCGTTAGGGGTAAACTTTAGACCTCAATTAAGTAAGGGCTTATCTTATGGGGTGAAAGAAACATTACTACAGGTTATTACAAGGTGGAACCGGAAATATCCGACAAAGACCATTGATAGTATTACAGAATTTAATCAAATTTATTTAAATGATAAACACCCGAGAAATGCATCATTAGTTGAGGAATCACAACCAGCACTCTTAGGTTTGGCAGCTCGTGTCGCAACCGATATTATAAATAAAATTGATGATATGAAAGACGATCCATACGTATTTATTTATGGCGGAGGCGCAGTAATTATTAAAAACAGTTTAAAGATGATTTTAAAACAAAAAGGGCGATTAAAAAATGTAATCTTCGTAGATAATCCATTATTTACAAATGCACGAGGATTATTAGTCTACACTTGTTCGCCAAAATATAGAGAGCATAAGCAAAAAGATTTAGGGTTTACAAACTTAACGATAAGTTAGTTGGTGGAAGTATGCGATCTAGGCGATATAAACGTGGTGATCGAGTAAAAATCAACATTCATAAATCAGTATCACCTGAAATGCTTGCATGGCTGAATAAACAATCAAACCCAACTAATTTCTTTTTCTTTGCAGCGCAGCAACTATTTAAACAAGTGGGAGATATTGATGTGTCAAAAATCATACCAAGTAGCCATGTTTATTCATTATATGTAGAGCCATCATCACTATTAAAGGTTGAAGTAAATCCTTTTAAAAAAGTACCACTTGAAGTAAATACATCCACCGAAAATGTAAAAAAAAAATCATGGGATTCTGTTGATCAATTAGATTGTCCTTTTTTTTAAACATAGAAAAACTTATGTAGTGCCCATCACTATACATACGGATGCAGTGATGGGCTTTTGTTTGTGTGAAGCCATTTCAATAAATAGAAGGGGCACNNGTGCCCCTTCTATTTATTGATTTTATTTACATTTTGGATGTATGTTTTGTAACTGCTTGAATTATGTTTTCCCAGTCATCAGGGTGATTTTCATGTCCTGCTCCCTCAAGAGTTAATAATTCTGAATTTGGAATTTCATCAATCAGTGCAAGACCATGTTCAAATGGGAGTGCTGTATCATCTGTTCCGTGAATGACTAATGTTGGTGCTTGTATAGAGTGAAGTATACCTTCATAAGCATCATCTCCTTGAAGTAAAGCGTGATTAAACATGCTCAATAGATTGTTAGCACGTTCTATTTCTTGTTTTACTAGTTTATAAACTCTATTTTCATCAAAGATTCGTTTTGATCCGCAAAGTAGACGAGATCCTGAGACTAAATACTCTGTGACGGCATTTTGATTTGCCCAATCTATATTTTTACCATTTACGTGATGTGTTAAAATTCTTTCATCCATTGGGGGTAAATCACGAGTGTTGTTATTAGATCCTATTACACTTGTAGCTAACAAAGTTAACGTTAAAATTCTTTCAGGATGTTTTACAGCGGCAATTTGAGCAATCATACCACCTAATGACATACCAAATAGATGTGCTTTATCAATATGATACGCATCTAGTACCCCAATTGCATCTTCAGCCATATCTGTCACTGAATAATTGGAAATTCCAGGTTCGTACGTAACAGAGCGTCCTACATCACGGTTATCAAAGCGAATTACAAATCTCCCTGTGTTAGCTAATTGTTCACAAAATTCTTCATCCCAATATATCATTGAACATGTAGCTCCCATAATTAATAAAATAGCAGGATCATTAGAGTTACCAAAGCTTTCTGTACATATATCAATATCGTTTATTTTAAACATCTTTTCACTCATAGAGTTCTCTCCATTTCTTTTGAATTTAATTAATAATACAATTTTGAATGATTCTAAGATGTGTGTAAGATTCGTTTTCGAATTCATCATGTTTTTTGCATAATTACCCCCAAAAATAAGTTTATGGGCATTCAAGGCAAAAAATTTCGAGAAATATTTGTATGTTATTAAAATAAACAACGGAGAACCTTTAAATCTTGCAATGGGAATTGGGGCTTGTTTCATATTGATTGGTGTATTTTGGGCTAATCGCTCTACACTCCGAACTTATTTCAAGCAAGGACAGTTGTGAGAACAGGAAATGTAGTCGGATAAAGAAACAGCTCTGTAATTTACAGGGCTGTTTGAAATTTATTAATGATACGCATTGACTTTATTTACTAGAAAGCCGTAAAATTATTAAGCTAAAGTGAACTGTAAAAAGAGGGGAGTTATTATGAAAATGAACTGGAATGAAGTAAAAGAAAAAATTCGACCACAAATTTCAAAACCATCATATGAAACTTGGCTTACTAATACGACTGTTTATTTAGAAGATGATATATTAACAATTTACTGTCCTCATGAATTTGCACGTGATTGGTTAGAATCACATTATAAAGAATTAATATTTAATACATTAAGAGAAATGTTTCATACAACGTTTGAAATTCAGTTTGATGTATTCATAGACGAACCATCTAAAGCGAAAGATACTCCAATAGATAGAATTAATATTTGGGATGAAGTAAAGAAAGCATTAAGACCTAAACTAGCAGAGAAAACATTTATGAAATGGATTAGAAATACAAATGCTATTATTGAAGATAATAAATTAATAATCTTTTGTGAAGATGTGTTTCATCGTGATTTGCTTGAAGGGGAGTATAAGAATTTAATTTCAAGTACCGTACAGAAAATTACAAACGAAGAATATCAAATTTGGTTCGAAATAGAATCAAACGCTACTTCTATAGCGCAGATTCATCACATGCAAAATAACCAACTCACTTCCGGACAAGAGGAATCAAAAACAATTTGGAATAAAATAAAAGATAAAATCCAAGTAATCATTTCAAGGCCTTCATTTGAAACATGGGTCAAAGAAACGACAGCCAGAATAAATGAAGATTCATTGATCATTTATTTTGAAAACGAATTCCAACAAAAGTGGGTTGAACAGTCTTATAAAGATTTAATTTCGCAAATAGCCAAAGAAGTAACTGGAAATACATATGACCTTCAATTTGAATTAAAATCAAATACAAATGGAACCAATAATAATGAAAAATCAAAATCAACTATTGAAAATATCACTTCCGAATTAGGGGAGCAGTTCAAAGTTTCTAATGATCATTTAAAATATAATGATGTAGATGATAGCAATATACGCATTCAAGCCTTAGAAGAAAAAATAATGAACTTGGAAAAAGTCATTGGTACATTAGTGGGAAAATTAGAGGTAGTAGAAACAAAAACACAGTTGGAAAAATAACCAACTGTGTTTTTATACTTAATTCGCTTTTTTTATAAAACCTTTATAATGACGTTTCACAAGCTGACTTTCTAAAGTCTTCATTGTCTCTAGTGCTACACCGACGATGATAAGTAAGCTTGTACCACCAATTTGTGCAGAAGGTGGTAATGCAGCAACCTTTGTAAACACGAGCGGCAATATAGAAATTGCGCCTAAGAAAATTGCACCGATAAATGTTAGTCTGTATAAAATTTTAGTTACATATTGTTCTGTTGATTTACCAGGACGAATCCCCGGAACATAACCGTTTTGTTTTTTCAAATTCTCAGCCATCTGTTCAGGGTTTACTTGAATAAATGCGTAGAAATATGTAAAAGCAACGATAAGGCCAACATAAAGCGCCATTCCAATTGGATGTGCGAAATCAAAATTCGTAATTATCCATTTTGATACGCCTGAATCAGGGAAGAGTTGTGCAATTGTTCGCGGCGTCATTAAAAATGCGGAAGCAAAGATAACTGGAATTACACCAGCACTATTTACTTTAAGAGGTAAATGAGTGTTTTTTGCTCCTTGATATTGATTGTTTCCTGAAACAGCTTTTGCATATTGAATTGGTATTTTACGAACCGCTTGTTGGATGTAAATAACACCTACAACTATCGCTAAAATTACGAGTCCAATTAAAACCATTTTTACGATATGCATAAATAACTGATCGCCTGCGTTTTGGAATTGTTGCAAATAAATTTGATTAGCGACATTCGGAATCGCCGCAACAAGTCCTGCGAAGATAATCATCGAAATACCATTACCAACACCTTTAGCAGTAATTTGTTCACCTAACCAAAGTAAAAATGCAGTACCTGCAGTTAATACTGTCGCAATAAATAAGTATGTAGTCCAGCTTTGATCTGTAATTAATTGTCCACCTGCTATATTATTAAAACCATAAGACATCCCAATGGATTGTATGAATGCGAGAATGATTGTAAAGTATCGAGTAAATTGAGCTGATTTCTTACGGCCCATTTCTCCTTGCTTTGCCCATTCTGAAAATTTAGGTATAACGTCCATTTGTAGTAATTGTACTATGATGGAAGCTGTAATATATGGTGTAATACCTACAGCAAAGATCGAGAAGTGTTGCAGTGCTCCTCCGCCAAATACGTTCAGCATACCTAAAACATTGGCTTGATCTTGTACTTTTAATACCTCTGCGTTAGTATGAGGTACTGGAATAAACGTGCCAATTCGAAAAACAATTAGCATCGCTAGTGTAAAAAGAATTTTGTTTCTTATCTCAGCTACTCTCATGAAATTTGAAATCGTACGAAACATTATGTCGCCTCCTATATTTTTATCAGTTCAAAACTGATTAGTATACCCTAATGAAGTAACCACAAACCTCCTTCCGCATTAAATTCATTTGACAAATGGATTTTCATACATTTTGTAGTTTTCACGGATATAAAAATATAAGGTGTTTTTTAGCGACCTATAAGCTTTTCGTAATCATTCAATACACATAATATATCGAATAAATTAACAAATGTACATACATACGCATGAAAAATGAATGAATAGGGGCATTTTTTACATTTATTTAATGATAAATTGAAAGAACAATGCTTTTAATTATTACATTTCTAGTAAGTTGCTAGGACGATGAAAGAGATTTTTTATTTAGAGTTAAAATAAAATTTTTACATACCTATAACTTATACAAATTTAGTAATGTAGCAAAGATGAGTTAAACATGACTTCTAATTTCAAAGAGTTGAAATCAGCATATATTCGAGTCGCAACTAATAAATATGGAGCGAATACAGCCATATATTAATACATTGTGAAAATAAACTTACTAAGCAATGATTAGGCTGGGTATTTTTAATAATTTGCGACAAATATATAAGGTTTAAAGTCTATAAAAACAGAAAATTAATAATATATTGACCACTTTATAGAAAGTACTATAGAATGAAAGCGATAACAAACGATTGCTTTAAGATGATTTCCCTGATCTTTTAGTATTTACAAATATATGAAGACATAAACAAATCTATTTTTTTGAAAAATAATGCAAACGTTTTCGTATTGAAAGATCATTGAAATACATATGTGGAAAATAACCAATATGGGGGTGAAGTAAAAGAGATTTCTAAATTAATTTAAGTAGTGTAATTTAGTACGAGCATAATAAATCGTTCGTACTATTTAAAGAAAGGGTGTATGTGATGCAAATGATAAAAAGATTAATTAACAAATCAGTATTATTACTTACTATAATCGTTATGTTATCATCTGTTTTCTCTTTTCAAAGTGTAAAGGCAGTTTCAAATTCGAAAACAACTGAAGTTATCATTCATTACAAAGAGCAGTCTGGAAATAAAAAAGACTGGAACCTTTGGATTTGGGGAGAAAACGAAAATGGTAAATCATATGAATTTACTGGCAAAGATGAATTTGGAAAGTACGCTAAGATGAATATAGATGGTGACTATAATCGTGTAGGATTTATCATTCGTACAAATGAGTGGGAAAAAGATGGTGGCGATCGTTGGATTGAAAATATAAAGGACGGTCGTGCTGAAGTATGGATTCTTTCAGGTGATGAAAAAGTATATAACTCTAAGCCTTCTTCGGATCTATCAATTCAAAAAGCAACTATTGATAGTTTCAATGAGATTACTGTAACGACTAATTTCCCGTTTAATATTAAGGAACGGAAAATTGAAATTGAAGGCATTAAAATTAAGAATATTAGTCCTTTCGATATAAACAGTGGAAATGTTACTAATAAGGTTAAAATAATTACGGAGCAGAAAATTGATTTAAAACAGACATACAAAGTTAAAATTGAAAACTTAGCAACTACGAATACCGAAATCGGTAAAGTCATTCGTAGTGAGGAGTTTGATAATTTATTTTATTATGGTGGTAACGATTTAGGTAATGTATATACACCACAATATACAAAGTTCCGTGTATGGGCTCCTACTGCAAGTGAAGCAAAATTAGTTACATATAAAAAATGGAACGATAAAATAGGTACTGAAATAAACATGCAACAAGGTGAAAAGGGCACTTGGAAAGCAGAACTTAAAGGGAACCAAAAAGGTCTCTTTTATACGTATAAGGTGAAAATTGGGGATAAGTGGACTGAAGCCGTTGATCCGTATGTGCGTGCTGCTTCTGTAAATGGAGATAAAGGTGCGGTTGTTGATTTAGAAGAAACAAATCCGAAAAAATGGAAAGCAAACAAAAAGCCAAAATTTAAAAATCCGGAAGATGCTATTATTTACGAATTGCATGTACGTGATCTTTCTATTCAGCCCGAAAGTGGCATTAAACAGAAAGGGAAATATTTAGGTGTAGCAGAAAAGGGAACAAGAGGGCCTGAAGGTTTGAAAACGGGACTTGATCATATGAAAGATCTTGGTGTTACACACGTTCAGCTTTTACCGATATTTGATTATGCTTCAGTAAATGAAGAGAATTTAAACGAACCACAATATAACTGGGGATATGACCCGAAAAATTTCAATGTTCCAGAGGGATCCTATTCTACAAATCCATATGAGCCAACTGTTCGAATAACTGAATTAAAGCAAATGATTCAAACACTGCATGAAAATAATCTTCGTGTTGTTATGGATGTAGTTTATAACCATATGTATAGTGCTACTGAATCTAATTTTCATAAGTTAGTTCCAGGTTATTATTATCGTTACAATGAAGACGGAACATTTGCAAATGGAACCGGTGTAGGAAATGATACTGCTTCAGAACGAAAAATGATGAGGAAATTTATGGTCGATTCTGTAGCGTACTGGGCAAAAGAATACAATTTAGACGGATTTCGTTTTGATTTAATGGGTATTCATGATTATGAAACGATGAATGAAATACGTAAAGCTGTTAATCAAATTGACCCTTCTATTATATTGCATGGAGAAGGCTGGGATTTAAATACACCTCTTGCAGCTGAGTTGAAAGCAAATCAAAAAAATGCAGAGAAAATGAAAGGAATTGCACATTTTAACGATAATATACGTGATGGATTGAAAGGTAGTGTATTTGAAGAGAAAGAAAATGGATTTGTAAATGGAAAGGAAAACATGGAAGACCGTATTAAAAAAGGGATTACGGCAGGCATTGACTACGATACAAGTTCGTCTACTTATCAAGATCCGGAGCAGGTATTAACTTATGTGGAAGCACATGATAATCATACATTATGGGATAAACTTGAGTTGACTAATCCAGGTGACAGTGAAGAAGTGCGAAAACAAATGCACAAATTGTCTTCTTCGATTTTATTAACATCACAAGGTATTCCATTCTTACATGCAGGACAAGAGTTTATGCGTACGAAATATGGTGATCATAACAGTTACAAATCTCCAGATTCAATTAATCAGATGGACTGGTTGCGCCGTGCATCGTTTAATAATGAAGTAGATTATATGAAGGGCTTAATAGAATTACGTAAAAAGTACGCAGCCTTTAGAATGACATCTGCAGAACAAATTAAAAAACAAGTATCTTTTATTGATGCTCCAAAAAATGTTGTGGCTTATTCAATAGATGGAAAGGGCAATGGAAATAAAAACGAATACTTTATGGTGGCTCATAATGCAAATAGGGAATCCGTTGAAATCGCGCTTCCATCGAAAGGTCCTTGGAAAGTGTTAGTAGACGGTAAACAGTCGGGTAGTAAAACACTTTACGTTGTCCATGACAATAAAATTAAAGTTCCTGCATTAAGTTCATTAGTTTTAAAAACAGAGAAATCGATTAAATAAATGCCAAAAGCGGAGTGAAGGTTGTTTTCACTTCGCTTTTAAAGTTAAAACAGTATAATTTCACATACTGTAATTATATTACAATTTAATAAACAAAAAGAGAAGAACTTACACGGTTCTTCTCTTTTTTATGTGTAATTAGTGTTTCCGTAATTGCATATATAAGAGTTTTTGAAAATAACGAACGACAAGACGATGAACCTATTTACTAAGTGACGAGAAAATGACAAAACTGTAAGAATGCATGAATGTTTGTAAGAAAGTTCGATGTTTTCCTTTTTCTTTTTTTATTAAAGTGAAAAAGAAGAAATCGATGTCATAAGAGAGTAATATTTTTAGTTGAGTACAATAACTCAAACTATTTATGTAATGAAGGTATATGGAAAACAGTAAAACACCTTACTAAAAAGGAGGGATTTGAAAATGTCTTTTTCTCAATTCAATATTGATATTTTCCGAGCAATTAATGATTTAGGTAAACAATATTCATTCCTAAACTCAGCCATGGTATTTTTGGCAGAATATATGGTATATATTTTTGCTTTAATTATTTTAGCTTATTGGTTTACCGGGTCCAGAAAAAGTAGGATGCTGATTATTCAAGCGATGGTTGCTTTTGTAATTGCTGAGGTGATTGGAAAAATAGCAGGGAATTTTCATTTGAATTATCAACCGTTTGCAGTATTGCCTGATGTTAATAAACTTGTCGACCATGCTGTAGATAATTCATTTCCTAGTGACCATACGATTCTCTTTTTTTCAATTTGCTTTTCGTTTTGGCTTGTTCGTAAAAAAACTGGATGGCTATGGCTTATACTTGCACTTTGTGTAGCGATCTCACGTATTTGGGTAGGGGTTCATTATCCTTTTGATGTTGCAATAGGGGCTTTAATAGGATGTGTTTCAGCGGTATTTTCGTATTGGTTAGTACCAAAATTATCTTTTATTAGGCAATTACTTACTCAATATGAAAGAGTAGAGAAACATGTTTTACCATCCAAAAACAAATCAAAGGGATTTTGAGTATAGCCCTATCACATCCTCATTACTATTCTCCACAAGTTGAATGGACCGAAACATTCAATGCACTTATTTACATCCACGAAAACGAAAAGGAATGGGAAGTACATCCAGACAATAAAACAGTTTATTACCTAGATATATGATCTATATACTGTCCCGTTAACATTTTATATGTATCGTTATTGCAGAATTAAACCTACAATCATAATTAAACTAAATAGTATCATCCAACCAAATGCACAATAGCCGAAGATTCTAATCCATTTGGGTAATTGATTCATGTTAACTTTATTTGTGGGAACTCCTTGCATAAAAAACATCATTTTTTGATCTCTATCCCTATTATTTTGTTGTTCATACATAATATCATCACCTTTCTAGAACTATTGCGTTTATAGTTTATCAGCCTGAAGAAAATTATGTGAAGAATAAGGGGAATAGCTTATATATTATATGGTGAATTTTATAAATAAAGGAGTTTAATTAGCTATAGATTTAAGAGCTAATCCTTTATAAATAGTGAAAAAGAGTCCTACATAAATGGGACTCTTTTTCTTCAAGTATTAATTTACTGGATATGCATTAGAACCGAGATAACGTTCTTTTATAATTTTAAGATGATGAAGCTCATGACCAGCGATGATGTATGCTAATGCACGAACTGTAACTTCAGATTTGTTCGCATTTCCTCTTTGTAACCAAGTGTCTTTATCTAAACTTCTAAGTAAATGCACGGTAGATTGGCGAACAACTATTAGATTCTCAAGAAGATCTTGCATAGATTGCTTATCAAAAGCAGCTTTAAGAACATACATATCATCGTTATAGCCTGGAAGTTCTGCTGTCTCGCCTCGAGCAATAGATAACAAGCGATACGCCATAATACGTTCTGTATCTGCTATATGACCGACTACTTCTTTTATACTCCATTTAATAGGAGCATATCGGAAAAGCCCCTTGCTATCAGAAATCTCTTTTAATAAAAGGTTCGTTTCCTTTATTTGTTGTTCTAGAATATGTATGATATTTCCGTCTGATACCAAGTTAATATACGTTGCATAATAGGAGTTATATTCACTTACCTTTGGTCTAATTTGCATACGAATCATCCTTTATATTTAATTAAGTACAGCTTATCACAAAAGAGTTTTGAATTAATCTGAAAGTTCGAAATTACAATTAAAAAATTTACCTACTACCTTAGTCGAAAGAGTGTACTTTCACATCAATTAACAAACAGAAAAAGGACTTTTGATTTAACTCTTAGAATATCGTTCTATTACGAGTACTTTGATATTAATTGCTTTTTTGATTACTTTTGATGATAACGAGGAAATATAGAAAGGTTGTGAATTTATTTGATGGGTTATAAAGCTATGCTGTTTGATTTAGATGATACATTACTTAATAGGGATATGGCAGTAGATAAATTGTTTTTATTTGTTTTAAAAACGTGTTATGAGGATGTTAGTGATACAGTTAAAAACAATATGTTACAGAAATTCAAAGAATACGATAAAAGAGAATACGGCATAAGTAATAAAACGACAGTCCTGGGATCATTGTTTGATGAATTCCCACCGAAGTATAGACTGCCACGCAATTACATCCAAGATTTTTGGAATGATAATTTCCCTAAATGTTTTTCAATAGACAAAAATACTTATCATTTCTTAAATCATATAAAGAGGCACTTTAAAGTTGGAATTATAACAAATGGCTCAACTCAGAGGCAAAAGGCCAAAATAATTAACACGAATTTAAATAATTACTTTGATACGATCATTATTTCTGAAGAAGTGGGATTTAGTAAACCTGATAAACGTATATTCGAACTAGCATTAAATAAGCTTAATGTAAAACCAGAAGATGTATTATTTATAGGAGATGACTTAGAAAAGGATATTGCTGGTCCTCAAAATGCAAATATAAAAGGTGTGTGGTTTAACCCGCAGAAAATCAAGAATACTACTAAAATACAACCGTATGCCGAGATTAATACTTTGGATAGTTTGTTAAGTTATGTTACTCCACAATATTTTTATAACAAGTAAAATCAATTTCATATATATTCAAAAATTTCATTGACCGTATTAGTAAGATAAAAATCTATATTTAAAATAAAAAAGAGGCAATTTAAATAGCTGCGGCCAATTTAATCTATGATTAATACGAAGTTTTGTAAAATAATTTTACTCATACAGTGTACATTATAAAGGGGTGGGACTATGGAAATAAAGAAAGTAGTAATCGATGGAATCAATATTGCGGTCATTAGAAACGATAAGGTATTAATATCCGATGTTCAATCTGCATTAGATACAATGGCAACAGTTCAATATGAGGTAGATGCGAAACATATTATCATCCATAAATCTTTAATAAGTGAAGAGTTCTTTGATTTAAAAACACGTCTTGCGGGTGATATTCTTCAAAAATTTATAGACTACAAGGTAAAGTTTGCAATCATTGGAGATTTCTCTATGTATACTAGTAAAAGCTTAAAGGATTTTATTTATGAATGTAATAAAGGTAGAGATATTTTTTACTTAGCAACTGAAAAACAAGCACTTGAAAAATTAAGTACATTGAAGTAATAATAACATCCCAATAAAATCTCCCTCTTTTTCATATCGCTTATTATTTACAACATATAGGAACTGATGTTTGTGATAAACTGAGAAATGAATAAAGGGGGAGTTTTCTTGAACAATTTTAATGATTCAATCCGAAATTTAAACAATATAGTATACAAACCCAACAATTTAATAATTACGAATCTAAAAGAAGAAAAGCAAAACGCAGAATATGCAGGATGTATATTTCATTTAAATAACAAAACCATTCGTTTTAGAAAATCAAAAATTACTCCTAATAAAATTGGTCAATTTGTTTCTTTTTGGGAGAAAGATGACAATATGCAAAATCAAGCATTTTCTTATAAAGCTGCTCCTGACTTATTAGTTATTACTTGTATAGATGATAATAAACTAGGACAATTCATTTTCCCTAAAGAGATCCTTCTTAAGGAAAAAATCTTGAGAACACAAAATCAAAAAGGCAAGATGGCTATGAGGATTTATCCTATATGGGATAACCCTGTCAGTAATCAAGCTAAAAAGAGCCAAATGTGGCAACTTCAATATTTTGTTGATTTCAGTGATAATAATAATTTGCCAATAGACAAATTATTAAGTTTGTATTCATAGCTTTTGATTGGATCCAAAAAGAAGCAATCCTTTTGTATCACGGATTATAAAAAAGGTATTTGTAATGGTTAATTCTTATATTTTACTATCTTGTGAATCGAAATTTTTGTACCGGTACAATTAAATAAAAGGTACATTGTTACAGCACAACATTAAATATACAATCATCATATACTATACTTATACTTTTTAAGGGGTGCTGTATATGACAAGTTTACAAGATCAGCTTTTCACAAGATTAAACCTTGAAAAACATAATGACGTAACGTTTGAAGCGTTAAATACAATACTCTATGCATTTGCACACACTATTCCATTTGAGAATTTAGATATTATAGCAGGTAATACAGACGTAATTTCAAAAGAAAACTTACAGGAGAAAGTCTTAACTAACTCTCGCGGTGGACTATGTTATGAATTAAATACTCTTTTTTACTATTTTTTAAAAGATAGTGGTTATGATGTACAACTAGCATTAGGTACTGTATATAAAAATGATATAAACGCTTGGGCACTTGAGGATGGACATATAACAATTATTTTAAATTATGATAATGCACAATATTTAATTGATGTAGGTATAGCTTCGTTAGTACCTCTCGCGCCAGTACCGTTTAATGGTGAGTTTCTTTCTTCTAAAAATGGCTCGTACCGAGTGAGACAAAAAGATACGAGTAAAGGAAACTATATTTTAGAAAGAAGAGATGTTAACGAAGAGTGGAAAGTTTGTCATGCTTTTTATACTCATATGATTGATGAAACAGTAGTAAATGACGTCCAAAGAAGAGTAATAGAAGATGAGAAATCTATTTTTAACAAAGGACCAATTGCAGTCAAATTGACGGATTTCGGTCATATTTCTTTAACAAATACAAGTATAACTGAAATTAATTGTGGTCAAAAAACGAAGCGTAGTATTACAGAGGATCAATATAGAGATTTGTTATATACTTTATTTACTATTGAGTTGTGAATATCAAAATAGCCGGTTCTTATTCAGAATCGGCTATTTTAATTATTTTTGGTTTAAAAGGTTTTTGTCTAATATGTTTTGGAAACTGCGGTATAGTTAATGTTTTTAACGTTTCTGCAGCTTCTTCATATGTATGAAAAACTGGTTCTTTTCCATTATCCCCTTGCAGAACGCGTCCTTCATCTCGGATAACATATGGCATGAAACCACTCCTTCTAGTAAAGAATTATGTTCTTTTGCAACAGAATGATGCGATTTAAAGTTTGATTTTCTTAATAGATATAATACACTAGAACAGTATAAAAAAAGTATATAAAATGAATATCGGATGTAAAGGAAGATTATTATGTCAGTAATTGATAAATTGAAACTAAATAAGTATACAAATATGGTTGTTATTAACGAACCAAGTGATTATGACATTTTCACAGATAAAGAAACATCATTTTCAAAAGAACATGATGCTGTTTTTATTTTTGTAGAAACGCTTGATGAGATGGTAGAGCATACAAATTTCATTATTAAAAATGAAAAGTTGTTACTTGAGAAAGGTTATGTATTTTTTGCGTATCCGAAAAAAGGTAATTCTCGTTATAGTACTTTTATTCATCGTGATGAAATGTTTCCAGCTTTAAATGTTGGAGAAGATGGGTATGTAGGAAAGAGCGATATTAAATTTGCGCGAATGGTAAGTATGGATGACGTCTTCACTGTTGTAGGCTTAAAGCGTGAGAAGAAAAAAGCTACGAAAACACCTGCAATGAGCCAATGTGTAGCTGATTATGCAGATCGAATTCAAGATGTTGAAGCTTTATTAGCTAATCATCCAAATGAACTTACGTTTTATCAAAGTTTAACACCTGGATATCAAAAAGATTGGGCACGTAATTTATTTTCTGTAAAACAAGAAAAAACACGTGAAAAACGTCTTGAGAAAATGATTGAAATCCTTTCACAAGGATATAAAACAATTGAATTATTCCGTAAGAAGAAAAAATAATGATTAGGAACGTCACAATGATGCAACAATTAATTGCGATGAGTACATTGAAAAAAGTATTCCTTCCATTATACTAAGGAATGTTCTTATATTTATATAATTAGTAAAAAAGAAAAGGTGTTTAAAATGAAATCGTATATTGTAGTTGGAGCCGGTATTTTAGGAGCGTCTACTGCTTATCATCTTGCTAAGGCTGGCGCGAACGTTATTATCGTAGATCGTCAACAAGTAGGTCAAGCAACTGATGCAGCAGCCGGTATTGTCTGTCCATGGCTTTCACAACGTCGTAATAAGGCATGGTATAAAATCGTTAAAGGCGGTGCGCGTTACTATTCTTCGTTAATTCAGCAATTAGAAGAAGACGGTGAAACGGATACAGGTTACAACCGTGTAGGTGCAATTAGTTTACATACTGATGAGAAAAAATTAGATCAAATGGAAGAGCGAGCGTATAAACGCCGTGAAGATGCACCAGAAATTGGTGAAATCACTCGCTTATCAGCTGAAGAAACGAAAAAATTATTCCCAGCATTATCAGAAGAATATAGTTCTGTTCATATTAGTGGTGCTGCACGAGTAAATGGAAGATTATTACGCAACGCATTAATAAGCGCTGCGAAAAAACATGGTGCAACTTTTATAAAAGGCGATGCAGTATTAATCCGTGAAGGTAATCATATTACGGGAGTCAAAGTAAACGATGCAACAATTTTAGCAGAAAAGGTTATTGTAACTGCAGGTGCATGGGCGAATGAAATCTTAAACCCATTAGGAATTAATTTCTTAGTTACGTTCCAAAAAGGACAAATTGTTCATTTGCAAATGGAAAATACAGCAACAGAAAATATGCCTGTTGTTATGCCGCCAAACGATCAATATATTTTAACGTTTGATAATGGTCATTTCGTAATTGGTGCAACACATGAGAATGATACTGGTTTCGATCACCGTGTAACTGCAGGTGGTTTAAACGAAGTTTTCCATAAAGCAATAACAGTTGCACCTGGATTAGAAAATGCTACCATGCTTGAAACGAGAGTTGGATTCAGACCATTTACGCCAGGATTCTTACCTGTTATTGGCCCGCTTCCTAACTTTGAAGGTATTCTCGTTGCGAACGGATTAGGTGCTTCAGGTTTAACGGCAGGTCCATATTTAGGGTCAGAACTTGCTAAATTAGCGCTGGGACAACCGATTGAATTAGATTTAAATGATTATGACGTTGCTGGCGCAATTGAATAACATGGAGTACTTAAGCAAATTCGACAGGAAATAATCAGTTTTTCTTCGTTAAGAGTAAGCCTGTTTATGAAAAATAAAATACTTTTAAAATAGAGGGCCGACACGATAAACCTGCATTATTAATGTAGAAATGTGATGTTGGCTCTTTATTCATATTTATTTAAAGCTTATTTTCGAGAGGAGGTTAAGCAATGCGAGTACCCTATCAAGTATTGATATTTCCTTATATAAAAACTGACGATTCTATTCAATATGCCATTTTCAACCGAAGTGATTATGGTTATTGGCAAGGAATTGCTGGTGGTGGAGAAGACGGTGAGATTCCTATTGAATCAGCAAAACGGGAAGCGTTTGAAGAAGCTGGTATTATAAGAGAATATCCATATATAAAATTAGATTCTGTGTCTTCACTACCAGTAGAGGATGTAGTTGGAGGATTCCTTTGGGGAGAAGACGTTTATGTAATAAAAGAATTTTCTTTTGGAGTTAAAGTCCCTACAAAAAACATCTCATTATCTAAAGAACATTTCCAGTATAAATGGTTATGCTTTGAGGAAGCAGTAAAGCTTTTGAAATGGGATAGTAACAAAACAGCATTGTGGGAATTAAACAAAAGACTATTAAAACAATTAAAGTGTTAACTAACAAAAATATTAGTGGAACAAGAATTGAACAATTAAGACAAGCCTTGCTACACTTCATATGTAGCAAGTTTTTTCTTAGCGTCGTTTTTTTAAAACCAAATTGTGATCAAATGATGAGTTACACCAAATATCGGAAATATATAATAGAAAATAAATTTCATATAGAGGTGAAATTATATGCCTAAAATTGATAATATGTTAGCGATTCTATGGATGCTTCGTTCAGGTAAAAAAATTACTGCAAATCAAATCTCAGAAAAGTTAGAGATTAATATAAGGACTGTGTATCGTTATATTGATACACTTTCAACAAGTGGCGTACCTATCATTTCAGAACCAGGACATAACGGTGGATACACTTTACTGAATAATTTTATTGAGGCTCCTCTTTTTTTTGATTTTGAGGAGCAAACTTCACTATTTCACGCTGCTGTTTTCGCAGAAGAAGCCGGATATTATGGAGGTGAAGCACTAAATAGGGCCATTTCAAAACTAAGTAAATACTCAAATCAAGAGCAGGAAACAAAGATAAACCAACATTTAACTAATCTTGAAGTAATAAGTCGATTACGTCCACTCTCTATAGAACCTTTTTTGAAGGAATTGGAGCAGGCCGTAGCTGACGGGTATTCAGTAAAAATTCTTTACCATAAAAGTGGCGAAAAGCAATTAAATTATAGATTAGTCGATCCATACAGAATTATCTTTTGGAATAATAAGTGGTATGTGATTGGATTTTGTCATCTTAGGAATGATATCCGTAGTTTTAGAGTAGATCGAATTGAAAGTCTAATGCTAACCGAAAATAAGTTTAACCGGCCAAAAGATTTTTCAGCACGTGACTTTTTTATAAAAAACCTCCTTCCAACTATAGAAGATAAGGAAGGGATTATTTCTTTGGTTATTAATGGAGATAAAAGTGTATTGGCTGATATTTGCCAGCATTGGTTTTTAGGACATTATTTACAAGAACGGACTTCAAATCAAGCAGTTTTTCTTCTTGAAAAAGATATAATTCATACATATGTACCTTATTTACTTTTACCGTACAATAAATCTATTAAAGTTATTGAGCCGATAAGTCTTAAGAAAAGACTTATTGAAATTCTGTCGGAATTAATAAAATTTCATCAAGTATGATAACTTCCCTGACGTTAGCTGTCAGGGAAGTTATCATATAATAGCTATATCAATTGTGATTGGAGTGCTATTGGATGCAAACAAAAAAAGTTTTTCTATATGTATTTAATACAATGTCGGACTGGGAATATGGATATTTAATTGCTGAACTAAACTCAGGAAGATATTTCAAAAAAGATTTAGCACCTTTAAAAGTAATTACAGTAGGGGCTAATAAAGAATTGATTACTACTATGGGAGGACTGAGCATAAAACCAGATATTTCCCTTGATGAATGTATTCTTGAGAGCAAAGATCTTTTAATTTTACCAGGAGGGACTACTTGGAGTGAAGAAATTCATCAACCTATCTTGGAGAGAATTGGCCCAGCTTTAAAGCTGGGCACTATTGTTGCTGCAATTTGTGGTGCAACTGATGCCCTCGCGAATATGGGATACTTGGATACTAGAAAGCATACAAGTAATAACCTAGAATATACTAAAATGGTATGTCCTAACTATAAAGGAGAAAAGTTTTATGAGTTGGGATCTGCGGTATCTGATGCGAATTTAGTTACTGCATCCGGAATAGCGCCTCTGGAATTTGTAATGGAGGTACTGAAAAAAATAGATGTATTTACACCAGATGCATTACATTCATGGTATAACCTAAATAAGACTCATAAACCTGAATACTTCTTCCAGTTAATGAATTCAATAAATAGATGAGCTAAAAAAAGCAACTTAGCAGATTTATATTAGTTTAAATAAAAACCATGCTTGAGACAACGTCAAAGTATGGTTTTTGAATATAATTTAAAAATGCTTATAGGGGTTTGACCCCTTATAGAGGAATGAAAAAGCCCAATTTCTATTAATTAACGGTGAAGTTGGGTTTTTAGTATTGAAAAATCCTTAACGTTGTAAATCCGCATTTTCCTGACGGTACCCCAATAATCAAGCTTGTTTAGAAAGAAAAACGTTTTTTATACCTGAGGATAGTGAAAACTTCACGTCTTTCTTACAAATATCGTGAAGTTATTTCGAATTCGCGCAGTTTTCTGTTAATTAAAAGAGACAATCTTGGATATATATGCTAACATCAGGGAGGAATTGTAAAGGAAGCTGGAAAAATGGAGGTAATGATGAAAACTTTCATATATATGGTGAGACACGGGGATTCACCGAAATTTGGAAAAGAAGAGACAAGAGGATTAACTGAAAAAGGAAAATTAGATGTTCAACGAATAACAAATGCATTACAAGGTGAGGGAATCGACGTTGTTATCTCAAGTCCATACAATCGCTCAATTCTAACTGTTCAGCAGTTAGCAAAGCAATTAGGACAAGAAGTTATAGTATTTGAGGACTTAAAAGAGAGAATTTTTATTGCTGAAGAGGAACGAATGTCGGATAAAGAATTATTCCCTTTGATAGAAAAGTCATTCTTAGACCCCGACTTTGCTTTAATAGGAGGAGAGTCGAATGTCGAATGTCAGAAACGTGCTATAAAAGTTTTAAAAGAATTATTAAACACCTATCGAGGACAGAAAGTAGTATTAGGCACTCATGGAGCTGTAATGACTTTGATGATGGGATATTATGACAGTAAGTATGATTTGAATTTTTTACTACAGACATCAAAACCAGATATATATAGAATGGAATTCAATGGGCAAGAATTGGTGGAAGTTAAAAGATTGTGGGAAATTTCATAGATTGACTTTATTCATCCATAGCTTACCTTAATGGCGTGTATTATAAGAAAAAGGGTTACTGCGGTAACCCTTTTTCTTATGGCACTGACGGGGATTGAGTTCAACAATATAAAAATTCGGTTCTTAGCGTACAAAATTCACGTTTTGTTCTTGCTATCCCGAGGTGAAATGGGAGGGAATGTTTTTGGGCAGGATATTTTTAAAGTTATTTTTTAAATCAATCCTATTTGTTTTCTTATGCGGTATTGTTGTTTTTTCTATATTTCAGATTATTTTTGTCTGGAGTGTTTCGACAGGACTAGGGAGAGATGATATAGTCGGATTTTCTGATAATAAGTATGTAATTGGTCGTCCACCTGTTAGCTATAATTTATATAAAAAAGATAGTGGGGAAACTATATTAGATAATGTTATTGGTTATAAAAAAGGAAAAACTAAAAGCTATATTCGGAATAAAATTGAATTTGTAGTGATAAATGAGACACAGGGTAGCTATGAATTGTATAAAATAGAAAAGGCTTCAGAAAAGGATATAGAACGGCTGAAAGAAATGAAGAGATTAGAATAAAAGAGACTATCTGAAAGGTAAAAATGTACACTTGTTATTGTTAGATCTAAAAAATGATTTAGACTGATAACTGGGTTTTATTTTATAAAAAGAATTATTATTAAAATAAAGCATTAGGAGTTCAGTCCCATGCCCTCAAGTTAATATTTTGAAGTGTGCTCCAAACGAAAATTTTCTTCGCTTTGGGGAACTACCAATTTCTTAAGTTGATGGGCCTGTGACGGTACCCGTAGATGATAAAATAGAGTACTAAGCATCCGATGTGAAAACAGATATCCCTGAATCAAAATTTTTATGAAAATGAAAACTCTTTTGGTCACCCAGGCGCAGGAGGTGCATTCTGTTTTGACTATCCAGATGAAAAGTTAGGTTATACTTATACGATGAACAAATATGGCCAATGAACCAAGAGAACTGACACTAAGAAAAGCCCTGTTCAGTTGCCTATGAAAAAATGAAAATACGTGAAAATAGTTAAAAATATTTTTATGTTGTATGGTTTTTGGCTATGAATAGCGGAATAAACATTAAGTATTCAGCAGTTCAAATAAAACGAGTCATCTTTTTATTTTAAGAAGAAAGATGACTCGTTTTATGCTAAAATTCGCTTAGTGTATATTTTCGTTAAAATGTGGGTAGGCCCCCTTTTAGCAAAACCGGAGTGGAAATGATGAGTATAAATAGTTTTGTGGGATTGATAAAGGAAGAATTATTAAAAGAGGTAATCATAAGAAGTGAGGATGCATTCGAGCCTGTAGTAGTTAAAGATATTCCTAGACCTTGGAAGTGTTTAGGGCAAGGTAATTATGCCGCAGTATTCATGCACAGAAAGTACAAAGATTGGGTAGTGAAAGTTTACGCGCGAGAAGGAGAAGGAATTGAAAAAGAATCAGAAGTATACCGAAGAATCGGAAATCATCCTTCTTATTCGGAGCTTATATATAAAGGAGAAAATTTCATAGTATTGAAACGTTTAAAAGAAATTACCTTATACGATGCTATTCATAAGGGAATTAAAATTCCTAAGCAGGTGATCCTTGATATCAATGAAGCTTTAGAGTATGCAAGGGAACAAGGATTAACTCCTTGTGATGTTCACGGGAAAAATGTAATGATGGAAAAAGGAAGGGGATATGTAGTCGATGTATCTGATTTCTTAAAAACAAAAGAAGATAGTAAGTGGAGAGACCTAGAAAAGGCATATTTTACATTTTACTTGCCTTTCATTTATAAATTGCCTTTCCCTGTTAAAATACCGTATTTTATGTTAAACATAGTTAGACATTCGTATAGAAAATATAAGAACATTAAAAAGAAATTCAAATTATAATAGGATCACATACTTATTTATAGGTTAGCTAAGTGAAACACTAGTAAACAAAAGGACCGTACATTTTAGATATGTCTAATATGTACGGTCCTAATCTTTTTTATTTATACATATTTTTGTTAGTTATATCACTATCAATTCCAAAACGAGATATTTTGAATAAGTGAAACCGTCAAAATAAGTGTTGATGCGGAACCAGCAGTTAATAACATTACTATTTTTCGTCCATTCTGTTCTTTTGAAGGTTTTATCAGTTCTGTAATCAACACAATCCATATTATTATAGAAACTATAGAAATAATATTTATAGACATATATAACATATCCCTTCGTGTTTTTACATAAACATTTCTTTTTTTATAAAATAAAAGCAGTCTAATAAGAAAATATGTACAGCATTAAAAATCAATATTCTCCTGTTAAACCACCTTTTTTAAATAGAACTACGACTGATAAAACGATAACAACAGCCTTCAAACTGCCCCAATATGGATAAATAGCATGTTGAAAAATGTTCTCTAAACCAAAAATCCCAATAATGATTGCTAAAAGAAAAGCGGCTTTTCCTATAGTCGTATTACAATAGAGGGTAAATAAATATAGTGCAAATATAAGTGGTAAGATGATTTGTAGTATAAGTGTCATAAGTAGTCCCCCTAGTTTATTTATAATTATATTATATACAAAATTGTAATAAAAAGGAATATGAGTTAGTTGATACTAATAAAACTACTCTAATCATACTCTTCTATTAAATAGAATAAAAAGGGGTGGAAAGTTAATTGACAAAAGTTAAGGTTCGTTTACGACCCATTGTTCATAAAGTAAATTTACCAACTGTATTGAAAACAACTATTCTTCCAGGTGAATCGACCGAAAGGCTATTTATCGCAACTCAATTAGGAGAGATTTTTTACATAGGAGACGGTGTTATAAAAACATTTTTAAATATTCGTCCGCGAATTATTAAATTAGGTACTTTTGAAGAAGGTGTTGCTAGTAGTGGGTATGATGAGCGAGGATTGCTTGGACTAGCATTTCATCCACGATTTTATCAAAATGGGTTATTTTATCTTCATTTTTCAGTAGCTGGAACTCAAGGACCTGGTGCACTTTCTGAACAATTCAAACCGAATCCTTGTGACCCTAAAACGTTAAACTTAAAGTGGATTAATAGAAATACACAATATGATCATATTGATACAATTGAAGAATGGATTTTACAATCAAATGGTCAACCTCAAAAACACAGAACATTACTTAATATAAAACGCCCATTTTTTAATCATAATGGAGTAAATACTTTAAACTTTTCTCCAGAAACAGGGCAACTTATTTTTACAAATGGAGATGGTGGGTCGGGTTATGATCCGTTTAATTTAAGCCAAGATAATTTAGAAATAGCAGGTAAAATAATTGAAATCGATATAAGTAAAAATACATTCATAAATAATCCTCCAGTAGTTACGCGCTTTAATGAACTTCCTCTATCTATACAAGAAACACTTACAGTGATTGCGAAAGGGGTTCGTAATATAACCGGCATTTCATTCCAAAGGTTTTATAATCAATATATTAAATATACAGGTAATGTCGGACAGGATATTGTAGAATCTATTTTTTCATTTGTTCAATATAAACCAATACCGGTTACCGAACTTGTTCAAATGCATGTAATGAGATTCACTCCCAATCAAGATGGGTTTATTAATTTTGGTTGGAGAGGATGGGAAGGAGAATTACCTACTTCTTTTATAAGGCACTGTTCTGAGAATCCTACTTTGGATGAGAGAACAATGGCTTATTATAATGAAACAATAGAATTATCCGCAAAGCGTATTCAGCCACTCATTAGTTATTTTCATAAAGACCCCAGACCAGATAAGTTTGGAGGAACTTCACTAACAGGAGTTCAGCCGTATATGGGAACTGCAATCCCGAATTTAAATGGTAGTGTTGTATTTAGTGACCTTGCTAAGAAAGAAGATTCACAGTCGCCAGTTAAAGGTGTTTTAGCATATACTAGAGCCGGTACAGAAGGTAAATATACTGACTTTCATGTTATTGAAACCAATTATGATTTTGGTACGCAAGCAGCTTATTATATGAGTTTAGGAACAAATTCGGATCAAACTAGATTATATTTAGGGGTTTACGGTTCTATGAAAGTAACTGATTTTAACAAAGGAACCATTTTTGAAATTATTCCTTGATACGATATACACTGGCAGTTTAAAAATATTAGCAACTCATAAACTACTAGTGTATGAATAATATAGAAAGTGATGAATTAGGTATCTTTAGGGGGATTTCGATGAATCGGTTTATACGTTATTGGTGTCAATTTATGATAGAGACTGATGCGAACTTTGTTCATAAAAGAAAATTGTCCCTTGCAAATAAGTTAGTCATTACAGCTTTAATGAGCGCTTTAGCCACCATGTTTCAAGCAGCGGGGAATTTAATTCCTGGTATAGGATTATTCATTAGCCCTTTTGCGACGTTACCAATTTTTTTCGCTATTTGCTACTCTATTCGTGAGGGAGTACTTTCTTATCTTCTTACTATTCTCCTATTATTTATTATCGAGCCAAGTGAACTAATTGTTTTTCCTTTTACTACAGGCTTATTAGGTATAGCCTTAGGACTATCCTTTATACAATTCAAGAGGAGAATTTGGGTGGTTTCCTTTTCTGCGATTTGTCTACTTATAGGAATAATAATTGTTCTAGATATTTTCCGTTTTCCCGTACTTGGTCCTACTATTCATACAACTATGGATATAAACATTATTTTATCAATATTTATACTGAGCTTTCTATACTGCTGGATCTATGCAGGGCTTTGTAAAATATTGTTGAATAGAATATATAAAGTTTGGTTTTAACAATTGTATAGAATGGAGATTTAAATCATGTATAACGTTGAAATTAGAAGACCGAATTCGGATGATTTAGAGGAACTTCACTTGTTTTTCCGTATAGTTATTACGAATACATATAAAGACGAAGGATTATCACAATTATTAGCTGAAATAGAAAATGAAATTAACTCAAAAAAGCAATATTTGAAAAATGATTTTGATAGTAATGGAGAAAATCGTTACTTTTTATTAGCAATAGATACAAATAACGATAAAATCATTGGAACAATTGAAGTTGGTCCAGCAAGTACATTGATTAATAGTTGTACAGGCGGCGCACTTAAAGATTTGTATGAAATAGGAACTGTATTTATATTTCCAGAGTATCAAAGAAAGGGTATAGGTAGTTTACTACTAAATACAATGTTTCTTACGTTACTTAGCAGAGGAATAACAGAATACTGTTTAGATAGCGGATACAAAAACGCACAAAGTATATGGACGAAAAAGTTTGGAAAACCTAGCTACGTACTGAAGGATTACTGGGGAGAATCAAGTGATCATATGATTTGGAAGAAGAGTTTACATGATACACCTATAATATTTAGATTATAAAATGAAATATACCTCTGGACATAGCTTTTCTTACGTATGTATGCTATTATTTATCTTTATAATAAAAGAGGACGTGAATGAACTTGATTAAAATTAATATTCCTGAAGCTGATGTTTCAATTACTGAGCGTAAACAAGTTATTAAAGGTGACGAGCCAATCATTACTCCAATTAATGGTTTTATCGATTTCCACTTGTTCCCTAGAGATAAAGGCGGCATTTTTATGTTTTACAATATTAATGACGAACTTCTTTTCGTAGGTAAAGCTCGTAAAATTAGACAACGTATTAAAAAACATTTTGAAGACAATGTTTCACCAATTAAAAATCACCGTGATGAAGTATACCGCATCGATGCATGTATCGTAGAAGATCCAACTGAAAGAGAAATTTACGAAACATATATCATCAATGAATATAAAGCAAAATATAACGTTGATAAAGTATTCTATAAATAAGCAACAAAAAACAATCCTAGCACATATACTGGGATTGTTTTTTATTTAAAATTAATCCTCATATTTTTCTCCTTTTTTTAAATGATTAGCAGCATACACCTATACATATAAGTACAATTCCAATTGTTTTATGTTTTCCTTCAAAGAAAGGAATATTAGAAATAACATTTGTCATACACAACCCTACAAACACAAGGATAGGTCCTATCCACAGTAATACATTGCCGAATGTTGTATGTTTCCACATATTAACCCTCCTCGACCATTTTTACATATATATCCATAATAAAAAAGTAAATTCATAGAGAAATATAGTTTTTTTCATATCGAAAATTTAACCTTCATATATTGGTACAAGCAAACAAGAAAGGAGACCATCATGAATTGGTTAGAAGCTTTTATATTAGGGATCATACAAGGTTTAACAGAGTTTTTACCGATAAGTAGTACAGGTCATCTTTATTTAGGAAGGCATTTGTTTCAATTAGATGAAGCAGGATTGTTTTTAGATACGATGCTGCATATCGGAACTTTACTTGCAGTGTTTATTTATTACAAAAAAGAATTTATATATTTAATCAAAAATCCATTTTCAAAACTAATGTTGTTACTTATTGTTGGGACGATACCTGCGGTTGTAATCGGCTTATTATTTAAAGATTTTTTTGAAGATATTTCAAAAACAGGTATCACGATTGGTTGGGAGTTTTTAGTGACAGGATTTTTTCTCTACATGGCAGATAAACAAAAGAATGGTCGTAAAAAAATGGACGACATTACATACAAAGATGCATTCATTATTGGTTCCTTTCAAGCGGCTGCTATTTTTCCAGCAATTTCTCGCTCTGGAATGACAATTGTCGCTGCACTATGGAGAAAGTTAGACCGCGAAACTGCTGCTTACTTTTCTTTTTTATTATCAACTCCAGCCATTGTCGGAGCTATCATCTTACAATTTGCAGATGTTTTTCAAGGGAAGGCAGAATCTATTTCTAGTACATCTTTAATTGTTGGAACGTTATCAGCAGCGTTTTTTGGTTACATAGCCGTTTCATGGATGATTCAATATTTAAAACGACATTCTTTAAAAGTATTCGCGTATTACGTATGGGGATTAGGTATTTTAATTTTAACGTTGCAATTTACTCATGTGTTTTAATTTAGTAACAGATCCTGTTTCATTCATACAAGACAGGGTCTTTTTTCATTAAGGGGGAAAATATGTTTAATAAGGCTATTGTTATTGGTGGAAGTATGGCAGGAAAGCTCGCAGCAAAAGCATTATCAACTACTTTTAAAGAAGTAATCATTCTAGAAGCTGGCGAAAAATGGGATGGAAAAGCTTCGAGAAAAAGAGTTCCACAAAGTAATCATCCTCATGTGTTATTAAAAGGCGGAGAAAACGCAATTGAGAAATTGTTTCCTACTATTACGAACGAATTAATAGAAGCAGGTAGTATCGTAAATAACTTTACTCGAGATTTGAGGTGGCATCAATTTGGTTTATGGAAACAGCCATTCAACGGAGGCGTACATATGATTCAACAGAGTCGTCCTTTGCTAGAATGGCATATTCAAAAACGAATAGATCAAATTTTAAATGTTACCACTAAATTTGAAACTTTAGTTGAAGGTTTATTAGTCGATGGAAAGCTTAATAAAGTGTGTGGGGTAAAAACTAAATGTTTAGACACAGGGCTTCATGAAGAAATTCATGCAGATATTGTAGTTGATGCGAGTGGATTCGGTTCAAAAAGTATAGAGTGGTTACATGAATACAATATTGAGGTGCAAGAAGAGAGAGTGCGTATTGATTTATTTTATGCAACGAGAATGTTTAAACTCAAAGAAGATGAAACGTTAGACTGCTGTAATATGCTAATGTCTCCAAGTTTTCCAGAAAACCCTTACGGTGTACTTATACAAACGATTGAAGATAATCGTTATTTTGTTACTTTTAGTGGCTATGCAAATGAGGAAGCGCCACAAACGGCTGATGAGTTTTATGATTTTGCTGAAAATTTATCCATTGCTAATGTAACAGACTTTCTAAACAAAGCTGAGGGAATTACTGGTATAAAGCTATACAAAATTCCTTATCAAGTACGTCGGCGATTTGATTTAGTTACTAATTTACCAGAAGGGTTGTTAGTAGTTGGAGATGCACAATGTCGTTTTGATCCCGTTTTCGGTCAAGGTGTTTCAGTTGCAGCTATGGAAGCTTATCAGTTGCAATTACTACTACAAGATAGAAAAAATCTCGATAAAACATTTACACAACAGTTTTATAAGAAGGCTACTACAATCATACAAACCCCATGGGAAATGACAACAACGGAAATATCACGACATCCTCAGCTAAAGAGAGAATTAACTATGAAACAAAAATTCCAGCTATGGTATACAAAGCAAATATATCAACTATCTGCAAGTAATTCTGACGTTTATATTCGATTAGTAAGAGTGATGAATTTAATTCGTAGTCCATTTCATTTATTTCATCCGAAAGTGCTATTTGCTGTGTTACTGAAGCGAAAGAAATAGCAGGAAATTAATCGATTAAAAAAGAATATATAACAGTTAGTAGATATAGAAGGAGTAATCGAGATGAAAATATACATAGAACAATTAAAGAAACACGATGCTAAAGATTTATTTACGTTTGAACTTACAAATAAGTCTTTTTTTGAAACAATGGTGCCAAATCGTGGGTCGCAATATTTTGATTTTGAATATTTTCAAAAACTACTAGATGATTTATTAATAGAACAGGCGGATGGAGATTCTTATTTTTATTTAATTCGTAATGAAGAAAAAGAAATTGTAGGACGAATAAATTTAGTAGATATAGATACAGAAACTCGAAGCAGTTCGTTAGGTTATCGTGTCGGAGAAAAGTTTACTAAAAAAGGAGTTGCAACTGCAGCTGTAAAATTAGTTTTAGACGTAGCGCAAAATTATGAAATTAATGAAGTTCATGCTAAAACAACGACTAATAATCTCGCATCACAAATTGTATTAGAAAAAAGCGGGTTTTCTTCTTATCATAACGAAGCAGATACAACTTCTGTAGAATTAAATGGTGAACATATGAATTTTGTACATTATATTTGGAGAAATACTTCGCGCTTATAATAAGGGGGACTTATTCATGAATGATTTACGTTATCCAATTGGGCAATTTACATACAAACATCCTATAACTGAAGAAATGATTGATACATGGATTCAAGAAATTGAAGATTTACCGAATGAATTAACAAAGGCAATTAAAGATTTAGATCAAAAGCAGTTAGATACACCGTATCGCGTTGGGGGATGGACGGTTCGCCAAGTAGTCCATCACGTTGTTGATAGCCATATGAATAGTTACATACGCTTTAAATTAGCACTAACAGAAAAAAATCCAACGATTAAGCCATATAAAGAAGAGAAGTGGGCAGAACTACCTGATTCTAAATTACCAGTAGATGTTTCACTAGTAATGTTAGATTCATTACATAAAAGATGGGTTAACCTTTTATATTCTTTAGAACTTGAAGATCTAGAAAAGACATTTAACCATCCAGAGACTGGTGAAACAAAACTTGCTGCTGCAATAGGACTATATGCATGGCACGGTCGACATCATACAGCTCATGTAACTTCATTAAGAAAGCGACTTAATTGGTAACATGAAGATTACATTAGAGAAGGCAACAGAAGTTGATGTAGCAGTTTTATTTCAAATGCAAATAGACTCATTTGGCCCTCTATTAAATAAATATAAAGACTATGAAACAAACCCAGCAAATGAATCTATTGAAAAAACTATTTTTAGAATAAATAATCCCAGCAGTAATTTTTATAAGATGATAATAGATTCGAAACTTGTTGGAGCGATATGTATATCCCAAAAAGAACTACCATATAAGTTTTGGATCAGTCCAATGTTTATTCATCCAATCTATCAAGGGAAAGGAATCGCTCAAAAGGTACTTATTTTAATTGAAGAGATGTTTCCAAAAGCACGAAGTTTTGAACTTGCTACGATTTTAGAAGAAGAAAGAAATTGTTTTCTATACGAAAAAATGGGGTATAAAAGAACAGAAGTAATAAAGAAATTAAATGATAAAACTACACTTATTTATTACAAAAAAGAAAGGTAAAGCATTTGAAATACGCTTTACCTTTTTATGTTATTTTAGATTAAATATACAGAATTAATGTATATTCTTCCAAAATAATCGGATTAGTAATTTTGAAATTGAATAAACATGCACAAACTAACTATTTTGTCGTATATGTTACCAATGCTTTTTGAATGCTTATAACACTATCGTCACCTTTAAATTCTTTCGTAATTGGTGCACTCAAACTAGAAACCCATATTTTCAGTTCTGCATCTAAATCAAAATGCCCAGCTGTTTCGATACTAAACTGTGTAATACTTTTATAAGGGATAGAATGGTATTCTGTTTTTTTACCTGATATCCCTTGTTTATCTACTAAAATAAGGCGACGATTTGTGAATACGATTAAATCGCGAATTAATTTATATGCATGTTCAACTTTCTCATCGTCTAACATAATCTTCTCTAAATCACGTTCTACACTTTCTGTACTCGCATTTGATGCATTTCCTAAAATACCACTAAATAAACCCATATGAAATTCCTCCTTTAATATCTGTGGAATGAGTAATTTATATTGTACCATGTTACTAACTTAGAGATTATGACATTACTGTAATAGTTTTTCGTTATTGTTGTAATTAGTTTATATAACCTCATCTTAAAATCTTGTGCTAATATGTAAATAAGAAAAACGAAGCAGAGGGATATAGCATGAAGAATATCGGTTTAGTATTAGAAGGCGGAGGAATGAAAGGTTTATATACTGCAGGAGTACTCGAATATTTTATGGAAAAGGACTTATTCTTTCCGTATGTAGTCGGTGTATCGGCTGGAGCCTGTATGGGAGCAACTTATTTATCACGTCAAAAAGGAAGAAATAAGAAAGTAAATACAGAACTAGTAGCAGATCACCGTTATATATCTTATCGAAATTTGATTCGAAAACGTGAATTATTTGGAATGGACTTTTTATTTGATGAAATACCAAACAAAATTGTTCCATTTGATTTTCAAACTTTCTTAAACTCAAATGAACAGTTTGTAATAGGAACGACAGATTGTGAGTCAGGACAGGCTATTTATTATAATAAAACAGAACACGGAAATGATATTTTAAAAATCATTCGTGCCTCAAGCTCTGTACCCTTTATAGCACCTGCTGTAGAATACGGTAATCGAAAGTTGTTAGATGGAGGGATTATTGACCCTATTCCAGTTCTAAAAGCTCAAAATGATGGTTATCAAAAGAATGTTGTAATTATGACAAAGCCAGAAGGATTTGAGAAGCAGCGAAATAAATTTTCAGGTTTAGCTAAAATTTTATATAGAAAATATCCGAATATCGCAGAATCTTTAGTAGAACATTATCGTTTTTATAATGAGACGATATCTTATATGAATCAAATAGAACAAAAAGACAACTTTTATGTCATTCAACCAAGTGTACAACTTCCTATAAGCGGTATAGAGAGAAATAAAGAAAAACTCGTTAATTTATATAATCTTGGGTATAAGGATGCTCAAGATCATTATGAAAAATTATTAAATTGGATAGAGAAATAAAGGGGTGGAACGTTGATATTAGGAAAAAAGGTTATTTTTAATGAATTGCAGAAAATGCATAGTCCACTGTACAAAACGTTTCCGAATTGTGACATTCGAAAAATACGAAAAGATTTTAATAATATGTTTACAGAAGATGATTGTATAAGCGCTGATTTAAATTATTATTGGATGCATACGGCAGGTACTTTAAGTTACGTGCTTAATAACAACGAACAGGAGATTGTGTTTGATCACATAAAGTGGCTAAGGAAATCTTTTTTTGAATGGTTCCCGCAATATCATTTTCTAGCAACTGAACTTGTGAAGTATCCCATTTTATATAGAGATTTCATGAATTATGAGAAGACCCGAAAACTATTAATTTATTACCTTACTGAATAAAAGTGAAAACGTACAAGTTACATTACTTGTGCGTTTTTTGTGTTCATAAAATATACAATATTGACAACTTGTTTATATAGGAATTCTTATTATGAAAAAGAAGTACATATAGAATATTACAAAGGAGGGAAGAGACGTGCACTCAATAATTAGTCCTAAGTTAGAGGAGCTTATTGATCAATTGAAAAACGGAGAAGTGAAAGCTTTAAATACTTTTTTGTATGAAATAAGGTTAAATCATACGCCACTAATAGAACAATGTCCTGTAGATAATCAGTATAAGCTTATAACGTATATATGGTTAGGTGACCGAAAAACCGAAAATGTTTATGTATTCGGTAGTTTTCCTGGTTGGGATCTGTCTGTAAATCAACTGCAACGGTTGCTACATACAGATATTTGGTTTAAAACGTTTAGAACGGATAAGACATTTATTTCAACTTACTATTTTTCAGTTAATGATTTTTTTGAAAATGATTGGGTAAAACGTAGTGAGCAGTACAAAATAGACCAATTTAATGGAAATACATTTGGAGAAGGTGCCCATAAAGCGTCTGTATTAAAAATAGGTATGGAAGTGCAGTATAGCAGTCGTTTTCCTTCAAATCATTATCCATCTGGAAAAATTGAAACATATTCTTTTCATAGTTCGATTCTAGATAACACACGTAAAATTCATATTTATACGCCTCATGATTATTCTCACACTTCACATCTTCAAGAACTTCTCATTGTATTTGATGGAAATTCATTCATTAATGACCTTTCAATCGCAAGCACACTCAATTATTTAATTTACGAAAAAGAAATCCCGTCTTGTATTGCTGTTGCTATAGATCCTGTTGATCGGCTAGAAGAGCTAACTTATAACGGTAAAATGAATACATTTTTAACGGAGGAATTACTTCCATGGATTCAAGCTAAGTATCATGTATATCAAGAAGAGAGGCATACAACCATTGCTGGTTTCAGTCTTGGTGGCTTAGCAGCCTTTTATGCAGCGCTTCAAAATCCACATATTTTTGGGAATGTGTTGTCAATGTCTGGATCCGTACACTGGAAAAAGGATGGTTTTGAAAAAGAAATTCCTTGGACTGAGTATCAGATTCTATTTAATAATTTAAACGCATATCATCTTAAATTTTATATAGCAGCAGGAGAACTTGAAAATGAACCTCTTTTAACGGCTAATAGACGCCTGTATGAAACTTTAAAAGGAAAGGGATACCAAATTACTTATGAAGAGTTTCAAGGTGGTCATGACAGTGTTTGGTGGCGCGAAAAGTTGTTTGATGGATTAAGAGCATTAAAACATACAAAAACAACGCTGTAAAATAGAAGGAGGATTGAATCTATGAATCAAGAAGAACTAGATAAAAAATTAAAAAAACAAGAAATTTTAGTGAAAGATGAGAAAGTTTGGTCCTATACGTATGAGGATCATATTAGTTCTATCGTTAAACAAGCAGAGAAGAAAGGAGCTTTTGATAATTTACCTGGCAAAGGGAAACCTCTTAATCTTGATAAAGATCTTTCATACAATCCTGACAAGCAACTGTATAGAACTTTGAAAAATAATCATGTTTTGCCTAAATGGATAGAACTTTCAAAGGAAATTGATGTTTTAAAAGAAAGTCTAAAAGAAACAACAAATACAACAGAAGTAGCGGATTTAATTCAAACTATTAATAAAAAGGTTTCAGAACATAATTTAATTTGTCCGCCAAGTGCGCAAAAAACGAGGGTGAAAACGGATTTTTAACAATTTTTAATTGAGCTATCTCTTACTATATAATTAAGTAAGGCATTTTCAACTTATAATTATAGGGAGGCAAATGTGGTGAAAAATACGTATCAACTTCAAATTCCGAAAGAACTAGAACAGTATCGTAGTAATTTAGAAGAAAGTGTAAAACCGTATATTAAAGTGTCTGGAACACAAGCAGAGACAACTCTTTTTGAAAGTAAGTTTGGTGGATATCCGTATTTACCTACCAATCAAGAGCATCCTAAAGACTCAACAGGACAACCTATGATGCTACTTGCGCAGTTAAACTTTGAAGAAATGCCGCATATTGAATTTATGCCTCAACACGGAATGTTACAGTTTTTCGTAAGTGCTGATGATGAGCTGTTTGGAGCAGATTTTGATCATCCAACAAGCCAAAAAGACTTTCGAATTATTTATCATTCTACAATTACAGAAGATTTAACTACGGTTATTACTGATTTTAGTTATTTAAACACTTTAGAATTAGAGGACTTTATCATACCCGAAGCAGCAAAACTAAATTTTGAATTGGATTATCAACCAGTAACACCAAGAGATTATCGATTTGAAAAGATTTTTAACGATAACATTGATTGGGAAGAAATTGTTGATAAAGAAAACAATACAGAATTAGGTGAACTGTATGATGATTTATGTGAAGATCAAGGGCATAAAATTGGAGGTTATCCATTTTTCACACAGACAGATCCAAGGGAATGGGAAGAAAAATACCAACAACATAATATATTATTGCTGCAAATTGATACAGACAATTCATTAAATATTATGTGGGGAGATTCTGGTGTTGCTAATTTCTTTATACGTAAGGAAGATTTGTTGAACCTAGATTTTTCCAATGTTATTTACAATTGGGACTGTTACTAAAAAATATAAATGAAATACTAGCAAGCTAAAAAATCTTCCTTAAGGTGAGGGAGATTTTTTTATGTTCAAAACAAATGTTATGTTAACTAGATTGTAGAACAATAAGTATAATAAAAGTCAAGCGTAAATAACAAAATACCAACAAATAAAGTAAAGTTGTAAAACGTGTGTAAATAGCAATATAAATTCATTAAGTAAACATAAAATAAAATTATTAATTTATATTTTGTATAAAATAATTTTTCCGCATAAAAATTTCTTGTTGATCAAAAATGATTTTAATTCGTTAAATCTTAATCGATTATTAATTTAAATTTACTGTGAAGGATTTATAACAAAAAACAATAAAAACTGTAGAAATTCGTTTAGATAAGATTTTGTGTGAATCTCATTAAAAATCTCCGTTCCGTCTCATTAAGTATAGTTTACTTGGTTTTTGATACCTGATATTGCTTTGTTTCTATAACTGCCTATAATATATATTATGTCAACTAGTAAAAAGTAATAAACTTATTATATATTAGCGGCATGTTTTACACTTCCCTTTTCTTTTTTTATTAGTGATTCATTCATTGTTTTGAATTGGTGTGAATTGATAGCTTTTTGGAATTCTAATTGTTTCTTGTATATGATGTTAATTAACAAAATTAAAAACAACTTGTTTAGAATTAATAATTAAACAAGTTGTTTTTAGATTGACCAAACTATATTTATAATTAGCTTTCTACAGCAATTACTTTGATTTCGATTAATACTTCATTTTGAATTTAAATTTTATATATAATTGAACTTGCTCGTGTATGATTTGATTATCATTACAATTATTCTTTTTGTTGAAAAATATTATATTTACGCTTTAAATGTAAACCTTTATCTTTATAAATCCACTGTGAAAATTTATTAACATTATTTTTACCACTTAGGTATATACGATATTGTCTTTCTTTATCAACAAAACTTAATTTGAATTTATTATCCTCAAGGATATCTTTAAAAGAATTCATAAAATTATACGATCCTCCAACAAAGCTAACAAAATATTTATGGGAGTTTACATGACCATCTCCATCAAAATACCCACGAACAAAATGATGTAAATATTCTTCTGGTACGAAAGGAAATTCGATGTTAAATGATTTACATGGCATGATTCCGTGTATGTTCATAAGATCGTTTTTTATTGTTTTGCTATTAATGTTTAGCATATATACGCCTGTTTTTTTATTTTGATATAGTGGCTGGTTGGTGTTTAGTTCTTGTTTTATATCTTCTAAAATGTAACTTTCTTTTTGAGATATACTGACACATTGATTTTCCTTCTGTATAACACCATCTGCTACTATAAACCCTAATATATATGCCATATTATTTGACCACGTTTTAAAATAATCTTCTGATATGTCATACTTTCTCTTCCAACTCCCTATAGCACGCCTTGGAACGTTACTGTCTGTTAAAACCATACGAATATACCTAGCAGACACATTAGCAAGTATAGCGATTTCTGAGGTGCTCTTCCCTTCTCCATACAGATGAATGATTTCAGGTTTTGATAGTTTACATTTTGAATTCTTTTTTTTCTGTATTTGCACTTACATTCTCTCCTCTCTTTTACTAATTAGAGACATATTTTCTTCTTTAACATACAACGAAACATATGTTCTTAGTTACTTTTAAGAAGGAATTTACTCAATTAAAACAATTTACATTTACTTAATATTGACTTTATCTGCTGCTGAATAAAGATCATTTTATATATACGAGCAATGAATTTGACGAATTTATGAAATGTACTGCATTTAAGATGAAAGATAAAATGATATAGTTTACACTACAAATAGCTACAATAACAACATACGTACATTGTTAAACGTAAAAAGGAGAACGAATGAAAAAGAAATATATTAATCAAATTCACACTGATGTAAGTTTTAAACCGAAAGATATTATAGGTTTAATGACTGATTACTTTAAAATGAAAACTAAGCTGCGTCCTATGAAAAATTTACCTATTGTTTTATCAAATAAAAATAATGAGTCTTTAGAGAGTGTTACGTGGTTTGGTCATTCTGCGTCTCTTTTAAAAATAGAAGGTAAAAAACTGTTATTAGATCCTATGCTTGGCGATGCCTCTTCCCCATTTCCTGTTTTTAATAGCAAACGTTATAGTGGTACGTTTTCTTTAGAACGTGAAGATCTTCAAGAAATTGATGCGATTATCATTTCTCATAATCACTATGATCATTTAAATTATAAAAGTATTATGCAATTAAAAGATCGTGCAAAGCATTTTTATGTTCCGAATGGAGTTGCACAATATCTTATTAAATGGGGTGTTTCACCTAGTAAAATTAGTGAACATAATTGGTGGGATGAAATTATGTTTGATAATATTAAGTTGGTATGCGCTCCTGCAAGACATTTTTCTGGACGAAGTATGACAGATAGAGATCGTTCGTTATGGTGTTCATGGCTTATTCTCGGTCAAGAAACTAAAGTCTTCTTTAGTGGTGATAGCGGATATGCGCCTCACTTTAAAGAAATTGGTGATAAATATGGTCCATTCGATCTTACATTAATGGAATGTGGGCAATATGATACACGCTGGTCTGCTATTCATATGTTGCCAGAAGAAACGGTACAAGCTCATATTGACGTTAAAGGAGAATTACTACTTCCGATTCATTGGGGTGCTTTTACATTAGCATTACATGAATGGAGTGATCCTATTGAACGTGTTACGAAAGAAGCAAAACGTTTAGGAGTTAATATTGCAACGCCGCAAATCGGTGAATCTATTACGTTAAAATCTACGGATTATCCCTCAGCAGCTTGGTGGCGTGAAGTTTAATTATAAATGTAATAAAGAGCGAACCTTTTTATTAGGGATTCGCTCTTTATTCTGTATTTAATTTTTTCATTCTATTTCCTCAAACGTTTTTAGATTACAAATTATAATGACAGTTTCGTTTATGTATTAATTAAGTTATGTATATCATCTATCGAACCGTCCTGCTTAACCAATTCTTCATTCCTGTAATCTATTAATTTTTGATTAGATAAAACAAAATTGTGTTCTAATATTAATTCATTATGTAGGACTTCAGGTAATAATTTTGGTAACATCTCTCCTACACCGTAATTATAGTCGCTTAATATCCAGGACACATTTTTCCAGTCTAAAATCCCTTCGGATACTTTTTTAGGTGTGTCATATGTAAATTCAGACGGTAGTGCTACTACATAAATATACATGCCACCAGAGTATGAAGAGTCCTCCCACTTAATAATTCCTTTAAATTGAATTTGATTTTGCTTAACATCTATACTTGTCTCTTCTTTTATTTCACGAATCGCATTTTCTAAAGGCGATTCTCCTGGTTCTATCTTCCCACCTACCCCGTTCCATAATCCTTTTACAGGATCATATTCTCTATTTAGCATAAGTATTTCTTCATTTCTTTTAATGAAACATAAAGTGTACTTGTACATAATGTAGTTCCTTCCTTCGTTCCTAATAAGCTCTCACTGGTGATATAAGATGAACTGCTGCAGATTGCTCACCTGCTTCAATTAATATCGGTCTCATTGAACCACCAAAACTTAAAGTGACGGTTTCTTCTTTTATTACCCTTAAAGCATCGACCATAAATCGTCCATCGAAAGATATATTTAATTGTGTTTCACCTTGAATCACATCTATTTGTTGTGTTTCAGCTATTTTACCAACTTGAGAGTCGTTAGAATAGATTTTAATAGTGGATTCGTTGATGATTTCTAAGTTTACATTGTTATTTGCCCATTCACTTGCTAATAAACTCGATCGATCTACGCCTTGTAAAATCTTTTTTCTATCTATGTGAATAACCGTTTGAAATTCATTTGGAATGAGACTAGATATATTAGGATATTTCCCTTCAATTAGTCTTGAATATAACGTAGTTGTGCCGAATGTAAAAACAATATGACTCTCTGAAAAATAGATATATACGAGTTTCGAATTACTATTCATTAATTTAAGTAGTTCACTAATAGTTGAACTAGGTACTATACAGTTTGCCTTCACATTTGTAGAAACTAGTGTTTCACGTATAGCAAGTCTATGCGAGTCAGTTGCAGCACAAATTAATTTATTATGATCTAACTCTATATGTACGCCGGTAAGAACGGGTCTAGATTCATTTTTAGCCACTGCAAAAACAGTTTGTTTAAACACTTCAATTAATTGTTCTTTAAGATAGTTGTAATTTGTTCGTCTTCGATTGAAATAGGGATGAATTTCTCGATAAAAATATTCGAATTACTCGCGATTAAAGTAATTCCAGATTGATCTGCTGTTATTTTGATACCAGATAATATAGGAATTAAAGCTTTTGTCGATATAGCTTTACTTACTTCTGAAAGTGCTTGAGTGAAGTGTTTATGATTAACGATAAACTCCATTTTTCCCCCGCCTTATATGAAATGATATTTTTATGTAGATTGATGAACGATTGTTCCGTTAAAAAAGTACGGTACTGTTTCTTTCTTTTGTAAAATGTCTAGTAAATGTTCTGGTATACGTAAATACGGTGCTGCTATATGAAGCTCCATCCAAGTAATCTCTTCAATTTCTTTTGGCCGGGATATATATGTCTCTCCGCCGATTATCTCGCCTGAAAAATTAAAGAAAATGGCGTGATGGTCTCTCTCCTCGAAAAAGGCTTCGCTGATAGAGCAAATCCCGTTTACAGATATATGTAGTCCTGTTTCTTCTTTCACTTCTCGAATTACTGCCTCTTCTAACGTTTCCCCGAATTTAACCGCACCGCCTGGTAGTGTGTAATAAGAACCATTTTTCCCTTTGTTTTTTACCATCAAGATCTTTTCGTTAGCTTTATCGTACAAAAGCGCGTATGTAACATTGACTTTTTTCATACGTACCTCCTCTAATTTTAATAAAAGGAATTTTCTATATTTATATTATTGTATCATTTCCTCGTTTCGATATATAAATTAACTAAACCCTTCATTTATCGCTATAAGTAACGTCTGCTACATATAAAAAAGACCTTATTTTGAAAAGGTTATCCAAAGTACGGTCTTTTTATTTTTTAATACTACACACTTTATAATCTTTTTTCTAAATAATAATGATTATGCCCTTTCGGATGATCTTCACTTATCCCAATTACTTTATATCCATGCTTTTTATAAAAATCAGGAGCCTGGAAACTAAAGGTATCTAAGTTGATGAGCCTACATCCTTTCTCGATTGCAAATTCTTCAATACGCTTTATTAATTCGCTTCCGTACCCTTCATGTCTGTATTCTTCAGAAACCCACAGGAAATCAACATGTACATGATGCCAAAAGGTTATTGCTGTTATCCCTCCTACTATTTCTTCTTTTTCGTTTCTAACTATAAAACTAACCTGCTCTGAAGGGTCTTTTTCGTCATCTGAAAGATGTTTTTGATTATATTCAATTACTTTTTCTCGTATGTAATCACTATCTTCTTTAATCCATTGCTGTACTATTTCCACTTTTAATATCACGCTCCTTTTATTTTATTTATTCCATTTCATAATTGTATTGTCCTGTCTTTACTGATCAATTTACGGAGCAAAGTTTACGTTGTAGTGAAAAAGAGCCCTAGCATAAGGACTCTTTTTAAAATCAAGCTATTTTCCGATGTAACTGATTTGAATCCTTTTTCGTTTCTGCACTTGGCGGACGGATTAAAATAGAAATGATGAAAGAGATCACACATAAAACACCAATTGTTATGAAGGTTGGCTGAAACCCTCCAAGTAGTGCACCAATAAATGAACCTGCAAGTGCACCAAATCCAAAACCTTGGTATACGATACCGTAATTTGTACTATGGTTTTTTAAACCGAAGAAATCACCAACAATGGCTGGGAATATTGTGATGTTACCACCGAAACAAAAAGCAACGCTTGCTACACAAGCGAAATATATCCCGTAATTTAGTGGGATAAAACTTAGTGTAAAGACTGACAATCCTATAACAATAAACGTTGCCGAGACAATTTTTAATCGACCTATTTTATCTGATAACGTTCCAAGGATGATTCTACCTATTGTATTAAAAATTGCAATCATAGCGACGGCGTTAGCAGCAGTTGCTGCACTAAGACCAACGAGCTGGACTCCGATATCTTTTACCATCCCGATTAAATACAATCCACCCATACACGACGTAAATAGCATGAAAAACAAGAAATATACTTGTTTCGTTTTCATCATTTCACGTGGCGTATAATCATTGTGTAATGTTTCTGTTACCGTGTTGCTTACAATTGCTTCACGTAAGAAGAACGATCCAATCAATACTAAAAGTAAAACGATAATACCCCAATATAAAAATGCTTGTGATACACCAAGACTATCGATAAGATTACCATTTATATATCTAAAGATTAAACTCCCCATTCCATATGCTGAAACAGATATACCAGAAATAAGCCCTTTACGGTTTGGAAACCATTTAATTAAATTAGATAGTGATGTAATATATGCTGTTCCATCAGCATATCCAACGACAACACCGGCCAATAAATAAAGTAATGGTAATGAGGAAACTTGTGAACTAAGTATTAAACCGAGTCCTAAAACAATTCCTGCAGTAGCGATAAGTTTACGAAGACCAAATTTTTGTTGTAGCTTTCCTGCAAATAGAGTTGAAAATGATAAAGAAAAACTCGTAATAGAGAAAGTAATCGCGACTGAATTGAGATTCCATCCAAACTTACTTACAAGGGGTTGATTAAATAAACTCCATGTATAAATTGTTCCTAGGCCAATTTGAACAATGATTGTACCTAGAACAATTAGCAACGGATTTATAGATGTTTGTTTCATACGTACTGTCCCCTTCTTTTATCATGACATGAATTTTCATAGTTAGTATATCCACGATAAAATGCAAGATACTGTACGAAAAATGGTAATTAATTTCATATACACAAAAAGACACTTCATAATGAAGTGCCTTTTTGCAGGTTATATCAGATATATTTAAAGAAAGCTTTGTTAAGATAAGACATTTTCAAATGCTTATGTATATATTACCAAATGATTTCTTACATGTAATGGGACTTGAGATGTATTTTTAATTCATCATATAGTCGGATAAGAAATTAATATTCAATTTCATCAAAATCCTTCGGCTGCGGTACCGTCTGCATGTTTGCTGCGTCTTTTGGGTCGCTATAAATCGCATTTTGCTCTGTAGTTACATCTTTTATATTTTTCTTTTTATTTTTGCTTACATTTTCTTTCACGTTATATCACTCCTTTTTGTTATAGGAGTAATTATGCCCTATTACCGCTACTAAATGTATCTGCGACTAAATTGCTAAATTCACGTAAATAATATAAATAATTATCACCGCCGTAATTAAACCTTTTATTGTACATTTTTGCAACAACTACATTATATTCAGGTATCACTAAAATGGTTGGTCCAGTAATTCCTAATATTTGATACGAACCTTTTGGAACACGTTCACCAATTTCACTTAATTGTGCAGGTTCATTTTGAACGAACCAAAACAACCCGTTTTGTGGTAATTCATTATTTTTATAATTTGGACTCTGCAAGCTGGTAGCAATTTTTATAACTTCTTTTGGAACAATTTGTTTACTATTTATCATACCTTGATTTAAATGGAGGTTACCCCAACATGCAAACTCTCTAGCTGAGACAAACAGATTTTTTTCAGTACCATCATCTACTGTACCCACTTCGCTAATCGCGGCTTCATTTGGATTATTAACAACTTTAACTAAATTTTCATCTTGCTGAATTCTCCATCCTGTTTCTTGGAATTTAGCAGGTTTAAACACACGCTCTTTTAACAATTCAGGAAAACTTTTGTTATATAGCTGATAAATAAGACGTGTCATCATTCTTACATTAATATCTCTATACGCCCAAGCTTGTCCGGGTTCAAATTCACGAAAAATTGTCCCGTCATCCGTTTCCGTTAAGCCATGCGAGTGAGTTACTAAATGTCTTATCGTTGTTTTACCAAGTAATAAAGGATTGAAGTCTTTAAAATATTGTATCGCCTCGTCCTCAATAGAGTTTATTTTCCCCTCGTAAAGCGCATACGCTACCATTAATCCTAAATAACTTTTTCTCGTAGAAGCAACGTTAAACTGAGAAGATGCTGTTACCTTTTTACTTTTAGATGTATTTGAATGGTATCCACTATAATGCTCTAGTACAATTTTGTTATCCTTTATAATACAAAGTGCTGTAGCAGAACTATGATTTTTTTCTTTTATATTCTCTACCCAAGAGATCAACTTATCATATGTATACAAATAAATCCTCCTTAATACGCATAAAAATCACAGTATGAAAGAAAAGCATAAACTAGTATTTACGCCTTTCTTTCATATGAAATATTAGTGATTTACTACAATTAAATAAACCACCAGTTCCAGCAATTAAAGCAGCTGAAACATCCAGCGCAACCTATACATCCACCGCAACGACCTGCACAACCGCCGCATCTGCCGCCACAACCACCACAGCGTCCACCACAACCGCCACATCCACCGCAGCGACGTGCATCGTCCTGAATGTAGTAATATGGATATTGATTTTGTTGTTGATCCCAATACACAACATTACCAGACTGATAATCATTTAGGTTTAATGATTGTAGTTCTTGTTGAAACTGATTCATTACGAAACCCTCCATTTATAAATATAAATTCCGTCCAAATATTAAAATTAATATAGAAACAAGGCTATAGACTAAATGCGTACATCAACAAAATATGAACTTACTCTAGGTGATGTACCTTGTTTTTTAGCCTATTTTCTTACTTTCCTTTTGGCGGACGGATTTACTATTGATAGAGGCGTTTAAAAATTGCTAATCCAACAGTTTAGTAGTTCATCACTTAATTTTCTTTCTAGTAACTCTTTAACTGAAGGTGCTGGCATGATTTTATAATCATTTAAAGCTTCTTGATTATAATCTATCCAGTGAAACGCTAAATGAGATTCTTTAGATTTCGGTATGAATTCAATATGTAACTCTTGTGAATCTATCTCAAAAATATGATTGATTTCATGGTGAAGAACTTCTCGATCTTGCCATTGGTTTTCTATGACTCCTAAAAATTGTTTTATACTACAATTTACTCCGAGTTCTTCTCGTAGTTCTCTTATTAATGCATTCTCAGCTGATTCGCCAACTTCAACATGACCACCTGGTAAAAAATAATGATATCCGATGTATTCAGCAACTAGCAATTTTTCATCTTTTATCATGACAGCCCGTACAATATGATGGAATTTGCTTTTCAATCTATATTCCTCCTAGTCATTCAATTTAAAATAGCACGTTTTACAAGTGTCGACTTTATTTAATTCATCTCGTAATAATGAAATGTATTCTTCAGGAATACATACTTCGATTTTCACTTCTGTAAAGTACATGTTTTATTTCACGCCTTTACTTAACAAAAGTTAAACGAATAAACGATATACTTCTTCACCATCATAATCATGTCCCAATGATTGAAAACCATAACGTTCATATAGTTTCTTTGCAGAGATATTATCTTTATGTACTGTTAATCTAATTTCTTTACACGCCATACTTGTATTTTTTATTAAATAAATACTTTCTTGTAATGCTGCTTTTCCATAACCATTACCTTGCTGCTTTTGATCGATAATAAATCCGTTTATCCAATACATATCAGTTGTTTCTCTTGCAAAAGCATGCATAATAAAACCAACCATATGGTCGCCGTCATATATCGCAAATGGTACGTACTCTACATTGTCACCATCTGGTTTTATATATACTTTAGCAAGTGAAACTGCTACTGATGGAACAAAGTTTCTTTGCTCTTTTTTAACTTGTAAATTTAATGCATCTCTCCAATTCTCTCTCGTAACAACCTTTAAGTGGATATTCAATATTGTAAGCTCCTTTATTAAGAGGATATATTTTTATATTCAACGCTGTAAAATAATTCCCTGTTTCTTGATTTTAAGAAATGTGTTGAATTATCACTTCTTAAAAAAATCTATCCATTAATATTGCTGTACTTTTCACTTCGAATATCTTTCTTTAATGATACATGTGCTATTAAAACTCCAAGTATAGTAATTACCCCACCAACTACCGAAATAAAAGTAGGTACTTCACCTAACCATACCCAAGCTATAAAACACGCAGTTACTGGCGTTAAATATAGAGAACTTGTTGCCTCGGAAGCACCAGCATGAGATATAATATATGCCAATGCAATATACGGGAGTACTGTTGGAAATAAGCCTAAATATATAACGCTCAAATTAACTTCAAGAGGAGCTGCTAGTATTTCTTGATAAATTCCCGGTAAGAAAATAAGCATACATACCGTACTAGATAAAATTGTATATATGGTAAATGGCAAGAAGCCGTACTTTTTTAAGTAAGATGTTTGGAAAACGAAAAATAGGCTTTCTGAAACGGCTGCTAATAATATAAATAACCCTCCACTTTTTAACTGAATAGAATCTCCTTGGCTGAACGATATGAATGCAATCCCTATAAAACTAATTACCCCACCGATCCATCCATTTAATTTCATTTTTTCATTCAAAAAAACAAAAGCAATAATTGCCGTTACTATAGGTGTGACTGAAACAATTAAACTTGCAGATCCAGCATTTACTGTTTTTTCGCCGTAGTTTAATGCAATATGATAAATAGTAAACCCTAAAGCACCGAACATAAAAATTGCTGGGATATCTTTTAAATCAGGTAGCCGTAACTTATATATAAAGGAGAACAAAAGAAGTATAAATGAAGCAATTAATAAACGTAGTAAAGTCAAATGCTCAGGTGTATAAGATTCAAGCCCCCTACGAATTGCCGGAAAAGCAGTTCCCCATATAAGAATGGTTAAAGTATGAGCACATATAATGCGTAAATCCCACTTTTTATTATGCATGTTTTTTCTCCCTCCCTAATAAACCAACCATTTTCAAATTACCAATTATTTCTTTTCATCATATTTAATAGTTGCTACAATGTCTTCAACCAGTTATTTATTGAAAAAACCAACCACTTTTCAACTTTTAAATAAAAGAGGGAGATTTTTCACATGAAAACTCATAAAAAAACGCCCAAATATCAGCAAATTGTAGACTATATAAAAGAAAAAATTGAAAATGGAGAATGGCCAATTGGAAGTAAGATTCCTAGTCAACGGCAGTTAGCAAAATTATTTCATGTAAATCGGAGTACTGTAATAACTGCGCTAGATGAAATTATGGCGGATGGCTTAATTCAAGGACAAATCGGAGTAGGAACAATTGTAACGAATAATACATGGTCATTGTTAGCGACGAACCCTCCTCCCGATTGGAGTGAGTATGTAAAAGCTGGTATCCATAAACCCAGCAAATTAATGGTACGAGAAATAAATGAAGCAGAAGCAAATAAAAAACTTATCCAGCTTAGTAAAGGCGAACTTTCACCTGATCTTTTCCCGATAGAAACTATGCAGGCTATTATGAAGAACGTAAGCACAGAATTAGATTATTTCGGATACGAGGAACAAAAAGGGTTTTATCCATTACGTGAAGCAATAAGTACATACGTAAAAACATTCGGAATACATGTATCGCCTAATTCTATATTAATCGTCTCTGGTGCACTACAAGCATTACAATTAATTTCAATTGGTCTTTTACATAGAGAGTCAACTGTTTTACTTGAACAACCTTCTTACTTATATTCACTTCATGTATTTCAATCAGCAAATATACACCTATCTGGTATATCAATGGACCATCACGGTATTTTACCTAGCGACTTATTAAAACGAATTAAATACAGTCAAAAGCAAAATATTTTATATTCTATTCCTTGCTTTCAAAATCCAACAGGGATATTAATGTCTAAAGAGCGACGGAAAGAAATATTAAAAATATGCGAGAAAGAACAGTTACCTATCATCGAAGACGATATTTACCGTGAATTATGGATTGATGAACAACCACCAGTACCATTAAAATCAATGGATAAACACGGACATGTATTATATATTGGCAGTCTTTCTAAAACACTTACCCCTGGACTTAGAATTGGGTGGATTATCGGGCCAGAACCTGTAATTGATAGATTATCAGATATAAAAATGCAAACTGACTATGGGTCTAGCTCTTTATCTCAAAGAGTTGCTGCTGAATGGATAAATAAAGGATTTTATGAGGATCATGTAGCAAATGTAAGAATTCACCTTAAAAAACGAAGACTAATGATGATACAAGCTTTAAATGAGTATTGTACAGACATTGCCACTTGGGACGTTCCTACTGGCGGAGTTTTTATATGGATAAAGATTGTACCTAACATTCCGATGAAGAAACTATTTTCAGAGGCACTATCAAAAGGTCTTCTTTTAAACCCTGGACGTATTTATGAAGAAAAATCAGATCAATGCATACGTTTATCATATGGATATGCTACTTCAGAACAAATCACTAACGGAATTAAACTATTAAGCGGATTAATCCGTAAGTTAATGGCATAACAAAAACTCCTCATTTATCTATAGAGGAGTTTTTATGTGTCTTATTTACCACAATCTCATTTCTTGCCCCAATAAAATAAGTTCTTCATAAGGATCTCCGTTAATTTTTAATACTTGAGCAAAAGCTGTTTCAGTTTTTAAACCTTGTTCCTTCAAGTGGATTATTTTTTCTCTTATATATGGATGCTGCATTAACAGCATGTGTTCTACAATCATATGTTTATATGCATTTTGGTTACGCACTGGCTTAGGTTGAGCAAATAATTCAAATTCAAAACCTTCAAATTTAAAATTCACCTTTATCGATTCGGTATTTTTAATTTTTTTCTTTTTTATTTTGAACCCTTCATAAGAACCATATAAAGATCTCATTTCTTGTTCAAAAGCATTAAAGTGATGTACTTCCATTACAATATCTAAGTCAGATTGAGGAGTATCAATTCTAATAGGGATTGTCCCGCAAAGAACTGGACTATATAAAGATAAATCCTCCATTATGTTTAGTTTATTTAAAACATTATATACTTGTTGTTGCTTGTCATTCCCAGATTGTAAATATGTAATAGATGTAAACATTGAAGTCTCTCCTTCATTTCACGTAATACGTGTCTCACTAAATTCAAGAAAAATTTGTTCTAGGAGTACCTTTATTTCAATAAATTAAGCCGAACTAACTATATTTTTCAACTTTTCTCCTATACTGCAATACTATAAAAATAAAAAGGAGAAATAAATATGGGTATTTTCAATATTCTTTTGATCATCCACATACTATTTGGCACGATCTGCTTAATTACCGGTATTATAGCGATGGTTGCTCAAAAAAAGAAAGGGAAGCATACGGAATGGGGCGAAATATATCATGCATCCTACGTTGTTGTCACAATTACTGCAATAATACTATCCATTATCAACTGGGATAAAATCGCATATTTATTCTATGTAGCAATTTTTTCTTATTCATTTGCGATTTATGGTTACCTTGCAAGAAAAAAGCGTTGGAAAAATTGGCTCCACCACCATATTAGGGGAATGTTAGGCTCCTATATCGGTGCTGTTACCGCACTATTAGTAAACATCGGCATTCATATTCCCATTTTAAATTTGCTTCCGCCAATATGGTTTTGGTTTTTACCTACCTTAATCGGAATTCCTCTCGTAGCTAGTGTATCAAAAAAATATAAAAAGCGTAGTTAAAATTAATTACATTTTGATTACTTACTGATTATCATTATAAAAAATATACCCAATGTAATATTTTATTAATAAAGTCAAAATCGTATTGCTTTAAGTTAGTCATTTAGCGCTAAATAAAAAGAATCCAATAAAAGTATTGGATTCTTTTTCGGATTTCATTTCAATATCGGCTCTATGTATTCAATGATGTTACCATCTGGATGACGAACTATCATTTTCATGCCTGTAGGTACTTGTATTGGTTTATTGATCATTACACCATTATAGTTTAAGATTAGTTTTTTACTTCCTGCAGATCATCAATTACGATTGTTCCCCTTTCACAGAAAGTAATGATTTAATATCCTCTATATTAAATATAACATAGAGGGAATTTTACTTATTCTTTGAAAACGCCCTTTTTACCCCCTTTATATGACACGTTATAGTATGAAAGAATTAAAAATGATATAACGTTGTCGGAATGAAAAAAGTGGTATATAATAAATATTAACATTACTAGTAATTATTTTAGGTATTCCTAGAATAAAGGAGCGATACATATGAAAATTACTATTTATTTCGGAAGTCATGAAGATCAAGATGTTCGTACTATGGACTGTCATTTAGATGTAGAAGATACAGAAGAGATTGTTTCTGTATCATAATATAAATAGTTGGGATGAACCCTCTTCCCTACAGCGTTTAAGGCACCTTTTACAGGTGCCTTTTTTGTTGTTTTTTTCATCAAAAACCCTTTACTTTAGAGCGTTTTAATAGTAAAATATAAATATACGAACAAATGTTCTTTTTATTTTAATTGTACATGAAGGGATGATTTTTACAATGGCTCAAGCAAAGCGCAGAGGAAGAAAAAAGCAAACACCTATTATTTCAAATACAGGCTTTATTGGCTCTGTCTTTATTGATACATTGGAGTTACAAAAGAAATCCTATTACTTCGCTCGTAAAAAACTCCAAATCGTTCATCATGTTTTAGATGGCCTCTCCGGGGCAACGAGTTCCCTATTTAAAGAACATAATATTTCAGCATACATGTCATGTGTGTACTTACATAAACAAAAGAAAATTGGTTTCGTTCTTTCAACGAAACCATTTGAACAAAGTGATGGCGTTGCTTATTTTGTAAATTATTTAATCGAAAAAAACTTTTACGGCGGCCATGATGAAGATGTAGAATATCAAGAAGTATTTAATACGGGTTTTATCGGTGTAGTATTCGCTGATTTATCTAGTATAGATCGCTTTAATTTCGAGTTTGAAATGGGTATGTTAACGAAATTAATGAAAGATATGATTATTCCAGTTAAAGAACTCTTTTTACGCCACAACGTACCGGCCTACATCTCCACTTCTCATTTAGAAGAACAAAATAAATTAGGTTTCGTTCTATCAGTAAAACCGTATGATGAACGTGCAGAAGCAGATTTATATTTTGAAGCGTATTTAAAAGAACGAGGGTTATTTATTGGTGATGAAGAAGATGATATTGATAAAATTGTAATTAGAAAAACCGCTGAATTACGATAGAAAAGCGCAGGGAAACCTGCGCTTTTTAAATATGAAACAATATCATTTAATTATGTTAAGCACTATAATCTTTTGAATGAAGTTCTAAATTCAACTTATTTGAGTAAGCCTCATTCAAAATAAGAAATACTATCCCTCCTGCAATAGGTAACGTATAAGCTGGAACATAATTTAATAATAAACCTGATACTGCCAGTGCTATTGGCTGCATCATTTTACCTATACTTATTCCGATACTAAGTACCCTTCCCCTATATTCATCAGGAACCTCTTTTTGCATGAAATAAATTAATGGGATATCAATTAGTGCTATCATTAGCCCTAAAAAGAACATACTCACACAATATATAGAAACGTATACAAAGTTATTTACTTCAATACTTCTAAATAAAACAGGAATTCCTGAAACTATCATAAAAATCCCCAACGTAAAACTTATTTTTTTCAAAAGATAAGAATAAGAAAAACGATCAGTTATCTTTTTTACTAATATTGCACCAACTATCATTCCTATTGGAAAAGTCCCTTGGATTATACCGAATTGATTCGAACTGAGATTGAGAACCGTGTGTATTATATATGGTAAAGGAACCGTTACAGCAAACCCTAAGAAGAAATTAAGTGCAATTAAAATACTAAACGTATTCTTTAAAGTCTCTTTCTTAATTAAGTAAGAATACCCTTCTTTTATATCTTTAATAAAATTAATTTCTTTTATTAAACATTCCTCATTTGTGTTATGCTCGAATAATTTAAAGCGAATAAACATTATAAATATGCTTGAAAGGATGAATGAAATACCGTTTATTATTATAAAAGTTTTTATATTTAAGACAGCAAAAACAATGCCACCTAACATAGGACCGAGAATCAAAGAAACGGAATCAATTATTTTGCTTATAGAATTAATACTCATTAACCGCTCTTTAGAAACAATATTGGGTTTTGCAGATTCTAATCCTATCCCAAAAAATGTTGTAAATACAGTAATAAGAAATGTAGTAGCATAAATAATAAATAAATTTAATCCAAAATTACTGCTAAATATATAAACTGAGATTAACACCCCTCCATTAAGCAGATCCATATAAACAACCAATTTCTTTTTATCAACCTTATCTGCGATTACGCCAGCAAATGGATTCATTATAATCATTGGAATCGTTCCTAATATGAGCGTAATCGCGAAGTTTAATGCTGATCCAGTTATTTGTAAAACATATAATCCTAATGCAAAACTATAAATAGAGCTACCAAATATAGATACTGTTTTCGCAATGGAATATAAACAAATGTTTCTTAGTTCTTGGTTGATTTTTTTATTTTCTAAATGTAATTGTAAATTCCCCATAATTTTTTCCTCTCTGTTTAATTTTGTATTACGTACATTGTAAGTACTTGGGTCAACCCGATAGCAATATGTACTATTAGAAATTTTTTGAGGGAAAATAAATAGAAGATGGGGTTAACCCCATCTTCTTCCGAAAAATGAATATATATAAATTTCCTCTCCTTGAACAAAGAAATTTTCATACTTCCCGCCCCGTTCCAAATTTTTAGAAGTTCTTTCATCAATGGAATGAAACTGTAGCTTTTTGATTGCTTTCTTAACTTTTGAAGAAATAAAATTATCTCGAAATCCAGGTGGAATTTGGCTATTTATGCTGAATTTATTAAATAAAATAAATGAACTTAATAAATAACAATCTGGTTTAAAAAGGGAATTTAACATGTACAATAAAAAATCTTTATGCTCAAAACTATAATTACTTGTACCAGACTGATCAATTACAATATCAACAGAATCATTCTGAATAGGTATATTTAAAAAATCAGCGCAAATAAAAAGAATATTTTTTTTCGGATTTCTTTTTTCAATTACATCTTTTAAAAATGAAAGTTTATTCAAATCTCGATCAACAGCTATATATAAGCAATTCTCTGGTAACTCTTCATAAATATTTCGTAAAAAGAACCCAAGGCCCGATCCTAAATCAAGTAGTATCTTGTTATTCAAATCTAGCTGCATTAGTTTCTTTTTCGCCCATTCTCCGCCTCTTTGTATATTCTCCAAAAAAGTACTATCTGTTTCATAAATATAATCCGAAATAGAATCTTTAAGTGATGTTTTTTCATACTCTTTAAATGATTTACCAGCTGTTAAAATTCCGGAAGTAATCGCGTATTCTTCACCACAACTACAAATTAACTTTCCTTCAATAATTTGATTCTTATTTATTATGCCATCTTCAAGAGTTAAATTTCCGCTACACTTAAAACATGTAAACAAAATAAGTACTTTTAAATCTATCCCTAAAACTGAATTTGAAATTTCATTTGTTATAGATAAATTACTTAAAGTTTCTTTTAATTTATCTTTTCTTTCCTCTAAACCTTTTATTTCCTGTTCAATCTTTTCATATTTCAATTTAAATAAGGATTGATATAAAGTATCTTTTTCGTAATCAATAGATTTCCCTAAATTTTTATAAAGAAACAGTTCTTTAATTTCATTTAAGCTAAATCCTAGCCATTTGTACTCTAAAATAAGTTCTATATCTTTTTGACAATACTCATCAAAAAAATAGTGGCCTCCCCTTTTTTCAGGAATAATGAGCCCGAGGTCTAAATAATGTCTAATCGTATCTACACTTACATTATTTACTTCTGCAAACTTACTGATTTTCATACTATCACTACCATTTATGTATTTGTTTATATATACTTCTTTTTTATTTATAAAAATCCTTTTATCTCTCTATACAAGATTATTTGTAGCGCAAATTAAATAAACCGACAAATAGATTTGGTTCACTAGTTTGTTTTAGAAACCTTATAGTTAATGACCCTAAGGTTGACTAATCCGCATCAAATGATGGTATTACTTGTGTAACCAAAGTAAAACCCCAGAAATCCAAAGGTTTCTGGGGCTTTATTATATATTTATCTCTTTTTGCTTTTTAGTTTGTTTATGTCTATAAAGTAATTTACGAGATGTAAGAGAAATCAGTAATAAAATCAGTATTAGTACTAAAATTTGTATAAATGATAAATCAAAATATTTAGCACCTGTAACAATTAAAAGGGTAGAAATCGTACCTTTTACAATGAAAAAAATAATAATCCATAATCCGCCTTTTTTCCAGTTCATTTTTATTTTATCCCTTCCTGCGTTTAAATTCATAAAAATCCCGTGATAGTTCTTGACAGTGACACCCTAACGGGAATCTATTACACTAATAAAAAAGTAAAATTTTTCCACAAAAATAATGTCCAATTAAATGTGACGATTTCATATTAAATGAAAATGATATTCATTGTCAAATTTATAGAACTTTTTTAATTCCGAAGGTCTTCATACTGGTACGATTTGAATAACCACTCATTTCATCTTAATCACTATGTGAGAATATTAATTGTTTTAGGAAGCAGGTATAGGTAGTGACATGGGCATGTGGCTGGTCCCTACTTTCGTATTAATCAAATAAAAAACCCGTGAATAATCCACGGGTTTACTTTAATAACTAATTGCTATTGTTCCTTCACCCGCATGAACAGCAAATGAGATTGGTAATGGATATAATTTAAAATCCATTTCAGGGAATGCTTGTCTAATATCTGAAATCCATTCTTCCGCTCCATCCTTATCATTGGCATGGAACATATGAAGTACTTTAGGTAACTCTTTTTCAAGTTCACTTTTAATGTACTCTCTACATTTTTGGATTTTACGAACTTTTTTTTCAAGTAAAAGTTCTCCACCTTTTACTTCTAATATTAAATTGACACTTAATAAACTTCCAAGTAAAAATTGTACGCCTTTTACACGACCGCTTGCATATAAACCTTTTAAGCTCTTTGGAAATACATAAAAAGGTCTTCTTTTTTCATCTATTAATGTTTTGTGTATATCTTGTAAAGTCATACCATCATTGTATAACGATTTCGCTTTTCTAATTAGTTCATCCATTGGATAACTGGTCGATTCACTATCTAGCACTGTTAAAGGGAACCCTGCCATTTCTGCAGCAAGTTTCATATTTTGATAAGTTCCACTTACTTTTCCGCTAATAGCAACTGCAAATCCTTCTTCATATTCTTCTTTACATTTCGTAAATAACTCAACCATTTCCCCAATGTTAGGTTGTGATGTAGTGACAGTTTTACCTTCGTTTAACGCAGCATAGACGCGTTCACGTACACCTTCTTCACAATCTTTGTACGACACCCCATCAATAATAACTTCAATTGGAATAACAAAGTTATCTCCTTCTGTTATAAAACCCGCAGTTGTACTATCAGTAATCCAAGCAACACGCTTCATGTTGTTCCTCCCTTAATTCAATTCCTCTTTTCTAATTTTTCTATATATTTATGTTATGAAAAGAGAATATCCCTGTAATAGTAACAGGACTTTATTGTTTTGGCTATAGTAGATGTATATCAAATGTGACTATTTCTTGTCTTTTTCATAAATTAAAAAAGAAAATTAAAGCATTCGCCCAATTTTCTTTTTAAAACGTACTATTTAAAGGTTTCATTATCTAAAATTACAACATAATCATTCGTCAATCGCCCAGCTTCTTTTGTATAACTGACTAACCTTTGTATATTATCACAGCAAATTTTCGCTCCCCATACGAGTAACGGTACGCCGATAAAGTCGATATGGAATCTTCTAGAAAACAACCCCCCAAAAGTCATTGGAATAGGCACTGTTGGTGATGTATTAGAAAAAATAATCTTTTCATGACTTTGATAGTGTTTTTGCAGAATCTCTCCTAAATGCTTCATCGCAGGTACCACGACTTTTGATGCGCCACATCCAATCGTATAAACAGGATGACCATTTTCGTCTATTCCATGAAAAATAATTTTCCCCATATCTTCTGTTTTCAATTTATTAAAGTAATCTACATTTAAAATTTCTTCTTTCGTCAACTTACGATCGGTTGGTAATTTATTCAAATGATAAGCTGCAGCGAGTGATGTTGTATGTGTTCCACCGAAGTCTGTGTAAATGAATATCATATTATCATCCCTTGTTGTAAAAGTTCAATGTTAATTAGTATTACCGTTCACAGTATTGTTAAACACGGGATGAATTTATTTTCAATTTTATTTATCAATACATTTCACATTATTAGTATTATTTTTCTCTAACATTTGAATGTTACATTTAGTAACTAACTTTAAAAAAACTTTATAAACATAATATCCAAAAATAGAGCCTAGAACATTGCAAATTACATCATCAATATCAGTAATACGTCCCCATCCACTAAATAAAGACTCAAGTAATTGTAATAATTCAATACTAACTGATACAGCAAATCCTAATAAAATAGTATTTTTGATCTTTTTATATGTACCCCATATGATTGGTGCTAAAAATCCTAAAGGCATTAATAATAAAATATTACCTCCTACATTCCTTATGATTAAAGCAATCATAAATAAAGCATCCCCATCATAAGCACTTCCAATTTGATTGATATCTTTAATAATTGATGCAAAAGGGATAACATTAACTGAACGACTTAGATTTTCGGCACTAGAAGGAAAACCAATTGGTAAAGGAAATAGGGTTACGGCAACAACCATACAAATATATACTGCGAATAGACAACAAATTAATTCTGTCCACCAATTTATACGTTCTTTACTTATTACTCCAATTAATATAATTCGTACTATCAAATAACAGATAATCCCCAAAATGATAAACAAACTTCCGTTGATCATATGCAAACTGTTAACACACCCCTTCATATTATTATTTTTATATTACCGAAAAACCATTAATCTGTAAATTTGATTAATTAAATGTTTTTATGTTTATAAATTTGTATTTTATTATCTCTAATATTCATTATTGAAAACCATCATTTTGTAAATAAAATGATGGTTTTTAAAAGTATTTGTACAATTAAAAAGCCTGTTCTATTTCTCCTATTATTTTTTCAGGTCCCGCTCCTTTATTCGAAGGAATAACTAATGTAATTCCCAAATCTGGATATACAGCAGAGCGAAAACTGACGCCTGGATCATAGCCCATCACATGATATTTAAAAACATTGTTTTGTCTAGTTTCAATCCATACTCCATAGCCATAAAACTGATTATTTTTAACTTGAATGTGAGGTTTTAAAAGTAACTCTGTATTTTCTTGGCTTATTACTTCATAGTTAAATAATGCTTCCCAAAACCTCAGCATGTCTGGAGCAGTAATAAAAGCACCACCATCAGAACCTCCTTTTATTGGTATAGAGTATACATTTGTTCTCCATGTTTGTTTATTTACACCTTTTATATATCCGAGAGCTGTGTGTCCTGGTAATCTATCTAAAGAGAAATAGCCAGAACCCTTCATGCCTAGTGGAATGAATATATTTTTTTCTATATATTCCGTAAATCCAAGCCCTGTTTGTTCTTCTATAATTAATCCAAGTAGGATAAAACCGGCATTGTTGTAGTGAAACTGCTCACCTGGTGTAAACATCATTTTATTGTTTTGGAATAATGGTAAAAAGTCTCGTAAACTTTTTAAAAGATACATTGGATTTTGTTTCCAAAGGTCCTCAAAGTTGTCCATAATACTTTCATCAAAATAATCTGGAATACCCGAACTATGCGTTAAAAGATGATGTACTGTAATATTTTCATTGAAGTTTGGAAATTCAATGCTTAAACAATCCTTTAACTTTGTATGAAAAGTAATTATACCCTTTTCAACAAGTTGGCAGATGCCGATAGCAGTGAAAATTTTACACCCTGAGGCAATTCCGAATCTTGTTTGTAGTGTATTATTTATACATTCACTTTTGTTTGCGTAACCAAATGCCTTTTCATAGACTAATTCTTTTTCTTTTTTTATTAAAACTACTCCAGAGAAATCTATTTTCTTATGTATATCTTTTATAATTTTATCCATTGCATCTTTTATTTTTATCACGACAACCACCCTTATCTTTCGATATTGTTCTTCCCCCTTATTATTTCTCCATATAAAGGGAGAAGAACCTTCTTATTGAATACGATAAATTATTAATGAGAACACAAAATTTATTTCGAATTTATCGATTCAGTAGAATACACCTTAGATTGTGATCGCAATAAAGTAAACACACACAATATGATAGTAATAAGTAACATTATTAATGATCCTACAATAACTACAAGTTGTATAGAAATAACTTGAGTTGCAACGCCGAACAAAATCGTTGCAAAAATAGTTATTACCGCGATTAATAGCCCATATATACTTCCAATCCGTCCCATCATATGAACAGGAACGTTATTTTGGTAAAAGGTATAAAACCCTGTATTTGCATATGCCATAGAGAAAGATAAAATAAAAAATCCGATAGCAGCTATTAAAAACTCATTTGAAAAAGCATAAAATAAATAACCGATTGCAATGAATAATGATCCTATTCCAATTAATAATGAAGGTGCTATTTTTTTTGATAAAATTGTATTTGTAATGGCACCTAATATATAGCCTGCACCAGCTATACTAACTAAAAAACCATATTCACTATCTGTTAATAGTAATACCTCTTTCGCAAACGATAGTTCAAGTGAATCAGTAGCGGTTGCTAATACGATTATGCCTTGAAATAAGAAGTAGACATATACGACATACACATGTTTTCTACTAAAATTTATAACAGCGCTCCAATCTTTTCTTAATACAGTAAGGGATAATGTATTACTAGTCGTATCCAAATCTTCTTTCTTATCAAGGTTGGGCAGAAGTAGTGTAATGGCTCCTGATATAAGAAAGGCAGTAGCATTTATATAAATAGCAAACTCTGGTGTACTCGCAAATAATAGTCCCCCCGCTACCGCCGGACCAATTAAAGATGCACCAGATCCTATTAAAGTACGTAGTGAGTTGAAATGTTGTCTTTTCTCTACTGGAATTAATTTCGTCATATATGTCATAGCAGTCGGCTCATAAATCGCACTGCCCATACTTATAAAAAATACGAATACATAAACAATCCAAAGTGATGGAAGGAAAGGTAAAATAGCGATAAATACTGCACGATATATATCAAGGTGAATCATTAATTTTTGTTTGTTTAAACGATCAATCATACTCCCTGACCAAGCATTTGTAAATAGAGCGGCTAATGGTTTTATTACATATAAAGTAGCAACAGCTAAGGCTGAGCCACCCATATTATAGACAAGTACATTCAGTGCTATTAAGTAAATCCACGCACCTAAATTCGCAATACCAACTCCGGATAGTAGTAATAAAGGATATTTCCAATCTTTAAGTATGTGTTTCATTTTTGGCCCCCGCTTTCCAAATGGTTTTAAAGCAATAAAAAAATCTCACCCCCAAGACTTTTAGTCTTAGGGACGAGATTTACCATCGCGGTGCCACCCTAGTTTATTAATATGTCGCCATATTAATCTTATCAGGTACTACATTGTTTTCATGCTTATACCTTATCTCTATAACGGGAGCTCCCGTCACACCACCCCCTTTATGAAAGGTTCCGATGTGCTGCTCAGAGGCTTGGTTCAATAAAGAATTTTTGCTCCTTTTCAGCTGCATGGAGCTCTCTGTGAAAAATTCATTTTATTTACTCTTCTCTTCATTGCATTTGATTTTTTCCATATTATCACAGTTTTATATAACTGTAAATAAAGAATAATCTGTCGTTTCAAATTATGCCAACGTTACTGATCTTGTTTATTATTTTTTCTAAAAATTACGGTGCGTGAAATTACCTAAACCTAAAAAAGGGCCTACTGTATATAGATAGCCCCTTTAGATCGTCTGAATTAATTTGCATTCGCCTCTGCTAACGGTTGTAGTGGAGGTTCTAATTCTAATATTAACGTATCTCCTTCTTGTATATCTTGTCCTCGTTCAATACTTTGGCTCGTTACATATCCCGTACCTAACGTTTTTAAATCTAATTTTAATAGCTTGGAGAAATGCATAACATCACGCATAGACCAACCTTTTAAATTTGGCATTTTTGCGTTATTTCCTAATAGAAATATACGATCTCCTTCACTCATTATTTCGCCAGACTGCGGATATTGTTTTGTTATCTTGCCTTTTCCTAAAATTACTGGCTGGAGTTTCATTTTTTCTACACTGTTCTCTACTGTATCCATCGTTTGGTTAACATAATTTTGCACTTTTATTTGAGATTGTTTCGTCGCATCTGCCATTTGTTTTTCGGTATATGGTTTCACCTTTAAATATTCAAGACTATTTTTCATAACTGGTTTAAATATTTCAGCAAGTGGCTGCGCTCCATATTCATCTCCCTTTAATTTTGGTTGTTTAATAGCTAAATATACAATTAATTCTGGGTCATCAATCGGAGCCATTCCTAAAAATGAAAAAATATAATTTTCTTTCCCTTCCATATATCGTCCATTTTCCGGATTCGGAATTTGAGCTGTTCCTGTCTTACCGCCTATTGGATAACCATCTACTTTATACATTGTACCAGTACCTTTTGAAGACGTAATAACACGCTCCATTAAGCTCCTTACCTTGTCCGCTGTCTCTTTTTTTATCGGATTTCCAATTTCTTTCGGTTGATTTTCCATAATAACTTGTTTGTTTGTTGGATTTACAATTTTGTCAACGATATACGGTTGCATCATTTTCCCGTCATTAGCTATTGCGCTAGCTGCTTGGATTATTTGAATAGGAGTTACTGTAGAACCTTGTCCGAAAGAAGTTGTGACTTGTTGAATTTGTGTATTTAATAATAAAGTATTTTTACTCTCACCAGGTAAATCTATTCCTGTTTTTTGGTTGAATCCAAATTTATTCATATATTGCTTAAATTTATCCGGTTTTAGTAATTGATCTTCTAAAATAGAAAACGCTACGTTTGATGATCTTTCAAAACCTTCATCAAATGTAATAGATCCCCATCCCAATCCGCCATTATGATCTTTTATATCCGATGAACCAACTGAATATTTTCCGGATTGGAAATATTCTTTCCCGTTATATACACCTTCATTAATGGCAGCAGCTAGCGTAAACACTTTCATTGTTGAACCTGGTTCATATGCATTTGCAATTGGATCATTTAAAAAATACTCTATATCGCCTTTATTAGGATTAAAACTAGGCTTACTAGACATCCCTAAAACTTTTCCTGTCTTGGGATCTGCAATGATTCCTATTAACATAGAAGGATCATAGTGCTCTTGTGCTTTATTCATCGCTTCTTCTAAAAAACTATTAATTTGTTTATCAAGTGTAAGATATACATTATTTCCATTTTTAGCAGGTTCTACTTTTCTAATATCATTTGTAAGCGGAATACCTTTTTGTGAGCCTACATATTCTATATTCCCGTTTGTAGAGCGTAAATATTTATCCAAACTTTTTTCAAGTCCAAATTTCCCTTCTGTATTTCCTTTAGCGTCGGGTCTAGCAAATCCAAGTATATAGGATGCAAAATTTTCATTTGGATATACTCTTGCTTTCTCTGGACTAAAAGACACTCCTGGTATTTTCAATTTTTTTATTTGATCTTTCATTTCTCTAGATAAATTCCGACCAGCTTTTCCAATTTCAACTTGCGTACGTCCCTCATGAAAATTTTTTATTACTTCTTCTTTATCAATTTCAAGCGCATCAGCTAATCGCCCTGCAGTTTCATCTTTATTTTTCACTTTATCCTTCCCTTTTAAATTCACAACAACACGATACGTTGTGGAATCTTGGACTAGTACTTTTCCAGTTTGATCATAAATTGTGCCACGATTAGCTTCTAAAACACCATTTTTATTATGCTGTTCATTCGCAAGTTCCTTTACATCAACATTTTGCACGACCCCTACTGCTTGAATGTAAAAAAAACGTAAAAGCATAGTAAGAAACAAAATAATAAAAGCAATCATCATGTACCGAGCACCTTTATTTGTTTGAAGTTTATGCATACTTTTCTCCTTTCTTTTACAATTAATCAATGAAAAGATACGCTTCTAAGTATGATTTTATTTAATACTATATTTTTCGTAGTTTTTTTGGTAATCCCTTTATATTAGTAAGAATCTAGGTGTGCAAATAATTTTTTTTGTTTTTATTTACTTTTTAATATAATTCAGTGCGTGAAATTTTAAAAATATTCAAACAAAAAGAACCTACTTATTTTGTAGGTTCTTAAATTTAAGCTATATGGTTATATTTCGCTAAAAAAGGAATTCGTTTCGCTACCAATCCATACATTTTAAAAACAAATTTCGCTATCGGTTCAAATATACGTGCACTTTGCATTACTAAGCCACTCGTAATAAATGTTAAGAAAGCAGCGCCAAGTATATCTAGTGGATAATGAACGCCTACGTACATACGTGATATGCCAACTAACACTGCCCAAATAAGTGCAATATATTTCAGTTTTTCTCCTCTAAGAATAAATACAAATGCAATGGAAAATACAAGTACAGAATGATCACTAACAAATGATGAATCTGCTGCATGTGGTACTAATTGATGTACTTCATGTGATATAAAAGGACGCGGATGATAATACACCGCATGAATGAAAACATTTACTAGTAATGCAATACTAACTGAAAGTGTCGTATATAAAACTGTATATTGTTTTCTAATTGCATTCTCTTTCTTTCCGTTATTAAACCATAAGATAAGCATAAACAGAATCGCTACATAAACAGCACTATTTGTAATAGCGATCATTAGCGTATCTAAAAGCTTGGACGATCCCGCGAAATGATTAAACCATTGAAATACTGTGTAATTCATACTACTCTCTCCTTACATACAAGTGTTCTTGATTTACACAGTATACAACATCATTATGAAAATGGGCTTAAGCTTTTCTCATCTAATTCTCATTTTACTATCATTTACTTTACAATGATGAAACTAATTTTATAGGCTATTTATGTACAAAGCTTAAAAACCTTTTAAATTATACAACTCGAATATTTTTCATATATAAAATACATAACATATACATTTAAATATGCGAGTTACAAAATCATATTATTAATGCATACGGAAGTACAAGAATATATCATCAAATCCTCTTTTATTTTGATCTACGATTGCTTTCATTATTATTTCCTTTTAATGCCACTAATTGTACAAGCAAGTTCGAAATAAGCAAACTAATTCGATCGCAAAAAAGAAGGAATGTACAAAACATCCCTTCTTTTCAATACTTCAAAGCATTTATTTTATGATGCAAGGTAGTGCAACCGTAACAACTGTTCCCTCATTTTCTTTACTCTCTATTTCAATAGCTCCGTCGTATTTCTCTACAATTCGTTTTGCAATAGACAACCCTAGCCCATTTCCCCCTTGCTTTCTGCTCCTAGCTTTATCAACTCGATAAAAGCGATTTAGAACAAATGGTAAATCTTCTTCAGGTATTCCTGATCCACGGTCTAATATACAAATTTTAACTTTCTCCGATTGTATACAGGATTCTATGCAAATATACTTATTAACTTCTTTTGTATATTTTACTGCATTATCCATTATGATAATAATAATTTGTTCTAAGTAAGATGATGGCATTGATACATACGCTGCATTACCATCTAATTTTAGATCAAATTGAAAATCAGTTTGAAGTACCGCAAAGTTTTGCGCAACTTGTTTTAATACGCTATTTACATGGACTGGCTCAGCTTCTATTGGATGCATCTGTTCAGAATCAGCTCTTGATAGTTCTAGCAATTCTGAAACCAATTTATTTAAACGTTCTACTTCTTTTAAACTGGATTGAAGAGATTTATCTAATACCGCTGGATCATTTTTCCCCCACCGATTTAACATCGCTAAGTGTCCCTGAATGATTGTTAACGGTGTTCTTAATTCATGGGATGCGTCTTCTACAAACTGTTTCTGTTGCGTAAAAGAAGTTTCTACTTCATCCATCATTTCGTTAAATAGAAATGATAATTTAGCGAGTTCATCATTATTTTCTCGTACTGGAACACGCTCATTTAATCCGTTTTTCTTAATACGGTTCATCGTGTCTGTTATATTTTGAACACTTGATAATAGTTTTTTTGATATAAGTATTCCACCTAAAAAACTAAATATCAATCCGAATACCCCAGAAATAACCATTACAACTAAAATAATTTTTAATAAGTGATCAAAAGTCTCTAAGTTTTTCGTAAGTTCAATCGTTCCAGTGAATCCTTTTGTTTGAATTGGTATACGCTCCACTAATATTCGATCTTCTAGATGCCTCGTTATTAAAGATTCATCTTCTATAATATACTTCGGTTTTATCCAATTTTCATTAAAATCTCGTGAGACAGAGACAATCGGTTTTCCATTAATATCGATAATACGAATCATTTGATGCTTATCAATCATATTATTTAGAAAATCTTTACTATTTTCGAAAGTTTTCGTAGAAAGGCTATCATTTTTATCTTGGAAATATGCCGCTATTTCTGTCACTTGTCTATTTATTTGTTTCTGTTCATAATCTATAGTCCACTTATTAATAACCAAAAATTGTAACGTACTATATAAAATGAATAAAATAAATACTAATGCAGTAGACCAAAGTGTTAACTTCCACTTTATAGGTAGATTTCGAATGCGAAACATAATATTTTTTATCATTTCATTATATATCCTGCTCCTCGGACTGTTTGGATATATTCCTCCTTATCAACACTATGTAACTTATTTCGTAAATAACGAACATATACATCCACAATATTCGTCTCAACGATTGCGTCATATCCCCATACTTGATCCAATAAAACATCACGTGTAAGTACTCGATTAATATTTTTCATAAACATAAGCAATAGCTCGAATTCTTTATTTGTAAGTTCGATTTCTTCATTTTCTTTTGTAATCGTTCGCGATTCAATCTGGAGCTGTAAATCTTTGAATGTAAGGAATGTGACAGGCTTATTTTCTATATTTTCTTCTCGTCTAAAAATAACTCTCATACGCGCTAACAATTCTTCGATTGCAAATGGCTTTGGAAGGTAATCATCAGCTCCACTATCTAATCCTGTCACACGATCCATAATACTATCACGAGCGGTCAACATGATAATGGGGGTCTTTTTAGTTGCTCTTAATCGACGACATACTTCTAATCCATTTAATCCTGGAAGCATTAAATCGAGTAATATAAGATCATAATTTTTTTCAAGCGCAGCTGTTAATCCCTTTCTTCCATCAAACTGTATATCTACTTTATACCCTTCATACTTTAATTCTAACTCTAAAAAATCTGCTAAACTTTCCTCATCTTCAATAATTAATATATGTTGCAACAACAGTTCCCTCCCTATACGTTTAAATGAATAAGTAAACCTATCCCAAATATAATTGCAATAACTTGATGTACTTTTCTATATACCATAAATTTTGTTTTCTTATTTAATTTTTGTGAAAAAAAACCAGTTAAACCTAGTGCTAGTAAAACTAATAGAGAAAAGATACCACTGTATATTAATAAAATATGGCGACTCCCTTTTATTAAAAAGTAGGCACCGTGAGTAATCGCAACAGCAATTACAGCATATCCAATTAATACATGAAACTTTTTTATGAAAAGATATAGTTCTTTAATACTTTTAAATAAATTTATGTTTTTTTTCTTTAAAAACAACCATAAATGACGTAAGAACCATAAAGATGCAGCGAAAATTGCCCCATACTCACCAACAGAACCTAATTTTTTATTTAACCCATTTACATGTAATACATCCCCATATGTAACATTAATAAATAGCAATTCTACACTGCAAATAATAATAGTAAAACCTATAATTTTAACATATAAATGAAAATATTTATTTCTGAGTAACTTCTCCATTTTATTTAATCTCCTTGCTTTTACAATTCCTATAACAAACAGTGTATCAACTACAGAAGAAAAGAACATGAGAGAAAGATGAAAATAAAATGAGAATTTCAATATTAATAAAATTTTCTAGTGATATTGTTTAGCTAATTTTATTATGTTTTGAATAAACGGCGCTTTTGCATTTGTATATGACACACGATCAAAAGGATATGTAGCTGCAAGTACCTCTTTTAATTCTCTATATTCTTTACGTGCCCATTCATGTTTTTTTAGAAAGTCTCGAAATAAGAGATTATTTCTCCATTCGTCACTATTATAAATATAAACATGTATATGGTGGGTACCTGCTCGCCATTTCCCCTTTCTAAAAAAACGCCAATTAGGTGTTTCTTTTGGAACATACTCATATCCTATTTTTGATAGGTCTTCAATCCACTTATCAGTAATTCGCAAATCCGTTACGCCAATCATCATATCAACAAGTGGTTTAGCTCCTAATCCTTCTACCGCTGTACTCCCTATATGCTCAATAGCAATCATTTCTTCTCCCAGCAAAACATTCAATTTGCATCTTTCTTTTAAGTATTCTTCATGCCATTCTTTTTGATGTGGCTTGATAATAATTTTTTGATCCATTTTTCTTGCCTCCTTTTAAGCTTGTGTCATTATATTTATAAAATTTCGTGTTAGTAACATAGGAATTGCACAAAATCTGTCGAATATTGAAACATATAACTTTATTATAATAAATGCGAGGTAAATTATGAGAGATATTCCAGTTGAAATTCAGTTAAACCATGTAACTTTCCAATTAAAAGAACGTCATAATTTTGATTGGCTTATGAAATTAGGAACCGTATTTGCAGTTTTTGACCAACAAGATTCCGGTAATCTTTCTTTTGGTGTGGAAAAAGATGGGCATAAGAAATTTATTAAATATGCTGGAGCTCATACAATTTCATATAACGGGAATACGAATGAGGCTATTAAAAGATTAAAAAATTCAGTTCCCATATACGAGGAATTACAGCATCCATCTCTTATAAAATTAATTGAACATTTTCCGGTTCAATCTGGATATGTTTTAGTTTTCAATTGGTTTGATGGCGAATGTCTTCATCCGCATTGGAATTTCTCGCGTCCTGAAAAATATATGCATCCAAACTCTCCATTTTTTAAATTTAAGCAATTATCTGTTACAGAACGAATTCATTCATTGAATTCCATTTTTTCTTTCCATACATATGTAGAAAAGAAAAACTATGTAGCGATAGATTTTTATGATGGGAGTATTTTATATAATTTCAGTACAAATGAGACGAAAATTTGCGATATTGATTTATATTCTAAAAAACCATATATAAATAAAATGGGACGATTATGGGGTTCCTCTCGTTTTATGTCTCCTGAGGAATTTGAGCTTAACGCAATGATTGATGAGAGGACAAATGTATTTAATATGGGTGCGATGGCATTCGCACTTTTAGGCGGTGAAAAAGATCGCACCTTTATAAAATGGAACGCAAGTAAAGAATTATATGAGGTAGCATATCGTGCTGTAAATGAAAACCGTGCAGAACGGTATGCATCAGTTAAAGAATTTTATGAAGCATGGCTAAATGTATCTGATACTGCAAAAATATAACTACATATTTTCAAACTAATATATAGTTTATACTGTTATCATGTATAATACAGATGAAATAGAAATTCAGAATAACGAGGCAAATATTATGAACTTTGTTTATATTAATCAAAACGTATTAAATAATCTTCTATACATTTTAAGTAGTATATTTGTTTTTTATTTTATATATGATAATGGGCACTATTTAAAGAAATATAGAACACTACTTATTACTGTTTGTACGATTATCCCACTTATTTTATGTATGCGTTATCCTATCTATATGGATGAGAATTGTATTCATGATTTAAGGCAAATTCCAGTTTTAATAGGCACACTTTATGGTGGATTCCCTGTCGGTATCATATTGTTTATTATTTTATTAATTACAAGATTTGCATTTTATGGATTTAACATGTTAACTGTCATTGTTTACGGCACAATGTTCATAATTACAGCTTTCGCATCTGCAAAATTTAATGCATATAATAGAAAAGTTAAAGTAGCTTTTTCTATGTTTTTAACTTTTTTCCTAGCAATATTTACAACTGTGATTGTATTAACTTTATCAGACTTTGAAGTAAATAATTTGTATATTATTTATTTTATAATATTACCAACTACTTTGATGCTATTTATTGTTTATTTTAATGAAGTGCTAAAAGATGCAGTATATATGCGCTCGAAGTTGATTAAGATGGAAAAAATGGAGATTGTTAGCCAACTAGCTGCTAGTATATCACACGAAGTAAGAAATCCCTTAACTGTCGTAAAAGGATTTACACAACTTTTAAAAACACCAGATTTAACTCCAGAATCAAGAGACAAATATATTGAACATATACTCGAAGAGTTAAATCGAGCCCAAGTAATAATTGATGATTATTTAACGTTTGCTAAACCCGCATCAGAAAAACTAGATTATATTTCAGTAGAACAAGAGTTAAATCGAGTTATTAATATGATATTGCCATTATGTAATATGAATACAATACATATTACAAAAGACTTCGCTAAGGCAACAATTGTTGGTAATAAGCAGCACTTTCAACAATGTTTTTTAAACTTAATAAAAAATGCTATTGAAGCCATGCCTGATGGTGGTACCTTACATATTTCCTCTTCTATTAGTAATAATAAAGTTATAATACGAATTGAGGATAGCGGAGTTGGAATGTCACAAGAGCAAATAAATCGATTTGGTGAACCATATTTTAGTACGAAAACGAAAGGTACAGGTTTAGGTACGATGGTTGCTGTTAAGATTATCGAAACGATGCAAGGTACTTTAAAAATTCGAAGCGTTATTAATAAAGGTACAACATTAATGATTACTTTTCCAAAACATAACGAAAATCCATCTTAAAACAAGTAAAAAAGGAGCATAATAGCTCCTTTTTTCTTTGTTTCGATACATAAGTATCTACTATGTTTTTTTAGTTTACATTAGCGAATACTAATTAAAAATTAATATCCTCCGCCCCAACAGCTGCATCCAACAATAATTAATAAAATAAACAACACAACTAATAAAGCGAAACCTCCACCAAAACCACAAGAACCACCGTGACTCATATTTTCTCCTCCTTTTGGTTTGAAAACTAATAGGTAGTTGATCATTTTAACTGGTTCGTATTATACATTATGTAAATATCCCTTTTTTGAGCATGTCTGCATAAAATAAGTAAAAGCACTCCTTTGAGAGTGCTTTAAAATGGATACCAAAAGTCTTGAAATACATGTAATTTTAAATAGACTGCAAAAATTAAAACGAAGACACCTATAAATAAAGCGATAAAATCCCAAGCTGTTGCTTTTTTTGTATAGAACCACGTACGTTTATCCTTCTTTCCAAATCCTCTTAAATCCATTGCATTTGAAACCGTATCGATTCTTTCTAGCGAATGAATAATTAGAGGCCAGAAAATTAAAATACGATTTTTCATGCGAATCCATAAACTTGCTTCTCCTTTTTCGAAAGCTACTCCTCTCACTTCTTGTGCATGCTTAATAACTTGATATTCAGACTGAATATCAGGTATGTAACGTAATGCAATATTTATTGCATATGTAATTTTATAATGAATGCCAAGTTTACTTAAGCTACTCACAAATTCACTTGGATCTGTCGTATAAATAAAGAGGAGTGTAAAAGGTAATAACGTAAAATACTTTAATGAAAGCGTAGCCGCATAAAATAATGTTTCATATGTAATTGTCGCATAACCAATATATATAAACGAAGTATATGATCCGGTTAATTCAGATCCATGGGTTGGTGTAATAAATAAAATCATAACAGAGTTTAATAAACTAAATGTAAATATAACACTAAAAACAATTAAAATTTTACGAAGTGGAATTTTAGAAAGTAAAAGTCCAATACACCCAATAAAAAATAAAACTAGCAATATACGAAAATCAAAAAATAAAAAAGTAAGCGTCATACAAAAAATAAATAAAAACAATTTCACTGCTCCATCCATACGATGAAAAAATGTACTATGCACCTTCCCCCCTCCTATTATCGTCGAAATAAAGTTCTATAAACTTTTCTGGACATGAAACTCCGCTAAATGTAACAAGCTTGAATAAAGAACTTTCTCTTAAGTTAGCTCTTTGTAGTATTTCTTGATTTCCTAATACAGCGGACACAGTATTATCTGCAATTATTTCTCCTTCATGTAGTACTATCGCTCGGTCTCCATATTCTAATGCTAGATTCATATCGTGCGTGATAAAAATAAATGAGATTCCTTTTTTAGCTAATTTTCTAATAAACGACATGAACTGTTTATAATGGTAATAATCTTGTCCAGCTGTCGGTTCATCTAATATGATTAGTTTTGGATTCATTGTTAGTACAGTTGCAATAGTTAATCTCTTCTTTTGTCCGTAGCTTAGCGCCTGAATTGGCCAATTCCGAAATGGATATAAACCACAAATTTTTAACGTTTCTTCTGCTCTATTCTTAATTTCTTCCTTTGAAAAATTTTTTATTTTTAAAGTAAATACAACTTCTTCTAAAACAGTTGGTTGTGTAATCATATGATTTGGGTTTTGCATCACATAACATATACTCTCCCCACGTTTGCGAATAGACCAAGAGTTAATCGGTATTCCATCTAACAAAATTTCTCCATTTTTTACTTTGTTTATACCAATTAGACTATGAGCTAATGTTGATTTCCCAGCTCCATTATGGCCCAAAAACGTTACAATTTCTCCTTCATATATTGAGAGATTCACATTTTTTAATACTTTTTGATTGTTAGGGTATGAAAATGATAAATTATCCACTTTAAGTAATTCCTTATTTTTAGTATTACGTTTTAATATAACTTGCTTGTTCATCCACTCATTTATAACGCTATTAATCCTTTCCTTTTGCAGATTTTCAATTGGATATATTAAGTCATTTTTTCTATCACAATGCAATCTCTTTAATGCTTCGATGTAAATAGGCTCTCTTAAGCCGATGTGTGGTAATATATTTGACGCTAAAATCTCTTCCGGTGTCCCTATCGCAACAACTACACCTTCATCAATTAAAATAATTTTATCTAAATCCAAATTTAAAATTTCTTCTATTCGATGTTCAATAATTACAATTGTTTTATTATATTGTTTATGTATATCTTTAATAAGTTCGGTCGTATGTAGGCTGCTTAGTGGATCTAAGTTTGCTAACGGTTCATCGAACAATAATATATCGGCATTTGTTGTTAACAGACCTGCTAGAGAAACGGTTTGCTTTTGACCCCCTGACAATTCATGTGGTCTTTGTTTATGAGAAGTATGCATCTTCACCTTTCTTAATGAGTCCGAAACAATCTTTTTCATATCATCTTGATGTACACATTCATTTTCTAAATAAAAAGCTACATCCTCCTCTACTGTTAGACCAATAAATTGAGAGTCTTGATCTTGCAAAATTGTGCCTACATGTTTACTCTGCTCAAAAATACTGCCTTCCCTCGGATCTTTACCAGCAATTGAAATATTTCCCGTACTAATCCCTTCATATGAAAATGGGATTAGCCCATTAATACAATGAGCTAATGTGGACTTTCCTGAACCGCTTCGTCCAGCAATTAATACTTTCTCCCCAGGGTATATATGAAACGTAATATCTTTCAACGTAGGCTGTGCGGCATGCCTGTATTGAAAGTTAAATTGTTCAAAAGAAATAATCGGTCGCATATTAACATCCCTACTTTTCAATTTTTAAATGTGTATGTTTCTTATTAGATTTAGCTAAGCCAATTGTAATTGGTAATCCAAGAACTAAGAATACAATAACATCAGCTATTGTCGCTCCTAATACTTGTATAACAATTTTGTCAAACGGTTCTCCCATCACAATAATATCGAATGCTCCAGCAAATATAATCGCGATGACAATACCAACTAATCCAGTAATTGCAAAATAAGAAATATCGCCTTTACTATACGCCCCATTTTTCACACTAAAGCCATTCCTTTTTTGAATGAGACCCATCGCAAAACCGATAATACCTGAGCTAATAACCCATCCCCACCAAATACCAAATCCAGCAATTGTATCTGTTACGGTATGACCGATAAGCCCTATTAACAGTCCCGCCACTGGACCAAATAATGCTCCAAAAACAGTTAAAATGGCTAATCCAGGTTTAATAAATGTATTTGGTGCAATAGTAAATCCCCAAAGTCCTAATATCCCGTATAATGCTGCTCCAATTCCAATTGCTACCACTACCTTTGTTGCTAATTTATTCATTACAATTCCCCTCTCATATTAGTCAGCTTTAATTACTCTATATTTGTTTAAAAAACGAATTATGCATCGACACTCCCTTTCTATACAACAAAAAATGACCTCTTACATAAGAGGTCATTTTCTTTCACGTTCAAGAATCCTCTTATCTTTCAAAAAACACATCGTGTCCTCTGCGGAGTTAGCACCTTCCTATGAATTTACATAGGGGTTGCTGAGGTTTCTTAGGGCCGTTCCCTCCACCTCTCTGGATAAGTATTAATTTGTAATTCGTATTATGGCACTAAGAAAGAAAAAATTCAATACTTTTCTAATTATTTTTTATTTTTCGTTAAATAGATTATTTATATCATTGTATTCTTATCGGAATTATGAAATAATGAATTCAAAATTGTTACGGGAGGAATATATGATGAAAGTAATTGGTTTAATTGGTGGACTAAGTTGGGAATCTACCTCACTATACTATAAACATATTAATACACTTACACTTTCTCAATATGATCAAAATGCGAAGCTCGTTTTATATAGTATGGACTTTGGTGAAGTAACTACTTTATTACAAAACCACCAATATGAAGAAGTGAAAAATGAATTAGTGACAGTTGCAAAAAAGGTTGAAAAATCTGGGGCTGAATGTTTATTGATGTGTTCAAATACAGTTCATTTATTTGCTGAAGAAGTAGAAAATGCAATATCTATTCCACTCCTTCACATTGGTGATGTAAGTGCTAAAGAAATGGTAGAACAAAATATAAAGCGTATCGGACTACTAGGAACGAAACAAACGATGGAACAAGATTTCTATACATCACGACTAGCAAATTATAACATTGAGACAATCATTCCAAATGAAGAGGAAAGAACTTTTATCCATCACATTATATTAAACGAATTAAGTAAAGGAATTATTTCAAAATCATCAAAAGAAAGACTATTACAAATTACAAGTTCATTAATTCAAAACGGCGCAGAAGGTATACTACTTGGCTGCACTGAAATACCTTTGCTCATTTCCCAAAATGATCTTACTGTTCCTGTTTTTGACACTGCTTTTTTACATGCAAATACTGCTGTGCAGTTCGCTGGATAATAAAAATATACAAGTGTAACCTTTATGCTTTTATATTGTCCAAACTATTAATTTAACTATGGATTCACAACTACAACTACAATTACAATTGCAATTACTATATTACAAAACTATTATTCCTAAAACACTTGCTACGTTATGTTTATAAATAATGGTTATCAATAAAAAAGCATCTGCATAGGCAGATGCTTAGATGTGATAAGGAGTGTTCTGTGAGGTTAGGATAAGCTTTTCAGCTTGTCCTATGCTATCAATATATGATTTATTTTATAAAACGTGAATAGTTAATAGAATTATTTTATGCCTCTTTTCTAATCTATTCCTATATTAAAACGTCTCTAGTTTCTATACATACTTGAGACGATTCACATTTTTCAATTCTCTACTTTTGTCGCTTCTCCAGTTAATCGCTTACTTTTTAATTAAAAATAAGCATCTAAAACTTCTTTTCCAATATTAGAGTTAATACCAGATTTATCATTTATAACCCACGGTACAACAATAGAAAATGCTACTTCTGGATCATCATATGGGGCATATCCTGCTAATGTTAAGTTATAGCATTCTCTACGATCGCCTTTCTCATTTCGCCCAATATCACTTTCTCCACCGTATACCGTTTGTGCGGTCCCTGTTTTACCAGCTGGTTTATACGGTGCTTTTTGGAACGCTCTTACTCCCGTTCCATCCCCTTCTTGGAATACCTTTCTAAATCCTTCTTTTACTTGATTTATATACTCCTCTTTCATATCTACTTTATTTAAAACGACTGGTTCTATTGAATGCACTACTTTACCAACTTCATCTTTTTGAACGGTTTGTTCTCTAATCTCTTGAACAATTTGCGGTTTCATTCGATAACCGCCATTTGCGATAGTTGATATATAGTGTGCAAGCTGAAGTGGTGTATACGTATCATATTGTCCAATCGAATAATCTAATAAGAAACCAGGCTGATCCTTTTTTTCTCTTGTTTCTTCACTTTGTCATAATCTCCTCCTTTTAGCGATTTGAATAATAACGGTACCTCTAGATTAAAAATAATGTACAACTTCTATACATTACTTTGTATGGATATTAATATAACGCTAAAAACTTAATTGAAATTAAAACAAAGATAAAGAAAAGGTAAAGTTTACCAAAGCAAACATAAAAATACCCAATAACAAAAAGTTTAGCTTTTTGTTATTGGGTATTTAGTAATTTAAGAGTTAATAGTCGATTGTATTGATATACAGCTATCATCACAATTTTATAGACATTGTTTACTCTGAATTTTTGGCAAGTAAATCGTTACAGTTGTCCCGACACCAACCTCACTCATAATACTTATTGTCCCTTGATGACTTTCAATAATTTTATAGCTTAACATTAATCCAATACCAGTACCTTTTTCTTTCGTACTATAAAAAGGCTCCCCTAATCTCTTAATTCTTTCTTCAGGTATTCCGATTCCTTCATCTATTACATGAATAATAACGCCCTCAGTATTGATTTTTTTTATATGAATTGAAATTTTTCCGCCAGCTGGCATAGCTTCAATTGAATTTTGTAAAATGTTAATAAATACCTGTTTCAGTTGATTTTCTGAACACTCAATGATTAACTCTTTGGAATCTGTATATAATTCCACATGAATATTTGTCATAATTGCTTTTGTATTTATTAATGATACGACATTTTTAAATATTTGATAAATATTTTTCTTTTCCGTATTTATTTCATCTGTTTTTGCAATCGACAAAAACTCTTGGAGAATCGCTTCTATTCTTTCAATTTCCGAAAGCATAAGATCAAAATATTTTTCTTGATCTTCTTTATTGATTTGAAATAACTGTATAAATCCTTTAATTACGGTTAATGGGTTTCTAACTTCATGAGCTACGCCCGCTGCTAATTGGCCAATTGCTGCTAATGTATCCGATTTATTTAGTAATTCTTCTGTCTTTTTTCGCTCTGTAATATCGCGTACAATAATCATAATTTTATCATGCAATAACGGTAGGCATCTAGCTTCAAAGAAATTAATACTTCCATTAATTGCAAGTGGGTATTCAACAATTGTATTTGTTCCTTTTTCTTTCACTTGACGAATTGCTTCTTGAAATTGCTGCGCTACTTGAGATGGTAATACTTCGTAAAACTTTTTCCCCATAAAAGCTTCTGCGGGTACGTAAAATTTTGTAGGAGATCCTGCTTTATAATCTATAATTGTGCCATCATCTTCTGTTAAGAAACATAAATCGGGTAAAGCTTTAAAAATTAATTCCAATTCAGATGTTTGTTGTTTTAACTGCTTTTCTATCGCTTTTAAATGTGTAATATCTACGCCAACAGCCCAGTAGCTGAATCCTGTTACAGGAAACTGCTCTGATATATTTGACCACATGATTGTTTTAACTTCTCCATTTTTACATGTTAGACGCATTTCCCAATCTCTAAAATTTTTTCCACGAGTCAAAAATTTACTTTGTATTCGGTGACGATAATTATGGTCTGGATACAATAATTGAAGTGCATTTGGATTCCCGATTATCTCTTCAGCAGTATAACCTGTTACAATTTCACATTCACGATTCCATAGAATAAAATCTCCATTATGATCAAGTGCATCAACCATGACAGGCATATTTTGTAAAATTGTATGTAGCTCCTCCTCTTTTTGAGAGAGCAACGTTGCATTTTTACTTTGAAATACTTTTATTACTCCATCTAAAATTAGGTTTGCTAGCATTTCAAAGTATTTTTGACAATTGAACATTTCACTTTTTGGGCACCATACTACAAAAGATCCTAAATATTGATTGTATAAGAAAATGGGGATTTCAATTTTGGGAAGTTTACATATTTTCATTTCATTTATTCCAAATGAAAATATACATACTCTTTCAGCATCAAGAAGTTGATGTGATATGTTTGTTAATTTATAAAATTGTTCTGCCATGGTTTCTATTGTACTCACATCAATAAATTCCCTTAGCCGCGCATTCATTGCTTTTCCACCTCGATATGTAAAATTAATACAAGTCCAAAATTCATACTTCTCCATTATACGAAGAATGTGCGTCTAGGTATATAGCTGTAGAATAATTATTCAAACAAATTTAATTTTTCAATTAAAAATAGATAATAGTATACACTTCAAGTAAAACTTTCATCCATCAGACATTATCCATTCCATACGAAGCGACTTATTATGTGTATATTTCCCTCTAACTTACTTTCGTTAAATTTCAAAATGGTTAACGACTCTTAGCAGAATAAAAATACAAAAAAGAACATAAAGTTCACAAAATTTTCATAATTATCATGAAAATTTTAAACATTTATTCCAATATATTCTATATAATAACAAGTAATAAGGCTTCTATGAATCTCATAGAATACCTTACCCCTAATAAAAAGTAAAAAAGAATCNNGATTCTTTTTTACTTTTTATGCTAACACATGCGTATACAGAGCATGTGCAACACCGTGCTCTTCATTTGTCAACGTTTCGTATTGACACATCGCTTTTATTTCTTCAACTGCGTTTCCCATTGCAATTGATATATTTGCTTTTTCCATCATGGAAACATCGTTTAGGCCATCACCTATCGCCACAGTATTTTCAACCGGAATATTAAGATGTCCTGCTAAAGTATATAATCCATTTCCTTTTTGAGCATCTCGATGATTAATCTCTAAATTATGCCAATAGGAAGATGTAATTGCTAAATCTGTATTATGCAGAAACTTCTCTTTTAATTGTTTTAATTTCTCAATATCATAAGAAAATGGCAAAAGCTTATGCACATGTATATCTGTTTCTACAATTGGTTTACAACTTTCTGCACTATGAAATGCTGTATGTTCAAGGTATAGTGCTGCAATCGTTTCTAACTCTTTCAAGTCGATATTTTCTTTTGAATTCTTTACGTATTCGATTTCATTACGTACACTCTCTACCCCATATTCCGGTACGTACACACCTTTATCAGTATAAAGCTGATAATATAAGCCATTTTCTTCGAGATAGTTCACAATCTCTAGTGCCTGCATATTTTGAATTGGATATCTCTTCATCATTTTTTTGTCCTTATATATAAGCGCACCGTTTTCCGCAATAATTGGACACTCTAAATTAACTTCTAACAATAATCGTTCAATGTCGACGATAGAACGTCCTGTACAAATTGCTACAACATGGCCCGCTTCCTGACATTTTCGAATTGCTTCTGCATTCTCATTACTAATCATTTTATTCCCCGAAAGAAGAGTTCCATCTAAATCAATTGCGATTAATTTCATTATTTCTTCACCACTTTCTTTAAATACACGAGTTCTAATCGATCAAAAGGTATCGTTCTCATACAGAACTCGTAAAGTACTATTTATTTATAATTTATGAAAAGCGTTTCAGGTCAAGAAATAATTTTAAAAAACATGAATGAAAATGAGATTTATTATCAATACTATAATTAATAAAAGGGCAACCACGATTTGGCTACCCTTCAAAAACTTATATTTCTGGATCGAAAGTTTTACAATCTGTTTCTTCCGTAGTAGAAGCTTGTTTCCCTTTATTACTTACTACATAAATTGCATCTGCACTACATTTGTTACCATTAGCCCAAAATTTACAGTTGTTTACTTCACATAAAACGTCTTGTGCCATAGTATCACACCTCCTTGTTCTATTATCATTAACAAAATTCGGAGGTATGATACTCTTTGGGGTGCATTTTTTATTACCTTTTGAGCTTTCTTAATGGGTCTATATCCCCTCGTACAATAGCATCTATATTTTCAGTTATTTTTTCAATGTCAAAATGCCACCATTGAATTTGCAATAATTCTTCTATTATTTCATTTGAAAATCTCTCTTTTATTTTACTTGCAGGGTTTCCACCAACAATTGTATATGGTGCGACGTCTCTGGTCACAACAGATTTAGCTGCAATTATTGCACCATCACCTATTTTTATTCCAGGCATAATAGTTGTATCCATGCCAATCCAAACGTCATTTCCTATAACTGTATCTCCTTTATATGGTAAATCACATAAATCGGGTGTGAATTTTTCCCATCCATTCCCAAAAACATTAAAAGGATACGCCGAAAATCCATCCATTCGATGATTTGCTCCGTTCATAATAAAGGTAACTCCAGATGCAATGCAACAAAAATTTCCAATAACGAGACGATCTCCGATGAATTCATAATGATATAATACTCGATCTTCAAATGTTTCTCCATCTTTCGCATCATAATAAGAATAGTCACCAACGAGTATATTAGATTTCGTTATTGTATTTTTAATAAAATGAACGTTTTGATTTCCTCCGATTGGGTATTTAACATTTGGATTAGGATTCATTTTGCACAGCACTTCCTTTACCATTCATTTCACTTTCTACCGCTATTATTGGCTTTAAATTGTATATGGGTAAAATAAACAATAATCCAATTATAAATAGTAGAGCCGTTCCCTCATACATCGTACTTAATGAAAACATCTCCTTTAATGAACCAGCAATACTCATCGTTACTACCATTGAACCGGTAAATAGTGGACTTAAAATACCGTTTACCCGTCCAATAAAATCAGTATCGCTATTTTGAATAATGAGCGTATTAATACCTATTTGGATACATGGAAGAGCTAACCCACTAAAAAATTGTGCTGTAAGTGTCACCCATAAATTTGTAGAGTAGCCAATTATACCGATGCCAATTGCCTGACCAAGCATCCCTATAATTAACATTTTTTGCGGAGCAACATTTTTCGCAAACACCATCGCTAAAGCTCCTCCAACAATCATCCCTACACCATTTACTGTTAGTAACCATTGTAAACTCTCTTTTGATAACCCTAACTGCTCAGTCACAATAAATATACCTAGTGGCTGAATTAAACCAATCCCTAGCCCTGCTGCCATAAAACATAGTCCAAGCAAAGTTAATGCTTTTTTCTTTTTTACATATTTAATACCATCCAGCATTTCCTGTAATAGTGTAATTTCTTTCTTTTCATTTTTATTCTCGAGATCTTTCGGAAGAAATAACAAAACAACTGCTGCAAGTAAAAAAGCGATACCTGTTATAATGATTGAAATATAAATTCCAAAGCTATGAAAAATAAATGTGCCTATAATTGGTCCTAACACCATAAATATTGCAAATATCGTTTGATAAATAGACATTGCTAATTGAATTTGTTCTGCCGATAAATGCTGTTTAAATAACTTCATTCCCGATGGTTGAGAAAACTGAGAAAGGATTGCAGAGATAAGCGTCACAAAAAATACGATTTTCCACGTTCCAAACATAAGTGTAATTAATACTGCAAATACTGATAAAGAACTCAAAGTCTCACACCATATCATTGTCCTCTTCGGTTTCCACCTATCAGCAAAAGTTCCACCAATGAATGAGAAAATAAAAATTGGAGCGAATTCAGCAACTGAAATCATTGAAATAGCGAAAGCATCACCTTTCGTCATTTCCATAACATACAGCAATACCGCAAAGTTTCGAACCCATATTCCTATTTGTAAAAATAATGCTGATGCGAGAATTCCTTGCACAAACCGATTTTTTAATACTTGTGATACCCCATGATTTTGTTTCGTTTCCACAGTCGTTGACATAAAAAAGCCTCCTATTTCATGTTCTGAACAGGAGGCAGCACAAATCATATGAAAAGACTATATTTTCGCGGCGCGAAACACATCCCTTTTCTATAAATGTACATACTAACCCTATTCAGAAGAATATTTCGTTTTTTAACGAAGATCTCTTACAAATAGAATTAGTTGATCATTGGGATGTTTTCACCCTTCCGTTTCGAATTTAAATAACACATACATACTCTATGTAAATCATTTTCGATGTATGCATGTCTAAAAATAAATATTCTAGAATGTTAATGGTAATTCCTCTAAAGAACGCATTAAATAATTACCTTGCCATTTGATTTTTTCACGATTCCCTTTTATTTGTAGTTCAGGCATACGCTTTAACAAAGTAGAAATAGCAATCTTTGCTTCTAACCTAGCAAGTGGAGCTCCTAGACAGAAATGGCTACCATGACCAAAGGCAATATGACGATTATTTTCCCTCGTAATATCAAATACTTCCGGATTTTCAAATACTGTTTCATCACGGTTGGCAGAAGCTAATGCAATGATAACCATGTCTCCTTTTTGTATTGTTTGATCGTGGATTTGAAAAGGTTCAGCCGCCCATCTTGCAGTTGTAATCTCAACTGGAGAATAATAACGTAAACCTTCCTCAATAGCAGTATCAATTAACGTTGGATTTTCTTTTAATAATTGTAATTGATTAGGGTTTTCAAGAAGTGCTAATACCGTATTTGTAATTAAATTCACAGTCGTCTCGTGTCCTGCTACGATTAATAGCATTATCATTGAATATAGCTCTGCAGCACTAAGTTTATGCCCTTCATTTTCTGCAAGTATTAGCGCACTTACCAAATCTTCTTTTGGATCTTTTCGTTTTACATCAACTATATATTGAAGATATGTAATAAACTCAGATAGTTGTTTTTCGATTTCTTTTATTTCTTCAGGTGTTTTTGGCGATGCAATGACAGCATGCGACCAAATTCTAAATTTCGCTTGATCCTCTTTTGGAATTCCAAGCATCTCGCTTATTACAATAATCGGTAATGGGAATGAATAATCATCTACAAGATTTAATGTACCTTTTTGCTCTGCAGCACTTATTAAACTATCCGCGATTTTCTGAATTCTTCCGTCTAATTGTGTAATCATCTTCGGTGTAAAAGCTTTTTGGACTAAAGATCGTAAACGATTGTGGTTAGGTGGATCCGAATTCAACATATGAGTTGTCAAATGATCACTATTGTCAATGGAAAGATACATGTTCTTTGTATCTTGAGGAAACACATTTACCAGATCTTTCTTTAAGCGATTATCTTTTAAAAGTGGCAGAGCATCTTCATATCTTGTAATAAGCCATTCGGCACCTAATTCAGTTTTATTTACAAATAAGATAGGTTGCACTTTTCTTGATTCTTTATAAATTTCATAAGCATCTTCTTTAAAATGAGCTGAAGCTAAATTAATACCATCTTCTATTCTTAGCCCAACTTTATTTTTCATTGACATTGTATTCCCCCACTCTCATTTGCTATTGAAAATCAACCCAACATTTGCATTATACTCCAATAAAAACGTAAAAATTGTAAGTTTTTAATCAGAAGCTTACTTCTTATGTTGAAAAATAAAAAAGTGAGAGAGTAAAATCATTTAGCTCTCCCACTTCTCTTTATGCGAAGCACATAAAATTACTAATTTGTTGATAGCGGTAACTTACTTTACGACGACGGCCACCTTGCCAAGTGTAACCTGATACTCCGTTGCTTCTCACTTCAGTCGGAAAGAACCATAAGTCTCTTCCAAAAGGTCCAGGACGATGTAAACGTAAATATCCCCATCTTCCTAAGCAGTTACACATCCATGATTTCATATTGCCAGCTTGTGCAGGAGAAGCAAATGTTGACGGTAAAGACGGAGCTTGTGATGGTGGTGGTGACGTTGGAGCATCTTCCGCATCATCTGGTCTGTAATCTTCATGTTCAATATCTCTCGCTTCATTTGCTGATGTATACCCATAATTTTGCGGATTATAATACATCGCTTGATCATATGGATAATTTTGTTCGTTATACATAGTAACAAATCACCTTCTTTTCATTAATTACCTTTAACATTCATATGTGATTTGACACCTATAGGAAGCTTATGTATAGCCCAATTTCAAACCGAAAAAAACTTGTATTTTTGTTTTCAAAAATACAAGTTTTTTTAAAATAGAACATATCTTTATTTTTTCAACTTTACACTATAAAAACGCATTTCTTCTAATAAATTTAACTATATAAGAATACTTTGAAGTAAATGTTTTGCTTCATCTTCATACATATCCTCAACAGCATTTTTAATTTTATCTATCATGTAAATCCCTCTATTCATTTCAAAAGTAACATAGACTATAGTGTATCATTTCAGTACAAATATTTAAAAGTTTTATCTTTAGTATTAGTGTGTGAAATTTGCTGCATTTTTTCCATTGCAAATTATTTATAACGTATTTTATTTTTATGAAGAAAACACTTTATAAATCTTTTTATTTATATGTATAATTATATAAAAAAACATAGGAGGAATTTCCATAATGAAAAAACTAATTAATTACAAATACCTTTTAAAAAACTGGCGATATCTTTTCATATGTATACTCCCTACAATTAGTTTATTTTACATTTTCGACGTTACTTTTGAATTACTGTACCACCAAGATTTCTACTTATCTAACTTAATATGTGCTGTAATCTTATTCATTTTATTTATCAATATTAAAGATAAATTTAAAATTAAAGATGATAGTACTTTATGATTAAACGTGATTCTTTTACGTTCAATCCTTTTTTAATTAGATGCTTATTAGAAACTTACACTGCCTCAAAATGATTGCTCATATCCTTTTCTTCTGTACAAATACCTTTTGTTTCTTTCAGTGTAATTGGTATATTGCTATTTATTATATTGATTCGACATGTTTTACAAACAAAAAAGAACATCTTCAATATCGGATGCCCTCATGTGATTTGGAACGAAACGGAACAAAAGAGTTCAGTCTACCTTCTGACGGCGATTCATCTCCACCTGAATTGTTGGGTTTCACCCGTAACACAAATCAGATGAAGTCTTCTTGTCGAAAAAGATAAAAAACTGTGAGAACGTATCCCACAGTTTATCTATGTATGTTAAAATTATTTTTTAAATTTAAATCTTTCTATAAAGTTTCTTTTTCCTCTTTTTCATTTCCTGAAACTAAGTTACCTATAGCATCTGCCGTTACTTCAACTACAAATTCACAAATCCCAGCTACAACTTCTCCAATTACTTCATCCATCTTTTCCCCCCCTTATTTTATGGAACTTATTTGTAGTATAGTAGCAATTCATTAATTGAAACTATCGGAAAAGGTGACACAAACCTTACATATTTGTAAGCTCTTTCATTTTTTCGCTTATCTTCTTTAAACCCAAGTATTTTTAATAGAGATATCGGTCATCATAATATGAGGTAAGTCATAATCCTGTTAGAGGAGGCGTTTAAAATATATTACGTAAAATTAATTAAAGGTCAATCCTTCTATGCTTTTAATCGTCGTTTTTTAGTATCTCAAGAAGAAGAAGTTTCAGAAAAAACGTATAATTACTTACGCCGAAATGAATTCTTCGAAGTACGTAAAGAAGAATTTTCTGCCTAATTTACATTGAAAGGTCAAACCCCTCTCACATGAGAGGGGTTTGACCTTTTTAATTTCCTATATCGATGTTTATCGATTCTTTTATAAATTGATACGTTTCTAATTCTAATTCTGTCACTTTTTTTCTATATATACCAGACTCATTCAAACTTATCCATAACCAACCTTTAAACAAGTCTTTTTTTAATTGACCTGTTATATAAACTCCTGTTTTCATAGCTTGTTCTTCATGTAATAAAACATATTCTCTTTCATTCTCTAATAAACATAAAGTTTCTCCAACCATTTCATCTTTACGAAGGAGGAATTTGTATACTTCCTCTTCAAACTTTACGCTAATCAAATATGTGCTACATGGACTTACTTCATATAGATGCGTTTCTATACTATTCACCTCCTATCAATAATTACATTTTAACATCCGGATATTTAAATAAAAATAGTGTTATATAAGAATTTACAAATGGATTACACATTCATATTTTTACACTATTTCAATATATAAACCTACTAACATTTCGACAAATCAAAAAGATTGAAATCCACTAATGAAACACGTATTATAGACTCTGACTCTAAAAAAGAGCGTGAAAAAATAATACATAAATAAGGAGATTTTATATACGAGTTTTTTATTTTAAAAGACGGAGAGGTTTTATATTATGTGGCGTAATAAAAACGTTTGGATTGTTCTAATTGGGGAGTTTATTGCTGGTCTAGGATTATGGCTTGGTATACTTGGTAACCTTGAATTCATGCAAAAATATGTCCCTTCTGATTTCATGAAATCAGTTATATTATTTATTGGACTACTAGCAGGTGTTCTAGTTGGTCCTATGGCTGGCCGTGTCATCGATCAGTATGAAAAGAAGAAAGTTCTTCTATATGCTGGATTTGGTCGAGTTTTAAGTGTTATTTTTATGTTTTTCGCTATTCAGTATGAAAGTATCGCCTTTATGATTGCATTCATGATTGCACTTCAAATTTCAGCAGCATTTTATTTTCCAGCACTACAATCTGTAATCCCTCTAATTGTTAGTGAACATGAGTTATTACAGATGAATGGTGTACATATGAATGTTGGTACAATCGCTCGTATTGCAGGTACTTCACTAGGTGGAATTCTTTTAGTTGTAATGAGTTTACAGTATATGTATGCCTTCTCTATGGCAGCATACGCTTTATTATTCCTCTCAACTTTCTTCCTACGATTTGAAGACAAGAAATCAACAATACCAAGTGAACAAGCTGCAAAAGACAATAGCTTTATGGAAGTATTTCGTATTTTAAAAGGAATTCCTATTGCTTTTACAGCACTTATATTAAGTATTATCCCCCTATTATTTATAGCTGGGTTTAATTTAATGGTCATTAATATTAGCGAAATGCAACATGATCCAACGATTAAGGGATTCATATATACAATTGAAGGTATCGCCTTTATGCTAGGTGCCTTCGTTATTAAACGTCTATCTGATCATTTCAAACCTGAAAAATTACTATATTTCTTCGCAACTTGTACTGCATTTGCACACCTTTCGTTATTCTTTAGTGATGTAAAATGGATGGCCCTTGTATCATTTGGTTTATTTGGATTTAGTGTAGGTTGCTTCTTCCCGATAATGTCGACAATTTTCCAAACGAAAGTAGAAAGAAGTTATCACGGACGTCTCTTCTCATTCCGTAATATGTTTGAAAGAGTTATGTTCCAAATCGTATTACTCGGAACGGGATTCTTCTTAGATACGATTGGATTACAATATATGGTTCTCATCTTCGGAGTTATTTCATTGTTGATTATTTTTATTTCTCTATCTAAGCAAAAACAATTTGAAAAACAAACGTCACAATCTGCGAATGTATAAGGTGTAAATTTAGTTGGCAGAGGATTTACGGGCAGTAAGACTTATACTCCTTAAGAATGGATTCAGCATTTTACTGGGTCCATTCTTTTTCAATTTCTAGGATAAAAAATTATATACTTTGTATAGTTCAAAGATTTAGAGGAGTATCCCCTACTACTTTCGAATACAATAAATTATAGATTTTTCAAAAAGGAGCTGTGGAAATGTATGATCCAATTATTAATTATCCTTCTTTTTTCATTAGTTATGTTTGGTATTCTAAATTTTTTAGCCATTTCCTTATCTCAAAATAATTTTAAAAGAAGGATTGCTGCAGGTTTCCTATTTTTATTGTTAACTCCCATTATCTTTTTGACTACTACAGCATTCACTTCTATATTCGATAAAGATGATTTTGGAATAGCTAACCTAACCTTTGTTATTGTAAATGTATATATTGTAAATGGAATTGTCATTCTTCTTTCCGCTTCATTTATCCTCAACAAACATAACTTAAGATAGAGTACTAGGCATGAATCTAGATTACACTAGATTCATGCCTTTTCACTTTAAAAACCTCACCTTTCTCCAAATTTTTATGTGAAATTAAATAATTCTTTATAAAAATTTAAACATTATTTATTACAATATTCATATCGTACGTTTTATACGTACTACATACGAAAGGAGCACAAAATGAAAAAATTTCTATTAATATCTCCTATACTCGCCATTCTTCTTAGTGGGTGCAGCAATAATGATATATACGGTTCTTGGGAAATCGTTGACAATAAAAATGGGGAATGTCCTGTATCTTATAAATTTGAAACAATTGTAAAAGAGGAAAAGAAAGTAGAAATTGTACAAAATTTAGTGGAAATGCAAACGACAAATAAAAAAGAAGATTTATATAAAGGTTCGTTTGTAAATAACTCTAGCTTATACCACATTGATTATGGTAACTCCTTTACATCGGATCAATCTTTAAAAATTGTCGATAATAAATTAATTGTATATTTTACTAATGCTGAAAAAATATGTACATATAAAAAAATAAGTGATTAACTATAGGGATTTTACAAAACCGCAAAATATATTTTTGCGGTTTTGTACTATAGATGCTTTCTTAAAAATATTTCCCCTTTTAAATCCTCTAATTATAATATAGAATTAATTAATAAACATTTTTTATTGTGAGGTGTTTTTTTGAGGAGCTTAAGTTCTTTAATTATATCAACAGTTTGTTCCGTAATCCTTATTCTATGGAGTGCTATTTTATTCTATGAAAAATTCACTACAGGGAATTCATACTATTGGCTTAGCGGCATAATAGGTGTGGTGTTCGTATTCTTTTTAATACAAAATATCCGAGATATTATAAACAAAAACTCTAAAACATCTTAACTGTTTTAGAAGAAATATATAATACTCTAATCCTTCCTCTAAATTTGTCAATCGTTTTAATTTTCATAAAAAAATGATAAAATATAAACATGTGTTTTCAGAATAATTAAAAACGCAGAAAGAAAACACAGTTTTTAGGAGGGGTTTTGATGACTTACACGTTAGCAACTAGAATGAAAGCATTCCAATCTTCTATTTTTAGTGAATTAGGGGCCTATAAAAAAGAGAAAATTGCAGCAGGGCATAAAATGATTGATTTAAGTATCGGGAATCCTGATATGCCTCCTGTTGACTTCGTAAGAGAAGCACTGGTACATACAGCGAGTGAAAAAGAAAGCTATGGATATACATTAGCAGGTATACAAGAATTTCACGAATCTGTAACTGAATATTACAACAACACTCATAACGTTATATTAAACGCTGAAAAAGAAGTTTTATTATTAATGGGTTCACAAGACGGACTCGTTCATTTACCTATGGTTTATGCAAATCCTGGAGATATAATATTAGTTCCTGATCCAGGATATACAGCTTATGAAACAGGTATTCAAATGGCCGGTGCAACATCTTACTACATGCCATTAAAAAAAGAAAATGATTTCTTACCTAATTTAGAAGTTATTCCTAAAGAAATCGCCGATAAAGCGAAGATGATGATTTTGAACTTCCCAGGGAACCCAGTTCCAGCAATGGCTCATGAAGATTTCTTTAAAGAAGTAATCGCATTCGCGAAAAAACATAATATTATCGTTGTTCATGATTTTGCTTATGCTGAATTTTATTTTGATGGCCAAAAACCAATTAGCTTCTTATCTGTACCTGGCGCAAAAGAAGTTGGCGTTGAAATTAACTCTTTATCTAAAAGTTATAGTTTAGCAGGTAGCCGTATTGGGTATATGATTGGTAACGAAGAAATTGTCGGCGCGCTTACACAATTTAAGTCTAATACAGATTACGGTGTGTTTTTACCAATTCAAAAAGCAGCATGTACGGCACTTAGAAATGGCGCTGCATTTTGTGAAAAAAACCGCGGTATTTATCAAGAACGTAGAGATACTTTAGTCGATGGATTCCGAACATTCGGTTGGAACGTCGATAAACCCGCTGGCAGTATGTTCGTTTGGGCTGAAATTCCAAAAGGGTGGACTTCTCTAGAATTCGCTTATGCATTAATGGATCGCGCAAATGTCGTTGTCACACCAGGTCATGCTTTCGGCCCTCATGGTGAAGGCTTTGTACGTATTGCACTTGTTCAAGATAAAGCAGTATTACAAGAAGCAGTTGAAAACATTAAAAACAGTGGTATTTTCTCTCTTGGAAAAGTAGAGGAACTAGTTAAAAATTAATAATAACTCCCCTGCTTAACTTTAGCAGGGGTATTATTATTCCTGGAGGTACGCTATGAATATTAAAGATACTCTTCCCCATCGCTATCCATTTTTAATGATTGATAAAGTAACAAATATAAAACAAGATGAATCCGTTACAGGATACAAATTCATCACAAATAACGAATGGTTTATAAATGATAGTCAAAAACATATGCCTCATATGTTAATTGTGGAAGCACTTGCTCAGCTAAGTGCTTTTATACATACAAGCGATTCTGAAGGATTAGGCTTTCTCTCCTCATTAGATGGAGTCGAGTTTCATGAAAAAGCGTATCCTGGTGATACACTTGATTTACGTTATGAACTAATACGTAACCGCCGCGGTTTTGTTCTTGGGAAAGGTACAGCAACAGTTAGCGATCAGTCAATTGTAACTATAGAAAAGCTATTAATATATCAAGCCGATTAAGTGACTTTTTAATCAGTCAGGGTATCCTATCCCCCACCAATCGGATTGATTGAAATTAATAGAATAAACATATTACATAGTTAGGAGTAGAAAAATGGTAAGTACAGTCGGTATCGATGCTGGAGGCACATTAACGAAAATTGCTTATTTTAACGAAAAAAAGCAATTAGCTTTTGAAAAATTTTATTCACTTGAACAAGATAAAATTATAGATTGGCTTAAGAACAACAATAGAATGAAACAAATATGTATTACAGGCGGAAAAGCAAAACAAGTACAACAACTACTTTCAGATTCATATAAAATAGTGGAACTAAACGAATTTGAAGCTACTCTTGCTGGTGTTCGATACATATTAAAAAAAGAACACCATTCTATAAACAACTTTATTTTAACAAATATCGGGACAGGTACTTCCATCCATTACGTCTATAATGACCAATATATTCGCGCTGGTGGAACTGGAGTTGGTGGTGGTACAATTATGGGGCTTTCCAAACTATTAACAAATATAGATCAGTTTGAAGATGTAATCCCTCTAACAAAAACAGGTTCTAGAAAAGATTTAGACATTACGGTCGGAGATATTTATGGAGGTATTCTCTCCCCTATTGATAATAGTTTAACAGCAAGTAACTTTGGGAAAGCAGCCAATATAGACTCGAATTTTAGTAAATCAGATATAATCGCAACCGTTCAAGGGCTTGTTGGTGAAGTCGTTACCGCATTAAGCCTTCAATTTGCCGAAGCAAAAAATATTGACCATATCATTTATATCGGTTCTACTCTATGTAATAACGTACATCTTCAAAAAATTATAAGTAGCTATACGGAATACCAAAACAAAATACCAGTCTTTTTACAAGAAGGTGGTTATAGTGGTGCGATTGGTGCCCTACTTCATGTTTCGAATAAAAAAAGCTGACTTTTGTCAGCTTTTTTGCAATGGTACTTCAAATTCAATAATTGACTCCCCGTTCTTTCCAATACGCTCTACACTAATTCTATCAATCACACAATTTAACTTCTCATGAAAACTAGGCATACCCTTAACTACTTCAGTAGCCAACTCGGCACTTTCTTTTCTACCGACTGTTACATGCGGGATGTATGAAATCTCTTCTTTCAAAAATTGTAATAAAGGTCCTGTATACAGGATATCATGTAGTTCTTCTATTTGTTCTTTTCCCTTTTCAATTCGTAAAAATAAATATTCTCCCTTACTCGTAATTTGGTTTGCAAATTCAAGTTCTATATTTTGTATCCCTTTTGAAACATTTAAAATATGTAATTCCAGCTCACTATTTAAAATGGGAAAACACTTGTAATATGCGGTGGAATTAATTCGAATAAAGGATCATGTTTTTGTCTAATATCCTCTATTTCATTGATGGGCATGTTGTTTAGAAAAAGTAAAATCGTACGCATTTTTATCCACCCTACTTCCCTCATTTTTTATATTTATCATATTGTATCGCGGCTTGCACTTCAACAAATGATTTCAATTATATATAAAAAGAAAAAACTTCTCGAAAAAGACGTTTTTTCTTATATAGCATGATTATTATTTTCCCGCCAAACTTTCCTGAACTTAATATAACACGCAATTCCCCACGGAATAATATACGAGACTGCAACGATAGAAAATAATAAACCGATTGTTTGTGGATCTAAACCAACAATATATTACCTAGAGTCGTATCTTAAAATAACAAGTGCAATAAAAGTAATTAAAAAAGCTGCGCTTTTTTTCGTATAAATAAAAAAATTGTTAGCATAACAATTACATTATGATGCATATGTTTCATTTAACATCCCCCATTTTTACCGATATTTCGTTAATTACAATACTTCTTTTCAAATCCCTTTTTAATATACGCATTTTAATCAAAATTAAAAATTTTCAATTTTTATGTTTACAATTATCCATTAATTGTATATAATTACTAACGTAAGAAAAATATTCTAAAAGGAGGTCGAAGGAAATGATGAAATTACATTTACATGCTTTAACTTTAGCGTTAACTGCACCTGTGTTTTTCGGACAATTAAATATGAATTCGACCACCCTAACGGAGAATTGAAAATCGTACTTTATTTCTATTAATTCATAAATTCGCCACAGGAGGTCGTATACTTTCCTGTGGCTTTTTCACGCCTCGCCATAGGAGAACTATATCTTCCTGTGGCTTTTTTGTGCGATTTTTTAGTCTCTTACATTATTTTTTAAAGAAAGGAGCAACATTCGATGACTATTAGCGTATTGTTTTTAAGTATTACGATTCAAAGAAATACAATTTCCAAAGCTAAAATTTTTCATAATGAACAGATTGAAAAAGCTATGAATGATGTTAAGGAGCGCCAAGTGCTGTATTGTGATCACCTGTAATTCCTTTTCGAAAGGAGGAATTCGTCTATGACTTTTCATATTTTCTTTTTTACGACTGCACTTCAGAAAAAAACATTATCTGAAGATGAAATTATTCGTAACCAGCAATTAAAACAAACTATGGATAAAATAACGGACATTAAAAGTTCGCATTATACACAAATGTGTTAAAAATATATTTTAAAGGAGCAATATCTTAATGAAATTTAAAGCATTC
>NZ_NUPZ01000037.1 GCF_002584985.1 Bacillus sp. AFS029637 | reverse complement strand
AGCGCCGGTGATGCCAGTAGGACCAGTAGTTCCAGTAGCGCCGGTGTCGCCAGTAGAACCAGTAGTTCCGGTAGTTCCAGTGATGCCAGTAGTTCCGGTAGCTCCAGTGATGCCAGTGGGACCAGTATTTCCGGTAGCGCCGGTGTTGCCAGTAGCTCCAGTAGTTCCGGTAGTTCCAGTAGCGCCGGTGTCACCAGTGGGACCAGTAGTTCCGGTAGCCCCAGTGTTACCAGTGGGTCCAGTAATACCAGTAGGGTTTACTGGTGGAAGTGGTGGGAACGTCGGGCCTACTAGACTAGGCGTAAGAGCTCCTGCAGATAGGGGATTATTCGAATTCAACGTTGAAAGTTTCTTGTTTTTGTTTGACATATATTCCGCCCCTCTTAAAAAATTATTCACCAGCCAGTTAATACATTTTGTAAAGGAAACTATTGTTAAGTAGATATATTAAGTGATTATAGAATTAGTTACTTCTAAATATGTATCATATTATTTTATGTAATAATAATTTGAAATGGCTAACGGGATGGATAACGATTTGAAATTAGCGGAATTATAATAATGTTAATATCGGAAAAATGTATAATTGAGCTATTGGAGGAAGTATTTTTTGAGGTTGGTATCAGTAAGGTCTAAGTTTCCCATAGTATTATTCGAGAATCAAAGAAATTATTTATAACGTTGGATAGCTTGAATCAAGCGGTATTTGTAATTATAACTGTATTAATTGTCTGGAGTGTAACAGCACGGTTTAGATTGATAATTTTATTTAAATCTAGTGTGTTATCCTGTAATTGTAAGGGGCCGTTAGTGGTGTTAAAAAATTTATTCGCAATATGCATGTTGTCACCTCATTTATAATATACTCTTGGTTAAAATAGAATATGTGTGTGACAAATAAAGGGAAACATGTACAAGTTGATTCGGAAGAATGATTGAAATGTCTAGATAAGGAGATGGAGAATGATTGAATTAGAGATTAGGGTGGAGCGTCTTAGGAAAGAAAAGATAGAGGATATTGTTGCATTATCTTCTTATATTGGATGGGATTATAACAGAGAAGAAATTGAGACGATTTTCAACTCAGGCATTGTATACGGTGTTTGGAATGAGAAAGAGGAACTAATTGCTAGCGCGGCAATAATATTATATGGGGAGAATTTAGCGTCTATCGGAATGGTGATTGTACATCCAGATTATAAGGGGAGAGGGATTGGAAAGATAATAACGGATGCATGTATTAAAAGCGTATCAGCTCATACTCCAATTATGTTGATTGCTACGGATGAGGGGAAGCCTTTATATGAAAAATTAGGATTTAGAGCTGTTAGTTATGTTTCAAAATACATATGTAACTCGTACAATACGAATCATAAATGTGCAGGAAATGAAGAATATATGATGGATTATAAAGAGGGGGATTTAGAAGAAATTATAAAAATAGATGAATGTGCGTTTGGAACAAATAGAAAAGAGTTTTTAAAGAAAAGAATTATGCAAAGTGAACAGTGCACTGTTGTGAAGGATAAGGAACAAAAGGTACTAGGATATGGTTTGAGTGTACAAACGCCAGAAAATAAAATAATAGGACCGGTAGTTGCAAAAAATGATGAGATGGCAATGGATATTGTTCATTATTTAGCCAAATGGCATAAAGGTAAATTAAGAATAGATGTACCAGAAGGAAAAGCGAATTTCATGAAAAGTTTAGAGGATTTTGGTTTTCAAAAGGTGAATATGCCGCCAATTATGATGAAAAATAGCAATCAATTATTAAAAAGGAATAATGAGTTATATAGCATTGCAGCGCAAATTTTTGGATAAAAAAAGAATCCTTTTCGCGTAAGGATTCTTTTTTATCGTTTATTTAATCACGATATTGGTCATGGGATGGTTGAAAGAGATCTTCCTCTATATCTCTCACCATAGAAAAATGATCAACATTATAATGACCATGTAAAATTTTATTATGATGACCAATAATTTGCTCTGCAGATAACACGTTAGAGTCAGTTGTGGAATGACCGTTTTTAATTAATGTAACGTCAAAGCCTTGTACAGTCGCTGTTCTAACGGCGGTGTCGATGCAATGTTCTGTTTTACAGCCACCTATAACAATATGATTGATTTTTTCTTCTTTCAAAAGTTCAAGTAACGAAGTACCGTAGAATGAATTTGTTGCCGCTTTATTAATAAGGATTGCAGACTGAGGTACTTTAATTTGATTATGTACTTCAAAGCCTACGCCACTACCAGAAGCAACATCGATATCTCTTACGAAAACAATAAGAGCATTTGCATCTATTGCTTTCTGCAGGGCTGTATTTAGTGTAGATAATAGCTCGGTTTTACGAAAAACTTCACTTTCTTTTTCATTTCCATCAATTAATTCTTGCTGAGCATCGATAATTAATAGCGCTTGTTTCATCGTGTCTCCCCTTTAATATGAAATAAGTTCCACTATACATATTCCTTCATATTGTTAGGAAATCCTCCATTGCAAGCGAAGTAGATGATTGATTTACAAAGTTGTCAAAGAAATTTCATTCTCACAGCGTGTAAAAACATGTATGATAGGAGATGGAGAATTTTTGAGTAGGTGGGAATAACATGCAAACAGTAGAAGATTATCTTTCATTCTTACATACGAAAGGATTTAAATTATCAGAGGAAGCACAAGGATTTATTATGTTCGGACAAGGGTATACGGGTGCGTCTGATGGAATTGTGAACGCAGCAATAGAAGCGACAATTAAACATCAATTGCAGTTTGATGGCAGTTATTTTGTTGCGTTATTAGAACGATTGAAAGAAGAAGAAATTACAGATAAAAAAAGCGCTAAGGCTTTTATGCGGAAGTTACAAGCGTAACTTCACGCAGCCCGCGCTTCTTTTTTTGTTTTGGAAGGTAATTCAACGAAAATCATTCCTAAGAAAATACAAAGACACCCAACGATAGCAGAGACGGAAAGCTGCTCGTTTGCAACGAGAACACCAGTTAATGCAGCAAAAACGGGTTCCATTGCGAAAATAATTGCTACTCTCGTTGGAGACGTATGTTTTTGTGCTGATGTTTGGATGAAAAAGGCAATGGATGTTGCAAACAGGGAAGTTAGAAAGAGAGCGAATAAGAAGGACTGATTCGTCCATAGTGATACTGAAAATAATTTTTCCCAATCTTCAAACAAAAAAGCGCAAATAGAAGAAAACATACCAACAGCTAATACTTGTGATGTGCTTAATAATAAAGGTGATATTTTCTTAGAAAAGAAGCCGTTAACAAGAATATGGGCAGCGAATGCGACAGCACAACCGAGAACGAGTATATCTCCAATGTTTAATTGAAAAGAATCACCGGCCGTTAATAAGTATAAACCTGCTGTTGCCACAGCAATACCAAGTACGATGAAAATTGTAGCCCTTTGTTTTAAAAAGATAAAAGACAGAATTGGAACCATGACGATACTAAGTCCAGTTAAGAAACCAGCTTTTGAAGACGTTGTATAAAGTAAGCCGAATGTTTGTAATAAATAGCCGACAAATAAGAAGAACCCAACCATTAATCCAGCTAAACTACTATGTGTTAATTCTTGTTTTGAAATTTTCGGTGAGAAAATCATTTGAACGAATAATAAAATAATTCCAGCGAATAAAAAGCGAATACCATTGAAAGTAAATGGCCCGACAAAAGACATAGCATTTTGAACGACAACAAACGTAGCTCCCCAAATAAAAGAGACAAATAATAAAGCAAGAGGAGCAATCCACTCTTTTTTCACACTCATACCCCCATTAATTTTGTAATATAGCTTTTCTAGCTAATTCATCAGCTACTTTATTTTGACTGCTTGGAATCCATTTAATAAAAAAGAGATCGAAACTTTTTATGTACTGCAATGCTTCATCTAAAAGTGGTGCAAACATTTTATTTTTTGCGTATTCCTTTTCAACAGCTCGCTCAACCAGCTGAGAATCTGTACGAAAAGATACAATGCTATAATTATGCTCCGTGCAATACTTTAATGCTGCAAGTAAAGCATGGTATTCTGCTTCATGATTGGACATTGTCCCAAGTGGTAATGATAATTGTACAGGCGGTTGTACGCCTTTAATGAACACTCCAGCACCAGAAGGGCCAGGATTTCCTTTTGTTGCACCATCAATATATACTTCAATCAAAATGAGAAACCTCCAAATTATGAGATTATCCCCTACCTAAAAGTGCTCTTAAAGTAGGGGATAGAGTACTTATCCAATTGTAATGCTATAACGACATGTAAATGTTTCATTCGCTTGTAAAGACTGAATTCCTTTTTTTTCTTTGAAATCTTTTGCTGGCTTCACTTCATCAGCAATTCCATACCAAGGTTCAATGCATAAGAAAGGTGCATTATTTCCTGGTGTCCATACGCCGACAAATGGGAATCCGTCAAATTCTACTTTTACAAATTTATTATGTTTATGAGAACGGATCGAAATTTCATTCGTATTCATATTTTCAAAAATAAGTGCATCATTTTTGAATAAATCGTATGTAAGTGGCAATTCATTCGTGTTTTCAGCGATTAATTGCTTGTTATTTGAAAGATAAGGTCCTTCTAGTACACTTGTTTCTAAGCGTTCTGAACCATTAAAAGATAGATGATAATCTGTAAATGATTCGCCATCTACTAATGGGAAATTGAATCCAGGGTGTGCTCCAATTGAGAAGAACATCTCTTTTGAAGAAGGATTATTTACTTCATATGTAACATGTATATTTTGTTCTTCTAACTCATAAGAAACAAGTAATTCAAATTCGTATGGATACTTTTGTAGTGTCTCTTCATTACTCGTAACGATATAAGTGATTTTTGTTTCACTTTGCTCTTTTACAGAGAATGTAAGATCACGAGCAAAGCCGTGTTGTGTTAAAGAATAAGGTTTTCCATCTACATAGTATGTATTATCTACTAATCGGCCGACAATTGGGAATAAAATTGGTGCGCGGCGCCCCCAATAAGTAGAATCACCTTGCCATAAATATTCTGTGTTGTCTTCTTTTAAGCGAACGCTTTGTAATTCTGCACCTTTTTCAGAGATGGAAACGATCACTTTTTCGTTTTGAATTGTTGCAGTCATGAAGTGAAACCTCCTAAATATTTCATATGTTTCATTATACGTTGTCTAAAAGAAAAAAGGTAGTTTATGATAGGAATCTATTGACGAAAGGTGGGCCACCACGTACAATGTAATCTTGTTGCTTAAAAAACGAATAACGTGGTTCGAAACCATCCCACGTAAAAAAACTAAGGAGATTTTGTCATGAATATAAGAACATTAGTCGGTAACGGTATTTTAGCGGCATTATATATTGCTGTTTCTATGCTTATTCAGCCATTTGGCTTTACGAATGTACAGTTTCGTATTTCAGAGATGTTTAATCATCTCATTGTATTTAATAAGAAAGCAATTTACGGGATTGTATTAGGTGTATTTTTAACGAATCTCTTTTTCTCACCAATGATCGCTTACGATTTAGTATTTGGAGTAGGGCAATCTATTCTTGCATTAGTTGCAACGATTATTTCGATGCGATTTATTAAAGGTGTTTGGGCTCGTATGATTTTTAATACAGTGATCTTTACGATTACAATGTTTATGATTGCAATCGAACTTCATCTTGCATTTGATTTACCATTTATGTTGACTTGGTTAACATGTGCAGCGGGTGAATTCGTAGTAATGGCAATTGGTATGCCTGTAATGTACTGGATTAATAAGCGAGTACAATTTGAAAGATTTATGTAATAGATGAAAGGGCTGTTCCTATAGGGGATAGCTCTTTTTGTATGTGATTATAGTGAATATATTGCAGTGACTCTTGATAAAATATAATAAAATATATAAGAAGTCTTACATAAGGGGAATCTAGTATGAAATATAAAATTCAATGGCTGTATAAAACGAAGCGTGGTTTGCAAACGGAATTAACAACAGATTATATGAACATAGAGGAAGCACTTCAATTTGCGGAGGACTTCGAGAAAACAGGAAGAGTGAAAGAACTTTCATTTTACGATGAAATGGATGCAGAATGGTCATTAAAGGAAATGAAAAAGCTGAGTAAACAAGTGGAGGAAGAGCTTCAAGAAATATATGTTTATTTTGATGGTGGGTATGATTTGCAGACGAAAGAAGCTGGAGTCGGTATATGTGTGTACTATAAAAAAGGAAATACAAACTACCGAATTCGCCGCAATGCATATATGGAAGGTATATATGATAATAATGAAGCGGAATATGCATCATTGTTATACGGTATGAATATACTCGAGGAATTAGGGATTAAGTATGAAGCAGTTACACTTCGCGGAGATTCTCAAGTGGTGCTGCAGCAATTGTCCGGAGAATGGCCTTGCTATGATGAGCATTTAAATCATTATTTAGACCAAATTGAACAAAAGGCGAAGCAAATGAAATTAAAACTTGTATGTGAGCCAATATCTAGAAAACAAAATAAAGAAGCACATCAATTAGCGACGCAAGCATTAGAAGGGACGGTCATTGATAGTCATAAAGAAATAACCGAATAGAGAGGTGCAAAGGTGGATAAAAAGCAACTCATTACGGAGGTAAATGACTTATTAGAAACATATTGTGAAGGATGTTTTTTGCGAGAACATAATCGAAAGACAAATAGTAAATATTACGCCCATTCATTTTGTATTAGGCAATGTACAGTTGGAGAAACATTGAAAAAGTATGGAGAACAGTTGTCATAAAAAAACATCCAGAGAAAATTCTCTGGATGTTTTTTTAGTGCTTTGCTTCGTTTAATTGATGCTCGCACTTGCTTAATTTCTTTTCCTCATTCATTAGAAATGGCTCATCTAAATCTGTCGCCACGGATTTCATAATTTCAAGCTGAGAGCGAGCTGCTTCTACAGCAGTAGTGGCATGCTCTAATGTATCTGGATCCATTGAAATTGTCGCTGACCCTACCATTTTTTGTGCTGTTTCTACACGGAATTTCACTTCTTCAAAATCATTTACTTCTGATCCCATTAATAATTCCTCCTTTGTATAGTGCGCATTTCACATAGTTTTTGCTCTGTAAAACGGAAATATACAAAGGAATAAACAAAGGAGATTACCAAGTAAGGTAATCTCCTATCATATGTTGAATTAAAGTTTTACTACGTTAGCAGCTTGAGGTCCACGGTTTCCTTCAGTGATGTCGAAAGATACTTCTTGACCTTCTTCTAAAGCTTTGTAGCCGTCGCCTTGGATAGCAGAGAAATGTACGAATACATCGTCAGCGCCTTCCATTTCAATAAATCCAAAACCTTTTTCGTTGTTAAACCATTTTACTTTTCCTTGCATGTTACAATTCCTCCTAAAAGCGTTTACTATTTTCATTTAGTGAAATTCATTTAAACGATAATATAAACTAAAAGTGCTATAATCTTGAATATTCTGCTAAATGATTAATTTAAATATACACGAATTGGTAGAATTTAGTCAAGTAAACGCTTTTAACTTTTTGTATTTTTAAATAATTTTTCAACTGAATTTTTAAAAGGTATAGGACAAGCCGAATATGTAATATTCTTAAGTGAATGCTGTACATAGTGAGGTGAAAAAATGGGTGAGTCTTATTTATTAGATAATGAAGGAATGAGAAATAGAGCCGACATACCAAAATGGGTTGCAGAAGAATTTCATAATTTTTCGAGTGTTGTATTAGAACCAACTTTTCCATGTTATTTCGGTTTAACAGCTTTGAAAAAGAATGAGCTTCGTTATTCATTTCTTTCTCATGATGATTGGAGTCATTTGCCAAATACAATGTTATCTTTCCTGGAGTTAATGAAAGAACGACCGCTTGTAAGAAGAGGATTTTTTCTATTTATAGAACCTGAACGTGAAGAGCAATCACTCGAATATTATCGAGATTATTTTTGGAAAGTACTACAGTATTTACATGAAAACGATGATCAAACATGGCCGCAGCAAATTCCAAAAAATCCAGACCACTATTTATGGGAATTTTCATTTGGTGGTGAACCGATATTTGCGTTTGGAAATGCACCGGCCTATAAACAACGAAAAACGAGACATCTAGGAAATTCTCTCGTTATTGGTTTTCAGCCTCGCACCATTTTTGATGGATTAGAAGGGGATCGTCCTAAAGGGGCATATTCGAGACAAATGGTCCGTGAGCGAGTTGAAAAGTGGGATCAGTTGCCAAAACATCCTAACATTAGTCATTATGGAGATCCAGATCATCGTGAATGGAAGCAATACTTTATCGGGGATGATGTAGAGCCAATAAAAGGGAGATGTCCTTTTCTTCATAGAGTGGAAAAATAAGAGCCATCATCTGGATGGCTCTTTTGTATATTTTGGATAAAAAAGGGTATTTTAGTAGTGAATATTTCTTATGAAAGCTAGTCTGTTTTTTAAAATCACATCATTACTTAATAGTAAAAGAAGTAGAAAGGATAGAGCGATGTTTGGAGCAATTATACAGCAAATTGTGTTAGGTATTTCATTAGCTGCGCCGGTAGGTCCGATTAATATTGAAATGTTAAAAAGAGGAATTGAAAGAGGGTTTTGGCATGCGTGGGTCGTTGGAATTGGTGGAATGACTGCAGATATTTTGTTCATGCTTCTCATTTACTTCGGTTTATCTTCTGTGTTTATGTATACATATGTACAAGCGTTTATGTATTGCATTGGTTTTTTCTTGTTATTTTATTTAGGATTTCAAAGTGTAAAACAAGGAATTTTCCACTCGAATATGGAATATAACAAAGAAGAGGTGGGTGGCCTTACACAATCTTTTATGGCAGGTTTTTTAATTGCGATATCCAACCCATTAAATCTTGTTTTTTGGTTTGGTATATACGGAAGTACACTTAGCTCGTTACTTACAAAGGTAACGAAACAAGAAGCTTTTTTGTACAGTCTTTGTATTATTGTTGGTATTATTTTGTGGAACTTAAATATTGCTTTTTCTGTCCATTTTGGAAGGGCTTTATTAAAGCAAAAAGCACTTGGCTATATAACAGCCGGAGCAGGTATTATTTTAGTAGGATATTCTATCCATTTTGCATACAAGGCTTTACAGTTGTTCACATAAGATTGAAGGGGAGATTTTTATGTATCGAACCACTATTGACGGAAAAGAAATTATTATTACGTTAGCACCAAAAATCCGAAAAGAAATTACTGATAGGAATCCATTATATGAGGCAGTCTTTCAGAATGCAGCAAGATTGCTGCAAACGAAGCAACCGACGTTTGCGGTAAATCATGAATTATTTGGGCTCATTATTGGAGAAGTACAAAGGGGCGAAGTAACAGTATTTGCAGTGGAACATATTATTCCAAAGCAAAATATATTTGGGCCGAACAATTTTTTCTCGACAATAGAGCAGCAGGCAAATTTGTAAAGTGAATAGAATAAGAATAGAATAAGAGTAGAAAAGAAATAGTCGTAACGATATGTTGCGGCTGTTTTTTGGGGAAAAGGGGGAAGAAAGATGAAGAGAGTGGGGAAAGAGTTCTTTTTGCAACATGATATCGTTATTATGTATAGTATTCTATTTGTTTTCATCATTATTTTAAAAATGCAATTTTTTACATGGACCGGTATGTTAGCGTGCCTGTTTGGAATTATTTTTTATACGTTTAATGAATATATGACACATCGTTTTTTATTCCATTTAAAGCCGCCTAAAAATGCATTTTTATTAAAAATGTTAAGAAGATTACATTATGATCATCACGTATATCCAGATGATTTAAAACTTTTATTTTTGCCTGTATGGTTTAGTATACCTAGCTTTACTATATATTTACTTATATCCTACGGTATTGCGAAAAGTGTTACTGTTACACTTTCATTTGGAATCGGAATGATTATCATGCTCCTCGTTTACGAATGGAAACATTATATTGCACATAGACCGATTCGTCCTTTCACTAAGTTTGGAAGATGGCTAAAAAAACAGCACATACTACACCATTATAAAAATGAAAAGTTTTGGTTCGGTGTTTCAAATCCAGTGTTCGATTTTATATTTGGAACGCTTAAAGATGGAAAAGACGTGGAATTAAGTGAAACAGCCCGTAATTTAGAAAAGGAGAAAAAGACGGAAGTGGTGCAATAAGCACTACTTTTTTTATTTTGTTTTAACGAGATAAAAGTTTGAGTGGTATGGATTAAAGTACGGAAATTTTATCCCGCTATTTGCTGGGTAGACTCCACCTCAAAAGTTGGTGATTGCGAGGGATTTAGGCAGGAGATAACAGCCCGTAAAAGCTTGATTGGTGAAGGGGAATAATCAGTGGGAGATGGACAACATCCTACTGATTAAAGTTTCACTTTATGTTGAAAAAATATATTAAAAACTTAGGAGAAAATGCCGAAAAATGTCTATCGAAAAATCTTTGCACAGATGTGTGGATTGTCTAAAATAAAAATAAGTTTCTGAATATTTATAAAATTTAGTCTTTTGGTATGTAAGGGGGATTTGTACTTCAAGTACAGAGAGGGGATTAGAGAATGAAACGAGATGATACGTCAGCACGTAAGTTGAAAAATGAGGTGAATTATACAGAGGTTGTTCAGTCAGAAGAATTTCAATTGCTATTAAATACGAAAAAGAAGTTTATCGTTCCGATGAGTATTTTCTTTTTTAGTTTTTTTATTGCACTTCCAATATTAACATCGTATTCAAAGGTGCTCAATACATCAGCATTTGGTGATGTTACATGGGCATGGGTATTTGCTTTTGCTCAATTTATAATGACATGGGCATTATGTATGATTTATAGCAAAAAAGCAGAATCATTTGATGAAATCTCGCGAAACATTCTACAAGACATGCAAAAGGGGAGGGGTTGAATTTGAATACGACTGCTTTTGCACTATTTTTAATTATCGTCCTCGGTACGCTCGTTATAACCTATTTTGCATCGAAAAAAACGAAAAATGCGAGTGAGTTTTATACAGCTGGAGGGGGATTAACGGGTTGGCAAAATGGCCTGGCTATTGCCGGAGATTACATGTCTGCTGCTTCATTTCTCGGTATTGCTGGAGCAATAGCGTTAACTGGATTTGACGGATTTTTTTATAGCATCGGCTTTTTAGTGGCTTATTTAGTTGTTCTATATCTCGTTGCAGAACCGCTTAGAAATTTAGGGAAGTACACATTAGCGGACATGATTGCAGCACGTTTTGATGCGAAAAAGGTACGCGGTATTGCAGCGCTAAATACGATGACAATTTCTATTTTTTATATGATTGCACAATTAGTTGGTGCGGGTGCACTTATTAAATTATTATTAGGAATCGAATATACAACATCTGTATTAATCGTTGGTACACTTATGACTGTGTATGTTATTTTTGGTGGCATGACAGCTACGAGTTGGGTGCAAATTGTTAAGGCTGTACTACTTATGGCTGGAACATTTATTATTTCTGTTATCGTTTTCTCAAAATTTAATTTTAGTGTGACTGAAATGTTCGCTCAAATGAAAACAGCTACTCCGTTAAAAGAGTCGTTTTTAAATCCAGGTGTAAAGTATAAAGATGGCCTTGATACGCTTTCTTTAAATTTAGGACTAGTTCTCGGTACAGCAGGATTACCACATATCCTTGTCCGCTTTTTTACAGTACGTGATGCAAAAACGGCACGTCAATCTGTTGTATATGCGACATGGCTAATTGGCGCATTTTATATTATGACGATTTTCTTAGGATTTGGTGCGGCGGCGTTTGTAGGGAATGAGGCAATTATTAAAGCAAATCCAGCTGGTAATATGGCAGCGCCTTTATTAGCTAAAGCGTTAGGTGGAGATTTCTTATTTGCTTTCGTATCAGCAATTGCCTTTGCAACGATTTTAGCTGTAGTAGCAGGACTTGTATTAACAGCGGCATCAGCTTTTGCACATGACTTTTATAATGAGATTATTCGCAGGGGAAAGTCAACTGAAAAAGAGCAAGTATCAATGGCTCGTTATGCATCTATTGGAGTAGCGGTATTATCTATTATACTAGCGTTATTTGCTCAAACATTGAACGTAGCATTTTTAGTTTCACTAGCATTTGCAGTTGCAGCGAGTGCAAACTTACCAGTTATATTGTTTACAATATATTGGAAGCGCTTTAATACGACCGGTGCGATCTCTGGTATGATCGTAGGTCTTGTATCAGCAATAGTTCTCGTAGCGTTAAGTCCAAATGTATGGAACCCTGTAGCTGGAAAAGCTATATTTGTTGGAGAAGCGATATTCCCATATACGACACCTGGAATTATTTCGATTCCGCTCGGTTTTCTTGCAGCCTATTTAGGAACTGTTTTATCTAGCAAGAAAGAGGACGCAGCGAAATTTGATGAAATTCTTGTAAAATCTAATACTGGTCATGGTATTAGCGATGCATCTTCACATTAAAAAGGAGGGGCTTTTCGATACAAAAGAAAAGCCCCTTTTTCTTTTGGGATTTTCTTGTAAATATTACTGTATTGTAAGTAGGATTTTGTCTTAATTTTGTGGAATGAAAATAGCAGGGAGAAATTTAAATCATCATGGCACCAGTGCAGCTTTTGTGAAAAATAAGTTGTTATGGAAGGTGGAAGAAATGATGAAAACGAAACAAACTGATGAATTATTAGCAAAAGATGAGCAATATGTTTGGCACGGAATGCGTCCTTTTAGTCCAAATAATACAATGGTAGGGGCAAAAGCAGAAGGGTGCTGGGTTGAGGATATACAAGGAAAAAGATATTTAGATGGTATGAGTGGTCTTTGGTGTGTGAATAGTGGATACGGAAGAAAAGAGCTCGCAGAGGCGGCATATAAGCAATTACAAACTTTATCATACTTTCCAATGTCACAATCACATGAGCCAGCTATAAAGCTTGCTGAAAAGTTAAATGAGTGGCTTGGTGGAGAGTATGTTATTTTCTTCTCTAATAGTGGTTCGGAAGCGAACGAAACAGCTTTTAAAATAGCAAGACAATACTATGCTCAAAAAGGTGAACCGCATCGTTATAAATTTATGTCACGTTACCGTGGGTATCACGGAAATACAATGGCAACGATGGCAGCAACTGGACAAGCGCAGCGTAGATATCAATATGAGCCATTCGCTTCAGGATTTTTACATGTAACGCCGCCAGATTGTTATCGTATGTCAGAAATCGAATCACAAAATATTTATGACGTAGAGTGTGTGAAAGAAGTAGATCGTGTTATGACATGGGAATTAAGTGAAACGATTGCAGCTTTTATTATGGAACCAATTATTACAGGAGGGGGCATTTTAATGCCGCCACAAGACTATATGAAAGCTGTTCATGAAACATGTCAAAAACACGGTGCATTACTCATTAGCGATGAGGTGATTTGCGGTTTTGGACGTACAGGAAAAGCATTTGGATTTATGAATTATGACGTTAAGCCTGATATTATTACGATGGCAAAAGGGATTACGAGCGCATATTTACCTTTATCAGCGACAGCTGTGAAAAAAGAAATATATGAAGCATTTAAAGGGAAGGGAGAATATGAATTCTTCCGTCATATTAATACATTTGGTGGAAATCCTGCAGCTTGTGCATTAGCTCTTAAAAACTTAGAAATTATGGAAAATGAAAATTTAATTGAGCGCTCTGCACAAATGGGTTCTCTTTTATTAGATCAATTAAAAGAAGAAATCGGGGAACATCCGTTAGTTGGAAATATTAGAGGAAAAGGTCTGTTAGTTGGAATCGAACTAGTAAATGATAAAGAGACGAAAGAGCCAATTGATAACGACAAAATTGCAAGTGTTGTAAATGCTTGTAAAGAAAAAGGTTTAATTATAGGGCGGAACGGTATGACAACAGCGGGGTATAATAACGTATTAACATTAGCACCGCCGCTTATTATTTCAAGTGAAGAGATTGCTTTCGTTGTTGGAACGTTGAAGACGGCGATGGAACGTATTTAATTACTAAACAGAAAAAAGCGAGCTACTATAGAAAGCTCGCTTTTTTCTGTCATAATTCAAGTAGGGGAAGAGAGTTTAATGGAGAAGTATGATCCTAACAAACATTATCACATTGGTTATTATGAAGATGGACATGATTTAGAAGTGACGGCATACAAAAGAATGAATGAACCAATTTGGGATGCTTATATTCCACATTATGAGGTAGACGATTTTTACAAAAAAGTGAAGAAAATGAAGTTAGGTGAATATATAGATGATTATGGAATTAAAGTATATTCATTTCGTGATGATATCGATGATGAAGAAGCGCGAACTACTTTTGAAAACTGGTTAAAAAAGAACGAGATTGTTTAAAGGTAAAACAAAAAGGAGATTACTATCTTATAAGATAGTAATCTCCTTTTATTTATTATAGTAAACTTATTTACTTGCTTTCATTGCTTTATCTTTTGCACCAAAAGTGTATTTTAACATTGGTGGTGTAATCATCGTTGTTAAAATAACGACAATAACGATAGCTGTAAAGTAATCTTGTGCTAGTAGACCTGAAGAGAGTCCTGTTCCTGCGATGATAAGTGCAACTTCACCACGAGAAACCATTCCGGCACCGATAATTGCAGAAGACTTAGCGTCAAATCCAGTCATTCGTGCACCGAATCCACAACCGATTAGTTTCGTTAGTACAGCGATTACTGTTAATGCTAGGATGAACCAAATTTGGTTGCCAATACCATCAAATGTAATATTCATACCGATACTTACGAAGAATACTGGAACGAACATAGCGTAAGCGATTGGTTCAACTTTCTTTTCTACTTCATGTTTGTAGTTCGTTTGAGAAATAGCGATACCAGCTGCGAAAGCACCGATAATACCAGCAATTCCTAATAGTTCGCCGAAATATGCGAATGAGAAACAGATGATAAGAGCCGCGCTCACGATAGACTCAGATACGCGTAGTGGTGATAACCAGCGCATAATCGCAGGAACACCTTTCCATCCGATTAAAATAATAGAAGCGAAGAATACAACTTTCTTCAAGATAACCATTGTTAAGTTAACATCGTCTGTACCTAAGAAGCTCATTGCAAATGCTAATAAAATAACGACAAGAATGTCATCAAATACAGCTGCGCCCAGCATAGTAGTACTTTCACGTGTTTTCATCTTCCCTAAATCGCGAAGTGTTTGAACAGAAATACTAACACTTGTCGCACATAGAAGTAATCCTAAGAAGACAGCATTTCCTTGTTCCATTCCCATAACAAGACCAGAAACGTAGCCACCTACGAACGGAAGAACGATACCTCCAAGTGCAACAGCTAAAGAAGAATTACGATTTGCGTTTAATTCTTCTAAGTCTGTTTCAAGTCCTGCCATAAACATTAAAAGAATAACACCGACATTACTTAATTGTGTTAGAAGCTCTGAATTTTCAATCCAACCTAATACAGCTGGACCGATAACGATACCGACAATTAATTTACCTAGTACAGAAGGTTGACCTAATCTAACACTAAGATCACCAGCAAGCTTTGTACTTAATAAAATAAGTGCAATTTGAAAGAAAAATTCGAATTCCATCGGATCCTCTCCTCATCATTTTTATTTTTATCATACGATTTCTCGGAATTTGCCTAATGAAAATATGTAAAACCCATTAAACAAAGGGTCTTATTACAAGTTCTTTTGAACTCGTAATTTGAACCTGTAATTAATATATAATAAAATTTATTAAAAATCAATGAAAAAATAGCAGATTTTCATAATAGGATTCGATTTAGGTATGGAGGTAATCACTATATAATAAGAAGAAATAAGGCTACATTTTTAACGAATTGGAGTAGGGTATATGTTATTAAATAAACGCTTTACAATTGGAGAAATGGCGAAAATGCATAATATAGCGGAATCGACTTTACGCTATTATGATGAAAAAGGAATTTTTCATCCGTCTACCGTAGATCCGCAAACGAATTATCGCTATTACACAATCGATCAATTTTCATTATTAGATACGATTAAGTTTTTGCGCCAATTAAATATTCCATTAAAGGAAATTAAGAAATATATTGATGAAAGAAATCCAGTATACGCACTCAATTTATTGGAAAAACAACAAGAACTGATGTTGAAAAAACAAAGAGAAATTGAGTATGCTTTGGCGAAAATGGAGCATAGAATTCATTTAATTAAGGAAGCAACAAAAGCAAAAGCTGAACGAATGGTAATTAAAAAGATCCCCAAGCGAAAAATTACAGCAATTGCGGTTGCCCCGAATACGACAGATGATATGTTTGAGTACTATATCCATTCGTTGCAAAAAAATATGAGGCAAATGGATGATAGCTTATTTTCTGGAGATATTGGTGTAACAGTTGCAAAAAAAGGATTAATGCAAAATGAGTTTCAAGCATATAGCAGTGTTTTTATTCTTTTGGATTACATGCCTTTTCAAGTACATAGCTCAGATGAAATTAAAGAGGGCATATTTGCCTGTGTATATCACCATGGGCCATATGAAGAAACTGATGAAACATATAAAAAGTTAATGAAATACATTGACCAAGAAGGATATGAAGTAGGCGGAGATTCGATTGAGATTGCATTAATTGATTGGTCTGTAACAGAAAATCCAGAGGAGCAAGTAACAGAAATTCAAATTCCTATAATGAAAAAAACAAAGCAGTAGGACTCGTATAGTTACAAATGGACATCAAACACAATATTACCTATTTTTTAATTCTCTATTGACCTTAAAGTTACTTGAAGGTTTAAACTAAAAAAAGAGAGTTGAAAAAAGGAGCATATTAGAATGGAAGCAACAGAAAAATTAAGAGAAAAACCAATTAAAAGTTTATTTATTTCATATTTAATACCAGCAGTTCTCGGTATGGTATTAATGTCAGTAAATGTCATGATTGATGCGATCATGATTAGTAGAGGCGTTGGAGCAAACGGTTTAGCTGGAGTAAATGTAGCTGTTCCAGCGTTTTCAATTTTCTTCTCTATTTCATTATGGATTGGAATGGGCGGGGCAACGCTATATTCCATTGCATTAGGTGAAAATAAACGAGAAAGAGCAAGGTCTATTTTTACGCAATCCATGACGGTAGCAGTTATTATTGTAAGTATTTTAGCGGCAATTTGCTTATGGAGAATAGAAGATTTAGCATACTTATTCGGTGCAAATGAAGTGATTTTACCATATGCGTTAGACTATTTACACGTGATATTGACATTTGGAATGATTTACGTGTTAGAAAATATTTTAAGTACATTTATACGTAACGATGGAAATCCTAATTTAGCAATGGCAGGTCTTGTCGTAACGGCTGTATTGAACATTATTTTTGACTATGTTTTTATTTTTATCTTTGGATGGGGCGTAACAGGAGCTGCGTCAGCAACTATTCTATCGGCAGCAATCGGTTTCCTTGTATTATTAACTCATTTCTTTAGGAAAAGTAGTGTATTAAAATGGGTGAAATTCCATTTTGAATGGGATACAGTGAAACAAATTATGGTAATTGGTTTTCCAAGTTTTACAGCAGAAAGTACAGTGGCAATCGTAACGATTGGTTTTAATATCACCTTCGTTCAATATGCAGGAGAACTAGGTGTAGCTTCTTTTGCGATGGTGAATAGCATTCATGCAATGACATTACTATTATTCTTCGGTGTAGGTGCTGCATTGCAACCAATTGCTAGCTTTCATTACGGTGCAAATTTATCAGAAAGATTGCGTGAAGGATTGCAGTTTGCTGTAAAAATTGCAGTTGTACTCGGGGGTGTTGCGATAATTGTCGGATTATTCTTCGGGAAATATATCATTGGTTTATTTGATGTCCAATCTCCAGAATTATTGGAGTTAACATTAACAGGTATTAGCTTGTTCTTTATCCAATACGTATTTTTAGGTTATAACATTGTGTATGGAGAGTACTTCCAATCCGTGCGACAAACGAAAAAATCGGTACTTATTATAATGAGCCGCGGGTTACTATTTATTATTCCGTTGTTATGGATTATGCCGAAATTATTTGGTATAAATGGAATTTGGCTTGTTATGCCAGTTGCAGAAGTAATGACAGCGATTATCGTATTTACGATGAATCGTATGAAACATCCTGTTCCATTAAACATGGCAGGAGAGAAAGAAGCAATATGATGAAGAAATCCCCTTAAGTAATTAAGGGGATTTCTTATTTTTTAAACTAATAGCGAATGACCCATCGGTTTCTTGAACAGATGCAAAAGCAACGTTTTTAATAGTTGTAATTCCTTTTTCTTTTAATTCTTTATATAACCACTTTTCGTCTTTATGAATTAACTTTAAGTTATCGTATTGAATTTGTGAATCAACGATAAGGGCGATTGGTAACCCAGCATATGTAACATCAATATTTAAATCTTTCGGAGTTAATGGTACAAGCTCTCTCTTTGGTAAAATACTAATCGCTCCATTCGCTTCTAAAATTGCATATTCAATTTCATGAACACTTGGATATCCCGCAACGCGAAGGTTAGAAAGTAATTCAGCGATCGGATATCTACTTTTTTGTAAATTCTCAAAAATAATATCACCATGTTTAATTAAAATAATGGGGTGTCCGAGAATGAAACGATTTAGTTTATTGAGTAAGCTTAATTTTGTAAGAAGCAAATGTAAACATGTAATAACAACCATACCGAGAAAGGCTTGCAAAGTACCAGAGACTGGTATGGCTTGAAAAGCTAAATAAGATAAAAAGATAATAGCCCCAAAATCATGAGGAGTTAGTTGTGCTAATGCGGATTTACCGAGTAGCTTAAGCGATAGTAAAAATAAAATAAAAAAGAATGATACGTTACATAAAAAGAGAAGCAATAGGGACACTCCTTCGTGCGAAGTTGTACTTACTATTCCCGAAAGTAATAGAAATATTACCTTTAGGAGGATAAATTAGGGTTAATTGGAATTTGTCTGTATACAAACAAATAAATGGATATTATCATGAAGAAAGTAAAGAAAATAGGAGTATATGAATATGAGAAAGAAGAAAATAATTAAGTACATTTTAGTTGTTATAATGATTTGCGCCGTGTATGCGGGGTTTTTACAATATAACATTTATAAGCATGGGCATATGAATGCGACCTACGATGCTGATTATATAATTGTACTCGGATCGAAAGTAAATGGAACGAAACCGTCTTATTCATTGCAATATCGTATCGATAAGGCAGCTGAATATTTAAAATCACATGAGAAAACAATCGCTATCGTATCTGGCGGACAAGGAAAAGGTGAAGATATTTCAGAAGCATTAGCGATGAAACAAGGATTAATGAAACAAAATATTGCAGAAGACCGTATTATAATGGAGGATAAATCAACGAGTACAGATGAGAATATTACATTTTCAAAAACATTAATTCCAGCCAATATGAAAAAGGGTATGATCGTAACGAACGATTTTCATATGTTCCGAGCGAAAAAGATTGCAGAAAAACAAGGATTGACATTAGAAGGTCTTCCAGCGAAAACACCAAAGCCAATTATTATCCAATCGAACGTTCGAGAGTATTTAGCAATTACTCAATATTGGTTTATGAATCGAATATAGTTAAAAAAGGAATCCCGCCTGACATTTCAGGCGGGATTCCTTTTAATGAGGAAAATCTTACAAAACTGTCATCTTAATGAAAGGTAAAGCGATAGTTTCTGAAGTAGATTCCTGACATAATGAAGATAACAAAAACTATTTAGAGGTGAATCGGATGAAAGGAAATAATATATTATCTTCACTATGTTACTTTAGTATATTTTTCGCACCATTTTTACTGCCAATTATCGTGTACTTCGTTGCGGAGGATGAAGTGAAATATCACGCGAAAAAAGCATTTTGGTCACATATTTTCCCATATGCAATCTTATTTGGTGGATTAGCAGTATCAGGCGTATACGGTTTAGGCTTCGATCAATCTGCTGGTGCGGGAATTGGAATGATGATCACATATGCAGTATTCATTCTTGTAGGAATTTACTACTTCATTTGGAATATCGTCAAAGGTATTAAAGTTTTGAAAGCGGCGTAATAAGAAAAGAATAATTTGCTTTGAGTTTGTCGTTATTTGTCGGTAAGTCGATATCCCGTTTCGAATCGTCGATATAATTTCATTTACCGCACTAATAAACGTTTTAAAAAAGAGCAATTCAAAAAGAATTGCTCTTTTTGTGCTTATAAGTTGTGAATATGAAAAAAGATATGTTAATTTTTCATTATGAAGAGAAAAAAGGAGTGTTTTTCATGAATGAAATCATACATAAAATGGAGCAACACGTTTCAGTTCGTAAATATAAAGAAGAATCAATTCCGAAAGATGTAGTAGAAAGAATGGTGCAAGCTGCGCAGCATGCCGCTTCCTCGCATTTTGTACAGGCCTATTCTGTTTTATATGTGACAGACCAAGACTTAAAGGCTAAACTAGCAGAGTTATCTGGAAATCGTCACGTGAAAGACTGTGCAGCATTCTTTGTTTGTTGTGCAGATTTAAAACGTCTTGAAATGGCATGTGCTAAACATGGTACAGAGATAAAACATGAAGGAGTAGAAGACTTTATCGTTGCGACGGTAGATACTTCACTTTTTGCACAAAACTTAGCACTAGCAGCAGAATCGTTAGGATACGGCATTTGTTATATTGGTGGAATTCGTAATAACCCGAGGGAAGTGAGCGAATTGCTGCATTTGCCGGATAAAGTATATCCTGTATTCGGAATGACAGTTGGTGTACCAAATGAAGAACATGGAGTGAAACCACGTTTACCAGTAGCAGCAATCCTTCATGAAAATGGGTATGATGAAAAGAAATACGATGAATTATTAAACGAATACGATGAAACGATGAGCGCGTATTACAAAGAAAGATCATCAAACAAGAAAAACGTAACATGGACGGAATCAATGAGTTCGTTTATGGCTAAAGAGAAGAGAATGCATATGAAAGAGTTTTTAAGTGAGAAAGGGTTAAATAAGAAATAAGTAAAAGGACAAACCTGAGAGATGGGTTTGTCCTTTTTTAAGAGGATAAATGTTATTTTCCTCTTAATTCTTCCCACATATTCTGAAGGGCTTCCAATATAATGGCTACATCCCTTTTTGAATATTAGTAATACTTACTTACAAATTAAAATCTTTAATTTTATTTAATTATTATTTATAAGTATACTTAACGTAACAATATTTTGAATATTCTTAAAAATTATTGTTCAACCACTTCCATATGAATAAAGGGGGGAATCATTTAATGAGTTATAATTTAGACGGAAATCTGAAAAGAAGTGCAAGTAAATTCCCAGACAGTATCGCTTATATCTATAGAGATAAAAGTGTTACTTATAGAGAACTAAATCAGCAGGTAGATCAATTGGCTGCTGGTTTGTCTGCCCGAGGAATTGGGAAGGGAGATGGGGTGGCTCTTTTATTAGGAAATAGTCCTGAATTTCTCATTACGTATTACGGCATTTTACGATTAGGTGCATTTGTTGTTCCGATGAATCCTTTGTATACGAAAGAGGAGATGAACTACATTTTAGATGATAGCCAAGTTAAAGCGGTTATTGCTCATGTATCTGTAGAACCGAAATTATCAGAAGTAAAGGAACAATTGAAAAATCTAATGCTAGTTATTTATACAGATGCCGAGGATCAGGAATGTACATGGGAGCATCTGATGGAAACAAACAATAATGTTTGGCTAAGCCCTTTCATTGATCAGGAAGACCTTGCAGTCATTTTATACACATCAGGAACAACAGGGAAACCAAAGGGTGCGATGTTATCACATCGGAATTTGGCTTCGAATGCAGATGCGATTTCAGAATTAATTGAGCTTCATGGTAAAGATTGTGTAGTAGCTGTTCTACCAATGTTTCATGTTTTTTGTATGACTATTTGTCTGAATGCACCAATTGCTTGCGGGGCAACTGTCCTGATCCTACCTAAATTCAGCCCTCTTGATGTAATCAATACCATTCGAGAAAAAAAGGCAACAGTGTTTGCTGGAGTTCCTACGATGTATAATTTTATCTTGCAATTGCCTGAATCCAAGGAGGAAGATTTCTTATCCGTTCGCTTGTGTATCTCAGGAGGTGCCTCGATTCCGGTCGAGCTGCTACAAAAATTTGAAAAAAAATATAATGTTTTTATCTTGGAAGGGTATGGTCTTTCAGAAACTGCTCCTCTTGTCGCTATTAATCCTTTAAAGGGAACCCGCAAACCAGGCTCTATCGGCCTAAATATACCAGGCCTCAAGAGCAAAATTGTCAATGAGGACGGAAAAGAATTGCCTAGAGGAGAAGTCGGAGAATTAGTAGTTCAAGGGCCAAACGTAATGAATGGATACTTGAGGATGCCGGAAGCTACATCAGCGGTCTTAATAGATGGATGGTTTTACACTGATGATCTAGCGACAATGGATGAAGAAGGATACATCTACATCGTGGATCGCAAGAAGGACATGATTATTGTTGGTGGATACAATGTATATCCTCGTGAAGTGGAGGAAGTTCTGTATCAACATCCTGCTGTTATAGAGGCGGCCGTAATCGGAGTTTCAGATGGAGAATACGAAGAAAAAGTAAAAGCTTATGTCGTAGTCAATGATGAACGAATCACCGTGAATGACATTATCCGATTTTGTCAGGATAAGCTGGTTAAGTACAAGCTTCCTAGCCAAGTGGAATTTTCTAAAGGGTTACCTAAGAACTCAACAGGGAAAATTTTGCGCAGAGAGTTAAGACAATTGATTGAAGTTAAGTAAGAAACTAACCATATTATTGAAGGAGGAATATGTATGTCGCTCATTTTAAAGGAAAAGGTTCAAGGACCAGTAGCGTGGAAAGGTATTGATTTAGCTAAAGATGATTCATGGGTTTATTATTTATCTGAGAAAACAATAGCATCTCTTGAAAGCGCTTTATTTCTTGTTAAACAAAAGGGTTTAAAAGCACCTAATTTTAACAAGGAAGACTTCCTGATTCCGGATCTCTCTGACGAAATTGCATACTTTGTGGAAGAGTTAGAGAATGGGAGGGGGTTTCTATTAATTCGTGGATTGCCAATGGAAAGGTATACGGATGAAGAAGTGAGCACTATTTATTGGGGGCTCGGACTTCACATGGGCATTCCGGTATCGCAAAACGCAAACGGTGATCTCTTAGGGCACGTCATTGATCAAGGTCTGAGTTTAGAAAATTCAAATGTACGCGGTTACCAAACGAAATTGCATCTGCCTTTTCACGCGGATGGATCTGATGTCGTCGGATTATTAAGTCTTCGAAAAGGGAAATCCGGGGGTTTCAGTAGTATCATAAGTTCAATGGCTGTTTATAATGAAATTCTTGAGAAGTACCCAGAGTATCTGGGAATTCTCTGTCGTCCATTCAACTTTGATCGACGTGGGGAGGAGTCACCAGGTGAATCACCAGTATTTACATCACCGATTTTTAGTTACTATGATGGTAAATTGAGCTGCAGATATGTCCGTACATTTATTGAATCAGCACAAGCGAAAACGGGTATCCATTTGTCAAAAGTTGAAATTGAAGCTTTAGACATACTGGATTCCATCCTTCATGATGAAAATATGCATTATAATATGATGCTGGAAGAAGGTGATATGCAATTCGTTAATAATTATACAGTTCTTCACTCACGTACTCAATATGAAGACTATGAAGAACAGGAACGAAAACGCCATTTATTAAGATTATGGCTCACGATGCCAAATGGCCGAGAAATTGCAAATGATTTCGCGATGTTTATTGATGAGAAAACAGGTAAAGCCGGTCGCGGTGGTATTCCAGTCCGTGGAAAAACATCTGGTGGTATTGTAGAAAACTTAAAGTAATTGAGTTTAAATCCGAAAGACTGACCTTTATAAACCAATTTATTACAACACCAATTGATTCATGTAATGGGGAACGCCTTTTCAGATGGTAGGAAAAGGTTTTCCCTTGATGGTAAAAATAGGGGGGATTTATACGTTGAGCACTCCAAAGTATTCTTGGATTATATTATTATTTCTAGTTGCTTCAGGTATGATCAATCAAGTTGATAAAATTGTTATTGGTTTGGTTTCCGTTCCCCTTATGAAAGAATTACATTTAAGCCCTTCACAATGGGGATTGGTAGGAAGTTCTTTCTTTTGGTTCTTTACTTTTTCTTCTATCATTCTTGGTGGTATGGCCGATTCCAAAAATACGAAAAAAATGTTAACTTGGATGTCACTTACATGGTTGATTGTTCAATTTCTTACACCTTTTGTTTCCACTCTGTCTCTATTAGTCTTTACAAGAATGATCTTGGGAGCAGGCGAGGGTCCAGCACCTGCCCTATCAACGGCAATAATGGGGAAATGGTTTCCGAAACACAGACATGGTATAGGTTTTGGGGCCGTTCTGTTAGGAACAACAGGCGGAGCAGCTATTGCTTCACCATTATTAATCTCTTTAATCGATCAATATGGATGGAGATCTGCTTTTATAGCTATGGGGATTGTTGGATTTGTTGTGCTAGTTTTATGGGCCATTTTCGGCAAAGAAAGTCCACAAGAAATTGGATTGCCTTCATTTCATCAAGAGGAGCAGCATTCATCAACCCTTTCTAAGGTTTCTTGGCGTCAGTTTCTTCCGCATCTTTTATCTAAAAATTTTGTGTTTACTGTTTTATGTGGAGGTTGTGCTTATTGGTTATTGTCCGTTCAAGCAATATGGTTTCCAGCGTATTTTACTAAAGTTCAACATTTTAATGGTCAAACATTAAAGTTAGCCGTGTCATTACCTTTTCTTTTCGCCGCCATTAGCCAAATCGGATTTTCCTTGCTATCAGACCGGATTTATCGCAAAACTGGGGATATTCGTAAAGCGCGAATAAATCTTGCCGGTTCCATGATGGTGCTATCTGCTCTTTGTGTATATCTAGCAAATGTTGTGAATTCTTCTGCTGTATCCATCCTGTTCTTCACCCTTGCTCCAGGTTTTGCGTATGTCATTCTTTCACTCGCGCCCGCAATATTTATGGATTTTTTTTCTCCTAAGAACATCGGAAAAGCCCAAGGGACGTTCATTGCTCTTGCAAGCTCAACAAGTATTATTGCTCCACTCGTATTCGGGTATTTCATCCAATATGCAGCGACTGAGGCAATGGGATATCGTTATGGATTTCAAGTAACTGCTTTTGGGATGTTCATAATCGGATTATTGTTTTGGATCGTTGTACGTCCCGCAAAGCAAGACAGCATAAAAATAAAAGCAGAGGAGCAAGTGAGTATTTAAAAGATATACAGCAAGTAAGGGCACAGTAATAACTTCAAAGAAGAATCGCCGTAGTTAGTGAATATATCAAATTGAGGTAAGGGGACCATAACTATGTTGATGGATAATGTAGCCAATGAATCTATTACTTAGTTTTTTGAAAGGGGTGTTTGTGTGATTGGATGCCGGTATATATTCATGCAACTTACTCGTGACATAAAAACTGAATATTCAATCTATTTTCTGATGTAAGTGTTATCGATGTTTCGGGAGATAGCGAGAGGTCAGGGGCAAGGAGCGATTAAGGAACTTCTCTTTTCTGCATTGTTAATGATAAAAAAATTCAGTCATCTTAAGTGGGAAAATAACCAAATTAATAAAGGAGGATTATTTATGTCGATCATTTTAAAGAGGGAAATTCAAGGGCGTTCAGTGTGGAAGGGTATTGAACTAGCTAAAGATGATTCATGGATTTATTATTTGTCCGAAAAAATGATTGCTGCACTTGAGAAGGCTGTATTACATGTTCAGCGTAAGGGATTAAAAGCACCTGAGTTTGGAAAAGAAGATTTTCAGATTCCGGATCTTGCTGACGAGATCACTTACTTTGTTGACGAGCTGGAAAATGGTAGAGGATTCCTATTGATTCGTGGATTGCCAATGGAACGTTATACTGATGAAGAAGCAAGTATCATTTACTGGGGGCTCGGACTTTACCTAGGTATTCCAATCATTCAAAGTAAAAAAGGTGACCTTTTAGGGCATATCAAAGACGTAGGTCTCGACTTTAAAAATACTAGTGTACGTGGTTACCAAACGAATGTACACCTTCCTTATCACACAGACCTCGCTGATGTAGTTGGCTTACTATGCCTTCGCAAAGCAAAATCTGGTGGTCTAAGTAGTATCGCAAGTTCTATGGCTATTTATAATGAAATTCTTGAGAATTATCCAGAATATCTTGGAATTCTTTATCGCCCATTCTTCCATGATCTTCGCGGGGAAGAAGTACAAGGTTCATCTCCAGTAGTTTCATCACCAATCTTTAGTTATTACAATGGTAAATTAAGCTGCAGATGGATACGAAATTATATCGAATCTGCACAAACGAAAACAGATGTTTCTTTGACGAAATTAGAAATCGAAGCATTTGATTTACTAGATTCCCTTACTCATGATAAGAACATGCATATTGATATGATGATGGAACCAGGTGATATGCAATTTGTTAATAATTATACAGTTATGCATTCACGCACAGTATTTGAAGATTATGAAGAAGATGACCGCAAACGTCATTTATTAAGATTGTGGCTTATGATGCCAAATGGTAGAAAAATTGCCCCAGATTTCGAGTTTTATATCGGAGGAGTACCTGTAAATAGATAAAGTGAAGCTTCTTATCAGTAGGGGCTTCATCCCCTGCTGATGGAAAGCTCATTACTGCCAGTTAATGCGGAATAAACAGCTAGTGAGAAGTAAAATCGTCATTTTTTCTTATATTAAGTTGTATGGTGATTTTATTCATCGAAATAAGGTGAATAAAATCACCATTGTATGTTTTTCAATGATGAAGTGAATGTGAAGGTTTCAGGACAGGAAGAAAGATTTAGGAAATATTCGGGTTAGTTTGAAAATAAATTGAAGTGAGGATGATGTTTCTTGGTAAATTTAGATCCGCAAGCAGAAAAGTTTTTACAAGCATGTAATCAGATGCCACCTATTCATACGATGGATCCTAAAGCAGTAAGAGATATGCTTTCCAACGCACCACGCCCTGCTGTAAAATTAGATCTGGTTTCAAAGGTAGAAAATTTAATGATACCGGTAAGTCAAGAGGAAGAAATCAAATGTAGGGTATACATACCGGAGGGGCAAGGTCCCTTCCCAATATTTATTTATTACCATGGTGGAGGATGGGTTCTAGGAGACATTGACGTGGTGGATGCAAGTTGCCGAATGATCGCAAATAGAACGGCTAGTATTGTCGTATCTGTTAACTATCGTCTCGCTCCAGAGTATAAGTTCCCTACTCCAGTTGAAGACGCATATGCGGCATTGGAATGGTTTTATGAAAATGGTTCCTCTTTTAACGGAGATGTTACTAGATTGGCAGTAGGGGGGGATAGCGTGGGTGGAAATCTAGCAACAGTAGTTACTATGATGGCGAGAGACAGAAAAGGCCCTAACATCACTGCACAAGTTTTAATTTATCCTGTGACCAATCTTGAGTTTAATACGGAATCCCACCAAACATTTGCAAAAGGATTTGGGCTAGATCGTGAACAGCTGGTTTGGTTCCGTGATCATTATTTAAGGAATGATGAGGACAAGAATAATGAATACGCTTCTCCTTTGGTTGCTGAAGATTTAAGTGGTCTCCCGCCCGCAATTGTAATCACCGCAGAAAACGATGTACTTCGGGATGAAGGAATGGCTTATGCGGAACGTCTGAAAAAATTTGGTGTGCAAGTTGAATATTCATGTGAACCTGGTATGATCCACGGCTTTTTTGCAAACATGGCTATTTTTTCTAAGAACATTGAATCAACGATTTCTAAGATTGATAAGTTCCTGAATACTGCTAAATATACAATAGGGATAGATTGAAATCGAAAAAGTTATAAAAAACGAGCCCCAGATTTTAGCGAGGCTCGTTTTTAAATACACTATTATTGGTAATCTAAGATACAATTACAATATCTAACCTAGCTTTTTAGTAAAAAACGGTATCTCCAATTCCACCGGTTACCGAAATGACATCACCAGTAATAGATGCTGCCAAAGGTGAAGCCAAGAAGGTAATGACATTAGCAATTTCTTCTACTGTAATCAGGCGGCCGATTGCATTGAGTGAGGCCATCTGACGCACAGCTTCTTCGTTAGTGACTCGATTTCTAAACATTTCAGTATCGACAATCCCTGGATAAACAGCATTGACGTTAATTCCATGCTTTCCTAACTCCAATGATGCAGATTTTGTTAAATGGACAACAGATGCATTACGTGGACCAGAACTAAAATAATTACCGCCAATTCTAGCAGCCAGACCACTTATACTTATAATGCGTCCCCAATTATTTTCAATCATATAGGGAGCTACAGCTCGGATACAACGAAAATAGCCCATATACTTTTCTTCAAAATCTTTCAAAATAAGTTCATCTTTAATACTATTAAAATCTTCTGGCTCAAAGCCCCCAACACGTGCGCCACTGTTGACTAAAATATCGATGCCTCCCATTGCCGCTGCTGATTTTTCAACTAAATTTAGAATGGAGTCAGGATCAGTGGTATCTGCCACAATCGGATAGATATTTCTTTTTGTTTCTTGGGCTAATTCCTCTGCCGTAATTTTTAGTGAGGACTCGTTTCTTGAACAAATCGTACAATCTACACCTTCCAGAGCCAATTGACGGGCAGTAGCTTTACCAATTCCGCGGCTTCCTCCAACAATAAGTGCTTTTTTTCCGGATAACTTTAAGTCCATATTTTAACCCCCTGTTTTGATTTAACCGTAAAAGATCAAACTTTGGAATAATCCCCTGAATATTGAATCATTTCTATTATTAATTTTACACATAAATTATAATTAAATAAAATTAAAGATTTTAATTTGTAAGTAAGTATTACTAATATAAAAAGTTATTTTGTAATTAATGAAAATAGGACCGATACCTTACTCTGTAAAATGTATCGGTCTTGTGCGATTGAATAGGCTCTTCAAGGGGAGGAGCATACCCCTATTCTCGTTTATCCCGCTATTTGTGTCTATCTCAAGGATGAGAGAAGCGAAGAAGATAGGTGGAGAGTTGTGTTTTGTGATTTCAACAATATATTGTAATTGTTTACTGCATATAACTGTATTCCTTTTGAATATTAGCGATATTTACTTACATATTAAAACTTTTAATTTTATTTATCTGAAAATTATGAATATAATCTAAATAACAATCCATGCGGTTGTATCGGTTGTTATTTAAAGCACTCTTGCATAGGCGGAGAAGGAGGACAGCACTTAAGAAGCTATAATTTATTTGACAAAGAATTTGAGAAGGGAGATGGAGTTGAAGTTGATCTTTTATTAGGAAACAATCTACAAAAATATGATAACGCTTTCACGTTTAGGGAGGCTTGCAGTAATTTTATACACATTATGAAGAACAAGAACGTAAACGTCATTTATTAAGATCATGGCTCACGATGCCAAACGGCCGAGAAGTTGCACGTGATTTAGCGATGTTTATAGATGAGAAGGCAGGTAAAGAAGGTCGCGGTGGTATTGTAGAAAACTTAAGGTAAGGGGAGATTGTTATATTGAACACCCCAAAATATTCTTGGATTATATTATTATTCCTAATTGCTTCAGGTATGATCAACCAAGTTGATAAAATTATCATTGGTTTGGTTTCCATCCCAGTAATGAAAGAGTTACATTTAAGTCCTTCGCAATGGGGGTTGGTGGGAAGTTCTTTCTTTTGGTTCTTCACTTTTTCCTCTATCATTCTTGGGGGCATGGCCGATTCCAAAAACACGAAAAAAATGTTAACTTGGATGTCGCTGGTATGGTTGATTGTTCAATTTATTACACCTTTTGTTTCTAGTCTATCTCTGCTAGTCTTTACAAGAATGATCTTAGGAGCAGGCGAAGGTGCAGCCCCTGCTCTATCAACGGCTATAGTTGGAAAATGGTTCCCAAAACATAGACATGGTATAGGCTTTGGTGCTGTTCTTTGTGGAGCCACAATTGGGCCTGCAATTGCTACACCATTATTAATCTCCTTGATCAATCAATATGGATGGAGATCTGCTTTTCTAGTCATGGGGATTGTTGGACTGATTGTATTAGTTTTATGGATCATTTTCGGTAAAGACAGTCCACAAGAAATCGGGTTGCCTTCATTTCATCAAGAGGAGCAGCATTCATCAACCCTCTCCAAGGTTTCTTGGCGTCAGTTTCTTCCGCATCTTTTATCTAAAAATTTTGTTTTTATTATTTTGTGTGGAGGTTGTGCCTATTGGCTATTGTCCGTTCAAGCTATATGGTTTCCGGCATACTTTACCAAAGTTCAACATTTTGATAATCAAACATTAAAAGTAGCTGTGTCGTTACCTTTTCTTTTCGCTGCCATTAGTCAAATTGGCTTTTCTATCCTATCAGACCGGATTTATCGCAAAACTGGGGATATTCGTAAAGCACGAATAAATGTTGCCGGTTCCACCATGGTGCTATCTGCTCTTTGTGTATATATAGCAAATGCCGTGAATTCAAGTGCTATATCCATTTTGTTTTTCACCCTTGCTCCAGGTTTTGCGTATGTCATTCTTTCACTTGCACCTGCAATATTGATGGATTTTTTTTCTCCAAAAAACATTGGAAAAGCACAAGGGGTTTACGTTGCTCTTGCAAGCTCAACAAGTATTATTGCTCCGCTCGTATTCGGGTATTTCATCCAGTATGCAGCGACTGAGGAAATAGGATATCGTTATGGATTTCAAGTAACTGCTTTGTGTATGTTCGTTATTGGATTACTGTTTTTGATTGTTGTACGTCCCGCGAATCAAAGTCATACAACAATAAAAGCAGAGGAGCAAGTAAGTATTTAAAAATTAATGATGGATCGGGGAAAGAAAGGAGTAAATATGAAAAGGAGGTTGCTAAATGGATCGTTGTGTACATTGTCATGAAGTATTAGCCATTATGGAACGGAATCGCAGCGAGTGTTGGAATTGTCAAGAGAAGATGTCCGAGACTTACTCGGATGATTATATTGAAGTAGAAGATGAAGTAAAAGAGGTTGTAAGACAGAATTTGGAGCTTCGCAGGTAGCAAAAAAAGCAAGTTATCTTCTGATCGAACCAACCTAAAAGAAATATTTAAGTACTTATGAATCACCAAATCAATTGGAATGATATCACCTTTTATGACAGGGTGATAATTTTTTATTACGAAATCAGGAGAACATGTAATGGCAAACTTCCAAAGGTGAATTAGAAAAAACTTCCATATTTATGGTCGTTGTTCAATATTGATACTGTACTCCTTTTTGAATATTAATAATATTTATTTGCACATTAAAATCTTTAATTTTATTTAATTATAACTTATGAGTATAATCCATAATATAGTAAGTTTTAAAAATTTCGAATATTAAAAATTTTAAAGGGGGTCTAGAATGTCATCTACACAATTGTTTGATTTAACAGGACAGACAGCAATGGTTACCGGAGGTGGTAGCGGGTTAGGGCGTGTAATGGCACTGGCGTTAGCTGAGGCCGGTGCAAATGTGATAGTTTGCTCACGTCGTATAGAAGTTTGCGAAGAAGTTGTGAAAGAAATCGAGGCGTTAGGAGGACAAGCACTTGCCTTATCATTGGATATAACAGTTCCTGAATCTATCGCTCAAGGTGTGGAGATAGCGGTTTCTCATTTTGGGAAAATCGAAATTTTAGTCAACAGTAGCGGCACGGTTTTTGAAACGCCTGCTACGGACATGCCTTTAACAGAATGGCAAGCTATGCTCGATACAAATGTGACAGGAACATTTTTAATGTGTCAGGCTGTAGGAAGACATATGATAGACAACGAATACGGAAAAATCATTAATATTTCTTCTTCAATCGGCTTTAAAGGTACTGACCCAGAAGCAGTAGATTCTGTAGGATATACAACAAGTAAGGGTGCAGTTATGACTTTAACGAAGGATCTTGCAGTTAAGTGGGGCCGCCATGGTGTACATGTGAATTCTATTGCTCCTGGAGTTTTCACTACTGGAATGAATAACCCAGAAATACCTGGAACACTTGTGCATAAGGCCGGTCCTATTATTGCCTCCCAAGTTCCAGTAAGGAGATTAGGTAGAGACAAAGATTTAGTAGGAGCAGTCCTTTATTTTGCTTCAGCAGCTTCTGATTATTGTACAGGACAAATATTGACTCTTGATGGGGGACTTGGTGCTAAGTAGGTCCCAAAAAAAATAATTAAACTTAATTCGTGAATATATCAAATTGAGGGTGTGAATTAGTAGAAGTTAATTATAAGTTAAAAATAATCACTTCACTTAATTTTTAATTATGAACACACTGAAAATGATAGATTCGCAGTAGTTAATCAACCGATTAATGTAAGCGTTATCAGCATGCTGATTTTAAAAAATAGAAAGAGGCGATATAAATGGGAAACGTAAAAAATGTAAAAGAGGTAGTGGCATTTCATGCTAATAATATTTGTCCAGATGATTTACCTTGGATTCCTTATTTTGGAGATGCGAAGTTTAAATTACTTAAGGCCAACCCAGTAACCGGACAGACGGTTACGCTATTAAAAGTCCCTGCGGCTATGCAACTTCCTGCTCATTTTCATCCTGGTACGGTCATTGTTTATACTGTCCAAGGCACTTGGAGATATCTTGAGGATCCTTGGGTTTCTAAAGCTGGTGATGTCGTTTATGAGCCAGCTGGCTCTTCACATACACCTCAAGCTGTAGGAGATGAAGAAGTTATTACGCTTAATATTGTTGAAGGAACATTAGATTATTTAGGTGAGAATGGGGAAATTATTGCCAGAGATAATTGGGAGTCATTTTTGAAAAAATACCATGAGCATTGCGCAGCTGAAGGAATTGAACCGGTCGATGTGACTAAGTTTTAAAAGATAGATTTGTAAAAAGAGAAGCTCGATGTTCACATGCGACGAGCTTCTCTTTTTGCTCTCTTAACTTTGAATAATTTTGGATTTAAGATGATGAATATATTTGTTGGCAAAAGTGGATAGATGTTTATTCTCTGATCGAACCATTCCTAAAGAAATATTTACAGTTCTATGATTCATCAAATCAACGGGAATGATATCACCATTGTTGACAGGGGGATAATTTTTCATTACGAAATCAGGAGCGAATGTAATAGCTAAACTTTCGATGATGGCTTGGAGAACTCCATCCATATTGTTTGATGTAAATAGAATTTTTAAGGGTTTATATTTATTAAAGAAATCTTGAACAAAATACTGCATAAATTCACCTTTATATGTAACGAGAGTTTGATCAAGTATATCATGAGGAGTTATGGTACCAAGAAACGCTAAGGGAGAATGCTTAGAAACATATACTTTCTGTTTCCCTTCAAATAGTGTTTCAAAAGCTATTCCTTCCATATTTACATTTAAATCGGGCGAATACGTAATCAGTCCGATGTCGGTCTTATGCTGTCGAATATCTTCAATTACAGCATGTCCACTTTTTTCGGTAACCTCCACATTTACATGTGGATATTCATGTCTAAAAGCAGCTATAGCTTTTACTAGAAACGTCGTCAATCCGGGTAAAGAAGATAACCTTAGTTCTCCCGCTTCCATGGAGTTGAATGAGCTGGCTGTCTCCTTTATTTCTTCAATTTTTCTCAGTACTCCGTAGGCAAGTTTTAGAATGATTCTACCTTCATCGGTTGGTACAGCACCGTGTCCTCGTGAGCGATTAAGGATCTTAACCCCTAACTCCTTTTCTAAGCTGGAAATGGATTGGCTAATCGTAGATTGGGTCACATGAAGATTCTGTGCTGCTTTAGTCAGAGAACTGTGTTTTGAGACCTCAATAATATATACTAATTGCTCAATGTTCATGACCGCTCCCCTTTTCGAATATTAGTATTACTTATTTACAGATTAAATTCTTTAATTTTATTTAATTATAATTTATAAGTATAATTGATAACAATAATAATTTTTATAAAATTTTGAAGATTCTAAAATAATTAAAACGATTGCTTGGTTTAACGGGACAAATATAGTTACTGAAGATAGTAGCAGGTTAACGGATCCTGAAAGCGTCTGTGTTAGTCAAGGAAGATGGCGAACGTTGTAGTATGTTCACGTCGTATAGGGGCTTACGAGAAAGGTGTGAAAGAAATCGAAGTATTAGGGAAACGAGCCCTTGTCCTGGCAATGGATGTAACAGATTCAAGTTAGAATAAAGCAATTTCTCATTGTTCAACTGGATAAATAAAACATGTGGAGGAGACGGATGACAACAGAAACTATTTTAATTACAGGTGCTACAAAAGGAATCGGTTTGGAATTCGCTAAAATTTTCGCAGGTCACAGCTATAACTTAGTGTTAGTTGCCAGAGACGCAACGTTGTTAGAGCAACAATCCGAGAATTTAAAAAAGGATTATGGTATACAAGTAAATACTTTTGCCGGCGATTTAGGCCACTATACAACGGTAGAGGGCCTGCATCGATACTTGAAAACTGAGGGAATTGACATTGATATATTGATTAATAATGCCGGAGCTGGCGGATTTGGATTCATGACGGAAGTGGATATTCAGAAGGAAATGGAATATTTGCAGCTAAATATGATTTCACTTACGTATTTAACCAGACTTTTTGCGGATGACATGGTGAAACGAAAGCAAGGTAAAATTTTAAACGTGGCTTCACTAGCAGCCTTTCAGCCAGTTCCACGAATGTCGATGTATGGAGCGAGTAAATCGTACGTCTTATCCTTTTCGGAAGCGATTGCTGAAGAACTGAAAGGAACTGGGGTTCAAGTTTCAGTATTATGTCCAAGCTTTACTAAAACAACACTCACGCAGCAATTCGCCGGAGCAGGAACGAAAGTGTTCAATAAGAACATGTTGGATCCGCAAATGGTTGCCAAGTGCGGCTTTGAAGGATTAATGAAGAATAAAAGGGTAATCATTCCGGGCTTTAAAAATAAACTCATGGCTAAATCTGTGGGCCTGCTGCCAAGGAAATGGGTAACCATCTATACCAGAAAACTTCTTGAGCAAAAAGTGTAAATAAACATAAAATTCCTATCTTTGAAAGAATGAGAGTTTTTACACGTATCACCCTTATATAATTTCTGTGGAAAATTGCACAATCGTGCTTAATTTAGTTGAATAGCAAAGCAGGGGCCATTCAATCGTTAAAGAGCGCTATCAAACCTTATACAATTTACGGAAAATAGTATGCTTACATTATGATTGGAGGCAGCTTCATGAAGCTGAAAAAAATTTTAAATGAATACAATCAATTCAAACGCGAAATGGAAATATCAGCGCAGAAATATGGATTAACTAACCAAAAAACCGTTGAATTCAGCCAAAAGTTAGATTTGGTGGTCAATGAATTTATGATGATAAAATATTCCGCAGTAAACAAACAGGAGTAACTTGGGTAGTAGCTTATGTCTAATAGTTGTTTCTAGAAATTATCTTTATTATATAAAACTGATAAAAATTGTTTCGAAAGAAAGTACAATAATTGTAGGCAGGCAGAAAAGATTAGTTAAAAGCCCTATAAAACAATTGAAAAATATTTCGATCTATTGGAATTAGATAATTGCAGAACAATTGAAGAAATGAAAGCCAGATAAACTTAAGAGGAAAGTGACTCCACAGAGTAAAGATTACTGTGAAATATTAATGAAGGGGTGACGTTATGTGGGTCTGTACCTCACACATGAAAGAAACATTACTATTGTTAGACACTCCCCATGTTAGCAAAGCTTCTTATCAAATTAAGTGTTCTATTTGTGATAATCTTGCTACTGCAAAAGTTTATTATACTCACAGAACTTACCATTATATTAAAAAACAATGCATGGATTCTTTATCAAAATCTTCTCCTATAAAATCTGGTTGATTAATTTTTGGAATACAATGTATATCAACTTATGAATAGACAGTCTACGACTATCTTAAAATGGACAATCCAAACATTCTGTATAAAGATAGGCTCTTTTGTTCGTTTTATATCCAGTACTCGTTTTGGGTTTTTCCTGCAAATAAAAAAGAGGTTAGCCCAAGTAGCTATTCAGCTACTTTTGGGTTTACCTCATTAAGTGATAGTAGATTCTTCACTAAGTTCCCCACGATAAAATAAGAAAATCCATATAAAACTAACGAAAATACAGCATATAGCTAACAGGCTACCAATAACTTGCGGAGAAAGAATCTCTAAAAGCCATCCCGTAAAATATCGGTGAAAATCAGAATCTTTTTTTAGAAAAACGATCTACAATTCCACCTATGAAAGGACTAAGAAGAAGCTGAGGCAACCCTTTACTTATAAAAGTGAGCGCTATCATAAACGGAGATTCCGTTATGCTATAGACGAATGTTAATAAAGCTACCGTATGAAACCAATCTCCAAGTACACTTAATGTTTGACCATAAAATAGTTTTTTGAAGTTTGTATTTGTTTTAAGAAGTGTGGAATAAGAAACTGATATAAAAGGTTAATCCTTATGTAATAATGATGCTTGAACTTGTTTTTTCCATTCGCTTAAATACACTTTCTCCTTTGTAGGAAGTTCAACTGGTAATTGTGCAATCAATTCTAAACTGTTTCCATCAGGATCGTTAAAGTATACGGAGGCATGTGCTAATTCCGGAAAAACAATGGGTTCAATTGGTTCCATTCCAAAGTCTTTTCGTGCTGAAATTCCTTTTTGATTTAGCCAATGTATCGCATTTTCTAAATCGTGTAAGCTTACTTGGAAGGCGATATGTCGTAAAGATGGGTGATAATTAACTTTGTATTCTGTTCCTTCCCAAAGGCCGAGCCAACTTTCATTTTCTTTAATCCAAAAGAAAGCAATATATTCTCCTCTTTTATATAATTTGAGCCCTAGTGATTCATAAAAAGATATAGATACTTCTAAGCTACGGACGGGTAAATGTGCTTCATAAAGACCTTTAATCATTGTAATCCTCCTCAGTAAAAATGTTTCTTATTCTATAGTAAACGATATTTTGTTAGGTGAAATCGCAAATAAGGGGTACATTCACTCATACGAAAGTATGAAAAAACAGCTCAAATATGAGCTGTTTTCATATAGTTTTTAGTTTTCTTACTGCATTCCTTTAGAGTTAGCGCAAAGGATATGATATGTTAATATCCGAATCCGCCGCCGCCACCCCAACAGCTACATCCGATAATGATTAGAAGGATGAATAGTACGATAAGCAAAGCAAATCCACCGCCGAAACCAGCGCAACTACCACCAAAGCTCATGTTTTTTCCTCCTCTTTAATAAATTAATCTATATAGTTCATGGACTACTATATACAGTATGTTTTTGTATAGAAAAGGAGCCAGTCTCATTTGTAATTAGACAAACGCCTGTAAGCTCATTTGGATTATATGTTTAGTTTGTTTATATAGTTATATACAAATGAAATGTTATATAATTTACAATTTGTTTATGAAAAATTGTAAAAAAAACCATTTTTATATTTTTTTATGTGGGAATTTGTACTATAATTTTACAAGTAATATTATGGGAAAAGGGAGTTTTTGTATAGAGATGGAGATGGGACAATTACAAAATAAAATAGAAAACAAAAAGAAAGAGTTAATTCAACTTGTTGCTAGACATGGATTGGATCATGATAAAGTTTTGTTATTTAGCCGAGATTTAGATATACTTATTAATAAGTTTATGAATGTAAAAGATAAGATGTATAAATGAAAATTTATAGTTTTTTATATTAAGATGTTTTATAAGTAAGGGGAGAACAGTAATTGGAACATTTACAAGAAGAGTTGTATAAACAAATAAAAGAAGAAAAGGGTACTGTTACAATTTTCTTAAAGAGTGGCGTTAGAATAGTAGGAGAAGTTGTTGGGATAGATAAATTTACAATTTTAATGTTAGTCGATGGAAAGCAACAACTTATTTACAAGCAAGCTGTATCAACAATAATGAAATAAGACANNTGTCTTATTTCATTATTGTTTGCAAGCTTCAACGTCAATGCCGGCAGCTATTAATTTTTTTTCGCCATCTTGCTCGATAATTTTTTGTAATTTAGATAGGAAAGAATCAAAGTTTGTATGTTTTGCTACTTGGAATGTCATTTTATGCTCAATTGGTAGCCACGTATCAATATCGGCTTCGTTATGCTGAATTTTCACCTCAAGTTTATCAAGTGCGTTAGCAACTTGTGCTTCGTACGTTTCTTTCGCTTCAAATTCCATCCATAAATCATATAATTCCTCGCCGAGAGAACCTGTTAATGTTTGTTTAATATTTAAAATTGCTTCTAGTTCATTTTTTTGTTTTTGTAATTGTAATTCGTGACTATTCATTGTATCAAAAGCTGGAATATCACCAGCTTCCGCTTCGACTAAATCGTGAATGATAACCATTTTAAGTAATTTTTCAATATTTACTTTTTGATCTAAATAAGGCTCAACTAAGATGGCCATTAGAGACATGCGCCACGTATGTTCAGCAACGCTTTCTTGACGTCCGTTAGAAAGCCAGCTATGTCGCATTTCGTATTTTAGTTTTTCTGCTAATGCAATGACTTGTAAAATGTTATGTTCCATCGTGATCCTCCTCATATTTCCATACCATAATTTTAATATGGAAATGAAATGTGTCAATTTTATGAGTATATTGCGATAAATAGATTATAAACGTATAATACATACTGTATGTAAAAACGTATTATTAAAATAAAAAAATGTTTTATGAAAATGAAAAGGAAAGGGCGAGAATATGGGAGACGAAAATCAAGTATTTGCTAGACCACAAAGAAGAAAAAGGAAGTTTGACATTTCTAGCCCGATTGGCATCATAATAGGTTTCGCCATTGTGATAGCGGCGATTATGCTTGGCGGCGGCGGAATAAAAGCTTTTAAAAACTTCTTAGACGTTTCATCTATTTTAATTGTCATTGGGGGAACAACAGCGACGATTGTTGTAGCATATCGACTTAGAGAAATAAAAAAATATACGAAAAGTATTTTCACTGTTTTACATAGAAGAGAAGAAGATTTAGAACAGTTAACGGATTTGTTTGTTGATTTTTTAAAAAAGTCTAAAAAATATGGTTTGCTTTCTTTAGAAGTTGATGGGGAGCAAGTAGACAATCCGTTTATTCAAAAAGGAATTCAACTCATGTTGAGCGGTTACGATGAAGAGGAATTAAAAGAAGTGTTAATGAAAGATGTAGAAACAGAAGTGTATGAATTAAGAAAAGGGGCAACTTTATTAGATAAAATTGGTGATTTTGCCCCAGCTTGGGGGATGATAGGAACTTTAATCGGTCTTATCATTATGCTTCAAAACTTGCAAGATACATCGCAAATTGGTACAGGGATGGCAGTTGCAATGTTAACGACATTGTATGGATCTGTACTTGCAAATATGATTGCAATACCTCTTGCCGAAAAGGTGTATCGTGGTATTGAAGATTTGTATACAGAGAAGAAGTTTGTAATTGAAGCCATTTCAGAATTGTATCGTGGACAAATTCCTTCTAAATTAAAATTAAAACTAGATACATATGTATACGAATCGAAGACAAAAAAAGTAAAACGAGCAGCCTAATATTTCAAGGAGTGGTATGATGAAAAAACGACCGCAAAAGGGATCGCCTCGTTGGATGACGACTTTTACAGATTTAACGATGTTATTATTAACTTTCTTTGTATTACTAGTTGCTACCTCAAAGCAAGATACAGTAAAATTATCAAAGATGCTTGAAAAGTTTAGTGACGCGGAGCAAGTTGATGCAAAAGTATTGGGAAATACAATACCAGATATTTCACATGAAAAAAATGATGAAAAAATGGTCTCAAAGAAGCGAATGGACGACTTGTATAAGAAGTTAAAAGCGTATGTAGATAATAACGGTATTAGTCAAGTGAATGTATACCGGGAGGATACAGGAGTAAGCATCGTTATAGTAGATAATTTAATATTTGATACGGGTGATGCGAACGTTAAACCAGAAGCAAAAGAGATAATTAGTCAATTAGTTGGATTTTTCCAATCGTTACCAAATCCGATTGTTGTGGAAGGACATACAGATAGTAGACCAATCCATAATGAAAAGTTTCCTTCTAACTGGGAGTTATCTTCAGCAAGAGCGGCTAATATGATACACCACTTAATCGAGGTGTATCATGTGGATGATAAAAGATTAGCTGCGGTAGGATATGCAGATACAAAGCCAGTTGTACCAAATGATTCACCGCAAAATTGGGAGAAAAACCGTCGCGTTGTCATTTATATAAAAGAATAGTATATTATTTTAATAATAATATAATAAAAATACAGAAATTCTTTTAAAAAATATTAAATTTTATCGTTTTATTTTGTATAATGAGTGAGAATGATAAGGTGAAATATTAAGATATTTTTATACATAGAAGGAGAGAGTCTAAAAGAATGGCATATAAAATTTTAGTTGTAGACGATGCGATGTTTATGCGAACGATGATTAAAAACTTATTAAAAAGTAAGGCTGAATTTGAAGTTATCGGTGAAGCGGAGAATGGAATAGAAGCAATTCAAAAGTATAAAGAGCTTCAACCTGATATTGTAACATTAGATATTACTATGCCGGAAATGGACGGACTTGAAGCATTAAAAGAAATTATGAAAATTGATGCGAGTGCAAAAGTTGTTATTTGTTCTGCGATGGGACAACAAGGGATGGTATTAGATGCAATTAAAGGCGGAGCAAAAGACTTTATTGTAAAGCCATTCCAAGCGGATCGTGTAATCGAAGCTTTAACAAAAGTAGCAAACAGCTAATATAAAAGGGGTGCCACAAGGAATCAAACAATGATAGCGGATAGACGTGTGGTCCCCTTTTTTCTCGTTATAAAACACTAAATTGTTATACATAAATGAAATGTTTGTTAGACAGGTAGGGGATTAAAATGCAAACAGATCTATTAAATATATTTTTTGAAGAATCAGAAGAACATTTACAGTCGCTAAATGAAAATGTGCTAATTTTAGAACAGAATCCTGCTGATATGGGTGTAGTTGGAGAAATATTTCGTTCAGCTCATACATTTAAAGGTATGTCTGCAAGTATGGAATTTACGGAAATGGCGGATTTAACGCATAAAATGGAAAATGTGTTAGATGAAATCCGTCATGGGAATATAGTGATAAATGCGAATATTATTGATGTGATTTTTGAGTGCATTGATAACTTGGAGAAGATGGTTGCAGATGTGCAACAAGGCGGAATGGGTAATATTGATGTTGCATCGACTAAGCAAAAATTAGAAGAGCTATTGAATGGTGATGTAGAAACTTCTACAGACCATGTAGAGACCAATCGTATAAGTAACGAGAATGTAGTTTCGCATGAAGTACACATAACTGTTGAACAGCAAGCGATTTTAAAAGCAGTACGTGCCATTATGTGTATTGAAGCACTGCAAAATTTAGGTAATATACAAAAAATAGTTCCAAGTATTGAAGAAATCGAAGCGGATGCTTTCGGATTTGAGTTCACAGTATTTATGAATACGGATCGTAGTGTAGAAGAATTGAAACAAGTAGTACTTCATGTTTCTGAAATTGATAAAGTAGAAGTAAAGCAAGGGGACTCTTCGCAGGAAGTCGTTGTACAGGAATTTGTGCAAGTAGAAGAAATGATACAACCTGCTGTGGTTGCGCAGTTGGAAACACCTATAGAGGCGGCGGTGCAACCTGCTGTGGTTACGCAGTTAGAAACATCTATAGAGACGGTGACCCAACCTACGAGTGCTAAGCCAGCTAAAAGCACAATGAAAACGAAAAATGGTAAAGTGGAGAATCGTTCCATTCGTGTTCAATTAGAGAAAATTGAAAGATTAATGAATATGTTTGAAGAAAGCGTAATTGAGCGTGGGCGCATTGATGAATTGGCACAAACAATTCAAAACAAGGAATTAATTGAGCATTTAAATCGATTAGGTGATATTTCAAAGGATATTCAAAATGTATTACTAAATATGCGTATGGTGCCGATTGAAACTGTTTTTAACCGTTTCCCGCGTATGGTACGTATGTTAGCGAAAGATCTAGGGAAGAAAATTGATTTACAAATTACAGGTGAAGATACTGAAGTTGATAAAATTGTTATTGATGAAATCGGTGATCCACTTGTTCATTTAATTCGTAATGCGATTGATCATGGTATTGAAACTGTTGAACAACGTCGCGATACAGGTAAAAACGAGACAGGCACGATTAAATTAGAGGCTTTTCATAGTGGAAATCATGTCGTGATTCAAATTACTGATGATGGAAATGGTATTTATAAAGGAAAAGTATTAAAAAAAGCGATTAAAAATGGTGTTGTAACAGAAGCAGAGGCAAATAAATTAACAGACCGCGAAGTGTTTGATCTCATCTTCCAACCAGGATTTAGTACAGCTGAAGTCGTATCGGATCTTTCAGGACGTGGTGTGGGATTAGATGTGGTGAAGCATACAATCCATAGTTTAGGTGGGCATTTGATTATTGATTCTGAAGAAGGAAAAGGAAGTACATTTAGAATTGAACTTCCTTTAACATTATCTATTATTCAATCGATGCTTGTTCAAACGAATGATAAGCGTTATGCTTTACCTCTTGGAAATATTGTTGAAGCAATTCGAATTAAGAGAGAAGACATTCAATCCTTACAAGGGAAAGATGTATTAAACTATCGCAATCAAATTATTGAAGTGAAGCATTTAAGTACTGTATTTGGTGAAAAAACAGTAGATGAGGCGTTTGAGTCATATGATAGTCAAATGGTTCCTGTGTTAATTGTTCGTAATACACATCGCAGCTATGGACTTATTGTAAACACAATTATCGGTCAAAGAGAAATAGTCTTAAAATCATTAGGTGACTTCTTTGCAGAGAGCTCTAACTATTTCTCTGGCGCGACGATTCTCGGTGATGGACGAGTGGTCCTCATTTTAAACCCAGAAGGTTTATAATAGGAATGAAGGAAGGCTCCCCACTTGTATATAATTGGGGAGCCTTTTGGTTTATTACGAACATGAAAAAATGAATCGCATGAATGTGGAAAAAAATGCATAGTAACGATTCGTATAATAAGTTTGCTAAAATATAATAATTGAGAATTTATCCCGCTATTTTCCGGGCAGTAAGACCCCCTAGCTCAAAATCCGGAGAGTGCGATGGAGTTAGGCGGAAGATAATGGCCTGAATGGTGTGAGCTAATAATTATTGGGGGATGAAGAAACCCCTACTGATTAAAGTTTCACTTTATATTATTAGATGGAAAACAGAAATGAGGAGGCGGGGAAAATGCCAGAGCAACACACACAAGGGGATACAAGTACAATTGTGCTAGAGAAAGAAAAGGTGCATTTAACGTCTCAAGAATGCGATATTCTTGGTGAAATCGCAAATATATCATTCGGTTCAGCTTCGACAGTTTTATCAATAATTTTAAATAGGCAAGTAAGTATAACTGCTCCTCATGTAGAGTTAGTAGATTTATATGATACAAGTGATGTTGAAGTTCCTCATGTTGTATTAAATATTCATTTCACAAAAGGCTTAGATATGGAAAATCTACTTGTCCTCCAGCAAGATGTTGCGTTATCCATTGCTGATTTAATGATGATGGGGACAGGTGAAGTGGAAGAAGGAAAAGAACTTGGTGAATTAGAACTAAGTGCTGTACAAGAAGCGATGAATCAAATGATGGGATTCGCAGCTACATCTATGTCGGAATTCTTCCAAGATGCAGTAGATATGTCTCCACCGACGATTAAAGTTGTAAAATTATCAGAAGAAATGGAGAAAATCTCTGGAATAAATGGAAGTAACATGATTGTTAAAGTGTCGTTTGATCTAAAAATAGATAATCTTGTAAACTCTAAATTAGTGCAAATTGTTTCAGTTGAACATACGAAACAAATGATAAATAAATTATTGCAATTATCTAGTGAAGTGGAAGAAATAAATGAGCCGGCGGAAATTGTGGGAACTGAGATTGCAGAAGAGCATGTTAAAAAAGAGCAGTTAACGCAAGAAGAGAAAGATGTGCTAGGTGAAATTGCAAATATATCAATTGGTTCAGCCTCAACAGTATTATCAACACTATTAAATCAGCCAGTCACTATTAGTACACCACACGTAGAGGCGATTAATGTTCGTCATTATGATGGGGTACCTGTACCATTCGTCATTTTAAATGTCGATTTTGTTGAAGGATTAAAAAATGAGAACGTATTCGTATTTACGAAAGATGTTGCTTTAACAATGGTAGATTTGATGATGATGGGGACAGGAGAAATTGACCCGGAGAAAGAGCTAAGTGAATTAGAGTTAAGTGGTATTAAAGAAATTATGAATCAAATGATGGGGCATGCGGCAACTGCCATGTCAGAAATGTTTAAAGAAAAAATGGATATGACACCACCAGAAGTTAAATTTGTGACGCTGCGAGAAGAAATGGAATATTTGGGAGAAGCTATGGAAGGCGATGAGCTTGTTCAAATTACATTCAACATTGAAATTGGTGATTTACTTCAATCGAAAATGTATCAAATTTTACCGATTTCAGAGGCGAAAGAAATGGTGAGACGACTTCTATATCCAATGGTGGAAGGACAAGAAGAAAAGATTGAGGAAGAAATAGAAGAGGAAGAAATTGTAGCACCTGTTGTACAACCTATTGAGTTTAAAGAAGTGAAACAAATTGAGCCAGTATATATGGATACATCCATCTTACAAAATGTAGAAATGAATGTGAAATTTGTATTTGGAAGTACTGTGAAAACAATTCAAGATATATTAAGTTTACAAGAAAATGAAGCGGTTGTACTGGATGAAGATATTGACGAACCGATTCAAATTTATGTAAATGATATATTAGTGGCGTATGGTGAACTTGTAAATGTAGATGGATTTTTCGGAGTGAAAGTGACAAAAACGTTGTAAGGCGTTGAAATAGGAGTTTGAACAAGTAGATGAAAAACGTAACGTTTTTTCTAGTTTGCTGGCTATGTATACATTTGTTCTTCCCTTTGCAAATTCAGGCGGAAGAACAAATGGAACGAGATCAAAATATAAATGAAATGAACGTGCAAGAAAAAAAGGCAGTTCAAGAGCAGACAGAACGAGTAGAAATGAACGAAGTTGAAGAGGAACAAAAAGAAGTAGCGAATGAACAAGAGATTGGAAGAAAGATAGAAACGGATCAAGGGATCATTACAGTAAATAAGCAGGAATTGAAGGTTGGCGAAGAATTGCGGATTACTGTAGAACGAAAGGAGAAAAGCATTCAAAGTATGAAAGGTATATTGCAGTTGCAAAAAAATGGCGAGCAATATGCACAAGAAAGAATGCTATCTTTTGAGTATGAAGAAGAGACGAAGCGGTGGATTGCGAACTATAAGATTGGAATTTTTGATTTGCAAGGTGATTGGCACCTTCAGCTCGTTCAAAGTTATAAAGAAAATGAGAAGGAAGAACTTATAGAAAATGAAGTGAATGTCCCGCTTATTCGTATTAAAAATGAAACACCGACTATTGATACAGAATTGCCAACGTTACATAAAGTTACTATTGATGAGGCGAAAGAGAACTTAATTGAACGGAAACAGGGAGACTCTATACATATACGAGTAAAAGCGTCAGATATAGAATCGGTTGTGAAAGAAGCTCGTGTTACATTAAAAGGAAAAGAGGATAAAGAGATTACCTTTTTATTAGACTACAATAAGCGCGACATGGATTGGCAAAAATCATTCGAAATAACGGATGATTTGCCAATTGGACCATACAAACTATTTGTAGAAATAATAGATGCAGCAGGTAATAAACTTGTGATGGAAAGTGAATATATCGTTTCTGTTTTGGAGCAAAAAGCGGAAGATGATAAAAAGATAGAAGAACAAGAGGATGAAAATAAGTTAGAAGATAAGAAAGAAACTGAGAAGCAGGAATATTTGAAAGTAGAGATTCCGCTTCCAGAAGAAAAACTTCCAGTTGTTCAAATTCCGAAGCAAGAGGAGAAAGTAAATAATTTTATAAGAGAACCGTTAAAAGAGAAAGAAGAAATTAACTACAATATAAAAGAGCCGTTGACAGAAAATAAAGAAGTAACGAATGCAAAGGTTCAAAAAGAGGAAAAAGGAAAAAGTGACAATCACGACGTCTCAAAAAAGAAAGAAGAGCCAGAAAAGAAGGAAGAAAAAGGTGAACAAGGAGTAAAAGCTTCTAATGTATTTGCAATTATGTCAGGTTTATTCGTACTGTTGTTAGTTTTAAAGAGTAATAAAGAATGGGGCTAATTATTTCATAGTAGTGGAGGCGCTTAAATGGAAATTAAACGTACAACAATTGAACATAAGACGCTGCAACCATTAAAACAGCCTAAAGCTATTTCGGAACATGAGATTCAGAAAGAACGAAAGCGTAGTAATCTAGTGTTTACTGGACATTCTAAAATCATTACGAAAAATAATGAAATAGGAATTTTACTTGCAAGTTTAAGTGATGGAAAGAGTATGAAGGAAATGCTTTTTAAAGAGATGGATACAGTGTTACAACTTTTTAAAAAGTTACATGCGTTATCCGGAGAAGGAAAGCAAACAGAAAGAATATACGAACAAGTAATTAGAAGCCTGCAAGGACTTGTTAAGCAAGCGCATATAAAAGAACTTCCTTTGTTAGATGGAACGTATGATTTTGCTGAAGTACAATTATCATTTGGTAGAAAGGTACATATTCCGTTACTAGATGTGAGTGCGCTTATTTCTAGAGTGGAAAGTGATTCTTCAGAAGGAAATATAAATTTAATGGTAACGGTTATTACTGCTTATATAACGAAGTTGTCTAATGAAACCACTTTAATTAACGGCATGGATCACATGGCTAAAGATCGAGATGTAAGTGTATGGAGAGCGCTTGCAGAAATGAACATGACGCAACTATCTCAAGCATTGAAACAAACGATTCAAGAACATAAATGGTCAATGACGGTTCTGTTTCTCTTTATATGGATTGTTACTATTATTTTGATTCGAGTTATATAAAAAGGTCGCCACTTTCATGTGACGACCCTTTTTTATCCCGCAAACGCCCGATTGGTGAAGGTTAATAATCAATGGGGATGGACAAAACTTCCGCTGATTAAAGTTTCACTTTATATTTTTTCGTAGAAAAATGTATCGAATCGCTGAAGATTGTAGCGTTCGGGTGTTAAAATTTGCTCTGTACTACCAACAAATAGCACGCCACCTTTTCGTAAAGAACGACTAAACTTTTCATACAGCTTTACTCTTGCTTCTTCTGTAAAGTAAATCATTACATTACGACATATGATTAAATCGTAATTTGTATCGAATGATTGCATTAAGAGGTCGTGTTGTTTGAACGTGACAAGTTGCTTAATGTTTTGATGCAATGAATATATATCATCCTCTTTCGTAAAATGGCGCTCTTTCAAATCTGTAGGTAACTCTTTTAAAGAACGTTCTGTATATTGACCACGTTTTGCAGTTTCTAATATATGAAAATCAAGATCTGTTGCTTGTATTTCAAAGCGAAATGGAGAAAGATGTTTTGATAAAATTAAAGAGAGTGTATATGGTTCTTCACCGGCAGCGCAGGCAGCACTCCATACTTTTAATTTCCCGTTATTTTGTTCAAGTAATTTTGGTAGTGCTTTCGTTTCTAACGTTTGCCAGCGTTCTTTATTTCTGAAAAACTCTGAAACGTTAATTGTAATATAGTCAATAAAGCTTACAAATAAATTTTGATCGGCACGTAAATGGCTAAAAAAATTAGTGTAGTTTTCAAAGCCTTTTCTCGTAATAAAAGCATCAATTCTACGGCGCATTCTATCTTGTTTATACGAAGCGATATCCATATTGAATTGTTGTTTAAAACTCGCGATAAAATGATCATAATCTTGTTCAATTATCATATTTACAATGGGCACAATAACGATATTGTGCCTCCCCCTTTACATCATACGAATTTTTTGTTCAAAGCTTTTTTTCATCTGCTTTTCATGTAAACCTGGTAAATCATAAATGACAGCATCAATCCCCGCTTCTTTTGCAATATCAACAGGAATGACTGATGTATGTTTGTCTCCATTGTAAAAACAGAGAACTAAATCGGTATCTTCAATAATTTGTTTTACAAAAAACATATAATCTGATCGGTAAATGGAGCCAGAAGGGTGATCAAAAGCAACGTATTCGGCTCCATGTTTTTTTAAGTAATCAACGACTTCTTGAAATTCATCTGTTACTGTTTGTAACGGTTGTAGCGTGTAAAGGCATAAATTTTGAGCGAGTCTTTCGTTTGCAATGAAAAAACGAAGAACTTCATTTTCAATAGATTTATAACATAATATGTAAATTTTATGTTTATGAGCATAGTCGGTTAAAAACTTTTTAATTTCTTCTTGATCTAATGCTGTTAATTGATTTGAACCACAAAGAAAAATATTCATAGAATTGTGCCACCTCATGCTAAATTGTAACATATCTTCTACAAAAAATAACTGCAAAATATGAGTGTTCAGAGTATAATTATAAATAACTGGATTTTACGATTAACTTTAGGAAGAAATAAAAAAATAAATAAATAGGTGATATATATGCTACGTTCTATCTCGCATAACCCAATTTTATCGCATATACCGCCTGCTACTCAAATGCCGAAAGAAGCAAATGTCAGGACAGGGCTTGCATTTTCGGATAATTTGCATGCAGATCCGAAAAAGGATAAATTGCTAGAACAAATGGAAGCGTTTGTCGATAATATTGGAGAAATTAAAGAGAAAATTGAAATGGAATTAACGCTTGATAATGTTATGGAATATAAAAATACGGTAAAATCATTTTTGAATTTTTACGTTGATAATGTATTGCAATATAAAGACGTTATGTCTCGTCATCCACGTTACGGGTATTCACAAAAAATGACGATTGTGAAACAGGCAGAAATGGGATTAAATGAATTAGAAGATGTTATGAACTTGATTAATACAAAAACAGGGCATTTAGAAATGTTAAATCAAATTGGAGAAATCCACGGTTTAATTGTAAATCTAGTCTTGTAAAAGGAAGGAAATAATATGTACATACAATTATATGAAAAGCTCGTCATTATTCAAAAAGCATATGAAAATATTCAAGCGCTTGGAGAAAACATATACGAGAATTTAAAACATAAAAATGTAAACGCAGTTCAAAAGTTACAAATAGAGCAATTACAGTACATAGACGGTTTAAAAGGATTATCAAGCTCATTTGAAGACATGGTTGTTCAGTTTTGTAAAGAACAGGGAGTTGAATCGTTTCGTGTGAGTGCGTTATTTTTGTATTTTTCTCGTGAAGAAATTGAAAAAATTGAAAAAATACAAAAAAACTTAATTGTATTAGAAGAAAATGTAAAAATGATTCTTTTGAAAAATCAATATTACTTAAACGTACTATTAAAAACTACAGAAATTATTGTGGATTCGGTTTCTGAATATAATTTGGAGAGAAACAATAATTCGCAAATCTTTATGAACGAACTTTTGTAAAGGGGAAGTGAATCAATATGAGATTATCTGATTATAATACACCGCTATCAGGTATGCTAGCGGCCCAAATGGGATTACAAACGACGAAACAAAACTTGTCTAACATTCATACTCCAGGTTATGTACGTCAAGCAGTGAATATCGCCTCTGCTGGAGCGAGTAATGGGCATATGCCGTCACAAAGAATTGGTAACGGTGTACAAACATTAGGCGTTGATCGTATTACGGACGAAGTGAAAACGAAACAATATAATGATCAATTATCACAGTTCTCATATTATGCATATATGAATTCTACTTTATCAAGAGTAGAGTCTATGGTAGGTACGACTGGACAGAATTCGTTATCCAGTTTAATGGACGGGTTCTTCAATGCTTTCCGTGAAGTTGCAAAAAATCCGGAGCAACCAAACTACTATGATACATTAATTGCTGAAACGGGGAAATTCACAAGTCAGGTAAATCGTCTTGCGAAAAACTTAGCTACGGCGGAAGTTCAGACGACAGAAGATATTGAAGCGCATGTGAATGAATTTAATCGTCTTGCTGCTAGTTTAGCAGAAGCGAATAAAAAAATTGGGCAAGCTGGCACACAAGTACCAAATCAACTATTAGACGAACGTGACAGTATCGTTACAGAGATGTCTAAGTATGCCGATATAGAGGTATCTTATGAATCTATGAATCCTAATATAGTAAGTGTTAGAATCAATGGTGTTTTAACAGTAAATGGACAAGATACATATCCACTTCAATTAAATAAAGAAAAAGAGCCAATGTCTGTTGGGATTTATGGTTCAGAAATTCCTTTAACTAGCGGCGCAATTCAATCAGCGATAGATACGAAAGCGAAGATTGCGGGTTATAAAAAAAATCTTGAAGATTTTATGAGTTCAGTGAAAAATCAAGTGAATACAGTGATGGGAAAAGATTTCTTCGTTGGAGATTATGCGAAAGAGATGAAATTAAACCCGGAATTTGCACAAGATGTTTCGAAAATGAAAATATCTGCTGAAACAGCAAATAAACTGGCAGGAATTACAGATGGAGATTATAAAGAGGGGCTTACGTATAAACAAGCATTAGACCAATTCATAGTTGGGGTAGCTTCAGATAAAAGTGCAGTGAATGCTTATCAAAGTATTCATGGTGATTTATTGGATGGTATTCAGCAAGAAAAAATGAGTATCGAAGGCGTGAATATGGAAGAGGAAATGGTAAATTTAATGGCCTTCCAAAAATACTTCGTGGCGAACTCTAAAGCGATTAATACGATGAATGAAGTGTTTGATAGTTTGTTTTCAATTATTAGGTAACAGGTAATGAAAAGCAAAAAGCAAAAAACAAAAAGCACATTCTNNAGTGGACCAAGCGAAGTAAGCCCAGAGATATGAGAAGGCGATAGGGTAAGTTAGTTAGTAAGGAAGCCATGTTTAGCAAATAGCCCCTTCACATGTTAAATAAAAACAAAAAGCACATTCTNNAGTGGACCAAGCGAAGTAAGACTAGAGATATGAGAAGACGAGAGGGTTCGGCGTACATAGCTGCAGTTTTTTCTTCACGCCACTTCAAATATAAATAAAGGAGAAGATAGGGATGAGAGTATCTACATTTCAAAATGCAAACTGGGCAAAGAATCGGTTAATGGATTTGAATGTACAGCAGCAATATCATCGAAATCAAGTAACTTCAGGGAAGAAAAACCTTCTTATGAGCGAAGATCCACTAGCAGCAAGTAAATCATTTGCGATTCAACATTCATTGGCAAATATTGAACAAATGCAAAAAGATATAGCAGATTCTAGAAATGTGTTAAGTCAAACGGAAAATACATTACAAGGTATTGTGAAATCTTTAACGAGAGCAGATCAATTAACGATTCAAGCATTAAATGGGACGAATAGTGAAAAAGAATTAAAAGCAATTGGAACAGAAATTGATCAAATTCTAAAACAAGTCGTATATTTAGCGAATACGAAAGAGCAAGGTCGCTATCTTTTTGGTGGAGATAGTGCAGAAAAACCACCATTTACGGATGATGGTACATACCAAGGTGGCGAAAAAGATATAATGTGGAAGCTAAATGACGGTTATGAAATTAAAGCATTTCGTAAAGGTGATGACTTATTAACTCCTGTTATCCAAACGTTAGTAAAGATGAAAGATGCTTTGCAAAGCGGTGATCAAAATGCATTACAACCTTTTTTAGAGGAGAATAAGAAAAACTTAGATAGCGTTATTAATCGTACAACAGAAGTGGGAGCAACGATGAGCACTGTAGATACGTTTAATACGATTTTAAGTGAGCAAAACTTAGCGCTTCAAGAAAACCGTAAAGAAATTGAAGATGTTGATTTAGCGGTGGCAATTTCTGATTTAGCATACATTAACGCGACGTATGAAGCGACGCTTAAAGCGATTAGTACGATGAGTAAAACGAGTATTTTAGATTATATGTAAACGATAAGGAGTGAGAAATATGGCAGGAACATTAACGGGTATTGGCGGTAGACAACAAATATGGAACCTCGGTAATAATATGATCGATACTTCTAACTTCGTTGAATTAGAAATGAATGCACTGGATATGAGGAAAACACCATATACAAATGAAAAAAAACAACTTTCACAAGATAAACTATTATATACAAGTTTAAAATCAGAATTTAGTTCTTTCACGCAAACCTTTAAAAATTTAGCTACTTTTAAAGGAAATGAAAAAAAAGTGACGACATCACAAGATGGCTATATTAACGTAAAAGCTGGTGGTGGAGCCATCGCAGGAACATTTAATGTGAAAATTAATCAACTGGCACAGCGTCATCAAATCGCATCTAATGAAATTACGATAGGTGATAAGCTTCCTAGAAATGAAACGTTAAAGATTAATAATAAAGAACTTAAAGTTACGACGGATATGACATATAAAGATTTAATTAATAAAATTAATGATGGGGATTACGGTGTATCGGTATATACACTAGGCAAAAAAATCTTCATGTCTTCTACGAAAGAAGGAGAAGCAAACGCTATTCATTTAGAACAGACACCACCTAACGTGCTCACTGAGTTGTTTTATTCAGAGGTGGAAGTTAAAGGTACAGAAACAAGCACGCCTAAAACGGAAATGAAATTAAATACGATTAATGAAGCACTAGATGCCATATATAGTATCAATGGTATTGAAGAAAAAAGCGCTAGCAACACAATTGAATCACTTCCTGGTGTAAAGATTGAGCTTTTAAAAGTAACAGACCCGATAGTGGAAAATAAGCCTAGTGGTGACACGGGTGCAGATACAAAAGCTGTGGATCAAAAAGATATAGATTTAAAGTTTACAGTTAGTGATTCAAACGTCACAGATGCAGCTAATTTAATTAAAAAAATGGTAGCTGAGTACAATAAGGCTGTAGGTACAATTGATATTTTCGATGGGAAAAATGGAGCTTTTCAAGGACAGGCAATTATGCAAAGTGTTCGCCAGATGATGAATAGCGTCGTGACGTTTTCAAAGGATGGCAACTATTTGTTCACATATGGTATTCAATTAAAACAAGATGGAACAATGCAAGTGGACGATGAAAAATTAGCAAAGGCGTTAAAAGATAATCCTGATGCAGCAAAACAGTTCTTCTTTAGTTCAAATGGAATAGGAAAGATGATGGAAGAACCACTTGAAAAGTTATTTGGTGATAAGGGTGTAGTCGGGGAAAGTGTGAAAAGCATCGATTCGCGTGTAAGTGATTTAGATAAAAAGATTAAAGATATTGAAGCACAAAACTTGCAAAAGCAAGATGAAATCGTGAAGAAATATCAAAAGTTAGAAAGTACATTAGCGGCGCTTGATAGCCAATTAAAAACAATTAAAGCAATGACAAAACAAAAAAGTGATGATTAATGAAAAGCTAAGGAAGTGATCGTATGCAAGCATGGCAACGCTATATGCAAAATGATATTATGACGAGTAACCCAATTAAAAATACAATTTTTATTTATGAAAGATGTATTGTAGAATTTCGTAATTTAGAAGAGCTTTTACATACTTTTAAACTACAAGAAGGTGATGCGCTTCTTGAAAAGTTAGAACGTATTTTTGAAGAATTAAAGCTACAATTAAATCCTGAAATTACGAAAGATTTATATGATAGCCTATTTGGTTTATATGATTGGATTAGCGTTCAAATTCAAACGATGAAAGTAACACGTGAAGCAAAAGATATCGATGCGATTGTGAAAGTATTACAAGATTTAATAGATGGTTACCGCGGAGCGCTCGAAAATGAACAATGATATTTATCGAGCATTTGTCCGCTGTTTTAATGAAATCGGTGAATTGCAAGTGTCAGATGAAGAGTTTGCTGAGAAAAGTACGATGTTAAATCGCTGGATGATGACATTGGATGAAGAAACACGCGCGCAAGTTGCAGCGGAAGTGAGTCCGTTAATTATTAAGGCAGCTCAGCATATTCGAGATAAGCAAAAGATTTTGGAAGAAATGATTATGACAAATGATGGGCGAATGAAAGCTAATTCATTTTACGGTAAATATTAAATATAAAGTATGGAAACGGGTTCCCTTTTTGAAGGGGAATCCATCCCTTTGTTTAGGAGTTCCGCTGATTGAGGTTTCTCTTCATGGCTGTAGTGAAAAAAACAGTAATTCTCTACATAATATAAAAATGGATGTTAGCTTGTAGTTCATATATTGAAATGCTACATGGATGACTACGTGTATACAATTTTTTTCATTCTTTTTTATATTTTTGTATTTTTCTAAAGACAACAATGAAAAAATGGAATAAAATATGTTAGGGTATATAACAGTTAATATTTTAATAAATACATATAAGAAAATAAATAATGAAGTGAAACTTCTATTAGTGGATTATTATGTTCGAAATGGCCAAGTGGAAAAGGAAGGATGTTGAATATGCCAGATTTAGTGAGTGATGTAAGCCACTATATGAATTATTTAGTGACGAAACGAAATACTGTTTCTAGTAATATTGCAAATGCAAATACACCTGGCTATCAAGCACAAGATGTAACATTTGCTGAACAGATGAATAAAAGCAGTGCATTATATAAAAGTAATCCTTCAGATTTAAATAGCAATCCAGATTTATATCAAACGAATGAAATGCACTTACCAACAGTAAATATGAAAAATACATATGCAAAGATTCAAACGAAATCAATGCAAATGAATAAAGATGGAAATAGCGTGGATGTAACGACAGAAATGCTAGATTTAATGAAAGCAAATCAATTATACGGTATTTCAATTAACGCGATTAATACGCAATATGCAATTAACCAGGCAGCGCGTGGACGTTAAGTATAGAAGGAGAGGCAACTTATGTTTCAAGCAATTAATGCAAGTGGTTCAGGGCTCACTACAGCACGAAAATGGATGGAAGTTACTTCTAATAATATCGTAAATGCGAATACGACTGCAGCACCAGGGGCAGATTTGTATGAGCGTCGCAGTGTAGTGCTAGAATCAAACAATAGTTTTTCAAGTATGTTAAACAGTACTTCTACAAATGGAGTGAAAATAAAAAGTATTGAAGCAGATCAAACTGAAAATTTAGTGTATGATCCGACGCATCCGCATGCAAATGAAGAAGGATATGTACGTTATCCGAACGTTGATGTGACTGCTGAAATGACGAATGTAATGATTGCTCAAAAAATGTATGAAGCAAATACGAGTGTATTAAATGCGAACAAAAAAATGCTCGATAAAGATTTAGAGATTGGCAGAGGATAAGGGAGAAGATGAGAAATGAAAATTCAACCAATGATACAGACACAGCCATTTGGAACGATTCAGGCAATCGGCACGTCTAAACCTTCGCAAACATCCGCAGCTTCTGGGAAAAAGTTTATTGATTTATTAGAAGATATGAATCAAACACAAAACAATGCCCAAACAGCTGTATATGATTTATTAACAAAAGGGGTAGGGGAAACACATGACGTTTTAATTCAGCAAAAGAAAGCTGAATCACAAATGAAAACTGCAGCTCTTGTACGTGATAATCTTATTGAAAATTATAAGTCGCTAATTAATATGCAAATTTAGGAAAGTGGACGGGTGTGTTTAAATGGAAAAGATAAAAAATGTTTTCCAATCGTTAAAAACTTGGCATAAATTAGTGATCGGTGCTGCGCTTTTAGCAATTGTAACAGGAGCACTTTTATACTTCACCTTGCCAGATAAATATGTTGTTGTATATCAAAATTTAAATGATGCAGACAAACAAGAGATTACAGCAGAATTATCGAAGCTAGGTGTTGATTATCAATTAGCAGCCGATGGTTCGATTCGTGTGCAAAAGAATGATGCTCCGTGGGTTCGAAAAGAAATGAATGGAATGGGCTTACCGTTTAATTCGAAAAGCGGTGAGGAAATTTTATTAGAAAGCTCGCTCGGTTCAAGTGAGCAAGATAAAAAAATGAAGCAAATTGTCGGTACGAAAAAGCAATTGGAGCAAGATATTGTAAGAAACTTCGCAACAGTTGAAACGGCAAATGTGCAAATTACGTTACCTGAAAAAGAAACGATTTTTGATGAGGAAAAAGCGAAAGGAACAGCAGCAATTACTGTTGGGGTGAAACGTGGACAACTTTTAACAACTGATCAAGTTGCGGGTATAAAGCAAATGATTAGTGCGGCAGTTCCTGGTGTAAAACCGGAAGAAGTAAGTGTAATAGATAGTAAAAAAGGTGTAATCTCAAAAGGAGCAGATGCAGCGAATGCGAACAGCTCTTCTTCTTATGAAAAAGAAGTTGAGATGCAACATCAAATTGAAGGTAAATTAAAACAAGATATTGATGCAACGCTAATGACGATGTTTAAACCAAATGAATATAAAGTGAATACGAAAGTTACCGTGAATTATGATGAAGTAACACGTCAATCAGAAAAATATGGTGATAAAGGTGTACTTCGTAGTAAACAAGAGCAAGAAGAGCGTTCGACGGCACAAGATAATGCGAAGCCGAGTGCTGGTATTACAGCAAATGGTGAAGTGCCAAACTACGGTACGAACAATAATCAAGATGGTAAAGTCGTCTATGAGAATAATAATAGTAATAAGATTGAAAACTATGAAATAGATAAAACAGTTGAAACGATTAAGAAGCATCCAGAATTAACGAAAACAAATATTGTAGTATGGGTAGATAATGATACGTTAGTAAAACGAAGAATCGATATGACAACGTTTAAAGAAGCAATTGGAACGGCAGCAGGACTGCAAGCTGATCCGAACGGAAACTTTACAAATGGACAAGTTAACGTTGTAACAGTTCAATTTGATCAACCGAAAGCAGAAGAACCGAAAAAACAAGAGAAAAGTGGCTTGAACTGGTGGCTAATCGGTGGAATTACAGGTGGCTTGTTAGCGTTTGTTGGTCTAGTATGGTTCTTCTTAGCGAGACGTAAGAAAAAGAAAGAAGAAGAGGAATATGAAGAATACTTAGCAGAAGATGAAGTTGCGGCAAGTAGTGAAAGTATTATGGAAATTCCGGAAGAAAAAATAGAGCCAGAACCAAAACTTGAACCAGAAAAACCGAAAGAACCAACGTTAGATGAACAAGTACAAAATGCTACGAAGGAACATGTAGAAGGTACTGCAAAAGTTATTAAAAAATGGCTAAACGGACAGTAAGGGAGGAACAATGATGTTAGATGGAATCTCCTCCAAAGAAAAAGCTGCCATCCTCATTCGTACATTAGATGAAGAGGTGGCAGCAAAAGTCATTGAATATATGACTGCTGAGGAAAAAGAAGTATTACTTCGTGAAATCGCGAAGTTTCGTGTATATAAACCGGAAACGTTAGAAAATGTACTAGGGGAGTTCTTATATGAACTAAATGTAAAAGAATTGAATCTAGTGACTCCGGATAAAGAATATATTCGTCGCATATTTAAAAACATGCCAGAAGACGAGCTTGAAAAATTATTGGAAGACCTTTGGTATAACAAAGATAATCCATTTGAATTCTTAAATTCACTAACAGATTTAGAACCGCTTCTTACAGTACTTAATGATGAATCACCGCAAACGATTGCGATTATTGCTTCTTATATTAAGCCACAGCTTGCTTCTCAATTAATTGAGAGATTACCAGATTATAAACGAGTAGAAACAGTAATGGGTATTGCAAAGCTAGAACAAGTAGATGGCGAATTAATTAATCAAATTAGTGAATTATTAAAGGCGAAATTAAATAATATGGCATTTAGTGCGATTAATAAAACAGATGGCTTGAAAACAATTGTGAACATTTTAAATAACGTTTCACGAGGTGTTGAAAAAACAGTCTTTCAAAAGCTGGATGAAATGGACTATGAACTATCTGAAAAGATTAAAGAAAACATGTTTGTCTTTGAAGACTTACTCGGTCTTGAAGATCTTGCGCTTCGCCGTGTGTTAGAGGAAATTACAGATAATGGTGTTATCGCAAAAGCACTTAAAATCGCAAAAGAAGAAATTAAAGAGAAACTATTTACATGTATGTCTATGAATCGTAAAGAGATGATTTTAGAAGAATTAGATGGTTTAAGACCACTTAAGATGACAGACGCTGAAAAAGCACAGCAAACGATTACAGGTACAGTGAAAAAGTTAGAGAAAGAAGGAAGAATTATCATTCAAAGAGGTGAAGATGATGTCCTTATTTAAAAACAGAATTCCGAAGAATTCTGTTTCTTTTTCTGAAGAGACGTATGAATTACAATTTCCAAAGCCAGCCTCAGTTCATATAGAGGGAGAACTACAAGTTGATCATGCAGAACTTCGTGCGCAGCAAGATGCCTTGCATATTGAAATGAATCAGCTAAGGAAAGAGCAGCAAACGTTAGAACGAGAACAACAACAGTTGATGCAAGGGAAAGAAGAATTTCAACAGCACATTCATGAACAAATGGAACAGATGGAAGCAGCGCGTATCCAGTTTCAAAAAGAACAACAAGAAATAGCGTATGAATGGACAGAATTACTATGGGATCAATCCTTTCAGTTAGCGGAAAAAATCGTGAATCAAGCGGTAGATTCGCGATTACTAGATGTTTTACCAATTTTAACTGGCATCGTTCAAACATTGCCTACTTCATTTGAAAAATTAATCATTACAGTACACCCAGAAACGTTTGAACGCATTCAAGAAGAGAAAGAAAATACGAAAGAATATTGGCTTTTACAATTAGTTGAATGGAAGTATGATTTCTCCTTGCAGTTTGGTGAATTTGTTCTGGAAGAAGAAAAGGAATTTTTCGAATTTAAATTTGCACCTATATTTGCGAAACTTCGTCAAAAATGGGAAGAAGAGAAAGTATTTGAGGAGCAAAACGTATGAGCAGGCTTTTAATGAATGAGAATGCTAAATGGAATATGTTCATTAAAACACCGCTGTATACGAAAGTTGGTAAAGTTCATAGTGTACAAGAGCAGTTTTTCGTAGCGAAAGGGCCGAAAGCGAAGATTGGAGATGTTTGCCTCGTTGGGGAACATAATGTCTTATGTGAAGTAATTGCGATTGAAAAAGAGAATAATATGTTACTCCCATTTGAACAGACGGAAAAAGTATGTTACGGAGATTCAGTTACATTAATTGCTGAAGACGTTGTTGTACCCCGTGGTAATCATTTGCTCCGAAAAGTGTTAAGCGCAAATGGTGAAGTGTTAAATGAGAACGCTGAAAATATGCCGCTCCAGAAAATAAAATTGGATGCCCCGCCTATACACGCATTTGAGCGTGAAGAAATTACCGATGTATTTGAGACGGGGATTAAATCGATAGATTCTATGTTAACGATTGGCATCGGTCAAAAAATTGGTATTTTCGCTGGATCTGGTGTTGGTAAATCTACTTTACTCGGAATGATTGCGAAAAACGCAAAAGCTGATATTAATGTTATTAGTTTAGTAGGAGAGCGTGGCAGAGAAGTAAAAGATTTTATCCGAAAAGAATTAGGCGAAGAAGGAATGAAAAAAAGCGTCGTAGTTGTAGCAACATCAGATGAAAGCCATCTCATGCAACTTCGTGCTGCCAAGCTTGCAACATCTATCGCTGAATATTTTCGCGACCAAGGCAATAACGTATTGCTCATGATGGATTCTGTTACTCGTTTTGCTGATGCACGCCGAAGTGTTGATATTGCCGTAAAAGAATTACCGATAGGTGGTAAAACGCTCTTAATGGAAAGCTATATGAAGAAATTGTTAGAACGATCGGGAAAAACACAAAAAGGATCAATAACAGGCATATATACAGTACTTGTTGATGGGGACGACTTAAATGGCCCAGTACCAGATTTAGCGCGTGGTATTTTAGATGGGCATATCGTGTTAAAGCGTGAACTTGCAACGCTTAGTCATTATCCAGCTATTTCTGTATTAGATTCAGTAAGTAGGATTATGGAAGAAATCGTATCACCGAATCATTGGCAATGTGCAAATGAAATGAGAAAAATCTTATCGATTTATAAGGAAAATGAATTGTATTTCAAATTAGGAACAATTCAAGAAAATGAAGAAAATGCTTATATTTTTGAATGTAAAAATAAAGTGGAAGGTATAAATACGTTCTTAAAACAAGGGCGAGCGGATCGTTTTCAATTTGAAGATATCGTCCAAGCGATGCATCATATTGTATAAGACCTCGTGTTTTGGGGTCTTATTTTTGTTTTTTAATATTTCACAGATTTTTTTGTGAAAAAACTATATAATAGAAAAAGAGAGCGCTATAATAGGAAGGGGCTATGAAAATAGGTGGATAAGCAGCAGTACGACACGATAAAATTGCAGATGAATCAAGAGAAAGAACATATTTTAAAAGAAGTGTACGAACTAACAGCTGAAAAAAGAAAAATAGAACAAAAAAAAGAATATGATTTGTATGTTGTGAAATCGCGAAGTAAAGTCGTACAAACTGGGCAATGTATTATGGCTGGTATGCTGTCTTCACATACATTTTCGCCTGAGAGAATAGAAGAATGGAATCGGAAAATTAAAAAAACGGAAGGTTTTATTCAAAAAAATGAAAGCCTTTTAGAAAAAATAAAAGAAAAAGAACGTGTCATTGATGAAATGTATCAAGAAGATTGTAAGAAGCTTGCGAAAGCACAAGAAAAGTTAGAAGAAAAGATGCTTCTTGATTTAAAAATGTGTATAAATAGATGAGGTGGAAGTTGTGTTACAGTTTGTATTACCGGTGCAACAAAGTTTACCTCCGCAAGAAGAGAAAAGTCTTGAAATGCAGCCGAAACGTGAAGAGTCTGCATTCGATCAAACGATGAGAAGTGAAAATAAAACAAGGCCGAAAACGGAGAAAGCAAAGCAAGAGGAAGCGCCAGAAGAAAAGAAAGAGTATCTTCTAGTACAAAAGCCGGTGAAAAAGGAAGAGCCGCTTATAAAGAAAGAAGAGAAAAAAGAAACAGAACAAATACTGTTAGCTATATCAGAGCAAATGGTTGCAATTGAACAATTACGTGTGCAGACAAAATTGTTATATCAATACATACAAAAAATACAAGAGTTATATAAAGAACACGGCAATATAAAACTTAACGAATTGCCTGCAGCTGAATTACAACAGTTACAAGAGCTTCTTTCAAATATGCGCATTACAAATGCTATCTGTTTAGAAGATACATTGCAAATGGTGTTAGATAAAGTGATGATGCCAGAGCAAACGATGCAAGTATTGAGAGTTGTAGAATCAGAATCTTGTAATATCGCAAAGAAACAAGAAGAGTCTAAAGACTTAGATGCAGATCTTCCGAAATTAGAGAGCGACGATGTAAAGATAGAGTTGCCAGAAGTTGACGCATTAAACGATTCGAGTTCCGCTGGTGTGGAGTTATTAAATAAAGTGACGAGTACGGATCAAATAGGAAAATCAAATGGCGGTGCTGAGAAAGTTGCATTACCTGATTTAGGAAAGAAAATGGAAGCGCAAGTAGAAGCATTGCAAAAATTTGTAGTGAAACAAGAACGTGTTTTATTTCAGTTAAACCCAGAGAAACTAGGGACATTAACTGTATTTATGAAAAAGCATGGAGATCAAATTGATGTTCATGTCGAAATGGAAAAACACGATGCGAAAAAACGTGTTGAAATCATATTTGATGAATTGAGACTCAAGTTAAAAGAAAAAGAAATTAATATTCAAATTAGTTATTCAGATAAAGATGAAAACCGTAAAGAACAGCGAGAACAAGAGCAAAGGCAAAAACAGAAGTTAGCAAGTCCGAAACAGGAGAATCAACAATCAAAAGAATTTGCGGGATTATTGGAGGAATAAAGCGTGCCAACAGTTGGATTAAATACAACGAGTACAAATCATACTCCGTTACAAGCAGGAGCGCAAAGAAGTAATGTCCCTGTTAACGGTGTACAATCGCCAGTAGGGCAAACAAATGGAGTATCAGCAAGTGAACAAAAAACACCTGGTGTAATGGAAAACGATGATTTTCTAAAATTGTTTTTAGCGAGTTTTCAGCACCAAGATCCATTCAATGCAATGGATATGAATCAAATGATGAATCAGACAGCGCAGTTATCTCTTATGGAACAAGTGCAAAATATGACAAAGGCAGTTGACTCTTTAAGAATGACGATGTATTCGACAGCGCTTGATGGTGGAATGAAGTTTTTAGGGAAGTACGTAAGAGGTGTTGACGGTGACGGTAACAAAGTAACTGGTCAAGTAGAGACAGTTCGCCTTGCAGAAAATAATGATGTACAGCTTGTTATTGGTGATAAAGTGGTATCCCTTCGCTTCGTTGAGAGAGTATCTGATAAACCAATTGGAGAAACGAATCCAGAAGATGTAAAGAAAGCCGATCAAAAAGGAACTGAAGAAGTAAAAACAACAAATCCATAAGGGAGTGTCCATACATTATGATTAAAGCGTTATATACAAGTATTACAGGTATGAATGCAACACAAAATGCATTAAGTGTAACTTCAAATAATATTGCTAATGCACAAACAGTTGGTTATAAAAAACAAAAAGCGATGTTTGATGATTTATTGTACAACAATTCAATCGGTGCAAAAGGCGATGAAAGATACGCAGGAACGAACCCAAAAAGTATCGGTAACGGTGTGAAAATGAGCGGAACGGTTACGGATTATAGCGATGGTACAATTACGTTAACTGGTGGTAAAACACAAGCAGCAATGGAAGGGAATGGATTCTTCCTTGTAGGTGATTCAAAAGCTGGAAATATGGAATTTACACGTAAAGGGACGTTTGCAATATCTTCAGATTACTATATTACGAATACAGAAGGTCAATATGTATTCGCCTATCCAGCTGATCCATCAACTGGTAATGTGGACTTATCTGGTATTCCGGGACCATTGCAAATTCCAATGGGATCAGCAATCGGTGGTATTCGAACGTCAAAAGGAATTGTTGGAGGGAACATTCCATCTGATGCAAAACATATTACGCAAGAATTGCCTGTATACGATGATGCTGGTAATACGTGGACAATGCGTTTGGAGTTTACACAAGATGGTGAACATAATTATAAATATACAGTGAAGATGCGTAATGACACGAAAAAAGAAACAGGGTTTAATGAAATCCAAGAAGCAGCTGGTAATGTGAAATTCAATAAGGTAGGGAAGCCAGATCCGGTAGATCCTGAAGCAGAGATTCCATTTAATGGTGGAACAGTGAAAATAGATTTTAGTAAATTAACAAACCACCCGACAGAGAAAACGATAGCGGTAACAAACGTAGATGGTAGACCAGCGGCAACTGTTAAAGATTGCTTTATTGCTGACGGTGGATATGTGATGGTGAAGTACTCTGATGGGAGTATGAAGGCTGCAGGTCAATTAGCTGTTGGGATGTTCCCGAACGAAGGTGGCTTAATGAAAACGGGTAATGGTAACTATACCGCGACGAATACAACTGGTATTTTAGCACTTGGCGTATCTGGTCAAAATGGTGCAGGAAAAGTACGTGGTGGTGCGCAAGAAGGTGCAAACGTAGATTTATCTGTAGAATTCGTTGATTTAATGCTATACCAACGTGGCTTCCAAGGAAATGCGAAAGTAATTAAAATTTCAGATGAAGTATTAAATGAAGTTGTAAACTTAATTCGATAATAAATCATAAAGAAAATTTGTAAGGAAGTAGAAAGGGTTTTTTATTCGTATGACAAGACAAGAGCGAATTTTACAATTGCCTTTTTTCGAAAATAAACGTGAACTTGCTGAGCAAGTGTTAAAAATGGAACGAGAAGAGCATGTATATTTACCAGATCAATTTGAAATTAAGCAAGTGCCGCCATATTCATTCGGTGAAAAACAAGCAATGATTGGCCGTATTCACGAATCATATTTCATAAGTGTCGGCAGTTATGGCGTTTGGAAGTATCAACTGTTTAAGGACGAGATGAAGTGCCGTGAGTTTTTTGTTACGTTATCAGGGATAACGGATCAGCAAATTGCGTTTTGGTTCAATAACATCGAGTTACTGAAAAGCTCTTAAAAGATCTTAAAAGCCCTTTTTTAGATTTTGAGAGATGGGCTAGCGGTGGTTTGGAGCGGTTAGTGCTTAAGAGAGGCTCGACTGGTGTTTAAGAACAGAGGTATGAAGAGTTACTAGGATAGTTTAAGAAGATGTAGTATGAGTGATGTCTCTGGTTCTATTGTATTAAGTTTTAGAGAAGGACATGGCGGTTAGTGCTTCTTCGTTCTTTGACGATAGGATTGATCCAAGTCTAGAAGCAGTGAATTGAAATAGGTTAAGTTAATTTAAGATAGTTGTAGTAAATAATTAGACTGAATTTCTATAAAAGGAGAGATGAGGAGGATGGCGCAGAATAAGTATCGCGTTACATTCATTTCGCCAGGTGAGATTGAGCAGCGTACTGTAATGGCAGCGAGTAGTTTGCCAGATTTAATTCGTAAAGTAGAGAGTATTATTGCAGATTCGAATGGTTATTTTGTGAATGATAAAAAAAATAATTGCTACTTTCAAGTAATTAAAGAAAATGTTACGTTTATTCAATATGAGTTATTATTTTCGGATAAGGAAATTCATATTGAAAAATTAAAACATATAGCGCCGGTAGTATTGCAACGGTTATTTGAAAAAATAAATGATCCGGAACTATATGCACTTGCTCTACTGGATGTTGATATAGCAACGAAAGAATACGTGCTAGAAGAAATGAATCCAGCGTTAAGAGTGAGAGTGGAAACGGAACTTTCGAAAAAATGGGAAGCAATGCCGACAGAAATTGTAGGAGCACAAGAAGTGTTATTAGAAGCACTTGCATCGTTTATAAATGAATGAATCGTTTGACTACCTATATTATTTATATAGGTAGTTGACTTTTCTGTTTTAATAAAGCTTAATAATCAGATATACGGAGATGACGGAAGGGGAGCGACACCATTATGTCACAAGCACAAAGTATTTTATTAGAAAGCGGAACAAATGAATTAGAGATTGTTACATATACTGTTGGTGAAAACCTATTTAGTATTAATGTAATGAAAGTACGCGAAATCATTAACCCATTCCCTGTTACAACTGTGCCAGAATCTCATCATGCAGTTGAAGGTGTTGTTCAAGTACGTGGTGAAATTTTACCAGTTATTAACTTAGCGACGGCACTCAATATAAAATCTACAAAGCCACTGGATCAAACGAAATTTATTATCTCGGAATTAAACCAAATGAAAGTGATTTTCCGTGTTGATGAAGTGCATCGCATTCAACGTATTTCATGGGAACAAATTGATGAACCAGCTTCATTATCTATGGGACTAGAAGAAACGACATCTGGTATTGTAAAACTAGATGGGAAAATCATTTTATTATTAGATTATGAAAAAATTGTTTGTGAAATTAGTAACGGTGGTTATGATAAGAAAACATTATCTGGTTTGGCGCAAAAAACAGATCGTGCTGAAAAAATTATTTATATTGCGGAAGATTCTGCAATGCTTCGTCAAATACTAGAAGAAACATTATCATCAGCTGGATATTCAAAAATGAACTTCTTCAGTAATGGTGCAGAAGCGTTAGCGCATATTGAAAAACTAGAAAAAGAGCAAGGAGAAAAAATGTTTGAACATATTCACTTGCTAATTACAGATATTGAAATGCCAAAAATGGATGGACATCATTTAACGAAAGTAATTAAAGATAGTGAAGTAATGAAACGTTTACCAGTTGTTATTTTCTCTTCATTAATTACGAATGAGCTATTCCATAAAGGTGAAGCGGTAGGGGCAAATGCGCAAGTAAGTAAGCCAGATATTCAAGAGCTAATTGGTTTAGTAGATAAGTTAGTGTTGTAAAAAAAGCGTTTTTTTAGTTGGAATAGAGGAACTAGCCGTGTGTGGAAGCGGTCAGTGCCTAATAGAGGTCCAAACGATGTGAGACCAGAGATATGAAGTAGTTCTTAGGTAAGTATAAGAAGTGAGTCTTCGAGCGAGGCTTTGCAGAACCAGTGTACACCTCTATTCTTTTAGTAGAGAGAAGGGAACTAGCCATGTGAGTTTTTGGTTAGTTCCTTTTTAGTATTTTATAGGTTACATAGGCAGGGGAATGAAACGTTTCGAGAGTGTTTGTGGCGGTATGTAGTATTGTGGATTGGTTTCATGAATAAGTAGTATGCTTTTTTATTTAAAAAGATAAGAGAATGTATCTTTGGATCATGCTAGTACGATTTCGTGGTAGCGCAAATTTTTTCGGTGAAAAGACATTCGAAATACCGTATAATATAATTAAGTAGATTATTTTTAAAATACACTTATACATATATTATTTCAAAAAATTTAGTTTTTCTATTTTTATACTTTCTATACATTTGTGTATGTTAATTATTTGACAGATAATTTCGAAATGTTATAATGTGGATATGTAAAAATTGCTATTTTCTTAAAAGACATGGGAGTCAGATGAGAATTGTGAAAGGATGAGGGGAAGTGGCACAGAGTATGTATCACCACACAGCAATCAATGTATTAAGTCTTTTACAAAACATGTCAAATAATGAAATGAACGATATGAAATTAGAAACGGAATTTAAAAAAATAGAGAAACAATTCCGAGTAAAGTATGAAGAACTAGTTGATTTATATAATAGAATGGTATTATTTCAAATAGATATAGAAAAAAGTGGCGGGATGCGCGCCTATGAAAAATCAGCAGTTACGTGGCTGAAGTCTGAACTAGAGCTACTGTATGAAGTGTATCAATTTTGTCAGCGTCACGGTTTAAACATCGCAAATATTTCAAAATACGTTAGTAAAAATGAGCTGAATATATTTCCAAAAACAGAAAGTCAATTACAAAATACGTATTATAAATTAAAAAAACAGGAAATACCGTTTGAAAACATTGAAAAACAAAAACCGGGACGAAAACGAAAATATACCCCTGCAAAAGTAATGGCTGAACCAATAATAGAGAGTCAGGAAGAAGTCGCTGTAGTTGAAGAGGATGAAAAAAGCCTCGTAACAGTTCTATCTGGTATCGTTGATAATTTTGACACGATTCGTAACAATAGTGAAAAGAAAGAACACGAACTGCACCAGTTTATGGAAGGGATATATAAGCTTTCTAGCATGGCTGCAGAGCGTTTGAAAGATGAGAAAGATGCACGTAGTATAGAAAATGAATTGCAATTGCTACAAGCAGAAAATGAGAGGTTACAACGAGAGAAAGAAGAACTTGTACAAGATGTTAAAGATATGACGTGTCATGTCATTAACTTCATTACGAGTTCCGATATCGATCAAATTCGTCAACTGCCGAAATTTGTGAAAGACTGCAAAAAAGAATTACATAAAATAGGATTATACAACGCACAAGACGGAAACATGAAAATAATGGTCGACCGCAGAGGACAAGTTGTGACGGTAACGCCATAAAGTATTGGGTACAAAATAAAAGGGAGATACATAGATTTTATGTATGTCCCTTTTGTTTTTTGTGGAATTTGATTATTTGGAAGGGTATTAAAAGTGTCGTTTATCTTCTTGTTAATTGATATATAATGGATTACCACGTATATAACTCACTAAGGATTGGCTAGCGTTTATTATTAAGTTTAAAAATCTTTTAATCTATCTATATAGAAAAAATAAACCTCTCTGCAAGCAGAGAGGTTTATTTTTGAAACTAACTCAAATGGATTATTGTAATAATTTAGAAACCATTTGTGGAGTTTGGTTCGCTTGAGAAAGCATGCTAATACCAGCTTCGTTCAAGATTTTGAACTTAGTCATTTCAGACATTTCTTTTGCCATGTCAGCGTCTTCTACTTGAGAAGCAGCAGATGCCATGCTTGATTGTTGGCTCTTAAGGTTGTTTACGTTAAAGTCTAGACGGTTTAATGTAGCACCTAGAGTTGCACGATTGTCAGCAACTTTTTTCAATGCCGCATCAATGTTTTCAATTGCATTTAATGGAGTACCGTTTGTAGCAGCTGTTTTAGCACTTTCATATGTAGCAACTAGTGCTTTCGCATCAGCATTTTTTTCCATACTAGCTTTTGCTTCTTCAAATTGTGTTTTCGCCTCAGGTGATTTAGGATTTTTTTCAAGAGCAGCTTTCGCATCAATGTAACTTTTAGCAGCTTTTGTTCCCTCAGTTTCAGTATCTGGACTGGTAATTGCACTTTTAGCATCTTCGTACGCTGTTACTAATTTTTTTGCAACAGCAGTATCTGCATTAGAAGCAATCTTCGCATCATCATATTCAGCTTTTTTAGCAGTAGTAGCAGCTAGTTTTGTTTCATATGCATCAACTAAACCTTTTGCATCATTAGTTAATTCTTTGGCTTTGGCTGCGACCTCATCAGCAGCACCTTCATATCCATCTTCACCAGGTTTAATTTGTGCGAGCGCTTCTTTTGCTTCAATATAAGCAAGTGCTTTTTGGGCATCAGTATTAGGAGATGTTGCCCCTGCTTTATCTTCAATATCAGTACGCGCAGCATCAGAAAGTACTTTAGCACTATCATAAGCATCTTTTGCTTCGATTGTTGCTTTAGCAAGTGGATTTGCAGAAGAACCAATTGTTAGCTTTTCGATACCAAGTGCTGATAGTGAAGTTGATTTTAAATCAATTCCAATTTGTTGATCAGAATCTTTAGAATCTAGAGTTTGGATTTTAATAGTTGAATCATCTTTTAGTAGGTTTTTATCATTGAATTGTGTATTGTCCGCAATATAAGTAATTTGTTTTTGTAATTCAGCAAATTCTTTTTGTAATGCAGCTTTGTTGTCGTCTGTATTCGTACCATTTGCAGATTGGTTAGCAAGGTCACGCATACGAAGTAAGATGTTAGATACTGAGTTCATTGCTGAGTCAGCTGTACGGATTAAAGAAATACCGTCTTGTGTGTTGTTGGAGGCAACACCTAATCCGCTTTCACGTGCACGCATACGAGTTGCGATTGCAAGACCTGCTGCGTCGTCAGAAGCGTTGTTGATACGTTTACCGCTTGATAAACGGTCCATTGAGTTACTCATTTTTGCTTGGTTTTGGCGCATGTACTCTTGTGTACGCATGCTATTGATATTTGTATTAATTCTCATATTTAGAACCCCCATTTTTTGATTTTGATTTTTCTGTAAATTACTAAACGGTAATATACAAAAAAAACAATTTCGGATTTATTGTAATCCTTGCTATATCAAGTGTCAACTTAAAATTTGAATTAACAAATATAAGAAAATAACAGTTTAACAATTTAGTTGTTTTTTTATTACAAAGGATTATTGCAAACTTTTAAAAAAAACTCTAATATTAGAATATCTTTGTTTACCGAAAAGGTGATATTATGGTAGTTGGAAATATAGTAAAAGAAGTGCTTGCGTATAAAAAAGGACAATTTCAGCAAAAGTTAAGTAGTCCGCAGGCGTTCGTTAGTAGTCGTTTTCAAGAGAAATTGCAGAACGATCCTGCGAAGGAGACGAAGGCTACTATTCAGCCGGAAAAAGTAGAAGATATGAGTCAGCCGGTACAATCTACGAAAATAGAAACGCTCGTTCCTAAAGGTGAGTCTAGTAAAGTGGATGAAGCAAGTAAGTCTGAAACGAAGAAAGTAGATGAAGTGCAAGTTGCGCAAAAAGAGTTTGAGCGACGCTTCCCAGAAGCAAAAAATGAGGGTGCTGATACGTGGAGATTAACCGATAAATATAATATTCAGAAAATACGTTCTTCAAATGAAGGGAAGTATGAGGATATTATTGATCGCGTTAGTCGTACATACGGAATTCCGAAAACGTTAATTCAAAAAATGATTGAAGTAGAGTCTAATTTTAATCCGAAAACGGTGTCACCTGCAGGGGCGATGGGGCTTATGCAACTTATGCCAGCGAATGTGAAGGAGATGGGTGTGAAGAATCCATTTTCACCAGCTGAAAGTATTGAAGGCGGCGTGAAAGAGTTAAGCGGTTATTTAAAGAAATATAATGGTGATCTTGTTCTTGCGCTTGCGTCTTATAATGCTGGTCCAGGTAATGTGAGAAAGTACGGAGGCGTACCGCCATTTAAAGAAACGCAAGGATATATTAAAAAAATATTGAATATCGACGTTTCAAAATAAGGAACTTCATTATATATAGAATAGAAATTTTTTGTGAACAAGATATGGGAGTTGGCTAGATTTGAAATTACAAGATGATATTCCGTTAACAATTTATTTTGAAATCGGAAATACGAAAAAGAAAATTGAGGATCTGCTTCATATTACGAAGGGTACATTGTATCGTCTTGAAAATTCAACGAAAAATACGGTGCGTATTATGCTTGAGAATGAAGAGATTGGAACCGGAAAGATTTTGACAAAAAACGGGAAGATGTATGTTGAAATCGTTGAGTTGAAAAGGTAGGGAAGGGGATTTTCATGAGTGGCGATAAATTAAGCCAAGAACAAATTGATGCCCTGCTGAAGGCGGTGAATGAAGGCGAGGAAATGCCAGCTTTCGCACAAGGAGCAGGGAAGCAAGATAAATTTCAAGAGTATGATTTTAATAGGCCAGAGAAGTTCGGTGTTGAGCATTTACGTAGTTTGCAAGCGATTGCTTCTACGTTTGGTAAACAGACGTCACAAGCGCTTTCGGCTCGTATGCGTATTCCCATTGAACTAGAGCCTTCGACCGTTGAGCAAGTTCCATTTACGAGTGAATATGTGGAGAAAATGCCGAAAGATTATTATTTATATTGCGTTATTGATCTTGGACTTCCAGAGCTTGGAGAAATTGTTGTTGAGATTGATTTAGCATTTGTCATTTATATTCATGAGTGTTGGCTTGGCGGAGATAGTAAGCGTCCGTTTACGATGCGAAGACCACTTACTGCATTTGAATTTTTAACACTTGATAATATATTCGCTCTTATTTGTAAAAATTTAGAACAATCATTTGAGCGTGTTATTGCGATTAAGCCGACATTTGTAACGACAGAAACGGATCCAAATGCACTTAAGATTACGACAGCGAGCGATATTATTTCATTGCTGAACGTAAATATGAAAACGGATTTTTGGAATACGACGGTTCGTATCGGGATTCCGTTTTTATCTGTCGAAGAAATAATGGATAAGTTAACGTCTGAAAATATTGTCGAACATTCTTCGGATAAGCGTAAAAAGTATACATCTGAAGTAGAAGTGAAAGTAAACCAACTGTATAAACCTGTTCACGTTGCGATTGGTGAGCAGAAGATGACAATGGGTGAGATTGAGCAAATTGAAGAAGGTGACATTATTCCGCTTCATACGAAAGTTTCGGATCAATTACTTGGTTATGTCGATGGAAAGCATAAATTTAATTGTTTTATTGGGAAAGATGGAACGCGTAAGGCGCTTCTATTTAAAAGTTTTGTAGAGTAGGAGGATCTATATGAAGCATGAAGTATCTCCTGTGTCGTTAATGGGGTTAGAAGAATTTGCAAGGAAGCGAAATGAAGTAGGTAAAGCACATATTGATACTGTTTCAGATATTTCGATTGATTTAGGTGTAAAGCTTGGGAAGGCATCTATTACACTTGGTGACGTGAAGCAATTAAAAGTTGGCGATGTTCTTGAAGTAGAGAAAAACTTAGGACATAAAGTAGATGTGTATTTAAGTAATGTGAAAGTCGGCATTGGTGAAGCAATTGTAATGGATGAGAAGTTTGGCATTATTATTTCTGAAATTGAAGCTGACAAGAAGCAAGCTGCGCTTATGAAAGCGCAAAGTCAAATGAAAGATAAAGAGTAGAGGAGGAGTCATATGTCGTATATGACGACCTTATTTCAAGTCGTTTTACTGTTTGGTGCGCTCGGCTATGGTGCATATTATATGACGAAAAAGACGCGTAAACAGCAGTTTTTTAAGCAAGGAGAAAATGGCCATATTCAAGTGAAGGACGGCGTGTATTTAAATCATCAAACGAGCGCCTTTTTGTTTGAAGTGGACGGAAAGCAAGTATTCACTGTTATTAGTAATAACGGTGTACAATCTGTGCAATTAACAGGAACAGGAAATCAGTTTCAACAAGCGCTAGAAGATGCGGTGAAGAGTGAAACGAAAAAAGTAGAGGATCCATCATGAGAATAAAGAAACAGTTATCGTTATGTACCGTTATTTTCTTATTTTCTATTATTTTTTCATTTGTTTTTGTAAATCCAGCGTATGCAGCCCCGAACGGTTTTATTAATTTTGAAAATGGAAAAGAGTTTACGAGTAATTCAAGTGTACAGTTATTTGCACTTGTTACCCTTTTATCATTATCTTCTTCTATCGTTCTATTATTTACACATTTTACTTATTTTATGATCGTTCTTGGCATCACACGTCAAGGTCTTGGGGTAATGAATTTACCGCCGAACCAAGTACTTGTTGGACTTGCTTTATTTTTATCACTTTTTACAATGCAGCCTGTACTTGGGCAACTGAAGAGTGATGTGTGGGATCCAATGACGAAAGAGAAAATAACAGTAAGTCAAGCCGCGGAGACGACAGCTCCTATTATGAAGGATTATATGTCGAAGCATACGTATAAGCATGATTTAAAAATGATGCTGAAAGTGCGCGGAGAAGAGTTGCCGAAAGATTTGAAAGACCTTTCCTTATTTACGCTCGTACCATCCTTTACGTTAACGCAAATTCAAAAAGGATTATTAACGGGGATGTTCATTTATTTAGCGTTTGTATTTATAGATTTAATTATTAGTACACTTTTAATGTACCTTGGGATGATGATGGTACCGCCGATGATTTTAAGTTTACCGTTTAAAATACTCGTTTTCGTATATTTAGGTGGGTATACAAAAATCGTCGACATTATGTTTAAAACGGTCGCCTGAAGCGTTTGATGCTATGTGATAGGAGCCATATGAATGAATACGTCACCAATTATAGATATTTTTCAAACCTTTTTTTATAAAGGGGTAATGATTTTAATGCCGGTTGCCGGCGTTAGTATGATCGTCGTTATTATTATCGCTGTCATTATGGCGATGATGCAAATTCAAGAGCAAACGCTGACGTTTTTACCGAAAATGGCGAGTATCGTACTCGTTATTATCATTTTAGGTCCGTGGATGTTTCAAGAGTTAACGATGCTCATTTTAGATTTATTTGATAAAATTCCATCGCTATTGCGTTCGTACTAAGATAGGTGAACCGAAATGAATATGGAATTATGGGCGGCGACGTTTTTTGCGTTTTGCCGCATTACTTCATTTTTATATTTTTTACCGTTTTTCGCAGGTCGATCGATTCCAGCAATGGCAAAGGTTACATTTTGGCTTGGTCTTTCGATTGCAGTTGCGGATCAAGTGGATGTCTCTCATATAAAGACAGTTTGGGATGTAGCCGCTTATGCAGGAACGCAAATTGTAATTGGAGTATCTCTTGCCAAAATTGTAGAAATGCTGTGGAACATTCCAAAAATGGCCGGGCATATTTTAGACTTTGATATCGGTTTATCACAAGCAAGTTTGTTTGATGTGAATGCAGGATCGCAGTCTACTTTACTATCAACCATTTTTGATATATTTTTTCTTATTATTTTTATTTCACTTGGCGGCATTAATTATTTCGTTGCCACGATTTTAAAGTCGTTTCAATATACAGAGGCGATTTCAAAATTGCTGACGACTAGTTTTTTAGATAGTCTACTCGCAACGTTATTATTTGCAATTACATCAGCGGTTGAAATTGCTCTTCCGCTTATGGGAAGTTTATTTATCATTAACTTTGTTCTTATATTAATCGCAAAAAACGCCCCGCAATTAAACGTTTTTATGAATGCGTATGTCATTAAAATTACGTGTGGTATTTTGTTTATTGCGATGAGTGTACCAATGCTCGGTTATGTGTTTAAAAATATGACAGATGTATTACTTGAGGAATATACGAAACTATTTGACTTTTTCTTAACGAAGTAGGGGGACGCGCATGGCAAAGGATAATAAAACTGAAAAGGCCACCCCGCAGAAGCGTAAAAAATCGCGTGAAGAAGGGAATATTGCCCGGAGTAAAGATTTAAATAATTTATTTTCCATTCTCGTATTAGCAGTTGTCGTTTATTTTTTTGGAGATTGGTTAGGGTTTGAAATTGCGAATTCCGTAGCGGTGCTATTTGATCAAATTGGAAAAAATACAGATTCGACTGAGTATTTTTATTTAATGGGAATATTACTACTGAAAGTATCAGCTCCCATATTAATACTCGTATACGCTTTTCATTTATTCAATTATATGATTCAAGTCGGTTTCTTATTTTCTTCTAAAGTCATTAAGCCGAAAGCATCACGTATTAATCCGAAAAACTATTTTACGAGACTACTTAGTCGTAAAAGTTTAGTAGATATTTTGAAATCATTGTTTTATATGGGATTAATCGGTTACGTTTCGTACGTTCTCTTTAAAAAGAATTTAGAGACAATTGTAAGTATGATTGGTTTTAACTGGACGGCGTCACTTACTGAAATTATTAGACAAATTAAATTTATCTTTTTAGCTATTTTAATTATTTTAATCGTCCTTTCTATCATTGATTTTATTTATCAAAAATGGGAGTACGAACAAGATATTAAGATGAAAAAAGAAGAAGTGAAAAGGGAGCATAAAGATAATGAAGGGGACCCGCAAGTAAAAGGGAAACGAAAAAACTTTATGCACGCCATATTGCAAGGGACAATTGCGAAGAAGATGGATGGCGCAACGTTTATTGTAAACAACCCGACGCACATTTCGGTCGTACTTCGTTACAATAAACAAGTTGATGCAGCGCCAATTGTCGTAGCAAAAGGGGAAGATGAACTCGCTTTATACATACGAACGCTTGCCCGTGAACAAGAAATACCAATGGTGGAAAATCGCCCGCTCGCTCGCTCTTTATATTATCAAGTCGAGGAAGATGAGGCGATTCCAGAAGATTTATACGTAGCTGTAATTGAAGTTATGCGCTATTTAATTCAAACGAACGAACTTGAAGTGTAATAGCGCGTTTGGAGGAGATCTCTTTGTTTAAGATAGATTCGGCAAGAACCTATTTTTCTATCTTTTTAGCAGCGTCATTCGTTGTGGCGCTCTTAATTCCACTTCCACCCTTTATACTTGATATCATTATCGTTTTTCTACTAAGTATGTCAGTACTTATTTATATGCGAGCGACAAGTATTAACGAGTGGGATGAATTAAAGTCATTTCCGACGATGTTGTTATTAATCGGGATTTTCCGCGTATCGATTAACGTTTCGACGACGCGAGCGATTTTGACAGACGGAAATGCTGGTCATGTTATTGAAGAGTTCGGTCAGTTCGTAATTGGCGGAAACTTATTAATTGGTATCGTTATTTTTACAGTATTAATCATATTCCAGTTTATCGTTGCAAACGGTGCATCTCGTACAGCGGAAGTAGCGGCTCGTTTTACACTTGATTCTTTACCAGGGAAACAAATGTCGATCGATGCTGATTTAAACCAACGCATTATTACAGAGAAAGATGCACAGGCAAAACGAAAAAAATTAAATATGGAAACAGAGTTTTACGGAGCGATGGATGGTGCCGGGAAGTTTATTAAAGGGGACGTTATTTTCGGGATTGTCATTTTATTCGTAAACATCATTTTCGGCTTAATTGTCGGAATGATGCAGCAAGGAATGAGCTTTGGTGAAGCAGCTCTTCATTATACACAGTTAACTGTCGGTGACGGAATTGTAAACCAAATCGGTTCGTTAATGCTTGCGATTTCAACAGGTATTATCGTAACACGTGTATTTGACGGTTCGCCTGATACAGTAACAGAAGGTATTTTTAAAGAGTTATTAGCACATGAAGTCGTTGTCTATGCGCTCGGTGGTTTATTTATCGCAATGGGTATCTTTACACCACTACCATTTCTACCATTTGCACTCGTTGGAGGCACAATTATTTTCTTAGGAGTTCGCAATAAACTGCGAATAAAGAAAGAAAAAGAAGACGAGCTGCAAAAAGAATTAGAAATGATTCAAGGTGATGAAGAACAACTACAACAAGTAGAAGATTCATTCGGAGTATTTACAGATAAATATCCAATTATCGTAGAACTCGGTTTAGATTTAGCGGCACTTGTAAAGCAGAAAATTAACGGAGAAACAGCTCGTGATAAAGTTGTTCTAATGAGGAAGTCGATTATTACCGATCTTGGTATTAATGTTCCTGGCATTAACTTTAAAGATAATACGAGTTTCAGGCCACGCGGACGTTACATCATTCGCATTAAAGGTGCGAAGGCGGCTGAAGGGGTTTTAAAATCAGGTTATTTATTAGCGCTGAAAACACCGAACGTAATGGCTGATTTAGATGCGGAACCAGCGAAAGATCCGATTTTCGGTGAAGATGGATATTGGATTTTGGAGCATATGGTACAAGATGCACAAATGAAAGGCTATCAAGTGTTAGAGCCACTTAGCATATTAATTACACATTTAGATGTTGTCGTTAGACGTAACCTGCATGAGTTAATTCAGCGTCAGCATGTGAAAGACTTAATTAATTCGCTTGAAAATGATAATGGCGTTTTATTGGAAGAGATTAAGAAGAAAGAAATCGATTTATCACTCATTCAAAATGTTATTAAACAACTATTAAAAGAAGGAATTTCCATCCGAGATTTACCAACCATTATCGAAGGTATTATTGACGGAAAAGAAATTTATCAAAACCATGTTGACGGTGTAACATCATTCGTTCGTGAGTGTATTTCAAAAGTTATTTGTGAACATGCGAAAAATCCTGACGGAAAAATATATGCGGCGCTCTTCTCGGATTCAATCGAGTTAGATGCGGATGTTGTGAACAATTCCTACCAAGGTTATTTATTAAACTGGGATTTAGATTTAGAAACGCGTGTCGTTGAGCAAGTACAACGCTTCTTTAAACAAGCTCGTTTAATGGGAAGAGAACCCGTGTTATTAACGCGTAGAAAAGATTTCAGATTTGCGATTGTAAGACTTCTTGAGCGTTATCAAATAGAAGCACAAGTACTTTGTATTAGTGAATTAGCACCAGAAATTGTTGTAGATCAAATTGCCTATATTGAATAGTAGGGGGTGAAGTAATGGAAAGTACAGAAAAGAAAGAAGCGTTAATGCGAATAAAAGCAGCTTCAAAAAATGAATTGTATCGAAAGTTATTTGACCAATATGGTACAGATTATTATTACGTTGTCGATGAAAGTGTAAAACGAAATATCCCGTTTTTTTGGAAAAAGAATTATGAAATGTTAGTTGCTTTTCCAGAGGATAAACAGGAAGAAGTGAATGAGAGTACAGCTCACTTTCATGAACAATTAATGGATGTTGTAGGTGACCCTGCAGAAGAAATTGTGAAGGCGGATGGAATTCAATCTGTACTGCACAATTTAGAAAACGTGACGACTTCTATGTCATATGCGGCGATGCAAATAGGAAATAGTGAAGAGTGGGCAAGAAAGAAAGAGAAGCTCTTAAAGCTGTTTGAAAAAGGAATCGTCGTTGTGAAACAGACGGAAGAAACGAGAGTAACGAAAAAGCAATATGTTGAGAAAAAAATCGTTTCTGCTAAAAAAGAAGAAGTTGTAAAAAAAGAAACACAACAATCTGTACCGTTTATTATTCAAAAAGTAGTTCGAATGTTAGAACAAAATGATGTAGAACAATATTTCATTCATGCATATGCTGAAAAATTAAAAGTGAAGTTTGAGAAGGCAACGATGATTACAGAAGAAGAGGTGATCGGATATATATTGGAAGATATGAAATCTCATTTCAATACCGAGAACGTCTTTGAAAAAGAGGTACAAACAATTGCTTTAATCGGCCCGACTGGCGTTGGGAAAACGACGACACTGGCGAAAATGGCATGGCAGTTTCATGGAAAGAAAAAAACAGTTGGTTTTATTACAACAGACCATTCGCGTATTGGAACAGTGCAGCAACTACAAGATTACGTAAAGACAATCGGATCAGAAGTAATCGCTGTGCGTGATGAAGATGCAATGACAAGAGCACTTACGTATTTTAAAGAAGAAGCGCGCGTCGATTATATATTAATTGATACAGCTGGAAAAAATTATCGTACGTCAGAAACAGTGGAAGAAATGATTGAAACGATGGAACAAGTAGAACCAGATTACATTTGTTTAACGTTATCAGCCTCTATGAAAAGTAAAGATATGATTGAAATCATTACGAACTTTAAAGATATTCATATAGATGGAATTGTGTTTACGAAATTTGATGAAACAGCTAGTAGTGGCGAATTGCTGAAAATTCCAGCAGTATCATCAGCTCCCATTGTACTAATGACAGACGGACAAGACGTGAAGCAACATATCCATATCGCTACAGCTGAACATTTAGCAAAACAAATGTTACAAACATCGTAGAAAAGAGGTGAAGAATAAGGTGCTTGCCTTATTCAAACGAGTATGAACGGTCTTTATATAGGTTCTATGGGTATGATGAATTACATGCAGCGTATTAATGTTCATTCGAATAACGTTGCAAATGCTCAAACGACAGGATTTAAAGCAGAAAATATGACTTCTAAAGTATTTGATGTACAAGATACATATCGAAGCGGAGATGGATCTACGACAAATATCGGTAAGGTTGATTATGCTGTAGTGCCAGCTGCGACCCATGTGAATTTAGCGCAAGGGAATATACAAATTACGAATAGCCCTACAGATTTCTTTTTAGATGACGGGGCAGCTGGTACATCATCATTTTTCGTTACATCTAAAAATGATGAAACATTTTTAACGAGAGATGGTAGTTTTACAGTAAATAGCGATCGGTATTTACAAACATCTTCAGGTGCTTTCGTAATGGGAGAGAATAATGAGCGCATTCGTATTCCAGAAGGCGCAAAGGTCGCTGTACAAGCAGATGGTACATTGTATGATGAAATAACACAGAATAATATTGCACGTTTGCAAACGAAAACAGTAGATGCAGAAACGAATAATCGTCTTGTGCAACGTGAAAATAAAAGCTTTACACTAGCTGAAGGAAATATTGCTGATTTACCGAATGGTACAGGGATAGTAAAAAATCATATGCTAGAAAATTCAAATGTAGATATGACGAAAGAGATAGCGGATCTTATGACGAATCAAAAAATGATCCAAGCGTCACAACGCATTATGACTTCATTTGATAAAATTTATGAAAAAGAAGCGAATGAAATATTGAGATAAAGGACTCCCGTTAGCGGAAGTCTTTTTTTGTTTTGAAATTTCAGAATTATCAATTGACTTTGTAGGTCTGTTTTTTTATATTAGTAGGTATACTAATAACTACTAATATACATGTATCGTTTTGAAATAAGAGTTATATAGAATGTGAGGTGTTACAGATGGATGAAATAATAAAGGAGTTACAAAAGTTAGGTTTTTCCCAGTACGAATGTAAAGCATATATTGGACTTTTAAAACATTCCCCAGTAACAGGGTATGAAGTGAGTAAACAAACAGGGGTACCTCGTTCCATGATTTACGAAGTGCTTGGTAAGTTAATGGATAAAGGAGCGGTGCATATCGTTCCGTCAGAACCTGTGAAATATGTCCCAGTACCAGCTACGGAATTAATGAATCGAATGCGAAAAGATTTTGAGAAGTCCTTTGAATTTTTAGATGAGAAATTAAATTGTTTGGAACAAGAGCGACAAATAGATGTAATTTCGCATATTCGCTCAAATGATCGTGTTTTAAAAGAAATATGCAATATAATTAATAGGGCAAAGGAAGAGTTATGGATTTCTGTATGGGAAGATCAAGTGCATGAAATTGAGCCGTTCATTCATCGGAAAGAAGAAGAAGGCGTACATATATTTTCAATCTTATTTGGCGCTCCCAATACAAAAATAGGCGCGACGTTTCACCATAATTATATGACGCCCCACGTTGTTGAAAAGAGAATGGGTGGTCATTTAACTGTAATCGCGCGTGACGGGGAAGAAGTATTAATTGCGAACTTCTCAAATGATAGCACTTCATGGGCCGTTACAACGTATGACCCAGCATTAGTTCTCGTTGCTACAGAGTATGTGCGGCACGATATTATGGTTGAAGAAATCACGAAGGAATTTGGGGCTGATAAGTTAGATACGTTATGGCGTGAAAATATAGATTTAGTTCATGTCGTAACAGGAAAACGAACTTTAGAAGGAATGGAGGATGATAAGGATGAGTAAAGCTCAGGCACATGTAGCTTTGCAGAGCGATGATACATTTCAACAAGGAGTAAAAGATTGTTTACCAACTGTATTTGGTTATTTGAGCATCGGTATAGCAGCAGGTGTTATTGCGAAAACAGCAGGTTTCTCCATCATTGAAATTGCTTTTATGTCCACTTTAATTTATGCAGGTTCTGCTCAGTTTATATTAGCTGGTATGTATGCAGCAGGTGCTCCTGCTTCCGCAATTATTTTCACCGTCTTTTTTGTTAATTTACGCCACCTTTTAATGAGTGCAGCACTTGCACCGTACTTTACAAAAATTCCTCTATTTAAAAACTTAGTCATCGGTTCACAAATTACAGATGAAACTTTCGGTGTTGCAGTGCAGCATGCAGCGCAAAAAGGATATGTAGGCGAAAGATGGATGATCGGGCTAAATGTAACAGCGTATTTAAATTGGATTCTTGCTACTATTATTGGAGGCCTATTTGGTGAGTGGATACCAGACCCTCATACGTACGGGATGGATTATGCATTACCAGCGATGTTTATCGGATTATTTGTTCTTCAGCTCATAAGTAGTAAACCGAAACTAGCAATTCATGTAACTGTTGCAATTATAGCAATTATTATCGCATATGTTTCACACCTATTTATGCCAGATAGTATAGCAGTTATTATTGCAACACTAGTAGCTGCAACGATTGGGATGGTGATTGAAAAATGGAAATGAGATTAGATGTATTATTACTTTTACTAGCAGCAGGAGCTGTCACACTCGTGCCACGCATATTACCTCTTCTCGTATTTAGCAAACTACAAATTCCAGATTGGGGTTTAAAATGGTTAAATTACATACCAATTGCGATATTAGCGGCACTGTTAGCACAAGTCTTATTTATGCATGAGACGACGCAGTGGGATTATCTTATCGCGGCAATTCCGACATTTCTTGTTGCAATATATACTCGTAGTCTATTAGGAACAGTATTAACTGGCGTGATTGTGATTATTTTGTTACGTTTCTTTTTCTAAAAAGGATTCAGCTCATTTAATAGCGAAAGGTGTAATAACATGAAAGATATAGGGGTGGTGTTATGATACTTTTAACGATAGGAGCAATTTTGTTAACGTTGTTTATTTTTTTTATTATCGGCTTTATTACGTTTATGATGTTTGTTGATAAGGCGACACCTCAAATATATTATACACCTTGTGAATCAGTGACAGTGAAGTCTAAAGGTAAACATAGAAGGAAGAAAAGTTGAAAGTGGACTTTTCTTCCTTTTTTTACATCCCCGAAAGAACTAACAACAATAACCCAAATAGAAAACTAATAAAGGAAAGAAACCCAATGGATATCGAAAACACACGATTATTTCTCCATTCACGCCAGAAAACGATACATCCTAAAATACAAAGGAAGAACCAAATGGGTAAGAAGATGAACGCACTAACCTTCTCGGGGAGTAACGAATAAAAAGTTGTTAAATATAAAATCCAATTTGTAAAAAATAAAATGCAAACGATAATAGATTGTAAGTAGGGACGTTTTAAAAATGTCCCTTTTTTAACTGATATAAAGATAAGAGATAGTACTGCAATAAAAGGAATGATAATGAATATGAGAGAAAGTAATGTAAGTTGCATAAAAAACTCCTTTATCGTATTGTTTGCGTAAGAAACGAATCTATTAAATTGTATGCTTTGTTTGTAGAGTGCTCGTTATACTTTTCCGAGTACGGATTTAGAAATCCATGCTCACCATGCAGTTGCTGTATTTCTATTAAAGGGTTATTTTGTTTCTTTAATGTTTTCATTAAAGAGGATACTGAAAAGCTAGCTTCTTTTTCAGGGAAAAGAAGCAATGTAGCGCATGTAGGCTTAACATGAACATAGTCACGTATACGGGAACCGTAACATCCGATAATAAAATCTATTTTCGGATTGTTACTACATAGCCATGAGATGGTAGCTCCAGCGCTAAAGCCAATAAGTCCAATGTGTGTGTAACTACTAGAAAGACGAGTAATGAATTCTTCAATTTGCTTTTTTCCATCATCAAATCCAATATGATTCATAAAAAACTGATATGCTTTTTCTTCATCATTATAATGAAAAGCATGCTGTGATTGTAAAAGACTAGGACAGAATACATCGATATGAGATGAAGTGAAGTGGTGGGTAACGTGATGCATATGGTCGTTCACACCATATATTTCATGAACAGCAACGAGAGCTAATTTTTTCTTCATAGTTACAATGTACCTCTATGAAACTTAAATTCTTTCTCAACAAGGCAGATGCGCAGGTGGAAGTTTTCATACCATTGCTCACGGCCTCTTTTTTTCGCTTCTTTATGTAAGGCATTCTGTTTCCAATTGTCAATTGCTTCAAGTGATTCCCAATAAGAAATTGTGATTCCGAGACCCGAATGATCTCGTGCACTGTCTACACCTAAAAATCCAGGCTGCTGCTTTGCGAGTTCCTCCATTTTTTCGGCAATGGTACTATAATCTGTTGTATCAGTCGATAAATTAGAAGTGAATATAACTGCATAATAAGGCTTCTTTTTTTGTGAAGTATTCTCCATTCAAATGTCCCCTTTAAAATCATTTTATAGTTTGAATTTTAGCACGAAATAAAAAGAAAAGAAGCACGAGCTTCTTTATAGAAAAAAGAAAAATGCCACTTCAAAAAATTTGAAGTGGCATTGCTTATATTTCCTCTAAGCTATTAACTGGAACCGTTAATTCGCGTCCTGGGTTTTTAACTTCATATATGCGGGCGGTTTCGCTGCTTTCGTCGACGTGTTGAATCATAACAGGCATACCTTGAAAACTGACATTGGCATGTTCTGCTGATACAGAAAGCTCTTTTGCACGTTCTATATTCATTTATATTCCTCCCATCATTATTATCTTTGCTAAAAAGGAGGGATAATATACCATTTCGAGACATTTTTAAAGTTTTTGTATTATTTGTAATGTTTCTTTAATGAATGAAGAGAATATGGAATCGGGATAAGATTGTATGAATTGGTTTGCTTCTGTTATTTCTTCAAGAGCGCTTTTTTTATCATTAAGTTTTACGTAACAAAGAGCGCGATATGCCCCTGCTGTTGTAAGCCACGCTTGATCAAGTGGATGATTCATATAATCTGGTAGGATAGCACGTTGTAATGTTTTCAAAGCTTCCTCGTAACGTTTTAAACCGTACAAAGCTTTTCCTTTTTCAAGATAATATAATCCGTCATCTTGAAAAAGTGGTTCATCTTTTAGTTTTTCTCGAAATTGTTCTAGATGCTCTAATGCGATTGTATATTCATTAGTAATTGTATTGTAGTAGTACGCTTTTAAAATATCAACAATCGCAGCAGATAAAGTATCTTCTGTGAAAATGGCAAATTGCTCAGATTTTTTTATGTAGTGTAAATATTGTTCTTTATCAGCCGTGATGACTTTTTGATAAGATAATATGCGGTAAAATTCATCTGTTTTATAATACACTTGATGTGTTTTTGAAAAGGCAAGTGCATCTAAAATGACTCTTTCACAATTTTCATAATTACCACATGCAAGTAAAATAATTGCTTCATATAAACATAACTCGATATGTATGATAAGATCCATTTCTAAATGTTTCTCTTCATAGTCATTTCGGATACTAGCTATAAGTTGTAAACATTCAGCATACTTTTTACGTGTGAATATCGTATAAGATAATTTTAATTTTGTTTCCGTACTGTCACGGTATAAAGTATATTTTTCAAAAATAGAAGTAGCCTTTTCAACGTAATATTCTATATTATAATCTTTCATTATAGCTGCAGCGGTTACAAATTGTTTATATAAACGAGCCGTATTTAAAGTAAGAGGTAGCTCTTTTTGAACGATAGGTAGTAAAGTGTTATATACTTTATCACAATTATTTGCTTTTATGAGTTGTTCCATTTGTTGAATCAGTTCTACAATTTCTACATCATCATCTTCTAGTAAAAAACTCGTTTCGCACCCAAGTTTTTCAGCGATATATTGTAATGTTTTCATGGAGGGTGTAGCTTTTCCATTCTCAATTTGACTTAACATACTTTTTGTCAGTTCTGAGCCAGCTAGTTCTGTTTGTGTAAGTTTTTTTTCTTTTCGTAATGCTTTAATTTTTTCGCCGAGAGTTTCCATATTATTGCTCCTTTATAGTTAAAAAAGTTAAATACAATTAAACTTTTTGTTGTAAAAATTGGAAAGTTAAATATATAATAAGTTTAACACAATTTAACTTTTAGGGGGAGAGTGTCATTATGGGGGATGTAAGTATAGGTCAAAATGATTCGAAAATGAAGGTAGCAACGAGAAATATTATTTTAATGATGATTGGAAAAATGACGTCTTTGTTAGGGGCGGGTATTTATACGTTTGCAATGGGGTTATACGTATTAAAGACAACTGGTTCAGGGATGGGATTTGCAACTACACTTATTTGCGGATCAATACCAAGAATGATTTGTGGACCGATTGCAGGTGCTGTAGCTGACCGCGTCAATCGAAAATGGCTTGTCATTGGCACAGATTTATTAAGTAGTTTAACGATGCTTATTATGTTTATTCTTGCGACTACTTTTGGGCCGTCACTTCTGTTTATTTATGTTTCAGCAGCATTATTATCAATTTGTGCAAGTTTTTATTCTGTAGCATTAACTTCGTCTATTCCTAATTTAGTAGATGAGGAGCGTATTCAAAAGGCGAGTGCTTTGAACCAGACGGCAGCATCTTTATCGAATATTTTAGCGCCGATTATTGGTGGAGTTGTATTTGGTTTCTTTTCAATTAAATCTTTCTTCCTGTTAAATAGTATTACATTCTTTTTAGCAGTTATTATACAATTATTTATCATATTTGATTTATATAAAAAAGAATTGGCCGAAAGTAAAGAGCATTTCTTGACGAGTATAAAAGAAGGTTTTTCATATATAAAACGACAGCATGAAATATATGGTTTAATGAAAATTGCATTATGGGTAAACTTTTTTGCGAGTGCACTTTTCGTTTCACTTCCATATATTATTATTCAAAATTTGCATTTATCCTCGAAACAACTCGGTGTTGTAGAGGGAATGTTAGCAGTTGGGATGCTAATTGGTGCAATCGTTTTATCAGTACGTAAAGAAGTGAATAATCCGTTTCGCTCTGTTTATATTGGGCTGTTTTTATTTGCGGGCTTGAGTTTATGTACAGTCTTTCCATTGTTAGTTACCATTCCGAAAGTAGCAAGTTTTATTTACTATATCACTTTTATGATTTTAACTGGTATATCAATGATGGTTGTAAATATCCCGATGCAAGTGCATATGCAAAAGACGACAGATCCAAACTATATAGGGCGTGTATTCGGCCTACTTGAAACAATCGCTACTGCAATCGCGCCGCTTGGCATGATTGTATATGGATTATTATTAGATATGTTGCCAACTAGCATCGTTATGATGACATTGGGCGGAGGCTTATTGTTAGTTGTATTAGTTGGAGTAAAGCAGCATATGGCGAAAAAACAAGTGAATGTGCCGGCCTAAAAGAAAAATTTAACAATATAAAAATGACTAAATTAGTATTTTAGTTTTTGAAACTCTTTTTCATGTATGTTACAGTATAGTGAGCAGGCAAAGAAAAGGAGAAAACATCATGAAAAAATTAAGTTTTGTTATGCTTTTTCTGTTAGTTGTAATGACTGGATGTAGTAATTATGACACGTATATTGAAACAGGTATGCAATCATTGAAAAATGAAAAATATAGTGATGCGGCAATGTGGTTTGAAAAAGCAGAGAAAGAGAAAGAGAAAGCAGGAAATGAAGCAAAATCATATAAAGAAGTTGCCGAGATAATGGATCACGGAGCAACAGCATTAAAAGATGGTAAGTATTTAGAAGCGAAAGACATTGCAAATGAAGTGTTACAAAAGAAAAAAGACGCTGCACTTGAAAATGCTGTGACATCAAATGCCGAGGATATGCTTCAAAAAGCAAAAGATGTGGAAGAGAAAGTAAATGAAAGAGTGGCAAAAAGGAAAAAGGTAGAAGAAGCAGGAATCGATAAACTTATTAAAGCTGTAGATAGTATAGATGACGTGAAAGAAAAAGAGAAAAAAGTTTCAGAAGCATTAGATAAGGCTGAAGAGGCGCAAGCCAAAATTGAGGAAAAGAAAAATAAATAGAGTTATAGTTTAAAAGGCTGTCGTGTATAACGACAGCCTTTTAAATTATATCAGAAGATACGAACATATCACTATTTTGAAGGTTTTTAGAACGCAAACTATAAGCAACTACCTTCTTTTTATGTTGTTTTACAACATCAACATGCTCTTCATGACTATAAATATAAAATGTAAAATCCTTTTTGCCATGTTTTGCATTGATAATTAAAGGAGTGCCCTCATTTAGCGGTGGTGCATAATAACGATCTAAATATAAACCTTCATTAAAATCATGAATAATTTGAGATTTCTTTTCGCCTTCTAAGCTCTTTCCATTGATTGTAACAGTCACATTCTCTTCCTCAAGTTGTGGATGTGTTTCGTACTTGCTAATAATGGATTCAATAACAGAGTTCGGAAGACTAGAAACGATAATTTTAAATGCTCCAAATACAACTAACATTACAATAAACCAAGTCGTCATAATATCATCCCCTTTATCCTATTTAATAATATAACTCATATGGTAATAGTACATATGGTGAAGTTTTGTATATTTTGTGAAAAATATTCCATTTTTACGGGTGAAATATTAGAAAAATCAATTTTGTTACAAAAAATTGAAATCGAAGTATTTTAAAAGAAAAAGGTTTATAATAAAAATATAACTAATAACAACATTACTAATTACAAGGAAGTGTAACTATGAGTACTGTAGCAATCGTGTATGGTATTATTCTTTCTACAATTTTTGTTTTATTTTTCGTCGGGGTTTCACGTTATATTCATAAATGGAAAGAAGGCGTTGCGAAATTAAATCACATTGAAGAAGAACTAAGTGATTTAATGTTACATCATGGTAAGTAAAGGTTTATTTTTTAACTAAATAATGTGAAGAATATCACAAAACATGCTCTCATTATGAAAGCATGTTTTTTGTTATGTAAACAAAAGGACGCTTATGAAAAAGCGCTCTTTTCTATTATGATACAGGATTTTCTAAAGAATCCATTGAATATAGATTAACAATAAGAAAGGAAGTTGAATAATGACTACAATATATTTCGTTCGCCATGCTCACTCTACATATACAAAAGACGAAAGGGAACGTCCCTTATCTGAAAAAGGGTACTTAGATACAGAGAATGTAACACGCTTATTAAAAGGTGAACATATTGATGTCGTGATTTCTAGTCCGTATAAAAGGGCGATTCAAACTGTGCAAGGAATCGCGAATACATGTAATTTATCAATACAACTAGAAGAAGATTTGCGGGAAAGGTTATTAAGCGCAGAACCAGTACATAATTTTAACGATGCGATTCAGAAGGTGTGGGAAGATTGGAGTTTTGCACACGAAGGCGGAGAATCGAATGATGTAGCACAAAGGCGTGCTGTAATATGTATGCAAAATATATTAAAAAAATATGAAGGTAAGAATATTGTAATAGGAACTCATGGGAATATTATGGTATTACTTATGAATTATTTTGATTCGAAATATGATTTTCAGTTTTGGAAAACACTTCATATGCCCGATGTATTTAAGTTGACTTTTCATAATGAAAGTTTAATTTCTGCTGAAAGAATAGAACATACAGGTCATCAGATAAATATTTTGTAAAAGTTTATCAAAAAAGAAGGAAAGAGAGAAGTTATTGTAGAAATATGACTTTGTAACAAAAAATATTTGTTAAAGGAGGCTGTTTACATGTTTGAGAAAGAGAAAGAAGGGCTTATTGAGGTTCACAACGTATATGAAATTGTACCAGCAGATGGAACAATTATTGGTATGGCAACGGAAGAAGAAATGGAAATTGCTGCTGAACTTGAGTTACAGTACTATGCCCATTCTCGTTTATTAGAAGCAAATGTTCAGTTAGACGGTTCCTCCTATAAAGAGTTACTTCAAGAGTTCGAGGAGTACGAAAGAAAATCAATGAGCTTTTGGCGAGCAATACATAAACGTTTAGCTGTGCCATGGGCATGGGTACTACGTATTGATGTTGCGAATGGTCCTATATATGTAAGCAATGGGAATTCGTATTACGAAGAAATCAATGATGAAGAAGATTATGAATAGATAAGTAAGGAAGCAGCTTTAGTTGCTTCCTTTTTTTATTTGTAAGGAGAGGATAGCTTCGACGATAATATCTGGTCGGTCATTTTCTATTCCGTGACTGGCATGTTCGGCAAGTATATAATCGCTATGTATTGAGATGTTTAATTGTTCTTGAATAAGTTCTTGCCACATTGTTTCAAGTTGTGAGGCTTCTTCTTTTGGCATACCACTCTCAATCAATTGAGAAATGGAATAATGAGGATCTCTACCGATAATGATTAATGGTATTTCTAATGTTTTATATAACTCTTTTATTGAGCGGGCGCAATTTTTCCACTCCGATAGTTCAGAAGCTGTCGCTTTATATAATGAAGGAGAGGTAGAAAATTCAATTAGCTGTCTTGATTGATCAACGAGCATAGGCTTTAGTTCATTATAAAGTGTGTCTACATTCATTTTGGAGTACGTATTATATTTTTGAAGCCACATATCATCAGAATCCGTTTGATCAGAAATCGGTAGATGAAGTTCATCTAATCGGTGTAAGTTCATGGAAGTGGAATCAACTAAAATAAGTGCTTGCAGTCTATCTTCATGTAACATCGCAAAATGTTGTGCACATAACCCTCCATAGGAATGACCGATTAGAATGATGGGCTCATGAATAGCTAGTTTTTGTAGTAACGTATGTAATTCTTTTGCTGCTTGTAACGTAGTACGTGAATGATTCCCTAGTTCACTTTTTCCATAACCGGGGCGATGGTACGAAACGACTGTAAAGCGTTTTGAAAGTCTTTCGATAATCAGAAGCCAATCATAGAATGAGCAAGTCATTCCGGTCTGAATGACTACAGTTTGTTTATGATTTCCTTTTATATATACTTCTATGTTTTGGCCCAATATCTCTACAAATTTATAAATAATAATTCCTCCTAAGCTTGAAATAATTTTTGACAAGCGAAAGCGATGCACCAAACACTTATACCAAACAGGACAGATGTACTAAGTGCAAATGAGTTTTTTAAGCCAATATAGACGATAAATAATAGTAGTGCTGATGCAGGAAATCCATATAATACGCCTAAAGCAAATTGACTCAATTCTTGTTTATTGCCACCTTCGAAAGAAATCCAAAATAGACTAAGCAAACTTACAAGAGGAAGGGCGGCAATAAAGCCTCCTATCGTACTATAATGTTTAGCGACTTCAGTAATAACACCAATAATAAGTGCCGAAACAATAACCTTAACGAGGAAATGCATATTGTGCCTCCTTCGCTAATAACGAAAAGGCTTTTTCGATTAATTGCTGTTCTTCTTTTGATAACTGTGATTCTAATATTTCTATCTTTTCTTTATCTAGTAAAGTATGCTTTTCTAATACTTCAATTCCTTCTTTTGTTAATGTAAGATTTACGACCCTTTCATCTTGTTTATTTCTTTCTTTAACGATGAAATCCTTTTGAATAAGGCGCTTTACGTGTTCAGAAGCTGTGTTATGAGAAAGACTAAGCTCAGTAGCGACTTTTCCAATTGTTATATCTTTCTCGCGGGAAACGATTTGTAAAATACGAATTGCTTGGTGTGAAAGATTGTCTTCATATTCATATCGTAAGTGATAATAAATGCTCTCCCAATGTTGATTCAAGTCTTTCATAATAATAAATCCTCCTATTTTTATATCGTATATTAAGATATATTCGCCAGATAAGAAATAAAATCCTTTTATTTGGATAAAAAATGTTGAAAAAGTTTATTTTTATTGAAATATAAGGTAATCTATGTGTAAAGGTATACATTTAGCAAGAGAGAGGATGATAGCTGTGAATACATTCAAATGGATGAGTCATGAACAGATGTATGTAGATGAAATACATGTTGAAAAATGTGGTCCTCTTTCAGTCGGCGTATACGGTGGAAATCAAGAGAGTGATGCATATGAAAGAGGAGATGCAGTGCTTGCTTGGTGGGATCCTGAATTACAATTTGAATTTGTTATGATTTTTGATACACATCATAAAACGAAAAATATCCATTATATAATAGAAGCGATTTCGGAAAGAAAAGAGAAACTAAAAGAGTTATTTTCATACCCGATACATTTAGCTTTTCATCATACACATATGTACTTATTAGCGTTATTTACAGATGAGTTATTTATTGAAAAATGTGATCAAGATGATGAGGAACTTGCCTGCTTAATTTGCTTGCGAAAAGGTGAATTTCTGTATTGGCTATCAGTGGGTGATTGTTTCGCATATTTATTCCATTCTGAGAAAACGAAGAATGGAAAAGGACGATTAAATAAACGAAAGAATTATGAATATATCGGTAGAAAAAATATCTTTGCAGCAAATACACCGTGCTTTACGTCAGGTGTAAGAGGATTAGAAAAAGGAATGAATCACATAGTAATGGCAACGGACGGTATTTTAGAGTGTGATAAACGAAGGTTTGATGATGATCAATCTTTAGTAGAAATATTACACGATGGAAGTTGCTTACAGATTGAGCCAGTATTAACAAATGTACTGCAGTGGAAAGGTAGAGATTGTGCTACGATTATTGGGTGGTCCATTGACACTGAAAATAAACAATGCGCGAATGAATAAATGAAAGAGAGTTCAAGGGATTTTGTCCTTGAACTCTTTTTTGTTAAGCAAAGATGAGAGAAAATATTTTTAAAGACGTTATATAGGGTGTAAAAGCTTTTACAAAAAAATAAGGGGAATCGCTACATGAAATCAAATGAGAAAAATTTTATAAAACGATTACAGCGACAAAAAGAAGATGCGCTAGAATTTGTTGTTGATACATACTTACCACTCATAAAAGGAATAACGCATAAAGTTCTTCTTCCTGTTCAAAATGATGGACTCATAGAGGAATGTGTAAACGATATATTTCTTTCCATATGGAATAACGCAAATAAATTTCATGGAGAGCAGAATGATTTTAAAAAATGGATTGCAGCGATTGCAAAGTTTAAGGCAATTGATTATTACCGAAAAGCGACTAAAAAAGTAGAAATTATATCAGATGAGTTTCATATCAGTACGGAAAAGTCAGCTGAAGATGAATTAATCGTTATGGAAGATAGGGAAGAGTTATTAAAGCTTATTAATCAATTAGAACCGTTAGATCAAAAAGTGTTCATTATGAAATACCTTCTCGGTATGAAGACAGAGGAAATAGGTGACAAGTTAGGATTAACTCGGGCAGCGATAGATAATCGAGTGTACCGTGGAAAAAAGAAACTACAACAAAATGCTACGAATATTAGTTTTGGAGGTAGTGCAATATGAAAGACATTTATGAGCTATTAAATGATATTGATATAGATGAAAAAGAACTAGAAGAAATTGAGGCTTCTGAAATTGAAAAAGAAAAAGTGAAGCGTAATGTAAAGCAATCGATACGTACGAAGAAAAAGATGAAAACTTGGAAGAAAGGTGTCGCTGCTGCATCTATTTTAGTCGGCGTATCGGTTGCCATGCTTGGCATCGGATTTCCTACATACGCTGGAGGACTACCAATAGTAGGGGACATATTCCGATTTTTAGATAATGGTAGAACAGGGGTATATGAAAATTATAAAGAGTTTTCGACTGAGTTGAATATGACGAGAGAGAGTAATGGGGTTAAGGTTACAATTAATGATGCTGTGTTCGATGGTAGAACAATTACAATTACATATTCTATTGAGAGTAATAAAGATTTAGGAGAGAAACCATTCATATTTGGAAGTCCGCAAGTTATGGGCTTTAATGGCGGGGCAGGTAGTTCGAATGTTACAAAGGTTGGAGAGAGGAAATATGTAGGCATGACTACTATGAGTGGTATTGAAAATGAAAGGCTAGATGTTGCAAATGTGAGATGGAACATGGAAGCAATTGAACTGGATTATGAAGGGAACTCAATAAAAGGAAATTGGGATTTTGAACTTAGTATAAAGGCGAAAGATGGTAAGGATGTGAAGGTTAAGGGTACTTCGGAAAAAGAAGGTATAAAAGTAAATATAGACAAAATGGAAGTTACCCCTATGTCGTTTATCATTTTTTACAATCAGGAAGAATCGAAGGCGTTAAGAAGTATATGGGATAGTGCGTATGTTGAACTGGAAATAAAAGATGATTTAGGAAATCGATATGCAGGTCAAGGAAATGGTGGAAGCAGTACAGTAGCAGAACCATATAAAAGTAGTTGGAGTGCTACATTCCAAAAATTAAACGAACATGCAACAAAGCTTATCGTTACGCCTCATGTTCATTTAAGAGTTCATACGCCAGAAAACTTTGGTGGAGTGGAGTTTATTGATGGAATCGAGAAGAAAATTGAAGTGCCGAATAAAGAAGCGAAAAAGAAAGGGATTATATTAGATGATATCGTGATTGATTTAAAGAAATAAAAGAGAGACTGCCTGAAATAAGTAGGCAGTCCTTTTTCATTAAGAACTGGTAACAAGTAACGCATGCGGATGCTGCGTTTTATATTCCTCTTTCCACGGAATGTTTAGTTGTTCCCACGATTCGCCGCTATCGTTGGATTGAAACAAGCCGTTGTTATTTAAAGTGTAAAATGTGTGTGGTTCTGCTGAATTTGTCGCAAACATCGAAATGACTGTACCAATTGCAGATGGTAGTCCTTGTTGTACTTGCTGGAAAGGAGTGTCTTTCGTTTTACGATATATATAAGATTCATAAGGAATACGGTGATGAGCGAGATCAGCACTTGGTGCGGCAGAAACGAGAATTGTATTACAATCAGCTGGATCGATAGCCATGCTGTATAAATAATGATGTTCAATTCCTTCACTACATGATATCCAACTACTGCCGTTATCGTAGCTTTCTAGATAAGCGCGATCAGGGCCACTCATAAATCCGTCACCACATGATGCATAAAGGCGATTTGGAGCTTCAGGGTGCATAAGTAATTGATGAGCGTCGATAGGAGCACCGAATTTTTTATCAATCCATGTATGCCCTCTATCATTACTTTGAATAACAGCACCAGCTTCGATTGAAACGTGTATTGTATTTGGATTGTTTGGATCCACTGTAATCCAGCGCACGTGATGAGTAAAAGGTCTAGGTGGAAAAGCCCACGTATAAGAAGATAATAATGATTTCATATTTTTAAGTTCAGTCCACGTTTCACCACCGTTTTCTGAACGGAATAAAGCGCTCGGTTCTGTGCCGACATAAACGACGCCATATCCGTTAACTTGTTCATTTGAGCTTATCGTTATGGAAGTGATAGAAGAGTGTAAAATACCATCCTCTTTAGGGAAATCAAAGTAACGATAAGAATCTCCAATTGGTCTCCATGAATCTCCGCTATCGTCACTTAACCAGAGACCTCGTCCAAATGTTCCGCAATATACACGATTTTGGTGGAACGGATCAACGGCGATACAGGTAGGTTGCATATTTTGTAAGTGATATGCTGTTTCATAGTTACCATATTGTTCTTTTACTACAACAAGTTCACGCTCCATACAGAGAAATAAACGTTTCATTTTAGTAGCCTCCTTAAAAATTCTTTCATTAGTAAACAATATGAAAATAAAAAAGAAGTAGTCTTGTTTTTATTTGAGAAAAAGGGATTATTTGAAAAATAGCGAAGTGAGTATACAGAGGAAGCGGGCATTTATGGGCAGTTAATGCGGGATAAAGATGGAGAGTTTGTTTCATACTAATGTACAGATATTGCATTTAAAGGAGCATTCGTATGGGACATTCACATGATCACGGTCATTCTAACAATAAAAAGGCGCTACTACTTGCGTTCTTATTAACAACAAGTTTTATGATTGCTGAAGTTATTGGGGGATTTGTAACAAATAGCTTAGCACTACTATCTGACGCGGGGCATATGTTAAGTGATGCGGTATCTTTAGCTTTAAGTTTACTTGCGTTTAAGCTTGGAGAAAAAACGGCAACTGCTGCAAAGACATATGGATATAAGCGAGTTGAGATGTTAGCGGCATTATGTAACGGTGTCGTTCTTATCGTCATTTCAGTATACATTTTTATTGAAGCCATTCGTCGTTTTAAAGAACCGGTTGAGATTGCTAGTAATGGGATGCTCATTATTGCTGTACTTGGTCTACTTATTAATATTTTATCAGCTTGGATATTAATGAGAGGCGGAGATGTGAAAGGTAATTTGAATTTAAGAAGTGCTTTCTTACACGTATTAGGGGATCTATTAGGATCAGTCGGAGCGATTATTGCAGCACTACTTATTAAATTTTTCGGATGGACTGCTGCAGATGCAATTGCTAGTATTCTCGTGTCTATTTTAGTCATTATTAGTGGATGGCGTGTAACACGTGATACGGTTCATATATTAATGGAAGGTGCACCGCAGCACATAAATGTTGAAGAAGTAAAAAAGACATTGTTAAGTATTACGATTGTAAAGGAAGTTCATGATTTACACATATGGTCTGTCACATCGGATTTTCAAGTATTAACTTGCCACTTGATTATTAAAGGTAATGAAACACAAAGTGTATTAAAAGAAGCTACGGATGTATTAAAGGAGAAGTTTCATGTAGAACATGTCACCATTCAAGTAGAAATTGATGGTGAATTTGCTCATAGTGAGACAACTTGCAAAGTATGAAAGAAAAAGGATACGAAAAAGTGTCATAACATTTTTCGCACGACATACATATATATAATGTGGCCACAAATACTTTGTAAGGTAAATATTTCATAAGATTACTTTACTTATTAAGAATCATCTTTTATAATCAAAAGTGGTAATTGATAAAGATTATCATTTTCAATGATCGTAGAAAGGAGTTTTTTAAAAGATGAGTAGTCAACTCCGTTTTGCTGTTGAAAATCGTAAGAGGTATTTAATTGATGAGTTAATTGGAGCAGGTGTGTTTAAAATTCGCGACCGACAATTATACGAGCTGTCTTTAGAGGAATTAGAAAAAGAGTATGAAGATATTGTAGATTACGCAGATATTCAGGCATAGCTATATAGATTAGTAAAAGGTGAGCTGGTTACGATTTTGTGTAACCAGCTCTATTATTATTTCATAGAAATTATTTTTTGTATTTCTTTCATGACAGATCCACTTTTGAGACATTATTTGTTCTATTCGCTTTTCATTTTACTTTTGAAGTGTTTGCTTTCCAATAATTGAGTGAAGACTAGCCATCGTCTCATAAATAATGGATACGTCTTCTAATTTAATTGGAGCAATTTTTTTGCCCAGGGACCATTTCCACTAGACCTCTAGAATTTATAATGCTTCTCTAACTGGTGATCTACTTACTCCAAGTGCTTCTGTCAATTCCCCATCATTCATTTTTTTATTAGGCTGTAATACACCTTCTATAATCCAAAGTTGTATAACTATCATTTGACATTTAGTGATACATAAAAGTGTGTTTATAGTAAGATTTCCGCATATTAATAAAATATGGGGGATAAAGGGGAGCATGCGAGATAGGTATCTGTGAATACAATTCCTAGAAGAGGTATGATGAAAAAATTTTTCAAAATGTGTATGGGGGGAGACGATGAAAAAAATGAGATGGGTGATTTTTTTGGTGGTGATCATGATGGGAAGTATTGCGGGTTGTTCAGAAAAACAGGAAGTGGAACAAGCATCAACAGAGTCAAAAAATAAAAATGAAGTGAGTAAATTAGTTGGAAATTGGCATAATGATGATTGGTATTTCACACTAAAGAAACAGAATGAAAATCTAGTGATGAGTCTAGAGGATGATGGGAAGTATTGGGATTTAACTTTAGAAGTACAAAATGTAAAAAAAGATAGAGTAGAAGCAATTGTAGTCAATTCGAGTTCACAATCACAAGAACGTTCCATTGGTTCAAAAGTAATATTCAAACTGAAAGGTGATGGTGATTTAGAAGAGATTATAGAGAGTCCTTCTGGTGTTCAACAAGTTATGGAATTCACAAAAACGGCGGAAAGTCGTTCTACATGGGCAGAGCAAAAGAAAAAAAGAGAAGCTACACGTGAAGAGCTTTCGGGGAAATGAGATAGAACTGATAGTGAATAAAAAAGAAAAACTTGTGCTTACGAAATAACAAGCGATCCTTCAGGTGAGATATTCGTCGTTTAAATAACTTGATTTTACAATGTGCAGGAGGTGGCAAATTGACATTATTGTTAAGATGTCTTTTCATGTGTACGCTTATTTTTACTTTTTTTATGCCTTGGTATAATGCGTTTGGAGCAAAAGATGTGAATGGATTTACAATTCCTATCTGGGAAGAAATTTCAATTTTCTTTTTTCTATACCTTACTCCTCTTTTTTCCGCAATTAGTATGTATAGAATGATTATAGGAAGAAACCCAGGGATTTTTTATTTATTATCTGGAATTCCAAATGTGTGTTTCTGGTTATTGTTACTTCTTACAGATAATTTATATGCGCCTTGGAAATATTCTTATATCGGTGGAAAAGTAGGTTTATTCGTTTCTATACTTGTCATCGTAACCTATTTCATTCCATTTTCAGTTTCGCAGGGGAGAAAAATAATCCATGGTAAGAAAAAAGATATGTAGGTATCCGCTTTAAATATTCATGCATGATTTTTGTGTAAATCATGAAATAGCGATAAATGAGTTGTATGGGATGAATATTGATAGGATTTTAAGAAATTGTGTTTGTATCATTTTGATAGAAACTATTCGCTTGAAAAAATTGGTAGAACATAGTTTTGATGTATGTGATTCGGGCATATAGAGGAGGAAACGAATGAAACGTTATATAGGGATTTCACTTTTAACAATTGCGACAGTTTTTGGAATGGCAGCTTGTGGAAGTGAAGAAAAAGAGAAAGTCATGAAAGAAGTGAAGCAGGAAGAAACGAAAAAAACAGATGGAGTAAAAGAACAAAGTGAGAAAGTAAAAGAGCAGAGTGAAAAAGGAAAAGAAGTGAAAAAAAACGTTACATATGCAAAAGCTCCATTAGAAATTCAAAAACAAGAACAACTTTTATATGAAAATGAAAGTGGAGCGATTCGGTATTTAGGGTATGCAAAAGATAAAACAACAGGGTATACACTATTAGCATTACGATATGAAGGAGAAATCGCTCATTTAGATAGAGATAATATGGCAGTTACTGTTATTGCCGAAGATAGTACAAGTGATATATTTGTAGATAGCATGAAAATAGAAACGCGTATTACTGATGAAGGAGAAGTTCATTTATATAAAATGGGTAAGGATTTTAGTAGTAAAAAGCTTGTTCGTATGGATGCGGTATTCGAAAGAAAAGTAGATGGTGGTTATGAGGAAAAAGATAAAAAAACAATCCAATTAAAACCATCAAGTGGAACATTGGACATTCCAGGTGTTGAAGCAATCGATACGGCATCTTATAGTAGTCTATCCATGAAAAAAGAAGGAAAAGACATGGATGTGGAAGTGAAAGTAATTGAATTGTCGCCAGATTATAAAGAGATAAAAATTGCAGGTATTTTAGATTTGAAAAAAGATATACAAGACCACCCTGAAATTTCTTTCTATCAGCCTGTTACACGGTATGTAAGTTCAACAAAGGTAGGGATTAAATCTGAAACAAGTTCTTTATTTGCGGGAACAAAGATTCCATTTGAATCAACTATTAGTTTAAAAGAAACAGTAGGGAAAACAGATGGTGTCATTTATTTCTCTGTTGAAAGCGCACTGTATGCCTTTAATTTAGCAACAGGAAAAGAATTGGATGAAGTATCATTGACTGGATTCCCCGCGATAGAAACAAATCGGAGTAACAAATTACCTTCTACTTATGGATTTAAAGATGTGAGTGGAAAATCGCATTATGATGCCATGAAAGCAGTGGGTGCCGATTTCGATTTAGGAAGTGATACAACTAGATATGGAAATTATCAATATCCAATTGCGGATGATTTCAAAACTGTAACATTCAATATAGGAGCTGGAGAAGGACAAAGTGTTCATACAGGTGATTATATTGTTCGTGTATATGGGGACGATTATAAAGTAGATAAGGTAACGAAACAAATTGTAGGAACACCAATTATCGAAAAGAAAATCAGCAAAAATAGTCCGATGGAATCTGTTACAGTAGATGTAGAAGGAATAAAAGTTCTTACTATTCATTATGATACGAATGTAAAAACGCCCCAAGGAGAAAGGTCCTATATTCCAATGATTATTTCGGATATGATCTTGAAGAAATAAAGTTCAATGGAAGATTACTATGTAACAAACTATGTAAATGAAAAAAGTGAAAAGTTGAAATTAATATTGTGAAATTTAAAGAAGCAAGATCCTAAAGAAGGGTTAATTCTTCATCTTTTTATGAAACAAAATCATAATTACAATGATAAAAAAATAATGAAAAGAAGAAATAAAAATATATATAGATAATAGTGGAGTACGCATCATGTTAATGATGTGTGTTTTTTTATGGGGAAACATAGCACTTCATAGTAAAAAGTTTTATGAAGACAAATATTAAAAAGGTTATTATCAGGAGATTTTTAATTGCTGCAAATAGCTTAATAAATAAAAATACAACATTTTTTTATTTTTTTCATTGCGAAAAGTAGCATCTACTTTTACAATAGAAAAGGTGTAAAAATATTATACTGAAAAAATAAATCGAAATAATATGAAAATTTTGTTTTGTCTTCGCTAATTGTATTCTACATACATATAAGCCGACATACATCATGTTATCGACTTGTAAGGAGAGAAAAAAATGAAAAGTGTAAGATTACCATCGATGCCAGAAATTATCATTCTTTTATTCCTATTTCTTGCTGTCGTCTTTTCCTTCCAAACGATTTTTGATCTCCCAATTCAATTAGCGCTTTTTATTTCATGGTTTTTAGTTATTGCGCTTGGATTAAGGTTAGGATTTCGTTATCAAGAATTGCAAGATGCAATTACAAAAGGGATTTCTAATGGATTAGAAGCAATTCTTATTTTAGTTGCAGTAGGGGCTTTAATTGGAACGTGGATTGCCGGTGGAGTTGTACCGACATTAATTTATTATGGATTAGAATTTATCCACCCAAGCATATTCTTACTGGCAACTTTAATTATTTGTTCTATTACTTCTATCGCGACAGGAACATCATGGGGAACAGTTGGAACAGCTGGTATAGCTATGATGGCGATTGGTGAAGGACTTGGATTACCACTTCCGCTTGTTGCTGGTGCAGTTCTTTCAGGAGCTTATTTCGGAGATAAATTATCACCACTTTCTGATAGCACAGTTCTTGCAGCTTCTATGGCGAAAGTAGATGTAATTGCTCACGTTCGAGCTATGCTCGTATTAGACGTTCCGGCTTATATTATTACCAGCATTATGTTTACTGTTGCTGGATGGATGTATGGCGGGGATAATGTAGATTTAAATAGAGTAGAGTTTTTAAAAGAATCTTTATTACAACACTTTGATATTAAAATATGGATGCTTGTTCCTGCTGTAATCGTTATTGTGCTATTGGCGATGAAAAAACCATCTATGCCAACAATCGCTATGGGAGCTTTAATTGGTGCAATTTGGGCAACTCTTTTCCAAGGAATGCACTTTGGAGAGGCAATTGGAACAGCATATAACGGATTCTCCATTCAATCTGGTGTTGAGTTTGTCGATAAGTTATTAAACCGTGGTGGAATTAACGGTATGCTTGGTTCAGTGGCCGTTATTATTTTCGGTTTAGGATTTGGTGGATTACTTGAAAAACTAGGTGTTCTAAAAGTAATCGTATCGAAATTTGAGAAGAAATTAAATTCGGCAGGTAATGTAACACTGTCTACATTAGTTGTTGCATTTTTAGCGAATATATTTGGCTGTGCGATGTACGTGTCACTTATTTTAACGCCGAAAATTATGGAAGATAGCTATGATAAATTAAAAATAGACCGTCGCGTATTAGCGCGTAACTCAGAAGTAGGTGGAACGTTAACTTCTGGTATGGTTCCATGGTCGGATAATGGTATTTTTATGGCTGGTATTTTAGGAGTGGCAACACTCTCATATGTTCCGTTTATGTGGCTAAGCTTTGTATCACTAATTTTAGCAGTTATTTACGGATATACAGGTAAGTTTATTTGGTATGCAGATGACGCAGATAAAGGAAAACAAGCGTCATAAATAAAAAATCACCTTTTACGTAATGTGGAAGGTGATTTTTTTTGTTTATTCGAGCGGGGATGGATAACCAGCTTATTAATATTTCGTTTTGATTCCGACACATTGCATGTTAAGGGGGGGATTGAAAATAAATATCAAATATTTATATATACGAGTGAGAATTCTTATCATTTGAGAAAAAGTCTGTTAATATAAAAGATGTAGGTATTATATTTTCAAGGGGATGAAAAAATGGAGTACAGAATTGAAAGAGATACATTAGGAGAAATAAAAGTTCCAGCTGATAAATTATGGGCAGCTCAGACGCAGCGTAGTAAAGAAAACTTTCCAATTGGAACAGAGCAAATGCCGCTTGAAATTGTAAAAGCATTTGCAATTTTAAAGAAGAGTGCCGCGCTTAGCAATCAAAAGTTAGGGAAATTATCAGAAGAAAAAGCAGAAGCAATTGTGAAAGCTGCTGATGAAGTCATTGCAGGGAAGTGGAATGAACATTTTCCACTTGTCGTATGGCAAACAGGTAGTGGTACACAATCGAATATGAATGTGAATGAAGTAATTGCAAATCGCGGGAATCAAATTTTAAATGAAAAAGGATCTGAAGTACATATTCATCCGAATGATGATGTGAATATGTCTCAAAGCTCAAATGATACATTTCCAACGGCGCTTCATGTAGCGTGTGTAATTGCAGTAGAAAATCACGTATTACCAGCAATTACGAAGTTAAAAGAAACTTTAGCAGAAAAAGTAACTGCATTTGAACACATTATTAAAATTGGTCGTACACATTTACAAGATGCAACACCGTTAACGTTAGGGCAAGAAATTAGCGGATGGCATCGTATGCTTGAAAAAACAGAGCGTATGATTGCAGAGAGCAATACGTATATGAAAGAGCTAGCAATTGGTGGTACTGCGGTTGGTACAGGTATTAATGCGCATCCTAAATTTGGTGAGATGGTATCAGAGGAAATTAGCCAATTTACAGGTAAACAATTTGTTTCTGCACCAAATAAGTTCCATGCATTAACGAGTCATGATGAAGTTGTATATACTCATGGTGCATTAAAAGCATTAGCTGCGGATCTAATGAAGATAGCTAACGATGTGCGCTGGCTTGCAAGTGGTCCACGTAGTGGTCTTGGGGAAATTATTATTCCTGCTAATGAGCCAGGAAGTTCTATTATGCCAGGTAAAGTAAATCCAACGCAAAGTGAAGCGTTAACAATGGTTGTAGCGCAAGTGATGGGGAATGACGCGACTATTGGATTTGCTGCGAGCCAAGGTAATTTTGAATTAAACGTATTTAAACCAGTTATCGCTTACAACTTCTTACAATCAGCACACTTATTAGCGGATGCCATTGTTTCGTTTAATGACAATTGCGCAGTTGGTATTGAAGCAGATGAAGAAGTGATTAATGAAAATGTGAATCGTTCATTAATGCTTGTAACAGCGCTAAACCCGCATATTGGATATGAAAATGCAGCGAAAATTGCGAAGCATGCTCATAAAGAAGGATTGACGTTAAAAGAAGCAGCATTGCATTCTGGATTACTAACAGAAGAGCAATTTGATGAAATTGTAGATCCGAAGAAAATGATCGCACCGAAAGAATAATAGAAGAAGCCAAGGTTCGTAGCTTAGAATCTTGGCTTTTCTATATTCAAGTGTAATTCCTTGTGGGAAAAAATTATATTTAAAGGGTTTTGTATGAATTAGTGGAGTGTTCATTTTGGAAGAATAGTGAAATGGATGTTTTTTCACTTTAAATTTCAAGTTAGTTACCTCGGTATACGTGTTTTGTAAATAAAATAAATCACGATATTGTAATGAAACGTAAAAATATGNNCATATTTTTACGTTTCATTATTCGTGTAAACTTTTTTGATGAGATAAATATAAAAAAGTTTTTCAATAGTGGAGTGACATAAAGTGACGGGTATGAAAAGAGTGAAAATAGTATTCATAATTCATTGTATAATGATTAATAGTGGTTGTTCAAAAGAATTCGTTGAGGATAGAAATCGAAAACATGTATTTGTTCAAGCGAGTAAAGTTTTAGTAGAAGTTGTAAATAAAATATATAAAAGATAAAAAGGTGTTTTCTTATATGAAAACACCTTTTTATAGTTGGAATTGAATGCCGTATTTTATTTTTTTAAATTTGTATATGTTTTATGTGCAAGTTGTTTAACAGTAAACAGAGTGTCTTGAAGAATAGTCACGTTCTAGTTCACATCCTATAATCATTAGTTTATTAAATACATTCGCTTTTTATTGTTTTAAATCCTTTATAAAGATTATTAATAGATTTTTTTATAAAAGTTTATAAAATAGGCAAACGAAACGTTGAAATGTTTGTTTTTGGTATGTTAAGATGATGAAGAGATAATAAACGATATTATGAAATGTTTGTTTGAAAACAAACGTTTTGAAGGAGTGTTTAGTATGAGTGATATTTCAGAGAAGTTTTGGGAGGCATCGGTTGAGGAATTGAAGAAAGGATATGTGTTTGATGCAGCGGCAGAAGAATATATTTGTTTAGCTTGCGGAGAAACGTTTATAAAAGGGGTTATTTATCAAGATAATCAAGTTTTGTATGAAGCAGAGAAGTTTGCCCAATTGCATATTCAAAATGAGCATACGTCTATGTTTGATTATTTATTAAATATGGATAAGAAATTTACTGGTTTAACGGATTTGCAAAAGAAAATGGTTCAGTTTTTCCATATGGGATTGAATGATAAAGAGATTGTAAAAGAGATGGATGGCGGAAGCACATCAACAATTCGCAATCATCGATTTACACTGCGAGAGAAAATGAAGCAAGCGAAAGTATTTTTAGCATTAATGGAATTATCAGAAGAAAAATCAAAAGTGCAAACGAAATTTGTACCAATTCATAGAACAGCGACGATGGTGGATGATCGCTACAATATTACGGAAGAAGAAAATGATGAAGTATTAAAAGCGCATTTTATAGATGGATTAGATGGGCCGCTTTCTAAATTTCCGAAGAAGCAAAAGCGTAAATTAATTATACTGCGTCACTTAGTGAAAAAGTTTGATAGTAATCAAAAGTATGCCGAAAAAGAAGTAAATACAATTTTGAAAAATATATACCCAGATTTCGTAACTTTAAGAAGATATTTAATCGAATATGGTTTTTTAGATAGAACAGCTGATGGAAGCCAATACTGGGTAAAGTTATAATAATGCACAAAAGAAAATGAATAGAAGCACATCATTATAACAACTATACAAAGAGATAGAGTTTGAAAATAGATTTTGAATAAAAGGAGAAATGAAATTTGAAACCACCTGCAGAGAATAATAAAGAAGGTGCGGAGTCACATAAGTTAGAAAGTGAGAGTAAACCGATATGGAAATCAATGTCCATGTTTTTAGTGCCGTTACTACTAAGTAATGTATTACAATCAGTTGGACAATTATTCGGTATGGTAGTAGTGGGAAGATGGCTTGGTGTAAAGGACTTAGCGGCTATATCGGCTTTCTTTCCGTTATTTTTCCTACTTGTTTCATTCGTCATTGGAATCGGCTCAGGTAGTTCTATTTTAATTGGTCAGGCTTTTGGTGCTAAAAATGAAGAACGCTTAAAAGCTATCGTTGGTACGACACTTACGTTTACTTTTATTATCGGAGTTGTGCTGGCGATAATAGGTAGTATTTTTGCGATGGATATTATGCGCATTATGGGAACACCGGAAAATATTATTGAAATAAGTGTACATTATGCACGCATTTTATTTATATCTATGCCAGTATTATTTTTATATTTTGCATACACAACATTTATGAGAGGTACAGGAGATTCTAAAACGCCATTTTATTTTTTAATCGTAAGTACAGCGCTAAATATGATTTTATTACCGATTCTTATTTTTGGATGGTTAGGAGCCCCGAAATTAGATGTTTATGGAGCTGCATATGCTTCAGTAATATCTACAGTTATTACATTTATTGTCATGTTAATGTATTTAAAGAAGAAAGATCATCCACTACAACTAGATAGTACGGTGAGAAAATATCTTCGAATGGATTGGGAGTTATTAAAGTTATTATTAAGACTCGGTATTCCAGCTAGTATTAATATGATATTAGTTTCATTATCTGAAATTGCGGTAATCGCGTTTGTAAATCGTTACGGTTCGGATGCAACAGCTGCTTATGGTGTTGTGAATCAAGTTGCAAGTTATGTACAGATGCCAGCCGTTAGTCTTGGTATTACTGTCTCCATTTTTGCGGCGCAATCAATTGGTGCGAATCAATTTGATCGATTGCAGAAAGTTGTAAAGGCCGGAATTATCATGAATTATGTCATCGGTGGTGTATTAATATCTCTTATTTACTTGTTCTCAAGAGACATTCTATCGTTATTTTTGACGAGTCAAACTACAATTGAGATTGCTCATAGTTTAGTTATGATTACATTATGGAGCTATTTAATTTTCGGGCATGCGCAAATTATTAGTGCGACAATGCGAGCAAGTGGTACAGTGCTATGGCCAACTGTCATCGGTGTTGTATCAATTTGGCTTGTTGAAGTACCTGTAGCGTATTACCTTTCTTACCATACAAGCCTCGGAATAGAAGGAATATGGATTGGGTACCCGGCAGCATTTATTGTCAGTTTAATATTACAGTATGCATATTATAAGCTTTCATGGCAGAAGAAACGAATTACACGATTAGTTAGTTAAATAGTGAAGAAGTCCCTAGGTTATTATTTAAATCGACTAAACTAAGAAGAGGATAGTATGTTCAATATATGAGCATATATCCTCTTTTCTTATACATATTAGATTAGAAGATTTAGGTTGTTACTATTTTCGCCAACAGTAACTTGCTTCAAAAATGTTTCGTTTCTATTTAAGGAGTTCCACCCTAGCGCCATCAACTTAAGAATTCTATAACGCCCCAAAAATAAAAATTGTACATTTTTATTTGGAGATGCCAATCTTCTCGTTTTGGGGTATTCGCTTGTCTTAGCTTGATTGTGATGTGGCGGTACCCCTAAAAAATCAACGCAAAAAATAAAGCGCTTGCATAATTAAAAATACGAGTTATAATACTTGTATACAAGTATACTTGATTAACATGAGAAGGTGACGTTATGATGGAATCAATGGAATTTATTTATCCTGAAAAATGGCTTTCAAAAGCTTCTACTGGTGATCGTGTTGCGAGCGAACTTAGAATGCGTATTATTGCAGGTAAAATTGAAAACGGTACCATTCTATCGGAAAATAAATTAGCTGCCGACTTTTCTGTAAGTCGGTCACCCGTTCGTGAAGCATTAAAAGTACTGGCCTCAGAAAATATCATTCGCTTAGAAAGAATGGGCGCAGTTGTCATTGGTTTAACCGAAAAAGAAATTGAAGAAATATACGATGTTCGTTTACTCATAGAAACGTTTATCTTTGAACGGCTTGTAAAAATGGAAACGAATGAGTTAATAAAGGAACTGAATAAAATTATAGAAATGATGAAAATCGCCATTAAATATCATGATGCTGATGAGTTTTCTTATCAAGATATCTTATTCCATGAAACGATTATTCGCACTATTCATCATTCCCATATCCTGATGATGTGGAATAATTTAAAACCTGTTATGGAAAGCTTAATCCTATTATCAATGCGTACCCGTTTCAAGGAAAAATACGAAGACTTTGAACGGATTATAAAAAATCATGAGCTTTATATAAAAGCGATTGAATCAAAAGATCGAGCCCTCATGATTGAGGCCTTACATCAAAACTTTGATGATGTTCAAGGGAAAGTTGAAGACCTCTGGATGTCACAACAAATGTTATCTAAAGGAGTAGAGCAAGAACATGAGTAGCTATATGTTAGGTATAGATATCGGTACAACAAGTACCAAAGCAGTATTATTTACTGAAAAAGGTGAAGTCGCCCAAACAGAGAATATTGGTTACCCACTTCACACACCGGATATATCGACAGCGGAACAAGATCCAGAAGAGATTTTTCAAGCTGTTTTACAAGCGATTTCAAATATAACAGGGCATCATTCAGATAAAAAACCATCGTTTATTTCATTTAGTAGCGCCATGCACAGTGTCATTGCCATGGATGAAAATGACCAGCCCCTGACACCTTGTATCACCTGGGCAGATAATCGCAGTGAGGCATGGGCACATAAAATTAAAGATGAACTGAATGGCCATGAAGTTTATAGACGAACAGGAACACCCATTCACCCCATGTCACCATTAAGTAAAATTACTTGGATTGTGAATGACCATCCTGAAATCGCAGTCAAAACGAAAAAGTATATTGGAATAAAAGAATATATCTTTAAAAGATTATTTGATCAATATGTCGTGGATCATTCCCTCGCTTCATGCATGGGGATGATGAATCTACAAACACTAGATTGGGATGAAGAAGCTTTAAAAATTGCTGGTGTAACCCCTGCTCAATTATCTGAGCTCGTACCAACTACCAAAATATTTAGCAACTGTAATCCGGATTTAGCTAAAAAGATTGGTATCGATTCACAAACACCGTTTGTCATTGGTGCCAGTGATGGAGTGCTTTCTAATCTAGGTGTGAATGCAATTAGAAAAGGCGAGATTGCAGTCACAATCGGGACAAGTGGTGCCATTCGAACTATCATTGACAAGCCGCAAACAGATGAAAAAGGAAGAATATTCTGTTATGCCTTAACGGAAAAACATTGGGTAATTGGTGGACCGGTAAACAATGGAGGGATGGTCCTTCGCTGGATTCGCGATGAACTTGCTTCATCAGAAGTAGAAACTGCGAAAAGACTTGGAATTGATCCATACGATGTATTAACCAAAATTGCTGAACGAGTGAGACCTGGCGCAGACGGATTATTATTCCATCCATACCTCGCAGGCGAACGTGCGCCATTATGGAATCCAGATGTACGTGGCTCATTCTTCGGTTTAACTATGTCACATAAGAAAGAACATATGATCCGTGCAGCCTTAGAAGGCGTTATTTATAATTTATACACCGTATTTTTAGCGTTAATCGAATGCATGGATGGTCCTGTGACCCGTATTCAAGCAACAGGAGGCTTCGCAAGGTCTGACGTTTGGCGACAAATGATGTCCGATATTTTCTCATCTGAAGTCGTTGTTCCAAAAAGCTACGAAAGCTCCTGTCTAGGTGCATGTATATTAGGTCTCTATGCTACAGGGAAAATTGATTCTTTTGAAATCGTTTCCGAAATGGTTGGCAGCACCTACAAACACACACCGAAAGAAGAAGCAACACAAGAATATAGACAATTACTACCGATATTTATCAACCTATCAAGAGTATTAGAAGACGATTATACACGAATTGCTAATTATCAAAGAAATTTAATAAAGTAAAACTTTCATCAGTGATCCTCCACTCCTCGTCTCTCTTTAAATTTTGAGGTTGGAGGTTACTACCGAAAAAATAGCGGATAAGGTGAAAATGCCATCATTTGAGCGTTTTTTCATCTCAAATAATGGCTAGCCTTCACTAATCGGGCTTTTATATGCAGTTGTCTCCCTCGCTCCTCTAAATCTTGAGGTGGGGGGTCTTACTGCTCGTTACTGCGCGATAAACACAAATACAGCTAATATTAAGGGGGAGTTACGATGCCATTAGTCATTGTAGCAATTGGGATTTTAGCATTACTTTTACTGATAATGCGCTTTAAATTAAATACCTTTATTTCATTAATTATTGTATCGTTCGGCGTTGCCTTAGCACTTGGAATGCCGCCAGAAAAAATTGTTAAAACCATTGAAGCAGGATTAGGTGGAACACTTGGTCATTTAGCACTCGTTTTTGGACTTGGTGCGATGTTAGGTAAGTTGCTTTCAGATTCTGGGGGCGCACAACGCATTGCCATGACCCTTGTGAACAAATTTGGTAAAAGGAACATTCAATGGGCTGTTGTGACTGCCTCATTTATTATCGGCATTGCATTATTTTTTGAAGTAGGATTAGTATTATTAATTCCGATTGTATTTGCTATTTCAAGAGAATTGAAAGTTTCTATCTTATATCTCGGTATTCCGATGGCAGCAGCTTTATCTGTAACACACGGATTTTTACCGCCACACCCAGGACCAACTGCTATCGCTGGTGAATTGCATGCAAACATCGGCGAAGTATTACTTTATGGTTTTATGATAGCGGTTCCAACGGTCATTTTAGCTGGACCTGTATTTACTAAAATTGCAAAAAAACTAGTACCTGAAGCATTCACAAAAACTGGTAATATCAAATCTTTAGGTGAGCAGAGAGTATTTAAACTTGAAGAAACTCCTGGCTTTGGGATTAGTGTTTTTACCGCTTTACTGCCTGTTATTTTAATGGCAATCGCTACAATTATTACTTTGCTGCAAAAAACAATAGGATTTAAAGATAATGGTTTACTAGCAGCGATCCAGTTTATTGGGAATGCGGATACTGCCATGTTGATATCCTTATTAGTTGCGATCTATACAATGGGATTGGCAAGAAATATTCCAATCAAAAACGTGATGGAATCTTGTACAACAGCGATCTCAAATATTGGGATGATGCTCTTAATTATTGGCGGAGGCGGAGCCTTCAAACAAGTATTAATTGATGGCGGCGTTGGTAACTATGTAGCCGAACTATTCCAAGGAACTTCATTATCACCGATCTTGCTCGCATGGATTATAGCTGCCATCTTACGTATTTCATTAGGGTCTGCTACGGTTGCTTCATTAACAACTGTCGGTTTAGTGATTCCGATGTTAGGTCACTCTGACGTTAACCTTGCTTTAGTTGTCCTTGCAACAGGAGCTGGTAGTTTAATTGCTTCACACGTGAACGATGCGGGTTTCTGGATGTTCAAAGAGTACTTTGGTTTAAGCATGAAAGAAACATTTGCAACATGGACCTTGCTTGAGACTATCATTTCCGTAGCCGGATTAGGATTTACTTTATTACTAAGCTTATTTGTATAGACCTTTCTAGACAGTAAAAGGGGTACGGAAACGATTCGAAAAATAACCCGCTACATCTGAAATTTTTTCCAATCAAACTTTTGGGACAATTCATATGGGATACTTTTCCCTTAGGAAAAAGTATCCCAATTAAGTACACTCTAATTGATAAGGATGGAAGTTTCTCTTTATTTTTTAACTTGATGGCGATCGATGTGCCGTGTTCCTATGACATTTTGTACGCATCTTGGCGGAGAAAAATGAAATGAATAAGACGGATTATTTGATTAAATTGTTACTTTAGGTATATATACTGTAATATAGACAGAGTAACATGTATAGAAAGGAACGATGAAATATGCTAAAGCAACAAATTGGAGTAGTTGGTGTGGGCGTTATGGGAAAAAGCCTCGCACTTAACTTTGAAAGTAAAGGGTATTCTGTTGCCCTATATGATATTTCAAAGGAAAAAGTAAATGAAATTATTGAGGAAAACCGTGGTAAAAACATGGTTGGTACTCATATGGTTGAAGAGTTTGTTAACTCACTTGAATCACCTAGAAAAATTTTGTTAATGGTTAACGCAGGGGAAATTACAGATAAGGCGATTGATTCTCTGCTTCCTTATCTTGATAAAGGTGATATTTTAATTGACGGCGGTAATACATACTTTGTCGATACAATTCGCCGAAACAAACGTCTTGCCGAAGAAGGAATCAATTTCATTGGAGCAGGTGTGTCAGGTGGAGAAGAGGGTGCATTGAAGGGACCGTCTATTATGCCGGGCGGACAGAAGGATGCATATGAAAAAGTGAAGGATATGCTTGAAAATATCTCTGCAAAAGTGAATGACGAGCCTTGCTGTTCTTACATCGGACCTAATGGAGCGGGCCACTATGTAAAGATGGTTCACAACGGTATTGAATATGGAGATATGCAATTAATTTGTGAAGCATATTTCTTCTTGAAACAAACACTTGATTTGACTGCAGAAGAGTTTCATGAAATATTTGCTGAGTGGAATAAGGGCGAACTGAACAGTTATCTAATCGAGATTACAGCAGACATTTTCACGAAGAAAGATGAAGAAACTGGAAAGCCATTAGTGGATGTTATTCTTGATACTGCGGGACAAAAGGGCACAGGGAAATGGACAAGCCAAAGTGCACTTGATCTAGGTATTTCTCTTCCGATTATCACAGAATCTGTATTCGCACGTTGTATTTCTGCTTTAAAAGAAGAGCGTGTGCATGCAAGCAAATTATTATCTGGCCCTAAAGATAAACCAGCGCTTGGAATTGAAAAAGCAGAATTAATTGAAGCAGTGCACCAAGGTTTATATATGAGTAAAATTTGTTCTTACGCGCAAGGATTCACGCAATTAAAGGCAGCTTCTGAGGAATATGACTGGAACCTTGATTTTGGCAGCATTTCTATGCTGTGGAGAGGCGGATGTATTATTCGTGCAGCCTTTTTACAGAACATTAAAGAAGCTTATGAGAAGAACACTGACTTACCGAACCTTTTACTTGACCCATACTTTAAAGAAATTGTAGAGTCATACCAAGGCGGATTACGTCAAATTATCTCATTGGCTGTACAACAAGGTATTCCGGTACCTGCATTTTCAGCAGCGATTTCTTATTATGACAGCTATCGTACTGCAACATTACCTGCAAACTTGTTACAGGCGCAGCGCGATTATTTTGGAGCGCATACGTATAAACGAGTAGATAAAGAAGGTACATTCCATACGAAATGGATATAAAATAAAAAATGGACCAAGATTGAAATCTTGGTCCATTTTTTTATCCTGCATTAATGGGCAGTTTCATTTTATTGAAAAAATAGCTTGCGCGCTGGTGCTGCATCTGTACCCATTAGTTTTAATGGAGCTGCGACCATAAAAAGACTTTGCTATGATTAGATTGAGTAGTCACTATCATCTGAAATTGGCCACCAATGGAAGCCGTTTTCTGCAAGCAAATCATCTGAAGCTTGAGGTCCCATTGATCCTGATTCATAAGTAAGTAAATCGGTTGATACATCCTGTTTCCATGCTTTAGAAATAACATCAACAAATTTCCATGATAACGCTACTTCATCCCAGTGAGTAAAGTTTGTTGCATCGCCTTGAATTGCATCATATATCAGTTTCTCATAAGCTTCTGGTGTATTTACTCCGTCTACGCAGTCATTGCAGTAATCAAGTTTAAATGGTTTCGTCTTTTCAGAAGTACCGATTTTCTTACCATTTAAAACAAGAGAAATTCCTTCATCCGGCTGAATATGAATAATAAGCAGATTTGGATGAACGCTGTTTTCTGATTTAGAATATAAATTCATTGGCAATTCTTTAAACTGAATAACGATTTTTGTTGATTTCTCTTGCATGCGTTTACCTGTACGAATGTAGATCGGCACACCAGCCCAGCGGAAATTGTCTATTAATAATTTACCCGCCACAAATGTTTCTGTTCTTGAGTTTGGATCCACTTTATTTTCGCTTCTGTACCCAGGAACTTCTTTTCCTTTGATTGTTCCAGGACCATACTGACTTCGTACAAAATATTGATCCACTTCTTCTACTGCTATTGGTCGAAGTGCACGTAATGCTTTAATTTTTTCGCTTCGGATTTCTTCAGTTGTTAAACGAATTGGCGGTTCCATTGCCAGTAAAGCAACCATTTGTAACATATGGTTTTGTATCATATCTCTTAAGGCACCTGAATTGTCATAGTACCCTCCGCGATCCTCTACACCTAAAGATTCACTGGATGTAATTTGAATATTAGAGATGTATCTATTATTCCACAATGATTCAAATATTGCGTTTGCAAAACGAATAACGCCAATGTTTTGAACCATTTCTTTTCCTAGATAATGGTCAATGCGATAAATTTCATTTTCCGCAAATGCGTGACGAAGTTCTTCATTTAATTTTTGTGCGGATGGCAAGTCATGTCCAAAAGGTTTTTCGATAATCAATCGATTCCAGCCACTTGAGTTTGTCACGCCCTCTGATTTCAAGTAAGAAGCAATTGTTCCAAAGAATTCAGGAGCCATCGCCATATAAAACATTCTGTTTCCTGGAATATTGAATTGTTCTTCAAGGTTAGTAATTAATGCATTCAAATCTTGGTATGAAGCAGTATTCGTTACATCAAACGCTAAGTAACGGAAATGAGTTAAAAATTCATCTAAATCATTCCCCGGTTCAATTTCTGACTCTTGAATAGAGGTTAATACATTTGCACGAAATATATCGTCGCTCCATTCACGTCTCGCTACACCAACAACAGCAAAATTTTTAGAGAGCTGCCCTTTTTTATATAGGCTATATATAGAAGGGAATAATTTTCTCTTCGCTAAATCTCCTGTTGCTCCAAATATAACCATAGTGCAATATGTATTGTTGTTATTATTCACTGGGTACCCTCACCTTTATTAATGTATATTGAATAGTATCTCACAAAAGTTTAACACAATTTGAAAGAAATCTTCTACTTTTAAGTATGCGTAGGAACGTGGAAATAAATCTTTTATTAAGGCGAAGGCTATAGAAAATCAAAAGAAAAAGCACGAAATCATCTATACCATGTAATTGTAAACGTAAACAACTCCAAAATATACAATAAAAGTTGATTTTGGAGTTGTTTTTTTATTTTGTTTTTATTTATTTTTTTACTTCATTTTTTTCGGAACACTGCAACTAGATGGTAAATCTATTGACCAAGGCAAGACTTTATAAATAGCTTTTTAAAGTTATATCAAAATGTTGTCTAATGAGTTTTTTATCACTCATATAAAACTCCCACGCTTTTTCAGGTTCACCGATAATCTCAAAGGATTCTTCTGTAATATATAAAGCACAATTATCCTCTAATGCAATCCCTTCTATATTACCTTGGTGATTTTGTAAAAAGGAATGAAAGGCGTTCATTCTGTTTAGTTGGTTATAATGCGGGCAAAATCGTTTGTTCACGATACCCCATCCGTTACTCTCGATATAGCCAGAACCCTCGTAATCCGATCGGATACTAGATGTGAACCAACACATAGCACCAGCGCTATATCCCGCAATAAGTGTTCCGCGTCGCAAAGCCGATAGTAACTTTTCATTTAATTCATATTCTTTCCACTGTGTAAGCATGTGAATATAATTCCCGCCACCGAGGTAAATGAGATCAGCTGAATGAATCATTTCGTCTATTTCATATTTAGAAGGTGTATCAGTTATAGTACGTAAAATTTGTACGTCACAATGTAATTGTTTTTCAAAGGTGTCTAAAAATAATTTTATATAGCTTTCATCATCATGGCTAGCTGTAGGAATAAATAATACTTTTGGGTACGGTTTATCCGTTAATTCTATAAGTCGTTCATTAATAGGCGAGTGATTGGAATCTTGTAAATCACCGCCACCAATGACAGCTAATTTCATAGTAAAGCACCACCTAATCATTTTTGTTATATAAAAATTCGATAGAAGAGAGTTACATTCCTTCCATAAATGAATGATGATGTGGAAGGAGTGGAGAGAAATTATATAGAAATAGTAAGAGAACGCTATTTTTTACATATTGAGGAATTAGAAACAATTGGTTGATAAATAATATGAGATACGTATCGTTGTAAAATATGGAAATCATCTAGCTAAATATTACGAAGAATCATTAAATGTAGAGTGTATATATATAACTAAGAGGAAATAGTAATGATTTTACAAAATGTTTTTTACTTTTAATGGGAACTTGTATTACAATATGGTAAAATTATTTAAATATATTTATTTAATATGAAATAAAGTGAGGGAGCGTGAAAGAGTGGATTTTCGATTTGAGTTTGCAGCGAAGGTAAAAGAATATTTAGATGATGAAAAAGATGAAAAAATAATAAAAGATGGACACAGAGATATCATTTTTCGATATTTATATCCGTTAGAGAGTGAAATTGGCATTTTTAAAAATCCTAACTTTACCTTTTTTGCATCTGGAAGACGCTCACATATAGTATTAGAAAATATTGAATTTAAAACAGAAGTAAACGTAGAAAGTAATATAATTGAAATTACAAAAATAGTGGATAATGTAGTAATTCCGTTAGATACTATCGTAGCGAAAGATAAGGAGTTATTTGCACTTGGACGTAATGAGCCGTTTAGTGTACAAATATTAGAGTATTATCTCTTTGAGACGTTTGGAGAAAAGTTAGGTTTACAATGAATAGAATGGAGTGCAGAGTTATAATGAGTGGATATTCGTTTATATGATTCGAGTTTGACCTTTCATTTAATTTATACTACAATCTGTAGTGTGGAAGGAGCCATGCTATGTTTACTCAAAACTATAAGTTAAATGAGCAAGGGTTAAATCACTTCTTTGGGCCGCTTGAAGCGAAAATTATGGAGATTGTTTGGTCTACTGAGGATATTACTATTAAAGAAGTGCAGCAGAAATTGAGTGAAGAATCACCTGTGAACTTTAATACTGTTATGACAGTTATGAACAGGTTAGTAGAGAAATTCCACTTAGAAAAACAGACTGTGAAAAGAAGTGGCATATATCGTGCAGTACAAACAAAAGAAGAATTCTTATCCAATCAAACGAAGAAAATGACACAGGAATTAATGGGGGAATTTGGAGATTTAGTTGTAACTCATATGCTAGATGAGTTAGAGCAGGCTGATCCGACTTTAATCAAAAAATTAGAAGACAAATTGAATCAATTAAAAAAAGAGGATCGATAAAATGAAATGGCAAATGCGTAAAATCGTATTGTTAGCAGTAATTGTAAGTACTCTCTTTTTCAGCATGTTAGTCTATTACGTTACATATCCATTTCTTTTTCAAAATAAGGCGTTCTTTCTTTCGAAATTTTGCTTGTTTCAGTTAGAAAAGCATATGAAAGAATTATCGCTCATTCGTATTATAATAGCTGGATTGTTATTACTTACTGTACTGATCGTGTGCAAAAGACTTTGGGGGCAATTTTTCTATAGTAAAAAATTTCAAAAAGTACTTTTTCCTTTCATTAGAAAAGGAAAACAAATATATATATTGCCGACTACGAAAGTAGCAGCATTTACAATTGGAATACTTCGTCCGAAAGTTGTTCTGTCGGAAGGGATACTTCAAATGTTTTCAGAGGAAGAAATTGATGCGATTGTATTCCATGAAGAATATCATCAAATCAATCGGGATCCGCTAAAATTATTTTGCTTTACGTTGTTAGCAGAGGGAATGATATATATTCCGATATTAAAAGGACTACTACAGCGATATGAGGCGTACCAAGAGTTAGCTGCAGATAAATATGCGATGCAAAAAATGAAATCTTCATTCGAGTTAGGTAGTGCATTATTAAAATTAATGAAAATAAAGAAAGTGGAAAATCAATGTGTTACAGCTTCATTTGCAAAAACAGCAATCAATTTGCGAATTGAGCAAGTGTTAAATGAAAAAGTTGTTAAGCTTAATATACCGTTACATACGAATTCGGTATATGTAACAGTATGTTTATTCTGTATGTCGATTGTACTTATTGTCGGAGAGTGCATATAGCCTCTTTTTTTAAGAATTAACACTACTTCGTGTAGTGTGATTAGGGGGAAGAAAAGTGAAGAAGTTAATTGCTATTATACTAGTAGGAGCGCTCGTTTGGGCGGGAGTCAACTTTTATAATTCAAAGAAAGAAGAGAAGGAAAGAAAAGCGAAACAAGCAGAATTACAAGAGAAAGAAATATTACCACAAGTAGGCTTCAAAGCGCCAAATATAACATTAAAGGGACTAGACGGAAAGCTGTATTCGTTAAACGATGCAAAGGGAAAACCATATGTTATTAATTTCTGGGCGTCATGGTGTGGGCCGTGTGAAATGGAAGCGCCGGACTTAGTTCATTTTTATGACAAATATAAAAAGGATATTGAAATCTTTGCAGTAAATGCAACTGTAAGTGACCCAGTACAAGAAGCAAGCGCATTTGCCGATCGCCATGGATTTGAGTTTCCTGTTTTATTAGATATGGATGGAGTAGCTGGATTAGACTATAAAGTATTTTCTTTACCAACGACATTTTTTGTTGATAAAGATGGTATTATAGTAGACCATGTACGAGGTGTATTACCTCCAGATCAATTAGAAGAGAAATTTAAGAAATTAATTGAGAAGTAAGAGGGGATTACGTAGTGATGGAGTGGATCGTAAGGTTACAACCCATATCTCTTATAATTGGAAGTCTAATTGGATTTATGTTTATGAAACAAAAGATGATACACCAAACTGTATCATATGAAAAAATGATGGATGCAGTAACAAATGCTTTCCTTATCATCGTATTTGTATGGAAATTTGCACCGGCAATTTTAAATCCAGTATGGGCTTTTGGATCACCATTGCAAGCAATATTAGCTGTAGGAAGTATGCAACATATTATAGTTGGATGCGTAATTGCGAGTATATATATTATTTGGAAAAGTAAAAAGGATCAATTTTCGCTTCGTGTTTTATTCGATGCATTGCCTTTTGGATTTTGTATGGGTATTATCTTTTATTTTCTATTCCATCGAGAAGTAGGTGTACAAACGACACTACCGTGGGGAATGAAAATATATGAATCTAAGTTTTTGTATCAGCCTATTTTCATATACGAGATCATCCTCGCCCTTTGTATAATGGGCTTGTTATGGGTCAAAAATGAAAGGTTAGGAAATGGAAAAAATATAAGTGTTTTTTTGATTTTTGAGGGAATTGCGCATATTATGATGTCGTTCATTAGTGAACAAAATGCGGTTCTATTTGGTCTATCCATACAGCAAATAATGAGTTTTGTTGTTATTAGTTTCGGGATTTTGTTGATACCAAAAAAATAGCCATGTACGGAAGGTGTCCGTGCGTGGCTATTTTTATTACATATATTAAAAAATCGGCGGAGTAACAGAAAATAAGACAATCGTATTTTTCTCAAATTGATTTACCCATTTATGCTTTAAATAAGCAGGTATTTTTACACTGTCACCAGTTTCTAATATGTATTCTTCTTCATTTAAATGTAATGTAATGGTGCCATCCAACACGAAGGCTAATTCTTCTCCTTTATGTTCTAGAACATTTTCTGATGAGGCAGTATTCGGTGGAATAGTCATAATTGCGGTTGCTAAGTTTCCTGTGAAATCAGGTGAAAGCATTTCATATGATAAATTATCGATAATCATTTTCTTACGTTTATGAGAACGTACGATTAAATCATCTGTATTTGTTTCTTCAAGTAAAAAACTAAACGTTGGAACATCAAGTGCTTTTGCGAGTACTTTTAACGTTTGAATGGAAGGGTTAGCAGAACCACGTTCAATTTGGCTTAACATAGATGGTGTAATCTCAGCCATTCTTGCTAGTTCTTTACTAGTTAAACCTTTTTCTTTTCTTTGTTTTTCAATCTTTTTACCAATATCTATATTTTCCATAAAACATTCTCCTTCATAATTATTAAATTATATTTAAGTAAATTAAATTAAAATTAACTAAAACTTCATTTTATGTTAAACTATATTAAAATTAATTTAATTATAATTTATTGTATAGTGAGCTACAAGGATATGAGGAGGAAACGGAATGAAGGAAATAGGGGAATTAAAAGCAGAATATCCATTAGTTAACAAACTTATTGCAACAGAAGAAGTATTTTGGGTAAATCCGAATATAGAAAAGTATGAAACGGCAATAAAAGATTCACCACTTAATGAAGAAGATGTAAAAGACGCGGAAGAGAGATTAGAGCGTTTCGCACCATATATTGCGAAAGTTTTTCCTGAAACGAAAGAAACGAACGGCATTATTGAATCACCTTTAGTGAACATACCTGCTATGAAACAATCTTTAGAGAAAAAATACGGGCAGTCTATATTAGGAGAATTATTATTAAAATGTGATAGTCATCTTCCGATATCAGGATCAATTAAAGCTAGAGGCGGCATTTATGAAGTATTGAAACATGCTGAACAATTAGCTCTGCAGCATGGAATGTTAACAGAGGAAGATGATTACTCCATTTTAGATAGTGATACATGTAGAGAGTTTTTTGCAACATATTCTATTGCAGTAGGTTCGACAGGAAACTTAGGACTAAGCATCGGGATTATGAGTGCGAAACTAGGTTTTAATGTAACTGTTCATATGTCAGCAGACGCGAAACAATGGAAAAAAGATTTATTAAGAAGTAAAGGTGTAAACGTTATTGAATATGAGGCTGATTATAGTAAAGCAGTAGAGGAAGGAAGAAGGCAAGCAGATGCTGATCCTAGCTGTTATTTTGTAGATGATGAAAACTCACATGATTTATTTTTAGGATACGCAGTCGCAGCATCGCGTCTACAAAAACAATTAGAAGAGTTAAAGATTGTAGTAGATGAAAAGCATCCTTTATTCGTTTACCTTCCTTGCGGAGTAGGGGGCGGACCTGGCGGAGTAGCATTTGGCTTAAAGCTCTTGTTTAAAGACAACGTACATTGCTTCTTTGCAGAGCCGACACATTCACCATGTATGCTACTCGGATTAATGACAGGACTTCATGATAAAATTGCTGTTCAAGATATTGGGATTGATAATGTAACAGATGCAGACGGACTTGCGGTAGGAAGACCATCTGGATTTGTTGGTAAAACGATGGAACCATTTCTAAGTGGAAATTACACAGTAAGTGATGAAGAGTTATATAGATTGTTAAAAGAACTAGCTGATACGGAAAATATTTATTTAGAACCTTCTGCGTTAGCAGGTATGGTTGGGCCAGTAAAAGTATGTAAAGAAGATGAGTATTTACAAAAGCAACAGTTAACAGAGAAGATGAAGACAGGTACTCATATTGTGTGGGGGACTGGTGGAAGTATGGTTCCAAAAGATGTAATGAGTGGATATTATAAGAAAGGTTTGGAATTAACAATATAAGAAAAATGAGGCTAATTGTAGCCTCATTTTTTCATGTACATAAAAATCTTTGTTATTTTCACAATAGTTCATTATAGTATATATAGAGGATAACTAATATTGAATAAATATAACAAACAGCTTTATTTTACATAATAAGAGGATGTGTATACGATGTCATTACAGACTAAATATATAGCGGGTATTTCGCTTGGGGTTATGGGAGTAGGCTTTGCGGCTTCTATCCCTTTTCAAGGAACGGTAGCTGGAGAGATTATACAAGGGGGATTTGAAGCTGGATTAGTTGGTGGACTTGCGGATTGGTTCGCAGTTACAGCTTTATTCCGTCATCCGATGGGAATTCCAATACCGCATACAGCGTTATTACCTAAAAATCGTAAACGAGTAACGAAAGGGCTCATCAATACGTTAGAAAATGAGTGGCTGACGAAAGAAAGTATTACGAATAAAGTAAAAGAAATGCAGCTAGCGCAAATGGTGCTGCAAATTGCTGAGAGAGAAATGCAGTCTAATGCTGTGAAAAAGGGGATTGTAACGATTGCGGAGAAAGCGATTGTTACAATAGATACGGAAAAGTTAGCTGTTATTATTGAAAAAGAATTAAAAACGTATTTGCATACAATTAATACAAGTAACATCTTACAAGTGCTTGTTGATCAATTAGTTGTGCAAGAATATGATGAAAAGACACTTGATTACATATTAGTAAAAGTAAAAGATTGGACAGCGCAAGATGAAGCGCGTTATCAGCTTGGAAGTTTAGGAATAAAGGCGATGGAAAATATAAAAGTAGATGGATTCCTGCAGTTTACTTTAAAATCATTTATGAATATCGTAGATGAAGATAAAATTGGAGGCATTTTGCAGAAGTTTATCATTAGTAATATTAACAGCTTACAAGATGCTGATAATAGCACAAGACAACTTATATTAGCAAAAATCCGTCAAGAAATTATAAATGTAAAAGAAAATGAAGCTTTACTACAGGAATTAGAAAATTGGAAAGAAAAGTGGATTGCGAATTGGGATGGTACTGACAAAATAAAAGAAATGCTTGAGCAAGTAAAACAAAGAGCAGTTGCCTTTGTCAACAATGAAGAATTTGCTGATAAATATGTTCTTCCATTTTTACAAAAACAAATGAATAAAATAAAAGAAGACGAAATGACTGTTCAAAAAATAGAAGAGTGGTTACAAAATCAAGTTGTTACACTCGTTGAAAAGAATCATTCGAAAATCGGAAAGCTTGTGCAAGAAAACCTTGATAAGTTAGACGATAAAACATTAATCGAAATGATTGAAAATAATGTAGGTAAAGATTTACAGTGGATTCGAGTAAACGGTGCTGTTTGCGGATTTATGATCGGATTAGTATTAGAAGGAATTAAAGCAATTATATGAGAAAAACCTTCCACAATTGTGGAAGGTTTTTTATTTTTCAATAACACTCATATTTAAATTGTAAGCTTTCTCAATGTTTAGCTTGTACGTCCCGTTTCCAGTTTTAATTGAACTTTTATACCAATGTTCTTGCTTGTCCAATTCTGGATTTTCTTCTGGAGAATTATTTTCTTTTTTCGTTAAATCTTCTACTTGTTCCCAAGGTGTGTTTCCGATAGCTTCTTTTTGATTTGTTACTGCTGTTAGAGATACGTCACTTTCTTTTATTAAATGAACAGATACACCTGAGCTTTCTTGTACAAACCAATTGTTTTGTAATTGACCTGGATAAAGAGATAGATCTCGATTAGACGCACGAATTTCTACATGTTTCGTTTGTGGGAGTACAAGCGTCGGTTTTACTTGTGGTTCCTGACCAAACATTCTTTGATGAAATGGTAATGACTTTAATGTTATATACATCGTTTCTCCAGTCGTTTGAACTGAAAGAAAATCTTCTTGTTTTAAATTGAGTTTTTCATTTCCTTTTGTCGTCATTTCATATGTTCCAAGAAGGCTAACTTCATTTGAATTCCTTCCGTCTATCGTTAGAGGATGATTGTCTGTACCTGCATCCACGACAATTTTATTGATGGATTCAGGAATATCAACTTTACTTTCTGGAATCGTGTTTGTTTGTCTAGTTGTATGAATGGAGTAACGAACTTCCTCTAGTAATCCAGTTGATAATAAACAGTAAAAAGCAATTCCGACGCTTCCTAAAACGCCGATAAAGAAAATACTAAAAATATCATATTTAATAAATGATTGTTCCTTCTTAGAAAATAGAAGGTATAGTAAAATTTCCACGCCAAGTATAATAAGTAAAACAGGCCACCATGCTGTTAAAGAATCTAATACTTGAGTTCCTTTTATAACTGAAAATAGTAAGAAGCAACCTAATGCAATAATAGAAAGCCCCATTGAGAATGTTCCAACACGCCATGTTCTCATTCGTTTGTCCCACCTTTGTTTTCTTTATTTCCAAGTAATAATTTAAAGCCGCCACCAATTAAGAGGAGCGCAACGATAGATGTTTGGAAATAGCGATAATATATTTCGCTAAGATGAATGTTAAATATAGTTGCAAAGTAATCATTCAAAATAGGAAGGACTGTTTGATCTAATAAATAATAACCACCTAATACAATTAATCCGATACCGATCCATCTTTGATGATTTATGAAATAATCGATAATAGGTTCATCATTTAAGCGTTCTTTTCCGTATTTTGCAGTTTGTTGTAACGCATCAAAAAAGCTATAAAACCAAATGATTGGTACTAAAAATAAAAATGCAGAAAGCCTTAATAAGTCAAGTAAGTATATTGAAAGTAAAAAGGCTGCCATAAGCTGAAGACCACGGTGTTGTAAGCCTAAATACATATGTCCTGCTCCAGGAAACATTGCTAAAATAGAAGCGAATGTTTTATTTTTCTTTCCTTGTTCACGGTGCTCTTCAAACTCTTCGAAAATAGTACGATCATCTAGCTGCTCACCACGTTCTTTTTTCTGTAGTTGTTGAACAACATCGAAGAAGTTGTAAATCCATAAAACAGGTAACGTAACAAGGAAGATAAGGAAACTCCCTTGGTTAGTTAATAATGTAACAAATATAATCATGCTGCCTAAGCCTGCGCAAGCGACTAAAAATGTAAGACCGCGTTGCATAAGTCCTAGTTGGAAATGTCCAAGTCCAGGGATAATTGATAGGAGAATGATATAAAATCGTTCGCTCTCTTTAGAGGACCCTGTCAATTCTCCAGCTGCTTGTTTTTTCGATTGATTTACAATCGTGATAACTAAATCTAGTAAATTGATTATCCATAACACTACTAGTAAAAATAGGGAGAGAAAGGTAATCTCATGCTCTCCTAATTGTGTCGTCCAAACCACTGCAAAGGTAAATAGTAATAAAGCTCCTCCGCTATATAAAATAAAACCTCCAATTTTCTTTAAATATAAATGACCAAGCCCAGGAATTAGCCCTAATACAAGTGCTAAAAAGGGATTTTTATTCATGCTTTGAACCTCCGTCCTGCTTTGATGTGTGCGCTGCTTTGTTTACAATTTGTTGTGAAATAGAAGTTTCATTTTCTTTGGAAGATTTCTCGAAATTTGATGTCGCTGTGAAAATATATTGGAATAAACCACTTACCATAAAAATAATGGTAGCCGCAGTCGCAATTATGTAATGAATAATCGTGCGCTTTAGTGAGTTTGTTTTTATATTTTCATTAGGTTGTAACGTTTCAAAATGTATTTGCGTCATAACTTCGTTTGTAAATGAATCATCATTTATCATTGGAAGGTTTTCATGTTGCTCATCAATACTTTCCATATAAAGTGCTAAACAATGATCACATTCATAAAGGTGTTCTTCCATAGATTCACGTTCATTGTTTGCTATAGTATCTAATGTATAATTGCGCCAATCTTCTTTTGAATAATGCATCATAGAAACTCTTCCTCCTTCCAATGTTTTTTAATCCATTTTCTTGCCCGATACAGTTTCATTTCGACTGTTTTCACTTCAATGTTTTCCTGTAAAGCAATTTCTTGATAGCTTTTTTCTTCTAAGTAATGTGCGAGAACGACGTCACGGTAATTTTCCGGAAGTTCTCTCAGCTTTTGAGCAATGATTAATTTTTGCTCTTTCGTCAATAATAAAGCCTCAATATTATGAGAGGATTTTATATTTTCCTCAGTTTCTTTACATAAGGAGAGTTCTTCGTTTTCTTTAGCTTTCTTTCTCTTATAATCAATAGCGTGATTGGTGGCAATACGCGCCATCCACGTTTTTAATCCGCGAAATTGATAATTAGGGAGAGAAGCATGAACTTTTACGAATACTTCTTGTGTCACATCTTTCGCATCTTCTTCATGTCTTAAAATAGCAAAAATAATTTGGAAAATATAATGACGATATGTTTGGACAAGGATGCGAAAAGCATGCTCACTACCTTGCTGTGCTTTTTCAATTAACTGTTTTTCTTCAATTGTGCTCTCCCTCCTTTTTGACGCATTCAATTATATAGACGTAAGAAACGAGAAGTCACCCTACACATGTTGTAAAAAAAGAATAATATATTTTTAGAGATGGGGCTATATGAAAAAGGTGTGAAAAAATGGTAGAGAGAAGTATATAATGAGCAAGTAGGAAATGATACGTGAAGAAAGGATGTGAATGTTAGTAGGGAAGGCCCATACTAACAAACATGAAAATTAAAATATTAATAGCAGATGATAATTCTTTTATTAGAGAAGGCATGAAAATTATTTTAAATACATACGAAGAATTCGAAGTAGTAGATACAGTAAATGATGGGAAAGAAGCAGTGGAATATTGCAAAAAGAATGAAGTTGATATTGTACTTTTAGATGTTCGTATGCCGAACATGAATGGTGTAGAGGCAACGAAGTTCATTTGTGAAGAAACGAAAACAAAGCCGCTTATTTTAACGACGTTTGATGATGATGAATATATTTTGGATGCAGTAAAAAACGGAGCGAAAGGTTATTTATTAAAAAATAATGATCCGGAGCGTATTCGTGATGCAATAAAAGGAGTATATAACGGTCAAACTGTCATGCAAGATGTCGTGCTTGATAAAATTAAGTCTAATTTAATGGAAAGTAAAGAAGAAGAGTCTAAAATAGATAAGAGCCTTTTTACTGAAAGAGAGCTTAGTATTATCGCATTAATTGCAAAAGGATTTTCGAACAAAGAAATTTCGAAGCAACTTTTCATATCAGAAGGAACGATTGCGAATTATATTACATCTATTTTAGGGAAAACTGGACTAGAACATCGCACACAAATTGCGATTTATTACTTAACAGGGAAAGTAGAGTAAAGATATGGAATTTTGGTTAATTGTAAGTAAATTAATTGTCTTTATATATATTGTGTTTAGTTACATCTATTTAAATGTTGCGAACTTATCATGGATTATACTTACTTTACTTTTATATCTTTCTGTAAACGTGCTAATTTCTATATGTAAAAAAGATACGTACAAAAGCATATTAACTTCTGTGTCAATTGGTGTTGTTATGTTATTTACATGGAAGATTCATCCGTTTTTTATTTTGTTTTTACCATTGAACTTATATGAAATTACATTTCGTTATATAGAGAAGAAATGGCAGCTCTTTATTATAATGATGATTCCTATTACCTTTACAGATGAAAGTATTCGAATAACATATGGATTAATTGTTGCATTTTCTTTCATTGTATTAACTATGGCAGAACGGTATATATCGCGTGTATTAAAGCTTGAATCACAAAATGATAAGATGCGAAAAGATATGCAGCGATTGACGAAAAGTCTAAATGAAAATAAAGAGTACATAAGGCAATCAGAGTACACATTTAAGTTAGAAGAAAGAAATCGGCTATCGCAAGAAATTCATGATAAAATTGGTCACTCGATGACGGGTGCACTCATTCAAATGGAAGCAGCGAAGAGATTAATGGAAATAGATAAAGAAAAATCTGCGGAGTTATTACAAAATGCAATTCATATTTCAAAAGACGGAATCGAAAGTATTCGCATTACGTTAAAAAATATGAAGCCACCAACAGAGCAAATTGGTATTCATCGTATGAAATTATTCATAGAGGAATTTGCCGGTAAGCATGATATAAATATTCCATTCGTATATAAAGGGAACTTAGATATGATTTCTCCAATTCAGTGGAAGATTATCGGTGAAAATGTTACGGAGACATTAACAAATGCGATGAAATATGCTGATGCGACAGTCATTTCAATCGATATTCATGTACTTAACAAGATGGTGAAAGTGCAAGTGAAGGATAATGGAAAAGGTGCAGTGCTTGTAAAAAAAGGTCTTGGTATTATGGGTATGGAGGAGCGAACAGCATCTGTAAACGGAAAAATTATTGTAGATGGGACAAGTGGTTTTTCAGTAACAATGCTGTTACCGATATAAGAAAATGGGACGAGGATGAATCATCTCATATGAAAAAAGTGAATATTCTCATGTGAAAAGAATGAAGTTCTGCACTAAGCAGGTTCATTCTTTTTGTTTATAATAAACAGCAGAGAAACCGAAATAGGGGTGAAATGATGAATACATTAGAAATTAAAAATTTAACGAAAAAATTTGGTGATTTCATCGCAGTTGATAATATGTCTTTATCTATTAAAGAAGGAGAAATATTTGGCTTTTTAGGATCGAATGGTGCTGGTAAGAGTACGACAATTAATATGATTGCCGGTTTGTTAAGAAGTAATGAAGGTGAAATTAGCATACTAGGAAAAAATATAAAGAAACATAATCGATTTGCGAAAATGAACATCGGCATTGTTCCGCAAGATATTGCGATTTATGAAGAGTTAACTGCTTATGAAAATGTGAAATTCTTTGCAGGGTTGTACGGGTTACGAGGAGCAGAACTAAAAGCTAGGGTAGAGGAAGCACTTCAATTTGTAGGACTTAGTGATAAACATAAAAGTTATCCGAAAAACTTTTCTGGTGGGATGAAAAGAAGATTGAATATTGCTTGTGCAATCGCACATAGACCGAAATTGATTATTATGGATGAGCCGACGGTTGGAATTGATCCGCAGTCAAGGAACTACATTCTTCAGTCAGTCCGAAAATTAAATGAAATGGGAAGTACGATCATTTATACGAGTCACTACATGGAAGAAGTAGAAGAGATTTGTACGAAAATCGCGATTGTTGATCACGGTAAAGTGATTGCAGAAGGTACAAAAGAACAGTTAAAAGCGATCATTACTGATACGAAAGACATTTGGATTGAAGTGAGATCTGTAGAAAATCTCGATGTAGAAAAATTAAAAGAGATAAGCGGCGTGAAAGCTGTTCAAATCGAAGAGAATGTAATTAAAGTAAATTCTGATGCAGGATTAAACAATTTGAATAAAATTATTCAGCACTTCATTAATCATGATATTGAAATTCGTTCGTTAGAAGAGCAGGCTCCGAATTTAGAAACAGTATTCCTTACGTTGACTGGAAGAAACTTACGAGATAAATAAAAGGTAAATGAAGAAAAGGTAAAGGGAGGTTCATCAATTGAACATCTTCAATATTGCAATTATGCATATTAAGAGAGATTTCAGGGACGTAAGAACTTTAGTTTTTATGTTAGCATTTCCGATTGTGCTTATGCTTGTGTTAGGGACAGCGTTAAGTGACGCATTTAATAGTGATAGTCATTCTATTAAAGATATACAAGTGCTATATAAAGATGAAGCGAGTAGTACGTTTTCTCAATCATTTGAAGCATTTACGAAAGAAGTCGATAAATCGGGTATTCATTTTAAAAAAGCTTCCGGCAGTATAGATGGGAAAGAAGAAGTAAAGCAAAATAAATATGCTGCTTATGTAGAGTTAAATAAAGATGGCGCAAAATTGTACGGAAGTGACAAAAGTAGTATTGAAGGAAGTATTGTGGAAGGTATGCTTACAACATTTGTTGATAAGTACAATGTAGTGACCGAAGTTGTAAAAGTAGATCCTAGTAAGGTTAACGCAGTTATTTCAAACGGAAATCATAATGATTATATAAAAGAAACATCTTTACAAGCTGCGAAAAAACCAGGTTCTATGGATTATTATGCGGTTGCAATGACGACGATGATTGCACTATATGCTGCGATGGGAGCGAGTTCTTTAATTCGAGGAGAACGAATACGTAAAACAGGAGATCGTCTCATTGCTGCACCTATAAGTAAGGCTGAAATATTCATTGGAAAAGTACTTGGTAGCCTAGTAGCAAATGCCCTGTGCATATTACTAGTCATGTTATTTAGTAAATTTGTTTTTCAAGCAAATTGGGGCGACCATCTTGGAATTATATTTATTATTTTATTAACACAAGTCTTTCTAGCAATTAGCTTCGGTTTAGGAATCGGATATATTACGAAAACAGCTGAAGCATCGAGAGCAATTATTATGGTAGTAGTGCAATTAGCTTCTATTTTTGGTGGTGCATATTTCGTAGTAGAAGAAAATTTTGTTACGAATTTATCGCCATTAACTTGGGCAAATACAGCTGTTATGAAAATTATTTATGCGAATGATGTAGGGGCAGCACTACCAGTCATTTTTTTAAACCTTGGAATATCAGCACTCTTTTTATTAATTGCAATTATTGCATTACGTAGACGGGAGGGGCTATAGTATGAAAGATATTTTATGGCTCATACAAAAAACGTTATCTGTACTTTTGAAAAATAAAAAAGGGTTATTCATTATTATTAGTTTGCCAATAATCGGAACGCTCATCTCTTTTTCGATATACGGAAATGCAGGGCAAGGAACGTTAAATATCGGGATTGTAAATAAAGAAAATGAGCCGATAGCAAATGACACGGTGAAATTTTTAGAAGGATTAGAACATGTAAATGTGAGTAAGGTTAAGGAGTCTGAAGTAGAAGATAAACTCACTTCCAAAAAACTTGATGGAGTTATTATATTAGATTCTGGTTTTTCAAAAAGTGTTCGAGAAGGGAAACCAGATCATATTGAAATTTCATCAATTAAAGGTGATCAAGTAACAGGATTTATAAAATCATATTTATACAACTATATTGATAATGTAGCAGCTATTAGTAAAGTGGCAGGAACAGATCAAAGTGCATTTGATAATATGTACGCAGGGTATCAAAAAAGTTCATTTAAAATGAAAACGGAGACGCTAGAAGATACTTCGAAAAATAAAGATATGACAAACCAAACGATGGGTTATCTTATTATGTTTATGCTGTTTTCAGCAGTGAACTTATCAGGATTTATTTTAAAAGAAAAAGAGAATAGAACGTACTTTAGATTATTATCAACACCAATTGACGGAAAGAAATTTATATTATCCAATGTCGCGGTAAATATGATGATATTAACATTGCAAATTGTCATTGCAGTACTATTTATGACGAATGTTTTTCATACAAATATTAATATGCCTTTCATAGTAATGATTGGTGTGCTTATGATATTCGCTTTAATTGCAATTGGTTTATCATTAGTCATTGTGTCTTTTTCAAAAAGTTCAACTGCTTCAAATGCATTGCAAAATCTAGTGATAGTACCAACATGTTTACTTGCTGGATGTTATTTCCCGTACGACATTATGCCAAAAGCGGTACAAAAAGTAGCTGATTTTCTTCCGCAGCGTTGGTTATTAGATACGATAGCAAAACTACAGCAAGGAATTCCATTCTCTGAGTTATATTTAAACATTTTAATCTTATTCGCCTTTGCGATTGCGTTCTTCTTAATTGCTATTTATAAGTTTGGAAGGAATAATGATGCGAGGAACTTTGTTTAATGGAAAAAGGGTGTGACGTTAAGTCGCATCCTTTTTTTGTATGAAGCATGAAATCTAAATTGGAATGACAAAATAGAAAGGTGGAAAGAAAATGAGCGGAAGGAAATTAAAATGATTAAGAAAATATTACGAGTTACTTCTATCATTATTGGTATATTAGTTTTGGTTTTAATTTGGATGCATATTGATGTTACACTCGGACGGAAAATGGAAGCTGGGAAAAATATGCCGACAGAGTATGCCCCTCATTATAGTGACTTTCAATTATATGTAGAAGGAAAGCCTTTTTATAAACAGTTATTTACGGATATAAAAGAAGCGAAAAGTTCTATTTACACGTATTTTTTTATTTTGTCGGATGATAAAAGTAGCCATACTTTTTTAAACTTATTAAAAGAGAAGGCAAAAGAAGGAGTAAACGTCTATTTATCAGTTGATCGCATTAATGATTTATCATTTGAAAGAAAGATGATAAAGGAATTGCGGGAAAGTGGTGTACATTTTACATATAGTAGAAAACTGGAATTGCCGTTCGGATTTTATTCACTACATCACCGTAATCATCGCCGTATTACAACGATTGATGGGGAGATCGGCTATACAGGTGGGTTTAATATGGGAGATGAGTACTTAGGAAAAGATAAGCGATTTGGATATTGGCGTGACTATCATGTGCGGATAAAAGGAGAAGGAGCAAAAGATTTAGAAGAACAGTTCGCTTTAGATTGGAAACGAGATACGAAAGAACATATAAAGAGAAGTACGAATAAAGCTAGTAAAGGGAACACGTTACATACGATAGCTAGTTACAACGGGCATCACGTCGCTGAAAAATATGTTGAGTTAATAAACCAAGCGAAGCATTCGGTTGTCGTTACGACGCCGTATTTTATAGCGAAAAATAAAGGATTAATGAACGCTTTAATCGCGGCACAAAAACGTGGCGTCACAGTAAAAATACTTTGGTCATATAAACCAGATATTCCTCTTATTAAAGAGGCGGCCTATCCTTACATACGTCAAGCTGTTAATAATGGAATTAAAGTATATGGTTATAAAAAAGGGATGTTTCATGGAAAGTTAATGCTGATTGATAATGAATTAACTGTTATCGGTACAACGAACATAACTGCACGTAGCTTTTATATTAATGATGAGATGAATTTGTATATTCATGGTGGAACTATCGTATCAGAAGTGAACGAGGCATTAGCGCAAGATTTTCATGATTCAAAAGAAATGACGAAAGAGTTTTTTGAGAAGTTATCATTTTGGGAGCGGTGTAAGGAGAAGTTGGCAGGGTTGGTGGATTTTTATTTATGATGATTTAATGAAAATAATTGAAATGAAAGATATAGTGAGTACAAAGAAGAAGTAAGAAAGAACCTTCAAAAACAGAAGGTTCTTTCTTGTTTTATAATTCATTATTGGTAGTGGGTGCGTTTAGTACACAAGGATTAAATATGGATTGGACCGTTTCGATTCAAGAAATTGCTGATGAAAGAAAACGTCAAGTTGATGATCATTTAAAGGAGAGATCAATGGAAGAGGGGGCGGTGTGCAAGAAAGCTCCCGAAAAATCTACATCCGAAAAAATTATAGATGGTATTTTAGAAGGTACAGGTCAAGCTGTTGAAGATACAATAGATGGTATTGTGGCACTTGGTAAATGAGAACATGGGATACGCTGTTACTCATTTAGATGAAACCTTACCTGCTAAGGGTGTGTTTTTACCTTATAAAGTAAATGACTAAGACCATAAAAAATATATTGATGGAAAAATAAATTCGATAACTCATTTAGCAAATTCATGGGGCAATATATATATAGAGTGTATAGAAGGAGATAATTATAGTGATTTCCCTAAATTTTGGGGAGGAGCTGGTGCACCAATGATTAGTGAAAAAGCCAAGCAAGTGCTTGAACCTTTAATAGGCGATAATGTTGAATTCTTACCACTTTTACGCAATTCAACTAGTGAGGTATATTACTTGGTCCATGTATTGAATGTACTAGATGCAATTGATGGAGATAAAGCAATCTTTAAAAAACTGATTACAGGCCTTGTAGTAGGTTGTGAAAAGTTCGCGTTTGATTTTAATACTGTTCAAAATGAAATGATTTTTAAAGTTTACATAAATGGCAAAATTCACCCGACGGTTGTCTTTATTTCAGACGAGTTGAAGGCTCTTATTGAACAAAGTGAATTAAAAGGTTTTGGATTTATTGAAGTGTGGGATTCAGAAGAGCTCTCATAAATAAATTCTAAAATTATAAATAGTCCCCTTGTTATACAAAGTAGGGGACTATTTATCCTGCATTAACGAGCAGTAAGATTCCCACCTCGAAATTCGGCTGAAGTAAAGAGGCAAGGTGGGAGATCAACTGCTTGTAAAAGGCTAATAATTTCTAGAGATGAAGAAAACTTCCGATGCAAAATATTATTTTTCATGCACCAACATCGAAACATCATCATTAATCAACGTCCCAACATGTTCACCTAAACAAATTCTTTTCATCACACCAGGCTCATCAAAGTTAAAGACGTGTGCTGGTAAATTATAGTCCCGGGCAAGCAGTAAAGCCGCTTGATCCATTACTTGTATGTTTTGCCTAACAATATCGTTATAGTTTAGTTTTTTATACATTTTCGCTGATTTGTTATGTTTTGGATCACTTGTAAAGACACCATCTACTCCTTGTTTTGCAACTAATATGGCATCGCTATTCATTTCAATGGCTCTTTGTACACTTGGGTAATCTGTCGTAACGAATGGCTGCCCGTTACCGCCTCCAAAAATAACGATATAACCGTTATCTAAATGATGTACTGCACGCAAGCGAATATATGGCTCAGCTACCGCATTAAAAGGGATGGAAGTCATAACGCGTACTTCTTTATCAGTTTTACTAGTTAGAACACCGCGAAGCATTAAGCTGTTAATTATAGTTCCTAACGTGCCTATATTATCAGCTTCTACACGATCAATTCCCCATTCTTCAGCTAAATGACCTCTGAATATGTTACCACCACCAATTACGATGGAGACTTCGATGCCTAAATCAACGATGGATAAAATTTCATTCGCGATATGTTCTAATCGTTTCGAGTTAAAGCTATTTCCAGATTGATCAGCAAGTGCGCCGCCGCTTAATTTAATTAAGACTCGTTTATATGGCTTCATAATAATTCCCCCTATAGATAGCAATAAAAAAGGAACAAGGGCGAATGCCCTTGTTCCTTTTTATAAAAATAAAATAGAAAAGAAATAGATGTAATGAACTTCTTCGTATGATTTTTCATAACATCCACTCCTTTTCATCCTTTTTTGTTTGAATACATATATCTTTTAGATTATACGAAATAATCTGATGTTTTATCAAGTATATTTTATTTCTTTTTACGGAATATGTGTCAATGAATATTTTAAGAAAAAAAATTGAATTTTTTGTGACGAACTTGTAGGTTTTTGTATGATTTTGTAGGTTCGCCTATATGATGTGTGAGTAGCTTTTATAAATACGAAATGAAAGCGTTCGCATAAAGGGGATGAACATAAATGAAAAAATTCGGATTAGCAACACAAATTTTTGTCGCGCTCGTTTTAGGGATTGTGGTAGGGGCAATCTTTTATGGCAATAAAACGGCGATTTCTTATATCACACCAGTTGGGGATATATTTATTCACTTAATTAAAATGATTGTAGTACCAATTGTTATTTCAGCATTAATTGTTGCGGTAGCTGGTGTAGGTGATATGAAAAAGCTTGGGAAACTAGGCGGAAAAACAATTCTTTATTTCGAAATTATTACGACGATTGCTATTTTAATGGGATTACTTGCAGCAAATATATTCCAACCAGGTACTGGCGTTGATATGAATAGTTTGCAGCAAAGTGATATTTCTTCTTATAAAGAAACAGCAGATGCTACAGAGAAGAAAGGTTTTGCTGAAACGATTGTTCACATTGTACCGAAAAACGTATTCGAATCTATTGCACAAGGTGACTTATTACCGATTATATTCTTCTCAGTACTATTCGGTTTAGGCGTTGCGGCAATTGGTGAAAAAGGAAAGCCTGTCTTTAACTTCTTTGAAGGTGTGCTCGAAGCGATGTTTTGGGTTACAAATCAAGTTATGAAATTCGCACCATTTGGTGTATTCGCATTAATTGCAGTTACGGTTGCAAAATTTGGTGTAGGAACATTACTTCCGTTAGGAAAACTAGTGCTAGCTGTATACGTAACTGTTATACTATTCGTTGTGATTGTATTAGGTATTAATGCACGAATGGTTGGAGTAAACATTTTTACATTAATGAAAATTTTAAAAGAAGAACTTATTCTTTCATTTACGACAGCAAGTTCAGAAGCTGTTTTACCTAATATAATGAGAAAAATGGAAGAGTTCGGTTGTCCAAAGGCAGTTGCCTCTTTCGTAATTCCGACAGGTTATACATTTAACTTGACTGGATCGGCTATTTATCAAGCATTAGCGGCATTGTTTGTTGCACAAATGTACGGTGTACACATGTCACTGACGGAGCAAATTACGTTATTATTCGTTCTCATGTTAACATCCAAAGGTATGGCAGGGGTTCCAGGTGCATCGTTCGTTGTTGTATTAGCAACGTTAGGTTCAATGGGATTACCACTAGAAGGTATCGCGTTAATTGCGGGAATTGACCGTATTTTAGATATGATTCGCTCATCTGTCAATGTGTTAGGAAATGCATTAGCGGCCATTGTTATGTCGAAGTGGGAAGGCGAATTCGATAATGAGAAAGCAAAACAATATGTAGAAACAGTCAAACAAGCAAAAGCAGCATAAGAAATCGTTAAGGAGTGAAATAATCATGGCAACATTAACTGAAGTTAAAAATGGCGTGCGAGTTGAAAAAGATTTTTTAGGTGAAAAAGAAGTACTAAATTCTGCATACTACGGCGTACAAACGATGCGTGCAGTAGAGAATTTTCCGATTACAGGATACAAAATTCACGAAGGTTTAATTAAAGCGTTTGCAATTGTGAAAAAAGCAGCAGCACTTGCTAACACAGATGTTGGAAGATTGGAATTGAACAAGGGTGGCGCAATCGCAGAAGCTGCTCAAGAAATTTTAGAAGGAAAATGGCATGATCATTTCATCGTCGATCCAATTCAGGGCGGTGCAGGTACTTCAATGAACATGAACGCAAATGAAGTCATTGCCAATCGTGCTCTTGAATTATTAGGAATGGAAAAGGGAGACTATCATTATATTAGTCCAAACAGTCATGTAAATATGGCGCAATCAACAAACGATGCATTCCCAACAGCGATTCATATCGCAACATTAAATGCATTAGAAGTCTTATTACAAACGATGGGTTATATGCATGATGTATTTGAATTAAAAGCAGAACAGTTCGATCATGTTATTAAAATGGGTCGTACACATTTACAAGATGCTGTGCCAATTCGTCTTGGACAAGAATTCAAAGCATACTCTCGCGTACTTGGACGTGATATGAAACGAATTCAGCAATCGCGTCAACATTTATATGAAGTAAACATGGGAGCAACTGCAGTAGGTACAGGCTTAAATGCAGATCCAGAATATATTGAAGCAGTTGTAAAACATTTAGCTACAATTAGTGAATTACCACTTGTTGGTGCAGAAGACTTAGTAGATGCGACGCAAAATACGGATGCTTATACTGAAGTATCTGCAGCACTAAAAGTATGTATGATGAACATGTCTAAAATTGCGAATGACCTTCGTCTAATGGCATCAGGTCCACGTGTTGGATTAGCAGAAATTATGCTACCAGCTCGTCAACCAGGTTCATCTATTATGCCAGGGAAAGTAAACCCTGTTATGCCAGAAGTGATTAACCAAATTGCGTTCCAAGTAATTGGTAACGACCATACAATTTGCCTTGCTTCAGAAGCAGGACAATTAGAATTAAACGTTATGGAACCAGTACTTGTTTTCAACTTACTTCAATCTATTAGCATTATGAATAACGGTTTCCGTGCCTTTACAGATAATTGCTTAAAAGGAATTGAAGCGAATGAAGATCGCTTAAAAGAGTATGTTGAGAAGAGTGTAGGAATTATTACAGCCGTGAACCCTCATATCGGTTATGAAGCAGCAGCTCGCGTTGCGAAAGAAGCAATTGCAACAGGTCAATCCGTTCGAGAACTTTGTGTGAAAAATGGTGTGTTGTCACAAGAAGACTTAGAGTTAATTCTAGATCCATTCGAAATGACACATCCAGGGATTGCAGGAGCAACTCTTTTAAAGAAAAATTAAAAGAAGAGGGGGGACAAGCCCCTCTTTTTTGTTTACAATATAGAAATGTTATATATGAATAGAGGTAGGGATGTTATGAGTAAGTTTACAGTGGCTTCTAATGGGGCATTAGAAACAGCATTAAGAGGAGTAGAAGTATTATCAACACCACTTTTAAATAAAGGGGTCGCTTTCACGCAAGAAGAAAGAGAAGAGTTAGGTTTAAAAGGTTTATTACCGCCAGCGGTTTTAACATTAGATGAACAAGCACGCCGAGCATACGAACAATTCTGTTCTCAGCCGGATGATTTATTAAAGAATGTATACTTAACAGCGTTGCATGATCGAAATGAAGTATTATTTTATCGCATTTTAACGGATCATTTACGTGAAATGTTACCAATCGTATATACACCTACTGTTGGTGTAGCAATTCAAAGGTACAGTCATGAATACCGTAAACCACGCGGCGTTTATTTATCAGTTAACGACCCTTCAGGTATTGAAGAAGCATTCAATAATATCGGTGCAACAGCTGAAAACATTGATTTAGTCGTTGTAACAGATGGAGAAGGCATATTAGGAATTGGTGACTGGGGCGTTGGTGGCATTAACATCGCAATCGGGAAATTAGCTGTTTATACGGCCGCAGTTGGAATCGATCCTAGCCGTGTATTACCAGTAATTTTAGATGTAGGTACAAACCGTGAGGAACTATTAAACAATCCATTTTATATTGGAAATCGTCATCCGCGTATAACGGGTGAAGCTTACGATGAATTTATTGATACGTTTGTACAAGCGGTAAATAAACAATTCCCGAAAGCACTTTTACATTGGGAAGATTTCAGTTCTCGCAATGCACGAAAAATTTTAGATAAATACCGTCATGACGTATGTACGTTTAATGATGATATTCAAGGTACAGGTGCAGTTTCACTTGCTGCGGTATTATCAGCGGTGAAAGCTTCTGGTGTACCACTGAGTGAACACCGCGTCGTTGTGTTTGGCGCTGGTACAGCTGGAATCGGTATCGCAGATCAAGTAAGAGATGCAATGGTCCGCGTTGGCTTATCAGAAGAAGAATCACATAATCGTTTCTGGTGTATTGACCGTAACGGATTAGTTACAGATAATATGGGAGATCTTCTTGATTTCCAAATTCCATATGCAAGAAAAGAAGCGGAAGTAAGTGAGTGGAAAGCAAATGATGTAATTGGACTTGCTGAAGTTGTGAAACATGCAAAACCGACAATTTTAATTGGTACATCTACTGTTGCGGGCGCATTTAAAGAAGAGATTATTAAAGAAATGGCTTCTCATGTAGAAAGACCAATTATTTTACCAATGTCGAATCCGACGCCACTTGCTGAAGCAAAACCAGCAGATTTAATTGAGTGGACAGAAGGAAGAGCGTTAGTTGCAACAGGAAGTCCATTTGAACCAGTTACGTATAACGGTGTAACGTACGTTATTGGGCAATCAAATAACGCACTTATCTTCCCAGGACTTGGTCTTGGAACAATTGTTGTTCGTGCAAGCGTTATGACGGACGGAATGTTCGCAGCAGCAGCAGAAGCAGTTGCAAGCATGGTAGATACAAGTCAACCAGGGGCACCTATCTTGCCAGAAGTTGAAGAGTTACGTAATATCTCCGAAATGGTTGCAATTGAAGTAGCGAAAGTTGCAGTTGCAGAAGGTGTTGCTAGAGAGAAATTAAGTGATAACGATATCAAGATTGCAGTGAAAGAAGCAATGTGGATGCCAGAGTATCGCCAAATAAAAGCGGTAGAAAAGGTTAGAATATAGAAATAAAGCCCGTTTATTATTATAAGCGGGCTTTATTTGTACGATTGAAAAAATGGATAGGAAGTGGCACTTTTGAATTGGAATCAATTATGGAAGAATGATATGTCTCTTTTAATTATATTAATGGTCGTTGTTCCGATTGCCGGAGAGCTGAATTTTCATCCTTTTAATGATATGTTTCGTGTTAGCTTTGGGACGCCACTATTCTTCTTTTTATTACTGTTTTTAAGAAGAGTACCAGCTGCAGTTGCAGGTATTCTTGTTGGTATATGTGTAGTCTTATTCCGCGTATGTCTTGACTGGGTATTGCAAGGTTCATTTCATATGACAGAATCATTTTATTTGCGCTATCCTGTGTTCTTCTATTATTTTATTTATGGAAGTCTTTTTTCGCTTTGTAGAGTGAATAAGTTTCATCAGAAACCAATAATTATTGGGTGCCTTGGAATTACAATTGAAATTATCGCAAGTATGTCAGAACTTGCGATTTACCATATGGTAGTTCTCGGTACAACAATAACGGTTTCTGAAGTAAATAAGTTAATTATTATTGCTATTTTTCGTAGTTTCTTTGCACTCGGTTTTTTAAATATGATGAACTTATATGAAACGAAATTAAAAGAATCACAAGTGCGAAAAGAAAATGAAAATATGTTAATGCACCTGTCTAATTTATATGTAGAATCTGTTCATTTGAAAAAAACGTTACAAAATGCGGAGTTAATTACACAAGAAGCTTATCAATTATATCGGAACTTGCAAGTAATTGATGATTCGAATGGTAAAACAGCATTGAAAATAGCGGGAGAAGTACATGAAATAAAAAAAGATAATCAAAGAATTTTTGCAGGATTGTCTAAACTATTATTAGATAAAAATGTGGCTGAGTATGTAGAAGGACATGAACTTGCGGAAATGATTGTGAGAATAAATGAGAAGTATGCTGAAATGTTAAAAAAAGATATACGTTTTTCTAAACATATAGAAGGTGAGCATGCTGCATATCACGTGTATACAGTGCTATCAATCTTTAATAACTTAGTTGCCAATGCAGTTGAAGCAATTGAAAATAGAGGTCTCATTAGTATTAAATTATATAAACGAGATCAACATGTAATCTTTGAAGTAATTGATGATGGCCCTGGTATTTCACAAAAGTATAAAAAATTAGTATTTAAGCCTGGATTTACTTCAAAGTATGATCAAACGGGAACACCGTCCACGGGTATTGGACTTTCTTACATACACGAAATGGTAACAGAGCTCGGCGGAGAAGTAAGGTTAGAAGACAATGAAACTGGAAAAGGGTGTAAGTTTATCGTTTGTTTACCGGAGTGTAGTTTAAAGCGGGAAGGGGAATAGAGTTGTTTTATTATATCGTAGATGATGATGAAGTTTTCCGTTCGATGCTTTCGCAAATTATTGAAGATGGCGATCTTGGGGAAGTAATTGGAGAATCGGAAGACGGAGCGTTTATTGAAGCAGAACAGTTAAATTATAAGAAAGTGGACATTTTATTTATTGATTTACTAATGCCGATGAGAGATGGGATTGAAACAGTTCGCCATATAGCTTCTTCTTTCACTGGTAAAATTATTATGATTTCCCAAGTTGAATCGAAACAGCTCATTGGTGAGGCGTATACACTTGGTGTGGAGTATTATATTACGAAACCACTAAACAAAATTGAAGTTGAATCTGTCGTACGAAAGGTAATGGAACGGATTCGTTTAGAGCGTTCCATACATGATATTCAAAAATCATTGAATAACGTGTTTCAGTGGGAGCAGCCGCAAATGCGTAGTGAACCGATGCAAGAAGCAAAAAAGATAGCAGATTCAGGACGTTTCTTACTATCAGAGCTCGGTATCGCGGGAGAAAATGGAAGTAAAGATTTACTTAGTATGCTGGAATATTTATATGGGCAGGAAAAGGCGCAAACATTTGAATTTGGATTTCCTGCATTAAAAGAAATTTTCCAATATATTACGATAAAGAAATTAGGAGACGGAGCTTTAGAGGCGGATATTGATAAAGAGAAAAAAGCCTCTGAACAAAGAGTGCGCAGAGCGATTTATCAGTCGTTAAATCATTTGGCTTCTTTAGGATTAACAGACTTTTCAAATCCGAAATTTGAAAGCTATGCTCCGAAATTTTTTGATTTTACGATAGTTAGAAAACGGATGACAGAAATGACAAAGGAAGAATTCGCAGTTTCAGGTCATACACGAATTAACACGAAAAAGTTTATTCAAGTGTTGTATTTTGAGGCGAAACGGTTGATGGAGATAGATTGAAAAATACGATATAGGGTATAAATGTTGATAAACCAAATCTTACATTGATTTGGTTTTTTTCGTGTCGAAAAGTATTTTTTGAATAAATGAACAATTTGTGAAAAATGCTATTGAATTTGATAATAGTAATAGATTAATATATTTATGAGTTTCCAATAAAATGCAAAGAAAGGAGTTAATAGCGGAAACGTATGTATTTGAAGAAAAGGAAAGGGGATAATTAGTTGGGAGGAAAATATAAGCATTTTAAAAATGTATTAACAGTTTGTATAATTGCTATTTTATGTTTACAGTTACCAGGTTTTTATGTAAAGGCAAATGGAGAAGAAACGATTAAGGAAGACCGAAAATTTGAAATTAAGAGTGTGCAAGAGGCTGGTAAGAGTAATAATCCAGACATTTCAGTATCCACATTAGATGATAATGTGAAAGCGGAACAGCTAGCGAAAAAGCTCGTTGGTGATGGAGTGGAAATTCGAAATGTGAAATATAAAGGTGCAAATCAAGCAGCCGGCACATTTCAAGCGAAGCAAAATATTTTTGGAATAGAAGACGGAGTCATATTAAGTACAGGTAATACGAAGGGCATTATAGGACCTAATAAATATAGAAGTTATACAAACATAAATAACCAACCCGGTGATAGCGATGTAGAACAATTATTGTGGAACGGGACAAAAACATTTGATGCAAGTGTTTTAGAGTTTGAGTTTAAGCCAACGAAAGAAAAAATGAATGTGCAGTATGCGCTTGCTTCAGATGAGTATGAGGAGTTTTCGAATTATAATGATGCAGTAGGAATGTTTATTAACGAGGAGAATATAGCGGTTATATCAAATTGGAATAGGAGTCCAGTGACAACCTCCACGATTGATAAGTGGGATAATAATGGTTACTATATTTCGAATACAAATGCTTCTAAAAATACGGAAATGGATGGAATGACTACAGTATTAGATGCTAGTTCGAACGTAAAAGTAAACGATTGGAATAAGATCAAGTTAGTAATTGCGGATGGGAAAGATAACGGTGTAGATTCAAATGTGCTTGTTAAACCTTTTACATTTGAAGATATACCCTTCCCAGTAGAGTATGATTACGTTTATGTTGCTGGATGGAAAGTAGAAAATATAGGCGTTGATAAGGCAAAAGTCAGTGTTAATGTTGTAAGAACAGGAAATACAAATAAAGACGATAGCGTGGAATGGAACTTAATTCTTCCCCAGAAAGGTACTAGTGTAACGAAAGATCAGGGAAAGGTATTTTTCGAGAAAGGGGAATCTACGAAAACGATTCAAATAGAAGTAAGTAAACAAGATCGTGATTTGCAACTTTCTTTACATGGAGTGAGAGATGGGACAACTACTTTTCGGGATTCAATTAGTATATTTATGCATAGAATGGATATCGATCCCGAACAGATGAAATTAAAAGTTGGTGAGGGGAAAACGTTTAAAGTAGTGGCTAAGTACAATGATGGCCAAGAAAAAGATATTACTGAGAATGTTGAAATAGTCGTAAATGATACTAAGGTTGCGAAGTTAGATGCGGAAAATAAAATAATAGCACAAAATGCTGGAGTAACTAGTATGACCATAAAGTATGGTGAGAAAAGTATTCGAGCTCTGATAGAAGTCGAAAAAACATTAAAAGATATTGAACTAGATAGAGAAAGCTTTTCATTAGTAGATAAAAATGTAGGATATATCGGTGCAAGAGCAATTTATGATGGTGGATTAGTGGAAAGTATAACTGGAAAGGTAAAATTATCAAGCTCAGATGAAAATGTTGCACGTATCATTGGTTTTAATAGTTTTCGAGCTGTAAATGAAGGAGAGGCAACTATTACAGTAGAGTACGGTGGAATTAAGAAAACGGCAAAGGTAACTGTGAAAAAATCGAATCGTAAATTGAAGGAAATTCATGTTAGCCCTAGTATGGTAGTAATAGAAGGAGAAAGTTATCCTTTTTCTGTTATAGCATCCTATGATGACGGATACCATGAAGATGTTACGAAATCATCTGAAATATCGGTTGCTAATAAAGATATTGTTGAATTAATAAATGGTTCAATGTATGGTTCAATGTATTTGAAAGGAAAGAAAGAAGGAGAAACAAAGGTTAAAGCAACTTATGAAGGTTTGACAATAGAGGGGACAGTAACGGTAGAAAAACAATTGAAAGAGATAGTAACCGATAAACAACAGCTTACATTAAAGGAAGGGACTAAAGATAAAATTGTAGTAAAAGCAAAATATGACAATAGTGAGAAAGATGTCACGGATCAGGTAAGTTTCTGGATAAATGATGAGAAAACCGCTGAAATTATAGCTAATGGAGAGGTTAGAGGACTTAAACAAGGACAAACGACGCTTGTTGGTAATTATAGAGGGGAAATGGTACGTATCCCAGTATACGTTGAAAACGGTCTGAAAGACATTGAATTTGAAACATCAAATATAACACTACCTATTAAAGGTACGAAAAAGTTACAAGTAACAGGAGTTTATGAAGAGGATTACCGTTCATCAATTAATAATGAAGCGACATTCTCTAGTAACAACGATAACGTGAAAGTTGATAAGTTCGGAAATATTGTAGCGCAAAAAGAAGGAGAATCTATTATTACAGTATCTGCAAGAGATATAAAAAAGGAAGTGAAAGTAAAAGTAGAGAATCCACTTGTTGCATTACAAGTTGGTACGGAGAAAATTGCATTAAAAACGAAAGAAGCGTATGAATTAAAAGTTACAGGTTTATATGAAGATGGTTCGCTAAAAGATATTACGAAAAGTGCGAATTTTAAATCTTCAAATTCGTCTGTAGTAGAAGTAGATGCTTCTGGGAAGTTAGTAGCTCAAGATAAAAAAGGAACTGCAACAGTTACGATAACGAAAGATAAACAAAGTTTGAACATTCCTGTTGAGGTAACAGAGAAAGAGACTGGCTTATTACTAGAAGTACAAGATGGAAGTGGACGCGGAATTGATAATGTTAGCGTCGTTTTAGAAGATTCAAAAAAGAAAACACAAAAGTTAATAACAGGTAGCAATGGTACTCTGTCGTTAAAACCACAAGAAGGTGCTTATAAAGTATACGTTTATAAAAAAGGCTATAAACCAGTTGCTGTAGGCGTAGTTGTAAAGAATGATGAGCGGACGAAGCAGAAAGTCATATTAGAACCTTCGCAGTTATTTGATGGGAAGATGAACGTAACTCAAATGTCGAAAGAAGAAATAGAGAAGGCTGGTATTGATGTCAATCATCCAGATAATCGCCATGTGTATAAGTTTGAACTGCATTTGAAAATAGATAATGAGGATAAAAAAGTTGATTACATCATTAATAATGTAGGTAAAGTTATACAAGGTGATTTAAACGTGTCGATTGGTAGTGGTGCAAGTGAGGTTAATGTGTACCCAGTTGTTATTCAAAATGAACGTTTCCAAGAAAAAGAAGCCCCTCCTGCAGTTGGATATATGGTAGTTCCAGGAAAAGTAAGTTGGTTGAAAGAGTTCTTTAAAGTGGAAGTGATGATTCAAAGTTTTGCGGATGAGCCATTTGAATTAACGAATACAAATGTATCGCTAAAGTTACCAGAAGGATTAAGTTTAGCTCCGATTTCTGAAAAACAAAGTGAAACAATCCATTTAGGAGCGATAGGTGGAAATGAAGTTAAGAAAGCTGAGTGGTATATTCGTGGAGATAAAAAAGGTGAATATCATTTAGGTGCTAATTTCTCATCTACATTATACCCGTTTGATGAGCCACTTTCTGCCGAGTTTAAAACAGCTAAGCCAATTGAAGTGTACGGGGAGGACGGAGTGAAGATGCATATTAAAGTAGATAAAAAAGCATATAAAGGTCTTCCGTATGTAGTTAGGGTAGGAATTGAAAATAAATCGCCAAACGTTATTTATGATTTACAAGTAGAGTTAAATGAAGCAGAAAAGAAAAACTTTGTTTATACACCAGGAACAGAGTTGAAGCGCGTTGTTAATTCTATTCCATCAGGGGAAACGGTATGGCTTGATTATTTATTACTACCTAAAATCTCGGGAGATTTAAATATTGGAAAATCATTCATTAAAAAGGTTGGAGACGGTATAAACATAGAGACTGTTCTTTCTACAATTGATGAATAATTCGATGCGGTTATCTTTATTTCATTTTGAATGCAAAAGGGGAATACGGGATGAAAAATTGGCTTAAAAAAGTAGCTCAATTGAGTATACTGTTTGTACTATTTATAACATTGATATTTGATGGTGCAATAGCGTACGCTGCTAACGAGGTAAATAAAAAAACAAATCCGTTTCATAGCGCAGCTGAAAATACAAATGAGCTTGTATTCAAGGATGTACCACCTTCTTACTGGGCTTATAAAGATATAAAGAGATTAAAAGAGTTGAAGATTGTATCTGGTAAGGGAGATGGGTTATTTGGTCCAGAAGATCGCTTAACGCGAGAACAATTTTTGTCGATGGTCGTGTTGCAACAAGGCTATAAAATTGTAAAAGACCAAGAGACATTTAAAGATGTACCAAGAAGTAAATGGTCAAATCAATACATTGAAACAGCAATAAAAGAAGAGATTATTGAAAAGAAAGAATACGGGGATAATTTTAAACCAGAACAAGAAATTTCAAGGGAAGAAATGGCGATTGTTATCGCGAAAGTGTTGAAGTTAAAAGAAGTAGATGAGGAAATAAAATTTGGAGATAAAGGTGAATTTACGAAAAATCCTAAATTGATAGCTGCATTAGTAAATGCAAAAATCATTTCAGGATATCCAGATGGAACGTTCAAACCGAAACAAACATTAACGAGAGCAGAGTCAACAGCAGTTATCGTTAAATTACTCGATTATGGATATGTATTTGATGATGTACCACCTTCTTACTGGGCGTATAAAGATATAAAGAGATTAAAAGAGATGAAGATTGTATCTGGTAAGGGGAACGGAATCTTTGGTCCAGAAGATCGCTTAACGCGAGAACAATTTTTAGCTATGATTGTGCTGCAACAAGGCTATAAGATTGTAAAAGACCAAGAGACGTTTAAAGATGTACCGAAAAGTAAGTGGTCAAATCAGTACGTCGAAACAGCGATAAAAGAAGGGATTATTGAAAAGAAAGAATATGGAGATAGCTTCAAACCAGAGCAAGAAATCCCAAGGCAAGAAATGGCGATCATTATCGCGAAAGTGTTGAAGTTAAAGGAAGTAAATGAAGAAATAAAATTTGGAGATAAAGGTGAATTTACGAAAAATCCTAAATTGATAGCTGCATTAGTAAATGCAAAAATCATTTCGGGATATCCAGATGGAACGTTCAAACCGAAACAAACATTAACGAGGGCGGAGTCGACAGCAGTCGTTAGTAAAGTTATTGATTTTAAGAAAGATGAGCCGACTACTGGGGATGGTGATACTGGTGGCGGTACGGGTAATGGAGGAGACGCTGAAAAAGCAGGTATCGTATACAAAAAGAACGTATATGAAGTGAAAGAACAATATAAACACGACATAGAACAAACTCAAACAGATACTTTCACATTCAAAAAGGAAGCAGCAAAATTAAAAGAATTGAAAAATGATAACATTTTAATTTTGCCACCAATCCCAAATAATCCACTTGGAGTTGTTATTAAAATCATCTCTATAACGGATGGCAGTGATGGGGAGAAGGTTGTAAAAGCAGTGCAACCAGATGCTAAAGAAGTAATTGAAAAAATAGATGTGAAGGAAAAAATATCAGTTACGAGAGACAATGCAGAAATTGTTTATTTAGCAGAAGGTGTAACGCTGGACGAAAAGCAGCCAGTTTCTTTTAATCCTTTTCAACAGCAAATTAATGGAGAGAAAGAAAAAAATCAATATGTTTTACAGGGGCCAGAGCATTTCTTACAACGTGCATTCGCTGAATATGACGTTGATAAAAAAGAATTCAGTACGAACACAAATGTTAAAATAACAGGTAAGGATTTAGGAATTAATGAGGATCTAACTTTTGCACTAAAAGGTAAAATGAAAATTAAAAATGTAGATGTGGATATCTTGTTTAAAGATGTAACTAATTTAGATGAATTAAAATTTATTCTTAAAGGTGAAGTTGAGAATAACGTAAAATACACATTTGATTACTCGCACTGTGTAGGAGCCCCAGTAAATTGTGATAAGAAAAAATCGGAAGGTCTAACATTTGAAGAATGGAAAGAAATGATTGAAAAAAAAGGTCTCTCACTGAAACCATTTAAAAAACCTTTGTTTATGGTTCGTGTACCACTGCCTGCTGCTCCAGCTATAGCTATAACGATGGAAGCTTCGCTTGTATTGAAAGCAGATTTATCAATAGGTGTAGAAGTAGATGTGAAGCAAATAGATTCGTTTAAGGTGGGAATTGAAAACGGCGGAATTGTAGGTAAACATGAGCAAATAGGACCTAATCTTCAATTTAAAGGGGAAGCAAAAATTGATGGGAAAGCAGGTATCGACGTTAATGGGGGGTTAACACTTGCTAATATAACTTTGATAGGGGCTAATTTTGAAGCAGGATTGAAATTAGAAGCGTTAGCAAGAGCGTCGTGGGGAATAAAAGACGTTGACTCTAGTAATATAAATGCGTTTGAAAGTATTTGCGCAAAAGGGTCACTTGGATATTATATTCAAGCTGGTTTAAAGGCGAGTATACTTAAAGCTGATATTTTATCTATAAAGAAATCGTTAATAGATATAAATGAAGAGATCGGAAAAATAAGTAATTGTGAAAAGTATGATTTACAATCAGCGCAAGATTATTTATTACTTGAAGAGGGAGAAGATACAAATTTAAAAGTAGTAAAAAGAATCTTTGATGAAAATCAATTAACAATGAAAGTAGATAAATTATCGAAGGATCAGGAAATACGAGTATCAAGTGAAAATACAGACGTAGTAGAAGCAAAACGAAAAGATGCCAATGATTTTTCAATTCATGCAAAATCAGGTGCAAAAGAAAAACAGAAAGTAGACCTATTATTTGAGTTAGTGGAAGATGGGAAAGTACTTTCAGAAATAAAAGTTCCAGTTTATATTGTGAAGCCAACGAAGTTACAAGTAGATCCTGAAAAAACATTTGTGATGAAAAAACAAAAAGAACAATTGCAAGTACGTTTAGCAATACCGGTGCCGGAAGAAATAATTGAGCAATATGAAATGTTAGGATTGCCGATTGAGCAGTACCGCTATAAAGAAGTAACACAACCGAACCTACTTACTTTCAAAAGTTCGAAAGATTTCGTTATCGTAAATGAGCTTGGAGAAGTGACAGTAAAGGACGATGCGAAAATCGGAGATACGACTGAAATTAATGTCGCTTATAAAGGATTGACAGGTAAGGTTAGTGCTCAAGTTTCGGGAAGTGAGGAAGATAAGCGAGCACTATCAGGTTTATCTTTACAAAGTGCTCAGCAATTAATATTAGATGCGGAGCAGCACGCAAATAATATTTTGCAAGCGGCAGTTAAATCGCCTGAAGAAGAAAAATTTGAAGACTTACAAAAACAAATGAAAAAGTTTTATGAGCCAAAATTTACAGGGAAGCAATTTGAAAAAGCTTATAAGTATAATAGACAGTGGATATTAAATCCGTATTACTTATATCCTGTAACGAATGTTTATAATACAGAGGCAATGAAAACATTCTCAAGTGTAAGTGAAACACCATCAACGTTAAGTGTGAAGGTAAGTGTACCAGTTCAAGGTGAGCAAGGTGAATCATTTACGTATACGTATGATTTAGTGAAAAAAGATGGGTCTTGGTATTTAGACGACATCAACTAATTAAAAGACAAGCGCCTTTCGTTATATAGAGAAAGGCGCTTGTTTTTCGTATGTACGACTTTACTTAATGGAGTATACATGTACAATGTTTATAGAATGAAATGAGGACGTAAGGAGTTGAACCATTGAGTTTTTATATAAATAAATCGATTATTAAAGAAGTATGCGGAGAAACCTCCTATAAAAGAGGTGAAGCTTATTATAAAGCAAATAAAGTAATCGTGAACCATTATGATGAAAATAAAGAAATTTGCGAGGCGACGGTACAAGGGAACGAAGATTTTCATGTTACAGTAGAAAAAGCTAAAAAAGGTAATGTTGTTGCGAGATGTAGTTGTCCTTCGTTAGCGTCTTTTCAAACGTACTGTCAACATGTTGCAGCAGTACTGCTACAAATAAATTATAATCAGCAAACAGGTGGAATGGGCTCTGTTAGTAGCAGAAATGATCAGTTAACAAACGGGATGTTTCAATTGTTTGCGGACAAACCACTGCGGCCCAAAAGTAAACAACATCGTTTTGATACACGTGAAATATTAGATGTTACGTTTATATGTTCACCAGTAGCGACGAAAAGCGGTGGGGCCCTTCTTGGAATTCAGTTAAAACTTGCGAAAACATATTCTATAAATCATATTAGAGACTTTCTTTCTAAAGTGGAAAAAAGAGAGTCATTTCATTGTTCAAATGAATTTACGTATACACCAGATGTACATAGTTTTAAACAAGAGACAGACGCAATTATTCAGCAGCTTATTAAAATGTATCATAATGAAAAAATGTATGAGGATGCGCTAGAAGTACATGCCAAACAAGATGAAAGTATGATATTCATACCGCCAGCTTCATGGAATGACATGCTTTCTTTACTTTCTAGAGTTGAGTATGTACAGCTGAAACAATATGAACAACTGTTTCACGATTTACAAGTTTCTAAAGGGTTATTGCCGTTACATTTCGAGTTTACGAAAGGGAATAATGGCGGATTTACACTTCATATAGATGGATTAAACCGTGTACAAGTTATGGATATGTATAACAATGCACTTTATGACGGGAAACTATATCATTTACATATGGAAGAGTGTATGCGGCTTATTGAATTAAAAAAGATGATGAATCGTTCAAATAGCAATCAGTTTTACATTCCTGAAAATAAGATGGAACATTTCGTAGCGAAAGTTGTGCCAGGCTTAATGAAACTCGGAACAGTTCGAATTGATGAAGTACTATCAGATCGTGTTGAAACACCGTCACTAAAAGCGAAATTGTATTTAGATCGAGTGAAAAATCGTTTGTTAGCAGGCCTTGAATTCCACTATGGAAACGTCGTTATTAACCCGCTAGAAGAAGACGGGCAGCCGTCTGTTTTTAATCGTGACGAGAAAAAAGAAAAAGAGATTTTAGACATGATGAGTGAAAGTGCCTTTGCGAAAACAGAGGGCGGTTACTTTATGCATAATGAAGAAGCTGAGTACAATTTTTTATATCACATCGTTCCAACGTTAAAAGGTTTACTTGATATTTATGCGACGACAGCAATTAAATTACGAATTCATAAAGGAGATACAGCTCCTCTAATTAGAGTAAGAAGAAAAGAAAGAATTGATTGGTTGTCATTTCGTTTTGATATAAAAGGAATACCGGAAGCTGAAATTAAAGGTGTATTAGCGGCTCTTGAAGAGAAACGTAAATATTACCGATTAGCGAACGGTTCGTTATTATCACTGGAAAGTAAAGAGTTTAATGAAATTAATCAATTTGTAAAAGAATCAGGTATTCGGAAAGAATTTTCACATGGAGAAGAAGTAAATGTTCCGCTTATTCGGAGTGTAAAATGGATGAACGGACTTCAGGAAGGCAACGTTTTAAGTTTAGATGATTCTGTTCAAGAGTTAGTGGAAAACATTCAAAATCCGAAAAAATTGAAGTTTGCTGTGCCAAATACTTTACACGCTGTTCTGAGAGAGTATCAAGTGTATGGATTCGAGTGGATGAAAACACTCGCTCATTACCGTTTTGGTGGTATTTTAGCAGATGATATGGGGCTTGGGAAGACGCTGCAAAGCATTGCTTTTATAGATTCCGTCTTGCCTGAAATTCGAGAGAAGAAGCTGCCCATATTAGTCGTTTCACCGTCATCACTTGTTTATAACTGGCTTAGTGAATTGAAAAAATTCGCTCCGCATATTCGAGCGGTTATTGCCGATGGAAGTCAAGCAGAGCGCCGAAAAATATTGAAAGATATAGTGGAATTTGATGTCGTAATTACGTCATATCCATTGCTGAGAAGGGACATAAGATTGTATGCAAGGCCGTTTCACACGCTATTTCTTGATGAAGCACAAGCGTTTAAAAACCCTACAACACAAACGGCAAGAGCAGTGAAAACGATTCAAGCTGAATATCGTTTCGGATTAACGGGGACCCCTGTAGAAAATTCATTAGAAGAGCTATGGTCTATCTTTCATATCGTATTTCCGGAATTATTGCCAGGAAGAAAAGAGTTCGGTGATTTAAGGCGTGAAGATATAGCGAAGCGAGTGAAACCATTCGTATTAAGGCGACTAAAAGGGGAGGTATTAAATGAGTTGCCAGATAAAATAGAGCATTTACAGTCATCGGAGTTGTTACCAGATCAAAAGAGACTTTATGCTGCTTATTTAGCGAAATTGAGAGAAGAAACGTTAAAACATTTAGACAAAGATACGTTACGTAAAAATAAAATCAGAATTTTAGCTGGTTTAACGAGACTGCGTCAAATTTGTAATCATCCCGCGTTATTTGTCGATGATTATAAGGGTAGTTCAGCTAAATTTGAACAATTGTTAGAGATTTTAGAGGAATGTAGAAGTACAGGAAAGAGAATTTTAATTTTTTCTCAATTTACGAAGATGCTCTCCATTATTGGTCGTGAGTTAAATCGTCAAGCCATTCCATATTTTTATTTAGATGGGAGTACACCTGCGCAGGAGCGTGTAGAGCTATGTAATCGTTTTAACGAAGGGGAAGGCGATTTATTTCTCATCTCATTAAAAGCTGGTGGTACGGGTCTCAATTTAACAGGAGCAGATACGGTCATATTATACGATTTATGGTGGAATCCAGCAGTTGAGCAACAAGCAGCTGATAGGGCATATCGAATGGGACAAAAAAATACAGTGCAAGTTATTAAGTTAGTTGCTCACGGAACGATTGAAGAAAAGATGCATGAACTGCAAGAGAGTAAGAAAAATTTAATCGCTGAAGTGATTGAGCCGGGAGAAGAGAAATTATCTTCTATTACGGAGGAAGAAATACGAGATATTCTAATGATTTAATATGAAAAAGCTATGCTTTCAAATTTATGAGAGCATAGCTTTTTGTTGTAATAATTATATTTTGTTTTGTACAAAGTAAAGAAATCAAATGTTATTTAAATTACTTCTTTGCACCTTTACTTTTGTATGGTTTTGCAGCTGCCTTTTTCTTTGCACTTGATTGCCAACGGTTCCATCCTTTACTTCCTGTACCTTGTCCTACGCCTTTTTTCGGTTTTGCTTTCGTTTTGCTCATATGATCACTCCATTATATAAAAAATCTGATTTGATAATAGTCAATAATTTAGAAAATACTCTTGATAAATGACTATGTTTGCTTTAAGGAAAAACAAACTGCTTGAATGCTATAGTATATCATGAATTTGCAAGTAAACAGAAAGGAATTACAAAGAAAATGAAAATAATAAGAAATACTGCGGATTCTATCTTTCGAACGATTACATTACTTGTTGTGTATATGTTAGTTTCGATTAGTGAAACGCTTTTCGGATTGACGAGGCAAAAGAAGTGAAAATGTTATATTAGAAACAATCAATAAAGCCGTAAAATAAAGAATTGAAAAACATTTTGAAAATTTTTGTTGACTTTCTTTATTTTTTGTATAGAATAATCATTAATAAAATGTTTCAGAGATGTGACAACAAAACGACTATGAAAGGACGAGTAGTAGTAGGATGTAGTCTAAGCGAGTCAGGGGTGGTGTGAGCCTGATACGAAGCCTATTATGAAGAACCTCCTGGAGTTGCTAACCGAAATCCTTTAGAGGAAAGTAGACTTAGCCGGGAACTTCGCCGTTACAAGAAGAGCAGTATCGAGATATTCCATCTCCGTACTGTATAAGTGAGCAACCTCTGTTGCTAATTTGGGTGGTACCGCGGAACCAAAGCCTTTCGTCCCAGTTTTTTGGGGAAGAAGGGCTTTTTTTGTTGGCTTCTTTTCACAACATCCAAACATTTTAGGAGGAAACCACCATGTATCAATCATTAATGACAGTAAGAGAGACTCAAATTGCAATTAAGGAAGTTAAAACATTTTTCGAGGATCAATTAGCAAAACGCCTTGAACTATTCCGCGTATCTGCACCATTATTCGTAACGAAAAAATCAGGATTAAACGATCACTTAAACGGTGTAGAACGTCCAATTGAATTTGATATGCTGCATTCGGGAGAAGAATTAGAAATTGTTCATTCACTAGCGAAGTGGAAAAGATTTGCATTACATGAATACGGATATGAAGCTGGTGAAGGTTTATATACGAACATGAACGCGATTCGTCGTGATGAAGAACTTGATGCTACACATTCCATTTACGTTGACCAATGGGATTGGGAAAAAATCGTTCAAAAAGAATGGCGTACTGTCGATTACTTACAAAAAACAGTACAAACAATTTATGGAATATTCAAAGATTTAGAAGATCACTTATTTGAAAAGTATCCGTTCCTAGGAAAGTATTTACCAGAAGAAATCGTCTTCGTTACTTCTCAGGAGCTGGAAGATAAATATCCAGAATTAACACCGAAAGATCGTGAACATGCAATTGCGAAAGAACACGGTGCAGTCTTTATTATCGGAATTGGTGATGTACTTCGTTCAGGTGAAAAACATGACGGACGTGCAGCTGATTATGACGATTGGAAATTAAACGGTGACATTTTATTCTGGCACCCAGTACTACAAGCTTCATTCGAATTATCATCAATGGGAATTCGTGTTGATAGTAAATCACTTGATGAGCAATTAACGAAAACAGGTGATGACTTCAAACGTGAGTATGATTTCCATAAAGGGATATTAGAAGACGTACTACCATTAACAATTGGTGGTGGTATCGGACAATCAAGAATGTGCATGTATTTCCTACGTAAAGCACATATTGGTGAAGTTCAATCTTCTGTATGGCCTGACGATTTACGTGCAGCTTGTAAGAAAGAAAACATTCATCTGTTTTAATAGAAGTGAGAAGAGTCAGTAGTATTTCCTAGGAAATACTACTGACGATTAATTTGAGTGTTTTATAATGATTTTTGGATGTCAATAATATGTTAAAAAGCTGTTTGTATAGAATCTTGAAATCTATGCAAACAGCTTTTTATTTATAAATAGGAAGGAAATAGATTTATATGACTTTTGTAAGTTGCAATAAAAATATTAAATTATACCATTTGTACTAAAGGCTCAATTTTCGCCATAAATGATTGATGCAGCGCCTCAACACCTGTAACTAAATGAAGGCGGTCAATAACGACAGATACTTTAATTTCTGATGTACTTACCATTTTAATATGAATATCTTCTTCTTTTAAAGTAGTGAACATATTTGCAGCGACACCTGGGTTAGATACCATACCAGATCCTACAATTGATACTTTTGCTAAATGATTTTCATGTTCTACTGACTCATAGTGAAGAGTTTCTTGATTTTGTTCCAACACTTCTAAAGTTTCTCTTAAATCATTAGAGTGAATGGAGAAGGAGAGATGAACAGTTCCTTCATTTGTAATACTTTGAATGATAATATCTACATTAATGTGTGCTGCTGCTAATGTAGAGAAAACTGTTGAAAGTGAGCCTTGTTCCAATCCTTTAATTGTGACACGTGTAATATTATCCTCAAATGCAATACCTTTAACGATTGATTGTTGTTCCATGTTACATTCTCCTTTTACAATTGTTCCGTTTTCTTGTTCCATACTTGAGCGGACTTCTAAAACGACATTATGATTTTTAGCAAATTCAACAGCACGCGGATGTAATACGCCAGCACCGAGGTTGGCAAGCTCTAACATTTCGTCATAAGAAATTTCATCTAATTTGTAAGCCGTTTTTACAACTCGTGGATCAGTCGTGTATACGCCTGTCACATCCGTATAAATATCACATTTTTTCGCTTTTAATGCCGCTGCTAATGCGACAGCGGTCGTATCAGAGCCACCACGTCCAAGCGTTGTGATTTCACTTTCTATACTCATACCTTGGAAACCAGCTACGATAACAATTGTGCCTTCAGCAAGATAAGACTGAATACGATCTGTATTAATGTCAGTAATCCGTGCACTACCATGTACAGATTCTGTCGTAATACCAGCTTGCCATCCTGTTAATGAAATGGCGTTATAGCCTTTTGTTTGTAATGCCATTGTTAATAATGAAATGGTCACTTGTTCTCCTGTAGATAGAAGCATGTCCATTTCACGTTTACTTGGGTTTTCCGTAACAGCGTTAGCAAGTGCTACTAGTTCATCCGTGCTTTTGCCCATTGCCGAAACGACAGAGACAACGCTATGTCCCCTTTCATATTCTTCAATAATTAAATTTGCTACATGTTGAATGCGTTCGACGCTTCCGACAGAAGTGCCACCAAATTTTTGTACAATCGTTTCCATTACGAATTCCTTCTTTCGTCCATTTTTAAGAATAGGTTAGGACATATGCAAATCCCAATATTCCTGTAGTTACCAGAGAGAAAAACAAAAAACACCATCTCAAATAAGTGAGGATGGTGCTGTTACAGGAAAAGGGAAACAGAAAACGGAGCTAATAAAAAAACCGCCAAAAAAGGAATATCATGAAAATGATATCTCTTTTTTGTAGATAGCTCTTCATACGTACATGTTTGTACATATGACAGTTCTGTTTCTATTCGAAAACAGCCCCAATTGATAAATGCAGAGAAGTTTATCAATTTCGGCAACACTTCCTTTCTTCTAATTTCATAGACATCTCTGTGTCTCCATTAGAATACTTATAAGTATTGCAACCTCTATCTCACGTTTTAGGCGAGAGTGTTTGATTTATAAAGTTGTGGGTAACATTTGTTTTATAATAATTTAAATTTTCCGGGGAATCAAGTGTTTTGTGTATTTTTTTAAAATTCTTTCTATTTACGGGGGAGTTTGTGAAAAATGTAGCAAAATAAACTCATTGCATGTACATTAAAAATATAGTGCACTGGAGGTGGAAGAATGCAAAGGAAAAAACCTATTTATGTTTCGATAGAAATGGAAACAACGATAGAGAAATTATGGGAATATACGCAAGAACCAGACATACATACAGAGTGGGATGCTCGCTTTACTGAAATTTCGTATTTAGAGAAAAAAGAGGGAGAACCGCAGCAATTTTTGTATAAAACAAAGATCGGATTTGGACTTGAAATAGCTGGGGAAGGGGAATCGATAGGTGAGATTAGAAAAGAAACTGGAGAACGAATTTCGTCTTTGAAATTTTGGACAGACAATCAATTATCGCTTATACAAATGGGGCGTGGGTATTGGAAGTATACACCGAATAATGAATACATTCATTTTGAAACGCAATATGATTATGATACAAGATTTGGCCGTATAGGAAATGTAATAGATTCATATATTTTTCGCCCGTTATTAGGCTCTGCGACTGCTTGGAGTTTTGATGCTTTAAAATTATGGTTAGAAAAGGGACTTCATCCTAAGTTGCTAATTAGAAGAACAATGACATATTGGCTCGTTTGTTTTTTATTTTCTTTTGTATGGCTATATCAAGGGATTGTACCGAAAATAATCTTTACCCATCCAGAAGAAGTGAAAATGCTTTCGGTCATAATTGGTTCAACTGAAAATAGTATTTTTATTCTTAAAATAATTGGGCTGTTAGAAGTTATTTTTGGTGTCATATGGTTACTTCCATTTCCAAAACGAAATGTATTTATACTACATATTTTCATGTTAATAGCCTTAACGATAGCAGCAGGATGTACGAATATCACAAGCTTTACAGAGCCGTTTAATCCAATTACGTTAAATCTGCTTCTAATTGGAGTATCGATTGTCGGTTATATGAATAGCTTCGATTTGCCAAGTGCAAAAAATTGCAAGAGGACGAGAAAGGGATAGTGTATGGCTAATATTTATGAAAGACTATTAGGGGATTCTTATAAAAAACTTCATCCGAAATTGCAGAAACGCTATGAGATTACAGAAGAGAATAGTTTTATTGGGGAAGGAAAGATGGATGAAATTTATGGTGGTTCTTTTTTTGTGAAATTAATATTAAAAATTGCATCGAAGTTTCGAATGTTTTTCTCTGAACGAGGAAAAAAAGTGCCTTTTGTAATACATAATACTGCTGGACGAGATAAAGATGGAAAAGAAATTGTAAAGTGGAATCGCACGTTTTATTTTCATGATAAGGAAAGATATTTTAATGCGGTTATGCAGTTGGATGAAAACGAAAATGAAATTGTAGATTATTTTGGTGAACCACATTTACTCGTCTCTACATTGAATTTTCATATTGATGGGTTAGGGGCAATGCATATTTCTTCAAAGAAACAATGGCTTTATATGTTTGGAAGAAAAATCTCTTTACCGAAACTTTTATACGGAGAGGCAAAAATTGTTGAAAGTTATGATGACGAATTACAATGTTTTCGAATTTATGTTCAAGTACGAAATCCGTTAATTGGTTCGCTATTTTCATATAAGGGAACGTTTGTGGAAAGGAAATAAACGATATGAGAAATATAATATTTGGTCTTGCTTGTTATATTGTTTTTCTAATATGTGAGTGGCCCGATGTAAATCCTGTTGAAGCAATTATATTATTATCTATTTTGTTATTTATACCGATGTCTTTTTGTATTATTGATAAAAGAACACGAAATGGATCGTATTTATTATTTTATAAATCCGTATCGTTTTTATATCCGGTCGCAGCAATTAGTGCAATGTTAGCTTTTGTAACAAATCAATATTTCTTTGCGATAATTTGGTTTGTATATACGGGGATCGTTGCGTTATTTGGTATAAATAGATTACTAGAAAGAGGACGGAAGCCATTAGAAGAAACGGCTATCGATAGTGCGTTTATTTATTTGTTTTTAGGTGGTTTTTGGTTTTTTGCTTCAGTAGCAAACGTATCGATTATGCAGTTTAGTTCTGACATTGTTTTACTTACAGCTGCACACTTTCATTATTCGGCATTTCTATTGCCGTTATCAGCGGGTTTAATTGGGAGGGAGAGAGAAAAGAGAAGTAAAGTATATGATGCAATTATGTTTATTATAGTCATTTCACCGATGACAGTTGCGATTGGAATTACATACTCAAGGATATTTGAATTTTTTGCAGTGTTCCTATATTTATGTGCTATTTATGGTTATGGGATTTATGTTTGGCGCACGAAATTTAATGCTATCAGCGCAAAGATTCTTTTAATCATTTCGTCTAGTACGCTCATGGTCACAATTATGTTCTCACTCATATATTCATATGGGAATTTGAAACAAGTAATGACGATTACAATTGTACAAATGGTTTGGGTTCACGGTGTCGTAAATGGGATTGGAGTAGCGCTACCGGCATTTGTTGGTTGGATGATGGAAAAGAGTGCTCCCAATTATAAATACTATGGAAAACCAATGAGTCGGTTAAGAGGAAGTGTAACAATTGGTGAGACGTTTTTACATAGTAGGAATTTAGTAGATAGTAAGGAATACAAAGGTTTAGTTGATAAAATGAATGACTTTCATAGTGAGGCATTTGACACAGCGAAGATTCCTTTAAGCATTATTCGTTTTTATGAAAATACAACAGCGTATAAGTTACAATCGCATATTAAATGGACTCGTTGGTTCCGCCCATTTGCATTTTGTTATGAGAAAATGAGTAAACGTGTTGGACAAATACATTTAGGAATGGGTGGCAAGTGGGAAACAATGTACGGTTCTATCCTTGGTGTAATCGATGAGAAAGACGGAAGAGAAAACGTAAGAGCTTGGCTAAGAAAAAATGAAGCAGGGAAGTCTATTTTTTTAGCTTTGTATTCAATGCATACCCATAAGAACGATACATATATGAATATCGCATTACCTTTACCATATTCGAATATGACGGGGATTTTAAAATTACGCAATGATAATAATGAGTTAATCATTACTAGTAAGCTAAGAGAAAATGGTAAGGGCGATGAGGGGATTTATTTACATACTCGTTTCTTTACAATCCGTTTACCGTTAGCAGAGACGTTTATTATTAAAGAGGGAAATGGTCAAATGCTAACAGCTCACCATAAAATGTGGATATTTGGAGTTAAGTTTTTAGAAATTGATTATGAGATTAAGAAAATAGAGGAAAAGTAAGAAAAGCTTGGAGAGATTCCGAGCTTTTTTACGTGTGGGCAATTGTCATAGCGACTTGTTTATCTAAATCTTTGTCCCAAACACGTTGAATTTCAAACGTACCTTTTTCAAAAAGTAATGGGGATCTTTCTTTAAACCAACCTTGCATAGGAAGATTTAGTGCTGTATTGATTGGCACCCATACTAATTCACCGATACGATAAACTTAACTAAATCTATACAATTCAATTAAATTTACACAAGTTAGTGCTTCATCGTGTTCTCGCAACCCCGAAGGGACGAGGGGTATAACATTCCACACGAGGCAGTATCGTTACCTCCTATTAACAAGCATTTATTTTACAAGTAAAACTTCATTGTTACGCTAGATCATACACATTGTATAGAGTTGGTGCTCGATGTTATGTGAATTTGGAGGCATAATGATGTATTCTCCTTTATATTTTTTTTGATAATTTTACCATAGCATAATGGTTTCTTATATAATTGAAAATGTAATATTGGTAATTTTCTGTTATTATGTATGGATTCTATAGTCATTTGGAAAGAGGAGAGGGAAATGCAAGGAGAAATACAAAGAGAGAAAGGTTTAGGGTATGTTGGCAAATTACTGTTGCCAGTTAAAGTGTCACGGCATTTTAAATTTTTGTGGATTGGACAATTGCTTTCAACTTTAGGGAGTTCTATAACGATGGTTATTTTGCCAGTCGTTGTTTACTCATTAACTGGTTCAACGGTTGTAATGGGGATGACTATGGCAATGTACATGCTACCTAATATTCTTGCTTTACCGTTTGCAGGGTTAGTTGTAGATCGAATTGACCGGGTAAAATTAATGTTATTTACAGATATAATCCGCGCTATATTAATGCTATTACTTGCATCGCTTATATTTATGGATTTGCTAACGATTACCCTTTTATATGTCCTTGTTGCTTTATACGGACTTATGGAAGGAATATTCCAGCCGGCGTATTCAGCTGTAAGAGCAAAAGTGTTTGTACCAGAAATTCGTAATGCGGCTAATGCACTCACGCAAATGAGTAATCAAGGCATACGATTAATCGGACCGGCACTTGGTGGATTAATCGTATCAGTTGCATCTGCTGGGATAGGGTTTGGACTAGATGCAGCAACGTATTTATTATCATTTTTCTGTTTATTATTTTTAAAAGAAATTAAGTTTAAGAAAGTAAACTCGATTGAAAGGAGTAAGATCGATTATAAAAAAGAGTTTATGGAAGGGGTTTTAGTTTTAAAAAGTCATCCGTGGTTGTGGATTACAATTTTAGTGTTTTCTTTCGTAAACATTTGTTATGCCGGCATTATCGTCGTATTAATTCCATGGTTGTTTAATGTTCACCATCATTTTGAAGCTTACGTATATGGACTAGGCATGGCAGCTTCTGGTGGTGGTGCTGTAATCGCCGCACTAATATTTGGCGGGAGGGAACGATGGCATAAAAGAGGATTACTTGCCTATGGAGGTGTTTTAATTAGTGGTATCGCTCTACTAATTATGCCGTTCATTTCTTGGCCACCTGCTTTAATATTCTTAATGGCAATCGAAGGATTCGGTATGATGATATTTGGACTTATTTGGGAAACGAGTTTACAAGAACTTGTTCCAGAAGAAGCATTTGGAAGAGTAGCAAGCCTTGATATGTTAGGTTCTTTCGCTTTATTGCCATTAGGATACGTAGTTGTTGGTTGGCTAGCGAATGTAATAGGTGGCGAGATAACGATTGTATTGCTAGCAATTTTAGTGATTATTACAATAGGTATGGCATTGTCTGTGCGGAGTATTCGTCGATTTGATTGATGATAGGGGAAAGGGGACAGCGTATATGACGATAGAAAATTTGAAAGATATAGTAGTAAGGCAACTAGAAAGCAAATACACTTTGCAAGAAAAGGTTTTTGAAGCAAAAAATTTCACGGTCTATATCGCTACTCATATAGAAAATAATATAGTATATAATCGATTATTATTAATAAAGCATTTTTATAATAAAAAGCCTTCTGTACATATTTGGCACAAGCAAATTAGTACGGAAGCAACTGAACTGGAAATTACAAAAGAAGTGACAGAAGCGATCCAATCAGGTTTCATAAATGAAGACTAAGTTCAGAACTTAGTCTTCATTAAATACAAATGTTTGTTTCATCTTTTTATCCTCATTTACCGGATGACCGTTGTAAGAGAAATTATTTTCTTCCCAAGTAATGACGACTTTGAAATTATGGCTGTTAAAGTCTAATGGGAATACTATGTAGTCAAAGTTTGTATGACTTTTAGAAACTTTGTTATTTAATGTAGTAGGATTAAAAGTAGCTTTAGAGGTAGGAGTGTTATCAAGTATTTCCACAGCTACGTTTGATACATCATTACCGATATTTTTTACAAGTAAACTATACGTATCGTATACATCCTGTTTTGGCTGCACTGCTTGCTTCTTTACGTTATGAGATTTATCAATTTCGATATACCACTGTTTAGACTTTGACGCAATTGGTAGTGATTGAAATGTGTATGCACTTGCTTGTATTGGTAGTGCTAAACAGGTTAGTGCAAAGAGAGAAAATATTTTTCGTTTCATTGTTAGAGAGCTCCCATTCTTTAACGGATTTATTTGTTATTATCTTCTCTTTGTAAGAGGATATACCATAATTCAATTGTGAAAAGTATAGTCTCTCTTTGTGAATAAGATGGAGATATTTCTCTTGAGCTAACCAATCGATTGCAGCAATTGCACTATGGATTGGAACGATGTATTTATTCATAAAAAGAAAACCATATGTTGTGTCCTTAATTCCAGCAATCTTTATGACGCTCATGACAGCCATTTATATTTTAAATGCGAAAATAGGTTTTAATATTTCACTAAATACGTCTTATGTTGTAGGTGCGGTTATTACAGTTATTTTAACTGCTATATGTTTCATGAAAGCTGTGTAGAGATTTTTCTAAACAGCTTTTTGTAATATGAAAAAATTACCAAATGTATGTTAAAATAGTATTGTCATACAACAAGGGGGATTTGTTTTATGGAAAATGGACATCTTGCTAAAGTAGATGTAACGAAAAGAATAGAATCGAAATCTAAGTATAATAAGAAACTTGAAAAATACCAGAGACGTTTATTAGCGCTTCAGCAAATTGTAAAAGAGGAAAAAATTGCAGTTATGCTCGTTATGGAAGGCTGGGATGCAGCTGGAAAAGGTGGAGCGATTAAACGAGTGACTGAGCATCTTGATCCACGTGGTTTTCAAGTAACTCCGATTGGAGCACCTGCACCTCATGAAAAACGGTACCATTACTTGCAACGTTTCTGGCGGAAACTTCCTCAGTACGGGCAAATTACTATTTTTGATCGCTCGTGGTACGGCCGTGTGTTAGTTGAGCGTGTGGAAGGTTTTGCTACACAGGAAGAATGGATGAGAGCATATGATGAGATTAATGATTTTGAAAAATTATTAATCGATGATCATTACATAATAGGAAAATTCTTCTATCATATTAGTAAAGATGAACAATTAAAGAGGTTTAAAGATAGAGAGAAAAACCCATTAAAAAGGTGGAAAATTACAGACGAAGATTGGCGTAATCGTGAAAAATGGGACGAGTATGTTGAAGCGACGGAAGAAATGTTTGAAAAAACAAATAAACCAAATGCGAAATGGAATATTATCGAAAGTAACGATAAATTATATGCTCGTGTGAAAACGTTGAAAGTGATTATTTCGTTAATTGAGGATTATTTCGTAGAGCATGGTATAGAATTGCCTTCTTATTATTATGAAATGAAAGAAGGTAAGCAAGAGGGCTTTGAAACGAATCAAGATGTAATTGTAAAATAGTACGAAATTTGAATATGAAATATAACGAAGAACCATCCTGGAAATTTGAGAAACCAAATTACAGGATGGTTTTTATTTAGAAACATTTTACAATTAACAGAATAAGGTATATAATCAATAATCATANNTATGATTATTGATTATATACAATGTGGGGGTCTTATTTTGAAGGGAAGAGATGTTGTTTTAGGTTTATTGATGGAAAAAGAATTGTCTGGTTATGATATTAAAATTGTGTTCGAGGACGTATTTACTCATTTTTTTGATGGGAGTTTTGGAATGATCTATCCAACGTTACGACAGTTGGAAAAAGAGGGGAAAATAAAGAAAGAGGTTATTATGCAAGAAGGGAAACCGAATAAGAAAATGTACTTTATTACAGATGAAGGGCGTGAAGAGTTTTATCAATACATGAAAACAGATGTAGAGAAAGATGTTTTACGTTCAGATTTTTTAATGAGGATGTATTTCGGTAATTATAGCGATGATAAGGCAATAAAAAAATGGATTGAAGAGGAAATTAAAAGGAAAGAAGCATACATTGCGGATCTTCGATTGAAATATGAAAAGTGGAGAGTAGGTATTACTTTTGTCGAGGAAATTTCTCTCGATGTAGGTATTGCATCGTATAGTGCACAAGTAGAGATATTGAAAAGAAAACTAGAGCAATTAGAAACAAAAGAACACAATAAAAAGGAAGAATGAAAAACACGTTCGAAATAAAGGGGTAAATAAAGATGGAGCAATCAAAGGGTATTAAGATTGTCTTTTTAATGTGTCTAGGTATCTTTCTTTGTATGATTGATACGACAATTATGAATATAGCTTTACCGGCAATACAATCGAGTGTAAATACTTCATTAGAAAAGATGTCTTGGGTATTAAATGTATATACAATGACGATTGCAGTACTTGCTATTCCGTTAGGACGGATAGCTGATATTTTTGGGAAAGCAAAGATGTATATTCTTGGTTTGATAATTTTTGGTGGTGGATCAGTACTTTGTGCTTTTGCTAATACGGGTGATTTTCTCATTTTTTCTCGTTTTATACAAAGTGTAGGGGCGGCAATTTTATTTCCGACTAGTATGGTAATCGGCGTATCAGCTATGCCATTAGCTAAGAGGCATGTTGCACTTGCAATTTTAGGGGTAACGCAAGGACTATCAGCTGCGATGGGACCGGTAATAGGCGGAATTATTACACAAAATTTCGGTTGGAGATGGGTGTTCTTCGTTAATGTTCCAATTTGTATTCTTGGAATCATTTTATGCGGCATTATGTTACAAATAAAAAATGAAGAACGTATCATCTCAAAAATAGACTGGATAGGACTACTATTAAGTAGTACAGCAATTTTTTCTTTTACTCTCATATTAGTAAAAGGCAATACATGGGGATGGCAAAGTAATATAGCTTTGTCTTGTTATGTAATTAGCACTATTTCTCTTATTTTATTTGTTTTAGTAGAACGGAAGATTCATAATCCAATGGTGAATTTAAAGTTATTTCAAGATCGAATGTTTGTTGGAGCATCTATCGTTGTAATATTAAGTAATTTATTTTTAATTGGAGTAACTGTATTACTTCCAACGTTCTTGACGAAAATACAAGGTCGAACGGAAATTGAAGCAGCTTTTTTAGTGACACCTATTTCAGCAATGATATTTTTGGTCTCACCAGTTGCAGCAACATTAATTAAAAAGCTTGGCAAAGTAACTATTATTTTGTCAGGATTTCTTGTTATGAGTCTATCTTATTATTGGTTGCAAATGATTGACGTCACTTCCACAAATATAGAAATTATTATCCCATGTATGATATTAGGTGTTGGGTATGGCTTAGTAGTGGGACCAATTACTGTTTTAAGCGCATCTTCGTTTGAAGGGGAATTGTTAACTGCTTCTCAAAGTGTCGTATCGATGTTGCGGCAAGTTGGAATTGTATTAGCGGTAGCAATATTTGTATCTAACTTAACTCATAACTTAACTGTAAATAAAGAGAATGTATATCGTTATGCAGAAGAAAAAGTAGGAAATATTCATGTGGATCGTACTCAGCAAATTGAGATATTACAAATGACAAAAGAAAAAATAGAGAATCAAAGTATAGAAACGAATGTAGAAAAGCATCAAAATGAAACATTTGTAGGGTTAAATAAAGAGAAAAAAGACGAACTAATTCACCAAAAAGTAGATGAAGTATTAAATGCTGTTCCAGTAGAATATAGAGATATAAAAAGAGAAGAAGTTATGAATCAAGTGATAAAGGAAGTTGAAAAGCAAGAGGGAATTGTAAAGAAAGAGGCACTCGCATTTTCAGATGACGTGAAGCATTATGCTAAGAATCAGATGGCGATGAGTTTTACAGATTTATATAAAGCGAGTGTACCAATTATTTTAGTTTGTGCTTTAGTAAGTTTGTTATTTTGGGAAGGAAAGACTTTGAGTAAAAAGAGAAGGGAAAGAGTGGTAGAGGAAGCGTAAAAAAACAGGCTAATAGCAGCCTGTTTTTCTTACACTAGTATGGAAAATCTGGGTTTAATTCGTTAAATTTATGACTATAATGTCTCTTATTATTAAAGCCAACAAAATCTATTCCGACACAAGGCTCTAAATTGCCGTCTACAATCGTAGAATCCACGAAGCTAAAATGCTTTAATTTAGGTAGTTCTTTAATGAATTGTAGATTTTGTATGTTACCACAACCGGATAGAATGAGTGTTTCTAAATTTGTTAAATAACGTAAATAGTCGTGATTTTTCATTTTACTGCAATGATCGAATTCGATGTATTTTAATGTTGAAGCGTTGTTTTCAATCTCATCAATATGTTCTAAATTTCTTAAATAATTGAGTTCTAATTGCTTTAATTTAGGGAATGCTCTACATCCTTTTAAGGAGTTAATGTTTCCTTGTGTAATTCTTAGTTTTTCAAGTTTTCGTAAAGGTATTAATTCTTCAAGATTTTTTTGTTTCGGCTTGTATTTCCAAATGTATAGTTCTTTTAAGTTAGGACAAGATTCGAATCCTGTAATGTTTTTATTCCACTGTATGTAAAGTTCCTCTAAATTTGTAAAGCTTGCTAGTTCTGTTAAGTTTAGTGGGACTTGTGGTTCTTCCAGTGCTAAAGATTTTAAGTTTTTTAATTTATATAAAGCTGAGTAATCAGTAATACATGTACTACTAATGTGTAAGCTTTCAATTTGCGGACAGTGTTCTAGAAAATTAATATGGTTTAAACTATATCTAAGATCATTAATGTAAACATCGTTAAAGTTGTTTGTATTAATGAAGTGTACGTACTCATCCAGTCTATTTTCATGAATTTGTACGGTGCCATCCATAACTAAAAAGTTTTGTGGTTTCTTTTTAAAAGAGATAAGACGATTGTGACATTGACTACATAATTTGAAAGATTGGTTTGATTTGTCGAAATCTATGGCATTATGTATCGGATTATGTTTGCAAGCCTCACATAGTTCTAGGTTTTTTTTCATTGTGTTCTCCTTGCATATTGTGAATAGTAGTATTTTTAATATAGCATGGAGGAAGACGAATTGGGTTAGAGAGTTTTTTAGAATGAAAGCGAAGAATGGGAAATGCCATTGAATATGTAACGTTAAACATAGTACATTAACAAGAGGGTTTAATTTTAAAGGGAGGATGAGGAATTGTTGGATAAGGCGGGGGCTTTAAAAAGTAATCGTATGTATACAGAAGAAGAGCAACAAAAACTATATAAACGAACATTAATAATCGTAAGTATTTCACAAATGTTCGGCGGGGCAGGTTTAGCTGCTGGAATTACGGTAGGTGCACTTCTTGCACAGCAAATGCTTGGAACAGATGCATATGCAGGATTGCCGACTGCCATGTTTACATTAGGGTCTGCGTTAGCTGCATTCATAGTAGGGAAACTTTCGCAGCGATATGGACGCCGTATTGGACTTGCAACAGGATTTATAGTAGGTGGACTTGGAGCAATTGGAGTTGTATTGGCTGCTTTAACAAATAGTATTATTCTTTTACTTATTTCTTTACTTACATATGGTGCAGGTACAGCTACAAATCTACAAGCTCGTTATGCTGGTACAGATTTAGCGAATAAGAAGCAACGAGCAACTGCTGTTAGTATTACGATGGTCATGACGACTTTTGGTGCAGTCGCAGGTCCAAATTTAGTAGGTGTAATGGGAAGGTTTGCTCATTCAATTGGAATTCCTGAACTTGCTGGTCCATTCATATTATCAGCAACAGCATTTATACTTGCGGGTCTTGTCCTTTTTGTTATGCTTCGTCCAGATCCGTTACTTATTGCTAATATGATAGAAGCATATAAACAAGAACATACATATAAAGGGCAACCGGTAACAGAAGAAGTGAAAGAAAATAAACGAGGCATTACTGTTGGAGCAATCGTAATGATACTTACACAAATCGTGATGGTTGCAATCATGACGATGACGCCAGTTCATATGGGACACCATGGCCACGATTTAAGTGCAGTAGGTCTTGTAATTGGTTTTCATGTAGGTGCAATGTATCTTCCATCTCTCGTTACGGGAATGTTAATTGATAAAATTGGCAGAACTACGATGAGTATAGCTGGTGGAGTAATTTTACTAGCAGCAGGTGTCATAGCTGCGATAGCACCGAGTGATTCTTTAATACTATTAATTGTTGCCTTGTCTTTACTTGGATTAGGATGGAACCTCGGTTTAATAAGTGGTACTGCTCAAATTGTTGATGCAACTATCCCTTCCACACGTGCAAAAACACAAGGGAAAATAGATGTGTTTATTGCGCTAGCTGGAGCTTCAGGTGGAGCGATGTCAGGAATGGTAGTGGCGAATTCAAGTTATGCGGCATTGTCATTAGCTGGAGGAGTTTTAGCTTTCATGTTGATTCCTGTTGTGATATGGTCTCGAAAAGGAGAAAGAAATTAAAGAGAGGTTCTAGTTACTGACTAGAACCTCTCTTTATATAATTAGCTTAAATCCCACGCAACAATAAGCCCTAAATGCGTAAGACCACCACCGAATCCGTATAGTAAAAGTGTGTCTCCGTTATTTAATTTTCCTTCTTTACTAGCTAAATCTAAAGCGAGTGGAATGGAGACGGAGGAGGTATTCCCCATAAATTCCATACTCGTTAATGTTTTTTGCATTGGAATTTGAGATTTCTCACAAATAGCTTCGATCATTCGCAAGTTAGCGCTGTGAGGTACGAACCAGTCTATATCATCTATTTGCATATGTGCGGTATGTAATAGTTCTTTTATACCTGCTGGCACCTTGCGTGTTGCCCATTTATATACTTCTCTTCCATTTTGAACGATTTTTTCATTTGTTTGCAGTGGTGTGCCATTCATAGTAGTAGATAAGTTTGTTCTGTATAGATGAATTCCGCCGTCACCGTTTGTGCCCATATGAGCAGCGATAAAGCTTGGTTTGTTTTCATCTTTTTCTAATAAAATAGCTCCAGCACCATCGCCAAATAAAATACAGGTCGTTCTATCGGTGTAATCAGCAACTTTAGATAATGTCTCTGTCGCTACGACAAGGACCTTTTCATGTGATCCAGAAGTGATCAAACTATTACCAACATGTAGTCCATATGTGAAACCAGCGCAAGTCGCATTTAAATCAAATGCTATTGTATGAGGTATGTTGAAGTATTGTTGTATTTGACACGCAACACTAGGGAAAACATAGTCAGCAGTTGTTGTAGCGACGATGATACAGTCGATATCTTCTAAGTTCTTTTTAAATGTTTTACATAAATTTTCAATTGCTTTAATGGCTAAGTGTGAGGAGTATTCTTCTTCGCTAGAGATTCTTCTTTCCTTCATTCCTGTTCTTTGTAAAATCCATTCATCATTCGTATGGACCATCTTTTCTAAATCGTTATTAGACAATATTTGATCTGGAACATAAGTACCAATTGCAGTAATACGAGATTTAGAATGCATAGGAACATCTCCTAACTTATTTTTATAACTTGATACTAGTATCAGATGATAATAAAGTCAACAGATAGCTTTATAACTTAATATCTTTATGTATGAATTAAAAAGGAGTTTGAGAGGGAATGTCAAAATAATATACAGAAAGCTTTTGAAATTGATAATGAAGGGGTCTGAGGTTCTTGAAAAGAATCATATATTTGTTGTCTCTTGTTTTAATTTGTAGTTTTATATTACCAGATAAGTCCTATGCTTGTGATTGTACTAAAGCATCACCAGAAGATAGGTTACAAAAAAATGATGTAGTGTTCGAAGGGAAAGTTTTAGAAGTTCAAAAGCAAGATGGGGGCGGGATTAAAACACTATTTGAAGTGAAGAAAATTTGGAAAGGAACAAATTCTTCGCAAATTATTATATATACAAGTATGAGCAGTTGTACATTTCGTTTTGCAGAGGGAGGAGAGTATCTAGTCTTTTCTTCTTATAGAGGGGAGGCAAAGTTAGAGACATCTATTTGCAGTGGAACGAAGAGATTAGATGAGGCAAAGATGGAGAAACAGGCTTTAAGTCATATTGCAAAAGAGTCAGCTCCAACGAAGAAAGTGGATTTAAAAGGTGAGATGGTGAACGGTTTAAGTTGGTGGCAAGTTGCTGTTATTTCTATAGGTGTGTTATTGATTATTGCAGTTGTTATTATTTATGTGAGAAGAACACGCAAAAAATGACGATTAAAGTAAATATATGAAGATTTTCTTTCGCGTGATATAGGTTGTTAAATCTTGTGAAAGCGAATTACTTATGCTACACTTTATGTAACTTAAAATGAACGGAGGGGCTTCCTTTGATCTTAATCAGATTACGTCTCAATACTTTGTGCCAATAATTGAATAGCGCTCAAAGGCTCTGTCTGTGTACAGAGTGAACGGGATTGGTCTGCCTATTTTAAAGGAACCCTTTATTAAGCTTATATGTGAAAAAGAGGGAGGGACGAATACGCCCTCTTTTTGTTTTGCCTTTATAAATAGAATGGGATAGTATAGGTGAACACTTAATGTGGATACGTATATTATTTTGAGACTTTTTTACTATGGAATAGGATGAAAGGATAGCTTTCTTCTATTTCTTTGGTGAACCCTTATCCGTTTACGAAAGCACAGGCAGTGACCTGTGTTTTTTATTTTACGTAATCGAAATGGAGGAATAAATATATGGAAGAAGTAGTACAAAAAGCAGTTTTAGTTGGTGTGAATTTAGGTAATGAAGATGATTTTGCATATTCGATGGAAGAGTTAACAAATCTTGCAGAAGCTTGTGATGTAGAGGTAATTGGGCAGGTAACGCAAAATTTACAACGAGTAAATCCATCGCATTATATTGGAAAAGGGAAGATTGAAGAAGTAGCAGCCTATGTTAACGAAGTAGATGCGAATATGGTCATCTTTAATGACGAATTATCTCCTTCGCAAATTCGCAATTTAGAAGCGGATTTAGATTGTAAAGTAATCGATCGTACCATATTAATTTTAGATATTTTTGCGCAACGTGCGAAAACGAAAGAAGCGCAGCTACAAGTAGAAGTAGCACATCTTCAATATATGATGCCTCGTTTAATCGGTCTTCGTGAGTCGTTAGGAAGACAGAGCGGCGGCGTTGGTACGAAAAATAAAGGTGTCGGTGAGAAGAAATTAGAGTTAGATCGTCGTAAAATTGAAGAACAGATTTCAGTTTTAAATAAAGATTTAGAAGCGCTTGTTGCTCAGCGTCAAACGCAGCGAAAACAACGTAAGAAAAATGAAGTTCCTGTTGTAGCATTAGTAGGTTATACGAACGCAGGAAAATCAACGACGATGAATGCAATGCTTGAAATTTATAATGGTACAGAAGAAAAACAAGTATTTGAAAAAGATATGTTATTCGCGACGTTAGAAACATCTGTACGAAATATTGATTTGCCAGATAATAAATCATTCTTATTAACAGATACAGTTGGATTTGTAAGTAAATTACCACATCATCTTGTAAAAGCGTTCCGTTCAACGTTAGAAGAAGTAGCGGAAGCAGACTTACTTATTCACGTTGTAGATTACGCAAATCCAAATTACGAACAGTTAATTGATATTACAAATGAAACGTTAAAGAAAATTGGAGTAGAAAATATCCCGACGATTTATGCTTATAACAAATCAGATATGGTGGATGTTGAAATTCCGAAAGTACAAGAAGATCGCGTATATTTATCTGCGAAGAAACATGTTGGAATTGAAGAGCTTGTAGAAATAATTCGCTCGCATATTTATAAAGAATATACGAAGTGCGAAATGTTAATTCCGTATGATCAAGGACAGGTAGTTTCTTATTTCAATAATCATGCGCACGTCTTATCTACGAGCTATGAGAATGAAGGTACGAAACTAGAAGTAGAATGTAAGACGAGTGATTACGAAAAGTATAAGCGTTTTGCTATTTAATAGAAAAGGCGACCCTAATTTATTTTAGGATCGCCTTTTTCTTATTCTGTAATAGAGGCCCACTTATAAGAATAAATTCCTGCAAATGGACGAATAACAACACCTTTTACTGTTGGTCGTTCTAAATATACAAGCCCTGATTGGAAGATTGGAGCGATAGCCGCATCGTCTTCTAGTAAGATTTTCTCTGCATCTTGGAACGCTTTCCAACGTGCTGGTAAGTCAGTTGCTAAAGTAGAACGCGTTTTCTCAATTAATTCGTCGTATTGTTTGTTTGAATAGCTCATCTTATTAAACGGTCCGTCTGTGACAAACATATTTAAAAATGTTGTAGGATCAGGATAGTCTGGTCCCCATGTGGAAAGTGAAATTTCAAAATCACCATTTCCTTCACGATCTAAAAATGCTTTTACTGGAAGGGGCTGTAATGTGATTTTTAATCCTGGTAAGTTTTTCTCCAGTTCACCTTTTAAAAACTCACTAATTTTTTTATCGTTAGACTCATCAGTTGTTATGATTGAAAGAGAAGCATTTTGTAAATTAGTTTCTTTTTTTGCAGTTTCCCATAGTGTTTTAGCTTCTTTCACATTTGTTTCTACTTTTACATTACTTGTACTGCGAAAATCTTTATTATCAGGTCCTTTTACGAATCCTTTTGGAACGAAGGCATTCGCAGGTATAGAACCATTATTTAAAATCGTTGTTGCGATTCCTTGTTTATCAAAAGCAAGCGAAATAGCTTTTCGAGCATTTTTGTTTGCCAATAAAGGATTCTTTTGGCTAAATCGGAAAAATGTCATAGAAGGACGTTCCATTTTCTTCAAGCTCGGATCTTTTTGATATTTATCAACAAACTCTGAATTAATTGTAATTCGGTCTACTTGTTTGCTTTCAAATAAATTAACGGCTGTTGAAGTGTCTTTTACGATATTTACATTGATTTCATTTAATTTCACATTTTTATTATCCCAGTAGTTCGGATTTTTTGTCATTTTATAACTTGTATCATGTTTCCATTCACTTAATTGAAACGGCCCGTTATAAACTACATTTGCAGCTTCAAGACCATAATTTTTCCCTTGCGCTTCTGTAACTTTTGGGTTTTGAGGATAAAATGTTGCAAATCCCATTAACCCTAAAAAATATGGAACAGGGTGTTCTAACTGTACTTCAAGCGTTTTATTATCAATCGCTTTTACACCAAATGAATCAATTGGTAATTCTTTTTTATTTATTTTTTCTGCGTTTTTAATATCGAACATAATATGTGCGTATTCAGAAGCGGTTTCTGGATTTACGGCACGTTTCCATGCATATTCAAAATCATGAGCAGTCACTGGATCACCATTTGACCACTTTGAATCGTGTAATGTAAATGTATAGGTTTTTCCGTCTTCGCTCAGTTTGTATGATTCAGCTGCCGCAGGAACAGGTTGATTATCAGGTCCAGGCATATATAACCCTTCCATTACGTTGTTTAAAGCAGCGTAAGAATGCCCATCAGTTGCGATAGATGAATCAAGTGTAGAAATTTCCCCAGCTTCTACAATATTTAATACTTGTTTTGAAGATTCCTTTTTCTTTTCCCCGGTAGTTGTTGCCTCTTGTTTTTGACCACATGCTGTTAAAAACATAGATAATGTAATTGAGAGTGCAACGACTCCTTTAGTTTTTTGCTTCATAGTTGTCATCCTTCCCTTCATCTCTGCCTTAGTATAAAAGAAAATATAGAAAATTTCTATAAATAAATCCGATAAAACGCATAGAAAAAATATATTATGTAAGAAGTGATATTTCTGGAAAAAGAAACGAAACCAGTATAGAATAGAAATGTTTCAAAAGTCAGAATTTATTAAGGTTAAAGTTTTACTTTATTACACTTACTTTAATAAATATATATTTTGTAAAGGAAGGAGAGATTCATATATGCAGGCAGTTTCGCAAAAAAACACAGTAGAAACACCGACAATATACCGAATATTATTTGCGATTAGTTTCGGTCATTTTTTAAATGATTCGATGCAAGCAGTTGTGCCCGCGCTGTTTCCTATTTTGGAAAAAACGATGAATTTATCCTATATGCAAGTAGGGTGGATTGCGTTTGCGTTAAATATGACGTCATCCATTATGCAGCCGGTTTTTGGTATGTATTCGGATAAGAAGCCGTCACCATTTTTATTACCGCTCGGTATGTTTTCGAGTATGCTTGGGATGATCGGACTTGCTTTTGCACCAAACTTTATTATTGTTATTATTTCTGTTTTATTTATCGGATTAGGTTCTGCAGTCTTTCATCCAGAAGGTGCCCGAGTTGCTTATATGGCGGCAGGGGCAAAACGAGGTTTAGCACAAGCGATTTATCAAGTGGGAGGAAATACAGGGAATTCCTTAGCTCCTATTTTTACAGCATTAATTTTCATTCCGCTCGGTCAAATTGGCTCTTTAGGTTTTACCGCTTTTGCAGCAGTAGGAATCGTATTATTAATTTTCGTATCAAATTGGTATAAGAATGAATTAGCAACTGGTGCTGTGAGAAGGAAAAAGAGGGCTGCGCTTGAGGCAGAAAATGCAATTGTAAGTACGCATATTAAATTCGTTATTATACTTCTTGTTTTCCTTACTTTTGTACGCTCTTGGTACGGTGCTGGTATCGGGAATTTCTATCAATTTTACTTAATTGAGCATTACGGTTTATCTATAAAAAATGCCCAGTATTTCGTATTCGCATTTATGATTGCCGGTGTGTTAGGAACTTTCTTTGGTGGACCGTTAGCAGATCGATTTGGTAAGAAAAATATTATTGTATTTTCAATGCTTGGATCAGCGCCGCTTGCACTTTTACTACCTCACGTTTCTCTTGTGTGGGTCGTACCGTTATTTTTATGTATCGGTTTTATTAGTTCAAGTAGTTTTAGTGTAATTGTTGTTTACGCGCAAGAGCTTGTTCCTGGAAAAGTAGGAATGGTATCTGGATTAATTGTAGGGCTTGCGTTTGGACTCGGAGCTTTAGGATCTGTAGTCCTTGGGAAATTGGCTGACATATATAGTCTACAATTCATTATGTTACTATGTAGTTGTCTACCATTAATTGGACTTACTTCATGGTTACTACCAAGTGATAAGAAAACGATAGAATAGGGGATGCGCTATGAAATTATGTGAAAATATTACAGAATTAATAGGAGATACACCTGTCGTCCGATTATCTAAATTTATTCCAGAAGACGCAGCGGATGTGTATGTAAAACTAGAAATGTTTAATCCGTCACGCAGTGTGAAAGACCGTGCGGCCTATAATTTACTGCACGTTGCTGAAGAGAATGGTCTTATCAAACCAGGAGATACAATTATTGAGCCAACAAGTGGAAATACAGGAATAGGCTTAGCGATGAATGCGGCGGCTAAAGGGTATAAAGCGATTTTAATTATGCCGGATAATATGTCTAAAGAAAGAATTAACTTATTGAAAGCATACGGAGCAGAAGTAGTTTTAACACCAGCAGAACAAAGAATGCCAGGAGCAATTGCGAAGGCGTTAGAACTACAAAAGCAAATTCCAAATAGTTTCATTCCGCAGCAATTTGAAAACCCGGCAAATCCGAATATTCACCGTTATACGACTGCCCTTGAAATTTATGAACAAATGGATGGAGAGCTTGATGCATTTGTAGCAACGGCAGGAACGGGCGGAACGATTACAGGGACCGGTGAAACGTTAAAAGAGAAATTACCAAACTTATATATTGCAGTAGTAGAACCGAAAGGATCACCGGTTTTATCTGGTGGTGTTCCAGGTCCTCATAAACTAGTAGGAACTAGTCCAGGATTTATCCCGAAAAACTTAAATACAGAAGTGTATAACGAAATTATTCAAATTGCAGACGAAGAGGCTTTAACGACAATGAGAAACTTAGCTAGACAAGAGGGATTATTAGTTGGGCCGTCTTCTGGAGCATCTGTTTACGCAGCAATTATGATAGCAAAGCGTCTAGGAGTGGGAAAAAAAGTTTTATGTATTGCACCTGATACAGGGGAACGTTATTTGAGTATGGGATTATTTGAATAAAAGGGATAGAAGCAACTTAATAGTAAGGATGAAAATCCTCTATTAAGGTGTTTCTTTTCGAAAAATAGAGAATGGGTGAGTGGTGAGAATGACAATGAAGTTATTGAAACCAGCATATGAATATAGCGAACAAATTATAGAGTATAGGCAGACATTTTTACATGTAGGAGAACAACCACACGGCAGCTGCTCTTTACAAAATTTTGATTCTCTCGATGGATGGTTTGAAAAAGTGAGTATACAAGAAGTGGGAGAAAACTTACAAGCTAATCGAGTACCGTCTAGCCAATTTTTAAGTTTTGAAAAAGGGGAACTTATAGGTTTTGTGAATATTAGACATCGATTAAATCCAGAATTATTACTGGAAAGCGGTCATATCGGTTATAGTGTCCATCCGAATAAACGTCGTCAAGGTTACGCTACGAAACAACTACAACTTGCGTTAGGTGAAGCAAAAAAATTAGGATTGCAGAAAGTGTTAATAACTTGCGATAAGGTTAATGTAGGTTCTGCTAAAACGATTCAAAAGGTTGGCGGTGTGTTAGAGAATGAAGTAGTTTCTTCTCATACTGGCGAAATTGTTCAGCGTTATTGGGTAGAAATTTGATTAAGTGTGAATTTGAAAAGGTAATATAATATGCAATATCGAAATAGATAAATAAAAAGCGAGGAGAGTACTGCGGTATTAGGGGGGAATGAAATGGGATTAAAAGAGAAAGCGATTGAAATTTCAGAGATTTATAGACAAAACTCGAAAATCGAATCCATTATGTTAGCAGGTTCAGTAGCTAGAAAGTTAGAAGATGAACATTCAGATATCGAATTACATATTTTATGGTCAGCGCCGCCAGAGGATGAGGATCGTAAAGGGCCTATTAACTATATTGGTGGCACTATTTTGTCATATCATCCTTACGAAGAAGAAGAATGGTCGGAAACGTATTTGACGAAAGAAGGAATTAAACTAGAGATCAGTAATTTTTTGACAGTGACCGTAGAAAAGGTTATTTCAGAAGTTGTAGAACATTATGATATAAATTATGAGAAACAATGTATTGTATCATCCGTTCATGATGGTGTGAGTTTGTATGGAGAAAAGAAAGTGAATGAATTAAAAGATAGAGTGGCGGTGTATCCAGAAGAACTAGCGAAACGGATGATTTCAGAAAATCTTTGGTTAAGCAATCGTTGGCATAATCGAGAGGCTCTTTTAAAACGAAAAGATTGGCTTATGCTATATGATGTTATTTGTGAAGTGCAAAGAAATATATTTGGGACCTTATTTGGTTTGAATAAAATGTATGTGCATCATCCTGCATTTAAATGGATGCCGCATAATGTGGAACGAATGAGTATTAAGCCTGAAAACTTATATGAGCGTATGGCGAATACGTTGATAGAGAAACCGGAGTATAGTGTGCAGGAGTTAGAAATGTTAATAAAAGAGGTATTACATTTAGTAGAACACCATGCTCCAGCACTAAATATTGCTGAGCAACAAAAACATATTCAATATGCAAAATAAATAGAAGAGATGTAACAATGAGTTACATCTCTTCTTTTTATTTTACTAACTTGCCTAATACAGGTAAACGTTGAATACGATCACCAAGAATATGCGAAGCAAGTCCACTCGTTAATACGAATAATAGATAAACCAGTCCTCCTGCTGTGGCGCATATAAATACAATAATTAGTGATTCTATATAAGATTGGCCAGGAATAATCCAACTTATAAATGTTTTTAATGCAATTACAACAGCAGACATTGCCGCTGAGTAAATCGTAATAAGAAATACTGTTTTTGCTGTTTCACCAATTTTAAATTTCGCAAACTTAATGATGCAGTACAACATAATAACATTGGAAACGAGGTATCCAAGAATTGTTCCAAGTACAGCACCGTGTCCGCCAAATAAATGTAAGAGCGGTGTATTCACTACAATCTTAACGAGAATACCGATTGAAAATGCAATCATTGTTTTTCTTTGATAATCAATTCCTTGTAGTATAGCTGCTGAAACTGTGAAAATTGCACTTAATATAGCAGAAGGTGCAAATGAAATTAAGTATTGTGATCCATCAAGTGCAATTTTAGGGTCTACATAAACCATGCGGAATGCATCGTAAGCGATACTAGCGAGACCGAATGCAGCTGGGATCGTGAAGAATAACAATACTTGGAATATCTTTGAAATTTGCCCTTGTAATTCTTCTAGTTTCCCGCTTGTATAAGATTTCGTTATAGCCGGAATGATCGTTAACGAGAATCCAGTTGCAAGTGAAGCTGGAATCATAATTAACTTTTGTGCATAGTTCGTTATATAAGCAAACACTGCATTCGCTGTTTCTAAAGGCTCTCCCATCGCTCTAAGGACATCAGCTACTGTATATTGATCTACTAACGTATAGAGCGGAATTGCAATACCGACAAATACAATTGGGATTGCATATCGAAGTAATTCTATATAAATATTTTTTAACGGAATATTGGATGCCCTTGATTTTAATTCGCCTTCGGGAGGTTTTAATCGGTTATACTTTTTCCAGTACATCATTAAAATAGAGACGCTGGCAAGTGCACCGATAACAGCTCCAAACGTAGCAACTGCAACAGAAGAGGCTACGGAACCTCCTAATATTTTTGAGACGATGAAGCTACCAACTAAAATGAAAACAACACGTGCGATTTGTTCTACGACTTGAGAAACAGCACTCGGTTTCATATGTTGAAAGCCTTGGAAATAACCACGTGTAACACTCATAGCTGGTACGATAATAAGTGCGAAACTTAATGCTCGCATCGTAAGTGTTACGTCAGCGATAAATTGTGGATCTGGTGTTTTAGAACGAATAATAAATTGTGATATGTATGGTGCTCCAATAAATAAAATTAAAAATCCTAAAAAGCCCATAAACAGCATCAATTTTACACTAGAGTTATATAATTTTTTACTTGTACTATAATCACCGAGCGCATTATGTTTTGCAACAAATTTAGAGACGGCAATAGGAATGCCGGCTGTTGAAAAGCTTAATAAAATACCGTACCAAGAGTATGCATATCCGTATAAAGCGACCCCTTGCGTTCCAACTAATAATTGAAAAGGGAAGAAGTATATAAACCCTAAAATACGTGAAATCATTGTGGCACCGCTTAATAAAGCAGTTCCTTTTAAAACTTTTGACGTAGACAAAATTCTTTCCTCCTACTCACGCTATCTTACATTCATCGTATACTACTATAAACCTGCTAGAGAAGTTAATACAGTATAAACCATAAATGTTCTAATACTATTCATTTAAAAGTCATATTTTGAATTTTTAAATAGAATGTACTACATAAAAATTCAAAATATAAGTTGACACTATTTTTAATGTATGATAAAAATGATAGTAATCAATTCGGAAAATAATATTTGGGCAATGAAAGGGTATAGTAGTGAAAATCTCCCTATTTCAGAGAGCTGATGGTTGGTGTGAATCAGTATATAGATTATTCATGAAGTTCGTCCTGGAGCATCTTTCATAAATCTCGCGTTGTGAGGAAATGAAAGACGGTAGTGTATACCGTTATCAAATAAAGTGGTGAAGATTTTGTTCACAACTAGGGTGGTACCGCGATATATATCGTCCCTACGTATTTACGTAGGGACGTTTTTTATTTAGGTCTTACTTTGTTGTGGCTTCATAACTAGGGTGGTACCGCGATATTTTATCGTCCCTACGTATTTGCGTAGGGGCGTTTTTTATTTCGGTGGTTTCTTAGTGATTTTCACAACTAGGGTGGTACCGCGATATTTTTGTCGTCCCTACGTATTTACGTAGGGGCGTTTTTTAGTTGAAGGGAAGTGGTTGTATTAGATCGGAGTGGTAGCAGAACAATATAAGCATAGACAGATTATAGCGAAAAAAGAAATAGAAACAGAGAGGAGATAAAAAGATGAATTCACAGCAATGGACATCGAAGTTAGGTTTCGTATTAGCTGCAGCAGGTTCTGCAATTGGACTAGGGGCGATTTGGAAGTTCCCGTATATGGCTGGTATTGGAGGGGGCGGAGCGTTCTTTCTTATTTTCATCGGTTTCACATTATTAATTGGATTACCGCTATTATTAGCTGAATTTGTTATTGGTAGAAGTACACAAAAAGAGGCTGTCGATGCGTATAGAGCAATCGCACCAAAAACATTATGGCCATGGCTAGGTAAATTAGGGATTGTAACATGTTTCATACTACTTTCTTTCTACAGTGTTGTAGGAGGTTGGATTTTATTATATTTATGGAATGCAATTACAGGTAGACTATGGGAAGGAAATGGATCATACGAAGCTACGTTTGGTGAAATCATTTCCAATCCGTATTTAGCAGTGGGGGCACAGTTATTATTCATTCTTATTACTATTTTCATCGTAAGTAAAGGTGTACAAAATGGTGTTGAAAAAGTAAATAAATATTTCATGCCGGCATTATTCGTTTTATTCTTTGTTTTAATTGTTCGTGCACTTACGTTAGATGGTGCTGGAGAAGGGGTTCGTTTCTTCTTACAACCTGATTTCTCACATGTAACATCAGAAGTTATTTTATATGCGATGGGTCAATCGTTCTTCTCATTATCAGTTGGTGTAGCAGTAATGGTAACGTATAGTTCATACTTACCGAAGGAAGAAAGTTTGCCACGTTCGGCATTTTCTATCGTAGCTTTAACGCTTGTTATTACATTACTTGCAGGACTTGCGATCTTCCCAGTTGTATTTGCATTTGGATTAGAGCCATCTCAAGGACCAGGACTACTATTTATCGTATTACCTGCTATTTTCAGTAAAATGGCGTTCGGAAAAGTGTTCTTCGTTATTTTCTTATTGCTATTCTTCTTCGCAACGATTACATCAGCTATTTCTATGCTAGAAATTAGTGTTGCGTCATTAACATCAAAAGGAAAAGGGAATCGCGAAAAAATGGCCTTAATTGTAGGGTTATTAATCTTCGTTGTTGGAGTACCATCAGCATTATCATTCGGTTTGTTAAGCGATGTGAAACCATTTGGAAAAACAATTTTTGATTTAGCAGATTATACGGTTAGTAACATACTAATGCCACTTGGTGTTCTATTAGTTTCCATCTTTGTTCCTTTAAAAATGAAGAAAGATGTATTAATGAAAGAACTTGGTGTAAGTAAAAATAAAGGCTATAAACTATTCGTTTTATGGTTATTCTTACTTCGCTTTATCGCACCAATTGCCATTATTATCGTGTTCTTAAATGTACTTGGAATTATTTAATAAGAAAGGTAGCGTATCGTGATATGATACGCTACCTTTTTATTTTGCTCTTTTTTGCAATTCGTTTACTGTTACGAATTGATAACCCTTTTTAGATAAAGAGTCTAAGATACCTTCAATGGTCTGTAAATTTTCATTAGATTCATCATACATAGAGTGCAATAAAATAATAGAACCAGGTTTTATATTCTTATTGACGTATTCAATTTTATCAGTGGCGGATTTATAAAAAGTATCAGGTTCAAGGTCCCATGTAATCGTTTCGATATTATTTTGATTTAAATAGTATGGTAGCCCTATTAGCTTCTTACCGTTAGGTGGCCTAAAATCAATTTCGTCTGTAAATCCTGTTTGACGGATTAATGAATTCGTTTTTTCTATTTCTTCTTTAATAAAAGAAGGTGTTTTGAAAACCATTCTATTATGAGAATATGTATGATTTCCAAGTTGATGTCCAGATTGAACAATCGCTTTACCTAATGATAAATTATTTTCTAATTCGTTTCCGATAACAAAGAAAGTAGCTTTCGCATTGTACTTATCTAAAAGCGGTAATATTTGTTCAATATTTTTTGTAGGGCCATCATCAAAAGTTAAGGCCACTATCTTTTCGTTCGTTTCAATGCGATTTGTCAGCTCACCAAATAATTGAAAGCTTCTTGCGTTCATTAATTTGTATGTTCCGAATAATGCTATAGTAATAATGAATAGTGTAACTATTGTAATGATTAATTTCTTCTTCATAATGCAACCTCACTATACTTTTTGATTGAACTAAAAAGTATTATATCAAACTGCATAACTTGTTGCTTCAAAAAGTATGAAGATGCAAGTGGTGGGAATTTATCATATAATAAAATGAAATCAAAAGGTATATTAGGAGGTGTTTATATGGCGATTACAATTCAATTGCCAGACACTGCAACGTCTCATGCAAAGCCAAATATGGAAATGGCGATACTTTGCGTGAGGTAGACAAGTAATATACGATTAATCGCCAAAATGAGTTCGTATCATTTTTTATATTTGGCTTTGCACCTTATTGAAATGAACCATAAAAAATAAGGGGCGAGCAGAAATGAAATACGTAAAAGCTAAGGCCGTTTTACCAGAGAGTTTAATTGCTGAAATTCAAAAGTATATACAAGGTGAAACAATTTACATTCCAAAACAAGAAACGCAACATTATAAATGGGGTACGCGATCTGGTGGTAGAAAACATCTGGATGAAAGAAATAAAGCAATAAAAGATGCTTTTAAAAGTGGAACTGCCATTCAGCAACTTGCAGAAGAATATTTTCTTTCTGGAGAAACGATTAAAAAGATTGTGTATTCTAAATAAATAAAAGTAAAAGAGTTTGGTTCATATATTATTTTGAATCAGGCTCTTTTTGTTTTGTACGTATTGGATATATGAGGGAGGAATGAGCATGATAATAGCAAAAATGAATCGTATAGAAGTATGAATGGGCATTAAAACGTTATATTTCATATTACAGAAAGGTGAGCAACTATGAATCATCTTGGACAAATAACGATAGAACTGTTTTTTGGTTTTTTTATTCTATTGATTGCTACTAAAATATTAGGGAAAACACAAATATCGCAGTTAACGCCATTTGATTTTATTTCTGCTATTGTTCTCGGAGAATTAGTCGGAAATACTATATATGATCCGAAAATAAAAATATGGTCTATTTTATATGCCGTACTTGTATGGGTAGTGTTAATCTATTCAATAGAAGTGATAACACAAAAATTTAGAGGGACGAGAAGTTTTTTTGAAGGCTCACCTTCAATTATTATCCGTAATGGATATATTGATCGGGAACAACTAAGTTCAAATCATTTGGATATTAATCAACTACAACAAATGCTAAGACAACAAAAAGACATATTTTCAATCCGAGAAGTTGAATATATGGTTTTGGAACCTAATGGAAACATAAGTGTTCTGAAAAAAAGTAAATACGAATCTCCCACTATAAATGATTTAAGTTTAAAACATAAGCCTGTATACTTACCGATTTCATTAATTAGTGACGGAAAAGTAGTGAAAGATAATTTGAGAGAAGCTGGCTTTGATGAAGGATGGCTGTATAAACAAATAAAGCAAAAAGGGATTACTAAATTTGAAGATGTATTATATGCAGAATGGAAAACAGACGATGGTTTCTTTTGTCAGGAAATAAAGCGGTAGAACATATCGAAGTATGTAATATTCGTTTCTAAGTTATCTTTTACATATCAAAAAGCTGAATCTTTGTATACAATAAAACTAGATCAACAATTTGTATGGAGTGATAAAGATGGAAGCTTTTATTAGAAGTGATCAATACAATTTTATAAAATCACAAGCTTATATTTTAGCAAATGGGCATGCAACGGCAAATGATAGAGGTGTAATTCAAGCGTTAAAATCACTTGCAATTGAAAAGATAATACATGTATTTGAGAATTTAACGGATGAACAGAAAGAGTTAATTGATACAGTATTAACAGTTCAAAATAGAGAAGATGCAGAATCGTTTTTACTGAAAATAAATCCGTATGTCATTCCGTTTCAAGAAGTTACAGCACAAACGTTAAAAAAATTATTTCCTAAGGCGAAAAAATTAAAGCTTCCTGATATGGAAGAACTGAATATGAAAGAATTATCTTATTTAAGTTGGATTGATAAGGGATCAAGCAGGAAATTTATTATAGCGAAAAATGATAAAAATAAGTTTGTTGGTCTGCAAGGAACGTTCCAAAGTTTAAATAAAAAAAGTATTTGTTCATTATGTCATGGGCATGAAGAAGTGGGAATGTTTTTAGTTGAAATTAAAGGTGATGTACCTGGAACCTTTGTTAAAAAGGGAAACTATATTTGCAAAGATGGTGTAGCGTGTAATCAGAATATGAAATCGCTTGATAAATTGAACGATTTTATTGAGAGATTGAAGAAATGAATAGAATACCTCTAGTTTATAAACTGGAGGTTTTTATTTTTGGAAGAAGTAGTAATAGGTTTCTTTTAAAGATGTAGATTAAAAAGAAAGTTTGATAAGAAGGTATGTTTTGATATATTTGCTTATTTTGAAGGAGGAAAAACATGAATTACATTTCACCGAAAGAGGAGGTGTTAAAAGTGAAACGGTGGCCTAAAGATACGATAGCAGCAGGTCGTGGTCATACAGTTGCACTTAAATCGGATGGCACGGTGGTAGCAGTGGGGCGAAATAAAGAGGGGGAATGTAATGTAAGTGGCTGGTGTGATATTGAAGCAGTCGCAGCGGGTAATGTTCATATGGCGACGAATACGGGTAATGCTCATACAATCGCTCTTAAAAGTGATAATACTGTGACAGCAGTGGGGTGGAATAAGCATGACCAATGTGAAGTAAACGACTGGCATAATATTGTAGCGGTTGCAGCGGGTTGGCGCCGTACTATTGGCCTTAATTTGGATGGCACGGTAATAGCGGTGGGCCGAAATAAAGAAGGAGAATGTAATATAAGTAGCTGGCGTGATATTGTGGCGGTCACGGCGGGTGACTGGCATACTGTCGGTCTTAAATTGGACGGTACGGTGACGGCAGTTGGTAATAATCGATATGGCCAATGCAATGTAAATGGCTGGTGTGGTATTGTGGCGGTCGGGGCAGGGTATCTTCATACTGCTGGTCTGAAACGAGACGGTACGGTGATGGCAGTGGGTAATAATAAGCATAATCAGTGCGACGTAAGTGGCTGGAGAGGTGTTGTAGCAATAGCAGCTGGTACGAATCATACAATCGGACTTAAATCAGACGGTACAGTGGTGGCAGTGGGCTGGAATGAGTATGGTCAATGTAATGTAAGCGATTGGCGCGATGTTGTAGCGATAGCGGCTGGTTGTGCGCATACTGTCGGACTTAAATCAGACGGCACGGTGGTCGCGGTAGGTAATAATGAATTTGGTCAATGTGATGTAGGTAGCTGGCGAGGTATACGGCTGCCGGGTAATTAGTTACTAATTGTAAATATTTGTTGATGAGGAATAAAAACAGTGAAATTACAATACGGATCCAGTAATATATTTCTACTTCAGGAGTAATTATGGAATAAGGTATGTGGAAAATAATCAACCTTACATTTGCTGAATAAGAATCCTTTTTCAAAATGGATTCTTATTCTTTATTTCAAATCTACAATAGAAAACATATTTTACAAAGAAGGTATAAAAAGAGGTGAATAAATGTTTAAAAAGTTTGCACTTTATTTACCAGATGCTTTGCTTGTATGGGTCGTTCTCTACATAACATATACAAATTCTTTTAGTTTTGGACAGATGTTAGTAATTTCAATTGCAATCGGAATAATAGGTGCTCTTATTACAAGAATATGTAAGGATGTATTTACTTTCATCTGGTGGACAATTAAACAAAAAAAATCTTGAATATGTTTACTTGTTATAAGGAGAGATAAAATGACTAATAAAAAGAATAGAGTTAAAAACGAGATAATACTTTGGACATTAACAGCGATTGGTTTTGTAATCGTATGGTACCTGTTTCAAAGATAAAAACGCATTGCACTTTAAAAGAAAGCACGATGCGTTTGTATTATTTTTTTTGCCAATTTTCTTTAATAAAGTCTTCACGTCCAGATTCCTTTTGCTCAGTAGCATATTTCTCTGGATTCTTTTTATAAAAATGTTGATGGTATTCTTCAGCCTCATAAAAAGGTGCAGCCGGGCGAATTTCAGTTACGATTGGTTCTTTAAACATACTGCTTTCTACAAGAGCTTGTTTTGATTTTTCAGCAAGTTCTTTTTGCGTTTCATTATGATAAAAAATAGCGGTACGATAAGATGGACCACGGTCAAAAAATTGTCCGCCATCATCAGTTGGATCGATTTGTGGCCAATATAAATCTAGTAATTTTTCATATGGAAAAATAGAAGGATCGAATGTAATTTGTACAACTTCTAAATGACCAGATGTACCAGCTTTTACTTGTTCATATGTTGGGTTTTCTACATGACCACCTGCATAGCCGGAAAGCACTTTATGAATACCAGGAAGTTCATCAAATGGCTTTACCATGCACCAAAAGCAACCGCCTGCGAAGGTTGCGAGTTCGTATGTTTTTTCGGACATTGCTGTAATCCTCCTAAATATATATGTTTTATATAGTATTATACAAAAAATTTTATTGCGCAATAAAAAAGATTCGAAAATATATGTATTATTAAAAATAAATTTTGAAAACATGTTGACAATGAAAAGAACAACGTCCTATAATACGTTTAACAAATAAAAGTTAATTAAGAATTTTCTAACTTTATAGTTTGCATATGCAAAGAAGAGGAAAGTAGATGGTTATGATCGTTTCAGAGAGCTGCTCCTAGGCTGTGAGAGTAGTAACAATCGAATCATTGAAGATCACCTCGGAGCATCGCTTGCGAAAGGGAAACTGAGTAGAGGGCGACGGCATCGTCTCCGCTAAAAGGACGGGGGTCTAATTGGACCTACAGAGCTTATATTTCGTGAGAAATATAAGGAAGCTGAGTGGTAACGCGAAACTCTCGCCTCAGCAATCNNGATTGCTGAGGCGAGAGTTTTTATTTTAAACAATAGAATAAGAGAATGCGTAGAAGAGGAGAGTAAATGATAGGTATTGTTTCAGAGAGCTGCCTGGAAGCTGTGAGGGTGGTAACAATTTAATCATTGAAGATCACCTCGGAGCACTGCTTTTGAAACTAGTAAAAAGTAGCGGAGTTGTTCCCGATAGAAAAACAAAAGTCTCATTAGACTTGCAGAGCTTATATTTCGTGAGAAGTGTAAGGAAGCTGAGTGGTACCACGATTCCCTCGTCTCAGCAATGGATTGCTACAAGTATGTAAGTAATCGATTGTTGAGACGAGTATATTTTTAAAATTTATATACTGAATATTCTGTCGAAAATACTCATCTCAGCAATCGATGTAGAAATAGATTGCAAAAGTATAGAAAAAAAGAGGAGCGATGTGAGATGGGAAACCAGGAGATGTCACGAAACAATTAACTGAAGAATTTAAAAAGTTAACGAGAGAAAGAGGAGTACGTGTTCCTGGACTGGCGGAAAGCTTAATGTAGAAAGGGAGAGGAGTTAATCGAAATGAAGGCACAGCATACAGCATGTGAGGAGTTACAGTGCGAAGAAGTGACAGGAGCCGGGCACGTTATTCAATGCTTGAAAAAATTAGGTGTAACGACCGTTTTCGGTTATCCGGGCGGAGCGATTTTGCCAGTATACGATGCGTTATATGAAAGTGGATTGAAGCATGTATTAACTCGTCATGAACAAGCTGCCATTCATGCAGCTGAAGGATATGCGAGAGCTTCGGGAAAGGTCGGGGTAGTCTTTGCTACCTCTGGCCCAGGGGCGACAAATTTAGTTACGGGCTTAGCAGATGCTTATATGGATTCGATTCCTTTAGTCGTCATTACAGGGCAAGTTGCAAAGACTTTAATTGGTAAAGATGGATTTCAAGAAGTGGATGTTATCGGGATTACAGTACCTGTTACGAAACATAATTACCAAGTTCGTGATGTGAATCATTTATCACGCGTTGTACAAGAAGCTTTTTACATTGCCGAAAGCGGGCGACCAGGACCAGTATTAATTGATATTCCAAAAGATATTCAAAATGAAAAGGTAACAAGTTTTTATAATGAAGTAATTGAGATTCCAGGATACAAACTGGAGTCTATGCCAGACACTATGAAGCTTAAAGAGGTGGCTAAAGCAATTTCACAAGCAAAACGCCCGCTTCTTTATATTGGAGGAGGCATCATTCATACTTTGAATGTTTACATGAATTAAAGTTAATTGTTGATTTAATGTACGAAGGTGGATTAACGAACATGCGCCATTCTATTTCAGATACGGCTGAGTTTGGAGATTATGTAACAGGATCGAGAATTGTTACAGATGAAACGAAGAAAGAGATGCAACGAGTACTTACAGAAATTCAGCAAGGTGAATTCGCGAAGAAATGGATTTTAGAAAATCAAGCTGGGCGCCCAACGTATAATGCGATGAAAAAAGCAGAGCAAAATCATCAGTTAGAAAAAGTAGGAGCAGAGCTTCGTGAAATGATGAGCTGGATTAAGGAGCCAGAAAAGAAAACGTTAGTAAAGAAATAGATTGAGATATTATAAGTGAAAAATATGTAAAAGGGGATTTGACAAGATGAGAAGTGACATGATTAAAAAAGGTTTTGATAAAGCTCCGCATCGTAGTTTATTAAAAGCAACTGGTTTAAAAGATGAAGACTTTGATAAACCGTTCATAGCGATTTGTAATTCTTTTATTGAAATTATTCCAGGGCATAAGCACTTGAATGAGTTTGGAAAGCTTGTAAAAGAAGCAGTACGTGCGGCAGGTATGGTTCCATTCGAATTTAATACAATTGGAGTAGATGATGGTATTGCGATGGGACATATCGGTATGCGGTATTCGCTTCCGAGTCGTGAAATTATTGCAGACTCAGTAGAAACGGTTGTAAATGCACATTGGTTTGACGGCATGATTTGTATCCCAAACTGTGACAAAATTACACCTGGTATGATGATGGCTGCCCTTCGTATTAACATTCCAACTGTGTTTGTTTCAGGTGGACCGATGGCAGCAGGTAAGACTTCTAAAGGAGAAGTAGTTGATCTAAGTTCTGTTTTTGAAGGGGTAGGAGCCTATCAATCTGGGAAAATTTCAGAAGAAGAATTGAAGGATATTGAAGATCATGGCTGTCCATCTTGTGGCTCTTGTTCGGGTATGTTCACAGCGAATTCTATGAATTGTTTATGTGAAGTGTTAGGTTTAGCTCTTCCAGGTAACGGGAGTATTTTAGCAATTGATCCAAGGCGTGAAGAGTTAATTAAACAAGCGGCAGAGAAATTGAAAATATTAGTTGAAAGAGATATTAAGCCAAGAGATATTGTGACAGAAGAGGCAATTGATGATGCATTTGCACTTGATATGGCGATGGGAGGATCTACGAATACAGTATTACACACGCTAGCACTCGCACAAGAGGCAGGGCTAGATTATGATATGAGTCGTATTGATGCTGTTTCAAGACGTGTACCGCATTTGTGTAAAGTAAGTCCGGCTTCTAACTGGCATATGGAAGATATCGATCGAGCAGGCGGGATTAGTGCAATTTTGAAAGAATTAAGCCGAAAAGAAGGGGTACTTCATTTAGATCGTATCACTGCTACTGGACAGACGTTAAGAGAAAACATTGCTCACGCTGAGATTCAAGATAAGGAAGTTATTCATTCTCTCGAAAACCCTCATAGTGAAGAGGGAGGCTTACGTATATTAAAAGGAAACCTTGCGAAAGATGGGGCAGTTATTAAAAGTGGAGCAACTGAAGTAAAACGATTTGAAGGACCTTGCGTTATTTTTAATTCACAAGATGAGGCGCTTGCGGGCATTATGCTTGGGAAGGTTAAGAAAGGGGATGTTGTTGTTATTCGTTATGAAGGACCAAGAGGCGGCCCTGGTATGCCAGAAATGTTAGCACCAACATCAGCAATTGCTGGAATGGGATTAGGCGCTGATGTTGCGCTATTAACGGATGGGCGTTTCTCTGGTGCTTCACGTGGTATTTCGGTCGGGCATATTTCACCAGAAGCAGCAGCTGGTGGAACGATTGCACTTCTTGAACAAGGGGATATTGTATGTATTGATGTTGAGGAACGCTTGCTAGAAGTAAGAGTGAGTGATGAGGAATTAGAAAAGCGTAAAAAAGAATGGAAACGACCAGAACCAAAAGTGAAAACTGGATGGCTTGGGCGTTATGCGCAAATGGTAACATCGGCGAATACAGGGGCTGTTCTGAAAATCCCGAATTTTGATTGAGCCAATTTAAAAAAGATAAGGATGATATAAAATGGTGCACAAGGTAAAGGAGAGAGTGAAAATTGAAGATATCTTAATGGCTCATAATTGCATGAAAGATATCGTGATTAAAACACCGTTACAACGTGATACAGTTTTATCTGAGAAATATGATTGTGACGTTTATGTGAAACGAGAAGACTTACAATTGATTCGCTCTTTCAAAATTCGTGGTGCGTACAATTTGATTCAAAGCTTACCGAAAGAAAAGTTGCAAAACGGTGTTGTTTGCGCAAGCGCCGGTAATCACGCACAAGGGGTAGCTTACACGTGTAACTTATTGAAGATTCCGTCGAAAATTTTCATGCCTACAACAACACCTAAGCAAAAAGTATCACAAGTACAATTTTTCGGTGGTGATTTCGCAGAGATTGTATTAGTTGGTGATACATTTGATAGTGCTTTCCAAGAAGCACAGCGTTATTGTGAAGAAAATAGAATGACGTTTGTTCATCCATTTGATGATCCGTATGTCGTTGCTGGTCAAGGGACAGTTGCAGTTGAAGTTATGCATGATATGGAGAAATCGGTTGACATTATCTTTACAGCAATCGGTGGTGGTGGGTTAGCATCAGGCGTTGGTACATATGTAAAAGGTGTTAGTCCTACTACAAAGGTCATTGGTGTAGAACCGATGGGAGCTGCATCTATGAAAGAGGCTTTTCTCCAAAATGAAAATGTCGCATTAGATAAAATAGATAGTTTTGTTGATGGGGCAGCTGTAAAAAAAGTAGGGAAGTTAACATTTGAAACTTGTAAAGATGTAATTGATGATATTGTTTTAGTACCAGAGGGAAAAGTTTGTACGATGATTTTAGAACTATATAAGAAAAATGCGATTGTAGCAGAGCCTGCTGGTGCGCTTTCTATTGCAGCACTTGATCTATACAGGGAGGAAATAAAAGGAAAAACAGTTGTGTGTATATTAAGTGGTGGAAATAATGATATTGATAGAATGCAAGAAATGAAAGAACGTTCGCTCATTTATGAAGGATTACAGCATTACTTCATCATTGAATTCCCGCAGCGTTCTGGAGCACTAAGAGAGTTTCTTGATAAAGGGTTAGGGCCAGAAGATGATATTACGCGCTTTGAGTACATTAAGAAACATAATAAGGAAAATGGGCCAGCGTTAGTCGGTGTAGAATTAAAACATAAAGAGGATTATGAGCAATTAATTACTCGTTTTAAAGAAAATAATATTCAATTTATGGAGCTTAATAAAAACCCTGTTTTGTTTGATTTGCTTATTTAATAGAAGGAAAGAGTTAGCATCCAAATAAAAAAGATAGATACAAGCAAGGGAAACATAATGCTTGTTCTATCTTTTTTATAGTTAAACTAGATACTCATTAAATTCAAGAAGAATAAAGCTAGCTAACCAAAAAAATATTGCAATACGAATGATTACGTACATAGTGAATTCAAAGGTAGAAAGTTTTCTTTCTCGCTTTATTTTTTTTAGAAGTCTAACAGAAAAAAAGGAGCATAAAAGTAGAATCGCTATGGACATTTTATAAATGTTCTCTAACAAACTTACATTTTCTAATAAGTCTTTCAGCATGTTCATCACCTATTCTGTAATATATGTTACAGAGAAAAGGGTTTTCTGCTGTTTAGTTACGTTTGTTTATTATTTTCCCTGTATCATCAATTTCTACATCAGTTGAAACTGTTTGTAAATATTGTAGAGCTTGTTTCTTTTCTTCCTCATTTACAGGGGAAACTTGGTTGTTACGGATGATATAAGGATTGAATGACATTTGGACATCTTTTCCTTTAAAAGTTAAAGTTAATACGCCAGTTTCGGCGCTTTTTCCGTTCACATAACTTGGGAATAAAAAGTTTCCTAATGAGTAAGCGACAGGAACATTATTATAATATTCAAACCCTTGTAACCAATGTGGATGACTTCCGACGATCGCGTCGGCTCCTGCTTCAACTATTTTAGGTACATATTGTTTTTGGTATTCTACCGGGCGATTCGATTTTTCAACGCCCCAATGCATATAGACAATTAAATAGTCTGCATCTTGTTTTTGCTCTTTAATTGTTTTTGTTACTAAATCTAGATCATATCCGTTCGCAACACCAGGTTTATTGTCACCAGCTACCCAAGTAAAATCAGGCATAAATCGAACGAAGGAAAGAAATTTAAACTTTTTTCCTTTTACAGTCATTTCTCGTGCAGTATATGCATCTTTTGCGTTCTTTCCGGCTCCAATGTAAGGGAGCTTTAATTCTTCTACATGAGAGATCGTATCTAATAATCCCTCTTGTCCATAATCAAGTGTATGGTTATTTCCAATATTTACGATATCATATCCAGTGTTTTTAATAGCTTGTAGTGTAGATGGGTCACTTTTAATCCAAAATAGTTGCCCAGGTGCTTTCTTTTCTTTCGTTGTAAATGCTGATTCTAAATTCACAAAAGAAATATCAGCTTTTTTTATTTCTTCTTTTACATGTTGGAATGGATAATCAGCACCGTTTTTTTCGATAATAGGACGCAATTGCCAATCGAACATTGTATCACCAGAGAAGGTGAGTGTAATCTCGGGATCTTCTACTTTCTTTTCGCTTTTTGAAGCTGTTTTACTCGATGTGTTTTGTATATCGGGTTTGTCCTTCGCTTTTGAAATAAAAGAGTAATTGATTAATAACACAATTGGTGTAATGCAAAAGGCTATTAACAAAAATCGTTTTAGTAAAGTTTTCATAAATACCTTCCCTTTTGAGTTTATCCCGCAATTAGATTAACAATGAATCTACTAAAGGTAACTGGTCTATGTATAGTTACAAAAAATAGCGGGTTATAGCAGTGGAAATTATTTGTTAATATTCTCAATATTAAGTTAACATATAGATAACCTGTAAATCAATGTGTAAACCAAAATATAGAAATAAAGAATTCGAAAGGTGAAGAATGAGAAATGGTTATATTAGGGGCAGTTGTTAATGGGATTTGTATTATATTTGGTACTTTACTTGGTAAATTATTTAGTAGGATTCCAGAAAGTATGAAAGGGACAATTATGCACGCAATCGGTTTAGCGGTTACTGTGCTTGGACTTCAAATGGCATTAAAAAGTGAAAATTTTCTTGTTGTGATACTAAGTTTAGTTCTTGGTACGGTAATCGGGGAATGGCTGCAATTAGAAGGGAAGTTAAAAGTTTTAGGGGATTGGCTAGAAAATAAAGTGGGATCGAAAGGGAAAGGAAGCATATCAGAAGGTTTTGTAACAGCTACTTTAATTTTTGCAATTGGCGCGATGGGGATACTTGGAGCATTGGATAGCGGGATTCGCGGGAATCATGACATTTTATTTACAAAGGCGATTATCGATGGATTCATTTCTATTATATTAACGACAACTTTAGGGATTGGCGTAGTATTTTCAGCAATTCCCGTTATTTTATATGAAGGAGGTATCGCAGTTTTTGCAACACAAATTAACAGTTTTGTTCCGAAAGAATTGATGAATCAATTTATAGTGGAAATGACAGCTACGGGCGGTATTATGATAGCCGCTATTGGATTGAACCTACTTGGTGTTATTAAAATTAAGGTGGCAAATTTACTGCCAGGTATATTGGTAGTTGGAATAATCGTTTCACTTATTTATGGTTACGGTTTAATAGTAAAGTAGTAGGGGATGGAGATACATATGGAGGAATTCCAATTTACAAAACGTGTTCATAACATATTGAAGATTGCAGAAGAAGAGGCTGAATGATATTACATTCAGCCTCTTCTTCTATTTACAACTAAAGTTGAATGTATCGAGGAAGAGTTTGGAATATATGTTCTGGTATGTTTTCTTCTAAGATGAGGACACCATTTTGTGAAGTCGCCCATACTGTTGTAGTGGTGAAAGAAAACATAGATTGTAAAGCTTCTTGAAATTCTTCATGTTCTATTATAGATTCGTTGTCAAAAAGTGTAAAAAAACGAAAAGATGCAATAAGGATATCCTTATTTTGATATAACGCTTCATACTATAACTTTTCTTTTTCTGTTTCATAAAACGTATCGGTATAAAAGGGTGTTAAGATAGATAAAAGTAATTGACATTCCCGTTTATGTAAGCGAGCTTTGTGGATACCTACTTTGTTTCCCGCAACTAAAAACCAGTTATAATCCTCAGACAACATGGCCTCATTAATTTTTATATCTTTCCCATAATACATTTTTAATTTTTGAATCATAGGAACACTCCCTTTTATATGAATTAGGCTTCATTTTTCGCTATTCGTTAGGACAAGGTAAATTAAAAACTTGAGGGGAGGATTTCTTTATCTTGTATTAATGTTTAATTTTCATCAATCCGATTTTAATAGAAAGAATATATTTTATAAAAAAAATTTTTCTTTTGTAGGCAATTCAATTCATAGTTTGCATTACAAAATAAAAATATAGAATAAGTTTGTTGATAAATAAAAAGTTTTAAAAAATTCAGAAAAATATATTGCGGAAGGAAAAGTTGTGATGGTATACTTCATAACAACTGGTAATGACAACATTATATCATGATTGAATCTGTCATATACATAATCAATATAGTAGTCATAGTTTGTTAGTTCAACTGGTAGTGACATCATTATAGCTGCGTGATAGAAAGAACAAAAAATGTTTCTTACAAATAAAAACACTTATTTGTAAACGTTTTATTTATAAGGGAGAATACTAGGTTTAAAATACAAATCGATCGTTAGTTAGTTCAACTAACCATTAGTGTGTAATAAATGCACCGGTGAAAATGAGATGAAAAAGTGGCTTATATTCTCTTTGTCAGCATTGTTATTTCTAGCAGCAGGATGTTCTAATGGTGGCGAAAAAGCAAACACGTCATCTTTAAAAACTAGGTAGAAACATTTGGATGATAATAAGGAAATACTTCCACAAGACTTTAAGGAGGTGGTTCACCAAGAGGAATAATCAAAAGTAGCAGGGATAAGAAGAAGGGATAGGAGGAAGTATCAAATGGAAAATGTAAGAATTGGGATTATTGGTGCAGGACTTCGGAGTGGTATTGCAAAGTATTGGCATAATCCAGGTGGAAATTCAGTTGTCGTTGCTGCAGCCGATGTTTCGATGGAAAGATTGAAAACCTTTCAAGAAAAAATTAACAAACATGCAGATATTACCACTGATTATAAAGAGTTACTCGCTCGCACGGATATTGATGCTATTGCTATTTTGTCTCCCGATTATTTACATGAAGAGCATGCCATTGCGGCACTTCAAGCTGGAAAGCACGTCTATTGTGAAAAGCCCTTAGCGATCACAGTAGAAGGATGTGACCGGATTATCGAACAAGCGGAAAAGTCTGGAAAGCATTTAATGGTTGGTTTTAATATGCGTTATATGAGTATGTACCAAACAATGAAAGAGATTATTGATTCAGGGGTAATCGGTGATCTTAAAGCCGTTTGGGTAAGGCATTTTGTCGGATTAGGCGGATACTATTATTACCATGACTGGCATGGAACAGCTAAAAATACGACTTCACTTTTATTGCAAAAGGGTTCTCATGACCTTGATGTGATCCATTGGATTACTGGAAAATATACAAAAAAGGTTTCGGCTTTTGGGGGGCTCGATTTTTACGGTGGAGAGAAACCAAATACATTAACCTGTCCTACTTGTGATGAAAAGGATACTTGTACGGAAGCGAGTATGAACGTATTAACCCAATGCGCTTTCCGGGAAGAAATCGATGTTGAGGACAATAATATGTTGATTATGGAACTTGAAGGCGGAATTAAAGCTTCCTACTTGCAATGCCACTTTACACCAGATTATTCAAGAAACTATACCTTTATCGGTACAAAAGGCAGAGTAGAGAATGATGATGTAAATGAAAAAGTATATGTGAAAACGAGAAAATCAAACTCATGGAATGAACTTAGCGACATAACCTATGACATGAAAAAAGAACAAGGCAGCCACGGTGGTGCGGATCCAAAAATATGCAGAGACTTTGTCGAACTAGTTTTAAACAACAAGCAGCCTTTAACCACACCATATGCGGGAAGAATGAGTGTCGCGGTCGGCTGTGCAGCGACTGAGTCCATTCGCTCGGGTGGAAAGGTTATTAAAATCAATCAAGGTTCAACTGTCAAGTATGTGTGATTAGCTTCTGTATGAGAAGGGGGAGAGAATTTGGAAAAAATTATTCAAAGCGAGACTCGTATGCAACACGCTAACATATTAGAAAAAAAATCAGAAGCGTCCTCGTCAAAGTGGACAATTTTACAGAAGTCGTTCCGTAAAAATTGGGAACTTTATTTATTGATTTCTCCTGTAATCGCTTACTTTATTGTGTTTCATTATATCCCAATGTATGGCGTGCAAATTGCTTTTAAAGATTTTATTGCAACGCTAGGGATATGGGATAGTCCATGGGTAGGGATGAAACACTTTGAGCGCTTTTTTAATAGTTACTATTTTTGGAGACTTATTAAAAATACGTTGATTATTGGTGTTTATACACTAGCAGTAGCATTCCCGATTCCAATCATCATTGCCCTCATGCTAAATGAAGTAAGAAATTCTAAGTTTAAAAAATTTGTACAAACCGTTATTTATGCTCCTCACTTTTTATCTACAGTAGTAGTAGTCGGGATGTTGATCCTTTTTTTAAAGCCGGATGGATTAATCAATCAAATTATTATTCTAGTGGGTGGAAAACCAATCGCATTTATGTCGGAACCAAGTTGGTTTAAAACATTATACGTGTTTTCCGATGTATGGCAAACCATGGGGTGGAGTTCTATTATTTATCTTTCTGCTTTAACTGCTGTTGACTATTCTTTACATGAATCAGCAATGATTGACGGTGCTTCGAGATTGCAAAGAATATGGCATATTAATATCCCAACGATTATGCCAACGATTATTATTCTATTTATTCTAAATGCAGGATCTGTTATGTCAGTTGGATTCGAAAAAGTTTTCTTAATGCAAAATACCCTAAATATGTCGACATCAGACGTTATATCTACCTTTGTTTATCGCAGCGGTATCGAACAAGCTGAATACAGCTTTTCTGCTGCAATAGGGTTATTCAACTCAATCATAAATTTCATTATGCTTGTAATGGTGAATTTCTTTGCTAAAAAAGTTAATCAAACAAGTCTATGGTAGGTGGTGAACTAAATTGGAAAATACAGCATCCGATAAAGTTTTTGATTTTTTCAATTATTTCTTTTTAACAATTATCGCATTACTGGTTGTTTATCCTTTGATCTTTATCATAAGCGCGTCGCTTAGCAATCCACTCCATGTGTTAAACGGAGAAATTTGGTTTTGGCCAAAGGGGTTAAATTTCGACGCGTACAAAAAATTATTTTCAAATCATGATATTATAAACGGATTTCTCAATACGGTTAAATATACAGTGGTAGGGACTGCTATTAATGTAGTATTAACGATTATGGCAGCGTATCCACTTTCTAGGGCAGACTTTGTTGGCCGTAATGTGATTATGGGAATATTTGTTTTCACGATGTTTTTTAGTGGCGGTTTAATTCCTAGCTATTTGCTTATTAAAGATCTTGGAATGATTGATACTTTTTGGGTAATGGTTATTCCTAATGCCGTATCTGTTTTTAATATTATTATTATGCGGACGTTTTTCCAAACGACCATTCCACTTGAACTTCAAGAAGCGGCCATGATTGATGGCGCAGGAAATATTAGAATTCTACTGAAAATAGTTTTGCCTCTTTCTATGCCTGTTATTGCAGTTATGATTTTATTCTATGCAGTTGCACACTGGAATTCTTATTTTACAGCATTAATTTATTTACAAAATAAAGAACTTTTTCCACTTCAATTAATCTTAAGGGAGATTCTTATTCAAAGTCAAACGAGTGATATGGTTAAATCAACGAGTGAAAGCTTCTTAAAGCAGCAGATGAGTGTGGAAGGACTGAAATATGCGGTTTTAATTTTTGCGAACTTACCAATGTTGTGTTTGTATCCATTCTTACAAAGGTATTTTGTTAAAGGATTTTTGGTTGGATCTATTAAAGGATAAAATCAGGGGGATTGCGAAATGAAGAATAAAAAGAAAAAAGCTAGTATTCTATCGTTTGTTCTAATGAGTTCACTCGTATTAGGCGCATGTTCCAACGAGAAAACCACTGCCGACAATAAAAAGGAAACCACAATATCTAATTTAAATCAAACTGGAATGCCCATTGCAAAAGATAAGATTGAGTTGGAAGGGTTTGCGGGAAAGTTTTTTCAATCACAGGATTGGAACAATTTAATGCTTTGGCAAGAATATGAAAAAATGACCAATATTCATATTAAGTGGGATGCTGTCCAAACACAAAGTTTGAAGGAAAAACGAAATCTCATGCTTGCAAGTGGTGAGTATCCAGATTTACTATTCGCAGCTGCAGTGCCAAAGACGGATTTAATAAAATTTGGTCAGCAGGGTGTATTTATTCCTCTAAATGACCTAATTGATCAGTATGCTCCGAATTTTAAAAAGATTATGGAAAAATACCCTTTAGTGAAAAAAGGGATTACGATGCCTAATGGAAAAATTTATGGGTTTCCAGCTTTTTATGACCCTGAATTCAAGGGGCTCATTTATGGAACACCATGGATTAAAAAGGAATGGCTTGATAAATTAGGATTGAAAGAACCAACGACTCTTGATGAATTTGAATCTGTATTACAAGCCATAAAAGACGGTGATCCAAATGGTAATGGAAAAGCAGACGAAATTCCTTGGGGCGGGGCATATGGAATCGATGAATTTATTAGCTCCCTAAAAGGATCTTTCGGCTTAAATAATCATGGAACTGCGAATCAAAATGTTGACTTAGATCCGAAAACAAAAAAAATGCGCTATGTACCGACCACTGATGGATATAAAGAGCTATTGCAATATTTAAACAAGCTTTATACTAAAGGTTTAATTGATAAAGAAATCTTCACTCTTAAGACGGAAGAGTTTAGTGCGAAAGCTTCAAAGAATACCTTTGGCGTCATAAACGGAGTTGATCCTGGGACGACAGAAAATCTGAGTGGCTTTGTAGGAATGCCTGTATTAAAAGGCCCTCATGGAGATCGATTAAATACAGCAGTTGGTTCACCTTTAGGAAACATAGGGATGTTTGTTATTACGAATCAGAATAAGAGCCCTGAAGCGACGGTAAGGTGGATTGATCATTTCTATAGTGATGAAGGATCAAAAATGTTCTTTATGGGCTTCGAAGGTAAAACTTATACCAAAGATCCAACAACGGGTAAATTGGATTATGTTGATGAAATCAAAAAGAATCCGGATGGATTAACGCTAGACCAAGCAGTAAGTAAATACCTAACATGGCCTGGTGGTTATTACCCTGGTTTTGTTAAACAAAAATACTTTAACGGTGCAGAAAGTAAAGAGGCTACAACTGCAAATGCTCAACAAGCAGAACCGTTATCGCTTAAATTGGATGATGTTTGGCCAGCGTTTAACTTTACGGTAGAAGAACAGAGTGAGTTAACACCAATTTCAACCGACATGGATACGTATCTGAAAGAAATGACAGCAAACTTTATTACAGGAAAAGCAGATTTCTCTAAATGGAATGAATATAAAAGTACGTTAGAAAAAATGGGCGTTAAACGTTATCTAGAAATTTATGAAGCAGCATATAAGAGAATGGAAAAATAAAAAAGTTGATTGAACCGTACGGATGATATTGGCTCTCCGTACGTGTTTCCTTCTTAGGAAGAGGGTTATGGTGTTTATGGAAACTAATGGTCTAATATGGAAGTTTTATAATTTTTCGGAAATTGTCATGAAAATAGCCATTTTTCAAATCATTTGGATCGCCCTGACTTTAATGGGGGGCATTATCCTGGGGCTGATGCCTGCAACTGTAGGGTTATTTACAGCCATAAGGAAATGGCGGATGGGAAACGAACAACTCCGTTCATTAGTTGAAATTTATTGGATTACTTTCCGAAAAGAGTTTTGGAAAGCGAACACCATAGGCTTTGCTTTGTTTTCCATTGGGTTCCTGATCTATCTGAATTTTTCTGTTATTCGATTTACCAACGGGCTCATGCATCAATTATTATTTATTTTTATTATCACGCTTAGTATACTTTTTTTAATCCTACTATTATATGTTATCCCTGTTTTTGTTCATTTTGAATTTAAACTGCAGCAATACTTGACAATGTCCTTATTATTAGGAATATCCTTCCCGTTCCATACGATACTATTAGCTTTCGGTTACTATATTTTATTTAGGTTGTTTTTGTGGGTTCCAGGTTTAATTCCATTTTTTAGCGTTAGTGTTGTAGCCTTTTTTACTATGTGGGTGTCAATGAATATATTTCATACGATGGAGAATAAAGTGAGAGAGACTTCTAACTTTAAATTGTCCGGTTTGAATCCGTTCTTTCATAAAAAAACATTACCATCTGAAAACCAGACCAAGGGAGTTTAAAGAGACTTTAACAAATATAGAAAAACCAATATGTACATTTTTCGTTATTAGCGATATCCAATTAACATGCTGGTAGAAGTTCTGCTTGCTACTAAGTTATAAAACTGTTATCAAGAATTTTGGGACATGACAATTTTGGAGGGAAATCATGATAACTTACGATAAGAAAAGTTGGAAGATTCATAATGAAAGAATCTTCATTTTATCTGCGGCCATCCACTACTTCCGTCTTCCAAGGGCTGAGTGGGATGATGTTTTAGAAAAAGCAAAAGCTGGGGGATGTAATACAATTGAAACCTATATTCCATGGAATTTCCATGAGATGAAGGAAGGCGAATGGGATTTCTCTGGCGATAAAGATTTAGCGCATTTTCTTCAATTATGCGCTGATAAAGGATTATATGTCATTGCAAGACCTGGTCCATATATTTGTGCAGAATGGGATTTTGGCGGATTTCCGTGGTGGCTCTCTACGAAAAAAGATATTCAATATCGTTCGGCGCAGCCTAGTTTTTTACACTATGTAGATCAATATTTTGATCAGGTTATTCCAATTATTGATGAGTATCAATTAACGAAAAACGGTTCAGTTATTATGGTTCAGATTGAAAATGAATTCCAAGCTTACGGTAAACCCGATAAGAAATATATGGAATATTTGCGTGATGGAATGATTGCAAGAGGCATTGAATTACCATTCGTTACATGCTATGGAGCAGTCGATGGTGCTGTGGAGTTCCGCAATTTTTGGTCGAGTGCCAACCGTGCCGCTGAGAGTTTAGATGAACGATTTGCCGATCAGCCGAAAGGTGTCATGGAGTTTTGGATTGGTTGGTTTGAACACTGGGGTGGAAATAAAGCGAATCAAAAAACACCTCAGCAGCTTGAACGTGAGTGTTACCAGCTCTTGAGCAATGGATTTACGACCATTAATTATTACATGTATTTTGGTGGCACGAATTTTGATCATTGGGGCGGACGAACAGTTAGTGAACAGGTTTTTTGTACGACAACATATGATTATGATGTCGCCATTGACGAATATTTACAGCCAACCAGAAAATATGAAGTATTAAAAAGATACCATTCATTTGTTAAATGGCTGGAACCGCTATTCACAAATGCAGAACAAGCTGCTTCTGATGTGAAGCTGTCAAGTGACCTTAAATCGGAGCGAATTGTCAGTCCTCATGGCGAAGTACTATTTATTGAGAATAATAGGAATGAAAGAATTCAATCCCATGTGAGACATGGCAATGAGCTTGTTCCGTTTACGATTGAAGCCAATGCCATTTTACCGATTGTCCGTAATATCAAGGTAGGAAATAGTGTTACCATTAAAACATTAACGGGACAGACAACAGGTTTTGATTCTAGGCATGCGGTGATCTATCACGAAAATGGACAACGTTCTACTTTAGTTGTACAGCTTGACCAAAAGGCAGAAATTCATTGTCCAACACCAAATCGATTCGAAGAGTTAGAAGACGGCAGTATTGCTTTTCATTTATTTCATGGAAGTCAATCACAAACAATAAAGCTTTTATTTAAGGATGGCTCTAGCTATTCTATTGAAGTTGTCACAAGAACATCGCTGGATGTCATTGTTCCTAAGCTTGAAAAGGATACTGCACTAAATAAATTATCATGGAAAACGGCAGATGAACCTCTTTCTTTTTTAACAGGAAAGGTGAAAGAGGCAGAAAAACCGCTTGATTTCAGTAGTTTTGGACAGTTTAGCGGCTATTTAGGCTATGAAAGTGAATTTGATACAGAAGAAACGCAAACTACGACGGTTGTCTTTCCTCGCATCGAGGATCCAGTTATGGTTTTCTGTAATCAGCAATTTGTCGGGAAGCTTAGCAAGCTTGGAGCTGCTGAAATTGAGGTTCCAGTGAAAAAAGGGAAAAATACGTTAACATGCCTCGTTCAGAATATGGGACGCTTTAACTATTCTCAGGTGGTAGGGGAACCGAAGGGCATTAGTGAGCCGCCAGCACTTAACGGAAAATATTTATCCTTACGAGGAGAATGGCAGGTTGAAGGCTGTGGGGTTCAACATCATTTATCGCAAATACCAATGATTGAAGAGCGTATCGCCTTTTTAAGAAGCTTCGAGAATGAGGGTTATGATCGAGCGTTTCTCGTTGGTGAAGGCGTTTCGCGTGTTACAGTAAATGGTGAAAAGGGTAATATCTTGATGGAATGTCAAACGGGTTGGTCAAAAAACAGTGCTGTTTATGGAGTTGCAGATATAAGTGCTGCCTTAAAGCAAGGGGAAAATGTTTTGGATTTAGATGTTCAGAATATTACTAGTATTCGTCGTTTCGACCTTTACTTGTTTAATGAAAAGGAGCAAATTTCTGGATGGAAAACGAAAGCATTTGCCCAGCAACACGAGGTAAGGGAATGGAAGATTGTTAATAATAGTGATCAACAAACTATTAATCCCCGCTGGCATAAAAGTAGTTTTACCTGGAACCCTGACAATGGCTCTATTGTAAAGGTTCGTTTGAATCAGTTGAGCAAAGGATGTTTTTGGGTAAACGGCCAATGTTTAGGAAGGTACTGGAATATTGGACCACAGGAGGATTATAAGATTCCAGCATCCTTACTGAAAGAGCAAAATGAAATTGTTATTTTTGATGAAGAAGGTTTAGCGCCGGATCATGTTGTGATTCATTCCTACAGCCCATTTGTTCAGCCAGAAAAAAAACAGTTGGTTCCAGTCGAAGCTGGAAGCAAAGAATGAAACTTAAATATGAAGAAAGTTTAACGTCTGCAATGATTTCGGCAAATAGTCATTTAATTGCTTTTGCTGCTGAAAAATCAAGAATAACAGGTGAAACAATCTGTAACAGAATTGCAGAAAACAATGAAATAAGTGAAGTAAGGAATTTAACCTGTATCGTAAGAGTCACCTCAAAATGGGGAAATATAGGTGAAAAGAATTTTAACTGATGGAGAACCACTTTCCACTTCCATATGAGAAAGTGGTAGTAGTTCCTATTTCCATTCGTTATAATAGCCATAAAATGGTTATAACAACTTTATGGATGAGGGAGTAAAATATGATTGAAAAAGATAATCGAACACCACTATATTATCAACTGCTGGATATTATTGTAGAGTTAATTGAAACTGGGAAATTACAAGAACATGATAAGCTTCCGTCAGAGCGTGAGTTATGTGAGATTCATGATGTAAGCAGAACAACAGTAAGACAGACAATGCAAGAGTTAGAGAAAGAAGGATACATTTATAAAAAGCATGGAAAAGGAAGTTTCGTCTCACCTCGTGTATTTAATCAAAGTCTTGTTCATTTTTATAGTTTCACAGAAGAAATGAAAAAGTTTGGGAAAGTGCCATCATCAAAAGTAGTATCCTTTACTATTATGAATTGCGACAAGAAAGTAGCGAAAATTATGAAGCTTGAGTTTGAAGAAGAAGTCTATCAAATTATAAGGCTAAGGTTAGCTGATAAAGAACCAATGTTGTTTGAAACGTCGTATATTCCCGTAAAGTTTTTTCCGTATTTAACGAGGACAGAGCTAGAAGAGACACCAATGTATGAAATTTTTCGTGCAAAATATCAAGTTCATATTACACGAGCAGTAGAAAATTTTAAAGCAATTGCAGCAAATGAAGATCATGCAAAATGGCTGCAAATTCAAGTGAATGATCCATCTCTATTATTAGAGCGAATCGCATATGCAAAAGAAAATATAATGGAATACACAGAGACGATTGCTAGAGGGGATAAATTTACTTACACAGTTGAATTACAATAAGTANNTACTTATTGTAATTCAACTGGTAATGATGACGTTATAAGATATAAAATTATGTGAAGGGGGTTTGCACATGTTATTACATGCAAATGAAAAAATAAGAGAAACATATGGAGCGTGTTTTACCGCGAAAGAGATTGCCCAGCAACCAGATCTTTGGGAACAAGTATATTCAAATGTTCAAAGTAATCATCATGAAATTACGGCGTTTTTTTCCCATATCTCAAGAAGGCATGAGCAGACGCGAGTTATTTTTACTGGAGCTGGGACATCAGCTTTTGTTGGAGATACAATCGTTCCATATATAAAAAGAATAGTAGATGTAAAGAAAACGCACATTGAAAGTATTCCAACAACAAATATCGTTTCAAGTCCTTATTATTATTTACAACCCAATATCCCAACTATTTTAGTATCGTTTGCTCGCTCTGGTAATAGTCCAGAAAGTGTAGCAGCAGTGGAGCTAGCAGAGCAAATGATTCATTCCGTTTATCATATTATTTTAACTTGTAATGAAGAAGGGAATTTAGCGAAACAATTTCAACATAAAGAGAATGTTTTCATAATGTATATGCCAAAGGAGGCAAATGATCGAGGGTTTGCGATGACAGGAAGTTTTACCTCTATGATGTTAACGGCACTTTTATTATGTAACTATAACGAAATCCTTCTTTTACAATCTAGCATTACGGATATTGTTCAGCTAGGAAAGAAGGTAATCGAAAAGCAAGAACGGGAAATGAAGCAAATTGCAGAAAAAGAATTTCATAAAATTGTATTTTTAGGATCAGGCGTATTCGAAGGCCTTTCTAGGGAGGCTGCACTAAAATTTTTAGAGTTAACGGCTGGCCGCATTCCCATTATGTTTGACACGCCGCTTGGGTTTAGACATGGACCAAAATCAATTTTAGATAAAGATACAGCTGTTGTATTGTTTTTATCGAATGATGAGTATACAAAAAAGTATGATCTTGATTTATTACGAGAAATTTATCAGGAGAAAGATAGAAACGATATTATTGTTATTGCGCATCAAGATAGCCAGGAAGCAAGGCAGTATTGCAATACATTTTTATGCCATGACGGAAACGATTTGAAGGATGATGTATATATTACGTTTATTTATATATTATATGGTCAAATTTTGGCGTTATATAAATCTATTGCATTAGGCATTACTCCAGATAATCCTTGCCCAAGCGGAAGTGTAAATCGCGTTGTTCAAGGTGTAACCGTACATCCCTATAAAGGAAAGGAATAGAAATGTATGAATTATTATGTCAAAGCATCAATGTATTTACTCGAAGATGGGGTACGTGAAAGTGGGTATTTACATATTGTAAATGGCTACTTTCTAAAACATGTTGAAGAAATAGTAGACGGAGCAATGGTAATGGATTTTGAAGGGCGTATTATTGCTCCGGGATTTGTTGATACACATATTCATGGTTTAGCGGGACACGATGTAATGGATTGTACATATGAATCGTTAAACAATATTTCTATTAAGTTATTGGAAAATGGTGTTACGAGCTTTTTGCCAACAACATTAACTGATTCTTTAGAAAATACTACAAAGGCTTTACAAAATATAGCTCATGCAAAAAGAAAGGGAGTTGCAGGAGCAACTATTATTGGAGCTTTTCTGGAAGGGCCTTGTTTTACTGAAGCCAATAAAGGTGCGCAAAATCCAAAATATTTTATTAACCCAACGATTGAGTTGCTAGAAGAGTGGATTGTTGAATCAGAAGGAACAGTTAGAAAAATTGCAATGGCACCAGAAAGAGAAGGTGCTATCGCCTTTATACAGCAAGCGGTAAAAAATGATCTTCGCGTGGCAATTGGTCATACAGATGCGAACTATGAAGTATGCCAGGAGGCAATTCAAGCAGGAGCGACAATCTTTGTGCATACGTTTAATGGAATGAAGGGGCTACATCATCGTGAACCTGGCGTTGTTGGAGCCGCACTTTCTACTGAACATGTGTACAGTGAAATCATTGCAGACGGACATCATGTACATCCAAGTGCAGTGAATATTTTGTATAAATGTAAAGGATACGATAAAACTTGTCTAGTTAGTGATTGCATGCGAGCGGGCTTATTAGGAGATGGCATATATCATTTAGGAGAATTTGCTGTTCATGTAAAAGATGGAGTTGCTCAAACAGAAACAGGATCTTTAGCAGGGAGCACACTTCGATTTATTGATGGTGTGAAGAATATCAAGAAATGGACAAATGCATCGTTATGGGAAAGTGTTCATATGGGATCACTTATTCCTGCTAAAAGTGTTGGAGTTGACAGAGAAATTGGGAGCATCGCGCCAGGAAAAAGAGCAGATTTTCTTATATTAACAGACGATTTAGAGCTTATCGGAACAGTTGTTAGAGGAGAAATGAAATATAAAAAGAAAATGGAAAGGGCTTGAGAATATGCTTGTATCAACTCAATTTATATTAAGAAATGCACAAGAATGTGGATACGCGGTTCCTGCTTTTAATATTCATAACTTAGAAACTTTAAAAGCGGTAGTTGAAACCGCGGTAGAATTACGATCACCTGTTATTATCGCGGCAACACCAGGTACGATAAAGTATATGGGAAAAGAAATTCTTGTGAATATGATTGAAGCGGCAAGAATGCGATATGATGTACCAATTAGCCTACATTTGGATCATCATGAAGATATAGAAGATATTAAAAGTTGCATTGATTTAGGGGTTCGCTCTGTTATGATTGATGCATCACATCATTCGTTCGAAGATAATATTCAGATTGTTCAGGAAACAGTTTCGTATGCAAAACAATACGGAGCAACAGTAGAAGCGGAATTAGGTCAATTATCAGGAATAGAAGAAAATATAGTAGTAGAAAACTCAATCTATACAGATCCGTATCAAGCAAAAGAATTTGTAGAGCGCACGAATATTGACTCATTAGCAGTTGCAATCGGAACAGCGCATGGTTTATATAAAGGAGAACCAAAGTTAGATTTACAAAGATTAGCAGATATTCAAAAGCAAGTTGATATTCCACTTGTACTGCATGGAGCATCTGGATTATCTGATAGTTTAGTGCAAGAAACAATCAGATTGGGCATTTGTAAAGTGAATATCGCAACAGAATTAAAAATCGCATTTGTCACAGCGTTACGCAATTACCTACAAACGCACCCAGAAGAAAACGATCCGCGAAAATACTTTGCAGACGCTATTGTAGAGATGAAACGAGTCGTTGCAGATAAAATAAAGATGTGTAAAAGTTTGAATCGTGTATAAGGAGCTATTCTTATGATTGCAACGATCACATTGAATCCATCTGTTGATATGCGATATGAGTTAGATGAATTAAAGCCACATGAAGTACATCGCACGAAAGAATATGAAAAAACAGCTGGTGGCAAAGGTATTAATGTATCGAGGGTACTTTGCTTATTAGGCATAGAAATTACCGGTAGCGGCCTACTCGGTGGTAGAAATGGCGATTTTATAAGAGAAAAGTTGAAAGAACTATCAATTACAGACGAGTTTGTTTCCATTAAAGAAGAAACACGCAATTGCTTAGCATTAATAACAAAGAATGCTGCTTCAGCTACAGAAATATTAGAAGCAGGCCCAGCTATTTCGGAAGATGAAATAGCTCTATTTATAAAAAAATATGAAAAAATTGTAGATAACTTTGAGTTTATTGTTGCATCGGGAAGCTTACCAAGTGGCATTCCAAAATCATTTTATAAACAGTTGGCGCAAAAAGCTGCTGAAAATGGTAAGAAATTTATATTAGATACAAGTGGGGAAACATTATCTCATGGTATACAAGGAAAGCCATTTTTAATTAAACCAAATATGCAAGAGATTTGCCAGTTTCTTCAAAAACAGCACGTATCACAGGAAGAAATGGTCGCAGCGGCAACTCAAATATGCCGGGGCGGTGTACAGTATGTTCTTCTTTCACTTGGAAAAGAAGGAGCGATACTTATAACGAAAGATGAGAGGTTTAGGGCAATTTTACCAGAAATAGCTTCTATCAATTCGGTTGGTTCAGGGGATGCAATGGTTGCGGGCATAACGTATGCACTCGCAAAAGGATATGAGATAAAGGATGCACTTCGATTTTCTGCTGCTTGTGGCATGGCGAATGCAGCAGAGCAAGCAACAGGTTATATACAACCTCAACTTGTAGAGAAGTTCTATAACGAAATTACAATTGTATAAAAGTAGGAAGGAGAGAAATATGGGGAAAAGCTTCGCTTGTTTTGATATTGGGGGAACATTTATTAAATATGCGATGATTGATGAACAAGGAACAATATATGAAAAAGGAAAAATCCAAACACCAGCAAACAATCAAAAAAACGAAATTCTGCAGCGTATTTGTGACACAATACGTGAATTAGAAAAGAATGATAAGATTCATTCCGTTGGGGTGTCGTCATGTGGATTGATTGACAATGAACGAGGAGAAGTTATATTTTCTGCCAATATTCCTGGGTATAGTGGCACGAACATAACAGACTATATTTATAGAGAAACCGGTTATACCGCAACTGTTGAAAACGATGTTCGTTCAGCTTGCATTGGTGAAATGTGGAAAGGGATAGGTAGTGGAAAAGAACATATTGTTTTAATTACGCTTGGAACAGGGATCGGTAGCGGTATTATGATAAATGGTCAAATGCTCCAAGGTGCAAACGGACTAGCTGGAGAGCTCGGTCATATGACAATTGTCCATAATGGAGAAGCTTGCAGTTGTGGCGGGAAAGGATGTTACGAAAGATATGCATCAACTTCAGCTCTAATTCGTCAGTATCAAGAAGCTTCCAGATTACAAGGGGTAGAAATAAACACCATTACAGGTGAAGAAATTATAGAACGCATACATGGAGGAGAGCAGTTAGCAAAAGATGTATATGAACAGTTTTTACAATATGTCACTACCGGATTAGTGAATATTGCCCATATGTTCAATCCCGAATTAATTATTATTGGAGGCGGGATTGCTGAACAAGGGGAACCTTTCTTGCAACAAATTCAAGAAAGGTTTCACCAAGCAGTAATGGAGATTTATCGAAAAAAGACGGATATAGTATTAGCAGCATTACATAATGATGCAGGTGTGTATGGGGCTTGTTATGTGGCGCTCAACCGGTTGGAAAAAGAATTACTATTCTAAAATAGTAATTCTTTTTTGTGAAAGTTGCTATCCGGGTCTATCAAAATATTAGATTGATAACCCCTCTCGATTTGTGCTTTGTAATTCTTTGATAAAGCGATCAAACCCCGCTCTACCATCTTTATTCATCTTATAGACACCAGCATCTTCTAAGACGCGTTCAAATTTTTTTGCAACTTCAGTTTGAAGAAAGCTTTGGATGTTCTCTTCCGTATAGCCGCCCTGGACTTTTAATTCATCTGCCCATTTTTGATGGATTTCAGGAACAGTGGATTCCTTATCTAACAAGTACAGCTCAACTTCATGAAGCTCCTCAATCAAACGCGGAGGGAGAATTGCAAGACCCATGGCTTCAATAAGCCCGATATTTTCTTTCTTAATATGCTGTACATCTGGATGTGGATGGAAAATTCCATCAGGGTATTCTTCACTCACATTATTATCACGTAGTACAAGATCAATTTCATAATTTCCTTCGCGACGTCGCACAATTGGTGTAATCGTATGATGTTTTGTGCCATCTTTTGATTGTGCACGAATTTGTAAGAATTCATCTGAATAGTTCTTCCAACTTTCGTGAATGTAGGTACTGGCATTAATTAGTTCTTCTTTGCTGAAAGAAGAGAGGCGAATCACACTCATCGGCCAGTTGACAATACCACAAGAAATATTTGAGTAGCCAGACAGTTCAAACGTTTTAAGAACTTTAGCCTTTGCCATTGGAAAGGTATAGCTTCCAGCTTGATAGTGATCATGACTTAAAATAGATCCTCCTACAATAGGTAAATCCGCATTTGAACCAATGAAATAGTGTGGCATGATTTCTATAAAACTAAGTAAACAAGAGAATGCCTCACGAGAAATTTTCATTGGTCGATGCTTCTTAGATAATACGATGGAGTGTTCATTAAAGTATGCATATGGTGAATATTGAAAACCCCATTCTTCTCCATCTAGCTCGATGTTAATGATTCGGTGATTGCTTCTCCCTGGATGGTTAAAGCGACCAAAATACCCTTCATTTTCAATACAAAGTAAACATTTTGGATAATTGCCCTTCGGTGCATTTCTAGCCGCTAAGATCTCTTTTGAATCTTTCTCTGGTTTGGACAAATTAATAGTAATCTCAAGTTCACCATATTTTGATTCTGCTAAATAATGAATATTTTTTGCGATTTCACGGGTCTTTATATAATCATTGCGTTTACTTAGTTCAAAGAAATAATCCGTTGCTTGTTTAGGACTTTTACAATATGCCTCCTGAAAATTTGCATTGACCTTGGAGGGAAGTGGTGTAATCACATTCATTAAAAGCGCTTCGAACATATCACGATTGGCTTGGTTTTTAGAGATAATAAGATTTTCCGTCGCTTTATCTATGAGCGTATCTAACAGCACATGTGGATTCTTTTCGACTACGCTAGTAATCTCTCCCATTTCCGATTCGCCAATCAAACGTAATAGTTGATTGTGCGTATAAATTCGGTCATTTTCCTCAATGGCTCCATTCTCAATTGCAAGTGTAGTAAAATCATAAATTGCTTGACATGTGTTCATCGTCTCCACCTCATTCATCATCCAATCACTGTAGTTCCACTACCAATGTGTGCCACATAAAAGACAGGCGCATATCCTACAACTTTGATATATTCATCATAAACATTATTTTTAAAAGTTTGGGTTTCACTTTCTTTTACTAATGCGATGGCGCAGCCCCCAAATCCAGCTCCAGTCATACGGGCACCAAGCACACCCTCTTGTTTTTGCGCAGTGGCCACCAATGTATCTAATTCAATTCCGGTTACTTCATAATCATCTCTTAAAGATGTATGAGAAGCATTCAATAGCTTTCCGAATTCTTCTAAATCACCTGCAGTAAGAGCTGCTTTGGCTTTTTTTGTGCGTTCATTTTCGTAAACTGCATGCTTCGCGCGTTTAATTAGGACTTCATCTCCAATAAGATTTTGATTTGCATCAAATTTTGCTTCACTTAGTTCTCCAAGTGCATGAATCTCTAACTTCGTTTGGAGACGTGCGAGTGCTTCTTCACATTCAGCACGGCGCTCATTATATTTTGAATCTACTAGTTCACGACGTTTATTAGTATTCATAATTACAATAGCATAGTCGTCCAAAACCACTGGAACCATTTCATACTTTAACGTATTGGTATCAAGGAGAATTGCTTTGTCTTTTTCACCAAATCCAATGGCGAATTGATCCATGATACCAGAATTTACACCAATGAATTCATTTTCAACTTTTTTACCCATTTTCACTAATTCAAGTCGCGTTACGTCTAAGTTGAACAAGTCTTCTAATACTATGCCTACCAGTAATTCAAGTGAAGCACTACTTGAAAGTCCCGCTCCATTCGGAATCGTTCCCTCAACTAATAACTCAAAACCACAGTCTATTTTATGACCTGCTTCTTTCAGTGTTAAGATAACTCCTTTTACATAATTTCCCCAATTTGCATTTTTATCATAATCTAGTTCATTCAACGTGAAGCTAATCACTCCAAGTTCTTCAAAGTTCGTTGAGTAAACTAATACTCTATCATCCTCACGACGTTTAGCTACTCCGTAAGTTCCATAAGTAATAGAAGCGGGGAACACATAGCCACCATTGTAATCTGTATGTTCTCCGATTAAGTTGATACGTCCTGGAGAGAAATATTGAGTTGTTTCTTGAGGTCCAAATACCTCAGCAAATTTTAAAGTTAGTTCACGTTTCTTTTCCATAAGTATAAACCTCTCTTTTACATTTATTCTAAGCAAGGAAATTATCTCCGTACTCACTGGATCACTTCTAACAGTTCCTTATTATTTCTAGACACAACATCGTATTTTAAATAAATTCTGATAGCAGTATCTAACTTTTTCTATATATGTTTCTAACGTGGTATAAGGAATGTCGTATTCCCATGCTACATCTGACAAGGAGTGACCATGACAACAGCGCACAAAAACGAAGCCGTGGAAGAACGAATTAACCTAAGTCTGTAATCATATGGCAAAATTATTTTGATAAACTTAGCTTACAAAGTGAAAACTCATCTCTTGGTTTGTCTCGATAACAATTACGATTCGGGAGTTTTCACTTTTTTTATAGTCCTTTATGGAAAATAATTCAATCTAACTTCATATAACCCTAACTTATGGTAATGGAGCAATAATATGAAATTCTGTCATCGTTTGATAAGTCGAATCCGCCCTAAGAACTATATCCCCAAAATCAGAATACTGTTCAGCACCCGGGGAAACCTGTGTTTCAAAGGTAATTCCGCCATGGTTTGCAAGTTGCTTGCCATGCATAAGAGGCGTATTCTTACCAAAATTCGCCGTAAAGATGACGACACTTGGTTCTTTTGTGGCTATTTCAATTGTAACCACTTCATCCGGGCTAATGAGTTTCACTGAACTATGTGATAGTTTAGGTCGGTTCAAGAAAAATGGGTGATCAATTCCATCCACTAATTCTTTTTGACCAAAAGTACTACTAAAGGTTTCTTTGAGTTTAACTGGCTTTCGAAAATCAAACGCAGTTCCTTCTACAGGCCGCTTTTCACCAATTGGAATACTTTTCTGATCAAGTGGTGCAAATCTATCACTATTCACCCATAATGTGTGTTCATTTACAGGTTGCATTACATCACCAGTTAAGTTGAAGTACACGTGATTTGTTGGATTAAACAAGGTATCTTTGTCACTTGTCGCCCTAGTTTCTACTTTCCAAACATTCGTGTTAGTTAATGTGTAACGTATCTCGACATCAAGGTTCCCTGGAAAACCATTTTCACCATCTGGACTCACCGTATGAAATATCACTGAGACCTCATCATTATTATCGATAACTTGATAGTGCCACTTTTTACTTTCAAATCCCGGGGTACCGCCATGTAAAGTGTTTCCGGTTGTCTCATCAATTTGTACTTTATAGATTTCTCCATCAATTTGAAAAGTTCCGTATTGAATTCGTCCAGCTACTCGTCCAATTGAGGCACCAATATATAAATCCTTTTCAAGATATTCCTGTGCCGTATCAAAACCAAGTACGAGCTCACGTAGACCATTTGTTGTTGGTACCTTTAAACTTGTAATGCGAGCGCCTAAATCTGAAACGGTCAATTGCAGGCCATTCAGATTGGTAATAGTGATAATCGTATAACCTGCACCGAAATCTTTTGTTATAATGTTCATTTTAGATATCCTCTACTTCTTTATTTAGAATGAGCAAGTGCAGCACTAGAATTGAACTCTTCAGTTGCATCCCCGCCATGATTTAACTTTGCTTCTAGCTCTTTGACGATTTGTACAACTGCTAGTGCAGTCTCATTTGCACCAAGTGATGAATTAAGTCGTGCGAATGTTGCCAATTTTTTCTTCATTTAATCTTAATAAGGATATAAAAGCGTTTACACGTTAAACATAAAAAACTAACAAACTACATGAATCTTCTTCCTATGCTTTTCTATTTCAAGTATATTTTAACAAGAAAGCGTTTTCTGTTTTATATCATTTTGTGACATTGATTTAACCTTTTGTTGCATTTTTTCCTTTAAAAGGAAGATGAAGTTATAGCAATCACGAAGAGGAGAGAAACCCATGGAACAAGCACTCTTTTTTAAAAAAGAACAGCGTCACTTCTCAAGCGATCTTTATTTTGAATTTTGTGGTTTTTCAAAAACACTGCCTTTTCATGCTTTTGGACCAGCTGTACGTAACAGCTACATTATTCATGTCGTGTTGGATGGAAAAGGAATGTACTATGTAAAAGATGAAAAATATTCATTAAAGAAAGGAAATATTTTTCTCATTCGCCCAGGGGAATCGACCTTTTATCGCTCGGATGCAGAAGAACCATGGTTGTATGCGTGGCTTTCATTTGGTGGGAAGATAGCAGACAAAATTATTCATTATTCGAGTTTTAAAGAAGATAACCACTCTGTTACTTCGGTTAATATTCAGAAATATTTGGATATTATCTTGGAGTGTATGAATTGTTCCAACGATACATTAGAAGATGAATTAAAGTTAAATGAGTTGACTTATCGATTTTTAAGAGTATTACTTACCGATGGTGGTGAATTCTCAAAAGGAGTAAAACAAAAGTCTTCACGACTCGCGATTGAAGCGATGACATATATTGGAGAGCACTATCTAGAGGAGATTACAGTAAGGAATGTGGCAGATCATCTCGCGGTCAATCGAAGTCATCTTTCACGAGTCTTTCACAATCATTTCGGGATGACCATGAAGGAATGGATTTTAAGGATGCGCATTAATTACGCAACGTATTTACTTTCAATGACAAATGAATCGGTAGAAAACATTTCTTATCAGGTGGGCTTTCGTAGTTTAGTAGTCTTTAGCCGCATATTTAAAAAAATGATTGGAGAAACACCTACGCATTATCGAAAACGTATGTCGAAAGAAAATTTCCAAACAATCTCTTTATCAAGCTTGAAGTTCTTACTTGATGAACAAGAAATTGTTTCACGGGCCACTTAGGAAGATAAATGGAATTTCCAGAATAACAATTATAAATTTAAAAAAAGTACGAAGAATTTAATTGGATATAATCAGTCATTTCAATTTTTAGGAAATATGATTGATCCAGTACTCGGGGGACAAATTGCAGCACATGCAGGTTTCCAATATGTTTTCTTCTCTACATCATCACTATTATTCATTGCGTGTATTTGGGTATATTTTCATAATAAGAACGAAGAGGTATTAGAGAAACAACATTTGGAAGTTAGTTAACTAAGTAAACAAAAAAGGATGAGGCAACAGTTGCTTCATCCTTTTTTCATTAAAATTGAAGACAGAGATAACTTAATGTACCGAGCTCGTAACTACGGTGAATGACTTCTCCGTTATTCTCACCACTTCCCATTGCGATAAACAAAGGAACAAAATGCTCTGCTCTTGGTACTGCTAATTGTGCATGAGGTGCATTTTTCTCCCAATTAAACAATGAATTTTTGTCATTATTCTGCATATGTTTAATAATCCAATCATCAAATTCAATTGCCCATTTTTCAGGTGTAGTCTGATTCCATTTCAGAGCTCTTAAATTATGAACAGTAACGCCGCTGCCAATTACTAAAATATCTTCTTGGCCAAGTCCTTTTAATGCTTCTCCAATTTCAAATTGTTCTTTTGCAGGAAGGAATGGATTTACTGATATTTGTACGACAGGAATATTTGCTTCTGGATACATGCGATGCAATAGTGTCCATGAACCATGATCTAAACCTCTCGTCATATTATGATGGACTGGAATACCTTTATTTTTTAATTTTGTTTCTAACATAGATGCAATGGTAGAAGAGCCTTTTGCTCGATATTTAATTTCATATAACTCAGGAGGAAATCCACCGAAATCATAAATTGTTTCATACTCGTTGTCTGATGAGGAGATTGTTAATACTTCACTTTCCCAGTGAGCGGTAAAAATGACGATTGCTTTCGGTTTATATGTTTGTCCAAGTGTTTTTAAAAAATCTGTATAATCTGTATCTTGAATAGCAAGCATTGGTGAACCATGTGCTAAAAATAGTGATGGCATCATAGTAGAAACCTCCTAAAAATATAATAATTACTTTATGTAAGTAACTATATAATTTTATTTCAGAGTCGTCAAGACAATAGTTGAATAATAAATAAGGAATTTGTCATAATGAAAGCAATTGCATATAATATATAGTAAGAATAATGAATGAGTATTCATTTTTAAGATACATAATAGATTTGGGGGCTGACGAAATGAACGTACAGGAAAGTTTCGTTACGGCATTGGATGGATCGGAAATTTATTTACGAAAGTGGTTACCAGAAAGGAATCCGCGAGGGATTATTCAAATTGCACATGGTATGACAGAACATACAGGTGTTTATACAGAATTTATTGATGCTTTATTAGAGGCAGGATATGGTGTTTACGCTCATGATCATAAAGGGCATGGAAAAACAGTGAAAAGAGAAGAAGACTATGGTCATTTTGAACCAAATGTAGGGTGGAATCAGGTTGTATCTGATGTAATCTTTGTTTCGGAAATGATAAAAGAAGAGCAGACATGTCCGTTGTTTTTACTCGGACATAGTATGGGATCTTTTTTATCCAGACGAGCTGTACAACTTCGAGGCGAATTATATGATGGATTCCTCATTTCAGGAACTGGTGGCAACCCAGGTTTTTTAGGTGTCATCGGTCATAAAGTAGCAACAATCGAAATGAAACTACGCGGAGTGAAAACGAAAAGTCCGATGCTAAATTTCTTATCTTTCGGAAATTTTAACTCAAACTTTAAGCCGAATCGTACAAAATTTGATTGGTTATCTTCAGATAATGATCAAGTTGATAAATATATTGCGGATCCGTTATGTGGATTCATTTGTACGACGAGTTTTTATCGAGAATTATTTCATGGTGTATTAGAGGTAAATAAGTTAGAAGAATATAAGAAGACGCCAAGCAATCTTCCAATACATATATTCTCTGGGGATCGGGATCCTGTTGGAGATATGGGGAAAGGTGTAAAAGAAGTATACGAAAACTATAAAAAATGTGGTGTGAAAGATGTAACACTTCGTTTATATGAAAATGGAAGACATGAAATGTTTCATGAAGTGAATAGAGATGAAGTGTTTAAAGATTTGATTTCGTGGTTAGATAGACATATTGTATAAGAAGAAACCTCACTTTTTTGAAGTGGGGTTTCTTTGAGGAAACGGAGGAATTCTAAATCTGAAATATAAAATTTTTATCATCAATACATTTCCAATCCTTATAAAAAAGATAGATTATTTAAAACAAATGCTCGCATATACACTGAACCAAGGTTTTAAGGATAATTTCTAATCAAACTTTTTATCCTCCAAAAGTCTGCTCATAATAGTAGTATAATAATGAATGAGGTGTTAATAGTATGGAAGATAAAACGTTAGGTTTACTACTAGATGTTGTTGGTGAATTATTTTCAGATGAAATTTCAATTGCTGTTTCGAATACGAAAGAATATATCTACTATCGGCCAAGTAAACGAATTGATTTAAAGATTAGCGTCGGGGACCCTATAAAGGAAGGAACGATTGCCCATAAAGCAATGGTGACGAACCAAAAAGCCTCTGAGTTTATTAATCGGGATGTTTTTGGTATTCCTTATCATGGAATGGCCGTACCATTTTCAAACAATGGAAAGCTTGAAGGCTGCGTGACGGCAATTTATCCAGCTTTAACGGATGGAAAGTCAGTTGTTACTTTAAAAACAACAGACGGGTGGATTCCGGTTCCTTTTTCAAAGGTCATGTATTTAGAGGCGAAAGATAAAAAGACGTATGTGAATTCAGAGGAGTTATCAGGAACACATAAATCCTCTTTGCAAGAATTTGAATACTTCCTTCCTAAAGATTCATTTATTAGATGCCATCGTTCATTCATTGTAAATGTAAATCATATTAAAGCAATATATCCTGATACTCATTCTACTTTTTTACTTTCAATGGATAATGGTGAGAGAGTACCAGTTAGTCAATCATACGCCAGTTATTTTCGTAAACTTCTAGGATTCTAGATTTTTCTGCTTTAGAACCTAGATTTGCTGTTCTATCTGAAATTTCGGCATTGTATACTAAAATCCCTATTTTGATGATGTTAATGTGTAAAATAATTATGAATATTCAATAGGAGAGGGATTACATATGGAGCATAATTTGGATAGAATTAGAGACCAACGTCTGAAAGATAGAGTAGTTACACCTGAAGAAGCAGCTTCCTGGATTCAAAGTGGAATGACTTTAGGCTTAAGTGGGTTTACACGTGCAGGTGATGTGAAAGCAGTCCCATTTGCGCTAGTAAACCGAGTTAAGAATGAGGAAGCTTTTAAAGTAAATGTTTATACTGGGGCTTCATTAGGTTCGGATGTAGATAAATTATTTGCTGAGGCAGGAATTTTAGGAAAAAGATTGCCTTTCCAAGCCGATGCGACTATGCGAAAAGGGATTAATAATGGAGACTTTTTATTTGTAGATCAGCACTTATCTCATACAGCAGAGTTACTTCGTGCTGACGTTATGGATATAGATTACGCTATTTTGGAAGCGGTTGCGATTACTGAGGACGGAATGATTATTCCAACGACTTCAATTGGAAATTCCTTAGCATTTTCCTTAAATGCTAAGTCTATCATTATTGAAATGAATATGGCCCAATCCGCGCAACTAGAAGGGCTACATGATTTATATGAACCAGGTAAACAAGGAGAAAGGCTTCCAATTCCACTCGTGAAAACGGATGATCGAATTGGAACAATCGGTATTCCAATTGATGTTGAAAAAGTGAAGGGTATTGTGTTTACGAACCAACTGGATTCGCCATCGACAATTGTTCCTCCGGATGAAGAAACTGTTATTATGGCACAGCATTTAATAGAATTTCTTCGAAAAGAAGTAAAAGTAGGGCGATTAACAAATCGATTAGCACCGTTACAATCAGGAATTGGTTCAGTTGCCAATGCAGTCCTGCATGGAATGTTAGATTCGGAGTTTGAAGATTTAGAAGTGTATTCTGAGGTTTTACAGGATGCAGTCTTTGATCTTATGGATGCAGGGAAAGTCAATTTTGCTTCTTGCTGCTCTATCACACTTTCTGAAGAAAAAATGCAACAAGTATTTTCTAACTTTGAAAAATATCGTGACAAATTAATGATGCGCCCGCAAGAGATTTCTAATCATCCGGAAATCATTCGCCGCCTTGGATTAATCTCGATTAATACGGCTTTAGAATTAGATATATACGGAAATGTTAACTCTACTCACGTTTTAGGTACAAAAATGATGAATGGTATTGGTGGTTCTGGTGATTTTGCAAGAAATGCACGCTTAGCTATCTTTGTTACTAAATCGATTGCGAAAGGCGGTAACATTTCAAGTATCGTTCCTTTCGTCTCTCATGTAGACCATACGGAACACGATGTTGATGTTATCGTTACTGAACAAGGGTATGCTGACTTAAGAGGATTGGCACCAAGAGAAAGAGTAGAACTTATTATTGAGAACTGCGCGCATCCAATGTATCGTGACCAGCTACGAGCTTATTACGAAGAAGCACAAACAAGAGGCGGACAAACCCCTCATGTTTTAGAAAAAGCTTTTTCTTGGCATACGAATTATGCTAAAAATGGAACAATGCGTGAAGCGGTAGTAGAAACTGTATAGGTGTGTATGATAAGAAGTAGTAAAACAAATGATTCTTAGTATAGTATGCTATAAAGATTTAAAGAAAAGAACGCCAATTTTAGGAATGGCGTTTTTTTCTTTTAAAAAATTGTTACCTATAATATGGTGAAACGTTGTAGTTTTATAATAAAGATTAATAAAAGTGATCTCTTATCTATGAAATAAGAGGTTTTTTAAATTGCTTTTCGAATCATTTTAATAGCTTATATATTGAAGATGAGGAGAAAGAATCATGAAGATAAGAAAAGCGTTATAGTGAAGCGAATGAATTAAGTGAACTCGCACTACATTCAAAGGCAACATGGAATTATAGCGAAGAATTCATACTTGCTTGTAAGGAAGATTTAACAATTACAGAAGAGTACATAAAGAATAACTTTGTATATGTTTTAGAAAATGATAATAGGAAGATTGGCTTTTTCTCATTTTTACGAAATGATAAAGCTCTCGATTTCCTATACATTTATCCTCATTACAAAGGGAAAGGGTACGGGAAAATAATGTGGAAGTATGTAATAGAGCAAGCAAATGAACTAGGAATAAAAAGTTTTACGATTGATAGTGATCCGAATGCAAAAGGGTTTTACTTGAATATGGGAGCAAAGTTAATTGGAGAGACGCCATCAACAGTATTTAAGGATCGACTGTTACCTCTTTTACAATATGATGTGTAAAACTATTAATAGCGGGGGAAGCTGAGAATGGATAATGTGAAGAAAAAACAAATATATGAAGCATTAATAAGATCTTGGTCAATAGAAACGAGCTCTAAGTGGACGAATGAGAATCCAGCCAAGGGACAATGTGGTGTAACCGCACTAGTCATTCAAGAGATATACGGTGGAAAGATTAAAAAGACAAAAATAGGGGAAGTATGGCACTTTTATAACATTATAGATGGGCAGAGGTTTGATTTTACAGAGACACAATTTAATGGGAAATTGAATTATATGGATGTGGAATCAAATCGGGAAGAAGCATTTGCAGATACAAATGAAAAGCAATATGATATTTTGAATGAAAAGGTAACAAAAAAATTAAAATTATCTTTTGACTCTTAATCTTTAATAAGTTACTATAATGGTGGTAACTTATTAAAGGGAACTTCATAGAGTTGAAAGGGGAAATACTTTTGAAAACAGCTTATGTAAGCGCTACTATTGTAACGATGAATGAACAAAACGAAGTGATAGAAAATGGATATATCATTGTAGAAAATGATCAAATTATAGATGTAAATAGCGGAGAATTCGCTAATGATTTTGAAGTAGATGAAGTAATTGATATGAAAGGAAAGTGGCTTTTACCTGGACTTGTAAATACACATACACACGTTGTGATGAGCCTTTTAAGAGGTATTGGCGATGATATGTTATTACAACCATGGCTTGAGACGAGAATTTGGCCGCTTGAAAGTCAGTTTACTCCAGAGCTTGCGGTTGCTAGTACGGAATTAGGATTACTTGAAATGGTGAAAAGTGGTACAACATCATTCTCAGATATGTTTAATCCAATTGGAGTAGATCAAGATGCAATTATGGAAACGGTGTCAAAAAGCGGAATGCGAGCTGCTGTTTCAAGAACTTTATTTAGCTTTGGGACGAAAGAAGATGAAAAGAAAGCAATTGAAGAAGCTGAGAAATATGTGAAGCGTTATTATAACGAAAGTGGTATGTTAACTACGATGATTGCGCCGCATAGTCCATATACATGCTCTACAGAAATGTTAGAAGAGTGTGCACGTATTGCAATAGAAAATCAAACTATGGTTCATATTCATCTTTCTGAAACAGATCGTGAAGTACGTGATATTGAAGCACAATACGGAAAACGTCCAGTAGAATATGCGGCAAGTTGCGGATTGTTTAAACGTCCAACAGTTATTGCACACGGTGTAGTATTAAATGAAAGTGAGCGTGCATTTTTAGCAGAACATGATGTTCGAGTAGCTCATAATCCGAATAGTAATTTAAAACTAGGTTCTGGTATAGCGAATGTAAAAGCAATGCTAGAAGCAGGGATTAAAGTAGGGATTGCAACAGATAGTGTTGCGTCTAACAATAATTTAGATATGTTTGAAGAACTGCGCGTTGCAACATTATTACAAAAAGGTATTCACCAAGATGCAACAGCGTTACCAGTTGAAACCGCACTTACACTTGCGACTAAAGGAGCTGCTGAAGTAATCGGTATGAAACAAACAGGATCACTTGAGGTTGGAAAGTGTGCTGATTTTATTACGATTGACCCGTCTAATAAGCCGCATTTACAACCAGCGGATGAAGTGTTATCACATCTTGTGTATGCTGCTAGCGGGAAAGATATAAGCGATGTAATTATTAACGGAAAACATGTCGTTTGGAATGGCGAATGTAAAACGTTAGATGAAGAGCGTATTATATTTGAAGCAAGTCGATATAAACGAGGTTTGCAAAGATAGATATTTACATGTCAGTTGAAAAAGCTATCCTTTTTTAAAAGGATAGCTTTTTGTCTTGAACGAATAAATATTCAAAAGAATGTCGCATCTTTATGTTAGTATTTCTGCTATAATATACGGCTTTTATAACAAAAGAGGGACAAATTGATGGATATGGCCTATTACAGGCGGCCTTTTTCGCGCTGTATGTAACATTATTTACTTGTTATTTTTTTCGGTTTTCAATTTTGTGTGCTCATTTAACCAAATATCTATTAGATTTCGTAATGTAATAGTTTCTATTTCAAGAGGGATTTCAATCTCATTTTCATCATACTTATTAAATATAAAAGTTTTATCTCTTCGAACATCTGCTCCAAAAATATTCGCACTTATTTTTTCATGATCACTTTCTTTATTTAAAACTTTATCTACAGTTTCTGCTATCCAATCACCGAATGCAGATACCTCTACATTTAAAAAAGCTTCTAAAATATCGAATTCCTTTGGTAGTCTAATAGCTAAACTACCTGTACTAAGTAACTCAAATTTGTAATCCATATTATTTTCTCCTTCAAAAATTAAATTATCGACCTTGTCTTGGAAATGCAGAAATAATTTTACCATTATCATCTAAAAACAAACGAATAGGTAGACCATCTATCCCTATTTCATCATAGATATTAGTAATACCACCCATGTGAATTTTATTGCTGTATGCCTCATTTATATTGTCTACGATTTGTTACGTATTTCAATCTTTAGGGAAAAAAGTAGTAAAGTTGACGTTAACGGCTCACCGCAATATAAAGTACACAATTCGAAAGGGAATACAGACTACATTACGGCTAGTAATGCGTATGTGAAGTAATATGAACAAAAGACCACCTATTACGGGCGGTCAATTTTTACTAATTATTTTTTAATGTTTGTTTTATCATTTTAACTGTTTGTTCAAGCCATTCTAATGACAAATTTTAATTTTTAGTACGTATAAAAAAGTGCTAACAAGTTTGCAAGCGAACTTGCTAACACCTATACGAAATAGACATAAAATATCGCTAATATGTCCCTTGATAAAATATTAATAAATAACCACTTATAATGTATAATGATTTATTATAATCAAAACAACAAAATATAACGTTTTATAACATTTTATTTCTAAGGAGAACAATTCATGAAACGAAAAACGAGCCATTTAATGGTAATGGCACTTGTTACATCTTTATTTTTAACAGCTTGTAATAATAAAACGATTAAAAGTGACACAGAGGCTAAAAAACAAGTGTTAAATGTAACAGTATCAGAAGAAATTCCTTCCCTTGACACTGCGAAAACGATGGATGGTACATCAGCACATGTTATGCAAAACATATTTGAAGGATTGTATGTGCTAGATGATCAAGATCATCCTATTCCAGCAGTAGCAAAATCGTTTAAAAGAAGTGAAGATGGTAAAAAATATACATTTGAGTTGCGCAAAGATGCAAAATGGTCAAATGGTGATAATGTAACAGCAAATGATTTTATGTTTGCGTGGAGACGAGCGGTAAGTCATGAAACAGCGTCTCAATATGCATACATGCTCTTTTATGTGAAAAATGCGAAGGAAATAAATAAAGGAACAATGCCGCTTGATGAACTTGGGGTTAAAGTTATAAATGATTATACGTTAGAAGTGGAACTAGAACAGCCAATTCCGTATTTTTTACAGGTGTTAGCGTTACCTATATACTTGCCACAACATGAATCGTTTTTGAAAGAACAAGGAAAGAATTATGCATTGGAACCTAGTAATCTCATATATAACGGCCCATTTGTATTAGAGAAATGGAAGCATGAACAAGAATTTCAATTGAAGAAAAATGATACATATTGGGATGAAAAGAAAGTGAAGTTAGACGAAATAAACTTTCATATTGTAAAAGACACAATGACGGCTGTGAATTTATATGAAGCTGGTGATTTGGACCGAGTACCTATTAATTCACAATTTGTAGACAAGTATAAAGGGAATAAGGAATTACACATGTCGAGTGATCCTGGAATTGCTATGCTACGTTTTAATGAAAAAAATACGGCGTTAGCCAATAAAAAAGTTCGTCAATCCATTTCATTTGCGTTAAATAAAGAAGATTTTGTTGCTCACTTTATTAATAACGGGGCAAAACCTGCAAGTGGACTTGTACCAGTTGGTCATATAAATGAAAAGACTGGAAAAGATTTTAGAAAAGAAAACGGAAATATTTCTTCATATGATTTACAAACTGCGCAAAAGGTTTGGGATGAAGCGAAAAAAGAGCTTGGAGTAGACGAAGTAAACCTCGAGTTTTTAACGTATGAACAAGATAATGCAAAACGTATGGCAGAATATATAAAAGGTGACTTAGAAAAGGATTTGCCTGGATTAACGCTACAAATTAAACAGCAGCCATTTAAACAAAAGTTACAGTTAGAACAAACAGGTGATTACGATATAACTATGGCAAATTGGGGACCTGACTATAAAGACCCAATTAGTTACTTAGAGCTATTTACGACGGGTAATCCAAATAATAAAATGAATTACTCCAATTCTCGTTACGATGAATTAATAAAGAAAGCAAAAACTGATTTTGTACTAGAACCAGAGAAACGATGGATAGTATTGTTAGAAGCTGAGCAGGTCTTATTAGAAGATGCTGCTGTGGCACCGCTTTATCATATTGGTTCAGCATATGTACAAAAGGATTATGTAAAGGGAATTGAAAAGCATCAATTTGGTGGTGTTTATACTTATAAAAATGCTTATATCGATAAGAAGTAAATAAAAAACCTTACTTTTAAAAGTAAAGTTTCCCAACACTCTGATAAAAGAATAGTCATTGACTATTCTTTTATTTATTACCTCGGTATTCTACATAAAACTCGTTAAAGAATAAGATTTAAAAAAAGTATTTAAAATGACAAACAGACAGGGGGAGAAATAGATATAATTAAAATGGTTATCCATGAATATATATAGTCCGTATCATCGAGGGGGAAATACGTTGAAAAACATTGAAGTTCTAAATAAATACATTGAAGGGTTTTCTGATGCTCTCCCTACGTGGTTAAAGCATCTAATCGAGGCAGAAGAGATACATCAAAACTATGAGAATGTACAGGTACTTGGTGCATTAAAGACAGATGCGGTGTTGTACTATGTACACTGTACGCTGCAAGTGTTAGAGGGGTTGTCTTTAGATGAAGAAGCGTATCGCATTATTGAAAAGGTACTAACGTATAGTGAGCTTGCAAAGGTAGGTTCTTTAAAACAGCGGGAGCAATGGGAAAAAAACGGGATTAACCTATTGGTACATAACGAGGGTTCTGCGGATATCTTTAGTGATATTCAGTTTATCGAACGTTTAGAGACAAACTTAAACTCTACTGAGTATTTGTTTGTTCGAGATTTAATTAGAACACATGGATTAATTGGGCAGTATATCCGCGGTGAGGCTCGTTTGGACTCTCATATTGATTTGATTAACACGTATAGAGAAGAGTACGGAGACGGTAGGTTAAAGGAGATTCTATACTATCTTAACCATTGTATTATTGAGGGCGTATCAAAATCTTTGTGGAGTGAAGTAAAGGACAATGTGAAGATTACAATTGATGGTCTGTTTGATGGCTATGTGGAACCATTTACTTCTCGCATACATAGACTTACGCCAAAACATAAGGAGTCAGCATTTGAAAAAGATATAATTATGGGGAGCGAGAAGAGTGGTGTTCAAACCTTCTTATCTGATAAGGATTTGTGGTATGTAGAACCGTCTATGCATGCTCTTAGCTTCGAGGATATCTGGACAGTTTTTGTTATGTTAAAGAACGAGATAGGCACTGGAAAGGTTCAGCATATCCATTTCGAGAAATTGATGCAGCAGTTGCACTATGATTTCAAAGGCGAGAAGAAGGACAATGTGTATCGTAAGCGGGTTATTGAGAAATATCTACGGGAGTACCGTGAGAACGAGAAACCCGATACAACGCATGTTTCCTTTGAGGTTAAAGTCGATGAAGATATGAAGACTGCGTATGTGTCGTTTCAGTTTTCTGCTGTAGGTGAGGCGTTAATTACCTTCTGTGTAGAGGCAGAAAAGGTAGATATGATGCATGCTCGGGCAAATGTGCTGCTGTTTGATTTCTTCGGGTTACGTAAGGATGCGTATGATAGATTCCATAACGAAGAAGTGTATCTGGAGCATATGAATAGTTCGGCTGATGATAAACGAATTATTCTTGAATATATAAAGGGAGATACGGTTGTAGATGTCGGAGCCGGTGGTGGTGTCATGCTAGACATGATTGAAGAAGCGAACAAGGATAAACGAATCTACGGTATCGATATTTCCGAAAACGTGATTGATACGTTGAAAAAGAAGAAGCAAAACGAGGGTCGTTCTTGGGACGTCATTAAAGGGGATGCAATCAACTTAAGCAGCTCGTTTGATAAAGAATCGGTTGATACGATTGTATATTCATCTATCCTTCATGAGCTGTTCTCTTATATCGAGTATGAAGGTAAGAAATTCAATCTTGAAGTAATTAAAAAGGGTCTGCAGAGTGCCTACGAGGTGTTAAAGCCGGGAGGTCGTATTATCATTCGTGATGGCATCATGACCGAAGATAAAAGGTTAATGCGTGTGATTCGTTTTAAAGATGCGGGCGGAATGAAGTTCTTAGAGCAGTATGTCCATCAATTTAAGGGTCGTATAATCCAGTATGAGGTACTTGCAGACAATACAGTCAAAATGCCTGTTAATGATGCAATGGAGTTCTTATATACGTATACCTGGGGTGAGGATTCCTTCGTTCATGAGGTGCAGGAGCAGTTTGGAATCTTTACGCCAAACGACTATAAGGATTTCGTAAAGGGTATCTTTGGAGATAAAGTAAACATCATTCAAGCTATGAACTATTTGCAGGATGGATATACAAACCATCTTAGCGAGAAAATCGAGTTTCAAGATGAGTCTGGGAATACGGTTGCGCTACCGGATAGTACGTTCTTTATGGTTTTAGAAAAGGGGTAATGATGTTGGGGATTTTTAGAAATACAATTTTATTTGTTTTGTGTTTAGTAATTCTTAGTGGTTGTTTTACAAGAGAAGGAACTATCGTTGGTGGTAAAGTTCATGGTTCTTCAGATAGTGTATCTGGTAGTATATCTGGGGATTATAGAAAATTTACTGGATCTGCAACTCAAGATAGGAAAGTTAAAAAAGGTGAGAATTGGATATTTTCTTTTGATGATAAAACTAAAAAAGGAACTATAATTGCTTATGTTGTGGATTCAAATGATAATACAATACTAAAGTTGAATAGTGGCGAAGGCGAAAAAAATATTAAAGTAACTAAGGATGATACATATAAG